>NZ_CP064782.1:0-1200000 GCF_018905915.1 Azospira inquinata
CGGCGGAGCCCAGGTTCAGGGAACCGTAGTCCGGATTCACCGGTATGGTCACCAGCCGGTTGCAGCGGGACACTTCTTCATTGGTCAGGCCGGAGGTTTCTCCGCCGAAGACCAGGGCCACATCCCCCTCCCCCACGTGGGCCAGCACGTCCTGCACCCCTTGCCGGGCCGGTTCCGGGTCCGGACCCAAATCCCGGCGTCGGGCAGAGAGGGCAGAGGCGAAGACGGTGCCCGTCAGGGCTTCATTCAGGGTGGCGCAGACATGGGCCTGGGCCAGCACATCCCCGGCCCCGGAGGCCCGGGCCTCCGCTTCCGGATCAGGGAAATGCTTGGGATTGACCAGATAAAGCCGGGTCAGCCCCATGGTTTTCATGGCCCGGGCGGCGGCGCCGATATTGCCCGGGTGGCTGGTCTGACAAAGAACAATACGGATGCGCTCAAGCGCGGCAGCCGGGGTCATAGTAAAATACCGTTTTTCCAAATAGTTTTGGGCGGTCTTCCCGGAAGTTTTCCCCCGACAAGCCGCCCCGAAAGTTCTTTCAAAACACCATGCATCCAGCCCTGAACATTGCCGTTAAGGCCGCACGCCGCGCCGGTCAGATCATCAACCGCGCTTCCAACGACCTGGACCTGATCAAGGTCGCCAGCAAAGGTCAAAGCGATTACGTTACCGAAGTGGATCAGGCGGCCGAAACCGCCATTATCGAAACCCTGCGGGAGGCATATCCCAACCACGGCATTCTAGCAGAAGAGAGCGGCCTGGCCGGGGCCAGCGATGCGGAATTCCAGTGGATTATCGACCCTCTGGACGGCACCACCAACTTCATCCACGGCTTCCCCCAGTACGCCATTTCCATCGCCCTGGCCCACAACGGCCAGATCACCCAGGCGGTGGTGTACGACCCCAACCGGAACGAGCTCTTCACCGCCTCCAAGGGCCGGGGCGCCTTCCTCAATGACCGGCGTATCCGGGTCAGCAAGCGCACCAAACTCCAGGAATCCCTCCTGGGCACCGGCTTCCCCTACCGGGAATTCGACCATATCGACAGCTACCTGGCTATTTTCAAAGAACTCTGCCAAACCACCTCGGGCATGCGCCGCCCGGGCGCCGCTTCCCTGGATCTGGCCGCGGTGGCCTGCGGTCGCCTGGACGGTTTCTGGGAATTCGGCCTAGCCCCCTGGGACATGGCCGCCGGCACCCTGCTGATCAGCGAAGCAGGCGGTCTGGTGAGCGATCTAGCCGGGGAAGCCACCTATCTGGAAACGGGCAATCTGGTAGCGGGCAATCCCAAGGTTTTCGCCCAACTGCTGCAAGTTATCCAGAACCACAAGGGCAACGGCCCGGCGGCCTAATTAGGCTGGCTGGCCCAGCCCTTCGGAGCAAAGCAAAAAAGCGCCCCTCGAGGCGCTTTTTTATTGAGCATTTCCCGGGCAAGGCCTGGATAACCTGGAGACGGTCATTGGTGCTTTCAATGTAAGAGCCCGTCAACGGGGAAGGCCCAAAAAACCTCGAAGGAGAACCCCACACCTAACAAGCTCCCGTCAGCAGCCCAAGAGGCGTCCTTAACCTCCTCTGTCCAGAAAGCGATAGGCACAAAAAAAGCGCCCCGAAAGACGCTTTTTTAGGTTGAGTGGGCCAAGGGGCGTGCGGGCTAAGGCTTTCTAGCCGGGAAGAAGCCCCCCCGGCCTTTGCCTCAGCGTTCCTTCCCTTCACCGTCTTCCTGCCGCTCCGCACCTCACACCCGGAAATGGCCCACCATGGTCTTCAGATCGCTGGCGATGGCTTCTAGCTGGTGGGCGTTGTTCGCCGTCTGGCGAATGATGGTGGTGGTTTCTTCCACCATGTTGGCGATCTGCTCCACCCGCTGGGCGATGGAGGTGCTGGCGGCGCTTTGTTCCTGGGTGGAGTCGGCCACTTCGCCGACCCGTTGCAGGGTGCGCTTGGCTCCTTCTTCGATGGCTTTGAGGGAGGCGGAGGCGGATTCGGCCAGTTGTACCCCCTGTTCCACTTCGGGCAGGGCCATGTCCATGGCGGTGACGGCGGATTCGGTGTCCGCCTGGATGCCCTGGATCATGTCTTCGATTTCCGCCGTAGCCTTGGCGGTCCGTTCCGCCAGTTTGCGCACTTCGTCCGCCACCACGGCAAAGCCCCGGCCCTGCTCTCCGGCCCGGGCGGCCTCAATGGCGGCGTTCAGGGCCAGGAGGTTGGTCTGCCCGGCGATGTCCTTAATCACGTTGGCGATGGAGGAGACCTGGTTGGCCCGCTCTTCCAGGGCCCGGATCTGGGTGGAGGCCTGGGTCACGGTGGTGGCGATCTGGCCGATGGCGGCCGCTGCCTGGCCTACCCGGGCCGTGCCCTGGCTGGCTTCCTGGGCCGCGTCCCGGGAATCCTGGGAGCTGTCCCGGGCGCTGTCGGAAATATGGTTGGAGCTGACCGTCAGTTCCTGAATGGCCGCGGCCATGGCGGAGGTGGCGTCGGACTGTTGCACCGCGGCTTGGGCCACCTGGTCGGAGGCCTGGGAGATTTGGGAGGCGTTGCCCACCAGTTGGTTGGCGTGTCCGTTGATTTCTCCCACCATGCTGCGCAGGGCGGCGGTCATGGTGCCCAGGGCGTGGAGCAGGCTCCCTGCTTCCGCCCGCCCCACATCCGCCGTCAAATCCCCTTCCGCAATGCGCTGCATAATGGCCGTGGCATGGACTGGCTCGCCCCCCAACTGGCGCAGCACGCTCCCCCCAATACGCCAACCTAGGAGGCTTAACAAAGCCAGCAGCACGAAGGAAATGCCTCCCAGCACCCAGGCCGCCTGATAAAACTGTTGATCAATATCGTCGATATAGACCCCGGCCCCGACCATCATGTTCCAAGGTTTAAAAGGCGCGGCGTAGCCCAGCTTAGGTTCCGGCTTGGTCTGCCCAGCCCGAGGGAAGAGGTATTCCACAAAGTCGCCGCCCCGCTCCGCCGCAGCCAAAAGCTCCTGGATAAACAGGCGGCCCTGACTGTCCTTTAAATCCAGCTTGTTCTTACCTTCAAATTCCGGCTTGGTGGGGAGGAGGAAATTAACCCCATCCCCGTAATAAATGAAGAAGTAATCCTTATCCCCAAAGCGAATCCCTCGCAACGCGGCTTTTGCTGCCTGTTTTGCCCCCTCTTCCGTCAGTTGCCCCCCTTGGACTTGCTGCTGGTAGTGGGCCAATGTACCCACCGCAACTTCAACCAGATTCCGCACCTTTTCCTTACGATCCACGATCATGGTGGAGCGGATTTCAAAGAGGGCGGTGACACACAGGCAAATCAAGCCCAATAAGGTGGTTCCCACCAGTAACTGCATCCGGGTGGAAACCCGTAAACGTTGCAACATCGCCATGACCATTCTCCCAACATTCCCGGCGCCGAACCCGGCCCCATTGGCGAATTCTATGACAAACAGGTTTACTGTGGCGCAACCGGTAATATTTTAGAAAAATATCCGACAATAGTTTTTTTGCAAAAATCCCTTCATTTTTATATTTCATCCCAACTTGAAGGGAACACCGCTCGGGCCTTGTAAAGGAGGAACGGCCCCTAGGGCCCAGCGAGTTGAGGCCCTTGATAGGATCAAGGGGGTCATCCAAAGGCGCCTCCACCGGTAGTTTGGGCCAAGCCAGCCACCTCCTTCCCCGCAGGAATGTATGAAGGGCAGAACACATATCTAACGCTTCAAGCTACTGGGAAGGCGCTGCTAGCAGGGCGACCAGCGGTTAAACCGTGGGGTAACGGGCATGTTCGGCACCAGCGCCCGTTTTTCCATGTCTTTCTCAAGCCAATACGCCTCAGCCCTCGGGGAAAGTGCCAGATATTGTGTTTCTATCGGGCCAATCACCCAACGCTCCCCATAAAAAAAGGCCGGAGGGAAGCGCCCCCGCTTCCGTTCCGGCCAAAGGGAGAGATGGTCTTACAAACGCTAGCGGCGGCGATGCTCCATGTTTTTGCCGATTTCATTGCCGATCACGCCGCCCACGGCAGCGCCCACCACCGTACCGCCGGTGCTACCGAAGGTCAGGGAGGAACCCACCAGGCCGCCCACCACGGCGCCGGTGGCAGTGCCAATCTGCTGGCGGCTGGGATTAGTACCGCAGCCCGCCAGGGAAGCCACCCCCAGCACCAGGGCCAGGGTCAGCCCGGAGGCCCCCAGGCGTGGGGCCATCCGGTGCAAACTTGGGGTCAGGGTATGCATAGTTATCTCCAAATCATGACTGCTTAAAAGAAGGGGCCCGCCCCATCTAGGGCGGCAGCCCGGTTAGGGAATGGCAGCCACGCTGCCATTGGTCACCTTGACCCGGTCCCCGGATTGCACCGCCGGCACATAGTTCTGGGCGATGGTGCGATAGGAACCGTCATCCATGCGCACGGTGATACGATAGCTGGTCTCCTTGTGCATGTTTTTCTCAATACTGTTACCGGCAAAGGCGCCACCGGCTGCCCCCAACAGGGTCATGGCCGCATTGCCATTGCCCCGGCCGAACTGGTTACCCACCACGGCCCCCGCCACCCCGCCAGCCACGGCTCCCAGACCGGAGGCCTTGCCTTCCCGCTGCACCTCCCGCACCGCCTGCACCACGCCGCAGCGGGCGCAAGTGGCAGGGGGGGAACTATGGGCCGGCGCCGCCGGGCGGGCTTCTTCCCGGGGTGCAGCAGTACCCCGGGAAGAAGCGGCCACCGCCGCCCGGATATCGGAACGGTCCGCCGAGGCAGAAGGCACGGGGGCATCCTCTTCCGAGCCAGGAGCCGCCTCCCTATCCGGCAGGGCCCGGCTCAGGGCGGGGGAATCCCCGGCTTTTTCCGAATGGGCGGTAGGCACCAGGCCCGTAATGGCGCCAATACCCAGCAGGCTGAATACGGTGAGGGAGACGGCGGCGGCCACCACCACCGGGTGAGGACGTTGGGGCTTGGGGCCGTCGTGCCGTTCCGGCGCAGGTACGTTCAGAGTGCTATCCATGGGGAAACTCCTTAAAGGGGAAGGGGGGACAGAAGGGACAAGGGGGCCGGGAACTCAGTCCCAATGGTCGTGATGGTGATGCCCCCAGCCCCGCCCGGGAGGGCCCCAGTAGCCGGGACCAGGACGGGGCGGTGCCCAATACACGGGGGCCGGTTCCACATAGCGGGGAGGCGCCGTGTAATAGGGGCGCTCCACCACGTAACGGGGCCGGTCATAGCGCACCTGGGCAACGGGCCGGCTGGCCATGGAGACCCCGGCCGCCGCGCCCAGGGCGCCACCGATAATGGCCGCGTCCCGGCCGCCCATGGCGGAACCGATGGCGGCGCCCGCCGCGCCGCCCACACCGCCAGCCAGAATGGCATCGCCGTCCAGGCCCCGGGCCTGGGCCAGGTCGGAACCGCCCACCAGGGCGGCCAGCAAAAGAAGATGGATCAGTTTCATGGTGGATTCCTCCGGTTGCTGCGCATCGGCAGATGCGCTTTGTCTCCTTTATCGCAAGCCCCATGCCAGGACAAAAATATCCATAGGAATCAGGTTGTTGTAAAAATATCCTCGGGTAAGGGCTGAACTATTCTGTCGGGCTGGCCCGACAGCTTTTCTGGCACCGGACAGAAGCCATTGAAAATACTTAGGAATTGGCCGTCGGGCAGCCCCGACAGGGGATGAGCGGGCCCGACAGGGGATGAGCGGGCCCGACAGGGGGTCAGGCAGGGATAGGGGGATGCCCGAGCGTCAGGAGAAGGGGCCAGAAAAAAGGCCAGGGGTCGGCCTTACGCCAACCTCGGATCGGAGAGAAAAAAGGAAGAGAAACCGGCCCAGGGAAGACCGGGAGGCCAAGGGGAAACGCCCCTGGGAGCCTTGGGAAAGCCCCTCAGGCGTCCCCGGCCTTGAAGAGCTTGGCATCCAGCTGATGCCGCTCCAGAAGCTTGTAGAACTCGGTACGGTTGCGCTGGGCCAGACGGGCGGCCTGGGAAACGCTGCCCCCGGTGAGGCGCAGCAGGCGCACCAGATAATCCCGCTCGAAATCCCGCTTGGCGTCATCCAGGGGCACCAGTCCGGTGGCGGAGCGGTCCAGGGCCCCCTGGACCAGCACCGCCGGAATCAGCCCGCCCCCGGCGGGGGAAAGGACCACCGCCTGCTCCACCACGTTCTGTAACTGGCGCACGTTGCCCGGCCAAGGGGCGGCCATGAGCAGCTCCAGGGCTTCCGGGGCAAAGGCGGTGACGGATTTGCCGTAGCGCTGGGCGGTGCGGCGCAGGAAATGGTTGGCCAGGGCCGGAATATCCTCCCGGCGCTCCGCCAGATCGGGCAGACGCAGGGTCACCACATTGAGGCGGTAATAGAGGTCTTCCCGGAAAGCGCCCCGGGCCAGCTGATCCTCCAAATGGCGGTGGGTAGCGGAAATCACTCGCACATCCACGGGCAGGGGTTGGGACGCCCCCACCGGACGCACCTGGCGCTCCTGTAAAACCCGTAGCAGCTTGGCCTGGAGGGGCAAGGGCATGTCGCCGATTTCATCCAGGAAAATGGTGCCCCCCTCCCCTTCCTGGAACAGCCCGGTATGGTTGTAGGTAGCCCCGGTAAACGCCCCCTTTTTATGGCCGAACAGTTCCGATTCCAGGAGGTTTTCCGGGATCGCCGCGCAGTTGATGGCCACAAAGGGCATCTGGGCCCGGGGACTGGCCCGGTGGATGGCCTGGGCCAGGAGTTCCTTGCCGCTGCCCGAGGCTCCGGCAATGAAAACGCTGGCGTCAGACGCAGCCACCAGCCGGGCCCGTTCCAACACCTCGGCCAGGGCCGGGCTGGTGCCCACAATGTCCTGGCGCCAGGCTTCCACCTCCCCGGCCGGAGCGGCCAGGGCCAGGGCCTGATCCACCTTGGCCAGCAGTTCCTTGCCGTCGAAGGGCTTGGTGAGAAAGCCGAAGACCCCCCGCTGGGTGGCGGCCACCGCATCCGGAATGGTGCCATGGGCGGTGAGCACGATCACCGGCAGGGTGGGCGCCCGGCGCTGGATGGCGTCAAACAGGGCGAGGCCGTCCATGCCCCCCATTTTCAGGTCCGTAATGACCAGATCGGGCCGTTCCGCGTCGAAAAGGGCCAGGGCACCCTCCCCCCCATCCGCACTGCGCACCCGGTGTCCGGCGGTGGACAGGCGCAGAGCCAGCAAACGCAGGATGTCCGGATCGTCATCTACCAGCAAAAGGTTGGCCATGGCTATTTCCCCGCCTTGCCCCGGTCAATGAGCTGGCGCTCAATGGCCTTTAACTGGGCCAGTTGTTCCTTGAGCTGGGTACTGCGGCGTTTTTCCCGCACCCGGTCCGTCACCTGGGCCAGGAGCAGCCCGGCGAACTGACGCACCGGGCCGTTGCCCGTGGCGGTGAGAGGTTCCAGGATGGCCGCCGCCCGGCCCTCATCCTCCAGGGTCAGGGTGGGCAGGGCCAGGAGGGTGCCGTAGCGCAGCCGGTTGGTAGCGGAATGTTCCCGGCCAAAGGCCTGCTGGGCTTCGTTCAGTTCCCGGCGCTGGGTGTCCGGGGAGGCAGCGGCGGTCTTCTGGGCGTAGGCAATGGTGTCCAGCACCAGGCGCCCCTCATCCACCGCCGGGGTGGTCGCCCCATTGCCCATGTGGGGCAGATGGCTACAGGCGGCCAGACCGGCCAGGAGAATCAGAAGACCGGCGCGGCGGCCCAGGGGAATCAGGGAAGGCAGGGATAACACAGTCATGAACGTGGGGATTCGGATAAGGGCAGGGTGAGGCGGAAACGGGCCCCTTCCGGGGCCACGCTCACCAAGGTGAGCTGGCCATGGTGGGCTTCCGCCAGTTCCCGGGCGATGGGCAGGCCCAGACCGCTACCGGGAACGGGGGATGGGGCCGGGTCGCCGCCCCGCCCCAGATAGAACCAGTCGAAGATTTTTTCCCGATCGGCGGCGGGCACTCCCGGGCCCTGATCGGTCACTTCCAGCCAGGCTTCCCGGCCCTGCTTCTGCAAGGAGAGGGCGATCATACCACCGGGGGGAGAATGCTTGATGGCGTTGGAAATCAGGTTATCCACCACGGTGGCCAGCTTCTGCCGGTCCCCCATGACGGTGAGAGAGGCCAGGGTCTCGGTGAAACGGAGATCGTGGGCTTCCGCCGCCAGACGCTGTTCCGCCGCCCCCCGGCGCACCAATTCATCCAGGGCCAGAGGCTCCGGGCTCAAGCGCCCCAGTTCGTCCAGGGAGCGCTGCACATTGAGCAGGCGCTCAATCAGGGTCTGCAACTGGCGGGTCTTGGCCTGCAAAATCCCCAGCACCTCCCGCTGGGGCTCGGCCAGGGCCCCCATGCTGCCGTCCGCCAGGAGTTCCGTGCCCTCCCGCAGGGCGGTCAGGGGGGTTTTCAGTTCATGGGAAACGTGACGGAGGAAACGGGCTTTTTGGACTTCCAGCTCCCCCAGGCGGCGGCGCAGCCAATCCAGGCGCCGCCCCAGGCTTTCCAGATCCGCCGGTCCCCGAACCTGGACCGGGCTTTCCAGATCCCCGTCCCCCAGGCGCCGCACCGCCCCTTCCAGGCGACGCAGGGGCCGGGTGATGTAAAAGGCAGCCAGGCCCGAGACCCCCACTCCGAGGAGGAGCATCAAAGGCAATTGGCGCCAGAGCAGCCGTTCCGTGGTTTCCGCCTGATCCTGGAGCCGGTCCATTTCCCGGTCGATCAGGTCATTGCTGATGCGCTGCACCCCCCGGGCCGCATCGGTGAGTTCTCCGTAGCTTTCCGCCAGCCGGACCTTGTCCGCCCCGTGGGGTTTGCGCAGCTGATCGTAGAGGGCCGCCTCCCCGTCAATGGTGCGGTTCAGCTCCCGCAGCTGTTCATCGTCCAGGGGCAGTAGGGAGAGTTCGCTGCTGGTGGATTTGAAACGGCCCCGCAGGGTAGCGTAGTCCTCCAGCAGGGTGGGATCGTCCAGTACCAGGTATTGGCGGGCCGCCCGTTCCAGGGCCACGGTCTGTTCCAGCAGCTGGCGGCTGGCCCGGGCCGCCCGGGCCGTCTGCCCCACGGCCCGCTGGCTTTGCTTGGCCAGGCTGTCCACCTGAAACGAAGCCTGAACCAGGGCCACCACCAGGGGCAGGGCCGCGGCGAAAAAGGCCAGCAGCAGGAGCTTGAGGAAGGAGCGGGGATAGTAGGCGGGCCGCATGTGCCGGTAAAGGCAGAAGGAAAGGCCGCCTAAGATAGCGCCAAACGGGCCCCGGGGAAACCCGCCCGGGAAACGCCACGGGCCCTTTTCTCCCTTTCCCGGCTGCCAGTCTTTTTGTTCCGGGAGAGTGGTCAGATGGGCTGGGGCTTCGTACACTAGCGCCTGGCTCTCTGGCCGCCGGTCAGGCGCCCTTGTTACCGAGCCCTTTGCCACCGTGCCACCGGATTCCATCCCCATGTCCCAGCCCCCCCAGACCCCGCCTGCCGCCCCCGCTCCCGATCCGGTGCAGCGGGTCATGAAGGTGCGCCGGGATTACAACACCTGGGTGGCCAACGAAACCCTGGAAGATTACGCCCTGCGCTTCACCCCCCACGGGGCCCGGCGCTGGACGGCCATGAAGGTGGCCAACACCGCCTTTGGCGGCGCCGCCTCCTTCCTGGTGCTGGAGGCGGTGGGAGCCACCATGCTGGTGGACAGCGGCTTCATCAATGCCTTCTGGGCCATTTTGATGACCGGCCTGTTCATTTTCCTCATGGGCCTACCCATCAGCTATTACGCCGCCCGCTACGGGGTGGATATGGATTTGCTCACCCGGGGGGCCGGCTTCGGCTACCTGGGCTCCACCATCACCTCCCTGATCTACGCCAGCTTCACCTTTATTTTTTTTGCTCTGGAAGCGGCCATCATGGCCTACGCCCTGGAGCTGTTTTTCCACATTCCCCCAGCCTGGGGCTACCTGCTCTGCGCCCTGCTCATCATTCCCCTGGTGACCCACGGCATTACGGCCATCAGCAAGCTCCAGGCCATTACCCTGCCCCTCTGGGTGCTGCTCCTGGTGCTGCCCTACGTCTTCCTCCTCTGGCAGGAGCCGGAGACTCTGGCCGGGCTGTGGCGCTATCCGGGTACCCGGGGGAACGGGGGGAGCTTCGACCCGGGCCTCTTCTGCGCCGCCCTCACCGTGGGCATGGCCCTCATTACCCAGATGGGGGAACAGGCGGACTATCTGCGTTTCATGCCGCCCTGGGACCGGGCCAATCGCAAACGCTGGTGGCTAGGCCTAGTCATGGGGGGGCCGGGCTGGGTCTTCCTGGGGGTGCCGAAAATGTTGGGGGGCGCCCTGCTGGCCTATCTGGCCCTGCGCAACGCCATTCCGGCGGGCAAGGCGGTGGACCCCAACCAGATGTACCTCATCGGCTTTTCCCACGTGTTCCCCAACACCTTCTGGGCCCTGGCCGCCACCGCCGCCTTCGTCATCCTCTCCCAGCTAAAGATCAACGTCACCAACGCCTACGCGGGCTCCCTGGCCTGGTCCAATTTCTTCGCTCGGCTCACCCACAGCCATCCGGGCCGGGTGGTGTGGATGGTCTTCAACACCCTGATCGCCCTCATGCTCATGGAAATGGACGTGTTCCAGGCCTTGGGCCAGGTGCTGGGCCTCTATTCCAATATCGCCATTTCCTGGATGACCGCCGTGGTGGCGGATCTGGTTATCAACAAACCCCTCCGCCTGTCCCCCCCGGGCATTGAATTCAAGCGGGGCCACCTTTACGACATCAACCCGGTGGGGGTAGGGGCCATGGCCCTGGCCTCCCTCTGCTCCGTGGCCGTGTTCGTCGGCCTGTTCGGTCCGGGTCTGCGCCCCTACGCCTGTCTGGTGGCCGCCGCCACCGCCCTGATCACCAGCCCCCTCCTGGCCTGGCTCACCGGCGGTCGCTATTATCTGGCCCGCCAGCCGGAGGCCGCCGCCCCGGGGCATCAGCGCTGCTGCATCTGCGACAACGAATACGAATCCCAGGACATGGCCTGGTGCCCGGCCTATCAGGGCCCCATCTGCTCCCTCTGCTGTTCCCTGGACGCCCGCTGCAACGACCTCTGCAAACCCCACGCCCGCCTGGGGGCCCAGTGGTCCGCCCTCCTCGCCCGCCTGCTGCCGCCCCGGGCCCGGCGCTACCTGGAAACGGGGCTGGGCCATTACCTCCTGCTCATGGCGGGGATTCTGCCCGCCCTGGCCGCCCTCCTGGGGCTGCTCTACTACCACGAATACCTGGCCCTGGGCCCCGGGGAAAGCCTGCTGGTGCCCCGGCTGCAACAGACCTTCCTCCGGGTCTTTGCCGCCCTCACCCTGGTGAGCGGCATTGTGGCCTGGTGGCTGGTGCTGACCCACAAAAGCCGTAAGGTGGCCCAGGAGGAATCCAATCGCCAGACCCATCTCCTGATGCGGGAAATCGAATCCCACCGGCGCACGGATGAACTGCTGCAACGGGCCAAGGCGGCGGCGGAACAGGCCAATCAGGCCAAGACCCGCTACATCACCGCCATCAGCCACGAGCTGCGCACCCCTTTGAATAGCATCCTGGGCTACGCCCAGATTCTGGAGGGGGACGAATCCATTCCGCCCCAGCGCCAGCAGGCGGTCCAGGTCATCCGGCGCAGTGGCGACCACCTGCTGTCGGTGATCGAAGGCACCCTGGACATTGCCCGCATTGAAAGCGGCAAAATGAGCCTGGACGTGCGTCCCCTGGACTTTCCCCCCTTCATCCAGCAGATCGTCGGCATGTTCGAGCTCCAGGCCCGCAACAAGGGGCTCACCTTCCGCTTCGAGCAGGAGGGCCATCTGCCAGCTCGGGTACGGGCCGACGAGCAGCGCCTGCGCCAGATTCTCATCAATATCCTGGGCAACGGGGTGAAATTCACCCGGCGGGGGAAAGTGGTTTTCCACCTCCGCTACCGCCAGGAAATGGCCCGTTTTGAAATCCGGGATTCGGGGCCGGGCATTGCCCCGGCGGAACTGGCCCGGATTTTCGAGCCCTTTGAACGGGGCAGCGCCAGCCGGGGCGGGGCCGCCAGCGGCTCCGGGGTGGGCCTCACCATTGCCAAGATGCTCACCGACCTCATGGGCGGAGAAATGACCGTGGAAAGCCAGCCCGGGCTAGGCACCACCTTCCGCATCCGCCTCTTCCTGCCCCGCATCGAGGCCGGACCCAGCGCCCAGGCGGAGCCGGTGCGCCAGCCCGTGGGCTACAAGGGCATCCGCCGCCGCATTCTGGTGGTGGATAACGAACGGGTGGACCGGGAACTGCTGGCCAATGTGCTGGAGCCCCTGGGCTTTCAGGTGGAACAGGCCGGGTCCGGCCTGGAATGCCTGGAACGGGTAGCCGACTTCCAGCCCCACCTGATTTTCCTCGACCTGGCCATGCCCGGCATTGACGGCTGGGAAACCCTGGCCCGCCTGCGCCGGGAACGCTTAAGCGATGCCCCGGTGGCCATCATTTCCGCCAACGCCTACGAAAAGGGCCTGGGGGGCCTGGAAAAGGAAGCTCCCAAGGACCGGCCCGAGCCGGAGGAATTTTTCCTCAAGCCCATCAAGGTGGCCGAACTCCTGGCCTGGATCGGCCAACGGCTGGAGCTAGAATGGGTCACCGCACCCCAGCCCCCGGCCCCGCCCCCCGTTCCTTCGGCGCCCCTGCCCCTGCTGGCGCCGCCCCCGGAAGACCTGCGGGCCCTGCGGGAACTGGTGGAACTGGGCTACCCCCGGGGTCTTAAGGAAAAACTCCGGGCCGTGGCCGCCGACCACCCCCAATGCGCTGAATTTGTCCGGGTCATGGAAGACCTGGCCCGGCGCTTCCAGTTCGAGGCCATGCTGGCCCTCCTGCTCCGGGAACTGGAAGGGCCCCAGGCCGCCCCCGCCCCGGCAGCCTCTGTCCCAAGAAAGGAAGCGTCTTGACCGCCCCCACCCCCGCCCCGGGCAACATTGTTCTGATCGTGGACGATGTGCCGGAAAACCTTTCTCTGCTCCACGACGCCCTGGATGAGGCGGGCTACACCGTGTTGGTGGCCACGGAAGGGGAATCGGCCCTGCAACGGGCCCGCCAGAGCCTGCCCGACGTTATTCTGCTGGACGCGGTAATGCCGGGCATGGACGGCTTTGAGGTGGCCCGGCGCCTGAAAGGAGACTTTCTCACCCAGGCCATTCCCATTGTCTTCATGACCGGCCTGACGGAAACGGAGCACGTGGTGGCGGCCTTCAGCGTGGGGGGCGCGGATTACGTCACCAAGCCCATCCGTCCCCAGGAAGTGCTGGCCCGCATTGCCGCCCATATGCAGAACGCCCGCCAGGTGCGCCAAGCCCGCACCGCCCTGGACGCCTTTGGCCAGGCCACCGTGGCCGTGCGGGCCCGGGACAACCGGCTGGTCTGGGAAACCCCCCTGGCCCGGCGCCTGCTCCAGGCCTATTTCGGCCAGGCGGAAGGGGTGGCTCCCCCCGCCCTGGTGAATTGGATCGGAGAAGCGGAACGGGCCCGGCGGGAGGGTCGGGAGCCGGGGGGCGTGCTCCTCAATCAGGACGGGCGGCGCCTGCTGGCCTCCTTCCACGATCAGACCGAGGACGGGGAGGAAGGGGAATGGCTGGTGGTGCTGCGGGAAGAGGACGACGCGGCCACCCTGGACGCCCTCATCACCGCCTTCCACCTCACCCAGCGGGAGGCGGAGGTGCTTTACTGGCTCACCCTGGGCAAGACCAACAAGGACATTGGGGACATCCTGGGCACCAGCCCCCGCACCGTGCATAAGCACCTGGAACACGTCTATGAAAAGCTGGGGGTGGAAACCCGAACCGCCGCTGCCGGGCTGGCCATGAGCCGCCTGCGGCCCGGCTAGCCAGAGCCCCCCCTTGCCACCGAAAAACTTCGCCCCCATATACCGGCCATTGTGATAAACCCAAGGGAAGGCGGGGATGGGACGCCCCTAAGCGCCCTCCCCTACCCCACCGGAAAGAGCCCGAAAGCACTCTTTTCCGGGATTTGACGGGAGGCAACATGGAATTCAAGGACTATTACCAGATCATGGGCCTAACCCGGGACGCTAGCCCGGAAGACATTAAACGGGCCTACCGCAAGCTAGCCCGGAAATATCACCCGGACGTGAGCAAGGAAGCGGATGCGGAAGCCCACTTCAAGGAGGTGGGGGAAGCCTACGAGGTCCTGAAAGACCCGGAAAAACGGGCCGCCTACGACCGTCTGGGCGCCAACTGGAAAGCCGGCCAGGACTTCCAGGCGCCACCGGAATGGAAAACGGACTTTGATGGCGCCGGCGCCGATTTTGCCGGGGCTAACGCCGGGGATTTCAGCGACTTTTTCGCCAACCTCTTCGGCCAGGGCGCCCGGGCCCAGGGAGGCGGCCACGGGCAGGAAAGGGGCTTCCAGAGTCGGGGCCAGGATCACCAGGCCAAGCTCCTCATCGACGTGGAAGACAGCTACCGGGGCAGCACCCAGACCCTGCACCTCAACGTGCCGGAAGTGGATGCCCAGGGGCGGCTACGGAATCGGGAACGGCAGCTGCAAGTCACTATTCCCCGGGGCATTCGGGCCGGCCAGCATATCCGGCTGGCGGGCCAGGGCGGCCCTGGCCTGGGACAAGGAAGCCCGGGGGATTTGTACCTGGAAGTGGAATTCCGCCCCCATCCCCGCTACCGGGTGGTGGATAAGGATGTCTTTCTGGACCTGCCCCTGGCTCCTTGGGAAGCGGCCCTGGGAACCACCCTGGAAGTCCCCACCCCGGACGGCAGCGTTTCCCTGAAAATCCCCCCCAACTCGGCCCCGGGTCGCAAGCTGCGCCTGGGGGGCAAGGGCCTGCCCGCCGCCGCCCCTGGGGATCTTTATCTGGTGCTGGGTTTGGTCCAGCCTCCGGCGGATACCCCGGCGGCCCAGGATTTTTACCGGGACATGGCCCGCCGCTTCCCCGACTTCCATCCCCGTTCTTTCTAGGAGGACGACATGCGTACCCAAATCGACCTGCCCACCCTGATGGGCTCCATCCTGGAAGAAGAAACGGACCTGACCCTGGCCGACCTGTGCCGGGCCTGCGCCGCTCCGGGGGAAACCATTGTGGAACTGGTGGAAGAAGGCATTCTCGCCCCGGCGGGGCAAGCCCCCGGGGAGTGGCGCTTTACCGGCTTGCAACTGCGCCGGGCCCGGGTGGCCCTCCATTTGCAGCGGGATCTGGGGGTCAATACGGCAGGGGCGGCCCTGGCCATGGATTTACTGGAAGAACTCCGCCACCTGCGGGCCCGCTTGGGGCACCTGTCGGATTCCTCAGAGTTTTAGGCGCCCCACTGGCAGCCAGCCGCCCTCAGGCCAGGGCGGCGGCCATGGCCCCGGGTAAATCCCGGGCGGCCACGGCCACCACCGCCCCATCCACCCGCCCCTGGGCAACCAGGGCCTGGAGAAAATCCAAAGCCTCGGGCGCGGACAGGCCCTGGCGATAGGGCCGATCCTGCACCATGGCCTGGAAAATGTCCGCCACCCGGAGAATCCGGGCTTCCAGGGACATAGCCGCCAGTTTCAGGTGGAAGGGATAGCCGCTGCCGTCCGGCTCCTCATGGTGGTAGGACGCCCAGCGGGCGATTTCTTCAAAGCCCTGGATGCGGCTCAGAATCTGGTAGGTCTCAAAACTGTGGGTGTTGATGATCTGGCGCTCCCGGGCATCCAGCTTGCCCGGCTTATCCAGCACCTCATCCGGAATACGCAGCTTGCCCAGATCGTGGAGCAGCCCGGCAATTTCCAGCTTTTCGCAGATCACGTCCCCCAGCCCCATGGCCTGGGCGAAATGCTTGGCCAGGCGGGCCACCCCCAGGGAATGGGCGGCGGTGAAGGGGCTCTTGGCATCCACAATACGGGCAAAAATTTCCGCCAGCTGGCGCACCTCCCCCAGGGAAGCCTCATGGGGGTGGCCCCGGGTGAGCATGTCCTGCAAGCTGGCCTGAATACCCCGGGGCTCCAGCTGCAACCAGAAGGCCTCCGCCTCGGAAACAGCGAGAAAAGCCGCCGTCAGTTCCGGGGAAAAATAGACCGGGGTGGCTTCCCGAATCTTGTCCCGAATTTCCCCGCCGTGGAGCAGCATGGTATTGGTGGCGTAATAAGGGGCCGTTAAGGCATCCACCCGATCCACCAGATAAATCAGATTGGCCCGCAGCTTGGTTTCCAGGGCAACGTCCGGGCGCCCGGCCAGCTGTTCCCAATGGGTGTGGTGGAAATGCACCGGCTCCGCCATGGCGGCCAGGGGCTGAAAATCCTTCAGCAGCCGATAGCCAGTTTCGCAGTGGGTCTGGGAATAAAGCCAGTCAAATTCATTGACCAGATGGTGGTGGGTGTTGGTGGACGACACCCCAATGTCGTGCAACAGCCCCAGATCGAACATAAAGCCGCACTCCGCCGACTTCCACCCCAGCTCCCGCCCACAGGCCGCCGCCATAATCCCCACCCGCTTGCCGTGAGCCACATCGTCAATCCCCACCAAATCCAGGGCATCGGAAAGGGCATAGACCACTTGACGCAAATCGACCTTGATATGGTGAGGATGATGGGGCACGAAAGACTCCTGGGGGAATGAAGGGGAAACGGTAACCTAAATACAGGGGCCTAGCCATAAAAAATAGCGACAAAAATAATTGTGGCCGAACACCAACGCTACCGATTCTTAAATGAATAGCCAAGCACCTACTCAACATCTTTACTCTATTTTTCCGCTAGACACAAAAATCCGAAGAATTTTTAGTTTTCCCATTATTTATCATATTGACTTGAAAAAAATTTTTCTTTGAAAGATTGACACAGACATAACAGCAAAGCCAGACGCACCATAAAAAGCACCACTTTTATCTCACTTAAAATACAGAGAAAAATTTAAACAATAAAAAACCTATCAAATAAGCAGGTTTTCAAAAATTCCGCCCCACGGGGAATTAACTGCACAAACTCACAACAACCCAATTATCGGTAGCAACAAAATAGAATCAATACAGTTGTCGCGGCTGCAGCGAATTGTTAGCCATTGCCAGACCATCCACAAAGGGCGTCAAATTCAGCATACTTTTTCGTAGCTTCCTTTATTGCCTGACCTAAAGGCATTATCAAGCGGTCAAGTTCAGACTTGCTTGCTCCCTCGCTAATAGAAACCAAGTCATTAACGTGTTTGACGAAAATGTTGTAGCAATCAATTGCACTCTTTCCTGTGCCAGACTGCTTCCACTTGTTTTTCTTATCGAAGAGTAGCGATTTGAACTTCAGCCTTTCGTCTGCGGACAATTTTCCGCAGATAGCCCAAAGAGACCTGATTGCGTGCTGGTCATAAATCGGGTTCTTCTTGTCTTTTAGATGCATCGCAAAGGCATAGAAAACCACATTGGTCTTGGTTGGTGCCGGCTTCTCTGCGGCGTAGTTCTCACAAAACTTCTTGTATGCCTTCCATTTTCCCAGCTTCCATAAAAGAGCCTCAGCAAGGTCTCGTGGAGAGGCCGAAATATTGCTCGTAAAGTCTTCCGTGCCTACGAGGGGAGGAAAGCTCTCTTCGTCATATTGATACCCTAGCTTTGCTAGGTCTTTCGTTGCATCTGCAATTGCGGCCTTGCCTAAACCGCCCTCCGAAATTTTTTTCTGAAGGCTTGTAATGAGTTTCCCTAGAGGGCTTTCCTTGGTCATCTGCGAAGTCTCCATTGCAGTAGCTAACGTAATGTGGGCATCAAAACTGCGTTGTAAGCAGGAGGCTGCATGATAAACGGCTGGCTGTCGTTCAATGGGAGTCCTCGCTGTGCCTATGTTCTAAACGGATTTGTAAGCTGACATACAGAATAAAAAATACCGACAAATCCAGCAAGCCGGTTTTCATTGGAACTAGAGCCCAATGACTGCTTTACAGCATTTCTGCATACTTCCGCTTCTGGCCGTAAGTTGTCTTTCGCCTCTAATACCGTTGTTCGTTAATCGCCATAAATCCTGATCCAGCACACACTCCTACGCAAGAAAATACCGTCACAACGCAAAACTATTTGACGGTATCTTGCCATTCAGACTTCTCTCTCATAACAAGATACCGTCAAAAATACGGTCTTTAATCTTAGTTAGCGCCCACACAAAAAAAGCCCCTTCTGCGTCACGCTAGAAGGGGCCTGGCATTCAGTTTTCAATAGCTACCGATAGCTAGAGAAAATCACTCCCACTCGATGATTAATGACGAATAACTGTTACTATAAATTAACAAGTTATCGCAACTCGTTCTGCAAGTACCATGCGAAATACCATGCTCGGAATATTCACACCAGCACCGCCTGACGCAGCACATCATCTAACCATTGACTGGGCTGTTTGCCGGGAAGACCGACTACTAAAAAGCGGCTCAAAAAATATTTACGTCGTGGTAGTGATACCTTGATCGGGCATATTGGTCCGCATCCGGCTGAATGGGAGGTGGCAGCGCCTGGTCGCTCCCATTTGCCAGTGCGTTCCCATGCTGCACAAGGCGTAGTCGGGACTTGAGCCTGTTTCTCTCAGTCACCAATTCCGTGACGGAAGTGAACCATTCTTGTTCTACCGTATCGATGGCTTCTTGTAGCTTGCGTTCCTCTGCTAAGCGGTCGTGGTTTTGCAGTGATGCGTAATACATGGCCACGGGAAAGTCTAAAGCGCAGGCGGCAGGGGCAAACATTGCGCTATCGCCTTCATTCTTTCCGTAGTCCCAGTCAGACCAGACTTGATGGGCGATAGCCCACATCACGGTTTTTCCTGCAGTATTTCCTGAGTTTGCAAACGGGACTAGGGTATTTGCAACTGGCGCTGCTGCTCGGTGTGAGTAGTTGAGCGAAAGCGCCTTGAAGAATGCTGTCCAGTGCACTTGGGACAGTTGTTGAAGTACCGACCCTAAGGCGGCATCCAGAGATGGGTTGTGGCCAGGAGCCTTGAACAACGCTTGCATCCACGCAGCCCAGTCCGCGGCAGACGTCTGTGCAACTTGAAGTAGCAAAGCTTGCAGCGTGCTCTGAGTGCTTTGGCTGGGACCTGCCGAGCGGTCTTGCCACGAAATTGCAACGCTAACGAACTTGAATACTAGGTTATTGACCCTTGATGCAAGGACTATGGCTTGCGATTCGAGCACGGTGCAAATCAGGGCCGAAAAAAGGACGTCGTCTCGACTCTCAATAATGGCGGCAAGCTCAGCAGGTTCGGCGTTGAACATGAAAACCACGGCCGACCGAAAATCTGGCGACGGGAAGACGTTCATGTGGGGGACCATCTGCCACAACCGCTCAAGATTTCCACTGCTAGCCAAGGATTCGATTTGCTGACGGAATTCTGGAAACCGCCATTCATTGAATCCAGGACCTACCTCGGTGCTCTCTATGAGGTGCCGTAAACCCGCAATCAGCTGGGTTGACGCGACTTGAGTGGCTACACCGGAGAGTCCAGCCAGATTTGCATCTAGTGCCGTTATTGCGCCAAGCATCGCACGAAGCTTGTTGCGTGAATTTCCGACACTAGCATCCCAGTTTCGAAGTGCAGTCAGCAACCACCGTATTGCTGCCTCCCACGCTGCAGACGCAGCATCATCAGGAGGCGTCCCCATTGCATACATGTAAGGTAGAAATGGGAACTCGTCGCCAGTGCTGTGACCGATAGGTTCGGCGTCAAAGACTTGCAACTGAGAGTCCGTGCTGAGTTGAGTGAGTAGTTGGCTCAGTGCAAGCGGTGCCGTAGAGGCGCCCGGGGTCAAGGCCGCGTGAAAGCGGACCTGGGCAAGACTCATTGCAGCCGGGTTCATGGCGTCTTCCATACGAGATAGTCGCTACCGCTCAGTTCGTTCCAAAGGTCCAGAAACGCTTGCCGAATCAGCTCGCCATCGGCGACCTTTTGAAGGATGTGATGCTTTTGACCCAGGCTGTTGACCGATGTCCCAAGGGACCACGCTGCCGCCGGTCCCATATCAGAGGGGAAAATCAAGAAGCGGTCGTGAAAGGACCAGCCAGCACTCCCTTCGCGTATGCGGAACTCCAGGTGCAGGTCTTGACAGTTACCTTTGACATTCCTGAATATTTCCTGCTGCCTATCTTTGAACGACGGTTTGATTTGTGCCGCTGATTGCTGTTCGGCGCTATTGGATTCTTTTCCATTAGTAGCTTTTGGCTCTTCTCCCGCCGTAAGCGCTCGCAAGTCCGCACCTGTGTGTGGGCAGTAGAAGAGCGTGGCAAGAACGTCCTTGGCATTGAGAAACGGGTCCCACAACCATGCGCCACGCTGGCCATGCTGCTGAAGCAACCAATGGATGTCATCGAAGGCTCTCTTCGTGTCAGGGCCAGCCTTTCCTCCGTACTGCACGAACTCTCTTCTCTCCCAAATGTTCTTTAGGCTATCTCTGAAAACTCTGTTATCTCGCCATGGCTTTTGGGGATTGGCTGTAGGCTTGCCAATGACATTTGGCTTCCGTTCTTCAATGAGCGGAACAGCAACCGGCTCCAGCGTTCCATTTGGCAATGGGCTATGGAAATCCCGGGTTTTGACGCTTTCCCCAATAGCATGGATGTTCATGCTGATGCTCGTAATGAACGAAGTTTGCGCGGATGCGCCAAGCACTAATTGATTATGGTCATCCCATAGAACATATCGGGCTCCGCCTCCGGGTGAGTGAAGCGGGAAATTCGCCAGCGAGCCAGCGACATCTTCGGAGCCGTATCCCTCCACGGTTGTGTCTTCATACTTCTCACATGACACCCGTAACTTTCGTGAGGGCGTGGTACTGTGCCAGATGGGCTGTACAAGAAAATCCCCGTTTTGAGAGCTTGACACCTTTGTGGTCACGACAGTCACGGGCAGTTGGATGAGAACATTTCCAAGCCGGTCAGACAGACCATCAATACCCATCTTTACGAAGGGTCTCAGGTCCGCTGCCAGTTGCTTGAGAAGCTTCGGCTCATCCAATAGAAATCTCACATCTGTTTTCAAACTGTCGAAAAGCTCAAGGACATGGGAGCCTTCCCAGAAGTTATTCTTGAGCACACCGTTCCATGGGTGTGGAAACGCTGTGTCAGCAGGCACAAATTGCGGAGGTATGGGGGTAAGTGCTCCGACCTTCAACGCAGAAATGCCAGGCTTCCACTCGCCAGCAATGCTGAAATTCTGAAGTGCTTGCAGGACTTGTTTCGTCGACACCCGATAGCGCGCGACGCCGAATTTCCATGGAGAGCCACGCAGCTCAATCGGCTTATTGGTCAGGAGGTCGGGCTTGAGGGGACTCCCATCCGGCGGCGGGCAAGGCTCTGCAACAAGCAAACTCATGAAGTTTGAAGGCTGTCGCGGGGTGTCTCGGTGGAAGCCGAATATCTCCGTTACTTCGAAGCTGTTGTAGTTTCCGATGACGCCAGGGACCAGCAGCTTTTGTAGGTGGTTAACGTGTTCTGTAATACCCCAAGGCATTGCGCTCCCCTTGTTTATGCACCCTCTTTTTTGCGATGGATGCCCAATTCCTCATTAGATGCCATTCAGGTAGAAACGAAAGTTCTGGCACTGACATTCACTATGACCTGACATGGTATCGGTAACGCGTCCGCTTGAGCGTTCACTTCATGCCATAAAAAATGCCATTGATAATGCAGCAAACATCATCAATGGCACCAACTAAACACAATTAAATAAATAGCTTAAATAACCGCCTCACTCCCACTCAATCGTAGCAGGCGGTTTCCCGGAAATATCGTAAACCACCCGATTCAGGCCCCGGACTTCGTTGATGATGCGGTTAGAGACCTTGCCCAGGAGTTTGTAGGGCAGTTCGGCCCAGTGGGCGGTCATGAAGTCCTGGGTTTGCACGGCGCGGAGGGCCACCACGTATTCGTAGGTGCGGCCGTCCCCCATCACGCCCACGCTCTTTACCGGCAGGAAGACGGCGAAGGCTTGGCTGGTCAGGTCGTACCAGGTTTTGCCGCTGGCTTCGTCTTTGCCGTTACGCAGTTCTTCGATGAAGATGGCGTCGGCCCGGCGCAGCAGGTCGGCGTATTCCTTTTTCACTTCCCCCAGGATGCGCACCCCCAGGCCGGGGCCGGGGAAGGGATGGCGATAGACCATTTCGGCGGGCAGGCCCAGGGCCACGCCCAGTTCCCGCACCTCGTCCTTGAACAGTTCCCGCAGGGGCTCCAGAAGCTTCAGGTTGAGGGTTTCGGGCAGGCCACCCACGTTGTGGTGGGATTTGATGGTGTGGGCTTTTTTGGTCTTGGCCCCGGCGGATTCGATCACGTCCGGGTAGATGGTGCCCTGGGCCAGCCATTTGGCCTTGGGCAGCTTCTGGGCCTCGGCCTGGAAGACTTCCACGAATTCCTTGCCGATGATCTTGCGCTTGGCTTCCGGGTCGGTCACCCCTTTGAGTTCGCCCATGAACTGGTCCGTGGCATCCACGTGGATGACCTTGACCCCCAGGTTGCGGCCAAAGGTGTCCATCACCTGCTGGGCTTCATTGAGGCGCAGCAGGCCGTTATCCACAAAGACGCAGGTGAGCTGATCGCCAATGGCCCGGTGGATCAGGGCGGCGGCCACGGAGGAATCCACACCGCCGGAAAGGCCCAGAATCACTTCATCCTGGCCCACCTGGGCGCGGATCTTGGCCACCGCTTCATCGATGTAGCTGGGCATGGTCCAGTCCTGGCCGCAGCCGCAGATATCATGGACGAACTTGCCGATCATGGCCTTGCCCTGGAGGGTGTGGGTCACTTCCGGGTGGAACTGGACCCCGTAGAAGCCTCGGGCTTCGTCCGCCATGGCGGCGATGGGGCAGGAATCATTGCCGCCGATGACCTGGAAACCGGCGGGCAGCTCGGTCACCTTGTCCCCGTGGCTCATCCACACTTCCAAGAGGCCGTGGCCTTCGGCGTTGGTTTTGTCTTGCAGGCCGTTAAACAGCTTGGAGTGGCCCCGGGCGCGGATTTCGGCAAAGCCGAATTCCCGGTGGGAAGAGCCTTCCACCTTGCCCCCCAGTTGCTGGGCCATGGTCTGCATCCCGTAGCAAATCCCCAGCACCGGCACCCCCAGCTCAAACACCACCTGGGGCGCCCGCCATTCCTCGGCCTCGTACACCGAATTGGGGCCACCGGAGAGAATGATCCCGGCGGGTTGGAAGTCCCGAATGAATTCCGGGGAAACGTCGTAGGAGTGGAGTTCGCAGTAAACCTGCTGTTCCCGCACCCGGCGGGCAATCAGCTGGGTGACCTGGGAGCCGAAATCGAGGATGAGGATTTTCTGGTGAGCCATGATCTGCCTTATATACAAAAAGGGCGGCTCGTCGCCGCCCTCGTCGCGCCCGGGGCGCCTGGATACTGCTTAATCCATGTGGTAGTTGGGAGCTTCTTTGGTGATCTGCACGTCGTGCACGTGGGATTCCCGTACCCCGGCCGCGGTGATTTCCACGAAGGCCGCCTTTTCGTGCATTTCCTCAATGGTGGCGCAGCCCAGGTAGCCCATGGAAGAACGCAGACCGCCCATGAGCTGGTGCACCACGGCCAGGACGGAGCCCTTGTAGGGCACCCGGCCTTCAATGCCTTCCGGCACCAGCTTATCCACATTGGCGGTGGTTTCCTGGAAGTAACGGTCGGAACTGCCCGCCGCCATGGCACCCAGAGAGCCCATGCCCCGATAGGACTTGTAGGAACGGCCTTGGTAGAGCTCCACTTCCCCCGGGGCTTCTTCCGTACCGGCGAACAGGCCGCCCAGCATGACCACGTGGGCCCCGGCCGCAATGGCCTTGGAAATGTCACCGGAGAAACGGATGCCGCCGTCGGCGATGAGGGGAATACCGGTGCCCTTCAGGGCTTCGGAAACGTTATGGATGGCGGTGATCTGGGGAACCCCCACACCGGCCACGATCCGGGTAGTACAGATGGAACCGGGGCCAATCCCCACCTTGACGCCGTCGGCGCCGTATTCGGCCAGGGCCCGGGCCGCATCGGCGGTGGCGATGTTGCCGCCGATCACTTGAATATGGGGATAGTTTTTCTTGGTCCAGCGCACCCGTTCCAGCACCCCTTGGGAGTGGCCGTGGGCCGTATCCACTACCAGCACATCCACCCCGGCTTCCGCCAGGCGTTCGATCCGTTCTTCCGTCCCGGCGGCCACGCCTACGGCGGCGCCGACCCGCAGACGGCCATGGTCGTCCTTATTGGCGTTGGGATGTTCGGTGGCCTTGAGGATGTCCTTAACGGTGATCAAGCCCTTCAGTTCGAAGTCGTCATTCACCACCAGCACCCGTTCCAGACGGTGCAGGCGGATCAGTTCCTTGGCGTCATCCACGCTCTGGTGTTCGTTGATGGTGACCAGCCGATCCCGGGGCGTCATGATGGCGGAAACGGGCTGGTCCAGCTTGGTAACGAAACGGGTGTCCCGGCTGGTGACAATGCCCACCACCTTCTTGCCTTCCATAACGGGCAGGCCGGAAATATGGTGCTGACGGGTCAGTTCCACCACTTCGCCCACGGACATGCTGGGGGGAATGGTGATGGGGTCTTTGAGAATGCCGGATTCGTGACGCTTGACCTTGGAAACCTGGGCCGCCTGGGCCGCCGGCTTCAGGTTTTTGTGCACGATACCGATGCCCCCTTCCTGGGCCAGGGCGATGGCCAGACGGGCTTCGGTCACGGTATCCATAGCGGCGGATACCAGGGGCAGATTCAGGGAAATATCCCGAGTCAGGCGGGATTTCAGGCTCACATCCCGGGGCAGGACATTGGAATGGGCGGGTACAAGGAGGACGTCGTCAAACGTCAAGGCCTTCTGGATTAAACGCATAGCTTTGATCCACAGTCTCAAAAACGTATTATACGTCCCAGCACAACCCTGGAAAAGAGCAGTGATATGGCAAGACTTGCAATCCCTTCTTCCCGGCGGCTCGCCCCCCTCCTCGCTGGCCTGCTATTGGCCCTACCCCTGGTGGCCGGCGCCGAACTCTATACCTGGAAAGACAAGAACGGCCACACGGTGATGTCGGACAAGCCCCCCATGGGCCAGGTGCAGCAAAAACGCACCATCGCCACCCCCAGCACCCCGGATAACGCCCCGCCCCAAAAAACCTTTGCGGAAAAGGAAATGGACTTCCGCAAGCAGCAGCAGGACGCCCAGGACAAGGCCAAGAAAGACCAGGCAGCCCAGGCCCAGGAAAAAGCCCGCAAGGAAAGCTGCGAATCCGCCAAGCGCAACCTGGCCATGCTCCAATCCGGCCAACGCCTGGCCCAGATGGACGACAAGGGGGAACGCTACTTCCTGGACGATAACCAGCGAGCCCAGGAAACCGCCAAGGCGCAAAAAGCGGTTAACGAATGGTGTAAGTAGGTCGGGTTCAGCCCCTCGCGGGACCCCCCAGAAACAAACAAAAGGGCCCATTCCGGGCCCTTTGCTTTGGTCACCTCACGACACAACGGACACAACGCGGTAGGGGAAACAGGCCATCACCAGAAGCGCCCGAGGAAAACGTCCCCAAGCCCCGGCACCGGCCCTGCTCCATCCCGATTAAGCGGCCTCGTTTTCCCCGGCGCCCTTTTTCATGACCTTGCCCGCCGCCGCCCGCTGCTTGCGCACTTCCTTGGGATCGGCGATCAAAGGGCGGTAGATTTCCACCCGGTCCCGGTCCCGCAGCACCGTTTCCGGTTTGGAAAGCTTGGAAAAAATCCCCAGCTTGTTTTGGGCCAGATCCAACTCTGGATGCTTCTCGAGCAACCCAGAGGCTTCCACCGCCTGGCGCACCGTGGCGCCCTCCGGCAACTGCACCCGCACCAGCTCCTGCCGTTCCCGGCGGGCATAGACCACTTCCACGTTCAATTTGCTATCAGCCATAAATCTGCTCCGCCCGCTTAACAAAGGCTTCCACGAAGGTGCCGGCGATGTGGTTGAACACCGGGCCGATCACCTTTTCAAAAAATTTGCTGGAAAATTCGTAGGTCAGGGAAAACTCGATTTTGCAGGCATGGTCCCCCAGGGCCTTGAAATGCCAGCGCCCTTCAAGACGGCGAAAAGGACCGTCCACCAGGCGGATATTCATCCACACCGGGATTTCCTTGTCGTTTTCCGTGGTGAAATGGGATTTAACGCTGTGATAGTTGATGTGGAGCGTGGCCACGGTGCGCCCCGCGTCCCGGGCTTTTAGCTCAGTGCCACTGCACCACGGGAGGAACTGGGGGTAATCTTCCACCCGATCCACCAACTCGAACATCTGGGCTGCTGTTCTTTCGATCAGCACCGACTTTTCGACCAAGGCCATTCCCCGCCCTACCCTACGAATCCTGTAAAATTAGCGATTTTAGCGGAAACCCCGGTCCCATGAGCATTACCGATAACAAGAAGGCCTTCCACGACTACTTCATCGAGGAAAAACTCGAGGCCGGTCTGAGCCTGGAGGGCTGGGAAGTCAAGGCCATCCGGGCCGGCCGGGTGCACCTTAAAGAAGCCTACGTGGTCATTAAACGGGGAGAGCTCTGGCTCCTAGGCATGCACATCACGCCCCTGCCCACCGCCTCCACCCACATTAGCCCGGACCCCACCCGGACCCGCAAAATGCTCATGCACGAGGAGCAAATCCATAAGCTGATCGGCAAGGTGGAGCGGGCGGGGTACGCCCTGGTGCCCCTGAACCTGCACTACACCCGGGGTCGGATCAAAGCGGAAATCGGCCTAGCCAAGGGGAAGAAACAACACGATAAGCGGGAAACGGAAAAGCAGCGGGATTGGGAGCGGGAAAAGCAACGCCTGGTCCGAACCAAGAACGGGTAAGGCATGACCCTGGCCGAGCTACTCTACTGGGTGGGCCTGGCCGCTGTCGCCGTCAGCGCGGTCACCGGGGTTTTTGAGGCCGAGCGCAAGGGGCTGGACCTGGTGGGTACGGTCACTGTGGCTCTGGCCACGGGCCTGGGAGGCGGCACCCTGCGGGATCTGCTCCTGCAACATCACGTTTTCTGGGTCGCGGATCAGACCTATGTGGTGGCAGCCTTCGCCACCGGGGTCATTACTTTTTTTCTGGCCCGCAAACGCAATATTCCGCCCCGGCTCTTCCTCTATCCCGATGCCCTGGGCTTGGCCCTGTTCACCGTCATCGGCACCCAGTTTTCCCTCCAATGGGAGGCCCCCTGGCTGGTAGCCAGCCTCATGGGGGTGATTACGGGGGTTTTCGGCGGGGTGCTGCGGGATATTTTCTGTAACCAGGTGCCCCTGGTCTTTCTGCCCGGCGAGCTTTACGCCTCCGCCGCTTGGGCTGGCGCCCTGCTCCTCATTGCCCTGCAAGCCCTAGGAGTGGCTCCCAGCCTGGCCGCCTGGCTCTCCGCTGGGTTGATTTTCTTTCTGCGCTGGGCCTCCATCGCCTACCGCATTCACCTCCCCACCTTCGGCCAGCGTTAGGCCCGGCGGCCTCTAACGGGAGGAGCCGAAACGGCTCCACACCAGGGTGCAGCCGGTGACGCCCCAGAGAAACAACTGGGCATCCCAACCGGCCCCGGGATAGAGCCACAGCATGAGGGCGACAAATTCCGCCGCCACCCCGAACCACAAAATAAAAAGGGTGCCGAGTTTCCACTCGGCACCCAGTAGGGCGATGCCCAGCAGGAGCCAGAACCAGAAGGCGGCTCCCACGGGGTTTAGGCCTTTTTGTGTTCAGCCAGACGGGTCCAGGTATCCACCACCGTATCCGGATTCAGGGAAATGCTGCTGATCCCTTGATCCATCAGCCATTCGGCCAGATCCGGGTGGTCGGAGGGCCCTTGACCGCAGATCCCCACGTACTTGCCCTTCTTGTTGGCGGCAGCGATGGCCATGGCCAGCAGGGTCTTCACGGCCGGATCCCGTTCATCGAAGAGGGAAGCCACCAGACCGGAATCCCGGTCCAGGCCCAGGGTCAGCTGGGTCAAGTCATTGGAGCCGATGGAGAAGCCGTCGAAGATATCCAGGAACTGTTCGGCCAGCAGGGCATTGGACGGAATTTCGCACATCATGATGAGCTTCAGACCGTTTTCGCCTTGCTTCAGGCCGTGACCGGCCAGCAGATCCACCACCCCTTGGCCTTCGCCCAGGGTGCGGACGAAAGGCACCATCAGTTCCACGTTGGTGAGGCCCAGTTCTTCCCGCACCTTTTTCATGGCCCGGCATTCCAGCTCAAAGCAATCCCGGAAGGTGGTGGCGATGTAGCGGGAAGCGCCCCGGAAGCCCAACATGGGGTTTTCTTCTTCCGGTTCGTACAGATCACCGCCCAGAAGCTTGCGGTATTCGTTGGACTTGAAGTCGGAGAGGCGGACGATAACGGGCTTGGGCCAGAAAGCGGCGGCGATGTTGGCCACCCCTTCCACCAGCTTTTCCACGAAAAATTCCACCGGATTAGCGTAACCCCGGGCCCGGCGCAGGATTTCTTCCCGCTTGGAGGCGGGCAGCCGGTCGATTTCCAGAATGGCCTTGGGATGGACGCCGATCACGTTGTTGATGATGAATTCCAGACGGGCCAGACCCACGCCCCCGTTGGGCAGTTGGGAGAATTCAAAGGCCAGTTCCGGATTACCCACGTTCATCATGATCTTGGTGCCGATTTCCGGCATGACCCCCAGATCCCGGGACACCACTTCGTAATCCAGCTTGCCCCGATAGACGTGACCCGTATCCCCTTCGGCGCAGGAAGCGGTAACCACTTCCCCTTCGGCGAGGGTGTGGGTGGCGTCACCGCAGCCCACGATGGCCGGAATACCCAGTTCCCGGGCAATGATGGCGGCGTGACAGGTCCGCCCCCCCCGGTTGGTGACAATGGCGGAGGCCCGCTTCATCACCGGTTCCCAGTTGGGGTCGGTCATATCGGCCACCAGCACGTCGCCCGCCTTGACCTTGTCCATTTCGGAGGGGTCCATGACGATGCGCACCGGGCCCGTACCGATTTTCTGACCGATGGCCCGACCGGAGGCCAGCACCTTGGAGAAGGACTTGAGTTTGAATTTTTGCAGCCGTTCGTGGCCTTCCTGGGACTTCACGGTTTCGGGCCGGGCTTGCAGGATGTAGAGCTTGCCATCCACCCCGTCCTTACCCCACTCGATATCCATGGGACGGCCGTAATGCTTTTCGATGATCACAGCGTAGCGGGCCAATTCCTCCACGTCCGCATCGGTAATGGCGAAACGGTTCCGATCCGCTTCCGGCACATCCACGGTGACCGTGGATTTACCCGCCACCTTTTCCGTGGAGAAAACCATCTTGATCATCTTGGAGCCCAGATTGCGGCGGATCACGGCCTTGTTGCCGGCGGCCAGCATGGGCTTATGGACGTAGAATTCGTCCGGATTCACGGCGCCCTGAACCACGGTTTCCCCCAGACCGTAGGAGGCGGTGACGAACACCGCTTCCCGGAAGCCGGATTCCGTATCCAGAGTGAACATCACCCCGGCGGCGCCCTTGTCGGAACGCACCATGCGTTGCACCCCAGCGGACAAAGCCACTTCCGCATGGGTAAAGCCCTTGTGCACCCGGTAGGCGATGGCCCGGTCGTTGTAAAGGGAGGCAAACACTTCCTTCATGGCGTGGAGCACGTTGTCCAGGCCTTGAATGTTGAGGAAGGTTTCCTGTTGCCCGGCGAAAGAGGCATCGGGCAAATCTTCCGCCGTAGCGGAAGAACGGACGGCGAAGGAGGCGTCCGCTGTGCTGTCGGCCACCAGCTTGGCGTAGTGATCGGCGATTTCCTGTTGCAGCTGGGGCGGGAAGGGAGTATCCACAATCCATTGACGTACCCGGTTCCCGGCAGCGGCCAGGGCGTTCACGTCATCCACGTCCAGTTTTTCCAGCTCGGCGCGGATACGGTCCGCCAAACCGGCATGGGCGAGAAAATCGCGGTAAGCCTGGGCCGTGGTGGCAAAGCCGCCGGGCACACGCACTTCCGTGTTGGCCAGCTGACTGATCATTTCGCCCAGGGAGGCATTCTTGCCGCCGACGCGCTCCACGTCACCCATCCGCAGCTCGTCGAAACCGATTACGTAATCGCTCATGTGTGTTCCTGATTGTTCCAAAGTCGGGAAACCGTTATTTTATCGCCTTCCCCGCACAAAGACCTATTCATTAGGGAAAACCATGATTCAACCCATCCCGCGCAGTATCTTTTTTATTTCCGACGGTACCGGCATCACCGCAGAAACCATGGGCCACAGCCTGCTTACCCAGTTTGAAGGGGTACGCCTCAAGCAGGTCCGGGTGCCCTTCGTGAACACCCAGGAGAAGGCCCAGGAGTGTTTGGCCCACATCCAGGCCGTCACCCGCCAGGACGGCGTCCGCCCCATCGTCCTCAGCACCCTGGTGGATCCTCAGCTGAACGCCATCATCAACGAGGCCGACGCCCTCTGCCTGAACTTTTTTGACACCTTCATCCGCCCCCTGGAAGTGGAACTGGGGGTTAAGGCCATCCACAGAATTGGCCGTACCCACGGGGACACGGACAGCAACGATTACAAGCAACGGATCGAAGCCATCAACTACACCCTGGCCCACGACGACGGGGTTACTAACCAGGGGCTGGCGGAAGCGGACGTGATCCTGGTGGGGGTTTCCCGCTGCGGCAAAACCCCCACCAGCCTTTATCTAGCCATGCAGTTCGGCATCAAGGCGGCCAATTTCCCCCTGATTCCGGAAGATTTCGAGCGCATGCACCTGCCGGAAGCCTTAACCACCCATCGGAGCAAGCTTTTCGGCCTGACCATTCAGCCGGAACGGCTCCATCAAATTCGCAGTGAACGGCGCCCCAACAGTAAATACGCGGCCCTGGAAAACTGTCGTTACGAGGTGCGGGAAGCGGAAAAAATGATGCGCATCGCGGGCATTCATTGGCTGGACTCTTCCACCAAGTCCATCGAGGAAATTTCCACCACCATCATGCAGGAAGTAAAGCTGGACCGGGTGACCTACTGAGGGGAGAACGGTTGCGGGGAACTGCTCGGGCCCAGCCCGGGCGGCTCCCGCCCCCCCAGTTTCCAGGGAAACGGAAGCCCTGGCCGATCAGCAGCCTTCCAGGCGTCGCCGTACCGTCTCGAAGAGGCAGATGGCAGCGGCCGCGGCCACATTGAGGGACTCGCAGGCCCCGGGCATGGGAATCTTGACCAGATGGGTGGCCGTGGCCGCCACGGCCGGGCTCACTCCCTGGCCTTCCGAGCCAAATATCCAAGCCACGGGGGACGGCAGTTCGAGGCGGTACAGACTCTCCCGGGCAGCCAGGCTGGTCACCGCTACGGCCCCCTGGAATGCGCCCAAAAACGGCACCAGTTCTTGGTGTTCGTAAATACGCAGGAGAAAGTGGGCGCCCTGCCCGGCCCGCAGGGTTTTCGGCGCCCAGGCCTGGGCACAGTCGGAAGACAGCAACACCTGGCGGAAACCTGCGGCCGCGGCGCTGCGCAGGATGGAGCCCAGATTGCCCGGGTCCTGCACCCCGTCCAAAAGCACCGTATCTTCCTGATAGCCGGGAGCCTGATCGGCTTCCGGAGCAGGAATAACGGCCATGATGCCGCTGGGGGTTTCCACCACCCCCAGGTCCCCCATGAGCTTATCCGCCAGAAACAAAGGGCGACGCTCCGGATGGGCGGTCAGAAAAGCGCCGATTTCTCCCCGTTCCCGATCCCCTTCCCGGACCCATAACTGGGCCACCGGGCCCCACTGGGCTTCATAGGCCTGGATCAGGTGCATGCCGTCCAGCACCACCTGCCCCGCCTTGCGCCGCTCCCGGGAAGACTGGCAAAGCTTGCGCAACTGGCGGTAGAGGGGGTTGTCGGCGGATTGGATGAGGTGAAGAGAGCGATCTGTCATGGCAGCCTAGAAAGCTTCAGCCCTGCCCGTGGGCAGCCAGCCAGCGCTTCACCGGTCCGAAGGAACGGCGATAGTCCGAAGTCGGCCCCAGGCGTTCCAGAATGGCCAGATGCTCGGCGGTGGGATAGGCCATGTGGTGGTCGAAGCCGTATTCCGGGTATTCCTGATGCAGGGCCAGCATGGTGGCGTCCCGGGAGGTTTTGGCCAGAATGGAGGCGGCGGCGATACAGGCGATTTTCCCGTCCCCCTTCACCACGGCTTCCGTCGCCACAGGGAGTTTCGGGCAGCGGTTGCCGTCCACCAGGGCCTTTTCCGCCGGCACGGCCAGCTGGGCATAGGCCCGGGTCATGGCTAGAAAAGAGGCTTGAAGGATGTTAATGGCGTCAATTTCTGCCGCCGAGGCGGAACCGATGCCCCAGGCCAGGGCCTTTTCCTTGATTTCCAGGGCCAGAGCCTCCCGCTTTTTGGCGGACAGCTTTTTGGAGTCGTTAAGCCCGACGATGGGACGAGCCGGGTCCAGAATCACGGCAGCCGCCACCACCGGCCCCGCCAGAGGGCCCCGACCCGCCTCATCCAGGCCGCAGATTAGGCCATCAAACCACTGTAGTGCCACGGGGGGCTCCCGTCCGCCAGCCGGGTACCAGGCTCAATACCGCCTGGGCCGCTTTTTCCGCCGTATTCTGGCGCAACTGTTGGTGCAATTGGGCAAACTGGCCTTCCACCTTGGCCCGCACCACCTTGTCCTGGTGTTCATTGACCAGGGCCTGGGCCAGGTTTTCCGGAGTGGCATCCTCCTGGAGAAACTCGGGCACCACAAAGCAGCGGGACAGGATGTTGGGCAGCCCCACCCAAGGCTGATATTTCATCCGCTTCATGAGCCGCCAGGAGGCAGGGGCCATGCGATAGGCAATGACCATGGGACGCTTGATCAGTGCGGCTTCCAGGGTGGCGGTACCGCTGGCCACCAGCACCGTATCGGCAGCCGCCATGGCATCGTGGGCATGACCAAAAAGCAATTTGAAGGGCAACTGCCCGGCCTGCCGGTTGTAAATAGCGGTTTCGAACTGGAGCCGGGTTTCCCGGGTAGCCAGGGGCACCAGGAACAGGGCCTGGGGCAGACGCACCAGAATCTGCCGGGCGGTTTCCACAAAGGTTTCCGCCATAAACTGCAATTCGGATTGGCGGCTGCCGGGCAGGAAGGCGAAGATGGGCCGATCCAGGGGCAGGCCCAGTTTTTCCCGATAAGCCTTGCGGTTAATGTCCGGGGGAATGATGTCCGCCAGGGGATGGCCCACGTAGGTCACCGGAATGCCCCGGGCCTCATAGAGTTCCGGCTCGAAGGGGAACAGGCACAGCATCCGGGAGACGGCGGCGCCGATCTTGTGGATGCGCTTGGCCCGCCAGGCCCAGATGGAGGGGCTGACGTAATGGACCGTGGGCACCCCCCGCTTCTTCAGCCGGGTTTCCAGGGCCAGATTGAAATCCGGAGCATCCACGCCGATAAACACATCCGGCGGGTTGGCCAGCAGGCGCTTTTGCAGGCTGGAACGGATACCCACGATTTCCCGGTAGTGGCGCAGCACCTCCGCGTAACCCCGCACCGCCAGCTTTTCCAGGGGCCACCAGGCATCAAAGCCCTGGGCCACCATTTTGGGGCCCCCAATGCCGACGAACTGGGCATCCGGCACCCGTTGTTTCAGAGCGCCAATCAGGTGGCTGGCCAGCAAATCCCCAGAGGCTTCCCCCGCCACCATGGCGATGCGCATCGGTCTCCCCCCCATGGCGTCAGCGCACGATGCCGCGTTTGGAAACCCCGAGGAAATCCAGCAGCAGCTGAATTTCCGGATGGGCCACCGATTCCTCTTCCAACTTGGCCTTGGCTTCTTCCAGGGTCAGACCGGCCTTGTAGAGGGTGCGATAGGCCCGCTTCAAGGCCATGATGGATTCGGAGGAAAAGCCCCGGCGACGCAGCCCTTCGCTATTGATGCCGTAAGGGGATGCGGTGTTGCCCGCCGCGGTAACGTAGGGCGGCAGATCCTGGAACAGCACGGTCCCCAGACCCGTCATGGAATGGGCACCAATGCGCACGAACTGGTGCACCGCCGTGAAACCGCCGAGAATGGCGTGGTCGTCCACGTGGACGTGCCCGGCAATCTGGGCGTTGTTGGCAAAAATGGTTTTGCTGCCCACCTGGCAATCATGGGCGATGTGCACGTAGGCCATGATCCAGTTGTCGTTACCCACCCGGGTCACCCCGGCGTCCTGGGCCGTGCCCGTATTAAAGGTGCAGAATTCCCGAATGGTGTTCCGATCCCCGATTTCCAGCCGGGTCGGTTCTCCCGCATACTTCTTGTCCTGGGGCTCATCCCCCAGGGAAGCAAACTGGAACACCCGGTTGTCGCAACCCAGGGTAGTGTGTCCAGCGATCACCACGTGGGGACCGATGACCGTATTGTCCCCGATCTGCACATGCTCGCCGATCACACTGTAGGGGCCGACACTGACGTTTTCGCCGAGCTGGGCGCCGGGCGCAATAATGGCGGTGGGATGGATCATGGCCGTTCCGGCTCAGTCAATGGCACGCACGGTGCACATGAGTTCGGCTTCCGTGGCTACCTGCCCATCCACCCGGGCTTCAGCCTTGAATTTCCAGATGCCCCGCTTGTTGGCCACCACTTCCACATGGAGATTGAGCTGATCCCCCGGGCTGACGGGCTTCTTGAACCGGGCGCCGTCGATGCCAACAAAGTAATAGACGGAATTTTCATCCGGTTTGGAGTTCAGTGTCTGAAAGGACAGGATCGCGGCGGCCTGGGCCAGGGCTTCCAGGATCAGAACCCCAGGCATGACCGGATGGTGGGGAAAGTGCCCTTGGAAGAAGGGTTCGTTAATGGACACATTCTTGATCGCATGGATGGTCTTGCCCGGTTCGCAGTCCAGCACCCGATCCACCAGGAGGATGGGATAGCGGTGAGGCAGATAAGTCAAAATCTGGTGGATATCCAGTTGATTCAAGATTTATTCTCCAATTGTTCGAGTTTTTTCTCTAATTCGTCCATGCGCTTGGCCATGCGGGTCAGATGGCGCAGATGGGCCGCATTTTTTAGCCAGGCGTCGTGGTCTTCCACGGGGAAAACCCCGGTGTATTGGCCCGGCTTGGGCAGGCTTTTGGTCACCATGGTCCCGGCGGAGACATGGACGTCGTCAGCCAAGGTCAGATGCCCCAGGATAATGGCGCCGCCCCCTACGGTGCAGCGACGACCGATGTGGGCGCTCCCCGCAATGCCCACACAGCCCGCCATGGCGGTGTGTTCACCGATAGTCACGTTGTGGCCCACCTGAATCTGGTTATCCAGCTTGACCCCGTTACCGATCACCGTGTCGTCGATGGCGCCCCGGTCAATGGTGGTGTTGGCACCGATTTCCACATCGTCCCCAATAACCACCCGGCCCACCTGGGGAATTTTCAGCCAGGCGTCCCCGTCCTTGGCAAAGCCAAAGCCGTCCGCCCCGATGACCGCACCGCTGTGGATGATGGCACGCCGCCCCACCACACATCCGGCATAGATAGATACATTGGGGTAGAGCACACTGCCCGCTCCTATCTCCACCCCGCCCCCCAGCACACATCCGGCGTGGATCACCACCCCGTCCCCCAGTACCACCCCTTCTCCCATTTGCACGGAAGGATGGATGGGCAGGGCGGGTACCGCCCGGGGGTAGAGCAACTGGGCTACCCGGGCATAGTAGGTGTAGGACTGGGGATGAAGGATACAGGGACGCTCCGTCACCCCCGCCAGGGCGGGGGGAACGATAACCGCAGCGGCCCGGGTATCCACCAGCTGGGAGCGGTACTTGGGATTGGCCAGAAAAGAAATCTGGCCGGTCCCGGCGGTAGCCAGGGTGCCGACCCGATTGATTTCCGTCGCCCCATCCCCGACCAACTCCCCGCCGAGGCGGGCGACGATTTCATCCAAACGCATGCAATAGGACTGGGAGCGGATTATTTACCGTCGGCCAGAGCCTTGATCACCTTATCGGTGATATCCAGACGGGGGCTGACCCACACCACATCTTGCAGGATCAGATCATACTTTTCGCTATCCGCGATGTTCTTGATCGCCCGGTTAGCCTTGTCCAGCACCGCCGCCATTTCTTCGTTCTGGCGCAGGTTCAGGTCTTCCCGGAATTCCCGCTGCTTGCGTTGGAAGTCCCGGTTCAGGTCGTTCAGATCCCGTTCCTTGTTGCGCCGATCACTGTCAGACATGGTGACGCCATTCTTCTCCAGGCTTTCCTGCATGGACTGGAGCTGCTTCGCCATCTTTTGCAGGTCCTGATCCCGGCGGGAGAATTCGCTATCCAGCTTCTTCTGGGCCTTCACGGCCGCAGGGGCATCCCGGAAGATGCGTTGGGTATTCACGTACCCGATTTTCAATTCGGCGGCCTGAGCTTGCACCATCCCCAGGCCCATCACTCCGGCAATCAGGCCGGCAATCAGCGTCTTTTTCAAGCTAACTCTCCTCAAAAATCAAAACACCGTACCCATGGTGAACTGGAAGCGCTGCGTCCTATCGTCATCCTTCTTGTTCAACGGGTTGGCAATACTAAAGCGCAAGGGGCCCAGAGGGGAAGACCAGGCCAGAGAAAGGCCGGTGGAATAACGCAAGTCCCCCACAGAGAATTTCGAATAACGGCCGAAGTCATCCTTGGGACCAAACACCTGGCCCGCGTCCACGAACCAGCCGATACGGGCGGATTTGTCCTTGCCCAAGCCGGGCATGGGGAAGAGCACTTCCGCATTCATCACCACCCGCTTGGTCCCGCCGATAGCCTCACCATCCTGCTTCGGCCCCAGGGTATAGGTATCGTAGCCCCGCACAGAGGTCACGCCGCCAGCGTAGAAGCTCTTAAAGAAAGGCAGGGGGCGGCCACCGTAACCGTTACCCGCACCGAACTCCCCATTGAGCATCAGGGTCAGATTCTTGGTCAGGGGGAAGTACTGCTGCCGCTGCAAATTCAGCTTGTAATAGCGAAGGGTACCGCCGGGAACCGTAGCTTCAATACCAGCCCGGGCCACACCACCCCGGGTCGGGTAAATGTAGCTGTCCTTGGTATCACGGCCCCAGCCCACGTTGCCGGAGAAGGTACTGTTGGTGTTGCCGAATTCGGAAACGAAGTCCTTGTACACCTGGCGGCTGTCATCAAAGGTAGTGACTTCCGTCCGATCCACCGCCACCCCAAAACTGATAGATTCCTTTTCCGCGATCGGAACCCCCCAGCGCAAACCGCCGCCCGTGGACACGGTTTTGTAAGACTGGGTGTAGGAATAGGATTGGGACGGATCGTAGGTACGGTGATAAATGTCAAAACCCTGACTAATCCCGTCCACCGTGAAATAGGGGTCCGTATAGGACAGACCGATAGTCCGGGAGGCATGGGAAGTATTCAACTGAACAGAGACATTCTTCCCACTACCAAACAGGTTAGCTTGGGAAATAGAACCAGACAGAATCACCTTATCCGAACTGGAGAAACCAGCCCCCAGCATCAAACTGCCGGTGGGCTTTTCCGTCACAGCATAATTGGCGTCCACCTGGTCGCTGGTACCGGGTACAGGAGGCGTTTCCACCGTCACATCGGAGAAATAGCCCAGCTTGTCGATCCGTTCCCGGGACAGGCTGACCTTTTGTGCGTCATACCAGCCCCCTTCCATCTGGCGTACTTCCCGACGAATCACTTCATCCTTGGTCTTGCTGTTGCCCGCGATATTGACGTGGCGCACGTAAACCCGCTTGCCCGGATCCACAAACAGGGTGAAGGCCACCAGGCGCTTTTCCTTGTCGATATCCGGCGCCGCATTAACGTTGGCGAAGGCGTAGCCGTCGTTACCCAGACGGTCCGTAATGGCCTTTATGGAATCGTTCAGCTTTTCCCGGGAGAAAACATCTCCGGGCTTGACCGTCACCAGCTTATGGAATTCCTCGTCAGGAATGGGCAGAATCCCTGCCACCTTGACGGCGGACACCATGTACCGTTCCCCTTCCGAGAGGGAAACGGTAATGTAAATATCCTTCTTATCCGGGGTAATGGAAACCTGGGTGGACTCCACGTTGAAGTCCAGGTAGCCCTGATTCTGATAGAAGGAGCGCAGAGATTCCAAGTCCGCCGAAAGCTTTTGCTTGGAATACTGATCGTTCTTGGTGTACCAGGTCAGCCAATTGGGGGTACGCAGTTGGAAAAGGTCCAGCAGCTCCTTTTCCTTAAACACCTTGTTGCCCACAATGTTGATCTGCTTGATCTTGGCCGCCTCACCCTCATCCACATTGAAGTTGATGGAGACCCGGTTGCGCTCCAAGGGCGTGACCGTGGTGGTGATATTGGCCGAGTAGCGCCCCCGGGAAAGGTACTGGCGCTTCAGTTCCTGGGCCGCCTTTTCCATGATGGCCCGGTCAAAGATGCGGGATTCCGCCAGGCCGATATCCTTGAAGGCCTTACGGATGGTGTCTTTGTCGAATTCCTTCATCCCGACAAAATCCACCTGGGAAATGGCGGGGCGTTCTTCCACCACCACCACCATCACATCCTTGTCGATCTCGATGCGCACGTCTTTGAAAAAGCCCGTGGCAAACAGGGCCTTAATGGCCTGGGAGGCTTTTTCGTCGTCCAAGGTATCGCCCACTTTGACGGGCAGATAGCTGAACACCGTACCGGCTTCGGTCCGCTGGATGCCTTCGACGCGGATATCTTTAACCACAAAGGGGTTGAAGGCGTAGGCGGCGGAAGCAAAGAGCCCCGCAATCAACCCAGCCAGCAGGTTTTTTTTCATATTCAGCCGGAAATCAATCGATTGATATCATTGAAGAAGGCGAAGGCCATCATTGCCAGGAGCAATGCCAGCCCGATTTGTTGCCCGATCTCCATGGTGCGCTGGGAGAGCGGCTTTCGTCTGATGAACTCCGCCATATAATACAGCAAATGCCCCCCATCCAGAATCGGGATGGGCAGCAGGTTCAACACTCCCAGGCTGACGCTCACCAAGGCCAGGAACTGGAAGTAATAAAGCCACCCCATGCGGGCGGACTGGCCTGCGTAGTCCGCAATGGTCACCGGGCCGCTCAAATTGCGCCAGGAAACCGTGCCGGTAAGCATTTTGCCCATCATGACCACGCTCATGCTGGACTGGGCCCAGGTTTCCGCCAGCGCCTTACGCAGAGATCCCAGGGGACCGTAGTCCAGAGTCACGAACACCCGATCCCGGGAAATGCCCACCCCTTGCACCTCTACCCCGATGCGGCCAACCCTGCCCCCATCCGTCGATGTAGCCACGGGGGTTACCACCAAGTCCAGCCGCTGAGAGCGACGCAAAATCTGAAAATGCAGGGGACGACCAGCGGCCGGGCGAATTAGGGCCACTACCGCCTGCCACTGGGCCGTAGGCTTACCCTCAATAGCTTGAATCCGGTCACCGGCCTGCATACCGGCCTTGTCCGCAGCGGACCCCGGGCTGACCCGCCCCACCACAGGGGCCATGTCGGGTTGGAAGAACTGCACCCCCAACACCCCCATGGGATCCCCCTGAAAGCCGCTCTTACCAAGGGGGGAAATATCCAGGTAGCGCCACACCGGGCGCCCCTGGGCGTCCCTAGCCTGGAGGGCCAATGGGGCGGAACCTCCCGGCTGCTTCACCCCTTTGCGTAAAATTTCCCAACGCAGGGCCTGCCAGGTCGCCACCGGGGTATCCCCGACCCGCTCCACCAAGTCCCCATTGCGGATGCCCGCCATGGCGGCGGCCGTTCCGGCGGGAGGGTTCCCCAGCAGGGGGCGCAGTTCCTCCATGCCGTGCCAGAACATGGCCCAATACACCAAGACCGCTAGGCACAGATTGGCCAGGGGGCCAGCGGCCACAATGGCGAAGCGCTTTCCCAAGGACTGGCGATTGAAGGCCCGGGGCAGCTCGTCTTCCGCCACCGGCCCTTCCCGCTCGTCCAGCATTTTTACGTAGCCCCCTAAGGGGAAGGCAGACAGCACCCACTCGGTCCGATCCGGCCCCCAGCGGCGGCTCCACAGCACCTTACCGAAGCCCACGGAAAAGCGCAGCACTTTGACGCCGCAAAGCTTGGCCAGGGTAAAGTGGCCCAGCTCATGGACCACCACCAATACCCCCAAAACAAAGGCAAAGGCGGCCAGATAAAACAGGGCGTTAGCCAAGAGGTTGCTCCGCCACCAGGGCCGCTTCCGCCAGGGACCGAGCCTGTCGATCGGCAGACAGCACATCCGCCAGGGCGTGGAGCGGCTGGGCTGGCAACCGGTCCATCACCTCCCGGATCACCCGGGAGATTTCCAGGAAGGGCAAACGTCCTTCCAGAAAAGCCTGAACCGCCACTTCGTTGGCCGCGTTAAGTATGGCAGGAGCGCTGCCCCCCGCCTCTAGGGCCCGATAGGCCAGGGGCAAACAGGGGAAGCGCTCAAAATCCGGGGCCTCGAAATCCAGACGCCCAATCTGGAAGAGGTCCAGCGGCCCCACCCCGGAAGTAAAACGCTCCGGATAAGCCAGGGCCTGGGCAATGGGGGTCCGCATATCCGGATTTCCCAACTCCGCCAGCACCGAGCCATCCACATATTCCACCAAGGAATGGATCACGCTCTGGGGATGGACGACTACCTGAATGCGCTCAGGAGGGACACCGAAGAGGTAATGGGCTTCAATAACCTCCAGCCCCTTGTTCATCATGGTGGCGGAATCCACGGAAATCTTGCGCCCCATGACCCAGTTGGGGTGGGCACAAGCCTGATCCGGAGTAATGTGGCCCAGGGCTTCCTTAGGCGTAGCCCGGAACGGACCGCCGGACGCGGTGAGCAGCAAGCGCCGCACCCCCCCCCCTTCCCAGTCTCCGGTATAGCCTGCCGGCAGGGACTGGAAAATGGCGTTGTGTTCGCTGTCGATGGGCAGCAGGGTGGCCCCTGCGGCCCGAATAGTAGCCATAAACAGGGGGCCAGCCATGACCAGGGCTTCCTTGTTGGCCAAATAAACCTTTTTCCCGGCCCGAGCCGCTGCCAGGGAGGGCGCCAGCCCGGCGGCTCCCACAATGGCCGCCATGACCCCATCCACCTCCGGCAGAGCCGCCATGCGCTCCAGGGCCTCCGGCCCCCACAGCACCTGGGTGGGCAAATCCCCTAGCCGCTGGCGCAATTCGGCGGCCAGGGCCTCGTCCCGCAACACCGCGTAGGCGGGCTTAAATTCGGCACACTGCTCCGCCAGGCGGGCCACCTGACGATGGGCGCAAAGGGCGGTAATGCGATAACGGTCGGGATGACGACGAACCACATCCAGGGTACTCACCCCGATGGAGCCGGTGGAACCCAGGATAGTCAAATTTTGAGGTGACATGGAAAAATCAGAGACAGAAGAGTCCCAGGGCGAACAAGGGCAAGGTGGAAGTCAGACTGTCGATACGGTCCAGCACCCCCCCATGGCCGGGCAGCAACTGGCTGCTGTCCTTGAGCCCCGCCTGTCGTTTCAACAGGGACTCGAAAAGATCGCCAAAGATACTGATGGCGGTCACCACGGCCAGGCCCAACAGGACCTGCCAGCTTTGCAAAGACGGCAAAAATCCAGGGAACGCAGTCCTCAGAATAAAGCCATAGACTTCGACCCCCACCAAGGCCCCCAGGGCCCCTTCCCAGGTCTTTCCCGGGCTGATGCTGGGCGCCAGCTTGTGTTTACCGAAGGCCCGGCCGGAAAAATAGGCGGCGATATCCGCAATCCACACGGTAGCCATCAAGGCCAGGAGGGCTCCGCCCCCCAGGGTACGCAACTGAATCAGAGCCAGCCAGGTGGGCAGCAGCACTACCAGCCCCACCCCTACTCCCAGGCCGGGGACAGAAATTTTCCAATGATGGCGAAACCAGGGGGGCACCAACCCACACCAGAACACCAGGGACAGTAGATAGAGGCCCTTAACCCCAGAGCCCACGGAGCCAGAGGCCATCCCCGACTCCCTTAGAAAGGGAAAGGCCAGCAGCAGCCCGGCGCCGAGCAGGGCAAACCCTACACCCCCCGCCACCCGGTTCCGGGGCGACCATCCCAAAAGACCGCCCCACTCCCAGGCCGCCAGGGCCGCCACCAGGGTGACTACGCCAGCCCAACCTAAGGAGGGGAGATAAAACACGGCGCCGAGAAAGCCCGCCAGAAGAAAAATGGCCGTAATCACCCGTTGCTTAAGCACGGCGCACGTCCTTATTCCGCTCCTCGTCGCCACCAGACGGAGTCAGTTGTTCGCTGGTGCGGCCAAAACGCCGCTCCCGGGAAGCAAAGGAGGCCACCGCCGCCTTCAGGGCCCCTTCATTGAACTCGGGCCACAGGGTGTCGGTGAAATAAAATTCCGTATAGGCCAATTGCCAGAGGAGGAAGTTGCTGATGCGCTTTTCCCCTCCGGTACGAATGAACAGATCCGGCTCCGGCGCGTAGGCCATAGCCAGCCAGGGCTCCAGATCCCCTTCCCGCCAATGCCCAGCCTTTTCCGGATGGGCCTGAGCCAGCCGGTTGGCGGCCTGCAAAATATCCCAGCGCCCGCCGTAATTGGCCGCAATGGTCAGGGTCAGGCGCTTGTTGCCCCCGGTGCAGCGCTCCCCTTCCCGGATCAGTTCCTGAAGGGCCGGATCGAAGCGGGACAAGTCGCCCACCACCCGCAGCCGCACCCGGTGCTCATGAAGCCGGTCCACTTCCTGGCGCAGCGCCTTCATGAACAACTGCATGAGCAGGGAAACTTCTTCTTCGGGACGCCGCCAGTTCTCGGAACTGAAGGCAAAAAGGGTCAGATACTCAATGCCCAGATCCAAACAGGTGCGCACCGTTTCCCGTACCGCGGCCACACCCTTGGTATGGCCGGCGAAACGGGGGAGGAAGCGCTTCTTTGCCCAACGGCCGTTGCCATCCATGATGATGGCCACATGCCGGGGCACCCGGGAGGTGGACGGAATATCCTGGGTGGAGCTGGAAAATACCGACATTCCCCGAATTCCAGAGCGAGCCGAAATGGCGCTCAGACCGCCATCAGTTCGGTTTCTTTCTGGGCCACCAGCTTGTCCACCTCGGCGATGTACTTGTCGGTGAGCTTCTGGATGTCTTCCTGGGCCTTACGTTCTTCGTCTTCGGCCACTTCCTTGGCCTTCAGAGCTTCCTTCAGGGTGTTGTTCCCGTCCCGGCGCAGATTGCGCACGGCGATCTTGGCATTTTCCCCTTCACTCTTCACCACCTTGGTCAGGTCCCGGCGGCGTTCTTCCGTCAGGGGAGGCATGGGCACCCGGATTAAATCGCCCTGGGTGGCCGGATTCAGGCCCAGATCACATTCTCGGATAGCCTTTTCCACTTTGGCCACCATGGTCTTTTCCCAGGCTTGCACCCCCAGGGTCCGGGAATCAACCAGGGTCACATTGGCCACCTGGTTGATCGGCATCATGCTGCCGTAGTAATCCACCTGCACATGGTCCAGCAGGCCGACGTGGGCCCGGCCCGTGCGGACCTTGGCCAGGTCATGCTTCAGGGCTTCGATGGACTTCTGCATCTTTTGTTCGGTGACTTTCTTCAGTTCGGAAATCATCGCACTCACTCCCTCAGCAATAGACCAACGTGCCTTCCGGCTCACCCAGCACAACCCGCTTCAGGGCGCCCGGATGGAAGATGGAAAAGACGTTGATCGGCAGTTTTTGATCACGGCACAAGGCGAAAGCGGTGGCGTCCATGACAGCCAGATTCCGATTAATCGCCTCGTCAAAAGAAATTTTGTCGTAGCGGGTGGCGGACGGATCTTTTTTCGGATCCGCCGTATAAATCCCATCCACCTTAGTGGCCTTCAGCACAATCTGGGCGCCGATTTCCGCGCCCCGCAAGGCCGCCGCCGTGTCGGTGGTAAAAAACGGATTCCCCGTCCCGGCGGCAAAAATCACGATCCGACCCTGCTCCAGATAACGGATGGCCTTGCCCCGAATATAGGGCTCCACCACCTGCTCGATATCCAGGGCGGATTGGACCCGGCTATTGAGACCCGCCAAACGCATGGCGTCCTGTAAAGCCAGACCATTCATGACGGTGGCCAACATCCCCATGTAGTCGGCCGTGGCCCGGTCCATCCCGGTAGCCGCCGGCGCCACGCCACGGAAGATGTTGCCACCGCCGATCACCACGCCAATTTCCACCCCCAGCGCCGCCACATCCTTGATCTCGGCCACAATCTCCGAAATGGTCTGGCGATTGATGCCGTAAGCGTCGCCGCCCATCAGGGCCTCGCCGCTCAGCTTCAACAGGATGCGCTTATAAACCGGGGTACAGGTGGAATCTGACATAAATGATCGGCCCTCTTGGGAAATTGAACTTACTTCTTGGCAGCAGCGGCGGCTTGGGCGGCCACTTCAGCAGCGAAGTCGGTGACCTTCTTTTCGATCCCTTCGCCCACCACGTACAGGTTGAAGCCGGCCACGGAAGCGTTATGGGCCTTCAACAGCTGTTCGATGGTTTGCTTGCCGTCTTCCGCCTTCACGAAAATCTGGCCCATCAGGGTAACTTCCCGCAGATACTTCTGCACCGTGCCTTCGGCAATCTTTTCCAGCATGGCTTCGGGCTTGCCCGCTTCCTTGGCCTTTTCCACGGCCACGCGGCGTTCGGTGGCGATCAGTTCCGGATCCACACCGGAAGCATCCAGGGCCTTGGGCTTGGAAGCGGCGATATGCATGGCCACATCCTTGGCCAGGACTTCTTCCCCACCCACCAGATCCACCAGCACGCCGATCTTGGCGCCACCGTGCACGTAGGAGGCCAGCTTGCCCTTGCCTTCCACCCGTTCAAAGCGACGGATGGTCATGTTTTCACCGATCTTGCCGATCAGGTTGGTGCGCACCGCATCCACCGGGGTGCCGTTGATGTCCAGGGCGGACAGAGCAGCCACGTCGGCCGGATTCTTCTGGGCCACCAGTTCGGCCAGATTCTTCACAAAAGCCAGGAAATCGTCGTTTTTGGCCACGAAGTCAGTTTCGCAATTGACTTCCACGATGGAACCCAACTTGCCGTCAGCGGCGATGTAGATACCCACCACACCTTCGGCGGCGACCCGGGCAGCGGCCTTGGAAGCCTTGTTGCCCAGCTTGACCCGGAGGATTTCCTCAGCCTTGGCCATGTCCCCGTCGGCTTCCGTCAGAGCCTTCTTGCACTCCATCATGGGAGCGTCGGTCTTTTCCCGCAATTCTTTAACCATTGCCGCAGTGATAGCTGCCATTCTTTTCTCCGATTGCTGCTGTAAGGGCGCCCCTGGAGGCGCCCTTACCATTGAAATCAAATAACAAAGGGAACGGCCGTGCCGTTCCCTTTAAAGCCTGTTATTCAGCCTGTTCTTCTTCGACTTCGACGAATTCGTCTTCACCGGCGGCCACAATCTCTTGCAGAGATTGGCTACGGCCTTCCAGGATGGCATCGGCCACGCCACGGGCGTAGAGGCGGATAGCGCGGGAGGAGTCGTCGTTACCGGGAATGACGTAATCCACGCCGTCCGGGGTGTGGTTGGTATCCACCACGCCGATGACCGGGATACCCAGCTTGTTGGCTTCGGTGATGGCAATTTTGTGGTAGCCAACGTCGATCACGAACAGGGCGTCGGGCAGGTTGTTCATGTCCTTGATACCGCCGATGGACTTGTTCAGCTTGTCCAGTTCCCGTTGCTTCAGCAGGGCTTCCTTCTTACCGATACGTTCGAAGGTGCCGTCTTCGGCCATGACTTCCGTGTCCTTCAGACGCTTGATGGACTGCTTCACGGTCTTGAAGTTGGTGAGCATACCGCCCAGCCAGCGTTGATCCACGAAGGGAGCGGCAGCCCGTTGGGCTTCTTCGGCCACGATTTCACGGGCCTGACGCTTGGTACCGACGAAGAGGATGGTGCCCTTGTTGGCGGCCAGCTTACGCACGAAGTCCATGGCTTCGTTGTATTTGACCAGGGTCTTTTCCAGATTCACGATGTGAATCTTGTTGCGGGCGCCGAAAATGAAAGGCGCCATTTTCGGGTTCCAGAAACGGGTTTGGTGGCCGAAGTGGACACCGGCCTCCAGCATTTGGCGCATGGATACAGACATTTGCATCTCCTAAAGGGTTTAACCGCCATCCACCAATTGCGACCCGCAAAGCGGGCACCCTGGAAAGGTGGATGTGAGTAATAGATCGCCGGAACCATTTCCGGCAACCGCTTTTTTTAAGGCGAGCGCCCTAAAAAAGCTGCGGGATTCTATCACCAAACCGGTTTCAATCAAAATCTTCCCTCACCCGAACTTGTCACATGCCGCGCCAGAGCGTATTTCTAACCCCCGGCGTCCCCTCCCATTTCGCCTGCTTCCAAATTGGCGCTTTGCTTTTTTGGCAAAGGCAGAAGGGAATCCCGTCGCCCTTTGCTAAGGGGCGGCCTGATTATTTTCTCGCCCGATCCCCCAATCATCCCGGGAACTAGGCAACCAAAGGCCTGGGAAATTGCCTAAGCGGGGTCGGTTATATATCCTTTTCACTTTAGACACAGAACATAGACAATGTCCGTCAGCATAAAAACTCCCGAAGAAATCGAGAAAATGCGCATCGCCTGCCGTCTGGCGGCGGATGTGCTGGATTACATCGATCCCTATATCAAGCCCGGGGTCACCACCGGGGAAATCGACCGGCTCTGCCACGAACTCATGGTGGATGTGCAAGGCTGCATCCCCGCTCCCCTGAATTACGCCCCTCCCGGCTACACCCCCTACCCCAAGTCCATCTGCACCTCGGTGAATCATCAGGTCTGCCACGGCATTCCGGGGGACCGGGTATTGAAGAGCGGGGATATCGTCAATCTGGATATCACGGTTATCAAGGACGGCTTCCACGGGGACACCAGCCGCATGTACCAGGTGGGGGACTGCTCCATCCAGGCCAAGCGCCTCTGCGAAGTCACCTTTGATTCCATGTGGCTGGGCATCGCCCAGGTGAAACCCGGCGCCCATCTGGGGGATATCGGGGAAGTGATCCAGAAATATGCGGAAAAGAACGGCTTTTCCGTGGTGCGGGAATTCTGCGGCCACGGCATCGGCCGGAACTTCCACGAAGATCCCCAGGTACTCCACTACGGCAAGGCCGGTACGGGTCTGGAATTCAAGCCGGGCATGATTTTCACCATTGAACCCATGCTCAACGCGGGCAAGGCCGCCATCCGGGAATTGGCGGACGGCTGGACCATCGTCACCAAGGACCACAGCCTCTCCGCCCAATGGGAACACACCATCCTGGTTACGGAAACCGGCGTAGATGTGCTGACCCTGTCCCCCAACTGCCGCCCCAAACCCGATTGGATTTAAACGTGGTCAGCCCCTCTCCCGCCCCCGCTCCAATTCTGGAATACAAACAGCAGTTGAAGGAGGGCCAGGCGGCCCTGTGCGCCACTTATCTGGAAACCGGAGACGCCCAGGCCCTGCTTAAGGCCCGCTGCCGTCTGGTGGATGACCTGTTGCGCCAGCTCTGGCGGGATCAGGGCTTTCCGGAAAGCGTGGATCTGGTGGCGGTGGGGGGCTATGGCCGGGGGGAACTCTACCCTGCCTCCGACATCGATCTGCTCATTCTCCTACCCGGCGCCCCGGATGAGGAACTGGCCCACCGCCTGGAATCCCTCATCAGCCTTTTCTGGGACATCGGCCTGGAAATCGGCCACAGCGTCCGAACCGTGGACGAGTGTCTGAAGGAGGCGGAAGGGGACATCACCGTCCAAACCGCCCTCATCGAAACCCGGCTACTCACCGGGGACCCAGAGCTGTTTCGGCACTTTGGCGAAGGGCTGCGCTCCCGCCTCAATCCCCAGGCCTTTTTCAAGGCCAAGAAACTGGAGCAGGAAGAGCGTTACGTCCGCTACCAGGAAACCCCCTTCGCCCTGGAACCCAATACCAAGGAAAGCCCGGGGGGCTTGCGGGACCTGCAACTGGTGCTATGGATTGCCCGGGCCGCCGGTTACGGCCACAGCTGGCAGGACCTGGAAAAACACGGTTTCATCACCCAGGAAGAGGTCTATGCCCTAGAGCAGGCCCAGAGCCAGCTGGAGACCATTCGTACCCGGCTACACATCGTGGCGGGGCGCCGGGAAGACCGGATACTCTTCGACTACCAGGAACCCCTGGCGGAACAGCTGGGCTACAAGGCCACCGCCACCCGGCGGGCCAGCGAAATGCTCATGCAGCGGTTTTACCGTACCGCCAAGCTGGTCACCCAACTCAACGTCATTCTCATGCAGAACCTGGGGGCCGCCATTTTCCCGCCCCCGGAACAAGCGCCGGAAGCCCTCAACGACCGTTTCCAGAACAACCACGGCCTGCTGGACGTGATTGAGGAAGACATTTTCCAGAAGCGCCCGGGCACCCTGCTGGAAGCCTTCCTCATGCTGGAACAGCACCCGGAACTGCGGGGCATGACCGCCCGCACCCTGCGGGCTCTGTGGCGGGCCCGGCTGCTCATTGACGACGCCTTCCGGGCCGATCCGGCCAACCGGGTCTGCTTCATCCGCCTCTTCCAGCAGCGCCAGGGCATCGTCCACGAATTCCGGCGCATGAACCAGTACGGCATTCTGGGCCGCTACCTGCCCAATTTCGGCCAGGTGGTGGGCCAGATGCAGCATGACCTGTTCCACGCCTACACGGTGGATCAACACATTCTCCAGGTGCTGCGCAATGTGCGCCGCTTCACCATGGACGAATTCGCCCACGAATACCCCCTCTGCTCCCGGCTCATCAACAGCTTCGAGCGCCACTGGGTACTCTTTGTCGCCGCCCTCTTCCACGACATTGCCAAGGGCCGGGGGGGGGATCACTCGGCCCTGGGGCAAAAAGACGCCCAGGAATTCTGCGAAGCCCACGGCATGTCGGCCGAAGACACGGAACTGGTGGTCTGGCTGGTGGGGGCCCACCTGGTCATGTCCCAGGTAGCGCAAAAGGAGGACATCTCCAATCCGGAGGTAATCGCCGCCTTTGCCGCCCGGGTCCAGGACCCGCGCCATCTCACCGCCCTTTACCTGCTCACCGTGGCAGACATCCGGGGCACCAGCCCCAAGGTCTGGAATGCCTGGAAAGGCAAGCTCCTGGAAGACCTGTACGGCATGACCATGAATCTCCTGGAAAAGGGGGAAGCCCCGGAACCCAAGGGGGTCATCCAGGAACGGCAGCAGGAAGCCCTGCGTCTCCTGCGCTACTTCGCCCTTTCCGACTCGGTGCACGAACGGCTCTGGAAGCAGTTGGATACCGTCTATTTCCTGCGCCATTCCGCGGAGGAAATCGCTTGGCACACCCGCTGTCTCCATTACCGCATCAACAGTGAAGCTCCGGTGGTCAAAACCCGCCTGCGCCATGGGGAAAACTCCCCCACCTGCGCCCTCCAGGTGATGGTGTACACCCCGGACCAGCCCGATCTCTTCGCCCGGCTCTGCGGCTTTTTCGGCCGGGCGGGCTACAACATCGTGGACGCCAAGATTCACACCACCAAGCACGGCTACGCCCTGGATAGCTTTGTCCTACTGGACGTGGGGGAACAGGAAATCACCCGGGAAATGGCGGCCATCGTGGAACACGAACTCTCCGAGCGTCTCATCGCCCAGCGCCCGCCGGAAGCGCCTCCCGGAGGACGGCTGTCCCGGCACGCCAAGCACTTCCCCATTGCGCCGGAAGTGGCCATTGCGCCGGACGAGCGGGGCCAGAATTACCTGCTCTCCATTGTGGCGGCGGACCGGCCGGGCCTGCTTTACCAAATCGCCATTATCCTGGCCAAGCACCACGCCCATCTCCACACGGCCAAGATCGTCACCCTGGGGGAACGGGTGGAGGACAATTTCCTCATTTCCGGGCAAAGCCTGGAACAGAGCGGCCCCCGTATTCAGCTGGAGAGCGAACTGTTGGAACAGCTGCAAATCTGAGTCGGGTCCTGGTAGCCGGGCAAGGCAAGGAAAAAAAGGGGCAGATGCCCCTTTTTCTTTAGCCATACCAACGGGTGCCTATTCCTGGGGCGGCCCGTCCCGATCCTCCGACACTTTGGGAAAAAGCAGATCCGTAAAGCCAAAGCGGGTGAAATCGGTCATCCGCATGGGGTAGAGCTTGCCGATCAGGTGGTCGCATTCGTGCTGCACCACCCGGGCGTGAAAGCCCTCCGCCACCCGGTCCAGAGGAGCGCCGTTTTCATCCTGCCCCTCATAGCGCAGGCGGGTATAACGGGGCACCCAGCCCCGCAGACCCGGCAGAGAAAGGCAGCCTTCCCAGCCCCCCTCCTGATCGGAAGACAGGGGGGACAACACCGGATTGATGAGAACGGTCTGGGGCACCGGCGCCGCCTCCGGATAGCGGGCATTGGCGCCGAAACCAAAAACCACCACCTGCAAATCCACGCCAATCTGGGGAGCGGCCAGGCCTACCCCCTCCGTGGCCACCATGGTGTTCCACAAATCTCGGACCAGGGCCGCCAGTTCCGGGGTACCAAATTCGGTGACCGGTCGGGCTTGCCCCAGCAGCCGGGCATCTCCCATACGCAGGACCGGGCGAATGGTCACTGCCCGGCCCCTTCCTGGGAATGGGTGGCGGCGTAGTTGCAGACCAGACGTTCCACCACCCGGCGCACCCGAACCATGGCTTCCTGCAATACCTGGGTCACGCTTTCGAAATGGATGGCTTCCGCGCTATCGCCCCGGCCCGCCCCGTAATTGACCACCACATTGATGGCCGCATAGGGCAGATGGAGTTCCCGGGCCAGCACCGCTTCCGGCATCCCGGTCATGCCCACCACATCGGCCCCGTCCCGTTCCAGGCGGTTGATTTCCGCCGCCGTTTCCAGACGGGGGCCCTGGGTCGCCGCGTAGACGGCCCCGTCCTTCACCGCTTCCCCCACCCCCTGGGCGGCCTGGAGAATCTGCTCCACCAGGGGCCGTTCATAGGGATGGGTGAAATCCACGTGGGTCACCGTGCAGCCCGGCCCTTCGTGAAAGGTACTGTGCCGCCCCCAGGTGTAATCAATAATCTGGTCCGGCAGCACCAGATCCCCCGGGTGCAGGTCGGCTCGGATACTGCCCACGGAGGCCACGGAAATAATGGCCGTGGCCTTCTTGGCCTTGAGGGCCCAAAGATTGGCCCGGTAATTCACTTCATGGGGCGGAATGGTGTGGCCGTAGCCGTGGCGGGCCAGGAAAATGGCAGGCTGGCCACAGATATTGCCGAAAGTGAGGGGCCCGGAAGGCTCCCCGTAGGGCGTCCGCACCACTTCCCGATGGGACACATCCAGGCTGGACAGGCGGGTCAGGCCGCTACCACCGATAATTGCCAACATAATCTTTACCCCGCCACCGGATCCGGGATGGCATAAATGGCCCCCAGATTGCGCCACGCCCCGTAGGCGTCCATACCGCAGCCGAAGACAAAGCGGTCCGGCACGGTAAGGGCGACAAAGTCCGCCTTCACCGGCTTGTTCTTGCCATTGGCCTTATCCGCCAGCACCGCCAGATGGCAGGCTTTGGCGCCCTGGGCCAAAAGCTTGTCCCGCACCGCCGCCAGGGTCACCCCTTCGTCCAGGATGTCATCCACCACCAGCACGGTACGGTCCTTGACGCTGATCCAGGGGGAAGCCCGCCAGGAGAGGGAACCGCCCGCATTGTCCTGGCTGTAACGGGTGGCGTGGAGATAATCCACGTCCGCCGGAAAGCGCAGCCGGGTCATGAGCTGGCCGGTAAACACCAGCCCGCCGGTCATGACGCAGAGAATCAGGGGATGGGCGTCCCCCAGCTGGGCGGTGATTTTTTCCGCCACCTGGTCCACGGCGGTGGACACAGCTTCGGCGGAAAACAGCTCTTCCGCGGAATTGAGGATTTCCCAGGCTTCGTCGCGAGTCGCCATGGCTTATTTCTCCAGAGAGGCCAGGTAGGCGGAAAAGGCTTCTCCCACCTGGGGGTGACGGCGGCCAAAATCCACGGTGGCCTGCAAATAGCCCAGCTTGGAGCCACAATCGTAACGGGTGCCCTTGTAGCGGTAGGCCAGCACCTGTTCTTCCGCCATCAGGGAAGCGATGCCGTCGGTAAGCTGAATTTCCCCACCGGCGCCCTTCTCCACCCGTTCCAGGTGCTCGAAGATGCGGGGAGTCAGAATGTAACGCCCCACCACCGCCAGGGTGGAAGGGGCGTCTTCCGGAGCCGGTTTTTCCACAATGGCGGACACCTGTTCCAGGCGCTCGGCCAGGGGCTTGGCATCCACAATGCCGTAGCTCTTGGTGTCGGCCCGGGGCACGTCCTGCACCCCCAGCACGGAGCAATGGTAGTAATCGAAGTTATCCACCATTTGCTTAATCACCGGCGGTTCCCCATCCAGGAGGTCGTCCGCCAGAATCACCGCAAAGGGCTCGTCCTGAACCACGGGCCGGGCGCAGAGCACCGCATGCCCCAGGCCCAGGGCTTCAGGCTGGCGGATGTAGATGCAGTTCATGTGCTTGGGCAGCATGTTGTGCACAAAATCCAGCATTTCCGTCTTGTGCCGCTCGGCCAGTTCCTTCTCCAACTCATAGGCCTTGTCAAAATGGTCTTCGATGGCCCGCTTGCTCCGGCCGGTGACAAAAATCATGTCCGTAATCCCCGCCGCGGCGGCTTCTTCCACCGCGTACTGGATCAGGGGCTTATCCACGATGGGCAGCATTTCCTTGGGACTGGCCTTGGTGGCCGGGAGAAACCGGGTACCAAGCCCGGCCACGGGGAATACCGCCTTACGAACGCTCTTCATGCACACTCTCCAGATTTAACAGGGCCAACAAGCCAGCCTCGTCCAGGACGGGGATGCCCAGCTTGTTGGCGTTATCCAGCTTGGAGCCGGCTTCTTCGCCGGCCACCACATAATGGGTTTTCTTGGACACGGAACCGCTCACCTTGCCCCCGGCCGCCTCAATCATGGCCTTGGCCTGGTCCCGCTTTAAGGTAGGCAGGGTGCCGGTGAGGACAAAGGTCTTACCGGCGGCGGGAGAGGCGGAGGTATCTCCATCCGGCTCCGGCAGGGCTTCCAGCAATTCCTGGCGGAAACCGGCCAGCCGCTCCAGCTGGGCTCGCCCGTTTTCCTCTTCCAGCCAGTGGGACAGGGCATCCCCCACCTCCCGGGGCAACACGGCCAGGGGGCCGATGAAAGCGGGCAGGCGGGCCAAATCGGCCCCTTCCGGCACCAGTTCGGCCAGACGGCGAGCCTGGATGTCCGTGAGCTTGGGCACATTCAGGGCGGCGTAAAGCACGGCCCAATCCAGCTTTTCCGCCAGCCGGGGGGCAGGCGGATGCTCGTCCCGGGGCGCCACCCCGGCGGCCAGAAGGGCTTCCAGAGCCGCCCCGTTACGGGGCTCGTCAAAGAAATCCGCGATGGAAGCCGCCACCACCCCGCCGATATCCGGCAGCACGGACAGCAGGGCCATGGGGGCCCGGCGTACCCGGTCCAGGGTGCCGAGCCAATCTGCCAGGGTCTTGGCAGTGCTCTCCCCCACATGACGGATACCCAGGGCGAAGAGCAGCCGGGCCAGGGGGGGACGTTTACTGCCAGCAATACCCGCCAGCAGGTTTTCCGCCCAGCGGGTGGGTGTCTGGCCCTGCTTCGCCGTTTCCGGTGTGGTCCCGTCCCGGGCATCGGCCCGGCGCTTCATTTCCAGGAGATCGTCCAGGGTCAAGCGATAGAGGTCGGCCACCCCGTGGATGAAGTCCAGCTCCACCAGCCGCTCCACATACCGTTCCCCTAGGCCTTCGATGTCCATCATGCGGCGCCCGGCAAAGTGGAGAATGGCCTGGATGCGCTGGGCCTGACAGGAAAATCCACCGGAACAGCGGGCCACCGCTTCCCCCGGCTCCCGCACCACATGGGCGCCGCACACCGGGCAGGTGGTGGGCATGACGAAGGGTTGGGCGTCCGCCGGACGGCGTTCCGCCACCATTCCCACCACTTCCGGAATCACGTCTCCGGCGCGGCGCACGATGACCGTATCCCCCAGGCAAATGCCGCCCTTGCGCTGGATTTCGTCCTCATTGTGCAGGGTGGCGTTGGTCACCGTGGCGCCGCCGACGAACACCGGCTCTAGCCGGGCTACCGGGGTCAGGGCACCGGTGCGGCCCACCTGGATGTCGATGGCCAGCACCCGGGTCAGCATTTCCTGGGGCGGATATTTGTGGGCCACGGCCCAGCGGGGCTCCCGGGAGCGAAAACCCAGCTGGCGCTGCCAGTCCAGGGAATTGACCTTGTACACCACCCCGTCGATATCAAAGGGCAGGGTTTCCCGGAGCTTGGCCACATCCAGATGGAACTCTTCCAGGGCCGCCGGCCCCCGCACCACCCGGCGATGTTCGCAAACCGGCACGCCGAAAGCGGCCAGGGCGTCCAGGAGCCCGGCATGGGTTTGGGGCAGTTCCCAGCCTTCCACGGCCCCCAGGCCGTAGGCAAAAAAGCACAGGGGACGGCTGGCTGCAATGGCCGGGTCCAGCTGGCGCAGGGTGCCCGCCGCCGCATTGCGGGGATTGACCAGGGTCTTATCCCCCCGGGCCTCCGCTTTCCGGTTGTACGCCTCCAGGTCGTCCTTGCGCATATAGACCTCCCCCCGGATTTCCAGGAGGGGGGGCGGATTGCCTTGCAGGCGCAGGGGAATCTGACGCACGGTGCGCAGATTCTGGGTAATGTCTTCCCCCTGAAAACCGTCGCCCCGGGTGGCGCCCTGGACAAAAAGGCCGTTCTCATAGCGGAGATTGACGGCCAAGCCGTCAAATTTCAGTTCCGCCACATATTCCACCGGTGGGGCCTCGTCCGGCAGTTCCAGTTCCTTGCGCACCCGGGCATCGAAACTCCAGGCCCCTTCCGGGCCCGTTTCCGTCTCCGTCTGGATGGACAGCATGGGCACCGCATGGATCACGGAGGCGAACTGGCTCAGAGGCTGGCCGCCTACCCGCAGAGTGGGGGAATCCGGGCTACGCAGGTCCGGAAAACCTTGTTCCAAATCCTGCAATTCCTGGAACAGCCGGTCATACTCCCCGTCCGGCACCAGGGGATTATCCAGAACGTAATAGGCGTGGCTATAGCGGGTCAGCGTCTCCCGCAGGGCGCGGGCCCGCGCCTCCACCGCAATGGGTGCAACCATAAAAACCTAGCTGAAAAGGCGCAGGGCCAGGCTGCCCCCGGCGGTGAGCCCGTGCTTGGCCATGGTGCCCTGATACTGGCCGATCTGGCGACGGATGGGCTCCAGCTGGGGCTCGGTGAGGGGCTGCCGGTTGTCATCCACCACCACCCCGTGGAGGGTGTCGGCGAAACGCCGGGCCTGCTCGGCCATCTGGTTGAAAACCCGATCCCCATTGGGCACCTGGGGCACGTCCAAAAGGAAGGTCATGCCCTGAACCAGGGTGGTCTTCATGGATTCCAGGGAAAAGGGCGTGGCCCCCTGGTTGGAGAGGGTGTAAAGCACCCGGCCGTCGTCGTCCCGGCGGGTGAAAACCCCGTCCATACCCAGGGTCATACCCGCCGCCTCGGCCAAAGCCCGCACTTTGGTGCCGGGGAAGGCCTGGCTGGTGGCCACCACATTGATGCCTACCTGAATATCCACATCCGCGCAGAAGCGATCCAGGGCAAAAGCCTGATCCAGGGCCGATTTGCGGGGAGGCAAATCAGCCACGGCCATAAATTCTTCCGCCACCTGGCGCAGAGCCGTGTGGAAGACGGACAGTTCCCCGTCGGACAGGGCGCCGCGCCGGTCGGCCAGCTGCACCCCTACCTGGATGCGCCGGTATTCCACCTCGCTGTCGTCCGCCAGGTGATCCCATTCCCCGGTGCGTTCATTGAAACCGATCCAGGTAATGCGCTTGCCCACCCGCAGCAGGGCGTCCCGCTGGGACTGGAGGAATTGGCAGGCGGGGATGAAATCCACGGTTTCCAAGGAAACGATGTAATCGGATTGGGGGGACAGGAGGGCCGGAGGCACCGGGCCCACGGGCATGGCTGGCGCGCCGGAAACCACGGCCTCGGGCTCAGGGGCAGGCAGATCCGGAATATCCGTCAAATCCTCTTCCACGGAAGGGGCCCGGGAAGCCGCATCCACCAAGGGAGCGGGTGGGGGAGGCGGTGCCAGGGGGGCCTCCTGGGCCGGGGCATGAAAGACGGGGGCCGGTGCCGGCGCCACCGGAGCAACGGGAACGGCGGGAGCCGCCGGGGCCGGGGCGACCCGCGCCCCTTCTCCGTCTTCCCGCACCAGGGGCATGGCCATGGCGGGCGCCGTGGGGGCGGGCTGCATCACCGGTTCCCGGCGTTCTTCCGTTACCGAGGCCACCGGTTCCAGGGCGGGTTCCACCCGTTCCTGGGCGGCGGCGGGTTGGGCCGGGCGCTCGATGAGCCGGGCGTATTCCTCTTCTTCCCCTTCGGGCTGGACCACCGCTTCGCCTCCCTCGCTCAGCAGCACGTCCGTGTGATTGCTGTGGAGCATCTGCTCGGCAATATGCCGATGCTTACGCTCCTGCCACTTGTTATAGGCCAGCACCCCGACCACCGCCACGGTGCCCAGGCCGATTAGCCCCATTTGCAATTCGGTCATGGTTATTCCGATTTTCCTGTTTTTTTTAGGCTACACCTGCTCACGCATGCGCAGCGCCTCTTCAATATCCACTTCCACCACCCGGGAGACCCCCGATTCCTGCATGGTCACACCCACCAGCTGTTCGGCGATCTCCATGGCAATTTTACTGTGGCTAATGTAAAGGAACTGGGTCTGGGATGACATCTTTTTAACCATATCGCAGAAACGCTCCGTATTGGAATCATCCAGGGGCGCATCCACTTCGTCCAGCAGGCAGAACGGCGCCGGATTGAGCTGGAACATGGAAAATACCAAAGCAATCGCAGTCAGGGCCTTTTCCCCACCGGAAAGCAGATGAATGGTGGAGTTTTTCTTGCCCGGCGGCTGGGCCATGACCTGGACTCCGGCGTCCAGGATTTCGTCCCCGGTCATATTCAGCCGGGCTTCCCCGCCGCCGAAAAGGGTGGGGAAAAGCTGGCCGAAATGGCGATTCACCGTCTCGAAGGTAACTTGCAGTAATTCCCGGGTTTCCCGGTCAATGCGCCGGATGGCGTTTTCCAGGGTTTCCATGGCCGTAGTCAAATCCTCGGCCTGGGCATCCAGGAATTCCTTACGCTGGGTGGCGCTGTCCAGTTCCTCCAGGGCCGCCAGATTGACCGCCCCCAGTTCCAGAATGGCCTTCTGCAAATGGCCGATGGAGGGCTGGAGGCTGGTGGTTCGGGCGTTTTCCAGGAAGGGGGTCAGGGCTGCCTCGTCCGCCCCCACTTCCAGGAGTTGGGCGGCGAGCTGTTCCACATTGAGGGCGGCGGCCTGTTCCTTGAGCTTCAATTCGCCGATCTTGTCCCGCAGGGGATTGAGCCCCTGCTCCACCTTGAGCCGTTGTTCTTCCAGGGCCCGCAGACCCTGGGTCGCCGTTTCCAGGGCATCCCGGCAGGCGGCCAGGGCCTTTTCCCGGGCCACCCGCAAATCCAGGGCCTCCTGGAGCTGGGGCGCCAGGGCGTCTTCCCGCAGGTGTTCCAGGCTGGCCCGGCAGCGGGCCATATCCTCCGCCACCCGGCGCCCCTGGCGCTCGGCCAAGTCCCGGCTGGCGGCGATTTCCTGGAGTTTGCTGGCGCATTCCCGCTGGGAAAATTCCGCTTCCCGCAGTTCCCGCTCCACCTGGGCCAGGGCTTCCCGCTCTTCCCGCAGGGCCCGGTCCGTGTCTTCCAGGCGGCGCTTGGCGTCCAGCAAATCCCCCTGCATTTCGTCCAGGGTGGCCCGGTGCTCGGCCACCGCCTCTTCGGCGGCGAAGGCCTGCTCCCGCTCCCCTTCCTCTTCCCCGGCCAGGTCGGCCCGGGCATTTTCGATCTGCTCCCGCCGCTCCCGGAAGCGCTCCATCAACTGGCCCAGCTTCAGGGTTTCCATTTGCAGGTTGTGAATCTGGTTCTGGGCGTCCTGGATCTGGCGCCGGGCGCCCTGGATCAGGGCCTGCTGGGCCCCCACCTGGTCGTCCGCGGTCCCCAGCCGTTCCCGGATTTCCTCCACGGTGGCCTGATGCCGGGCCAAGGTTTCCCCCAGGCTATCGATTTCCCGCTGACGTTCCAGAAGGCCGTGTTCCGTGGCATCCGGGGCAAACAAAAAGAGGCCGTGGCGGCTCACCAGATGGCCTCCCGGGCAGGCCAGGAGGGCGGCTTCCGCCAGTTCTCCGCGCCGGGCCAGGGCCCCTTCCAGACTATCGCAGCAGCCCACCCCCGCCAGCCATTCGGCCAGCACCGGGCCCCAGGCCGGATCGGTGCAGCCCACCTTGGCCAGCAGGCTGTCCGGCGCCGCGGCCGCCGGGGAAGCCGGGGCTTCCGTTCCCAGCCTGAAGGCGCATTTGGCCGGCGGACGGCCTTCTGCCAGGGCCCGGGTCAGGGCCGCCAGCTGGCCTTCGTCCGCCGCCAGGGCGTTGAGACGCTCCCGCAGCACGGCTTCCACCGCCTCTTCCCAGCCCGGCGCCACCTGGAGCCGCTTCCACAGGGGCACCCCGTCCCCCAGGCCCTGGCGGCGCAGCCATTCCCCCACCTTGCCGCCCCCCTGGACCCGCTGTTGCAACTGTTCCAAGGCCGCCCGCCGGGCTTGCACGGTGCCCGCCTCGTTGCGGGCCTGCTGCAAGCGTTCCTGCAATTCCCGCCGGGCCCCTTCCTGGCGCACCAGTTCCTGCTGGGCGGCGGCCAGCTGTTCCTGGGCTTCGGCCAGGGTTTCCTTTTGCAGGGTCAGGGCTTCCTGCTTTTCTTCCAGTTCCTGGTCGTCCGGCGCCTGGAGGTTGGCCAGCTCCTGATCCAGCCGTTCCCGCCGCTGGGCGATGATCTGGAGACTGCGCTGGGCGTGGGCCCGGTGGGCCTGCTGCACCTGGAGCTGTTGTTCCACCTGAGCCATGCGGCCCCGCTGGACGTTCAGGGCTTCCTGGGCCTGCTGCTGGGTCTCTTCCGCCTGGGGCAGGCGCTCCTGGCGGGTTTCCAGCTTCAGTCCGGTCTGTTCCACCCGGGCATCGGCCAGGAGAGCCAGTTCCTGCCAGCGTTCCTGATCTTCCCCATGCTGCTCGGCCTGGCCCTGCCACTGGCGGGCTTCTTCCGTCAGTTGGATGAGACGGGCTTCCTGCTCAGCCCGGGATTCGGTCTGGTGCCGCAGTTCCGTTTCCAGCCGGGCCACATCCGCATTGGTGGTGTAAAGCTCGCTCTGGGCCTGATGGAGGGCGTCGCTGGCGGCAAAGTGGGCTTCCCGGGTTTCTTCCAAACGGGCTTCCGTCTCCCGCAGCACGGCGGTCTGGGCTTCCAGATCCACCACCCCTTTTTCGATTTCCCGGGCCGCCCGTTCTTGCTCGGCCCGGGCGTCATTGCGCCGCAACAGCCAGAGCAGTTGCTGCTTGTGGGTCAGCTCTTCATTGAGTTCGTGGTATTTCCGGGCCACCGCCGCCTGGGCCCCCAGGCGTTCGATCTGCCCGCCCAGTTCCTGGCGGATATCCTCCACCCGAGCCAGATTGTCCCGGGTATCCGCCAGCCGGCCTTCCGTTTCCTTGCGCCGTTCCTTGTAACGGCTCACTCCGGCGGCTTCTTCCAGGAACACCCGCAGTTCCTCGGGCTTGGCCTCGATAATCCGGGAAATCATGCCCTGGCCGATGATGGCGTAGGCTCGGGGGCCCAGGCCGGTACCCAGGAACAGGTCGGTAATGTCCTTGCGGCGCACCCGCAGATTATTGATGTAGTAATCGGACTGGCCGTTGCGGGTCAGCACCCGCTTCACCGACAGCTCGGTGTATTGGCTCCACTGGCCCGCCGCCCGGCCCAGGGAATTGTCGAACACCAGTTCCACGGAGGCCCGGGACACGGGCTTGCGCTGGGCGGAACCGTTGAAAATCACGTCCTGCATGGACTCGCCCCGCAGTTCCGAGGCTTTGGATTCCCCCAGCACCCAGCGCACCGCGTCCATGATGTTGGACTTGCCGCAGCCATTGGGCCCCACCACCCCCACCAATTGCCCGGGCAGGGACACATTGGTGGGATCCACGAAGGATTTGAAGCCGGCAATCTTGAGCTTGGTCAGGCGCATCGGGGATCAGGCAGAGGGAAAGGGGGCAGCGGACGGGTTGGGATGGAGAAAAAGGGGCAAAAGGCGGGGCGGACCGCTTTCCGGGTTCCCGACCGGGACCGGGAGGCCAAAGCTCGCCACACCAAGCATTTAAAGGGCGTCATGATAGCATTTTGCATGCCATTGACGAAGGGGAAACCGGCGTGGGTCAAGCCCCGGGCCGGGGGCGAAAAAGCCCGGCGTTCCCGGGCTCGCCCCGCCCTGGCCCATCAGCCATTTCCGGTTTTCCCCAGCCTGCCGCCACCCATGCAGAACTCATAGAAGGGGCAAAATCCCGGGCTGGCCTATCAAAATGGGGGAAGAAAAGTCTCCGGGAAAGAAATGGGTGGCGATATACTGGCCCCACTTTTCCGGGTCTCCGCCCCACGCCCTGCGGCGTCGGGCGCCCCCTCTCCTTTCGCTTAGGACGCCCCATGCCCACCACTTCCCCCCTGACCGACGCCGACCTGGATCAACTGGAAGCCCTGCTGGATGATCCCTCCCTGGACGAAGCCATGCGCCTGGACGAAATCCAGGGCTACCTGTGTGGCGCCTTTTCCGGCCCCTCTCCCATTCCGGCAGAACAACAGCTCCAGGAAATCCTGGGTAGCGACGAGGCGGTCGCCTCCCCCGTAGGCCAGCAGCTGGTGCCCTTGCTGCAACGCTTCGCCGCCACCCAGCAGGCAGCCCTGGACGCGGGGGAAGCCCCCCTGTTCCTGCTCTACGGGGAAGAAGAAGACGCCCCCGAAGATTACGAAGCCTGGTGCAGCGCCTACCTGTTCGCCGTGGATGGCTCCCCGGAAGACTGGTTCGAGGCCATTCAGGCAGAAGAAGAGCTGGATTACCTGGACGAACGCCTATTCCCCTTCATGATTCTCACCGGGGAAGCGGAAAAAGCCGCCCTGGAACACGGGGAAGAATGGCCCAGCGGCGAAGAAAAGGCGGAGCTGGAACAGAAGGCCATGGACGACCTGGGAGAGGCCGTGGCAGAAATTCACCGTTTCTGGCAAGCCAAGCGGGGCGGGGAAACCGTGCGCCGGGACGCCCCCAAGGTGGGCCGCAACGCCCCCTGCCCCTGCGGTAGCGGCAAAAAATACAAACAGTGCTGCGGCAAGCTAGATTAAGCCTCACCCCACCGAAAAAAGCCCGGGGCGCCCCGCGTCACCGGGCTTTTTTGTGCCCTTGAATCCAGGGACCGACGCAAGGCTGGCGGCCAGGGGACATCCAGCCAAGGGCCGGGGCGCCGGATGAAGGCGGCACGCTGACGCCGATCTCCTCCGGCAGCCCCCCAGCCTTCCCAGGCTTATTTCGCGCCTAGCCTATCCCATGTCCCAAGGAATTCCCTCCCGGGCCTCCTTCCCGCCTCAGGCGCCCTCTTCCCGGGCCGGTTCTGCCCGGGCGGAAAGCAGGCTGGCCAGAGCCACCAGGGCACCTCCCAGCCACTCCCGGGCCGCCAGACCCTCTCCCGCCAGAAACCAAGCCCCCAGGGCGGCAAACACCAGCTCCGTGAGCATAATCACAATGGCCCGGTTGGCGGGGGTCAAGGCCATGCCGTATTGCACCGCCCCATTGGCCAGGAGAATGGCCGCCCCCACTCCCAACACGCCCAACCCTAAGGCCGGCGTCAAAGGGGAAACGGTCCCGCCGGGGAAAAGCCCGGCGGGCAAGGCCAGGGCCCCCAGCCCAACCAGAAGCACCGCCGCAAACAAGGCCAGGCTGCGGTTCTGGACTGGCACCCGGGCCACCTTGCGACTTAATACGTTGGAGAGGGCAAAACAGAAACCACAACCCAAGCCCATCCACTCTTCCCAACGGGCGGGCCAGGGCCAGCCCAGCTCGGGGCGCCACAACATAACCACCGCCCCCGCCAGGGAGAGGGCCACTACTCCCCAACCGGCCCGGCTCAGCCGCTCCCCCAGCAACCAGCGGGACAGGCCCACGGTCCATAAGGGGGCTAGATAAAACAGCAGCATGACCCGCATCACCGGCCCGGACAGGGTGGCGAGCACATAGCCTGTATTGCACAGGGCACCGCTCAAAGCCATGGCGATGAGCCAGCCGCCCTGGCCCGAAGGACAGACAGGCCGGGCCAGCCCCCGGCCCCAGACGAGCAGGCCCAGCACCAGCGCCACGGCATAGGTGCCCACGGTGGCAGGCAGGCCGGGGAGCCCGGCCCGGGCCAGCAAACGATAGGGATACCACATCACCCCCCAGGTGGCCGCCGCCAGCAACAGGGCGCCGGTGGGGGGGAATGCTTTTGCCCCCAGCCCCGGACCTTTATAATTCGCCATTTACCTCATACCCTTCCGCCGTGAACCCCCATCTCTCCCAGCTCCAGCCCTACCCTTTTGAAAAGCTGCGCCAGTTGTTCAAGGGCGTCACGCCTAACCCGGCTTACCGGGAAATCAAGTTATCCATCGGCGAGCCCAAGCACGCCACCCCCGAATTCATCAAAACCGCCCTCACCGACCATCTGGGAGGCCTGGCCAATTATCCCACGACCCAGGGAACACCCGCCCTGCGCCAGGCAATCACCGCCTGGCTGGAGCGCCGTTACGGCCTGGAACAGCTGGACCCGGATCGCCACGTGGTGCCGGTGAATGGTTCCCGGGAAGCCCTTTTTTCCTTTGCCCAGGCGGTCATTGACCCCAGCAAGGGCGCCACGCCCCTGGTGGTAAGCCCCAACCCCTTCTATCAAATTTACGAAGGGGCCGCCTATCTGGCCGGGGCCGAGCCCCGCTTCCTCAATACCCTGCCGGAGCACCATTTCTCCCTGGATCTGGACGCCCTGTCCCCGGAAGAATGGACCCGGGTGCAGTTGCTCTACGTCTGCTCCCCCGGCAATCCCACGGGCAAGGTGCTGGATTTGGAAGACTGGCGTCAGCTGTTCGCCCTGGCGGACAAGTACGGCTTCATCATCGCCTCCGACGAGTGCTATTCGGAAATCTATTTCGACGAAGCCACGCCGCCCCTGGGGGGGCTGGAAGCGGCCAAGCGCCTGGGCCGGGGCATGGAACGGCTGGTGATGTTCTCCTCCCTCTCCAAGCGCTCCAATGTGCCGGGCCTGCGTTCTGGCTTCGTGGCCGGAGATCCGGACATCCTCAAGCAATTCCTGCTCTACCGCACCTACCACGGCTGCGCCATGAATCCGGCGGTTCAGGCCGCCTCCGTAGCCGCCTGGGGAGACGAGGCCCACGTCCGGGAAAACCGGCGCCTTTACCGGGAGAAATTTGCCCGGCTTACCCCCCAGATTGCCGGGGCTCTGGACACGGCCATGCCGGACGCCAGCTTCTACCTCTGGGCCCGCACCCCCCTGTCGGACACGGATTTCGCCCGGCGCCTGCTCGCCGACTATAATGTGGTCGTCCTGCCCGGGAGCTATCTGGCCCGGGAGGCCCGGGGGGTCAATCCGGGAGAAAATTTCATCCGCATCGCCCTGGTGGCGTCCCTGGAAGAATGCCAGGAAGCCGCTGACCGGCTGTGCCAGTTCGTGCAACACCTCTAAAAACCCACAACGGAAAACATCGCAATGGAAGACTTGCAGCAGATTATTGAAGACGCCTGGGAAAACCGCAGTTCCCTCCAACCCGGAACCGCCCCGGCCCGCATCGGCGAAGCCGTGGCCCAAGTGCTTGAAGCCCTGGACAAGGGACAACGACGGGTGGCAGAAAAAATCAACGGGGAATGGGTCACCCACCAATGGCTGAAAAAGGCTGTTCTGCTGTCCTTCCGCCTGGAAGACAACCGGGTTATGGACAACGGCCTGCTGCGCTATTTCGACAAGGTGCCGAGCAAGTTCTCCAGCTACGATCAGGAACAATTTATCCGGGGCGGCTTCCGGGTCGTGCCCCCCGCCACCGCCCGGCGCGGCAGCTACATCGCCAAGAACGTGGTGCTCATGCCTTCCTACGTGAATATCGGCGCCTATGTGGATGAAGGCACCATGGTGGATACCTGGGCCACCGTGGGCTCCTGCGGCCAGATCGGCAAGAACGTGCACCTCTCCGGCGGGGTGGGCATCGGCGGTGTGCTGGAACCCCTGCAAGCCAATCCCACCATCATCGAAGACAACTGCTTCATCGGCGCCCGTTCCGAAGTGGTGGAAGGGGTCATCGTGGGGGAAGGCTCGGTGATTTCCATGGGAGTCTATCTGAGCCAATCCACCAAAATTTACGACCGGGAAACCGGGGAAATCACCTACGGCCGGGTGCCTCCCGGCTCCGTGGTGGTGTCCGGCAATCTGCCCGCCAAAGACGGTAGCCACAGCCTCTATTGCGCCGTGATCGTCAAGAAGGTGGACGCCAAGACCCGGGCCAAGACCAGCATTAACGATTTGCTGCGGGGCGATTAAGCCTTAACCGCCGGCGGGAGAAATCATGATTCTCGACAAGCTGTTTCAGCTCATGGCTGAAAAACAGGCCTCGGACATTTTCATTTCCGCCGGCGCCCCCATCCACATCAAGATTCAAGGCAACACCATCCCGGTCAATCAGCAGGTCATGGACGCTTCCATGATCGAGCGAATTGCCGAGGAGCTGATGAACGAGGAGCAACGGGCCACCTTCGCCCAGACCATGGAAATGAATCTTTCCGTGGGCCAGGCCGGGGTGGGCAACTTCCGTATCAACCTGTTTCGCCAGCGGGGCTCCGTTTCCATCGTCGTGCGCTACATCGTGGGCAACATCCCGGCCTTAAGCAGTCTGGGCCTGCCCCCCGTGCTGGCCGACCTAATTATGGAAAAACGGGGGCTGGTGCTAATCGTGGGCTCCACCGGTTCCGGCAAATCCACCACCATCGCCTCCATGCTAGATCACCGTAATGCGAGCCGGACCGGCCACATTCTCACGGTGGAAGACCCCATCGAATTTCTCTTCAAGCACAAAAAATCCATCGTCAATCAGCGGGAAATCGGCATGGATACCCAGGATTGGGAAAGTGCCCTGAAGAACGCCATGCGTCAGGCCCCCGACTGCATCATGATCGGGGAAATCCGGGACAAGGCCACCATGGGCGCCGCCCTGGCCTATGCCCAGACCGGCCACCTATGTCTGGCCACCCTGCATGCCAACAACAGTTATCACGCCTTAAACCGGATCATCAATTTCTTCCCCCTGGAAAACCGTTCCGCCCTGTACCTGGATTTGTCGGTGAGCCTGAAGGCCATCGTTTCCCAGCGCCTGGTGCGCAAACCGGACGGCCAGCGCATCCCCGCCTGCGAAATTCTCCTCAATACCCGGCATATCCAGGAATTGATCGAACGGGGCGAGGTGAACGGCATCAAGGAGGCCATGGAACAAAGCCTGGCCCCCGGCTCCCAGACCTTTGAGCAGGATTTGTTCCGCCTCTACAAAACCAACACCATTACCCTGGATGAAGCCCTGGGGGGTGCCGACTCCCCCACCAACCTGTCCTGGCTCATCAACAATTCCGAATTCGGCGCGGGCCTGCCGGGCGCCGCCACCCATAGCACCCATCGGGCCGCTCCGGCCCAAGCGGACGACAAGCCCGGGGAAGGGCCCTCCTTTAAGGAATTTACGCTCAACCTGAGCGACGACTGACTTTTTCATGGCAACCGATTCCACCGTCGCCCTGGCCGAGGCTTTAATCGGCCGTCCTTCCGTCACCCCCGACGACCAAGGCTGCATGGACCTGATCCGCAACCAGCTGGAGCCCTTGGGCTTCCTTTGCGAAGATCTGTCCCGCCACGGCACCACCAATCTCCTGGCCCGCCACGGCCAGGACCACCCGGTGCTATGCCTAGCTGGCCACACGGACGTGGTGCCTCCGGGCCCCCGGGAACAGTGGCAATCCGATCCCTTCACCCCCAGCCACCGGGATGGCCGTCTCTACGGCCGGGGCGCCGCCGACATGAAAAGCTCCTTGGCGGCCTTTGTCACCGCCGCCCAGACCTTTGTCCGTGCCCATCCCGATCATCCGGGTACCCTGGCCCTGCTCCTCACCTCCGACGAGGAAGGGGACGCCAAGGACGGCACGGTGGCTGTGGTGGAAGCACTGAAAGCCCGGGATGAAACCCTGGATTACTGCATCGTAGGGGAACCCACCGCCGTGGAATCCCTGGGAGACACGGTAAAGAACGGGCGGCGGGGTTCCCTCTCCGGCAAACTCACGGTGAAGGGTATCCAGGGCCACATCGCCTATCCCCACCTGGCCCGCAACCCCATTCACCAGGCCGCCCCGGCCATCGGGGAACTGGCTGCCATGGAATGGGACCAGGGCAATGAATTTTTCCCCCCCACCTCCTGGCAGATTTCCAATATCCGGGGCGGTACCGGCGCCACCAATGTGATTCCGGGCAGCGTGGAAATTCTTTTCAATTTCCGCTTTTCCACCGCCAGCACCCCGGACAGCCTGCAACGCCGTCTCACCGCGGTCCTGGCCAAGCACGGCCTGGACTACGATCTGGTCTGGACCCTCAACGCCAAGCCCTTCCTCACCGGCCAAGGCCCCCTGGTGTGCGCCGCCCAGGCCGCCATTCGGGAAGTCACCGGTCGGGAGACGGAACTCTCCACCACCGGCGGCACCTCGGACGGGCGCTTTATCGCCGACATCTGTCCCCAGGTAATTGAACTGGGGCCGGTAAACGCCTCCATCCACAAAATCGACGAATGGGTGGAGGTGGCCGATCTGCCCCGCCTGTCCGCCATCTATCAACGCATTCTGGAACAACTGCTGAACTGACCATGGCCCTTACCCCCTCCGATTTGCCCGAACTCCAAACCCTGCGGGATTTTCTGCGCTATGGCGTCAGCCGTTTCAACCAGGCCCAGCTGTTTTTCGGCCACGGCACGGACAACGCCTACGACGAAGCCGCCTATCTGCTGCTCCACACCCTGAATCTGCCCCTGGATCGGCTGGAGCCCTTTCTGGATGCCCATCTCACCGCCGAAGAGCGTCAGACGGTGCTCTCCGTCATTGAACAACGGGTGGAAAGCCGGGTACCGGCGGCCTATCTGACCCATGAAGCCTGGCTGGGGGAACACCGCTTCTACGTGGATTCCCGGGTCATCGTGCCCCGCTCCTTCATCGCTGAACTGCTGGATGAGCAACTCCTCCCCTGGGTGGAAGATCCCTGGGGCATTACCCGGGTGGCAGACATCTGCACCGGCTCCGGCTGTCTGGCCATTCTGGCCGCCCTGGCCTTCCCCATGGCGGAAGTGGACGGGGTGGACATTTCCCCGGACGCCCTGGACGTGGCCCAGCGCAATATCGCCGACTACGGCCTGGAAGACCGGGTTCATGCCATCCGCTCCAACCTGTTCGCCGGCGTGGCCCGGCAGCGCTACGACCTGATTATCTCCAACCCCCCCTATGTGAACGCCCCCTCCATGGCCGAACTGCCGCCAGAATACCGGGCCGAGCCAGAACTGGCCCTGGCTGGCGGGGAAGACGGTCTGGATCTGGTGCGCATTCTGCTCAGGGAAGCCCGGGACCATCTCAATCCCGGGGGTATTCTGGTAGTGGAAATCGGCCACAACCGGGAAGCGCTGGAAGCCGCCTATCCGGAAACCCCCTTCACCTGGCTGGAAACCAGCGCCGGAGACCAGTTCGTCTTTCTGCTGCATCGGGAAGAACTGCCCGAATAAATCCCGGGCCAGAAAAAAAACAAAAAAGGCTTGGGGACAAGATTGCTCCCCAAGCCTTTTTTTACGCCCCAGCCTAGCCCCGTTCCCGCAGGCGATCCACCTCCCGGGACAACAGGGCGATGGCATCCGTCAGATTTTTCATCAGGGAAACAAAGCTTTCCTGCTGGGGCCCGGGGGGCAGACTTTGGGCAAAGGCCTTGGCATCCCGCAGGGCCAGGCTGATCCGGGCATTGGTGTTATCCAGGGACATGGCGGGCTCCTTTGGTGACAAAGGTCGGCACCGGATGCACCGACCAATTCCAATTTAGGATCAGCCCATGACAAATGCAATAGCTACCTAACCGTTCTTCGGCCGCCCGAGACCCCTTGAACTTGGCGCCCTTTGCCTGCCGCCCCGATTCGGCTCAGCCCGCCGCTTCCTGCCGACGCAGGCGCCTCGCCGCTGCCCGGGCAATCCGCTCCCGTACCAGGTCCGGCATATTCAGGGGGCTTTTCTTGGCCTCCTCCATCCACTGCCGGGGAGAAAGCTCGCGCCCCGTACCCTGATCCAGCACCATGCCCTGAATACGGCTCACCGTAAAAGTCCGGGTGGCTTTGGCGGCCCGGCAAAATCCCTGGATATAGTCCCCCGCTACCGCATCCACATAGACCTTGCGGTGGCTGGTACGGCCCTTGGAATCCACATAATCGAATTCAATGACCGCCACATAAAGCCCGGAAGTATCGGGGAAACTGCTGTCAAACCCCGGGTCGGAAGGCTGAGGGAAATGCCGGTCCCCGGGAAAACCGGAAAAGGAAGAGCCCTGGCTGGGCGCCAGGGTCAGGGCATCGGAAATATCCCCGGCCTCCTTTCCGGCGCGGGATCTCCGGGTACCGGGGATAAAGCAGGCCAGACGCAGCCAATGGACGCTTTTTTCCACCAGCACCGCCCCCCCTGCGCTGATGCCCAGAAAGCCGCTCCCCAGCCACCAGGCCTGGGGGTCCTGGATCACGCCCCACAATCCGAAAGCCGCCAGCAGGCCGCAAGGCAACGCCACCAGCAACTGATAGCCCAAACGCCAGCCCTTGGCGGCCAGGTAACGCATCACCCCATAGGCCCATAGCAAAAGCAGGACCAGCGCAAAGACCTCGGCAACACCCGGCTTCAACATAGGGACCAACGAAATAGGCAGAAGGTCAGATTGTAACAAGTCCGGACCGGGGATTTTTTTGATCCAGATTAAGCCAATGGGGACTGACGCCCCCGTTTACTCAAAAAAGCGTCTCGCCTCGGTAAAAAACAAGTTTCACGATAAAGGCTTATCGGCCCCTGGCCCCCCACTTCCAGGAGCGAAGGCCCCCTTGGAATAAAAAAGGGCAGCCACAAAGCAAGGGCTCCAAGCAGTCATGGGGCGGCAATAGACCCTTCATCGGCAATGTAGCAGCCCACTCGCTCACCTTTAGCCGCCCTCCAGTCCATCCCCCAGAAGCCTTTGGTGCTGCCCTTCTCCACCTAAGCCGCAACCGGCTCTTCCCTTGTGGCCGCCCCTTCCTGCCCCTGGGCCCGCAGCAGGGCCCGGCGCAACCAGAGGGGAGGATTGCCCTGGAGCATTTCCTGGAGTCGGGTAATCACCTCATCAATGGAGCGGGTGTTTTCCATTTTTACCGGAAAGACCCCTTCCTCCTGCACGCTGACCGCTTGGGGATCGCTCAGGCCCAGGGTAAAGAGTACCGAACTCCCCGCCAGGGCATGCACTTTATCCATAATCTGGGGGGGATTGGAGCTTTCCCCGCCCCCCATGCCACAACAGCCGCCATTTTTTCCCTGGCCGCCTCCCGGGCCTTTTTTCACCCCTTTGAATTGGGCGCAATCCTCAAATTCGGCGGTATCCGCGCCCACCCTATAGAAAACGATCTGTTTGGCTCCGGCAAAGCTGGTATCCACCTGGAGCAGATTGTTGGTGGTAATGGCGATGCGAAGCGGCGAATGGCTATCCATAAAAATCTCCCGAGCATGGGTAAAAAAAGGGGAAACAACAGTCCCCATCAGGTCATGGGAAACCCCACGGCCACCGGCTGACGGCCAAAGCGCAGTTGAAATTCCGCCGGCAATTCCCGGGTAAACGGTTCCCGGGTGCGCCACTTTTCCAGTTCGGAGAGGCTGATCTTCCCTTCCGGCAAGACCTCCACGGGCACGATGTGGAGCTGGTCCGCCACACTGAGGTAGAAATCGATGGGAAAACGCCAGGGGTCCCGGAAGCTGGGTTCCACTTCCACACACAGCACCTGATCTTGCAGGCAGAACTTGGGATTGTCGCTGTCGTAACGGAAATGGCGATTGAAAGGCAGGGTCTGGCGAAACTGGTAGAGCACCCGGTCTTCGTCGCAAAAGCCTTTGATTTCCCCCACCGTATCCACGTAGTACTGGACCATCATGGCTTCCACATAGGCGGCCCCGTAGGGCTGGGAAGGGGCATTGAGGAAGTAATGCACGGCGCTTTCCAGCAATTCCAGGCCCACCGGGCTGATGGTCAGACTTTGGGCGCAGTGATTGAAACTGCAACAGGCCCGCACCAGACCGTCGCTGATAATTTCGTGGCCCTGATGACGGCCCATGACCAGACGAAGTATGCGCAGAATCCGATAGAGTTCCGCCACCACCTTGTCCGTGGTGTTCCGCCGTGGCAGGGCCAAATAGCGCTGCCAGCTGCCCTTGGCTTCCAGAGTCGGGTCCAGGGACTCGAAATAGCTGTCCAGGAGGAGGAAAGCCACCCCCGCGCCCAGAAGGGACGGTGCCCGTAAGGCGGCCCCTTCCCCCGTCTCCTGGGCAAAGTGGAGCTTTTTCTTTTTGCTGTAAATCTCAATCTGCCGGTATTCGGGCAGATGCCAATGGTTACCAAAGCGCTGGGCGTAATCCCCCACCGCCACCTGCAACACATCCCGCTCCCATCCGGGGGGCAGGGTTTCCGCTTCCGAGGCCATCCGGTTCACCTGGGGCTCCTTCCGTTGCCAACCTGGGTTTTACATGGAGAAACCGTTGATTGCCGGGGCGGACCAAGCTGGGCCCGCCCCGGCAGGCCGGGCCCAATCATCGATCAGGCCCGACCCACCCTCTGCCTTGCAGGGCGACGGACTACCACGTATTCAGGAGCCATTCCCGATTCTTGGTGTATTCCATGTGGGCGAAGATGGTGTTGGCAATGTTCTCCGCCAGCTCCATGGCCCCCTTGTAGCCCATGGTGGGATGGCGATAGAGTCCGGCCCGGTCAAAGGTGGGGAAGCCCACCCGGACCATAGGGATATTGGCGTCCAGGGCCACATAGCGGCCCTTGGAATGGCCCATGATCAAATCCACCTTGAGGCCGTTCTTGATGCGCTTTTCCAGCTCCCACAGGTCGGAGTTGCACACCACGTCCATGTCGAAGTTGGCGCCTTCCTTCAAGGCCAGGATGCGGGGGTCCTTCTTGTACTTGGTGTTGTCATCCCCCAGGAGCAGCAGCACCGGTTCCAGTTCCACTTCCATGCAGAACTGGGCCAGGCCGATGACCAGGTCCGGATGGCCGAAAAGGGCCACCTTTTTGTTGGCGAAGAACATGTGGGCCAGATCCGCCAGGGCGTCCAGGGCGATGCCCCGTTCCCGCACCAGGGACGCGGGAATTTCCTTGCCCGTGAGCTTGGCGATGTGCTGCAGCATTTCGTCCGTGTTCTTGATGCCGTAGGGGGTGGAGGAAATTACCGCCGGCACTTCAAACTCGTCCTGCAGGTACTTGGCCGCAGAGGCGCCCTCGTAGCGGGCCAGGGCCAGGGAGGCCACCGCGTTGGCACTGTCGGCGATATCTTCCACCGTGGTCTTGCCGTGGGGCTCGATGGTCTTGTCCGGCAGCATGGGGGAATCGAAATCCTCCGTGTCCATGAAGACGGTGGCTTCCACCCCCATTTCAGACAGGTAATGCTTGAGCAGGGTCACATCCCCCGGATTCACCCACCCCGGGAAGAGATTGAGCTTGCCCGTGGGCTTGCCCTTCTTGTTGGCAATGGTCTTCACCAGGGACAGGACGCACTCGGAATAGCCACTCACCTGGCTGCCCTTGAAGCTGGGGGTATGGACCGGCACCAGATGGATTTTCCGATCCGGGAATTCCGCCTTCAGGGCCCGGTTGCACACATTGATGGTGCCTTCGATGTCGTCCCCGATCACCTCGGTGGAGCAGGTGGTGATGATGGGAATGACCCGGAGTTCCGGATAGCGCTTGGCCAGCACCATCACCCCCTCCTCCACCCGCTTGGTGCCACCGAAAACGGCGGATTCCTCGTGGAGGGACGTGGAAGCGATATCAAAGTTTTCCTTGAAATGCTGGGCAAACAACAGGCGCACGAACATGCTGCACCCTTGACCGCCATGGACCAGGGGAATGCAGTCCTTGACGCCGATGCCGGCGTATTGAGCGCCCGCCGGCTGGCAGTCGTACATGGGATTGATAATCCCCGTACGATCTTTGGAGACGACCTTGACCTGCGGTCGCTCCTGGGTCACGGCTTCTTCGCAAGACATAAGCTACCTTTCACGAAAAGTGATGCAATGAAGAATCCTGGTTTCCGGTTCCGCAGCCCCGCCGGAACCGGCCCGAACTCAATACAGGGAGTGGTTGAGCTCGTGGTTTTTGGAATGGGTGATGGCAATGTCCGTCAGCCGGGCTTTCAGGCCTTGCATCAATTCCTTGATTTCGTCTTCGGAGACGTCCTTGATCCAGGGAAAGCGGCTGCGGAAATCCGCCACCACCACCTTGGCGTCCGCCAGTTGGCAGCGTTCCACCGGGTTTTCCGCCGCCGGGGTCTGGCCCAGTAGCATCTGGGTGGTTTTACCCAGCACCCCGTCGATGTTTTCTTCCCGATCCCAGGTACGGGAGGCGAATTGCCACAGGCAACGTTCCTGGACGTAGTCGTAAAGTTCATCCACCCGGGTATCCATTACGCGGCCTCCTTGATGGCGGTGCTGCTCGCGGCGCCCCGGATATCGGTGGCGGCCAGCTGGCGCAGGGGGTTATAGACGGCGTTGTACATATCCCGGGCCAGATTGACGAAGCCCTCGAAGCCCATATAGGGCCCGTTGTGGTAGGCATGGCCATTGACGTAGGGAATGTGCAGCTTCTTCACCAGTTCCCCCACCCGGGGACCGGTGAAAATCACGTCCGGCTTCACCAGATCGATGATTTCGAAAAATTCCAGTTCATTGCCGTCATCGATGTAATAGGTGCCTTCCTGGCCCCGGGCGATGACCTTTTCAAAGTCTTCCTGGTGGCCGAATTTGGAGGACATGGCCACCACCTGGACCCCCAGGTCGTCTTCCACCGACTTGGTCCAGTGCCAGAGACGGGGACCGCCGGTCCAGATGGCCATCTTGGTACCTTTAAGCCGTTCCTTGTACCAATCCAGCTGGGGCTTCCACTTGGCGTATTCCTCCGCAATCAGGGCTTCCCCCTTGTCTTCAATGCCGAAGAAAGCGCAAATCTTGCGGATGCCTTCCGCCATGTAATTGAAGCCCCAGGAGTCGATGTCCAGGCGGGGAATGCCGTAGCGCTTTTTCAGTTCATTGGCGATGTAACCGGCGGACCGGGCGCAATTCACCACATTAAGCTGGGCCCGATGCATGCTGCGCAGGTCGTCGTAGGCGGCGTTCCCGGTAAAGTGGGCAATCACCTGAATGCCCAGGCGATCCCAGTAGGTTTGCAGCAGCTGGGTATCCCCCTGGATGTTGTAATCGCCGATGAAATTGATGGTGTAGGGGCTGGTGATTTCCGGCTCCACCGTACCCACCTTTTCATTCACCCAGCCGATGTTGAGCACGTGGTGGCCCTTGGACTGGGACACCCCGGAAAAGCCCGGGCATTCCACGCAGAAAATATCCACATCCGGACGTTCCGCCATGACCCGCTTGGCCACCGCCTTCACGTCATCCCCGATGAGGGCCGTGGGGCAGGTGGTATAGACGAACATGCGCTTGATTTCGGGCATTTCGTCGAAGGCTTCGTTAATGCTCTTTTCCAGGCGCTTTTCCCCGCCGAAAACGATGTGGCTTTCCTTCATGTCCGTGGACCACACGTACTTCATCTGGAAATGGCCGTTATCGCTGGGATAGCGCTTAGTGTGCCAGGTGTCGTAGGCGCAGCCGATGGGGCCATGGATCATCTGGATGGCGTCCTTCACCACCCCGCCGATCACCAGCTTGGCGCCGCAGAAGGCGCAGCCCCGTTCGGACAGGGTTCCGGGGATGGTGGCCGCATTGGAAATGGGAAGGTATTCCCGGGTGTCCTCGTCCGGAGCCTTCAGGTAGATGTGTTTCTCGCGCTCAGGAATATCCTTGTCGCACTTGAGTAAGACCATGGGCATTTCGCTCAACTCCTTCTGTCTGTCGGTCTTGGTTCGACCAAGGACCGGGGTTAATCGCCTGATGCAGGTAAAGGCAAGCCCATTCAGCAGAAAGCGTGCCACCGTTATTCACGGGGCTTTATAGCGGCGGTTTTCCCCTTCCCGGCGCTTTTTCAAAAACCAACGAAATCCATTGGAATCATAGTGTTGAATATTCCGCCCCCGGCCCCCGCCCCTACCAAAACGCCGTAATGCCCCCCTTTTCCCAGCCCATTTCCGCCGGGCAATCCGGGCCCGGAACAACGGCCTTTCCCGTTCAGAAAAGTACGAAGGCCGGTTCCTTGTTCCAGGCCGTGCGTCCGGCCATTTCCGGAGAACAAGGGCCTTGGCCCCCCCAGAGATTAGAAAAGAGGAGGAGGTTCGGTTCGGAACCCGGCCCGCCGCCCACGTACCTCCGGATCAATCAGCCGCTGCCCTTCAAAAGAAACGGGGCCCCAAGGCCCCGTAGTGTGATCAACCTGGTCCAGTCCAAAGGAAGGGCTGCCCAGATCAGAGATTGGCGGCGTCCGGCCCCAAAAGGCCCGCCCTATACCCTCAATGGAGCAAAGCCACCCCCGGGGCAGCCCGGAAGGCGGCGTCGTGGCGGGCCAGGCTCAGATTGTCCTGGCGGCAATAGCGCTCCAGCAGCAGGGCTGCGCTTTGCTCCAAGCCATCGGGAAAGCCCCGCTCCATAAATTTCTGCTCCAGCACCACCCAGCCTTCGTAGCCGCTGGCCGCCAGATGGCGACGCATGGCGGCATGATCCACCCGGCCCGTGCTGCCCAGGGGCAGCAGGCCCGGCTCATTCACAGTAAAGCTCTCCAGGCGCCCGTAAATGGCCGCAAACACGGAATGGCCGGACTCCCCGTTTTCCACCAGGGCCCGGGCGTTGAGCTGTAGCCCCAGTGCCGGATGATCCACCGCATTGGTGAGAATGCGGCACTCGCTGGCCCGGGTACAGAAATCCCCGTCCCCCGGCCCCAGGGGCTCGAAGCAGAGCTGCACCCCCTGGCTTTCCAGCACCGGCAGCACCCGGTCCAGCAGATCGAAACAGCGGGCCCAGGCCCCATCCATGGGCAGTTCCCGGCACCAGCGTCCGTGGCCAATGACCAGAGTGGTAGCCCCCAGATCCCGGGCCAGGGCGGAAAGGCGCAGCAAGTGGGCAGCCGGATCCCCCTCCTCCCCTACCCCATCCCCGGCCAGCAGATTCAGCAGGGGATAGTCCCCAGCGGGCACATGGAGGGCGGCTACGGCCAGACCAGCCTGCTCCACAGCTCGACGGTAAAGGGCCACCTGGGCCGGATCGGGCCAGTCCGCCCAGAGACGGGAGGGCACCAGCACCACCCCGCCAAAGCCCCAGGCCGGCAGGCAAGCCAGCCACTGCCGGTGATCCCCGGGGGGCAGGGCCAGGGTAGACAGGGCGAATTTCATGGACATGTCAGTCCAGCTCATCCACGGAGGTAATCAACTGGTGGCTGAGTTTTTCCTCCGGCACATACCCCCCCTTCCAGCCCTCCGCCGCAATGGCAGCGAAGCGGTCCGGAGATTGCTGCCGCTGTTGCTGAGTGAGGGCCCGATCCACCCAGGGCAAGGCGCCCCGATTGGCCAGGGCGAGACTCACCTCATTGAGGAGATCCACAATATCGTGGCCGTTATCCACGATGATGGGCTGGATGTTGGCGGCCATGAGCCGCTTGATGGAGGAATTACCGATGGATGCCGCATAAACCGCAGCGCAGTCCTTGAGAAACTCCAGCTTGGCCAGCACCTTGTCCTCCGGCGGCTTCAGCAATTCTTCCGGGCTGGGGCGCATTTCCTCCCCGGGCACCAACACGGTCCCGGCGGGTAGGGCCCGATCCTTGTTTTCCCCCTTCATCACCGCCGCCATGAATTCCCCCACCCCCACCATTTCCGCTTCCCCGGGGGAAACGTCGTAGATGACAAAGCGTTCCGCCGCCCCGAAGTGAAGATTTACCCGGGCCAGGTCCGTGGAAGCAAAGGCGATTTTGAGCATGGAAAGTGTCCTTAAAGAGGGGCCCGACGGGGGCCTTTTACAGGGCCGCCACGGGAGCGGGAGCTTCCTGGCGGCCCAGGCTGGGGGCGAAGCGGGAGACATAGGGCGGTACTTCGGCCCGCTGGCTAGCGGCCATATTGGCCAGATCAAACAGGGTCTGGCGGCTGCCCCGGTAGCCGATCCATTCCCGGGCATAGCCCCCCACCCAGTCGTAGAGGGGAAACCCCGCCCGCAGCAGGGGAAGGCCCAGTTCCGCCGCCCCCATGGCGCCGTGGGAATTGGCCAGGAGCAAATTGGCTCCCCCGGCCCGGGCCTGATCCGCCCAATCTTCCAAATCCCCCACAATCACCTGATCCAGGGGCAAAGCGTGGAGGCTGTCGGCCCGGGCAGAAGCCACCGCCGTTACCACCCGGCAGCCCACCCCGGTGAGGAAATCCACCAGGGAACCGAGCAAATCCGGGTCCGCCGCCACCGCCGCCCGGCCGGACCCCAGAAGAAAATGGCTATCCACCATGGCATCCAGCAACTGGGCCCGCCAGCGCTCCACCAGGGGCGGGACTTCCCGACCACTCAGGTGGGCCAGGGTATCGGTCAGGGCATCGCAGGCTTGTAAGCCCATGAGGCCGCCAAAGCGAAAATCCGGCACCCCGATGCGCTGCTGCAAGAGATCGGCCGCCTTGTTGAGGGAGGCGCCAATCACCAGGGTGGCCCGGGCTTCCCCCAGGGACGCTAGGCTTTGCCGGGTTACGCCCCCCTGGGAAATATGGCTATAGCCCTGGTCCGTCAAATGGCCATCCAGGGAATCGGCCAGATCCGGAACCAGCACGGGCTGGAGCCCGAAGGCTTCGATCCAGGTGCGCAGGGCTTCCAGATCCCCGGGGGTGAGCATGGAAGAGGCCAGCACATTGATCTGGCGGGGCCGTTTCCCCGCCCCGTTACCCCGGGGCACCAGATGGGCTATGAGGGCCTCCACGGCCCGGGCAAAGCCGCTTTCCAGATTGCCCAGGGTGTCCGGGGTACTGATGGGCACCACCGCCATGCCATCCCATTCCGGGTGCTGGCGGCGGAATTCCTTGATGGTGCGGGGAATATCCGCCCCCTGGGTTTCGGAAAGGCCCGTGCTGATCAGGCCCACCACCTCCGGCCCGGAGGTTCGGGCAATGGTGTCCAGGGCCTCCACCACATTGCCGTCAGCCCCCAGAATGGTGACGATCTGGTCCATGGCCGTGGTTTGCAGGGGAATGGGCTCCCGGAAATGGCGGGTGAAAAACACCTTACTGAAGGCGGTGCAACCCTGGGCCCCGTGTTCCAGGGGAATGGCCCCCCGGATGCCCATGAGGGCCAGACTGGCCCCCATGGGCTGGCTGACCTTGAGGGGATTCACCGTCATGGCTTTGTTGGCAATCAGAACTTGGGCCATGGTCCTCTCCTCAAGCCGCCAGCACATTGACCAGGGGACGCTGCTCCCAGGGCGCCGGGCGGCGCACCTGGGACCACACAGGGCTGTTGATGGCCAGGGCCAGCTGCCGGGCCAGTTCCACCATGCCCGTGTAGCCTTCGTAGGCAAAATCCCGCTCGTGGTTAATGTCCAGGAAAGGCAGGCGGCTCTTCAGGGCCGGGTAAAGGTAGCGGCCCCCGGCAATGAGAATGTCCGCCTGATACGCCTGACACACCGCCATCAAGGCCGCTTGGTCGTTGTCGTCGATCATGGGGGCCTCCGGGCCCATGAGTTCCCGGATGCGTTCCCGATCCTCTTCCGTGGATTTTTCCGTGCCCGTGGCCACCACGGTCAGGCCCAAATCCTGCATGGCGGAGACCACGGACCAGGACTTCACGCCGCCGGAGAAAATCAACACCCGTTTGCCTGCCAACTGTTCCCGCCAGGGCATGAGAGCCGCCCGGGCCCGGGCTTCCTCCCGGGCAATGAGGGCCTCGGTGCGGGCCGTCAAACCTGGGTCTCCGATCAGGCGGGCAAAATCCCGTAAGGCCCGGGAGGTATCTTCAATGCCGTAAAAGCTGCCTTCAAAGAAGGGGGTGCCATGGCGCTCTTCCAGCTTGCGGGCCACATTGAGCATGGCCTTGGAACACACCACCATATTGGCTTCGGCCCGGTGCATGGTCTGCACCTCACGGAAACGGGCATCCCCGGAGAGGGTGCAGAGAATGCGCAGCCCCAACGCGTCGAACAGGGGAGCCACCTGCCAGAATTCCCCCACAATGTTGTATTCCCCGATGAGATTGATGTCGTGGAAGCGCACCCCAGGAGGCGCCGGGGGCAGGGGCTCCGGCTCCCGGGTGCCGATCACGTATTTGATCAGGGTTTCCCCGGCGATCCGGTTGCCCAGGCTTTTGCTACCGTAAAAACCAGCGCAATCCACCGGTACCACGGTCACCTCCCAACGGGCGGCGGCGGCCTTGCAGACCGCTTCAATGTCGTCTCCATGGAGAGCGGTAACGCAGGTGTTATAGACGAACACGGCAGCCGGGTGATAACGCTCCACCGCCTGCTGGATGGCGAAAAAGAGGCGCTTTTCCCCCTGGCCCATAATCACGTCCGTTTCCGCCAGATCCGTGGTCATGCCGATCCGGTACAGGCTGGGTCCGGAGGAACGGGTGCCCCGGGCATCCCAGGAACTGCCGGCGCAGCCAATGGGGCCATGGACGATATGGGCCACGTCCCCAATGGGCAGCAAGGCAATCTGAGCCCCGTCAAAGGCGCAGCCCCCCTGGGTGGCTCCGGGTTTGGATCGGGCGCAGCCGGATTTGCTCTTTTTATTGTGCTGGCAGGCCGGTTCATCCAATAGCGCCTGGATCTCACTTTGATTCATGGACCTTCTCCCGGAATGAATGTTTATGCCCCTAGAGGCAAGGCCCGTGCCAAAGGGAAAAGGGCTGGGGGATCAGGCCAGCAGAGCCGCCCCAGTGTCCCTTCCTGAACCCAGGGCAAAACCCACCGCCCAGACCACCCTGGCCCCATAGGGCCCCAACGGGCCAGGAACCGCCCCCGGCCCCTTTCCCCCAAGTTCCCTGTCTCCCCAAGAAATTCAGGATTACCGAGAACGGGCAGAAGGCACGGAGAGCGTTCCGAAAAGAACAGCACCCCCTATCAACGTACGTTTTGGTGGGGCTACCGCTTCCCGGTGCTAGGAGGAATATCGGGAGAAAAAAACCGAAAGGGATCTCCACCCGTTGGCAGCGGCAACGGAAGGAGAGGCAAAAGCGGGAAAGGAATTTATGACAGCCGGTGGCTGTGGCTGTGGCTGTGGCTGTGGCTGTGGCTGTGGCTGTGGCTGTGGCTGTGGCTGTGGCTGTGGCTGTGGCTGTGGCTGTGGCTGTGGCTGTGGCTGTGGCTGTGGCGGTAGGCTGGGCTTCGGCTTCGGCTTCGGCAGAAGCGTAGCGGAAACCGGGGTACCCCTCCTATCCGGCGGCCCCGGAGAGCATCAAGGATTTAGTAATTTAGCCAACTGGTCAGCCGCCTGGGCCATAGCCTGCACCTGTTCACCGTCGGCAGTCAGGGCAGTAGCCGCCCCTTGCCGGGGGGCCAACCAGGTCCGGGCCTGGGCCAGGGCGTGGCGCCCCTCCTCTTCCGCTTGCTGGATAAGATAAGCGCTGCCCAGGCGCCGGGCCCCTTCCAGGCGGCGCCGGGCGTTTTGCAGACCACGGGGACTCATGACGATCACCTCAAGCGGATTTACGGAAATCCTTATGGTTAAGCTTGAATTTCTGCATGCGCAGCCCCAGGATGCGCCGGGTCAGGCCCAGCTGGGAGGCGGTTTCCGTCATATTGCCCCCGTGGAGCTTCAAGGCATCCACGATCATTTCGTACTCGATGGCGTTGAGCTTGGATTCCAGGCCCCCCGCGCAGGTCATTTCATCCACCACCGGAGTTTGCAGGGACGGGGGCAGGTTGTAGCCGTGAATCACCCCGTCCTCCGCCAGAATTACCGCCCGCTCAATGACGTTTTCCAGCTCACGCACATTGCCGGGCCAGCTGTAGCAAAGCAGCATGTTCAGGGCCGGGGTGGAAATGCGCTTCACCTCAATGCCCATTTCGGCGGAAAACTTGGAGACGAAATAGTCGGCCAGGGCCACGATGTCATTACCCCGATCCCGCAGGGGCGGAATGGTGATGGGGAACACATTGAGCCGGTAAAACAGGTCTTCCCGGAAGGTGCCCTCCGCCACCATCTGTTCCAGATTGCGGTTGGTGGCGGCCAGGATGCGTAAATCCACCTTGATGGGGGTATTGCCCCCGACCCGCTCGAAGGTCTTTTCCTGCAACACCCGGAGCAGCTTGGCCTGCATGGGCAGGGATAATTCCCCCACCTCGTCGAGGAAAATGGTGCCCCCGTCCGCCTCTTCAAAGCGCCCCCGCCGCAGGGTGGTGGCACCGGTGAAAGAGCCTTTTTCGTGGCCGAATAATTCGCTTTCGATCACGCTTTCCGGCAGGGCGGCACAATTGAATTTCACAAAGGTGCCGTCCGCATGGCGGCTGTTGTAGTGGATGGCGCTGGCCACCAGTTCCTTACCCACCCCGCTTTCCCCCAGGATCAGCACGGTGGTTTTGGAACGGGTGATTTTTTCGATCAGGTTGTACACCTCCTGCATGGGCTTGGAATTGCCGATGATGTTGGAGGGTTTGAATTTTTCCCGCAGGGCGTGGCGCAGGCGGCGATTTTCCTTTTCCAGATTGGCCTTATCCACATTTTCCAGCAGGTAGAGCTCCACCGCCTGGGCCGTGGTGGCCGCCAGAATGGCCAGCACTTCCGCATCCAGCTTGAGCAGGCGCCGGTTGTCGTAGATACGCTCGGCGCTGATGGTGCCCATCACCTTCTTGCCCCGCATGATGGGAACGCAGAGGAAGGAGAGATTGTTGTCCTTGGGCTCGTGGCGGCTGGCGGTACGGTTGAGGAACATGGGCTCCTCGCCGATGCGGGGCACCACAATGGCCTGGGCCGTTTCCACCACCTTGCCCGTCACCCCTTCCCCCAGGTAATAAACCCCCCGGGCGGCCTCTTCCTCGGTGAGGCCGAAACTTTCGTGGATGAAAATCTGGCCGGACTCGTTGTCGTAAAGGCTGATCATGCCCCGCACCACGTTCATGTGCCGTTCCATGATCTGGAGCAGGATTTTCAGGGTGTTGTTGAGATTGCCGCTCTCCGTAACGATGCGGCTCATTTCGTACATGAGGGGCAACATGTCCGTCCGGCATTCGCCCAGATCGCACTCGCACATGTGGGGCAGGGAAGCAGCCACCTTCATTTTCTCCAGAAATTTTGCCTCGTCCCCGGGGGAAACAAGTGAGGAGGCGGGTCGCAAAGGAATGGGAAGATCATTGGCGTAACTCATGCCGGCCTCCTGAAAGCATCAAACACCCTGTCATCGCAGTACCACCCACCGTTATATCGAACCGGCCACCGCCCCCTATGCCGGGAAAACCCGGGAGCTTTCCCTGCCCGCTCCAGGAGAATTTGCCTCCCAGCAGCAGAGCGGAAAGGCAGATAGCCGTTACGTAATATTCTTCTCTATATAGCGAAAGTCAAGCCAAAACCGGGCAAGTTCCGGATTTGCCCTTCTGACACCGGCGCCGCCACGGTCAGGCCCCGGCGGGCAGCACCCGGATACCCGGGCCCAACACCGCCACCAGGCGCCGCTTGATGCCCCCCAGGGTATGGCTGGCCAGGGCGCAATGGGTGCAGGTGCCGCTCAACCGCAGCCGCACCACATCCCCCTGGATAGCCACCAGGCTCACCTCTCCTCCGTCCGCCGTAATCCAGGGACGGCATTCGTCCAGCACGGCCAGAATCTGGGCCCGGCTGGCGCTCAGGTCCCGGGGCACATAATCGGCGGTATCCGCCTCGCTTTCCCAGGCAGGCCCCCAGTCCTCCCGGTCCCCGGCGGAAACAGGGGAGAGAGGGGGCTGGAAGGTCAGGGGTTTAGAGGAAGAATCCATGAGCTTCTCCTGTGGGGTTGGGGTGCCGGTCCGCCTTCTCCCGGGGCCCAGGGACAATGCCCTCGGCCCGGGGGGCGAACCATGACAGATCAGGAGGCAGCAAGGCCTATGCCATGGGGCCTAAGGGGTTCTAAACAGGGCGCTTTTTTTACCCCCCGGGACAGCGCCCGACCATTTTCCCTTTTCCTGGGCCCCATTCCGTTCTTTCCAGAACATTTTTCCGAAAAGAACGCACACATCGGAACGGCCCAAGGCCCTACCCCGGCCAGGTTCAGGCAGCAGGCTCCCAGGGGGCCGGGGCCTCCCTATCCCAGCCAAGCCCCGCGGTCAGGGGAAAAACTGGGGCCTTGGTCTGCCAACGCCCGGAGAAGGCACGGAGCTTGCGTTTCCCGGAGGGGGCCGCGCCGCAACCGGGGCGGGCCCTCCCGTCCGGGGCGGGCTTTGCTGGCCCTCCCCGGCCCCGAACTTTATCTGGCCCCTCACCCTATGCGGAACACAAGCCTGAAATGCGGTCTGCTCCCCGGCGAATCGGAACCGGTGGTGCGCCGCCTCAATGAACCCCTCCGGGCCTATCTGGAGCGCCAGTTGGCCATGCCGGTGGAACTGGTGGTAGGCAAAAGCTATGTGGCTACCGGGGAAGCCCTGCGCCAGGGCCAGCTGGATCTGGCCTACCTGGGGCCGGTGACCTACATTCTGCAAAGCCGCCGGGCGGGGCTCACCCCCTTCGCCCGGCCCACCCATCCCCGCACCGGCCCCACCTTCCAGGCCGCCATCATCGTGCCCCAGGACAGCAACGCCCAGACCCTGGCAGACCTGAAGGGCAAGGAAGTGGCCTTTGGCGACCAGGCCTCCACCTCCGGCACCTGGGTACCCCGCTATCAGCTCCTGGAAGCGGGTCTGGTGGCCGGGCGGGATTACCGGCGCCTGGCCCTGGGGGCCCACGACGCGGTGGTCCAGGCCGTGGCCCGGCGCCAGGTGGCGGCAGGCGGCCTGAGCCTGCCCATTTACCGGCGTCTGATGGAAGAAGGCCGGGTGGAAGCCCGGGAGACCCGAATCCTGGCGGAATCGGAGGCCATTCCCGAATACATGTGGACCTTCCGGGAAGGCCTGCCGCCCCATCTGCAAGAAGCCATCCGCCAGGCCTTCATTACCCTGGGGGACCCGGCGGCCCTGGCCGCCTACCGGGCAGAAGCCTTTATTCCGGCGGTGGACCCGGACGTAGATCGGGTGCGGAGCTGGATGGAAGTGCTGCTCCAGGCCCGACTCAGCACCTCCCCCCTGCCATGGCTGCCCTCGGAAGCAGTGATCGGCTGGTCGGCTAAGGAGGAAGACGCCCGTTCCGCCACTAGCCCCTCTCCTGCGCCCTGAATCCTGAGCTTTTGAACCTGATCCCTGCGCCAAACAATTATTTCCTTACCCCCCGGAGAACCCCATGTCTGTTGAATCCGCCAAAGCCTATATCGAGCGCATGCGGGCCGACGAGCCCTTCCGCCGCACCATCAACGACTGCGAAGACGAAGCCGCCAACTGGGCCTACCTCAAGGAGGCGGGCTACGATTTCGATTTGCAGGAATTCAAGGAAGCCCAGGAGCTGATTTACCAGGAATACGGCATTACCCCCATGTAACAACAGGCTTCCCTTCCCTACCGCCGGGCGCATGCCCGGTTTTTTTATGCCCCGCGCCAGGCCATCACCGCCCCCGACACGCCCCCAAACCGGAGACAAAAAAAGCCCGGTGACAAGCACCGGGCTGGCAAGTGGCCGACTATCGAGGGGAATCGATCAGGCGGCGGCAGCGGCCTTGCCGATGATGGCTTCGTCATCTTTTTGCATGATGCCGAATTCCATGAGCAGGTCTTCCAGCTCTTCCATGGTGATGGGGGTGGGAATAACCCCGTTACCCTTGTTGGCATGGACCTTCTGGGCCAGGGTCCGGTATTCGGCGGCCTGGGAGCAGGTGGGGTCATATTCCACCACGGTCATGCGGCGCAGTTCCGCGTGTTGCACCACGTTATTACGGGGCACGAAGTGGATGAGCTTGGTGCCCAGCTTATGGGCCAGGGCGTCCGCCAGTTCGTACTCCTTGTCGGTCTTACGTTCGTTGCAGATCAGGCCGCCCAGACGCACGCCCCCCGCATTGGCGTACTTCAGAATGCCCTTGGAGATGTTGTTGGCCGCGTACATGGCCATCATTTCCCCGGACATAACGATGTAGATTTCCTGGGCCTTGTTTTCCCGGATGGGCATAGCGAAACCGCCGCACACCACGTCCCCCAGCACGTCGTAGGAAACGTAATCCACATCTTCATAGGCGCCATTTTCTTCCAGGAAATTAATGGCCGTAATCACGCCCCGACCGGCGCAGCCCACGCCGGGTTCCGGGCCGCCGGATTCCACGCACTTGATGTTGCCGAAGCCCACCTTAAGCACGTCTTCCAGTTCCAGATCTTCCACCGCCCCCGCATCGGCGGCCAGGGACAACACCGTGTCCTGGGCCTTGGCGTGGAGAATCAAACGGGTGGAGTCGGCCTTGGGGTCGCAGCCCACGATGAGGATCTTTTGCCCCATTTCGGAGAGGGCTGCCAGGGTGTTTTGGGAGGTGGTGGATTTACCGATACCGCCTTTGCCGTAAAACGCGATTTGCCGTAAAGATGCCATGATGTTGCTCACTCCTTGGTTCCAATGGTCGGATGACGTTCCCGCCGGCCCCGCTGCCCGCCGAAGGAAAAGCGCCGCTTAGCGAAGGGTGTGGGCCGGACGGCGGGCCCTTTCCCCTGCCGGCCGAAGCCACTCTCCTTGGTGCCCCTATAGGCAAGCCCCATGCCAAAGCCCCTATCTGGGGTAAGGATTTTCCCTTTTACGGCTCGCAAACCACTGAAAACAATGGTTTTCATAAGTCACAAGACAAGGCTTCGCCCGTCTTTCCCGGGTTTCCTTCCCCAGCCCGGGCGCCCCGCCGCCCCCCGATCCGTTCACCGGGGAACAAATCCTTAGGCTTCGTGCATTTGCGTACGGGAAAGCCATGTCAAAAGCCTGAAAGGCAGGATTCCCGTCCCAGACTGGCCCGGGGATGCCCCGCCTCTCCGTCTTTCCTTTTCCCCGCGCCCCTGGCTCCCGGCCCTTTCCCCCATAGGGCCCCAGGCCCCCCTATCAGGACAATTCGGTGCAAGCCCCCGGCCCCGGGTACGGATCGGCACAGTCATGACAATCGGGTTCCCATTCCCGGGGAAGCCCCCTCCCCACGCTGCCCCGGCCCCTGCGCACGGTTATTGCTAAAAACGGATCATCCCGCCGGAATGGCCTGTTTCCCTGGCCCCCGGCCCACGTACAGGAGTGTTTCCATGTCACCGTCTTCCGCACCGGTCCCCTCCTCCGAGGGAGAGCCCTTTTCCCAGACGCCGGAGCTGGCCGCCCTCTATGAAATCGGCAAGGTTCTCAGCACCACGCCGGACCTGGCCGCCAGCCTGCGGCAGGCCCTGGGACTCCTGCGGGAAAGCACGGGGGCCTTAAGCGTGGCCCTGATCCTCCAGCCCGGCCCGGGGGAACTCCAATGCCACGTGAGCGGCGCCCCCGATCTGGCCCTGCTGGGGGAACTGCCCCCGGGGGAAACCTGGGCCCGGGCCCTGCCCGGCCTGGAACAGCCCCACCAGCTCCTGGCCACCATCGCGGTGAACCACAACCCGGTGGGCTGGCTGGTATGCCGCTATGCCGCAGCCCCGGACCAGGAGCCCACCCTGCTCAACCTCACCGCCACCCTCATCGGCCAGCAGCTTTCCTACGCCGGGCAGGCTGCCCACGGCTGCCGCAATTTGCAGGAGCGGAGCCGCCGGGTGAGCCGCCAGATCGCCTCCTGGGGCCAGTTGGAAGGGCTGGTGGGCACCTCCCGGGCCATGCAGGAAGTGTTTTCCGACATTCTGCGCATCGCCCCCAAGGCCGAACCGGTGCTCCTGGAAGGGGAACCGGGCACGGGCAAGGCGGCTGTGGCCCGGGCCATCCACGGCCTCTCCCCCCGGCAGAACGGGCCCCTGGTGGTGGTGGATTGCCACGACATGCCGGAGGAAGTGCTGGAGCGCCGCCTTTTCGGCCCCCGGGACGGAGCGGCGGAAGGGGCCTGGCAGCAGGCCCTGGGGGGCAGCCTCTTTCTGGACGGCATGGGGGAAATCGGCCTCACCGTGCAGACCCGCATCCTGGCCCTGCTCCAGGCCCAGGAAAGCCCCAGCCCGGCGCCTCGGGACGATCTGCGCCTGATCGTCGCCACCCACCGAAATCTGGAAGGCTTGGTGGTGAGCGGCCGCTTCCGGGCCGACCTCTATTACCGCATCCACGGGGAAGCCATCCAGCTCCCCGCCCTGCGGGAACGCCGGGAAGACATCCCGGTCCTGGTGGAACAATTCCTCCACCGCTACGGCCAGACCCACCGGCGCGCCCTGCGCCTGGAAGGCCAGGCCCTGGGAGCCCTCTACCGCTGCCAGTGGCCGGGCAATGTGGCCGGCCTGGAAAGCTGCCTGGAACAGGCCGCTGCCCAGGCCCAGGGAGACACCATCCGGGCCCTGCCCTGCGGCACCCGCCACTGCCAAGCCGCCGCCCGGCGCCCCCCCACCGACCACCAGGAAGCCCTGGCCGCCCCGGCGGCGGAAAACCAGCCCGACGCCACCCCCCAATTGCCCAACGCCGGGCCAGAAGCCAGCCCGGACGCCTCCGGCACACCAGCCCAGGAGGAAGCTCCCGCCACCAAAAACGGCGACATCATCGACCGCCAGAGCGTCCTCTGGGCCCTGGAAAAATGCGGCTGGGTCCAAGCCAAAGCCGCCCGCCTCCTCCACATCAGCGCCCGCCAAATGTGGTACGCCGTGCACAAATACGGCATCCAACTCAAAAAGCTCTGATTCTTTCCCCAGAACCTGGGGGGAAAGCTGGGGATAAGTCCGGATTTCCCTGTCGCGTCAGGGGTATGACGAGGCGATTAAAAATTACACACTCCCCCAAAAAAATGAGAGCATCTCTTTTTTGAAATTTGATTGCGAAGTACTGCAAGCGGTCACAAGCCGCTAGTAGTCTAGCCCATAGAATTCATATGTAATGTGTATAATATCTTTATCACATTTGATATTTTTTGGTCAGCGGAATATTCGCCAAGGCCAGCAACCTAAAAAATTAGGTATTTAGACATAGCAATTAAACAATAACTAACGCCAATTTTAAATCCCCCAATTTAAGCTGTCCATATTTTATGATTTTGTTATCAAGGAGCACCAAATAGCATGACAGAGAATTCCTTCATAACGTCACACGATGACCAGCACGCAATTGTTATCCCAATTGAAAGAGAAGCGTTAGGCGGATTTATAGGAAACCTTCTCGGCCGGCCACAGACAATCGAAAACGCAATTTCCGGGAACTTTGATCTAGGCCGGGAGCATATCGAGAATATATTCCACTTAGTCGACCAACGAATTCGCCAGCAAAACAGAGGGACGTTAATCCAATTCACTGTAACCGTTGTGTATGCCGATGACTCATCAGTACTTTTAAATAGTTTAGAAGACTTTATCAACTATCGCGAAGTCCGCCCACAGATATCCGTTTCCGCCGATTTATCATGGACATACTTAATTCAATTTGAGGACAAACCAATTCCTGAAAAACAAGTTATTGAGCTATCCATTCTCACTGAAGGAATAAGGCCAACTGACCCTATAGCGATATTTTTACGCCCCCGGCTTCGAAAAGCCCGGAGTAATTTTATTATTAGAATTCAGCACACCGCAAGGAGTTGGGGGGTGGACGTCGAGCACCTTCTTATGGGGCAAATTAAATCTTGGATTCACAACGAACCTTGGACAAAAAGAATATTTTATCAGAATTCTGGATGGGTTGCGATTTTCTTCATGTTACTCCTTTGGGGTCTAGGCTGTTGGGGAACTTATGAGGTAACTGAGCACCTCTTAAATGCGGTAAGAGAAACTGTGGATGCAGCTAAAGCGCTGTCAACCGAACAAAAGCTCGACCGCTTGATAGAATTTACTATTAACTCGCCAATAGAGAAAATAAGAGCCTACAAAGTCACAGGTTACATGGGCAGCTTATTTATCGGTACTTTTCTTGGAATCATAATTGGCACCCTAGCTGACAATCCTCCACAGAACTATCTTGTTCTATCAGAAGAATCAAAAAAAGCGAGAACGGAATCGCTAAAAGAACGTACCCGTAATTGGACCTATTTCGTACTTTCAGGGATAACAGCAACGATTGCAGGCGTATTATCGCGTTACATTTTCTCATTAATCTTCGGAGAATAGAAATGCAAAACGCCGAAAGCATAACAATAATGCTTTCAAATCGTAGCAAAATGCAATAACAAATACTGATTAATTCATATATTCAAAAATGATAATTACTCCTCTCGATCTACATCTTTAAAGTCACCCCACCTTCGGAAATATCATCCCCGCATCTCCCCGCTCCCCGGTAAAGACCTGTCTTAAGCCGGGAGCGCCCAGTTTTTCCTCCGGGTCTAGTTCGGCCACCTTGTCCAGAGCGGCCAGGGATTCCTGATCTTCCCCCAGGCGGGCTAGGTTGTAGCTGTAGGCGGTGAGGGATTGGAGCCAGAGGCGGGTGTAGGCGTGCCAGTGGCGAAAATCGGCCATATCCGGGGTCACCTGGCGCCAGTCCCGGGGAAGGTGGAGCTGGTCGGAAAGCCATTCCAGGCAGGCCAGGGCCCAGTGGGCGGCATCCCGGCAGCGGCGCCGGTAAAAATAAAAGCGGTAGGCCACAATACGTACCCCCAGGAAATCCGGGGTTTGGTCGATGATGCCCCGCACCAGAGCTTCCGCCGTTTCTGACTCTTCCCAGTGGGCGAAAATTTCCTTGAGCTTTTCCCGGGTCTCCGGGGGCAGGTTGTAGGCGAAGTGGTAGCGCTCCAGGCTGGCCGTGGGGCCGGGGGCGGGGAAATCGGACTTAGGCATTCGGGTAAACCTCATTGTTCATGGGAGACCGACCCTAAGCCGGTCTCCCACCAGATTGATAACAGTCACCAGACTCCCAGTCCCAGGATCAGGGCCGAAGCTTCCCCGTATTCAAAAAGAGGGAAGGCGGTAACGATTTCCAGCGTCAGACCCCCACCCCCAGGGGGACGGCAGCCACCCACCGGCGCTCACCAGGGCCCGGGGCAAGGCCGGGTTTCCGGTCGTCATGGCGCCCGCCCGGGGGGCTGGCCCCCTTCCGCCAACAGGGAAAGGTGGGTCACCCCCGCCGCCCCCAGGCGCCCCAGCAGGTCCATCACCCGGCCATAATCCAGGCCCCGGTCCCCCCGCACATAGACCACCAGCTCCGAATTGGCCCGGGTTAGGCCTTCCAGGCGGGCCACCAGGGCCGGGTAGTCCAGGGCCTGCCGGTCGAGAAAGAGCCGCCCGTCCCCGTCCAGGCTCACCACCACCGGAGCGTGGGGCGCGGGCAGGGGCTGGGCGGCGGTTTTGGGCAGCTTCAGGGGCACCTGGCTCATCATCATGGGGGCGGTGATCATGAAGATGATGAGCAGCACCAGCATGACGTCGATAAAGGGGGTGACGTTGATCTCCCCCCGCAGTTCCCAGGAGGGGGGCATCCAGGACGGTTGGTCGGGGGTCATGCGGCGTTCCTCACCGGTTGGCGCCGGGGCAGCTCGGCCCGGCGGGCCAGGCGGCCAATGGCCAGCCCCAGGCGCCGGGCCAGACGGCCCATATCCGCCGCCTGCTTGTTGTAGGCCACCGCCGCCGGGATAGCCGCCAGCAGGCCGATGGCCGTGGTGCTCAAGGCTTCCGCAATGCCCGGGGCCACGGTGGCCAGACGGGTATCCTGGGCCAGGGCAATGCCGGTGAAGGCGTGCATGACGCCCCACACGGTGCCGAACAGGCCAATGAACGGCGCGGCAGCGCCGATATTGGCCAGATAGGGCAGACGCCGCTCTGCCACCAGCCAGAAGGCCCCCAGGCTTTCCCCCATGGCCGCCGCCAGGCGCTGGCGCCGTTCCCCCTCCCCTTCCCCGGCCGGACCATGGTGCAGTTCTTCCCGCCCGGCCCGGATCAGGGCCTGGCAGAGGGGACCGCTGTCCGCCCCGGCCTCCAGCAAGCCCTGGTCCGCCAGGGCTTCAAAACACCGGACCTGGCGCCCCAGGCGGTGGAGCAGCCAGGCCTTTTCCAGGATGATGGCCCAGCCCCCCAGGGAACAGGCCAGGAGCAGAATCAGCACCCCCTGGACCAGGGGCGTGGCCTGGAGAAACAGGGCAGTGAAGGAAAAATCCACCGGCGGGGTCATGGCAATTCCTTTCCCAAACAAGGCGTGCAAAGCGTTAAGGGCGGGCCGGGGGCTTGGCGCTGTTGAGGAGATAGCGGGCCTGGGCGACGCTCAAATCCCGGTGATAAAAGGTGTGGAAATATTCCCGGGTGACCTGTACCAGGTCGTAGTGAAAGCGCCGGGGATAGAGGAGCTGGGCCAGCCACAGGGTCCCGACAATGCGATTGGTGCCCGGGGGCCGGTCGAACCAGCTAAAGGGCAGCCAGGGAATCTGATAGACCCGGCCCCGGCGCACCGCCGTGAGCTGCTGCCAGAGGGGGCCCCGGGTCACGGCCCGGTAGGTGGGCAGCCCGGCGGCCGCATTCACGGTCCAGGTCAAGATCACCTCCGGCTGCCAGACCAGGAGCTGTTCCATGGACACCTGGGAAAAGCCCTCGTCCGGCACATTGGTGACCCGGGCCACGTTATCCGCCCCCACGTAATCCAGCATCTGGCTGTGGCTGGAGCCGGAAGGATTGGTGGCCAGACCGTCCGGGTTTTCCGCGTAATAGACCCGCACCCGCTCCCGGGCCGGAATGGTCCGGGCCTGGGCTTCCAGGGGCTCCAGATAGCGGCTCACAAAGGCGCTGAGGCGGGCGGCCTGGGCCGGGCGTTCCAGCACCTGACCGAGAAAGGCGAAGGCCTCCCGATAGCGGTGCATGTCCTGGCTCACCAGCAGCACGGGCAGCTTGAGCTTTTCCTGGAGCCGTTCCGCGCTATCCACCCCGTTGGGGGTGGCTTCCAGAATCACCACTTGGGCGTGGAGATTGAGCACCTCCTCGTCGGAAAAGCGCATGCCGCTGTGGGGCACCGCCTTGCCCTGGTAAATGGAGGGGCCGAGAAAGGCCTTGGCCTCCTCGCTTAAGGGATAGCTGTTGAGCAGGGCCTCCGGCGCCACGGCCGCCACCATGGGCAGACAGTGGCCCACCGCATAAACCCGCTGAATGTGGGCGGGCACGGTCACGGAGCGCCCCCCCATATCCACCACCGTGCGGGTTTCCTGGGCCCGGCCCGCCAGGGCCCAGAACAGCCCCACCGCCAGCACCAGGGCCCCAGACCAGGGGCCCATCTTGTTCCATTGCCGCATCGTTTTTCTCCTTTTGGCCTTTCATGGCGCCCGACCGGGGGCCGGGCGCCGATCAAGGCTTAGAAACTCAGGGTCAAGGAAGCCCGCAGGGCCCGGGGTTCCCCCAGGAAGGCGGTGCCGGACTGGCCCGGGGTGCCGCCCCAGCCGGCGTTAATGCTGGCCCAGTAGCGGGTGTCGGTCACATTGGTGAGCATGACCCGGCCCACCACCTTGTGCCCGGCCAGGGCGGTTTCGTAGCGCCCGCCCAGGTCCAGGGTGGTGTAGGCCTTCGCCCAGGTGCTGTTTTCCGCATTGGCGGCCCGGCGCCCCACGTAATGCACGTCGCCCTCCAGGGTCAGGCCGGGCACGGCGGCCAGCCGGTATTCCCCCAGCAGGGTGCCCTGAAGCCGGGGCACCCCCATGACGTTTTTGCCCTCGGTAGCGCTGGAAGCGGTGTCGTCCATGCGGGGATTCAGGTAGGTCAGGTTGCCCAGGACCGTCAGCCGGTCCGTCACCAGACCCTTGACCCCCAGTTCCAGGCCCTCATTCACCTGCTGGCCGGCGGTCTTGAAAACGTTATCCGTGTCCGTGTAGGCAAAGGGCCGTTCGATCCGGAACAGGGCGGCGTTCCATTCCAGCCGGTCCAGGGACGCCTTGTAGCCGAATTCCCATTCCTTGCTGCGGAAGGGGGCCAGGGATTGGCCTTCGTTGGCGGTGCCCACGGCAGCGGTGGCCCCGGGTTCGATGCTATCCACGTAGGTGGCATAGACCGTGGAAAAGACCTGGGGCTTGAACATCAGGCTCAGGGAGCCCCCCCATTCCCCGTCCTTGTAGTAGGTGCCGGTGGTGGCGCCCTTGGCGGACCAGTTGTGTTCGGCGATCCAGCTTTCGTTGGCGGCCACCAGGGCGGACCAGCGCTCGTCGAAGTGGAGGGTGTCGGCCAGGATCAGGGACTGGACATGCACATTGGAGGCTTTGTACTTAGGCCCCATGCCGCCCCAACCCGGGTCGTTGTAGGTGACCGGATTGGCAAGACTGCCGTAGCCCAGGGTCAGGGCCGCCCCGCTGCGCAGGCCCGGAATGGTGTAGGCGTCCGTGTCGTACCCCGAGGTGCCCAGGCTCAGTTCATGGCCCACGCTGCCGGTCTGCACCTTGCCGTTCAGGTACAGGTAATGGCTGTACACCCGGGCCTCGCTGCCGGACTGGCGGTAGGTGGTCTTATAGGTGCCGGAGGCGGAAGTCAGGGTATTGGTGATGAGATTGTGGAAATCCCGGGTGGCCAGCTGATCCATGTAGGCCCCCTTGATCTGCCAGTCCGAGGATAGCTGGTGGCGGAAGGCCAGTTCCGCCAGATCCGTGGTGGAATCCACGCCGCCGAAGGTCTGGCCGTAGCCGGAGCGGCTGGCATCCACCGCATCCGGCAGCCCGGTGGTCTTGGAATAGGAAAAGCCCCCGGGCAGGCCCCGCTGGTCGAAAACGTAATGGCTGGCCTTGGCCTCCACCACGGTCCGGTCGCTGAGGCGGAAATCCAGGGCCACCCCGACCAGGTAGCGGGACTGGTTGCTGCCGCTCACATAGCTTTCCCCGTCGGCTCCCAGCACATTGATGCGGTAGCCCAGGGCCCCCCCTTCCCCGACCCGGCCCCCCAGGTCCAGGCGGGCCCCCAGGTTGCCGTTGTCCGTATAGAACACCCCGGCTTCCCGCAGGGGGGTCTCCGTGGGCCCCTTCAGGGTGGCATTCAGGGTGCCAGCGGCGGGGGCCGGGCCGTAGAGGGCGGAAGCCGGCCCCCCCAGCACTTCCAGCTTTTCGTAAAGTTCCTGGGGCAGGGCCGTGTCCGCCCGCACATTGAGGCCGTCGATACGCACGCTGCCCGCCGAATCATCCGCCTGCATGCCCCGAATGACGGGGGGACCGAATTCCAGGCCCAGATGGCCCTCGATATAGGTGGAGGGCAGGAATTTCACCGTTTCGCTAAAGGTGTCCGCCCCGTAGTTACGCAGCAGGTCCCCAGACACGCTGCCCAGGGAAAAGGGGGTATCCACCGCCTTGCGATTGCCCAGGGGGCCCATATCGGCTTCCCCGATCCGGTAACCCTCTTCCGCCTTGCCCGTGGGCAGGGGCTTTTCCCCCTGTACCAGGACGGGGGCCAATTCGCCGCCCCCGGTCGCCGTTACCCCTTCATCCGCCGCCCATCCGGAAGCGGCATGGAGCCCCCCGACCAGGGAAGAGAGGGCCAGGGACATTCCCCACTTATGTTTGCTGTTCATGAGCCATTCGTCCTTCGTTGGTTTTCTTATGGGGCAACCCGCCGGATTGCCGCTGGGAACGGGCCTGATCCGCGGGCCCGTCTGAACCTGGAATGGCAAGGCCCGTGCCAGGGCCAAATCCTTCACGGGGAGGAACATTCGCCCCTTCCCGTTCCCCCATGTACGCTTTTGGCCCGGGTTGGCCGGGGGCCGGTGTTCCCCTGCGTACGGAAAGCCCCGGCTGAGTACGCTTTGGTGGGGGACAGTTCTCAGGCCCTAGCGCCCAAAGAAAAGCCCCGCCAGGCGGGGCCAAAACCACAGGAGATCGCCGCCCCAAAGCAGGCGGAAAACCAAGGGCCAAGGCCCTAATGAAGACTGAAGACCACGGGCACCACCACCCAGGCGGCCACCCGGCGGCCATTCTCCATGGCCGGGCTGAAACGCCATTTTTCCAGGGTATCCAGGGCCGCCTGATCCAGCAGGGGGGAGCCGGAGGAGCGGAACAGGCTGACCCCGGTTACTCGGCCCTCTTCGCTGATCAGCACCTTGAGCTTGACCTTGCCCTCCGTTCCTTCCCGTCGGGCCAGGGGCGGATAGGGGGGCACGGGGGCGGTCAGGGCGTAGGGTTGCTGGGTTTTGCCCCCCGTTCCGACGGAGCTGCCCCTTTGCCCGGTGTCCCCGGAACTAGGGCCCCCCTCCCCGGCCTCGGCCACGGGCGCCCCATGGCCCGACTCCGCCGTAGGGGCGGGCCCGGGGCGGGGAGCCGCCACCGTGCCCTGGGGGCTGGCGCTGGCATGGATCGGGGTAGGAAGGGGCGCCCGGGAGCGGGGAACCGGAATCGGCGGGGTATGGGGATGAAGGTGGGCAAGGGGCGCCTGAGCCCATCGGGGAAGGGGGTGAGCCGGAGGGGATACCTTAGCCGGGGCAGGCTCCCCGGCCGGAGCCTGGCCCAGGGCCACCTCAATGACGGGGATGGGCTTTAGCTGGGGAGGCTGGCCCCGCCAAGCCAGGGTCGCTCCCAGTAGCAGGCCATGGGCCAGCAAGGAGCCCCCCAGGGCCCAGGAAAAAGCCCAGGAATCCTCCGGGCTGGGTAGGGGACGGTAGATCAGGGTATCCATGGGTTTTCTCCTTGCTGCCAAGCCCACCGGGCTTTCAGGCTTCTGCCACCAGAGGCACGCAAAAACGCCGGGCCGGGCCCGGCGGCTGATCCAGATCCAGAATGGCCGCCTCCACCCCGTAGGTTTCCCGCAGGTAGGGCGCCGTAATCACCTCCGCCGGGGTGCCCAGGGCGTAACGTCCGCCCCGCCCCAGCACCAGGGTGCGGGAGGCGTAAAGCAGGGCATGGTTGGGATGGTGGGTGGTCAGAATCACCCCCAGGCCCCGGTCCACCGTAAGGCGCCGGATGTGGCTCAGGACCCGGGTCTGGTTGCCGAAATCCAGATTGGAGGTGGGTTCATCCATGACCAGCAGCCGGGGTTCCTGGACCAGGGCCCGGGCAATGAGCACCAGCTGCCGTTCGCCGCCGCTGATTTCCGTGTAGGTGGCGTCCGCCAGATAGCCCATGTCGAACTGGGCCAGGGCGGCGGCGGCCCGTTCCATATCTTCCCGGGAGGGGGCGGCGAAGGGGCCCAAATGGGCCACCCGGCCCATGGCCACCACATCCAGCACCTTGAAGGGAAAGGGCGGGGTATGGGCCTGGGGCACATAGCCCACCTGGCGGGCAAAGCGCTGGCGGGACCAGCGGCTGACGGATTCCCCCTCCAGAAACACACCGCCTCCCAAGGGCCGGAGCAGCCCCAGTACGGTTTTGAACAGGGTGGTTTTGCCCACCCCATTGGGGCCCAGGAGGCAGAGCAGTTCCCCGCCCTGGAGGGAAAAGGACAGGGGGCCCAGTACGGGCGTCCCGCCGTAGCCGCATTCCAAATTCCACACATCCAGCATAGGACCTCCTAAGCCCAACCCCGCCGGGTATGGACGAGCAGGTAGAGAAAGAAGGGGGCGCCGATGATGGCGGTAATAATGCCCAGGGGCACTTCCACGGGAAACAGGCTGCGGGCCAGATCATCCACCAGCAGCAGGAACAGGGCCCCCATCACCGTGGCCACGGGCATCAGAATGCGGTAATTGGGCCCCACCAGCAGGCGGCTCAGATGGGGCACCACCAGGCCCACCAGGCCGATGACCCCGCTGATGGCCACAGCGGTGGCGGTCATCAGGGTGGCGCAGAAAATCACCAGCCAGCGCAGGCGCCCCGTATTCACCCCCAGGGCCCGGGCCTCCTCATCCCCGAAGGCGAGCACATTGAGGCGCCAACGCAGGGCCAGGAGCACCGCCAGCCCCAGGCCGAAGGGCACGGCGGCCACGGTCAGATCGTCCCGGGTCACGGCGGCCAGACTGCCCATGAGCCAGTAGGTAATGGTGGGCAGGGTGTTGTAGGGATCGGCCACAAATTTGATCAGGGAAACAAAGGCGGTAAATAAGGTGGCCATGATGACCCCGGCCAGAATCATTACCAGCACCGGCTCCCCCCGCCGCCCCAGCACCGCCCCCACCCCGTAGGTGCAAGCCACGGCCAGCAGGCCGAAGGCAAAGGCGGTGAGCTGCAAGCCCACGCTGTTGAACGCCAGGAGAATGGCCAGGGCGGCGCCAAAGCTGGCCCCGGCGGAAACCCCCAGAATGCCCGGGGACACCAGGGGATTGCGGAACAGGCCCTGGTAGGCGGCCCCGGAGGCGGAGAGAGCTGCCCCCACCAGCATGGCGGCGAGAATGCGGGGCAGGCGAATGGAGAACATCACCGTGCCCATTTCCCCCGCCCCCTCTCCTCCCGCCCCGCTCCACCAGGGAAAGAGGAGCTGGCCGACCCGGGCCAGGGGAATGGGATAGCGGCCCACGGCAAAGGAAAGGACAAAGGCCAGGGCCAGGAGTCCCAGCAGCAGGCCCAGACGCCAGCCATCTCCTAGGACCGGACGGGGGCGGGCAGGAGCCAGCTTGCCCAGGGTGGAACAGGAGGCGGATGCAGTCATGGGGATTCCCGGAAAATCCGGCCTCAGCCAGGCCGGTGTCCCTCCCCTACCGCAAGCTTCATACCATCCGCCCTACCCCGCCATTTTCCGCCTGGGACGGGCTTCTCCGGAAAAAAAGGGGGGACCGGGACGTACAAAGGGGCGGGATGGGTGTACCAAAACGCACAATGGCCGGGGAGCGGAGGCTTCCGGAGACTTCTCTTCCCAGGGGCGACTTGGTCGGAAAGGGAGGCCTTTTATGAAACCCAAACCAATGATTTTTAACTTATTTTTATAGCAAGGCAGAGGCCAAAGGGGAGAATTTCAGCCCATTGGCATCCAGCCCAGCCACCAGCACGGAAATTGCATAGCCGGAAAGGTCCAAGACCCTCCTATTTTTTCCCATGACCGAATATTTCCCCTGGAGTGCCGATATTTCCGTCGGCATTGAAGAAATCGACGCCCAGCACAAGGTGCTCATCCACATCATTAACGGCATCTACCAAGCCATTGTGACCCAGGCCCCCCGCCAGACGACCGGCGCATTACTGGAAGAATTGGTGCAATACACCCACGTCCATTTTGCCGTGGAGGAAAGCCTGTTCCGAATTACGGATTACCCAGCCTACGAGGGTCACAAGGCCATCCACGATCAGTTAAAACACCAGGTAGAGGATATCCGGGCCAAGTTCCAGCGGGGGGAAATCGTGGCCGATCTAGCCCTCATGGATTTTCTCAAGCAATGGCTGGAACACCATATCAAGGGGGAAGATAAAACCTATGTCCCCCACCTGCTCCAGGCCGGTTTGGCAAAAAAATGGGCTAAAACTTCCTGGATCGGCAAAATCTGGGGCAAATAACCAACAGGTAATGCCCGCCCCCAAGGCACCGGAACCGCCGTTGAGGCCCCCTAGAAGGGGCAAGGCTGGGCAGTCAGCTCCTTGGCCGCCTGGGGTCGGGGTAAGGGGGCCGCCAGCCCCCCATCCACGTACATCCGGCCTGTGTGTGCATAGGCCACCAGCAGGTCATGGGCCGGGGTGCGGCCCTGGGCCAGGTATTCGGCCAGGGGGTCCAGGGCGTGGGCATCCGCCAGCCCATGCCGCACCAGGGCCCGCCCCGCCCGGGCCAGAACCAGGGCGGCGCCGTGGGCAATACGGGACTCGGCAAAGCCCCGGGTGGCGGCCAGCTGATGCAGGGCCTTGTCCGGGGTATCCGCCTGACCCACCAAATCCTCCGCCAGACAGACCCCAGCCACCAGATGGCAACAGGCTTCCAGAAGGGTCAGGTCGGTGAAGGCGTCGTAGGCCTTGAATTCGATGCGCCCCTCCTCCGAAGGCAGGCGGGCGGCCCCCATGAGGGGGGAGAGGCGCCGATCCGCCGCCGAGCCGAAGCATTTGGCCGAGGGGCGGCGCCAGGTGCGCTCAAAGGTGCGCTTGGAAAGGCCCTCCCAGGGTTTGCCCGCGTAAAAAGGGGAACTGAAGCTGAAGGGCACCATGAAGGGGCTGTAGAAGGTCAGGCGCCGGGTGGCGGCGAGACAGCGCCCGCCGTCCCAGTCGGGAAAGGAGACATTGATGTCCGGCCCGTAGCTTAAGGTGGACACCCCGGCTGCCCCGTATTCTGGGTGGGCGTCCCGGCAGGCCCGCTCCCAGGCATTCAGAGGGGGCGAAAATTCGTAGCGGGGCGTCACCGGATTAAAACCCACCAGGCTCAAATGCAAATCCCGCTGGGCCAGCCGGGCGGCCAGTTCGGCCTGGATGTCCAACAGGCAGGCGCTGGCCGCTGCCACGGAAGATCGGGGCGGGGTGCGGATTTCCACCCCCTTCACGGCCAGGCGGGAAAAATTGCCCGCCCCGTCAAAACGCTCATCCCCTTCCAGATACCAGTAGCCCGCTTTAATGCCCAGGTCCCCGGTGGCCAGGGAAGGATCGTCCCGCCCCGGCTTATGGGCGAGAAAATCCTCCAGGTCAGGAAAATCCAGGTTGGTGAAATCCCGGATGCGCCCGTCTCCGTCGTGGAGCAGGTATTCAAACTCGATCCCCAGTTTCATGGAAATCTCCTTCCTATAGACCGGTGGTGCTCATAGCCAGGTGACAAAATCCCCGGGGGCCGGGTCTGGCACCGGGGTCGGCTCCCCCGGGGCGGGCAGGGAAGACGGGGTGCCCACATAGAGAAAGCCCACCAGCCGCTCCCCCTCCCCCAGCCCCAATTCCCGATAAAGCTCCGGAGCCTCCATAAACCAGCCGGAACGCCAGACGGCGCCAAAGCCCAGGGCCCGGGCCGCCAGTTCCAGGGCGAAAACGGTGCACACCGCCGCATAACGCTGATCCGTTTCCGGCACCAGCTTGTGGGGCCGATGCACGGCCACCACCCCGATCACCAGGGGCGCCCGGTGGGGCATGGCGGGGGCCCGCTGAATCAGCCGTTCAGACTGGCCACCGGCCACGGCCGCCCGGGCCATGGCCTGGCCCAGCCGGTCCAACCCCGCCCCCTGGGCGAGAAGAAAGCGATAGGGCCGCAGATGGCGGAAATCCGGCACCCGCAGGGCAGCCCGCAGCATCTGAGTCAGCTGGCATTCATCCGGCCCTGGGGCCACCAGACTGTGGTGGGAACGGCGCTGGAGCAGCAGGTCCAGCCCGGCCGGATTGGGGGTAATTTCCGGGGGCGCCGCCCTGTCGCTAGGCACCCTTGCCGCTTGTCCCCGGCTGGCTGAGGGGGGTAACACTTCCCCCCTTTCCACTTGCGCCCGACCCCCTGAAACTCCCGGATTCTCCACCCCTTCCACCTCTGCCGCCCTTGCCCCTGGGGCCCCGCCTACACCGGCCATAAACCCGTCTCCTCAATCCGCAGTCCCCGCCGCAGCCGGTCCCGGATGTCCATCATGGCTTCATCCAGCTTTTCGATCCGCACCAGGTTTTTTCGTTCCTCCGGGCTGGTGGTCAGAATGTCCGCGATGCCTCCGTTGCGGATCACGATGCGCTGCTTGCCCCGCAGGGCCAGGAGGGGGTCGTGGGTGGAAATAAAGACAATCTTTTCCCCCGTTACCAGGAGTTCCAGGGCCCGCTTCCGATCCACCCCGGCGTTTTCGATTTCGTCGATGAGCACAACGGGAGAGGCGCTCAGAAGGGCCACATCCGCAATCATCAGGGCCCGGGTCTGGCCCCCGGAGAGCTGGGTGACAGAGACTCGGGGGGAAAACTTTTCCCCGGTGAGCTGATTGGCGCAGTCGATCACCCGAGCCGCCAGGGCTTCCGGCTCCGGCACCATGCGGCAGCGGGCGTGCATAGTGATGAAATCATCCACCTTCAAATCCACCACGAAATTCATGTTCTGGGAAAGCTGGGCCACCAGTTTCCGGTCCAGGGAAAAGCGGGCCTCCGGGGTGGGGGGCTGGCCGTTAATGAGGATAGTGCGCCCAGTGGGGGTATCCCCCTGGGCCAGACATTCGATGTCCCCCAGCAGACGGCTCTTGCCCGAGCCAGTGGGGCCGACGATGCATACCACGTCCCCCGCCTTGACGGTAAGACGGCGCTCCTCCGGCCGTCCCTGCTTGTCCCGGCCGCCGACCAGAGTCAGTTCGGCCACCGTTTCCCAGCGCCCCGCCTGACGGGCCAGGGTGGCCACCTGGTCGATGAGGCGCCCCATGTGGGCCAGCATCTGCTCCCGCTCCATGCCCGCGTCGGACACATCCTCATCGCTCAGGGCCGCCAGCCAATCCCCCACCCGTCCCCGGAAGGGCACCCGGTTCAAGCCCACGGAGGCGAGAAACTCGGCCACACAGGGCTCCTGGCACACCAGGGTTTCCAGGGGCTGCACCGCCAATTGATCCAGTTCCATCTCAAGCTCCCGCCGGGGCGAAGACCATGTGCTTCACATTGCCCCGCTTATGGGTTTCGCCGATGGCCGTTTCCCCCACGCAGTAGGGGCAAACGGCGGAAGGCATGGGAAAGCGCAGCCGGGCCCCTTCCAGGGTGGCGGTCTCCGGGGCCTGGCCCAGGTGGTAAGCCACTTCCATGGCCCCCTGGCCGGTGATGCCGTTGCAGAACATGGCCCGGGCCCGGGGATTGGCCAGGCGCACGTGGTAGGCGAACACCTCCCGCTCCACCTGGGAAACGATATCCCCCTTGGTAATTACCACCAGATCCGCCAGACGCAGCATGGGACCGATTTTCCGGGGGGTATGGACCCCGGCCAGGGCATCCACCACACACAGGGCCAACACCCCCTCAATGTGGGGGGAACAGCGGTTGCAGAGGCCGGCGGATTCGGTCATGAGCACGTCAAAGCCCTGCTCCAAACCCCAGGCCAGGCAGGCATCCACATTGGTAATGAAGTAATGGTCCGGGCAAAGGCCCCCGGCCAGACCCACCTGGACCGGAATGCCGGCCTGGCGGTAAAGCTCGTCATCCCGGGTGGACAGGGCATCGAATTTCACCACCCCCACCTTCTGGCCCTGGCGCCCCAATTCCTCCGCCACCCGGAGCATGACCGAGGTTTTGCCCACGGAAGGGGAACCGGCCACCGTCATTACACGCATGGTTGCACCTCCTGGGGTTGCCGGGCTCGAGGGGGAGAGGCGGGGACGGGGCATGTTTTCCCGCCCACCCCTTGGGGAAATGGGCTCTGCCCCCCGAACATCGCCGCCTCCTGACGCCGCCCCCAGGCCCGGAAAAACCGTTCCCCGGCGGCTTTGCCGTAGGCGGCCAGATCATGGCTGCGGACAAAATCCCAGCCCGGCCAGCGCAGCCGGGCACCCTCGGGCAATCCGGCGTAAGCGGCGGCTGACGCCGGATAACAATTACGCCCCAGCTCCCGCCCCAGGGCGGCGCCGGTCAGATAGTGGTGGAGGGGCGCCAGCCGCCCTTCCGCCCCGGGCTGGACCATGTAGCCGATGGGCATGGCCAGGGCCCCATCCTCGGGCCAGACCACCTGGGCCCGCTGCCGGTGGGGGCAGAGTTCCGCCTGGAGCCAGGGCATGATGGTGATAGCCCCGGTTTCCTCGCTACTGGAGCCCACCCGCTTGGCGCTGCGGATATTGTGGAGCAGGTGTTTGACGTTGCCCCCAAAGGCATCCAGGGCATTGAAACCGAAAGCCTGGGCCAGGAAGAGCAACAAATAGGTGTTGAAATCCCGGTAAGGCCCCTGGTCCCGGGGGCGCCAGCCGCCAAACACGATGGCGTCTTCGTAGCAGGGTTCCAGCAGATCGGCCCAAACCCGGGGCACGGGCCGACCGCCGAGCTTATGCTGATCCACCAGAAACACCTGGGGCACCAGGGAAAAGAGCCGGAATACCCTTTCCGGATCAGGCAGCCCGGCGGCCAAGCAGGCAGGATGCTGGGGCGGCAGGGGGCCCCAAGCCCCCGGCCCGGGGGCGTAATGGGCCATCAAGGCCGGATTCAGCACATCCGGCCCCCAGGGGCTCACCAGCATGGCGGGCAATTCCTCCGCCCCCCGGGCGTCCGCCAGGCGGTTAAAAAGCCCGTACCACTGACCACCGGAGAGAAAGGCACAGTTGAGAGCCGGGCCGCCCCCCTGGCGGACGTCCTTCACCACCCCATCCAGGCCCGCTTTGAAATGGCGCCGCAGGGGCAAGGGCATGCGGCCAAGAAAATCCAGATCCCCCAGGGACGCCCCTTGCCAGGGTGTGGATAGCGACATCAGGGGTTGCAATTGCCCGTTCATCCCAATTTCCTCCATTCGCCTCCCCCGCCCCCAGCACCGGCTGGGACGGGAGAGCGCTAACCTTCCCTAGCCAATTCAATGCCAGGCTGAAGGAATGGGTGGGGAAATAGGGGGAACGGGACATGTCTCGCCCCTCGGAGCGGGGGAAATGGAACGGGTGCCATGCCGCCACCTCCAGACGCCAAGTCACCCCCAAAACACGGGACAAGGCCCGGATACTCTGTTTTTCCGAGGAAAAAACCAGACCCGGCCATCCGCCCCCCGGGACTAAGGCTGCGCTTCCTCCGCCAATATCTCCCCCGAATCATTCCAATTCAGAGCATAGCCATGGGATTCCCAGCAAAATACCGCCCTGCCCCACCCCCATCCAGAGCAAAAAAACGTTCCGAACGGAACATCTTGGCAACCCAAAGTACTAGAAGGGCCGCTTCCGGCCCCCCCGGGAAACTAGGCATTCCCCCTTGGAAATAACCTGTCCCCTCCCTTTGTGCCCCGCCTGCCCCCTATCCACCAGCAGTGTCTAACGGTGGCGGAGCTCCCGCACCACGATAATCAGAAGATTCCAGGTCAGCACCTCCGCCTAACGCGCCCACTCAAGAAGCCAGCCTGGACCGCCACATTGGCCCCCAAGCGACACTAATCCAAGCAAGGGCCCGAGCCGATCTCTCCGAAAACGGAAGCATAAGCATCGTAACCAGCAAACTCGGAGCAAATAACCAGATCGGAACTCCTGTTGTAAAACAAGAAAGAACAAGGAAACGCGAAGGGAATTAGTGGATTTTTTACCGAGCAGGAATTCAACGCGCCCATTTCCGAAAAATAGGCAACAAAAAGCCCAGCACTCTTACGAAATGCTGGGCTTTTTGCATGCACAACCGTGCAAAATTTGGGGCGACATACCGGAATCGAACCGGTGACACCTGGAGCCACAATCCAGTGCTCTACCAACTGAGCTAATGCCGCCATTGAAACTCGTGGCGCGCCCGGCGAGACTCGAACTCACAACCCACGGCTTAGAAGGCCGTTGCTCTATCCGGTTGAGCTACGGGCGCTGGTTTTGTTCGCCGGGAAAGGCACTCTAGTAGCTGCCTGACTTGGTCGGGGTGACAAGATTCGAACTTGCGACCCTCTGATCCCAAATCAGATGCGCTACCAGGCTGCGCTACACCCCGAAGGCTGCGCATTGTACACAGCCCACCTCCCCGGGTCAATGATTGGGGGAAGAATTTTTTCCTCCGGGAGGGAGTGCTTGCGGGTAAGATGCTTTTCTGCTATTAAATCGCATTTTTCCAACGGACCTTCACGAACATGGCTGAAGAATTGCTCCAGAAAAATTTCACGCCCTACGTCCCCAAAAAGGGCGAGGAATACATGAACAGCAAGCAGCTGGCGCATTTCCGTAATATCCTGACCTCCCTGAAGCAAGGGCTGATGGCGGATATCGAGCGCACGGTGCACACCATGCAAGATGAGGCCACGGTTTTTGCCGACCCCAATGACCGGGCCAGCCAAGAAACTGATATCGCGCTGGAATTGCGTAACCGGGATCGGGAACGCAAGCTGATCAAGAAAATTGACGAAACACTGGCCCGCATCGACGCCGGGGATTACGGCTATTGCGACAAGTGCGGGGAAGAAATCGGTATTAAGCGGCTGGAAGCCCGCCCCACGGCCACCCTGTGCATCGATTGCAAAACCCTGGAAGAACAACGGGAAAAGCAGGTCGCCAAATAGGCACCGCCTGCTCCGCCCCACAGCGCGGCCTTGGCCGCGCTTTTTTATTGTCAGAAGGGGGCAGCCACCACTGAGCCACACCAACCCCGTAGCGCGCCCTTGCCGCCGTTTCTAGGCTAGCCCCATATGCCAAGACGTTGTCCAGGGCAGACTTTCGGGCAATAAAAAAGGGCGCCGTAGCGCCCTTTTTTTGATTCCCGGAGGAATTACTGCTGTTGCTGCTGAGCGGCGGCGTTTTCTTCCGCAGCCACGGCCTTCATGGACAGGCGGATACGGCCCTTTTCGTCCGTTTCCAGAACCTTGACCCGAACCACTTGGCCATCCTTCAGGTAATCGCTGACCGCATTCACCCGTTCGTTGGCGATTTGGGAAATGTGCAGCAGCCCGTCCTTACCCGGCAGAACGCTAACGATGGCACCGAAGTCCAGAATCTTCAACACGGTACCTTCGTAGATCTTGCCCACTTCCACTTCGGCGGTAATGGCTTGGATACGCTTCTTGGCGGCTTCCGCAGCATCCCCGTCGGTAGAGGCGATGGTAATGGTGCCGTCGTCCTGAATGTCGATGGTGGTGCCGGTTTCTTCCGTCAGGGCACGGATCACCGCACCACCCTTACCGATCACGTCGCGGATTTTTTCCGGATTGATCTTCATGGTGTAGAGGCGAGGCGCGTAGGCGGACATTTCCGCCTTGTGGCCATCCATGGCTTGCTGCATCAGACCCAGGATGTGCATCCGGCCTTCCTTGGCCTGGGCCAGGGCAACCTGCATGATTTCCTTGGTAATGCCTTGGATCTTGATGTCCATCTGGAGAGCGGTCACCCCTTCGGAGGTACCCGCCACCTTGAAGTCCATGTCGCCCAGGTGATCTTCGTCACCCAGGATGTCGGTCAGCACGGCGAACCGGTTACCTTCCTTGATCAGGCCCATGGCGATACCGGCCACGTGAGCCTTCAGGGGCACCCCGGCGTCCAACAGGGAGAGGCAGCCGCCACAAACGGAAGCCATGGAGGAAGAACCGTTGGATTCGGTGATTTCGGAAACCACCCGCATGGAGTAGGAGAACTCGTCGGCGGGGGGCAGCACGGCCAGCAGGGCCCGCTTGGCCAGACGGCCGTGGCCGATTTCCCGGCGCTTGGGAGAACCTACCCGGCCGCATTCGCCGGTGGCATAGGGAGGCATGTTGTAATGCAACATGAACCGTTCCCGGTATTCCCCACCCAGGGCGTCGATGATTTGCTCGTCCCGGCTGGTACCCAGGGTGGAGACCACCAGGGCTTGGGTTTCGCCCCGGGTGAACAGGGCGGAACCGTGGGTACGGGGCAGTACGCCGGTACGCATGGTAATGGGACGCACGGTGCGGGTATCCCGACCGTCGATACGGGCTTCACCGGCCAGGATACGACCCCGGACAATGCTGGCTTCCAGTTCGAAGAACAGATTGCCCACGGTGTTTTCATCAGGAGCGCCGTCTTCGCCGGTGCACAGGGCCGCCATGGCTTCGGCGCGGATTTCTTTCACCCGTTGGCTACGGGTTTGCTTGCTGGTGATGTGGTAAGCCTCGTCCAGCTTGGCCTTGACCAGTTCTTCCAGCTTGGCCACCAGGGCTTGGTCCTTGGCGGGAGGCTGCCAATCCCATTCGGGCTTGCCGGCTTCTTCCACCAGTTCGTTAATGGCGTTGATGACGGTCTGCATTTGTTCGTGACCGAAAACCACGGCACCCAGCATCACGTCTTCCGGCAGCACCTTGGCTTCCGATTCCACCATCAGCACGGCGGATTGGGTACCCGCCACCACCAGATCCAACTGGCTATCCTTCAACTGGCTGACCGTGGGATTGACCACGTATTCGCCGTTGATGTAACCCACCCGGGCGGCACCGATGGGGCCGTTGAAGGGAATACCGGAAATGGCCAGGGCGGCGGAGGCGCCGATCATGGCGGGAATGTCGGAATCCACTTCCGGATTCAGGGACATCACCGTCGCCACCACCTGGACTTCATTGAAGAAGCCGTCCGGGAACAGGGGACGGATGGGACGGTCGATGAGGCGGGAGGTGAGGGTTTCCTTTTCGGAAGGACGGCCTTCCCGCTTAAAGAAACCGCCGGGGATACGGCCGGCGGCATAGAATTTTTCCACGTAATCCACGGTCAGGGGGAAGAAATCCTGGCCGGGCTTGGCTTCCTTGGCACCCACCACGGTGACCAGCACCACGGTATCGTCCATATGGACCATGACGGCGCCAGAAGCCTGCCGGGAAACTTCCCCGGTTTCCAGGGTGACCTGATGGCTACCGTAAGTGAAGGTCTTCTTTGCAATTTTGAACATGTTTTCCTTTCTTTCTCTCTTTGTGTCTTTTCGCTGTAGCGCGTGCGCGATTCTACCCCCGGTCGCCGCGCCCGCCTACGCTTTGTCCATATGAAAAGAGCGGCACGGCCAGACGGCCGCCCGCTCTTTATCGCTCAAGCCCAAGCCGGTGGCCGGCAGGGTTGGCAATCCGGGAAATTACTTACGCAGACCCAGACGTTCGATGACGGCACGATACTTGTCCGCATCGGTATTCTTCAGGTAGTCCAGGAGCTTACGACGACGGGACACCATGCGCAGCAGACCGCGGCGGGAATGGTGATCCTTGGAGTGTTCCTTGAAGTGACCGGTCAGATCGTTGATCCGGGCGGTGAGCAGGGCGATTTGCACTTCGGGAGACCCGGTGTCGCCTTGGGCCCGTTGGAAGTCGCCCACGATTTGGGCTTTTTGAGTCGTGCTGATAGACATACGTCAAACTCTCTTTCATGAAACGACGCCGCCCCAGTTTGATAGAGCCAAAGCGTCAATTAAAAAATCGCTACCGGCAAGCCCGGCAAACGAGGGGCGGATTATACCGGCCCCCCTCACGGAAAGGCAAGGGCGCCCGGAGGCCTAGAGAGGCCCAAGGAGTATTAAGCGCCCTCTTCCTGACGCAGGAGGCGCTTGGGTTGCAGCACCCCTTCCCGGCATTCTCCAATGCCCAGAAGGCGCCCCGCCGGGTCATAGACCCGCAGACGCCCCTCGGGCCCGGGACATTCCACCCCGTTGCCATGGGAAAAGCGGAGTACGGCGGCTTCCGTCAGGTCCGCCCGGGGCAGGCCTTCCAGCAGGTAATCCAGGCCCTTGAGGCATTCCCCCGGCGGCGCGTCGGGAAAGGCGGCCAGCTGCTCCAGGGTATAGGCTTCCCCCAGGCCCAGCTTGCCCACCCGGGTACGGCGTAAGGCCGTCAAATGGGCGCCGCAGCCTAAAGCCCGGCCCACATCCTCCGCCAGGGTGCGTACATAGGTGCCCTTGCTACAGGACACGGCCAGCACAGCGGTGCTGTCGTGAAAATCCACCAGCTTCAGCTCATAAATGGTTACCGCTCGGGGCGCCCGCTCCACCTCAATGCCAGCCCGGGCCAATTCGTAGAGGGGACGACCGTCCCGCTTTAGGGCCGAATACATGGGGGGCACCTGTTGAATGGCGCCGAGAAAGCGGGGCAAGACAGCTTCCAGCTGCTCCCGGGTCACCTGAACGGGGCGGGTTTCCAATACCTCCCCTTCCTTATCCCCCGTGGTGGTGGTCACCCCCAGGCCCAGTTCGGCCAGATAAGTCTTGTCCGCCTCCAGGAGGTCGGCGGCAAACTTGGTGGCCTCTCCGAAACACAGGGGCAACAGCCCGGACGCCAGGGGGTCCAGGGTACCGGTGTGGCCGGCTTTGGCCGCCGAAAACAAACGACGCGCCTTTTGCAGCGCGTCGTTGGAAGTCATACCGGACGGTTTGTCGAGCAGCAACACCCCGTCCACCTGTTTCCAGGTACGTTTTTGAACCATGCCCTACTCCGGATCGGCCTCGGTATCCCCGTCGCCGCTGATTTCCGCCGCTTGGTCGATAAGGCGGGACAGACTGGCCCCCCGTTCCAGGGAGGCGTCATAGACGAAATGGAGCTGGGGAGTGGTGTGAATGCGCACCCGCCGTCCCAGCTCCCGACGCAGAAAACCGGAGGCCTTGGCCAGACCCGCCTCCACCTCCGGCAAGCGAGAACTGTCCGCCAGGGTGGTGAAAAAGACCTTGGCGTGGGCATAGTCCGGGGTCACCTCCACATCGGTGAGACTGACCATCCCCACCCGGGGGTCTTTGACCTCGGTGCGGAGCAGTTCGGCCAATTCCCGCCGAATCTGCTCGTTCACCCGGTCCTTGCGTGCGAAACCCTTGTTGCCCGGCACTTAGAGACTCCGCGCCACTTCTTGGATTTCGTACACTTCCAGCTGGTCGCCCACTTCGATGTCGTTGAAGCCCTTGAGGGAAAGACCGCATTCGAAATTGGCCCGCACTTCCTTGACGTCGTCCTTGAAGCGCTTAAGGGAATCCAGCTCTCCGTCCCACACCACCACGTGGTTGCGCAGCAGGCGGATGCGGGAGTGGCGATGCACCACCCCTTCCTGGACGTAGCAACCCGCAATGGAGCCGATCTTGGAGATGTGATAGACCTGACGGATTTCCACCTGCCCCACCACCTGCTCCCGCTTTTCCGGGGTCAGCATGCCGGAGAGGGCCGCCTTCACTTCATCCACAGCTTCATAGATAACGTTGTAGTAGCGGATATCCACCCCGAAGGACTCGGCCGCCTTGCGGGCTCCCGAGTCGGCCCGGGTGTTGAAGCCCAGGATCACGGCGTTGGAAGCAGAAGCCAGATTCACGTCGGTTTCGGAAATGGCCCCCACCGCCGCGTGAATCACGCTCACCTTCACCTCGTCGGTGGAAAGCTTGAGCAGGGACTGGACCAGGGCTTCCTGGGAACCTTGTACGTCGGCCTTGATAATCAGCGGCAGGGTCTTCACCTCCCCTTCGCCCATGTGTTCGAACATGGACTCCAGCTTGGCGGCCTGTTGCTTGGCCAGCTTCACTTCCCGGAACTTGCCTTGGCGGAACAGGGCGATTTCCCGAGCCTTGCGTTCGTCGTTGAGGACCATGACCTCTTCGCCGGCCGCAGGCACGTCGGAGAGCCCCTGGACTTCCACCGGAATGGAAGGTCCGGCGGATTCGATGGACTTGCCGGTTTCATCCAGCATGGCCCGCACCCGACCCCAGACCCGGCCCACCAGGACAATGTCGCCCCGATGCAGGGTACCGGAGGACACCAGCACGGTGGCCACGGCCCCCTTGCCCTTGTCCAGACGGGCTTCGATGATCAGCCCCTTGGCGGGGGCTTCCTTGGGCGCCTTCAGTTCCAGGATTTCCGCTTGCAGCAGTACCTGTTCCAGCAATTCGTCAATGCCCATGCCCTTCTTGGCAGAAACATGAACGAAGGGGGAATCGCCACCGTATTCTTCCGGCACCACACCCTCGGCCACCAGTTCCTGCTTGACCCGTTCCGGGTTGGCTTCCGGCTTGTCGATCTTATTCACCGCCACCACGATGGGCACATTGGCCGCCTTGGCGTGGTGGATGGCTTCCCGGGTCTGGGGCATCACCCCGTCGTCCGCCGCCACCACCAAAATTACGATATCGGTGGCCTTGGCGCCCCGAGCCCGCATGGCCGTAAAGGCTTCGTGCCCCGGGGTATCCAGGAAGGTGATGGAACCCCGACTGGTCTTCACGTGATAGGCGCCGATGTGCTGGGTAATGCCCCCCGCTTCCCCGGCCGCCACCTTGGCCCGCCGGATGTAGTCCAGCAGGGAGGTCTTGCCGTGGTCCACGTGGCCCATGACGGTCACCACCGGAGCCCGGGGCTCCAGCACCAGATTCTTGGGTTCTTCCGCGCTTTCATCCAGGAAGGCATCCGGATCATCCAGCTTGGCGGCGAACGCCTTGTGGCCCATTTCTTCCACCACAATCATGGCGGTTTCCTGGTCCAGCACCTGGTTGATGGTCACCATGGACCCCATTTTCATCAGGGTCTTAATGACTTCCGTAGCCTTGACGGCCATTTTGTGGGCCAGATCGGCCACGGAAATGGTTTCCGGCACATGCACATCATGGACGATGGGCTCGGTCGGCACCTGGAAGTTGGAGGAGGAAGAGTCGTCCCCATTGCTGTTGTTCCGATTCTTCCGGCCACCGTGCTTACCACTGCGCCAGCCGCTGCCGCTATCCCCGCCCCGGGTCTTGATGCCAGAGCGCTTCTTGCCGTCGTCCTTCCAGCCTTCCTTCTTGGCGCCCTTGGCAGTATCGCCAGCCTTGGCGTCTTTGTGGGCACCCTTCTCTTCCGCCGGAGCGGATTTGGTCTTCTGGGCGGCAGCCTGCTTGGCCGCTTCCGCAGCCTTCAGGGCAGCAGCCTTGGTTTCCGCTTCCTGACGCATCCGAACCAGGTCCGCTTCCCGCTTTTGCTTTTCCCGGAGTTCCTGGGCTTGGCGTTCCAGCAGGGCGTGTTGGCGCCGGTCTTCCTCAGCACGGAAGCGCAATTCGTCTTCGCCGATGATGGCCGCCACGTCCAACTTGGGACGGACGTGCTTGATCACCCGGCGTTTCGGGGCTTCATGGGCACCCTCCGGCTTCTTGCCTGCGGGGGCAGCCGGAGCCGCTTCAGGAGCCTTGGCCGGAGTTTTTTCTGCCACCGGGGCCTTGGCTTCGGCAGCGGGCTTTTGGGGCGCTGGCGCCGGAGCTTCCGGAGCCGCAGAAACGGGCGCTTGGGGCGCGGCCACGGGGGCCGGAGCCACCGGAGCTTCCGCCTTGACTTCCTGGGGCGCGGGCTCGGCCTTGGCCACCGGGGCTTCAACCACGGGAGCCCCTTCCGGCACCACGGGGGCTTCCGGCTGGCTCACCGGGGCGGCTTCCTGAACCGGAGCCGGGGTCACCGGTGCAACCGGAGCAGCACCGCCGGCTTCCTTGGCCTTGGCAGCGGCTTCTTCCGCCGCCAGTTCCGCCGGGTCCCGCTTGACCAGAACCCGTTTTTTCCGGACTTCGACCTGGACGGTACGGGTCTTGCCCGTGGAATCCTGAGCCCGGATTTCGCTGGTCTGCTTGCGGGTCAGGGTGATCTTGGTCTTGCCCTGGCCATCACCATGGGAACGCCGCAAGGACTCCAACAGACGGTTTTTGTCCTGCTCGGAAAGCATGTCATCTGGGGCCGACTTATCCACACCGGCCTTTTTCAGCTGCTCAAGCAGCATGTCCGCCGGCATCTTTAACTCGGCGGCGAATTGGGAAACGCTGGTTTGCGCCATCTCTACTCCACTCCCTTCCCGCTTACTCGAACCAATGCGAACGGGCGTTTGTAATCAGTTTCTTGGCCCGTTCCTCATCGATACCGCACATGTCCATGAGTTCATCCACGGCCAGGTCGGCAAGGTCATCGCGGGTTTTCACTCCATTAGCAGCCAGCTTGGCAGCCAAGGGTTTATCCATGCCTTCCAGGGACAGCAGGGCTTCCTCCACCCCGTCCAGCTGTTCCTCGGTCACAATCGCCTCGGTGAGCAACACGTTGCGGGCACGATTGCGCAACTCATTCACCGTCTCTTCGTCGAAAGCCTCAATTTCCAGCATTTCGGCAAGGGGCACGTAAGCGATTTCCTCCAGGGTGGAAAACCCTTCTTCCACCAGGAGGCTGGCCACATCTTCATCCACGTCCAGCTTTTCCATGAACAGCAGGCGGGTGGCGGCGGTTTCCGCTTCCACCTTCTTTTCCGACTCTTCCTGGGTCATCAGGTTGATGTTCCAACCCGTGAGTTCGGAAGCCAGGCGGACGTTCTGACCGCCACGACCGATGGCAATGGCCAGATTGGCCTCATCCACCACCACATCCATGGAATGCTTTTCTTCGTCCACCACGATGGAATGGACTTCCGCCGGAGCCAGGGCGCCGATGACGAACTGGGCTGGGTCCTGGGACCAGAGGATGATATCCACCCGTTCCCCGGCCAGCTCATTGGTCACCGCCGTCACCCGGGTGCCCCGCATACCCACACAGGTACCGATGGGATCGACCCGGGGATCGTTGGATTTAACTGCAATCTTGGCCCGCACCCCCGGATCCCGGGCAGCGCCCTTGATTTCCATGAGGCCGTCGTCGATTTCCGGCACTTCCAGCTCAAAGAGTTTGACGATGAATTCGGCAGCGGTCCGGGAAAGAATCAGCTGGGGCCCCCGGGCATTGCGATCCACCCGCAGCAGGAAGGCCTTGACCCGGTCACCGACCCGGAGGTTTTCCTTGGGGATCATCTGATCCCGGGGCAGCAGGGCTTCGATCTTGCCGGATTCCACAATGGCATTGCCCCGTTCGATACGCTTGATGGTGCCGGTAACCAGATGTTCCTTACGTTCCAGGAAGTCGTTCAGGATCTGTTCCCGCTCCGCTTCCCGGATCTTTTGCAGAATTACCTGTTTGGCGGCCTGGGCACCGATACGACCGAAGTCGATGGGCTCCAGGGTTTCCTCGAGCACATCCCCGACTTCCACTTCCTCGTCCTCTTCCTTGCCTTCGGACAGGGGCTTTTCGTTGAATTCGTTCACATACTCTTCATCGGCCACCACGTGCCAAAGACGGAAGGACTCAAATTCCCCGGTCACCCGGTCAATCGCCACCCGTACTTCGGCTTCGTCGTTGATCCGCTTCTTGGTGGCGGAAGCCAGGGCGGATTCCAAGGCGGAGAACACCACGTCCTTGGCTACATTTTTTTCCCGTGCCAGCGCATCCACCAGCAGCAAAATTTCGCGGCTCATTCCGTAAACCTCCTCACTCGCACCGACTAATCGAACTTAGGCACTAACCGGGCCTTATCAATATTGCCCGGTTCCAGAGACACTTCCAGCGCCTCTGCGGCTCCCTTGCCACCGTTCTTTTCCATTAAGCGTACGCAGACCTTCCCGTCGCGCAGCCCCAGCAACTCACCGTCAAAATTGCGGCGATTGTCCTGGGCGACACGCAGGCGGATATGCACCTCCTGACCGGCGAAACGCTGGAAATCCTCCAGCTTTTTCAGCGGCCGATCCAGACCGGGCGAAGAAACTTCCAGCCGGTCGTAATCCACGTCCTCCACGGCGAACAGGCGCGACAGCTGATTGCTGACAGCCGCGCAATCCTCCACATCCACCCCCCGCTCCTTAGCAGGGTTGTCGATGAAGACGCGAATCAGGCGCCCCCGAGGGGAAAGTTCCAGGTCCACCAACTCGTATCCCAGGCCGGTGACCGTTTTTTCGATTAATTCGTGAAGGTCCATGCGCTACAAATAAAAAATGGGCGTAACGCCCACCTTGAAAAGAGCCCCACCCAAAAAGGCGGGCCGATGAAAACTTTTGAATTATAGCGGAAATTTACCTCCCGGTAAATGGCGGAGCCGCTTTCCCAAGCCTGCTCCGCCCCATCCGGCTGAGTTACCGATCAGGCCTCAGCGACGCTTGTTTTTATCCCGCAGGGGCGTAATTTTCGGCACCGGCAGCCCGAAATCCCCCATCAGCTTGGCCACTTCCGCCTCGGTCAATTCCCGCACCTGGCCCCGCTTCAGGTTGGACGGCAGAACAAAGGGGCCGTAGCTGAGACGAATCAAGCGGCTCACCGTCGCTCCCACGGCTTCAAACATGCGCCGCACTTCCCGGTTCCGCCCTTCAAACAGGCTGACCCGGTACCAGTGATTGGCGCCCTGGCCGCCCCCGTCTTCCAGGGTGGCAAACTGGGCCACCCCGTCTTCCAGTTCCACGCCTTGGGTAAGCTGGGCCAGGGCTTCCGGCTCCATTTCCCCCAACACCCGGGCCGCGTATTCACGGCGCAGGTTGTAGCGGGGGTGCATGAGCCGATTGGCCAGTTCCCCGGAGGTAGTAAAGAGCAGCAGGCCGCTGGTGTTGTAATCCAGCCGACCAATGGCGATCCAACGCCCGCCCCGCATACGAGGCAGGGCATCAAACACGGATTCCCGCCCTTCCGGGTCGGCCCGGGAAACAATCTGGCCTTCCGGCTTGTGGTACAGAATTACCCGGGGCACCCGGCTGGCGGCGAACTTCAGGTTCACCAACCGGCCATTGACCTTGACCCGATCCCCGGGAGAAACCACCAGACCCAGGGTAGCGGTCTCCCCGTTCACATTCACCCGACCGGCGGTGATCCATTCTTCCATTTCCCGACGGGAACCCACGCCGCTCTGGGCCAGGAGCTTGTGCAGCCGTTCCGGCTTGTCTTCCGCCGCCAGGGCGACAGTGCCCCGGCCTCCCGCTCGAGCGCCGGAACGTCCCTGGGCGGGCCGTCCCCGACGGGCAGGCTCGGGAGATTCGGTGGGGCTATCCCCGTCACCAGAGCGACCGCGCCGTTCCACCCATTCTTCCCCATCATCCCAATCCTGGGCAGAGGGCGGAGCCACCGGACGGCGCCGTCCCCGGCCACCAGGCAAGGATTCCCGGGGCTGGGGCGGCTGAAACCGGGCGGGGGATTTACTTCCCGCGGGGCGCCGTCCGCCCCGGGAGTCCTCCGCCCCTTCCTGGCGCGCCGCACCCCGGCCCCGGGGCGCCTTGCCCCGCCCGGCCCCCTGGCCCTCAGAACGAGAGGAAGGGGACTTGGGGGCGGCCGGGCGTTTTTTACGGTCAGATTGATTGGGCATCGTTTAATTCCAGGGTTTGATTGAGTTGGTCCAAGGGGGGCAATTCGGTCAGGCTGCGCAGGCCCAGGTCATCCAGAAACTTTCGGGTGGTGGCATAGAGGGCGGGCCGTCCCGGGGTATCCCGGTGCCCCACCACATCCACCCAGCCCCGCTCCTCCAGGGCCTTGATCACCTGGGTGGCCACGGTTACCCCCCGGATGTCTTCAATATCCCCCCGGGTCACGGGCTGACGATAGGCGATAATCGCCAGGGTTTCCAGAACCGCCCGGGAATAGCGGGGCGGCTTTTCCGGGTTCAGGGCATCAATATAGGGCAGGTATTCGGCCCGGGTACGGAAACGCCAGCCGCTGGAGAGCTGCACCAGCTCCACCGGACGTTCCGCCCATTCTTCCCGCAGCTCATCCAGCAGCTTGCGTAAGACGTCCGGGGCCAGTTCCCCTTCAAACACCTGACGCAATTCGGCGGTGCTCAGGGCCTGGGGCGTGGACAGCAGAATCGCCTCCAGCACCCGCTTGGTTTCCGCCGGATTAGACGGTAATCGGGGCATCGTCGTCTCCTTCTTCCATCCCGTCCCCCCATTCCTCCGGCGGAGGCGGTTCCGCTTCCTCACCCCGGGAGAGGCGCACATAGATGGGGGCAAAGGCCTCCACCTGGCTAATGCGCACCAGACGCTCCCGGGCCAGCTCCAGCATGGCGATGAAATGTACCACCAGGCCGGGCGCCCCCATGGCCGGATCGAAGAGTCGGACAAATTCCACAAATCCTTCCGCCGCTTGCAACTGGCGCAGGATGATCCCCATGTGCTCCCGTACCGACAGTTCTTCCCGCTGGATGCGGTGGGCGGTGTGCAGCTTGGCTTGCCGCAAAATGCCCAGCCAGGCCTGGCGCAGGTCTTCCATGCTCACTTCGGGCAGGCGCCGCACCAGGGATTTTTCCACCAGGGTTTCCACCCAGAAAAAATCCCGCTCCGCGTGGGGTTGCTCGTTGAGGCGCACCGCCGCCAGCTTCATCTGCTCGTATTCGATGAGGCGGCGTACCAGCTCGGCTCGGGGATCTTCCACCTCGTCCCCTTCCACCTCCTTGGGCCGGGGCAGCAACATGCGGGACTTAATTTCGATGAGCATGGCCGCCATCACCAGATAGTCCGCCGCCAGTTCCAGATTCTGGCTGCGCATGGCCTCCACGTACTCCAGATACTGGGCCGTGAGGGGAGCCATGGGAATATCCAGGACGTTGATGTTGGCCTTGCGGATCAGGTAAAGCAGCAGATCCAGGGGGCCTTCAAAGGCGTCCAGCATCACCGCCAGGGCATCCGGCGGAATGTAAAGGTCCAGGGGCAGCTGTTCCAGGGGTTGGCCGTAAACCCGGGCGATGGGGTCGTGCTCCTGAACGGCCAGCTCCCCCGCCACGTCGGAAACAGCCACGTCAGAACTGGTGTTGGCGCTCATGGACGGTTTCCGATGGACGGCCAGGGAACGGGGGCGCGGGCCGCAGGCATCAGCGATAGCTGATGCCCATGGCTTCCCGCACGTCCGCCATGGTCTCCCGAGCCAGGCGGCGAGCCTTGTCGTTGCCATCAGCCACAATGTCCCGCACCAGGGCCGGGTTATCCAGATAGGTCTGGGCCCGCTCCCGCATGGGCGCCTGTTCCCGGAGAATGCCGTCAATCACCGGCTGTTTGCATTCAATACAGCCGATACTGGCGGTGCGGCAGCCCTGACACAGGGTTTCCCGGGTCGCCCCATCCGTATAGACCTGGTGCAGAGCCCACACCGGGCACTTGGTGGGTTCCCCCGGATCGGTGCGGCGCGCCCGGGCCGGGTCGGTGGGCATGCGCTTCACCTTGTTGGCCACAGACGCCCCGTCTTCCCGCAGGGTAATGGCATTGCCGTAGGACTTGGACATTTTCTGCCCGTCCAGGCCCGGCATACGGGAAGCTTCCGTGAGCAGGGCTTCCGGCTCCACCAGGATGGTTTTACCCGTGCCTTCCAGATAGCCGGTAAGCCGCTCCCGGTCCGCCTGGGAAAGGCTCTGGGCTTCAGCCACCAGGGCCCGTCCCTGGGCCACCGCTTCCCCTTCTCCCTGTTCCTGGAAGCGGGCCCGCAGTTCCTCAAAATGCTTGGCGTTTTTGTTACCCAGCTTTTTCAGGGCAGCCTTGGCCTTGGCTTCGAAATCCGGTTCCCGTCCGTAGAAATGGTTAAAGCGCCGGGCCGTTTCCCGGGTGAATTCCAGGTGGGGCAGCTGATCTTCTCCCACGGGCACCTTGCCCGCCCGGTAAATCAGGATGTCCGAGGACATGAGCAGGGGATAGCCGAGAAAGCCGTAGGTGGACAGGTCCCGATCCTTGATCTTGGCCTGCTGGTCCTTGTAGGTGGGCACCCGTTCCAGCCAGCTCAGGGGCATCATCATGGACAGCAGGAGGTGGAGTTCTGCGTGTTCCAGCACTTGGGACTGAATGAAGATGGTGGCCAGCTTGGGATCCACCCCGGCGGCCAGCCAGTCGATGACCATGTCCCAGGTGTTCTGCTGAATGGTCTGGGGAGTTTCGTAGTGGGTGGTCAGGGCATGCCAGTCCGCCGCAAAAAAGAGGCAGCTGTGGTCATGCTGCAACCGCACCCAGTTCTTCAGAACCCCGTGATAGTGACCCAAATGCAGAGCGCCCGTGGGGCGCATCCCGGAAAGAACCCGATCCGCGTACATAGTGATTGTCTTTGCCTAGGCGTGAAAATTGAAAAGGAGAGCGAGCAGGAGGCGCATCAGGCCCATAAGCGGATTCAGCACCGCGCTCAACACCCCGGTAAACAGCAGGAGCAACAGCAGGGGAAAACCCCAGGGCTCGATGCGGGAAAAGGCGATGGCCTGGCGAATGGGCAGCAGGCTCACCAGAATACGGCCCCCATCCAGGGGCGGCAGGGGCAGCAGATTGAGGAGCATCAAGGCCATGTTGATGTCCATGCCGATATCCGCCATTTTCAGCATGGGCAGGGTATAGGCCGTATCCGGCAGCACCTGGGCCAGCTTGAAGAGCAGGCCCCAGGCCAGGGCCATAAACAAATTGGCGCCGGGCCCGGCGGCGGCCACCCAAAGCATGTCCTGCTTGGGACGGCGCAGCCGGGAAAAATCCACCGGCACCGGCTTGGCCCAGCCGAACAGCAGGCTAGCCCCGGAGAGGAGCAGAATCACCACCGGCACCAGCACCGTTCCCACCGGGTCGATGTGACGCAGGGGATTCAAGCTGATGCGTCCTTCCCTTTCCGCCGTCCGGTCGCCGAAAAAGCGGGCCGCATAGCCATGGGCCGCTTCATGGAGGGTAATGGCGAAAATTACGGGCAAGGCCGCAACGGCGATGATTTGGATCAGGGAGTCCATGCAGGCAACCGGAAGGAAAGGGGCGATTCTACCAGAGGGGTCCGGAGATTCAGCGTAGCCCGAAGGGAGCCAGGGGGCCCCGGCCGGCCCGGACTAGTTCCGGGGTGCCACCGGTCAGATCGATCACTGTGGTGGCCTCGGTGCCGCAATGGCCCCCGTCCAGGATCAAATCCAGCTGGTCATCCAGGCGGTCCTGGATTTCCCAGCCCTCGGTGAGGGGCATTTCCTCCCCGGGCAGAATGAGGGATGAGGTGAGCAAAGGCTCACCCAACTCCTCCAGCAGCGCCAGGGCCAGGGGATCGTCCGGCACCCGCAGGCCGATGGTCTTGCGCCGGGCATGGAGCAGGCGCCGGGGCAGTTCCTTGGTACCTTCCAGAATAAAGACGTAACTCCCCGGGGTGGCGGCCTTGAGCAAGCGATACTGGGCGTTATCCACCCGGGCGTAACGGGCAATTTCGGACAAATCCCGGCACATCAGGGTGAGATGGTGCCGGTCATCCAGGCCCCGCAGACGGCGCAGCCGGTCCATGGCGTCTTTGTCGCCGGTATGGCAGCCCAGGGCATAGCAGCATTCCGTGGAAAAGGCGATGAGACCGCCCTGGCGCACCACATCCGCCGCCTTGGCAATGAGCCGGGGCTCGGGGTTTTCAGGATGGAGATTGTAGTATTGGGCCATAAGCCAAAAAGCCATCCCCGCAGGGCGGCCAAAATAGAGGAAAAGAAAATCAGTCGAACCAGGTCCAGACCGGAATCAGGTCTTCCGGCAAAGGGCCGATGCGCCCCAGATCCACATAGCTTTCTTCCGGACCGTGGAAATCCGAGCCTAGGGAAGCGAGAAAGCCGTACTGACGGGCATAGCGGGCGTATTGAAGGATCTGGTCCGGGGTATGGCTGCCGGACACCACTTCTACCCCCGAGCCGCCCACATCCTTGAACTGGCCGAGGAAACGGCGCATTTCCACATTGGATATACGGTAACGGCCCGGATGGGCGACCACCGCCACGCCCCCCGCCCCGTTGATCCAGGTCACCGCATCCTCCAGGCTGGCCCACTGGTGCTCCACATAACCGGGCTTCCCGGGCGTGAGGTAGCTTTCAAACACGGCGTGCACATCCTTGCAAATGCCGATTTCCACCAGATAGCGGGCAAAGTGGGCCCGGGAAATGAGGCTGGGATTGGCCGCGTATTTCATGGCCCCTTCCAACACCCCATGGATGCCGATCTTGTCCAGGGCTTCCGCCATACGCTGGGCCCGGGTCACCCGCCCGGAGCGGATGGCCGCCAGGCCCTGGTTGAGGCGGGCTTCCTGGCGGTCAAAACCCAAGCCCACAATGTGGATGGAAGTGGATTCCCACTGGATGGAAATTTCCACTCCGTTGATGAGCCGTATCCCCACATCCCCGGCGGTTTTTTCCGCCGCCGCCAAGCCATCCAGATCATCGTGATCGGTCAGGGCCAGCACGGTCACCCCATTGCCTTGGGCGCGACGCACCACTGCCTCCGGTGCCAATAAGCCGTCCGAAGCGGTGGAATGACAGTGCAAATCCCAGGGAGAAGCCAAGGTCGCCATACGATTCGTTAAGGAAAATAAGGGTTAATCATAGCACGCCAAGGGAGCAAAAATAATGCCAAAAGCATTTACGGTGCCATTTTGCTCCACCCATCCAGGCCTGAATGGCCCTTGTTTCTTTGACCCATCGGGGCCGCCTAAGTTTTCCCATCCTTGCGCTCCAAGGGTTTCAGGCCCCTGAAAAACGAAAAAGCCGGACTAGCCGGCTTTTTGGAGGAAGGAAACGCCTCAGTCTTCCATCTGGCTTTGCAGATAGTTTTGAATACCCACTTTTTGGATTAAATCCAGCTGGGTTTCCAGCCAATCCACATGCTCCTCCTCGCTTTCCAGAATGTCGGAAAGCAAGTCCCGAGTCACAAAATCGCTCACCGATTCACAGTGGGCAATGGCTTCCCGCAGCAGGGGAATGGCCAACTGTTCCAACTTCAGGTCACAGGCCAGCACTTCCGCCGGAGCTTCCCCGATGAACAGTTTATTGAGTTGTTGCAGATTGGGCAGACCTTCCAAGAACAGGATGCGCTCAATGAGGCGGTCCGCGTGCTTCATTTCATCAATGGACTCATGATACTCATGGTCATTGAGCTTCTTCAGCCCCCAGTTCTTATACATGCGGGCGTGGAGAAAATACTGATTGATCGCCGTCAGTTCGTTAGTCAGCGCCTTATTCAGAAATTGCAGAACCTTTTTATCGCCTTTCATGGCCGCCTCACCCAAAGTGGTCAAGGTTTCAGCCTAGCATAGACGGGGGATGGGAGAAAACGGCTCGCAAACGCCGGGGTTCCCAGGGCCCTGGGACGGTCAGCGCCGCTCGCAGGCCCCGTTGCATTCCCGACAGGGAGCAGGCGCTTCACCTCGCAACTGCTGGCGGATTTCCCGAGCGCATTTACCGCAGCCCTGCCCCACGCCCAACTGCTGCCGCAGCTGCTGATAGCTGGTGGCGCCAGCCGCGACGGAGGAGGCAATCTGGCCTTCGGTCACGCCATTGCAAACACAGACATACATGATGGGACTCCCAGGACAAATTTACTAATGAGAATTATTATCGACAAATCGAATAGATGCAAGTAATTCTCAACAAGTTCCAAAAATCCTCCTTGCAAGCCGCTCCGGCACTGGGTTATAGTCCGCCCCGCAAACGGGAGAGCGCGGCTTTTTGGGCCGCCGCCGAAGGCGCAATCCATTCATTGCTCAACCCGAAATCGCTCAGGCACAAGGACCGTTTGCAGCGTAAAGAACTCTGGAGAGCGATGGGCCCGGCCCATCCACCGAAGGGGGCAAGCGGGGGTCCCGCAGTACGGACATGGCCATCAGGCGGTGCCGGGGACGAACCGAAACACTCTCAGGTTGTAGGACAGAGGGGTGAGCCGGAAACCGTCAGGTTTTCGGCTCACCCCTTTTTCGTTTTCAGAAACGGCATTAATGGCCGTAGCCAAAGGACTGATATGACGAAACAAACTGTCCTCAACGCCGCCCATCGGGCCCTCGGGGCCAAGATGGTGGATTTCGGCGGCTGGGATATGCCTCTCCACTACGGCTCCCAGATTGAGGAACACCACGCCGTGCGTCGGGAATGCGGGATGTTCGACGTTTCCCACATGTGTGCCGTGGATGTGAGCGGGCCGGACGCCCACGCTTTTCTGTTGCGCCTCATCGCCAACAACGTGGATAAGCTGCAACGCCCGGGCAAGGCCCTCTACAGCGCCATGCTGACCCCCACCGGGGGGGTGGTGGACGATCTGATCGTGTACCTCCAGGGAGAAAACCGCTACCGGGTGGTCATCAACGCGGGCACCGCCGATAAGGATCTGGCCTGGATGGCCGACCGTCTCGGGGAATGGCATCTGGACGTAAGTCTGGTGCCCCTCCGGGAAGGCCCCCGGGCCGTGGCCATGATCGCGGTGCAGGGCCCCCAGGCCAAAGCCAAGGTCTGGCAGGTCATCCCCCAGGCCAAAGCGGCCACGGAAAATCTGCCCCCCTTTTTCGGCGTTCAGGTGGGCCCCTGCTTCCTGGCCACCACCGGCTACACCGGGGAAGAAGGCTTTGAAATCACCCTCCCCGCCGCCGATGCGGCCCCCTTCTGGCAGGCCCTGCTGGATGCGGGGGTGAAACCCTGCGGCCTGGGCGCCCGGGACACCCTGCGCCTGGAAGCGGGCATGAACCTCTACGGCCAGGATATGAGCGAAACCGTCTCCCCCCTGGACGCAGGCCTGGCCTGGACCGTGGATCTGACCGGGGACCGGGACTTTGTCGGCAAAGCCGCCCTCCAGGCCCAGGGCCAGCAAGCCCGATTCCTGGGGCTGCGCCTGCTGGATCGGGGCGTACTGCGGGCCCACCAGACCGTTCACACCCCCCACGGGGAGGGGGAAATCACCAGCGGCACCTTCTCCCCCACCCTGGAAGTGTCCATCGCCCTGGCCCACCTACCCTTGGCCACCCAGGTGGGCGACACGGTGGAAGTGGACATACGGGGCAAGCGCCTCAAGGCCCAGGTGGTTAAGCCCCCCTTCGTGCGCCACGGCAAAGCCCTGATTTAAGGCCCCTTGCCCGGCCCGCCGGGCCCCCTTTCCCCATTAGCAAACCCGATTACCGATTTACTCTTTTCCTGGAGAATCCCATGTCCCTTATTCCCGCCGACCTGAAATACACCAAGAGCCACGAGTGGGTACGCGTCGAAGCCGACGGCAGCCTGACCGTGGGCATTACCGAACACGCTCAGGAACTGCTGGGCGACCTGGTGTTTATTGAACTCCCCGAAGTGGGCACCCATCTGGAAGCCGACAAGGAAACCTGCGTGGTGGAATCGGTGAAAGCCGCCGCCGACGTGTACGCCCCCGTGGCCGGCACCGTGACGGAAACCAACCCGGCCCCGGTGGATGCCCCCGAACAGGTGAATCAAGACCCCTACGGCAACTGGCTGTTCAAGATGCAGCCGGACAACGGGGCTGACCTGGGGGGCCTGCTGGACGCCGCCGCCTACCAAAAGCTGGCGGATAGCGAATAAATCCCCGCCGGGCCGCCCGCCCCTATTCCCTTGGGCGGCCCCCGTTCCGACGCCCCCTGCCCGGCTCAGGCCGCAAAGGGGCCCGTCTCTTGGTGATTTTCCCAGGACATTTTCATGACCTCCCTCATGCAACAACCCCTCTCCGCCCTGGAGCAGCAAGACGAGTTCATCGCCCGTCATGTGGGCTCCGGTGCCGCGGATCGGGACGCCATGCTGGCCGCCATCGGCGTCCCCAGCCTGGACGCCCTGATCGAGCAAACCGTGCCGGCAGCCATTCGCCTGCCCCAGGATCTGCCCCTGCCCGAACCCCGGCGGGAACACGAGGCTTTAAGCCAGCTCCGGGCCATGGCCCGGAAAAACGTGGTGCACCACTCCCTCATCGGCCAGGGCTACCACGACACCCTCATGCCCGCCGTCATTCGCCGTAATGTGCTAGAAAACCCGGGCTGGTACACGGGCTACACCCCCTACCAGGCGGAAGTGGCCCAGGGCCGTCTGGAAGCCCTGCTCAACTACCAACAAATGGTCATGGACCTGACCGGTCTGGACCTGGCCAATGCCTCTTTGCTGGATGAAGCCACGGCAGCGGCGGAAGCCATGACCATGGCCCGGCGCCTGAGCAAGAGCGCTTCCAACCGCTTTTTCGTGGATCAGGCCTGCTTCCCCCAGACCATGGACGTGATCAAGACCCGAGCCGGTTTCTTCGGCTACGAGCTGATTTTCGGGCCGGCGGAAGAAGCGGCCACGGTGGACGTTTTCGGCGCCCTGCTCCAATACCCAGATGACCGGGGCGAGGTGCGGGACCTGTCCCCCATCATCGCCGCTCTTCAAGCCAAGGGGGCTATCGCCGCCGTGGCCGCCGATCTGCTGGCCCTGGTGCTGCTCAAATCCCCCGGCGCCATGGGAGCGGACATTGCCCTGGGTTCGGCCCAGCGCTTCGGCATTCCCCTGGGTTTCGGCGGTCCCCACGCCGCCTATTTCGCTTGCCGGGACGCCCACAAGCGTAGCGTGCCGGGCCGCATCATCGGGGTTTCCGTGGATGCCCGGGGCAACCGGGCCCTGCGCATGGCCCTGCAAACCCGGGAACAGCATATCCGCCGGGAAAAGGCCAACTCCAATATCTGCACCTCCCAGGTGCTGCTAGCCAATCTGGCGGGCATGTACGCGGTTTATCACGGGCCCCAGGGCCTGCGCACCATCGCCACCCGGATTCACCGTCTGGCGGCCATCCTGGCCCGGGGCCTGGAAAAAGCCGGGCTCAAGGTGCTCACCCGCCAGTTCTTCGACACCCTGCGGGTGGAACTGGGGGCCAAGGCCATTACGGTGCTCCAAGCCGCCCGGGAAGCAGGTTACAACCTGCGCCTGGTGGAAGGGGGACAACTGGCCATCGCACTCAATGAGAAGACCACCCGGGACGATGTAACCCGGCTGCTGGCCCTCATTTCCGGGGTGAAGATGGAAGTGGCCAGCCTGGATGCCCAGGTGGCGTCCCAGGACCCCAGCCTGCCCGACGCCCTGCTGCGCCGGGACGACATTCTCAGCCATCCCGTGTTCCACCGTTACCACACGGAACACGAAATGCTGCGCTATCTGCGCCAGTTGCAGAACAAGGATCTGGCCCTGGATCAGGCCATGATTTCCCTGGGCTCCTGCACCATGAAGCTGAATCCCACCAGCGCCATGGAGCCCATCACCTGGCCCGAATTCACGGACATCCACCCCTTCGCCCCCTTGGATCAGGCCCAGGGCTACGTGGAAATGATCCGGGGCTTGCAGGACTGGCTGAAGACCCTCACCGGCTTTGACGCAGTGAGCCTCCAGCCCAATTCCGGCGCCCAGGGGGAATACGCCGGGCTGGCCGTCATTCGCCGCTACCAGGCGGCCCAGGGCCAAAGCCACCGGGACGTGTGTCTGATTCCCAAATCCGCCCACGGCACCAATCCGGCCTCCGCCCACATGGCCGGGCTGGAAGTGGTAGTGGTGGAATGCGATCCCCAGGGCAACGTGGATGTGGCGGACCTGGAAGCCAAGGCCCGGCAATACGGGGACCGGCTCGCCTGCCTGATGATCACCTACCCCTCCACCCACGGGGTGTTCGAGGCAGCCATCAAGGACATCTGCGACATCATCCACCGCCACGGCGGCCAGGTGTATATGGACGGAGCCAATCTCAATGCCCAGGTGGGCCTCACCGCCCCGGGCTTCATCGGCGCCGACGTGTCCCATATGAACCTGCACAAGACCTTCGCCATTCCCCACGGAGGTGGCGGACCGGGGGTGGGGCCCATCGGCGTCAAGTCCCATCTGGCGCCCTTCCTGCCCGACCACACGGTCCAGGGCACCGGCCCGGCGGAACGGAAGAACAAGGGCCAGGGCGCGGTGGCTGCCGCCCCCTTTGGCTCCGCCTCCATTCTGCCTATTTCCTGGATGTACATCGCCATGCTGGGAGGCCGGGGGCTCAAGGCCGCCACCCAGGGCGCCATCCTCAATGCCAACTATGTGGCCAGCCGCCTGGCGCCCCACTACCCCATTCTTTACGTGGGGTCTCAGGGACGGGTGGCCCACGAGTGCATTCTGGACATCCGGGACATTAAGGCGACCAGCGGCATCAGCGAATCGGACATCGCCAAGCGGCTCATGGACTATGGCTTCCACGCCCCCACGGTGAGCTTCCCGGTGGCCGGCACCCTGATGGTGGAGCCCACCGAATCGGAAGCCAAGGTGGAACTGGACCGGTTTGTGGACGCCCTGATCGCCATCCGGGAGGAAATCCGCCAGGTGGAAAGCGGCGTCTGGCCCAAGGACAACAATCCCTTGAAGCACGCCCCCCACACCCAGGTCGATCTGGCCGATGAAGTCTGGGAGCGGCCCTACAGCCGTCAGGTCGCCTGCTTCCCCACCCCCTGGGTGGCGGCCCACAAGTTCTGGCCCACGGTGAACCGGATTGACGACGTGTACGGCGACCGGCACCTGTTCTGTTCCTGCGCCCCGGTGGAGGATTACCGGAAATAGGGCTGCACTAGCGGGAAAGGGCTTCCCCCGTTTCCCCCAGGGCCGGGTGGCGCTATGCTTCGGGCAGGCGGCACCCGGCCTTTTTTATGGGCGCCCGGTCTCCGAAAAGGAAACCTGGGGGCCCGGGCCAGCCCCTTCCCTTTTTCTTTCGACGAGGCCCTTCATGGCACAACAAAACCTCATCCTCACCGTCATCGGTGACGACCGGCCCGGCCTGGTGGAGCGACTTTCCGCCGCCATCAGCGCCTACGGCGGCAACTGGGAACAGGCCTCCATGTCCCGGCTAGCGGGCAAATTCGCCGGCATTGTGCAAATCAGCGTGGCCGGGGATAAGGCGGGCGCCCTGGGCCAGGCCCTGGACGAGCTGGAAGGCCTGGACATTACCCAGACCACCGCCGGACAGGCCCCAGTGGCGGCGGGCCAGCGCCTCACCCTGTCCCTGGTGGGCCACGACCGCATCGGCATCGTCCAGGAAGTGTCCCAGGTGCTGGCCGAACAGGGGGTCAATGTGGAGCAGCTCAACACCTACACCGCCAGCGCCCCCATGTCCGCCGAACCCCTGTTCCACGCCGAGGCGGAACTCCTGGCCCGGCCCGACCTGGACCTCACCCATCTCATCGACGCCCTGGAACTGCTTTCCAATGATCTGATGGTGGAAATCAGCCTGAACCAGACCCTGCAAAGCCCACGGGCCTGATCCCTTTCACCGGCCCGGCCAGCCCGGGCCCTTGCTTCCCGCCCCCCCATGTCCCAACTTTTTCAAATGAATATGCCCAAGTACCCGGAATGCTGGGAAACCTGCGGCAACTGCGCCCAGGGCGAGGTTTTTGTCCTGGAAATGCTGGTCGCCCCCGGGGACCATGTGGTGGAGGACGACAACGTGCTCACCCTGGAAACGGGCAAGGTGGCCCTGGATATTCCCAGCCCCCGGGCGGGCACGGTCCAGGAAGTGTTCATGAGCGCCGGGGACAAGCCCGCCGAAGGGGCCCCCATCCTCACCCTGGCGCTGGATTAGGGCCCCATGGCAGGCCCCGCCCCCCGGAGCGACGCCCCCCCTAGCCCACCCCTGGGGGCCGCACCGGACGCCGCTCCTCCCAGCGGCGGCAAGGAGAACGGGGCGGAAAACGCCTACTGGTGGCGCCTGCTGGGGTTCCATCTCCTGGCCCTAGCGCTCCTGGCCACCTGGGTCTGGCAGAACAACCGGCCGGTGGCCCTGCCCGATGGACCGGCGCCCCCGGCCAGGCTCCAATGCGTTTCCTATTCCCCCTACCACCTGAGCGGCCAGTCCCCCCTGGACCCGGCCTATGTGGCCCCCCCGGCCCAGATCGCTGCAGACCTGGAGCGGCTGGCCCCCCTGACCCGCTGCGTGCGCATCTATTCCGTAGCCCAGGGCCTGGATCAGGTGCTGCCCCAGGCCCGGCGCCTGGGGCTGAAAGTGCTGCTGGGGGCCTGGATCAGCGCCGACCGGGCCCGCAATGCCCAGGAACTGGACCGGGCCATCGCCCTAGCCAACGCCTATCCGGACACGGTGCAAGCCCTCATCGTGGGCAACGAGGTGCTGCTGCGCCGGGAATTGCCGGAAGGGGAACTGGCCCGGCTGATCCGCTCCGCCAAAGCCCGGACCCGGGTGCCCGTCACCTATGCGGATGTATGGGAGTTCTGGCGGCGCCACCGGGGCCTGGAAGGGTCGGTGGATCTGGTCACCGTCCACATTCTGCCCTTCTGGGAAGACCAGCCCGTGCCCCACACCCAAGGTGTGGCCCATGTGGCCCGCATCCTGGCCCTGCTGGGGCAGGAATTTCACAAGCCCCTGCTCATCGGGGAAACGGGCTGGCCCAGCGCCGGACGCCAGCGCCAGGGAGCCCGGGCCGGACCGGTGGAACAGGCCCGCTTTATCCGGGAATTTCTGGTCCAGGCCCAAAACCGGGGCTGGCACTACAACCTGATTGAAGCCATTGATCAGCCCTGGAAGCGCCAGCTGGAAGGCACGGTGGGGGGCTACTGGGGCCTGCTGGACGCCGCCACCCTGGCCCCCAAGTTTCCCTGGCGCGGCCCGGTGGCCGCCGCCCGGGATGGGCGGCCCCTGACCCTGGCCGCCCTGGCAGGGGCTCTGATCCTGGGCCTGGGGGGCCTCCTGGCCCGCTGGCCCGGAGGAGCCACGGCCCAGACCACCCGGGCCTTAATGGGAGCCCTGGCCGGCGCCCTGGTGCTGCTCCAGTATGAGCATGGCCTACAGGCCTACCGCAGCGCCTGGGAATGGCTGATCCTGGGCGCCGTGGCCCTGATGGGCCCGGCCCTCACCCTGGTGCTGGTCCGCTACCCGGAATTGGCAGCCGGAGGGCCGGAGGCCTCCCCGTCCCAAGTTCCGTCCGATGCCTCAAAGGCCTCGTGCCAAGCCCCAGGCGAATCACCAGGCCAAGGCCAGGGCCCTGAAGCTTCCCCAAGCCACGATCCGGCCCCTAACCCCCCCGGACTTCGGGCCGCCAAAAGCTTCAGCCTTCTGCACGGCTTGATACTTTTCGCCGCCGCAGTGGCTGCCCTGCTCCAGGCCGCCGCCCCCCGCTACCGGGATTTTCCCACCCTGCTCTACCTGCTCCCCGCCTTCCTCCTGGGAGCCTGCCGCTGGCTGGCGCCCTGGTCCCAGCGCCGCCCCCTGGGCCGCCGGGTCCGGCTTTTGGCCCTGGTCCTTACCCTGGCGGGCCTCCTGGGCTGGCTGGAAGATCCTGGCAACGGGGAAGCCCAGGCCTGGGGCCTGACCTGCCTGGTCCTGGCGACTTCCACCCTGGGGGGCCGCCGCCCGCCCCTTGAACCTTCCCCTCCCACGCCATGAAAGAAATCGACCTCAATACCTGGAACCGGCGGGAACACTTCGGCTTTTTCCGCCGGGCCGACCTGCCCTTTTACAACGTCACCGCCCCCGTGGACATGACCGGTCTGGCCCGGTACGCCCGAGCCCGGGGCTGGTCCCTCAACCATCTGCTGGTTTTTCTCACGGTTCAGGCCATGAACCGGATCGACAATTTCCGCTACCGACTGCGGGGAGAAACGGTGGTGCTCCATGACCGGCTCCATCCGTCCTTCGCCCATTTGAAGCCGGGAGAGGAGTTGTTTCGCATGATCACTCTGGATTGTGGCGACGACCCGGCCAGCTTCGACGCCCACTGCAAGGCGGAAATCCTGGCTTCCCAAGCCTATTTCGATCTGAGCGCCTTCCAGGGCCGGGATGACTTTGTCTTCATTTCCGCCCTGCCCTGGATTAGCTTCACCGGGGTGGATCACACCCTGAGCCTGAAAAAGGAAGACGCCATTCCCCGGGTCTCCTGGGGCAAGCTCCAGGCCCAGGATGGCCGGGAGCTGCTGCCCTACAACGTCCAGGTCAATCACATGTTTGTGGATGGGCTCCATGTGGGGCGCCTTTTGCAGACCCTGGAAGCCCTAGCCCAGGCCGTCCAGCAAGGCCCTCTGCCCGAGACCGGGCCCCGCCTTTAAGTCCGGCCCGGCGCTGGATTCACCGGCCGGCCGGCCCCGGACCGGCTTCAGCCCGCCCCGTCAGCTCCGGGATCAGCCCCAGGCGTTAGCTCAGGCCTCGGTGCCGCCAGGGCCAGGAGAGCCAGCAGACCGCCCACCGCCGCCCCTTCAAAATCGTAGAGCACCAGCCCGGCGCAGCCCGCCACCAGGCCGATCCAGGCGGGTAGGCGGCGGCGGAAAAAGAAGCCCAGGGCCCCGCCTACCAGCGCCGTTCCACCCAGGCCGTGGTGGCTAAAGAGCAGGGGCACCCCGTCCCGCAAGGCGCAGAGGCCCCACGGCCCTTCCGGGGCGCCGCAACGGCCCGCCCAGGTCTCGGATTCCAACAGGCCGTAGCGCAAGCCCAAGGCCAGCGCCAGGCTGAGGACCAGGGTTCCCACCAGGGCGGGCAGGGAAGGGGGAACAGGGAGGGAACGGCGGCGCAGGCCCATGGCAAAACCGGTAGCAAAAATAGGGAAAAGCCATCTTACCCCGCCGGGTCCGGCCCCTGGCGGGGTCCTAGCCACAATCCAGGGCGTACCAGAGAAACCCGGCCCCGTTCCGATCCCCGATTTCTCCGTGTACCATGGGCTTTCCCCCCGGTCCCGAGGCCCCCATGAGCCCCACCGCCCATCCCCCTGCCCCCGCCTTCGTCCCCCATATTTCCCCCGACCGCACCCGGGAATTACTGGACGGCCTGCTGGAGTACATGCTCAACGGGGTGGCTTTCTGCCAGATGATTTATCGGGACGGTCAGCCCTACGATTACCGCTACCTCTATACCAACCCGGCTTTCCATCGGCAGACGGGCCAGGGGGAGGTGGCGGGCAAGCTGGCCAGCCAGGTCCGGCCCGGTATCCGGGAATCGGATCAGGAACTGCTAACCATCTACGGCCGGGTGGCCCGTAACGGGGAGCCGGAAGCCTTTGAGATGTACATTCCCTCCTTCGGCGAATGGCTGTCCATCTCCGTTTACTGCCCCTTACCGGACCATTTTGTCACCCTTTTCGACGTCATCACCCAACGCAAACGGGGGGAATTTGCCCTGGAAGAACGGGCCACCCAGCTGCGCTTCGTTCTGGAAGGCTCGGAACTGGGCTTCTGGGACTGGAATCTGAGCACCGGGCGAGTGGAGCGCAACGCCCGCTGGGCCCAGATGCTGGGCTACACCTATGAGGAAATCCAGACCACGGCCCAGCAGTGGTCGGATTTCATCCATCCGGACGATCGGGACCGGGCCTGGGCCTCCATCCATGCGGTGGTGGAAGGCCGGGCGGCCGCTCACAAAGAGGAATACCGGATGCGCTGCAAGGACGGCAGCTACCGTTGGATTCTGGACCAGGCCAAGGTCATGGCCCGGGACGACCAGGGCAAGGCCCTGCGCATGTGCGGCACCCACACGGACATCACGGAACGCAAGCTCCTGGAAGAAGAACTGACCCGTCAGGCCCATATCGACTACCTCACCGGGGTCTGCAACCGGGGCCACTTCATGGCCCGGGCAGAGCAGGAGCTGAACCGGGCCAATCGCTACGCCACGCCCCTTTCCCTGTTTATGCTGGACATCGACCATTTCAAGCGCATCAACGACCGCTACGGCCACAAGGTGGGGGATACGGTCCTAAAAACCCTGGCGAGCATCTGCCAGGCCACCCTGCGTCAGGTGGATATTCTGGGGCGCCTGGGGGGCGAGGAATTTGCCGTGCTGCTGCCGGACAGTCCGCCGGAAGCGGCCCGGGAGGCGGCGGAACGGCTCCGGGAAGCCATCGCCCGGGCCAAGGTTCCCCTGGAGGAAGGCCTGCCCGTGCAATTCACCGTCTCCATCGGCGTCGCCGCCCCCACGGGACCGGAGGACAACATCGACGTGCTCCTCAACAGCGCGGACAAGGCCCTCTACTGCGCCAAAAACGGGGGCCGTAACCAGGTCTGCCTCGCCTGACCCGGCCCGGGATAAGCCGGAGGGGCTTGGACACCCCGCCCCGCCGGCCACGCCTGGGTCAGGGGACCAGCGCCCATAGGGGCACCCCATTCCCCGAACCGAGCGATTCCCCCAAAGGAAGGGCCTTCCCGGTCAACCATCGGGCCAAACTAGCCTAGAATGGGCAAGTCATTCACCCCCAAGGGTCCCTGTCGTCCAGACGCGCCAATCCGGCCCCCTAACCGGATTCGGATGCCGGCCCCCCTTGTCGCCGCTATGAAAATCACCCCGCCCATCGCCCTGCGCATGCTGGGAGCCCTGGTTCTGGCCCTGGTCATCGCCGGTCTGCAATACACCCTGTGGGCCAAGGCCAATCAAAGCACCACTATCGCCGACGCCCAGGACACCATCCGGGGCTTTGCCTACGCCGCCTATCGCCGGGACGAAAGTCCCCTGAAACAGACCTATCCCACTCCCCAGGAAATTTCCGACGACCTGGATCTGCTCTCCCAGACCGCTGGACGGGTGCGCACCTATAGCGCCCTGGAAAATCCTTCGGTCATTGATCTGGCCTACGAACACAGCATGCGCCTCACCCTGGGGGCTTGGCTCTCCAAGGACCAGGCCCGCAATGAGCGGGAGCTGGCCGCCGCCATCCGCACCGCTCTGGATAACCGGCATGTGGAACGGGTCATCGTGGGCAATGAAACCGTGCTCCGGGGCGACCTCACGGTGCCCGAACTGGAGGCCTACCTGGACCGGGCTCGGGCCGCCCTGCACCACATTCCCGTGTCCACCGCCGAGCCCTGGCACGTCTGGCTGCGCAACCCGGGCCTGGCCCGCCACGTGGATTTCATCGCCGTCCATCTCCTGCCCTACCACGAAGGGGTGCCCGTGGCCCAGGCGGTGGATTACGCCATGGAACGCTACCGCCAGCTGGTACAGGCCTTCCCGAAAAAGCGGGTGGTGATCGGGGAAATCGGCTGGCCCAGCAACGGCCCCATCATCGGCGGAGCGGTGCCCTCCGTGGCTAACCAGGCCCGCTTTATCCGGGAATTTCTGGCCACCTCCCGGGACATGAACCTGGATTATTTCCTCATGGAGGCCTTCGACCAGCCCTGGAAAATCGACGTGGAAGGCTGGGCCGGGGCCTACTGGGGACTCTACAACGCGGACCGGGAACTGAAATTTCCCCTGGAAGGGGACGTGATCCGGGACGTGCACTGGCAGGACAAGGCCTGGATCGCCGCCCTGCTAGCCTTCGTGCCCATGGTCCTGGTGGCCTATTTCCTCCCCGGCTGGGGCTTTGCCGGGCGCCTCTGGCTATGCCTGCTGATCCAGGCCTGCACCACCACCCTGGTAATCGGCATGAGCGTGCCCGTGGATTACTACCTGACCCGGCGGGATTTACTCGGACTGGTGATTCTCACCCTGGCCACGGTAATCACCGTGGCCGTGCTCCTTTCCCATGGCTTTGAATTCGGGGAAGTGCTCTTCAAGGGCCGCTGGCTGCGCCATTTCGAGCCCCTGCCGCCGCCCCGGGAGGAGGAAGAGCCTTTTGTGTCTATCCATCTGGCCTGCTGCAATGAGCCGCCGGACATGGTCATTGCCACCATCGACAGCCTGGCCCGGCTCCATTACCGCCATTTCGAGGTGCTGGTAATCGACAACAACACCACCGACGAAGCCCTGTGGAAGCCGGTGCAAGCCCATATGGCGGGCCTGGGCCCCAATTTCCGCTTTTTCCACCTGCTGCCCTGGCACGGCTTCAAGGCCGGAGCCCTGAATTTCGCCCTGGAACACACGGATCCCCGGGCCCAGGTGGTGGGGGTGGTGGATGCGGATTATGTGGTGGAACCGGACTGGCTGGCCTGTCTGGTGGGCCATTTCGCCGCCCCGGAAGTGGCCGTGGTGCAAGCGCCCCAAGCCCACCGGGAGTGGCAAAACCAGCCCTTCCGGCGCATGTGCAACTGGGAATTCGACGGCTTTTTCCGCATCGGCATGCACCACCGCAATGAGCGCAATGCCCTGATCCAGCACGGCACCATGACCCTGGTGCGGCGCTCTGCCCTGGACCGGGTGGGGGGCTGGTCCGAGTGGTGTATCTGTGAAGACACGGAACTGGGCCTGCGCCTCATCGAGGCGGGCAACGAAACCCGTTATGTGGACTGCGTCCTGGGCCGGGGCCTGACTCCGGCGGACTTTGCCGCCGCCAAATCCCAACGCATGCGCTGGGCCTTCGGTGCCATGCAAATCCTCAAGCACCATCTGCCCCGGCTGGTGGGCCAGAGCCGCCTCAACCTGGCCCAGCGCTACCACTTCCTCACCGGCTGGTTTTCCTGGTTCGGGGACGCCCTCCAACTTATTTTCGCCTTCGCCTCCATCGCCTGGACCGTGGGCATGCTGGCCGCCCCAAAATCCTTCGGCCTGCCCGTGGCCATGATGGTGGTGCCCATCCTGGGGTTCATGGCCTTCAAAGCCGCCCTGGGCCCCATTCTCTACCGGCGCACCATGGATTGTCCCTGGGCCGACATCGCCGGGGCCTCCCTGCTCTCTGTGGGCCTCTCCCACGCCATCGCCCGGGGGGTGTTCACCGGGCTCATCAAACGCCACGGAGAATTCGTGCGCACCCCCAAGGGCTGGAAGGCCAAGGGCCGCTTTGCCTTCTTTGGCCCCATCCGGGAGGAACTGGGCCTACTCCTGGCCCTGCTCACCTGTATGGGGGCCATGATCTGGATGCGGGGCCTGGCGGACTTGGAAGCCCTGGTGTGGATTGGGGTGCTGGCCCTGGAATCCCTGCCCTACTGGGCCGCCCTGGGCTGCCAGATCGCCGCCTATTGGCCGGAACAAATCCCGGATAGGGGGGAACCGGCAGGGGCCCACCGGGTCTGAAAGCAGTATGGAAACCCTTGCCCCCTACGTCAGCGCCATTCTGGAGCGCCCCAGCCCCCACCCCATCGCTACCCGGGAAACGGCCAAGGAACAGTGGCCAGACCAGGGTTTCACCGTCTGCCGGGAAACCACCACCTACCGCTTCCACAACGGGGTGGTCATACGCCGTACCGTGGAACAGGATGATTTCCCATCGGACCTGGCCTGCGCCGAATGCTGGATCACCTACGAAGTCCTGGCCCAGGGCCCGGGCACTCCCCCCATCCAGCCCGCCAAACAGGTCTTCCAGAACACCTGTCGGGAAGCCTTCTGGCTCCAGTACCACAGCGCCTAAAGCCCCCTCTCCCCTTTTCCCCGCCGGAGTCAAACCATGGCCGATCAACCGGATCTCTACACCATCCCCCTGGAACGCCTGAACGGAGAACCCGCCACCCTGGGGGATTACGCCGGGCGGGTGCTGCTCATCGTCAATACGGCCAGCCGCTGCGGCTTTACCCCCCAGTATCAGGGGCTGGAAGCCCTCCACCGCCGCTACGGGGACCAGGGGCTCACGGTCCTGGGCTTTCCCTGCAATCAGTTCGGCGGCCAGGAGCCGGGAGACGCCGCAGAAATCGGCGCCTTTTGCGAAAAAAATTACGGGGTAAGTTTTCCCCTCTTCGCCAAAATCCAGGTGAACGGCCCCCAGGCCCATCCCCTTTACCAGGCCCTCAAGGCCGCCGCCCCCGGGGTACTGGGCAGCGAGGCCATCAAGTGGAACTTCACCAAATTCCTGGTGAATCGCCAGGGCCGGGTCACCCAGCGCTACGCCCCCACCACCCGGCCCGAGGAACTGGCCGGGGATATTGAAGCCCTGCTCCAAGCCTAGATTGGGAGCCACGCCGGAAGGCTCTGGCTTGGGTGCGGGTGCGGGTGCGGGTGCGGGTGCGGGTGCGGGTGCGGGTGCGGGTGCGGGTGCGGGTGCGGGTGCGGGTGCGGGCAAAAAAAAATGCCCCGGGCCTTCAACCGGGGCAAAAGGCGATTTCCAAAAGCAAGGGAGTCTTTGGAAACCGGGGACCAGCGCCGGGCCCCTGGGAAGGGGGCGCCGGGCGCCGTCTTCAGCGTTGCTTAACGGGGAACAGCCCCCTTTAGTGCCGGGTCTGGGAGGTACCGGAAGCGTCCTCCTTGGCGTCAAAGCTCATGGCCGCCACCACGGCCAGCAGAATGGCCATGACGGTGCCGAGAATCCAGGCGAAATACCACATATCAATCTCCTTGGGAGGGGGTAAGGGCGCCATGGCCTGCGCCATGGTCGCAATGACAATCGGTGGGGCGGGTGGGGGCCGAGGCGTGGCCCGCCAGATACTGGGCCACAGCCCGGGCCGGATCGGCCTCTTCCGTGAGATAGGCCTCGATGCCGAACTGGGCCAGACGGCGCCGCACCCCATCCCCCATGCTGGCGGCGATGAGGGCCACGGCCTGACCCAGGGGATGTTCCGGGCCCAGGGCCGCTTCGTGGAGCACCGCTTCCGGGGCCAGTTCCAGTTCCCCCACCGGCTGGGGGGCGCCCAGTTCAAAGAGCGTGAAGCGGCGGCAGCGTCCGGCGTGGCCGGTGACGGTGCGCCGGTTCTGGCTCGCCACGGCGATGTAGCGGGCCCGAGGGTTATAGCTTTGGGGCAGAGGGGCAGCCATAGTCAGCCTTTCTCCTGTTCATCCGCCCCGATCAGCAGGCGGGTTTCCGCCAAATAGCGGTAGAGGGGCACATCCAGGTTGGTGGGGGCCGGTTTGTTGCGGAACACCCGCCCGGCCAGATCAAAGGTGGAGCCGTGGCAGGGGCAGAGAAAGCCCCCGGGCCAGTCGGGCCCCAGACCAGAAACCGCTCCGGCGGCAAATTTCTCCGAGGGGGAGCAGCCCAGATGGGTGCAGATACCCACCAGCACCACCACTTCCTGATTACGGGAACGCCAGGGATTGCGGGCGTAGGCGGGCTGGTTGGAATGGGCGGACACCGGGTCCGCCAGCATGGGCTCAGCGGCTTTCAGGGAAGCCAGCATGGCCGGGGTGCGGCGCAGGATCCACACCGGCTTGCCCCGCCATTCCACGGTGAGCAGTTCCCCGGGGGCCAGCTTGCCAATATCCACCTCCACCGGGGCGCCGGCCGCCCGGGCCCGGGCTGAGGGCAACAGGCTGGCGACAAAGGGAATGGCGGTCACCGTCAGGGCCGCCCCGCCCAGGGCGGAAGTGGCCAGCAGCCACTGGCGCCGGGCCGGATCGGCGGGGGCCCCGCCAAAACTGGCCCCCTGGGGCAGGGAACATTTGCAGGTGCAGTCAGCCATGGTTCGCCTCCCTCAGTAAGCGCTATGGTCGTTGTTGCGGATAAAGGACAGGGTGACCTTGCCCGCCATGACCTTGTAGGCCCAGCTGGTGTAAATGATGATGAGGGGCATGAAAATCACCGTGGCCCCCAGCATGACCCCCAGGGAAAGCCGGGAGGACACCGCATCCCACACCGTAAGGCTACTCACCGGGTCCGTGGAGGACGGCAGGATGAAGGGGAACAGGGAAGCCCCGGCGGTGCCGATAATGCCGGTCATGGCCAGGGCGGAGGCCACGAAGGCCCAGCCCGGACGCCGGGCCAGCGCCCCCACCAGGCCCAGCACCAGGCCGGCAAAGCCCAGGGCGGGCAGCACCTTCATGGCCGGGAAGACGGCGTAATTGGCCAGCCAGCCCCCGGCCAGGGAAGTCACCTGCTTGTCGATAGGATTGGGCAGGCCCCCCGGATCGGCGTGGGTCAGCACATAACCGGGCAGCTGGGCCAACCACAGGCCGGCAGCGGCAAAGCCCAGAATGGCCACCAGGCCGAAAATCAGGGCGGCCTTGCGGCTCCGTTCATATACCTCCCCTTCCGTACGCAGCATGAGGTAATGGGCGCCGTGGGCCGTAATCATGGCCGTACTCACCACCCCGGCCAGGAGGGCGAAGGGGGTCAGGAGGCCCCAGAAGCTGCCGGTATAGAAGGAGCGCAGGGTGTCGTCAAAGTGGAAGGGCACCCCCAGGAACAGGTTGCCGAAGGCCACCCCGAAAATCAGGGGAGGCACGGCGCCGCCGACGAAGAGGCCCCAGTCCCAGGTTTTGCGCCAGGTGGGATGGGCGATCTTGCTCCGATAGTCAAAGCCCACGGGGCGGAAGAACAGAGCCCAGAGCACGGCCAGCATGGCCCAGTAAAAGCCGGAAAAGGCGGTGGCATAAACCAGGGGCCAGGCGGCGAAAATGGCGCCGCCCCCGGTGATGAACCACACCTGATTGCCGTCCCAGTGGGGCCCCACCGTATTGATCACCACCCGCCGTTCCTCGTCCCCTTTGGCGACGAAGGGCAGCAGGGTGCCCACCCCCATGTCGTGGCCGTCCATGATGGCAAAGCCCACCAGCAGGACCCCCACCAGCAGCCACCAGATGAGCTTGAGATTGGCGTAATCGAACAAAGCAAGCATCACATTCTCCTTATTGGGCCGCCGTCACCGGGGTAGGGGCCGGTCCATGGGATTCCGGGCCCAGGCGGGCAAACTTGAACATCAGGAACATTTCCACCACCAGAAGCAGGGTGTAGAAGCCCACGAATCCGGCCAGGGAGCCGTACAGGCTGGCCACGCTCAGGGTGGAGGAAGAAAGATGGGTGGGCAGTACGCCGAAAATGGTCCAGGGTTGACGACCGTATTCCGCCACAAACCAGCCCATTTCCGCCGCCAGCCAGGGGGTGGGGATGAACCACAGGGCCCATTTGAGCAGCCAGGTCTTGTCCTGGAGATTGCCCTTTAGGCTGTAGTAGAGGGACAGGACAAAGAGCAGGAAGAAGGCGAAGCCCAGGAGCACCATGAGGCGGAAGGTGAAGAACAGGGGCGCGACGTGGGGAATGGTGTCGGCAGCGGCCTGATCCAGCATGGCCGGGGTGGCGGCGGTCACCTTATCCGTATATTTCTTCAACAGCAGGCCAAAGCCCAGGTCCGCCTGGTGGGCCTTAAAGACCGCCTGAGCGTCCTGATCCTGGGGATGCTTGCGCAGGGTGCTGAGGGCTTCCACGGCCAGGGCGCCGGAGGCGATCCGTTCCCGGTTGCGGGCCTGTACCTGATCAATGCCGGGGATTTGCTTATCCACGGAACGGGTGCCGATCAGGCCCATGACCCAGGGAATTTCCACGGCGTAATGGTTGGTACGGTGCTCTTGATCCGGAATGGCGAACAGGGTGAAGGAGGCGGGAGCCGGTTGGGTCTGCCACATGGCTTCAATGGCGGCCATCTTGGACTGCTGGGATTCGGACACCGTGTAGCCGGACTCATCCCCCAGCACGATCACCGAACAGGCGGCGGCAAAACCGAAGGCGGAAGCAATGCGGAAGCTGCGCAGGGCAAATTCCACATGCTTGCGACGCAGGAGATAGAAACTGGAAATGCCCAGCACAAACACGGAAGCGGTCACATAACCGGCGGACACCGTGTGCACGAACTTGGCCTGGGCCGTGGGATTAAACACCACTGCCCAAAAATCCGTGAGTTCCATGCGCATGGTGGTGTAGGAAAACTCAGAACCCACCGGGTCCTGCATCCAGCCGTTGGCCACCAGAATCCACAGGGCGGAAAGATTGGAGCCCAAGGCCATGAGGCAGGTCACCATAAGGTGCTTGCCCTTGGAAAGCCGCTCCCAGCCGAAAAAGAACAGGCCCAAGAAGGTGGATTCCAGGAAAAACGCCATCAGCCCTTCAATGGCCAGGGGGGCGCCGAAAATATCTCCCACGTAATGGGAGTAATAGGCCCAGTTGGTGCCGAACTGGAATTCCATGGTAATGCCCGTGGTCACCCCCAGGGCAAAGTTGATGCCGAAGAGTTTGCCCCAGAATTGGGTCATTTCCTGGTAAATGGTGCGTCCGGTGAGAACGTAGGTGGTCTCCATGATGACCAGCAGGAAAGCCAGGCCCAGGGTCAGGGGCACGAAGAGAAAATGGTACAGGGCGGTGGCTGCGAATTGCAGACGGGACAGATCCACCAGTGCTTCGGTTGGCATACGCCTTACTCCTTGCGACGGCTAGAAGAGGAAACGGGGGCGTCCCCGGGCCCGGCAACCGGGTGGGGAGAAACAGTCGACCGATCGAGCAGGCCCTGGGCTACCGTCCGGGAATCCAGGACGGGCCGCTGTGCCGGCCGGAAAAAGGCATACCACAAGGCCGACAGCAGAATCACCTTGATCAGGAGAATCCACGCCAGCTCGCGTACAAGACGGGAACGAGGTCGAGAGGGGGTCATATCTGGTACTTTCGATCAACTGTTTCGGTCTCTTCTATATCAAGACCCGTGCCAACCCGGATGTAACAATTTTTCTTGATATAAATCATTGCATTGCCATAGGCATTTGCTGTTTCACGATAGGTCCTGGCCGATACCCGATAGGGAGCTGCGCCAATTTTGACGCACTCCGTGCCGGATTTGACTTAAACTCTCTTCCATCCCCCCTTGGTCAAGCACCGTCTGGCCCGGCCCGTCAGCCTGTCCGGCCATTTCCCGGCCCCGGCCCCGGCCCCGGCCCCGGCCCCGGCCCCTGCCCCCGCGCCGCCCGGACCCAGGATCGTCCCCAACCCTGCGCCCCATCCCATGCCCAGCTCCCAGTCCAACCCCACGGACAAGCCCATGTCCTCCCCCGAATTACCCCCCTCCCCGGCCCTGGCCGAACTTATCGCCTTCATCCATTCCCTGCCCGAACCCCGGGTCATCATGGACGGCAGCTATCACATCCTGGCCGCTAATCCGGCCTATTGCCGGGAATTTGAGGCACCGGACGGCCAGGCCCTGGCCGGTAAGCGCTGTTTTGAAGTGTCCCACCGCATCCAGGTGCCTTGCGACCAGGCCGGGGAATCCTGTCCCCTGGCCCTCAGCCGCCGCCAGGGCATCCCCTACCGGATGCTGCACCAGCACCACACCCGCCGGGGGGAAGAGCATGTGGAGGTGGAAATCACCCCGGTGGTCTTCGAAAACGGCCAGCCCCGTTACTTTGTGGAAACCCTCCACATCGTCCGTCAGGCCAGTGTCCAACCCGCCGCCCAGGGCCTGGTAGGCCGCTCCCCCGCCTTTGTGGACATGCTGGAAAAGGTCATGCGGGTAGCCCCGGCGGACGCCACCGTGCTGCTCCTGGGGGAAACGGGGACGGGCAAGGAACTGGTGGCCCATGCCATCCACGAGGCCAGCACCCGGGCGGAAGGCCCCTTCGTGGCGGTGGACTGCGCCGGGCTCACGGAAACCCTGTTTGAGAGCGAACTCTTCGGCTATGAAAAAGGCGCCTTCACCGGCGCCGCCCACCGCAAGGCCGGGCTGGTGGAAGCGGCGGCGGGGGGCACCCTGTTTCTCGACGAAATCGGCGAATTGCCCATCTCCCTCCAGGTAAAACTGCTGCGCCTCCTGGAAACGGGCACCTACCGCCGGGTGGGGGGCCTGGAAACCCTACGGGCCAATTTCCGCCTGGTGTCCGCCACCCACCGCCACCTGCCCGCCATGGTGGCCCGGGAAGAATTCCGCCGGGACCTCTACTTCCGCATCAACACCTTCCCCATCCAGACCCCGGCCCTCCATGAACGGCCCGAGGATATTCCCCTCCTGGCCCAATCCCTGCTGGGACGGGTGGATCGGCGGGCCGGGCGCCATTTCACGCCCCAGGCCCTGGACTGGCTCGCCCGGCGCCGCTATTCGGGCAATATCCGGGAACTGCGCAACATCATCGAGCGGGCCACCCTGATGAGCGACGGGGAACTTCTGGATGCCCCGGATATGGAAAGGGTCATCGACCCAGGCCATCAGGTGCTTCTGGATCAGCACCAGGACGATCCCCAGGCCTTCCGCCAAAATCGCCTGGTGCCCCTGCCGGAACTGGAACAGGCCTACCTGGAATGGGCCCTGGCCCGGCTCCAGGGCGACATGGGCCGGCTCGCCGAAAGCCTGGGCATCAGCCGCCGCACCCTGTACCGGAAATTGCAACGGCAGGAGGGCGGGGAAGAAGGAACGGCGGGGGATTGAGGGTAGGCTAAAGCCAGGCGGGTCAAGGGCGGAAACGGAGCCCCACCTGCTCCCCATTCCCCCGGGGCCATTCCTCTCCGCCCTGCCCCGCTCCTCTCTCTGCTTCCCTTGCCTCCCTGCCCCACCGTTTCCGCCTTTCCGTCTGCCACTATTCCCCCGCCAGCCCCCCGCCCTGCCTCTCCCGCTTCTCCTGCCTGTCCCCTGGTGCCTCATTACTCCTGTCGTACCGCCCCCCAGGCCAACCTCACCGCCCAGGGCCGCCCTCGCTACCCCTCGCGCCCTTCCGCCATCGCCCCTGGGGCAGCGCCGAGCCCCCCTATTTTCCCCAATCCGCCCCCCCAAAACCCTTCTTTTCCCCCGGAGACCCCAAAGTCCCTGTTTTTCCCCGGGCCACACCAAGTAAAATGGCCCCTGACCCGGCCGGGCGCCCTTTGCCCGGCCCTTCCTTTTTCCCTCAACCGGATGAGACACACCGCGCCATGGCCCAGTACGTAATGTCGATGCTCCGCGTGTCCAAGGTGGTTCCGCCCAAGCGGCAGATCATCAAGGACATTTCCCTTTCCTTTTTCCCCGGCGCCAAGATCGGCCTGCTCGGTTTGAACGGCGCGGGCAAATCCACCGTGCTGCGCATCATGGCGGGGGAGGACAAGGATTACGAAGGGGAGGTGCAGTGGCAGCCCAACCTGAAGATCGGTTACCTGCCCCAGGAACCGGCCCTGGACCCGGCCAAGACGGTGCGCCAGGAAGTGGAAGGGGGCCTAGGGGATTTGGTGGAGGCCCGGCAGAAGCTGGAAGAGGTTTATGCGGCCTACGCGGAACCGGAGGCGGACTTTGAAAAGCTGGCGGAGGACCAGGCCCGCTACGAGGCCATCATCGCCGCCGCGGGTAGCGATGTGGAAAATCAGATGGAAGTGGCCGCCGACGCCCTGCGCCTACCCGCCTGGGACGCCCTGATTCAGCACCTGTCCGGCGGGGAAAAGCGTCGGGTGGCCCTATGCAAGCTGCTCCTCTCCAAGCCGGACATGCTGCTCCTGGACGAACCCACCAACCACCTGGACGCGGAATCCGTGGAATGGCTGGAGCAGTATCTGCACCGCTTCCCCGGCACCGTGGTGGCCATTACCCACGACAGGTACTTCCTGGACAACGCGGCGGAATGGATTCTGGAACTGGACCGGGGCCAGGGCATTCCCTGGAAGGGCAATTATTCCTCCTGGCTGGAACAGAAGGAAAACCGGCTGGCCCAGGAAGCCAAGCAGGAAGCCGCCCGCATCAAGGCCATGAAACAGGAACTGGAATGGGTGCGGCAGAACGCCAAGGGTCGCCAGGCCAAGTCCAAGGCCCGTCTGGCCCGCTTTGAGGAACTCTCCAGCTACGAGTACCAGAAGCGTAACGAAACCCAGGAAATCTTCATTCCCGTGGGGGAACGGCTGGGCAACGAGGTGATCGAATTCCAGGGAGTTTCCAAGGCCTTCGGCGACCGGCTGCTGATCGACGACCTGTCCTTCAAGATTCCCCCGGGAGCCATCGTGGGCATCATCGGCCCCAACGGAGCGGGGAAATCCACCCTGTTCCGCATGATTACGGGCCAGGAGCAACCGGATGGGGGCACGGTGAAAATCGGCCCCACGGTGCACATGGCCTATGTGGATCAAAGCCGGGAAAACCTGTCCGGGGACAAAACCGTATTCGAAGAACTTTCCGGCGGCGCGGACGTGCTGACCATCGGTAAGTTCGAAATGCCCAGCCGGGCCTACATCGGCCGCTTCAATTTCAAGGGTGGCGACCAGCAGAAGCAGGTGGGCAAGCTCTCCGGCGGGGAACGGGGGCGGCTGCATCTGGCCAAAACCCTCATGACCGGGGGCAATGTGCTGCTCCTGGATGAGCCCTCCAATGACTTGGACGTGGAAACCCTGCGGGCCCTGGAAGACGCCCTCCTGGAATTCCCCGGCTCAGTCATGGTGATCAGCCATGACCGGTGGTTCCTGGACCGGATCGCCACCCACATTCTGGCGGCGGAAGGGGAATCCCAATGGACCTTCTTCGCCGGGAATTACCAGGAATACGAGGAAGATAAGCGTCGCCGGTTGGGTGAGGAAGGGGCAAAACCCAAGCGCCTGCGCTACAAGCCCATCCACCGCTAGTAGGGCGAAACACCAGGGCGCCCCGGCGCCCTTTTCTTTTCCCTTCGTTTCCTTTTATAACAAGTCCAAAAATATGCACCCCCAACGCCCCCTTGCTCCACCCCTGCTCGCCCTGGCCCTGCTAGGCCTCAACGCCGCTCCGGCCCTGGCTGCCCCGGACGAAATCCAGGTCTATACGGAAGAAATGGACGATCCAGGCCAGTTTGGCCTGGAGCTCCACGTGAACTATTCCGCCGTGGGCAAAACCCAGCCCGCCTATCCCCACCAGACCCCGCCCAACCACGTGCTCCAGGTAACACCGGAGTTTTCCTACGGCATTACACCCAATCTGGAAGCCGGGCTCTACGTTCCTTTTGCCATCGCTCCGGACGGCAGAAGCTACGAAAACGGCCTGCGGGGACGGCTCAAATACATGGCTCCCCGGCCCGACGGTTCCCCCTTCTTCTGGGGCCTGAATGTGGAACTGGGCCATTCCTCCGCCCGGGTTTCGGAAAGCCAGACCACCCTGGAAATTCGCCCCATCATTGGCTACCGGGACAAAAACTGGCTGGCGGACATTAACCCCATCCTGGATGCCAATCTTTCCGCCAACACCAGCCGGGTCCCCGCATTCGAGCCGGCGGTGAAGGTCAGCCGCCATCTCCAAGGGGAAACCTGGGCCGGCCTGGAGTATTACGGCAGCTATGGCCCCATCAAACACCTCAGCCAGGGGGCAGACCAGTCCCATTACCTCTTTGGCGCCGTGGATTTCGCCTATCGGGGCTATGACTTCAACTTGGGCATTGGCCGGGGCTATGCCGCCGCCGATGACAAGTGGGTGATCAAAGGTATCATTGCCTTTCCCTTCTGAATCCGCCGCCCGGGGCCGATCCCCGGGATGCATCCCTATGCCTTTGGCCCTATACTTCCGGAACAGCACACCTGACGCGGCCCTGACCAACGCCGCCGGGGGACTTTTGCCACCCCGGCCCATGCGAGACCCTTCATGACCCCCCTCGGCTTTTCCCCCGCCCTTCCCCCCGGAGTGGACCGGTGGTGGCAGCTTTTCAAGCAGGATGTGCTGCCTCCCCTGGTGCTGGCCCTGGTGTGCTGGTTCGGGTCCGACGTCAATTACCTGCTCTTCCACACCCTGGCCGAGGGCAGTTCCATCCTCATCGCCCTCACCGCCCTGACGGTGGCCACCACCTCCCTGCGCTTCACCCGCAACCACTTCGTTGTTTATCTGGCCGTCGCCCTGGGCTGGTGCGCCCTACTGGATGCCTTCCATACCCTGGTGTTCAAGGGCATGGATGTCATCCCCGTCACCAGCGCCAACATGGCCACCCAGTTCTGGGTGGCCGCCCGCCTGCTCCAGGCCCTGGCCTTCCTCACCGCCCCCCTGATGCTGCGCCACCCCCTGCGCCTGGGAGCCATGCACCTGATCTACGGCAGCCTGGCCGTGAGCGCCTGTCTGCTCATCCTCACCGGCCATTTTCCCGTGGCCTACGTGGACGGCCAGGGTCTTACCCCCTTCAAGATTGGGGCCGAATACGGGGTCATCCTGGCCCTGGCCCTGACCCTGGTGCTGCTTTGGCGTCAGCGCCGGCTGGTGGCCCCCCATCTGTTCTACAGCATGGCCGCCACCCTGGTGGTCACCATGGCCTCCGAACTGGCCTTCACCCAGTATGTGAGCGTCTATGCCCATGCCAACCTGATCGGCCACCTGCTGAAAATTTTCGCCTACTGGTTCCTCTTCTACGCCCTGGTCCAGCACACCCTGCGGGAACCCTTCAGCATGTTGAGCCGGGCCGCCAGCACCTATGAGGCGGTGCCCGACCCCACCCTGATCATGGACGACCGGGGCACCATTCTCCAGGCCAACGGGGCCGCCGCCCGCCACACCGGGCTGGCGGTGGAGCAACTGGTGGGCCGCTCCAGCCACCAGCTATTCCACGAGGCGGAGCTGAAACAGGAAGCCTGTCCGGTCTGCGCCCAACTGGCCTCCCGAACCCAGACCTTTCTCATGGAAATTCCCCGGGAAGGGGGACGCAGCTATGTGGAATGCAGCGTCGCCCCCCTCACCCGCCACAGCTGGCTCCAGGTGATCCGGGACATTACGGACCGGAAACAGCTGGCCACGGAGCGGGAGGCCCTGTTGCGGGACCTGAGCAAGCGTATCCAGGAACTCACCTGCACCTACGCCATGTCCCAGCTCATCGAAAAGCCGGGGCTGCAACCGGACAATCTTCTGGAAGGCATCGCCGCCCTCCTGCCTGCCGCCTTCCGCTGGCCCAAGGAGCTCCACGCCCATGTGGCGAGCGACTGGGGCCAATTCGGCCACATGTTGCCCGACGCCCTGCCCCCGGAACGGCTGGAGCGGCCCATCCTGGTGGATGGCCGCCAGCGGGGAAGCCTGGTGCTGTGGTACGAACCGGGCAGCCACCCGGGCGTCCAGCCCTTCCTGCCGGAGGAAAACGTGCTGGCGGACAGCGCCGCCCAGCGCCTGGGAGAAACCCTGGAGCGGCTTCAGGGGGCGGAGACCATCCAGCGCCTGTCCTACCTCTACGCCATGCTGAGCGGCACCAACCGGAGCATCATCCACTGCAAATCGGAAAACGGGCTGCTGGATTCCCTGTTCCAGACCCTGGTGGCCCATGGTCCGTTCCCCATGCTGGCCATCGCCCGCACGGACAACGGCCACCTGCCCCTGCTCATCACCCACGCCCACGGTATCTCGGACGGGGCCCGGCTCTATCTGGCCCAGGCCCTCAGCGATCCCCGCAGCCACTTCGGCGCCCTCTGGCCCGATATTGCGGCCGGGCAGGTGATCTACCACCCGGTGGCGGAGGAAGGCGCGCCGGAGACCACCGCCTGCGCCGCCTGGCACGGCTATCTCCAGGAACAGGGCATCACCCAGTTCGCCATCATGCCCCTCATGCGGGAAGGGGAAGTGCTGGGCGTGGTGGCCCTTTACGCCCGGGGCCACGCCCTCTTCGACCAGCAGCAGCTCCAGCTCCTGGAGGAAATGACCTCGGACCTGGGCTTTGCCCTCAATAAGCTGATCAGTGAAAAGCTGCGGGAAGAGGCGGAAAAGCAGGCCAGCCTGTCAGAAGGACGCTTCCGGGAAGTGTTTCAGGCCTCCCCCCTGCCCATCCAGATCCGCTCCCTAAGCACCCACGTGATCCGGGCCATCAACCGGGCCCACGAAGCCTGGCTGGGTTACAACCTGGACGACATCGGCACGGAAAAGCAGTGGTACGACCAGGCCTATCCAGACCCCACCATTCGGGCCCGGGCCCAGACCAACTGGCAGGAAGATTTAAGCCGTTACCTGTCCGGGGAACCCCTGCGTTCCGAGGAAATGCTCATCACCTGCAAGGGCGGCCAGCAGCGCATCGCCCAGGCCACCATTACGGTGGTGGGGGACGACGCCCTCCTGGCCTGGACCGATCTCACGGAAATCCGCCGCAGCGAACAGACCCTGCGGGAAAGTGAACAGCGTTTCCGTTGCATGATCGAGCAGACCGTCACCGGCATCTGCGTCATCCGGGATGACCACTTCATCTACGCCAATCCCCGTTTCTGCGAACTGGTGGGTTGGGGGGAAGACCAGCTCCTGGGCCAAAGCGCCCGGGATTTGATGGGCAATGACGCCGCCGTGCGGCAAACCCTGGAGGCCACCCGGGCCCGTCTGGACCGGGGGGAACACAACCTGAACCTGCGGGTTTCCCTGCACCGGCGGGATGGCAGCCAGGTGGATCTGGAGCTTTACGCCAGCCCCATCACCTGGAACGACGGCCACCCCGCCCATATCGTCATGGCCCAGGACATTACGGACAGCCGCATTGCGGAAGCCCAGATCGCCAATTACGTGAAGCAGCTGGAAGCCTCCATGAAAGCCACCTTCCAGGCGGTTTCCAACATGGTGGAACTGCGGGACCCCTATACGGCGGGCCATGAACGGCGGGTGGGCCTGCTGGCCGGGGCCATTGCCCGGGAAATGGGCTGGCCAGAACACCGGTGCGAAAACCTGGAACTCACCGGGCTGGTGCACGACATCGGCAAAATCGCCGTGCCCTCGGAAATTCTCACCAAACCCACCCGTTTAAGCCCCCTGGAAATGGAGCTGATCAAGGTCCATGCCCAGGCTGGCTACGAAATTCTCAAGGATGTGCCCTTCGCCGCCCCGGTGGCGGAAACCATCCGCCAGCACCACGAGCGCATGGACGGCAGCGGCTACCCCCGGGGCCTGAAGGCGGCGGACATTCTGCCGGAAGCCCGGGTACTGGCGGTGGCCGACGTTATCGAATCCATGTCCGCCCACCGGCCCTATCGCCCGGCCCTGGGCATTGACGCCGCCCTGGAAGAAATCGAAAAGGGCCGGGAACGGCTCTATGACCCGGAAGTGGCGGACGCCGCCATCCGCCTGATCCGGGACAAGCACTACCGGATTCCCGAGTAAGGCCCGCCTCACTTCTCCCCCATGCCCTGGATCATGGTCGTGGGGGTATCGGAGGAAAGAAAGGCCTCCACCTCCGGCGCCATGGCCCGGATCAGGCCGGTCATAAAGCGGTGCACCCCGGCAGCCGCCCGGCGCCGGTTCCACACCAGATGCACCGGGGTATGGAGAATGTCCCGGGGCAGGGGCTCGATGCGGAACAGGGAATGGCCCACGAAGAGGCGGGTGATGAGCCGGGGCAGGATGGCCACCACCGGGCTCTGGGCCACGATGTGGGGCACCGCCAGCAGGCCCGAGGCAGACACCACCACCCGGCGGTTCAGACCATGGCGCCGGAAGGCCTCTTCCACCGCATTGCCCATTTCCCCCCCCACATAGGTGGTGCTCACCTGATCATGGCGAGCCAGTTCCGCCAGATCGGGCCGGGGAGGCAGACGCAGCTGGTCCGGGCAATAAAGGCAGTCGAAGGAGGAAGTCAGCAGGTAAGCCGCCTCATGGCGGGAAGCCAGGTGGGGCATAAAACCGGCGATGGCCAGATCGATGCTACCCTCGTCCAGGGCCCCCAAAAGCCGGGCGCCGGGCAGGGAATGGACCCGCAGGCGCAGCCGGGGCGCCTCCCGGCTCACCGCCAGCATAAGCCGGGGCAGCCAAATGGCCTCAAAGGGGTCGGGCATGGCCAGATTGAATTCCCCTTCCACCCGGGCCGGATCAAAGGGCAACTCCGGGCTCACCAGGGCCTTGGCGGCCCCCAGGAGCTGGTGCACCGGTTCCCCCAGGGCCAGGGCCCGGGGGGTGGGACGCATGGTCCCCTGCTCCCTCACAAACAGGGGATCGTTAAAAAGCTGGCGCAGCCGCCCCAGGGCGTGGCTCACCGCCGGCTGGCCCAGGCACAGGGCCCGGGCCGCCGCGCTGACCCCCCCTTCCCGCAGGAGAGCATCGAAGACCACCAGCAGGTTCAAATCCACATGGCGGAAATCCACGGGAGTAAAATCGATGTCGTTCATAAAACAAATTAAAACAATCAATTTATTTAATATACACAGGGCTCCGTATACTGCCAACCTGGCTGGAGGCGCGGCGGATTAGGATATCGCCGGGAAAAGGCCGGTACGGGAGGATCTCGGGCGCGGGCATCCGGTCCGGCCCCCTTTTTCCGATAACGCCCGCTGCGCCCTCCCGCCCATTCCGGCCCAGGACCGAACGCTCCGGCGCCCGGCCATTTCCGGATATTCCCCCCTTCCCCGTTGCCGATCCGGCTGTTTCGGGGCGACCGCCACCAGGGCGCCGCCCCGCTCCCGTGTGCACCGGGCCTGGGCAGGGACACTAAAACAAAAGGTTTTCCCCCATGGAGTCATTGTGCAAGTCACCCTGTTGCAACTGATCACCATCCATTGTCTGGTGGTGATTGAGTATTTGCAGAACATTTCCATCGCCTTTGCCGCTTCCTACATCATGGGGGGCATCAGCGCCGCCCCGGAGGAATTCAGTCTGGCAGCGGCGGCCTATGCCAGCACGGCCATTTTCATGGTGGTGCAGCACCAGTTCTGGGTGGAACGGCTGGGCTACCGGCGCTTTGTCCGCTACTCCCATATCATCTATGCCCTGGGGGCCTGTCTCTGCGCCCTTTCCAACACCCCGGGGGAATTCATTTTCGCCCGGGTGATCCAGGGCCTGGGAGGCGCTACCTTCTTCACCGCCGCCCGGCTGCTGGTCAATCACTTCTGCATGGGCAAGGAACGCATCCTGGGCATCCGCTTCTTTGCCAGCGGCCTGCTTCTGGGCTCTAGTCTGGCGCCCCTGCTGGGAGCCTGGCTGGTGAGCAACTGGGGCTGGCAGAGCCTGTTCTGGGCCATGGCGCCGATCCTGGCGGTGAGCCTCACCCTGTGTGAGCTGACCCTGCCGGGCAAGCTGGACAAGAGCGAAACCCGCAGTAGCGCCCACCTGGGAGGGCTGCTCTGCCTGGTGGCCGGGGCCATCGCCATCCAGTACGCCCAGGAGCGCAGCCAGTACGACCTGTTCAGCCAGCCGCTCCATCTGTGGATCATCGGACTCCTGGGGGTGGCCGGGGTGCTGGCCTTTATCCGCATTGAATGGCACCGCTCCCAGCCCCTCATTGCCTACCAGTCCCTGATGAATACCCGCTTTGCCGTGGGGATGGGCCTCTATTTCCTGCTCTTTGTGGTGGCCAACGCCAACAACTACATCCTGCCCGTCTTCATCGAAAAGGGCCTGGGCTTCGATGTGCCCAGCGCCGGCTGGATTATTTCCGTCACCTCCCTGGTGGGGGTGCCGATCATGTTTTTCCAGACCTCTGCCCTGGCCCGCTTCCTGCCCAGCTTGCGGGTCATGCTCATCGCCACCTTCGGCCTGCTGGTACTCTTTGCCATCGGCCTCTCCCAAGTCTCGGAACAGGGCAATCTGGGGGCCCTCACCCTGCCCCTGCTGGCCTTCAGCGCCTTCACCTCCCTGGGCCTGGGCTACGCGGCCCAGAGCAGCTTTTCGGCGGTGGACCCCACGGCCTTTTCCCACGCCTACCAGACCAAGAACGTGATTCGGGAGCTGGCCAATTCGGGGGGCATTTCCATGGCCACCATGGTTCTCCAGTCCCGGTCCACGGTCCATTACGCCCGGCTCACGGAACAGGTGAATCCCTACAATCCCTGGTATCAACCGGCCCTGGATCAGTTGCAACAGGTTCTGGGCAGCCAGGGGGCGGCCATCGCCAAGTTAGGTGCCATCCTCAGCCAGCAGGCCACCTTCATGGCCTGTATCGACTACTTCCGGCTTACCGTGCTCATCGCCCTGGCGGCCATGGCCATGCTCTGGTTTCAGCGGGTATTGAAGTAGGCCCAGGCTCCCGGGCCCCTTTCCCTATTGCAGGGTAGTCCGCCATCCCTGACGCAGGGTCTGGAACCAGCCCAGGCAAAGGTCCCAGGCCCGGCTTTCCACGTAGTGGTAAAACAGGGCCCCGGCGGCCAGACTGGTGAGCCAGGCCGCCCCCATACCCATGGCCGCAAGCCAGGGAGAACCGACCACGTAATCCACCAACACCCCGTTTACCACCAGGCAGACGGGGAAATGGACCAGGAAGACGGAATAGGAAATACGGGCCAGAAAGGCCACCCAGGCCCATTGGGGCCAGCGCTCCAAATAGCCGGAACGGCGCGCCCAGGCAAGGGACAGGGCGACCATCAAGGCCACCGCAATACGCACCCGGAAATCCACCCCCAGGGCCAGCAGGGTAGCCACGCACATCAACCCCAGCCAGAAGGGCCGCCGCCCCGGATTGGTGGCCCAATAGGCCAGACTGCCCAGGCCGTAGGCCCCGGCGAAATAGAGGGCCCAGTTGTCCCACTCCCCATCCCGGTTGAAATAGAACAGGGACGCTAAAGCCAGACCCAGCACCGCCATGCGCCCCAGGGCCGCCCCCTGGGTACCCCGGCCCCAAACCCGGCGGGTGGCCCAGAGCACCAGGACCAGCAGGGCGAAGAGCTGAAAGTCGATGGCCACATACCAGACCCCGGCGGACAGGGCATCCACATCCAGAATGTTCTGCAACAACAGCACGTGGGCCAGACACTGGCCCGCCGTAGGCGCCCCGGGAATGGAATCATGATCCATGCAGCTCCGGGCCAAAGCCGCCCCCACCACGGCCAGCACCAGCGCCGCGCCAAAGGGCAAAACCAGGCGCAGATAGCGCTTGGCGATAAGACTCAAGGGATGGGGACTGAGCAGTTCCCCCTGGGGCGCCAGTCCCCGGGCCGCAAGAAAGCCCCCCACCACGAGAAAGGCCTGGACTGCCACCCGGGCATAGTCGCTGAACCAGTGCATGAGGCCAGGAGCCAGGGACTGGGCCACATCGGAAAGGGGCCCGTAAAAAGCCAGATGATGAAAGATGATGAGCTGGGAAGCGACCGCCTTGAGGACGTCAACGAAAACCAGCCGCGATGGTGCTGCGCGCATGGGCAAAACCTGCGAAAGGGGAAAGGGCCGCCCCATGGGCGACGGAGAAATCCAAAAAATAGGGCAAGAAAGCACGGGCCACCCCGGTCCGGAGCGCCCCAAGTCCCTTGGAGAAACCAGATAAACCAAGCGCCATCGGGCAAATTAGTCAGCTTGGCGTCAGGATTCTAACCCAGGGGCGGACCAGGGGGGTAACCGGGCGCCCCGGGTATGCCATTGAGAAGCCGCATGTCTACAGCTTTTCCTGCCCCTTTCCCCGGCAGTGCGGAGCCATACCCTTCCCCTCCGGGCCTTCGGCGCCAGGAACTCGCCCTCTCGCCCTCTCGCCCTCTCGCCATTTTCCCCTTTTCCCATTTTCCCCTTTTCCCCTTTTCCCCTTTTCCCCTTCGGTCCCTCAGCCCCTTCCGGGCAGAAACCAGTGGGGACCATCACTAAGCTGTTTTCCGCCAGTCGCCAGTCCTATCCTCTCCTATCTCTCCTTTTGGTGCATGTCCGTCCCCCAATCCACTGACGGTAAGCCAACAGGCTTTCACTAGCCGTGAGGCTCCCTTGTCCCTTATGGACGGGCACCTCCCTCCTTACTCCCCATTATTCTGCCCTGATCCTCGTCTCCCAAAGATCCACCACTACCTACCGCCTAACCGATTCACCGCTTCATACTGTAGGCAGACTCGCTTGCCGTTTGCCCTTTCCCCTGCCCCTCTTCCTTCGCAGAAGAAGCCTCTTTGAGGCGCTCCCTTCCCGTTTTTATGCCCCGCCGCCCGCCCAGCCCCCTCGCCCATCCCACGCGCAAAAAAGAAACTCCTTGCTATTCCCCCGGAATCAGTGCATAGTCCGCCCCAGCGATTTTCAAGTAGTGTAGTTGTTCTCTGGTGTTTGTCTCCGCGTTCCGCGGCTTCTTTCCCGTCTCTCCACGCCGTCTTGATACTCGCCCCATCCTCGGGGCTATGCCCCGTTCTATTCCCTCTATAGGAGCATCAAGACATGGCCAACGGTACTGTTAAATGGTTTAACGACGCCAAGGGTTTCGGTTTCATTTCCTCCGACGAAGGCGAAGATCTGTTCGCCCACTTCTCCGCCATCCAATCCAGCGGCTTCAAGTCCCTGGCTGAAGGCCAACAAGTGACCTTCGACGTGGTAACCGGCCCCAAGGGCAAGCAGGCAGCCAACATCAAAGTCATCGGTTAAAGCAAAGGGCCTTTGGCCCTTTTTTCATATTTACCGGAGACGAAGATGGCAAAAGAAGAACTACTCGAAATGCAGGGCGTGGTGCAGGAAGTGCTGCCCGACTCCCGTTTTCTCGTGACCTTTGAAAATGGGCATAGCCTGGTGGCCTACACGGCGGGCAAAATGCGCAAGCACCGCATCCGCATCCTGGTGGGCGACAAGGTCACCGTGGAACTTTCACCCTACGATTTAAGCAAGGGGCGCATCTCCTTCCGTTTCCTGGAATCCCGTGGCCCCACACCGGGACCCCACCGCCAGACGTTCCGACGGCACTAAGGGGCACTTGCCCCCGCTTATTCTTTTAGGAAGTAATGATCCATATTCAAGAAACATCCTCTGCCCAAGGGCAGGCCCTCTGCACTCAGTGGGGCGTACAGGCGATCCCCTACGGCGACGCCTGGTGGCTCCTGGGACGGGGCGTTAATCGGGTGGTCGCCAGCCTGGCTGGCCTATCTGCCGACGACCTGAACCCCATGCCCGTATTCAGCCGCTGAATCGGCCCGGGCGGCCAGCAAGGCCCCCCAAAAACTCCCGCCGCCCATTTCTGGAGCGGCTTTTTTTTGCCTCAAATTCTCCATCCCTCAAGGGGCTGGCCCGGATATCCTAGGGGCTAGGGCTGGGCTCCTCCAAGCAGAACAAGGGCGGCCTCCTCAAAAGCCCCAGGAAAAATCGCCAGGGGCTTTTAACCGGTAGTTATGCCCCAACCATTGGCATCCCACAGACAAAAAAAGGCCGGGCTAAACCCGGCCTTTTTCAAGCACTTTGGCGTCGGCGGAAAATGGCTTACTTCTCCTCGCAGCGCTTGGCCAGATAGGCCAGGGACTCTTCCACCTGGTCGATCAGGATCAGGCACAGGTCGCCGGCCTGGAGCCGGGATAGGCCCGCGTCAATGGCGGTAAATTCCCCGTGAATTTCTTCCACGTGCTTGGCCCGCTTGGCGTGGACCAAGCCCTGGTGCAACAGGGCAATCACCTCCCCGTCGGCCCGGCCCCGCTGGCACTTGTCCTGGTAGAGGATCACGTCGTCGAAGGCGTCCCCCAGGATTTCCGTCTGACGACGAATGTCCTCGTCCCGCCGGTCCCCGGCACCGCTGATCACCACCACCCGGCGCTTGGCTGCCATGGCTTCCACCCCGTTCACCAGGGCCTGGATGGCATCCGGATTGTGACCGTAGTCCGCAATCAGGGTAGCGCCTTTGAAATCAAAGAGGTTGAAGCGGCCCGGCGCCGTGGCACTATCGCTGACGAAGGTGGCCAGGGCCTGCCGGATCACCGCCCAGTCCAGGCCCAGGGCCCAGCCGGCGGCGGTGGCCGCCATGACGTTTTCCACCTGGAAGCCAATGGCTCCGTTACGGGTCAGGGGCACGTCGGCCAGGGAAACCCGGCACACTTCCTTGCCCCCTTCCGCCGCCACCACTTCCTTGCCCCGGGGGCCTTCGTCCACGTAAATCACCCGCTTGCCCTGGGCGAAGTGGGTGGACATGGTGGGATTACGGATGTCGGCGGCGAAGAAAATCACGCCTCCCGGGCTGGCGGGGGCCATTTTGGCCACCATGGGGTCCGCCGCGTTGAGCACCGCATAACCGGTGGTGGCCACGTTTTCCACAATGACCCGCTTCACCACCGCCAGGTCTTCCACCGTATTGATGTAGGACAGGCCCAGATGGTCCCCCACGCCGATATTGGTGACCACGGCCACGTCGCACCGGTCGAAGCCCAACCCTTCCCGGAGCACGCCGCCCCGGGCGGTTTCCAGCACCGCCGCTTCCACGTCCGGGTGCATGAGCACATTGCGGGCGCTCTTGGGGCCGGAACAATCCCCGGTGTCGATGCGTTTGCCCCGCAAATAGATGCCGTCCGTGGAGGTCATGCCCACGGTCTTACCACTGTCTTCCAGCATGTGGGTGATGAGGCGCACCGTGGTGGTCTTGCCGTTGGTGCCGGAGACCGTGACCAGGGGAATGCGACCGTCGTCCCCGTCCTGGTACATGTTGGAAACAATGGCTTCCCCCACCGGGCGGCCCTTGCCGTAGGACGGCTGCAAGTGCATCCGCAGACCCGGAGCAGCGTTCACTTCCACGATGCCGCCCCCTTGGTGTTCCAGGGGCTTCAACACGGTTTCGCAGACCACGTCCACGCCGCAGATATCCAGGCCCACCATCTGGGCCGCTGCCACGGCCTGGGCGGCCATGGCCGGATGGACGTTATCGGTCACGTCCGTGGCGGTGCCGCCGGTGGAGAGATTGGCGTTGTTGCGCAGCACCACCTGGGCGCCCTTGGCGGGCACGGAGTCAGCTTGAAAGCCTTGCCGGGCCAGGGTGGCCAGGGCAATTTCATCAAAACGAATCTTGGTCAGGGAGGTGGCGTGACCCGTGCTGCGACGGGGGTCCGCATTGACCTGATCCACCAGTTCCCGGATGGTATGGACCCCGTCCCCGATCACCTGGGGCTGATCCCGGCGGGCGGCGGCCACCACCTGATTGCCCACCACCAGCAGACGGAAGTCGTGGCCCGGAATAAAGGGTTCCACCAGAATGTCGTCGCTCACCTCGGCGGCCACGTGGTAAGCCCCCATGACCTCTTCCCGGGTGCGCATATTCACCGCCACCCCCTTACCCTGGTTGCCGTCCCGGGGCTTGACCACCACCGGGCCGCCGATTTCCTGGGCAGCCCGCCAGGCGTCCTCCGCATCGTCCACGGAGCGGCCCCAGGGTACGGGAACTCCGGCAGAGCGGAGCAATTCCTTGGTCAGTTCCTTGTCCTGGGCGATGGATTCCGCAATGGCGCTGGTGCGGTCCATTTCCGCCGCCTGGATGCGCCGCTGCTTGCAACCCCAGCCGAACTGGACCAGGCTGCCTTCGGTCAGACGGCGCACCGGAATGCCCCGCACCATGGCGGCCTGGACGATGGAGCCGGTGGAGGGGCCGAGGCGCACATCCTCGTCCAAATCCCGCAGCTGGGCGATGGCCCCTTCCAGATCGAAGGGGGTGTCGTGCATGGCGGCGTGACACAGTTCCAGGCCCAGCTTCAGGGCCTGGCGGCCCACTTCTTCTTCCGTGTATTCCACCACCACCTGATAGACCCCCGGGTCCACCGTTTCCGCCGTGCGGCTGAAGGTGACCGGGCAGCCCGCCGCCACCTGGAGCCCCAGGGCGGCGTATTGCAGGGCCTGGGCCTTGGAAGGCAGGAGGGCGGCGGCCGAAGGAATGGCCAAGCCGATATCGGGGAAACGTTCCCGCAGGCGGTTTTCAAAACCGGGGAAGTTGGTAAGGGAACGCTCCGCCTCCGTGCATTTCACAATGGCTTCAACGGAGGTGCGGCGGCTCCACAGATTGGGACCCCGCAGGGCGCGAATTCGGGAAATTTCCATGAAAAAAATTCCTCTAGGACCGGACGACCAGACCGGCGTCCGAAGACGCCGGCCCCGGACTCAGATATTTTGGGATTCGACGGGCTGCAAGGTAAAGGTTTCCACCCCGGCGCGGATCAGTTCCTGGGCAATGCCTAGGCGCCAGGCGGCGGCCACGGAGGCCAGTACATTGCCCACCTGGAAGTCCGCCTCGCCGATGAGGGGAATGGCATCCAACCGGGTCAGGGCGCTTTCCTGCTCCCCTTCCGCCAGCACCACTTCCCCGTCCCGCACATAGACGGCACGGCCGCCCTGGGCTAGGTGTTCCCGCAGGGCCGGCACCAGGGGATCCTGGCTGAAATACACCACCTCCCCGTCGCACAGCTCGGCCATTTCCACCAGCCGGGGTTCCTGGGCGTTCAGTACCGCCGCCCCCTGGGGCAGCACCACATCCACCTGGGTGCGCAACACCTTGAAGAGCTGGTCTGGGTCTTCCGTGTCGAAGTAGTAATGGGAAAGATCGGCAGCGGCCTCGAACTTGAGGATGATGCCCACCTGGCAACGGTCATAGGCCAGGCCCTCCCGGAGAATGGCCAGGGCGCCGTTTTCCATCACCGCCGCATCCACGGAACGGTTCATGAGAATGCGGCGGGCCGCATCCCAATGGGCCCGGTCCCCCTTTTCCACCTGACGCCGGTTGAGATAGAAACCGTCGCCGCAGGCCAGGCCCACGTACTTGCCGCTTAAGGAAAGGAGCCGGGAAACCAGCCGGGCCACGGTGGTCTTACCCTGACCGCCGGTAATCCCCACCACGGGAATGCGGCCGCTGTCCCCTTCCGGAAACAGGTGTTCCACAATGTCCTTGCCCACGGCCCGGGGCTTGCCCGCCGCCGGATTCAGGTGCATCAGCAGGCCCGGGCCCGCATTCACTTCCACAATGGCGCCGCCCTGGGCTTCCAGGGGCTGGCTGATGTCTTCCGCCACCAGATCCACCCCGGCGATATCCAGGCCGACGATGCGGGCCGCCAGGGAAACGGCAGCCGCCACATCCGGATGGACCTCGTCGGTGCAGTCGAAGGCCACATTGCCATTGCGCTGGATCAGCACCCGTTCCCCGGCGGGAGGCACGGAGTCCTCCGTGTAGCCGTTCCGCTTCAGTTCCAGCCGAGCAGCGGAATCCAGGCGCACGAAGTTGAGGGGATGCTTTTCCGTGCGGCCCCGACGGGGGTCCGTATTGAGCTGGGAGTCGATCAGTTCGTCGATGGTGGAATGGCCGTCCCCGGTCACCCAGGCCAATTCCCCCTTGGCGGCGGCGACCATCTTGTTCCCCACCACCAGGAGCCGGTGTTCCGTGCCCAGGATGTAGTTTTCCACGATGACGCCGCTGCCTTCATCCGCCGCCACCCGGTAGGCCGCCTTCACCTCGTCCTGGGTCAGCAGGTTGGTGAAAACGCCCCGGCCGTGATTGCCGTCCGTGGGTTTGACCACCACGGGCAGACCGATGTCTTCCGCCGCCTCCCAGGCCTCGTCCTCGCTGTCCACCAGCACCCCTTCGGGCACCGGCACACCGCAGGCCTGGAGCAGGGTCTTGGTCAGATCCTTATCCCGGGAAATGCCTTCCGCAATAGCGCTGGTCCGGTCCGTTTCCGCCGTCCAGATGCGCCGCTGCCGGGCACCGTAGCCCAGCTGCACCAGATTGCCATCGGAGAGGCGAATGGCCGGGATGTCCCGATCGTCGGCCCCATCCACGATGCAGCCCGTGCTGGGGCCCAGGCAGTGGTGATCCACCAGCTCCCGCAGATGGGCGATGGCTTCTTCCACGTCGAAGGGCCGGTCTTCCATGGCCGCCATGACCAAATCCCGGGCCGTTTGCAGGGCCGCCCGGGTGACGGTTTCGTTCCAGGCCCGGACGATGACCTTGTACACGCCCCGCACCGGGGTTTCCCGGGCCTTGCCGAAACCGCCGGGCATGCCCGCCAGATTCTGCAATTCCAGGGTCACGTGTTCCAGGATGTGGCCAGGCCAGGTGCCTTCCTTGACCCGGCGCAGAAAGCCGCCCCGTTCCTCGTAGGAACAGCGGTGCTCAATGAGGCTGGGCAGCCAGGAGGAAAGACGTTCGTAGAAACCGGGGATGGTGTTGGAAGGACAGTCTTCCAGGTCGCCGATGTCGACCAGGGCTTCCAGTACAGGCCGATAGGTCCACATATTGGGACCGGCAAGATGGGTGACGCTCAAAAACTCGATGGATTTTTTTTTCATAGGCTGAGTAAAACCCAGCGGCACGACGCACCCGGAAAATAATCCGGAATGGGCATCCCATGGGCTCTTCGACGGCTTTCGGCGATCAATGAAATCCCCTTCGAGCGGGGCTTAATGTCTTTGTAAGGTAAAATTAACGCTTGTAACCAATTTTGGTTCACCGGTGGGTATAAAAATTTTTACACGGGAACAGAAAATTTTGCTTGACACCGAACAACAAAAGCCCTTTTTGGAAGGCATTCCGGACGATGTGCCGGCAAATTGGCTGGCCGACCTGGATTATCGCCTGGAACCGGGTGAAAAGATCATTGCCGGGTTGGAACTGGACCTGGATGAACAACTCCACTTCCAACGGGGCCTGGCCGTGGTCACCAGCCAACGGCTGCTGGTGCGGCTCGCCCAGGATACCACCTGGCAGGCCTGGCACTTTCGCGCCGGGCTGGAACTGGAGCGCCAGGACCAGGGCCGCATCTGCCAGCTGGAGCTGCGGGAACCCAGCGGCCGCATTGCCTGCTGGCCCTATACCCTGGGCCAGGATTCCGCCGCCCGCCGCCTGATCGTCCATTATAAGCGCCAGCGCAAGGCCTTCCTGGCCGGGGTGCCGGCCCCCGTGCCTCAGGTGGAGCGCTGTCCCCGTTGCCACGCCCCCCTGGTGCCAGGTCAGGACGAATGTCCGGCCTGCGCCCGGGAACTGCAAAAGCCCCCTTCCACCTGGACCCTGTTCCGCCTCTGGCGCTTTGCCAAGCCCTACCGCAAGCAACTCCTGTCGGGCTTCATCCTCACCCTGATTTCCACCGCCGCCACCCTGGTGCCCCCTTACCTGACCATGCCCTTGATGGACGACATTCTGATTCCCTATCAGAACGGCGCCCCCATCGACACCCACAAGGTGACCCTCTACCTGGGTGGTCTGCTGGCCGCTTCCCTGGTGGGCTGGAGCTTGGGCTGGGCCAAGACCTACATCCTGGCCCTGGTTTCGGAGCGCATCGGGGCGGACCTGCGCACCACCACCTACCAGCATCTGCTGGGCCTGTCCCTGGAATATTTCGGCGGTAAGCGCACCGGGGATTTGATGGCCCGGATCGGCAGCGAATCGGACCGGATCTGCGTTTTCCTTTCCCTGCACCTCCTGGATTTCGCCACGGATGTGCTGATGATCACCATGACCGCCGCCATCCTGGTGTCCATCAATCCCTGGCTGGCCCTGGTCACCCTGGTGCCCCTGCCCTTCATCGCCTGGCTCATCCATGTGGTGCGGGACAAGCTGCGCCATGGCTTTGAGCAGATCGACCGGGTCTGGTCCGAAATCACCAGCGTGCTGGCGGACACCATCCCGGGCATCCGGGTGGTCAAGGCCTTCGCCCAGGAAAAGCGGGAAACGGATCGCTTCCAGGAGGCCAATGCCCGCAATCTGGCGGTCAATGACCGGGTGAACCGGGTCTGGTCCCTGTTTTCCCCCACCGTCACCCTGCTCACGGAAGTGGGGCTTCTGGTGGTATGGGCCTTCGGCATCTGGCAGGTGTCCCGCAACCAAATCACCGTGGGGGTACTGGCCGCCTTCCTTTCCTATATCAGCCGCTTTTACACCCGGCTGGATTCCATGAGCCGCATCGTCTCCGTCACCCAGAAGGCAGCTTCCGGGGCCAAGCGCATTTTCGACATTCTGGACCACGTTTCCAGCGTCCCCGAACCCTCCCGGCCCCAGCGTCTGGATCAGGTACGGGGCGGCATTACCCTCTCCCACGTGGGTTTCCGCTACGGCAGCCGGACGGTGATGAAGGATGTGAATATCAACATCGCCCCCGGGGAAATGATCGGTCTGGTGGGTCACAGCGGCTCGGGCAAGAGCACCCTGGTGAATCTCATCTGCCGTTTTTACGACGTGGCAGAAGGGGCCATTCTCCTGGACGGGGTGGATATCCGCACCCTGGCCCTGGCGGACTACCGCAGCCGCATCGGCCTGGTGTTGCAGGAACCCTTCCTTTTCTTCGGCACCATTGCGGACAACATCGCCTACGGCAAGCCCAACGCCACCCGGGAAGAAATTGTGGCCGCCGCCCGGGCCGCCCACGCCCACGAATTCATCCTGCGCCTGCCCCACGGTTACGACTCCCTAGTGGGAGAACGGGGCCAGGCCCTCTCCGGGGGGGAACGGCAGCGTATTTCCATCGCCCGGGCCCTGCTCATCGACCCGCCCATCCTGATCCTGGACGAAGCCACCTCCGCCGTGGATACGGAAACGGAAATGGAAATCCAGGGCGCCCTGGACAACCTGATCCAGGGCCGTACCACCATCGCCATCGCCCACCGCCTGTCCACCCTGCGCAAGGCGGACCGGCTGGTGGTCATGGACCAGGGGGAAGTGGTGGAAGAAGGCAACCACGACGAACTCCTGGCCAAGGAAGGGGCTTACTACCGCCTCTACCAGGCCCAGACCAAGCAGCAGGCCGAACTGCCGGAAGAAGCCGGGGAGGACGGGGAATAAGCCCGTCGCCCCGAACCGGGGCTCCCTCCGCCTTCCGCCAAGGACATCACCATGACCCAACCCGACTTTCAACTGCAACGCGATCCCTTCGGCCAACTGGTCTATACCGGGCCGGAGGGGGAAACCCACACTGGCGTGGTGCCGGTGCGCGCCTTTCCCATCACCTCCCCCCTAGCGGGCCTGTCCCTGATGGGGCCGGACGGCCACGAGCTGTGCTGGATTCCCAATCCGGCCGAGCTGCCGGAGGATTACCGGACCCTGCTGGAAACGGAACTGGCCCAGCGGGAATTCATGCCCCGCATCCAGCACATCCGCAAAGTCTCCAGCTACGCCACCCCCAGCACCTGGACCGTGACCACGGACAAGGGGGACACCCACTTCATCCTCAAGGGGGAAGAAGACCTGCGCCGCCTGGGCTTCAACGCCCTGATTATCACGGACAGCCACGGGGTCCAGTACCTGCTCCCGGACCGGCAGGGCCTGGACCGGGGCAGCAAGAAAATCCTGGAACGCTTTCTCTGAAAACCGTCCCCCCCCCACGTAAAACCGGGCCCGGAGCCCGGTTTTCTTTTGTCCGGAAAACCGAGTAGCCACCTATGGAGTGGAAGAGGATGCATCCCGGGCAGGCCGAAACCAGGGAAAGCTTCCTGAATGCCCGCCCCCTCGGCCACCCGGCCTAATTTTCAGCGCCCCTCACTCCCCTGCCCCCCGAGAAAGCCCTACCTTCCCGCTAGTCCCCAAAGGACTACCGGCCAAGGTTCTCCGCCGCCTAAGCCTCGTCGGCCGGTTCCCAGGGATAGCCGCCTCTCCCTGCCCGCCCCCACGCGCCTACACCCCATGGAGGAAAACCACCTATCCGCCGATTGGCTCCACAAGGGCCTTAAAATCAGCCTGGGAGCCAAGAGACAAGCCATTCTTCCTTTCCGGCCTTCCCCCATCCCCGCCCCTTGCCCATCTCCAGACCCTGGCTGCCCCGATGCCCGATTTCTAAGGCTTTCCAGCCCCACCCCGTCTGGCAGCCCTGCCGGTGCGCCCCGGGGGACTGAACAGGGGGAAAAAGCCGCGCTATACTGTTCATTACGCTTTCCCCTCCGGGGCGGCATTCTCCTCCGCCCCGCGCCCTAGCCACTGTCCCCGCATCCCCGCCGCCCCCAGGGCCCGCCGCCGACGCAGGGCCGACCAGCACCGATCCTTGTGGCCCGCTTTCCCGCCCCAGGGCAGGACCCCCGGGTCCAGATGAGGAGTAGCACCATGAAAGAACACCACGGTACCAAGGAAGCCAAGAAGCAGCCCACCAAAACCTTGAAGGAACGCCGCGCCGCCAAACAGGCCCGCAAGGATGCCCAAGCTACGGCCAACGGCCCCATTGCCATTCGGGGTTGATGGGCTGATCCGGCACTGAATCCAAACCCGGGGCGGGCCCACCGCCTGCCCCGATCAGGGCCAGAACGGGGGAGATTTCCCCCGTTTTTTTTTGCCCAGAAACCACCGGGGGGCCGGAGAAGCCCTTTTCCCGAATCCTCCCCCCAGGCTTCTCCCTTTTCCGAATTCTTCCGCCCCTTTTCCCCCACCTCCTACGGTTTGGGGAACTGCTGTTATCCGCTGTTCGACAAGGCGCCCCTACCCTGCCCCCCGCCCGGTAGTCCCACCCTAGACCTACGGGTGCCCCCCAACCTCCTCGCCCCGAGGAGCCGCCCCGGGCGGCCTGTTATCATCCCCCCATGCCCCGCTACCAAGACCTGGCCGACCACACCGCCCGCCTCATCGGGGAGGGGGTGCTGCGCCCCGGGGAACGGCTCCCCTCGGTGCGCCAGACCTGTCTGGCCCAGTCCCTGGCCCCGATTACCGTGACCCGGGCCTATCACCTGCTGGAGGCCCGGGGCCTCATCGAAGCCCGGCCCAAATCCGGCTATTTCGTCCGGGCCCGGCTCGGCGCCCCCCTGCCCGAACCGGCCATGAGCCCCCCGGCGGACCGGTCCACCGCCCTGGAAGTAAGCGATTTCATTTTTGAAATTCTGGAAAGCGTCAAAGACCCGGGGGTCTTTCCCCTGGGCTCCAGCTTTCCCAGCCCCCACCTTTTTCCCCTGGCCCCACTAGGCCGCCATCTGGCCAGCGCGGCCCGGCGCCTGACCCCCCGGGCCACCATCACGGACCTGCCCCCGGGCAACGAGGAACTGCGCCGCCAGCTTTCCCTCCGCTATCTGGCCCAAGGCGCCCAGGTCTCGCCCCAGGAAATCGTTATCACCTCCGGGGCCATGGAAGGCTTGAACCTCTGCCTGCAAACCCTGACCCGGCCGGGGGACACCATTGCGGTGGAAGCCCCGGCCTTTTACGCCGGGCTCCAGGCCAGCGAACGCCTGGGCCTGCGGGTGGTGGAAATCCCCACCCACCCCCGGGAAGGGGTGAGCCTGGAGGCCCTGGCCCAGGCCCTGGACAAGCACCCCATCCAGGCCTGCCTGTTCATGCTGAATTTTTCCAATCCCACCGGGGCCCTGGTTCCGGACGATCACAAGCGAGCCCTGCTGGCCCTCCTGGAAAAGCACCAGGTGCCCCTTATCGAAGACGACGTGTACGGGGAACTCCATTTCGCCCCCCAGCCGCCCCTGGCCAGCAAATCCCTGGACCGGAGCGGCCGGGTGCTCCATGTGTCTTCCTTTTCCAAATGCCTGGCCCCCGGTTACCGCCTGGGCTGGGTAGCCGCGGGGGCCTACGCCGCCCAGGTGCGGCGCCAAAAACTGGCCACCAGCCTGGCCACCGCCATTCCCATCCAGATCGCCCTGGCGGATTACCTGAAGCAGGGGGGCTACGACCGGCATCTGCGCCGCCTGCGCCAAACCCTGGCCGCCCAGGAGGCAGCCCTGGTGCGCCAGGTGGCGGAGTACTTTCCCCCCGGCACCCGGCTGGCCCGGCCCCAGGGGGGCTATTTCCTCTGGCTGGAACTGCCCCCCGAAGTGGATGCCCTGGCCCTGCACAAGGCGGCCCTGGAACGGGGCATCAGCCTGGCCCCCGGGCCCATTTTTTCCGCCCAACGCCATTTCGGCCACCATATCCGCCTCAATTTCGGCCATCCCCTGCCGGAAAGCGGCCCCTCCCCCGTGGCCACCCTGGCGGACCTGATCCGGGCCCAGCTTTAAGGCGCCTGTCCCGGGGCAAGGGGCCTGGAGCGGCGCGGCGCATCGGGGTTTCGGGGTTTCGGGGTTTCGGGGTTTCGGGGTTGAGGGGTTGAGGGGTTGAGGGGTTGAGGGGTTGAGGGGTTGAGGGGTTGAGGAATCGGAGAAAAACCGGATCGCCCGGGGGTGTTGGGTACAGCAGTCCGCCTCGATGCCCCTCCAGCCCCAAGGACCACCGACCTTCTCCCTAACCTACGCTCTTCCGGCCTTCCCCTTCCTCGGCCTCCCACCGCCCCCATCTGTACCTATAAAAAATCAGACAAGCTGAATCTGTTCCTCTTTTTCCCGGAATGGTCTACTTCCGGCCAGGAGGAAATCACCATGAATGCACCCCAATCCCCCCTGAACAAGGTCCGGGCCGCCAAGCTGGAGCTCTACCGGAACAAGGGCAAAATCCATCCCCGGGCCGTGCGGGGCCGTTTTAGCCGCCTGCGCTGGAGCCTGGTCTGGGCCACCCAGCTGGTCTTTTTCGGCGCCTGCTGGCTGACCTGGCAGGGCCGCCCCGCCCTGCTCTTCGACATTCAGCAGGAGAAATTCCACCTCTTCGGCCTCACCCTCTGGCCCCAGGACGCCCTGCTCCTGGCCATTGCCCTGATCCTGGCGGCCACCGGCCTGTTTCTGGTCACCGCCCTGGCGGGCCGTCTGTTCTGCGGCTTTCTCTGCCCCCAGACCGTCTATACGGCCATCTTCACCTGGATTGAGGCCAAGGTGGAGGGGGACCACCTGGCCCGGCTACGCCTGGAACAAAGCCCCTGGACACCCCGCAAGCTGGCCCTGCGCACCGTCAAACACGGCCTCTGGCTGCTCTTTTCCGCCTGGACCGCCATCACCTTCGTGGGCTACTTCACCCCCATCCGGGAATTACTGGGCGCCCTGGGACATGGCCACATCGGGCCCTGGCAAGGCTTCTGGCTGGGCTTCTACGCCCTTTTCACCTATCTCCAGGCGGGTTTCGCCCGGGAGGCGGTATGCCAGCACATGTGTCCCTATTCCCGCTTCCAGGGGGTGATGTATGACCCGGCCACCCGCAGCGTCAGTTACGACGCCACCCGGGGCGAACCCCGGGGCCGCCCCGCCCCGGGACAAAAGGGCGGGGACTGTGTGGATTGCGGTATCTGCGTGGAGGTCTGCCCCACGGGCATCGACATCCGCCAGGGGCTCCAGTACCAGTGCATCAACTGCGGCCTGTGCATTGACGCCTGCGACCAGGTCATGGCCCGGACCGGCAAGCCCGCCGGCCTGATCCGCATCGCCTCCCCCCTGGAACTGGCGGGCCGGGCCGCCCCCGGCCACCGGCCCCGGCTAGCGGTCTATGGGGGCCTGATCCTGCTCTTCCTCGGTTTGGGCACCTGGACCGCCCTGGAGCGACCGGACCTGCGGGTGGATGTGCTGCGGGACCGGGGCGCTCTGTCCCGGGAGACCCCGGAAGGGCGCATTGAAAACGCCTACACCCTGCGCCTCGCCAACCTGGCGGAACGGCCCCGGCAGCTGGAAGTCTCGGTGGCGGGCCTGCCCGGCCTGAGCCTGGTGGGGGCGAGTCGCTTCACCACCGCCCCGGGCAGCGTGCGCACCATCCAGGTCACCGTCTCCGCCCCGGCGGAGGCGGCCCCCAGGGGCTCCCGCCCCATCGTCTTTCAAATCCAGCCCCAGGAAGGGGGCCAGAGCCTGATAAAGGAAAAAAGCACTTTCGTTCATCTGTAAGCCCTGGTCCGCACCCACAAAAAAGCCTCCCTAACGGAGGCTTTTTCTTTTCCCTTTTCCGAAGCCAAGCCTCGGGCAGGCCCATCTCAATCCGCCGGGCGATAGCGCTCCAGCCAATGGGCGTAGGGGGCGGGCAACACCCAGGAGGGGCGGGGCTCGTGCAGGGCCTGGGCGGCCTGGTAGGGCCAGTGGGGATTGGCCAGATGGGCCCGGCCCACCATCACCAGATCCATCTGTTCCCGGGCCACCACCTGGTCTGCCAAGGCCGGCTTGTCGATGCCCCAGGCGGAAGCCACGGGCAAACCGGCCTCCCGGCGCACCCGTTCGGCCACCGGCGCCAGGAAGGCCGGGCCCCAGGGCACCTGGGTGTCCGGTATGGTGAAGCCCACGCTCACGCTGAGCAGATCCAGGCCACCGGCCTTGAATTCCCGGGTGAGCTCGATGGATTCCGCCAGGGTTTCCCCATCCCGTCCATCGTATTCCAGGACACCGAAGCGGGCGGTGAGGGGCAGGTTTTCCGGCCAGACCCGGCGCACCGCCGCCAGGGTTTCCAGAAGAAAGCGATGGCGGCCCCGGGCGTCGCCCCCGTAGGCGTCGTCCCGCTGGTTGCTGTGGGAGGAGAAGAAGCTCTGGGCCAGATAGCCGTGGGCGAAATGGAGTTCCAGCCACTCAAATCCCGCCTCCCGGGCCCGCCGGGCGGCATCCACGAAGTCCTGCTGGACCCGCTGAATGTCCGCCAGGGTCATGGCCCGGGGCACCCGGGGCAAATTGGCACCAAAGGCCAGGGCCGAGGGAGCGATGGGCTCCCAGGCGGCGGGATCGTCCGCGGGCAGGTGGTCATCCCCTTCCCAGGGCAGATGGGCGCTAGCCTTGCGTCCCGCATGGCCGATCTGGATGCCCGGCACGGCGCCCCCTGCCTTGATGGCAGCGGCTACCCGGGCCAGCCCCTGGGCCTGGGCATCGTTCCACAGGCCCAGGCAGGCCGGGGTAATACGCCCTTCCGGGGCCACCGCCGTGGCCTCCACAATCACCAGCCCGGCACCGCCCCGGCTCAAGCCGGCGTAATGGACGGCGTGCCACTCGTTGCTCAATCCATCCACCGCCCTGTACTGGCACATGGGGGGCACGGCGATGCGGTTGCGCAGGGTCACATCCTTGAGTTTAAAAGGGGAAAACAAAGCCGACATGGCCATCTCCAAAAAGACCAGGCCCGGGCCTGGTGAGCAGCAATCATCCCAAAATTGGGGAAAAAGGGGCGCTCCTGGGGCACCGTTGAAAGGCGCCCCAGGGCTAGGGCAAAACGGGGGTTGGGAAACCTGGGACATCCCGGGCCCCGGGGCCAAACGCCCCAGGCCAATCCCCTATCCCGGAAAAGGCGCAATCGGGCCGCCCAGGAGTCGTTTCCCTTAAGGAAGACCGGCCCGGGCACCGGGGGTTCCCGGCCCCGGTCCTTGCCCTGTAGGGCAAAAGGCCTTGGGGCTTGGGCGGTGGGCCACTAGAATAGGCCACCTTCCTTTTCGCCCCCAGGGAAGACCTTTCTATTTGGAGAACACCATGACCCATAAAAGAACCCGATCTCCCCTCCTCCTTCTCCTGGGCGGCCTCCTACTATCTACCGGAGTCTGGGCCGATCCCCCCTCCTGGGCCGGGGGCGGCCATGGCCGGCCGCCCATGGAGGACCGGGGCCCCAATCCTGGTCCCCAAGGGGATTGGGGCAACCAGGACCGTCACGGCAATCAGGATCGCCGGGAAGATCGGCGGGAGGAACGCCGGGATGACCGGGCCGATTTCCGCTTCGCCGAGCAGCACCGCTACGCGGTGCGGGATTACTACGGGGCGGAACTGGGCCGGGGCCATTGCCCCCCGGGACTAGCCAAAAAGCACAATGGCTGCCTGCCCCCGGGACAGGCGCGCAAGTGGCGCATGGGCCAGCCCCTGCCCCGGGGCGTGACGGTCTATGCCCTGCCCCCGGAACTGGTCACCCGCATGGGGCCGCCTCCCTCCGGCTATCGCTATGTCCGGGTGGCGTCCGACATTCTGATGGTGGCCGTGGGCACCCAGATGGTGGTGGACGCCATTTCTGATCTGGGCCGGTAAGCCTTCCCCCACCGCTTCTGCGGCGGCTGCCACGCCTCCTTCCGGAGGCGTTTTTTTTGGGGGGGCCTTTACCCTGGCCTCCCCCCGGGCCACAGCGTAAAATCCAGCCTCGCCGGCCCGGGGATGGCCGAGGGCCGACCGGGTCTGCCTCTCCCGGTCACCTCCGCCCCAAGCCAGGAAGGACGGGCTTCTTCCCCCCCATGGGCTGAAGAGGGTTGCTATTCCTTGCTGAACCGCCTGGCCCGGGCTAGATCGCCAATCCACGCCCTTTTTCAGGCCATTTTTTAGCCTACTTTCCTGGACTTTTTCCAAACTTCCCCCCGCCCTTTGGAGGGAAATGATCCCCCCGGCCCGGGCCCTTTTCCCAAAGCCGGAGGAACGGAATCCGGTTTCGCCAGTCAGATGGCCAGCCCCGGCTCTCCCTTCATCACCTGTTGCTATCGCCCATGACCGCCACGCCCCGCCCCCTGGAACTCCTCGCCCCCGCCAAAAACGCCCAGTTCGGCATGGAGGCCATTCTCCACGGGGCGGACGCGGTATATATCGGCGGCCCGGCCTTCGGCGCCCGCTCCAATGCGGGCAATTCGGTGGAAGATATCCGCCGGCTGGCGGAATTCGCCCACCCCTACCGGGCCAAGGTGCTGGTGGCCCTGAACACCATTTTGCGGGACGAGGAACTGGAACCGGCCCGGCGCATCGCCTGGGAGCTTTACGAGGCCGGGGCGGACGCCCTGATTCTCCAGGACATGGGCCTCCTGGAACTGGACCTGCCCCCCCTGGAACTCCACGCCAGCACCCAGACGGACAACCGGAGCCCGGCCAAGGTGAAATTTCTCCAGGACGTGGGCTTTTCCCAGGTGGTCCTGGCCCGGGAACTGTCCCTGGAGCAAATCCGCAAGGTGGCGGCGGACACGGACGTGGCCCTGGAATTCTTTATCCACGGCGCCCTCTGCGTCAGCTACAGCGGCCAGTGCTACATCAGCCACGCCCACACGGGGCGCAGCGCCAACCGGGGGGAATGCTCCCAGGCCTGCCGCCTGCCCTACACCCTGGAGGATCAGGAGGGCCATACCCTGGCGGCGGACCAGCACCTGCTCTCCATGAAGGACAACGACCAGAGCGCCAATCTGGCGGCCCTGGCGGAAGCGGGCATCCGCTCCTTCAAAATCGAAGGGCGGCTCAAGGACCTGTCCTACGTCAAAAACATCACCGCCCATTACCGCCAGCTTCTGGACCGGGTCATCGCCGACCACCCGGGCTATACCCGGGCCTCCCTGGGGCGCACCACCACCACCTTCACCCCCCTGCCGGAAAAAACCTTCAACCGGGGCGCCACGGATTATTTCGTCCATGGGCGGCAGAGCGAGGTGGGGGCCTTCGATACCCCCAGTTTCGCCGGGCGCCGCCTGGGCACCGTGACCCGGCTGGGCAAGGGCTGGTTCGAGGTAACCCCGGAGGACCCCCTGGTGGTGCTCCACAACGGGGATGGCCTGTCCTACTTCGACGGGGAAGGGGAACTGGTGGGCCTGCGCCTCAATACGGTGGAAAAAACGGGCCAGACCTGGCGCTGCGCCCCCAATGCCCTGCCCGCCGATCTGATCCCGGGCATCGCCCTGCAACGGAACCGGGACCAGGAATTCGAGCGTCTGCTGGAGAAAAAGTCCGCCGAACGGCGCATCCCCATCCGCCTTCACCTGAAAGAAACCGCCACGGGCTTTACCCTCACCCTCACCGATCCCCAGGGCCTCCAGGCCCGGGCGGCGGTGGATCATCCCAAGGAACCGGCCCGCAACGGGGATCAGGCCTGGAAGCCCCTGGCAGACCAGTTGGGCAAGCTGGGTAACACCCTGTACTGCCTGGCGGACAACGGGGCAGAAGAGACCCCGACGGCGGCGCCTCAGCTTGAGGTTTCCAACGCCTGCGGGGAAGCACCGCAGCAAGGCGTATCACAAGCGACTTCGGCCCCGACCGCCTCCGCCCCGAAGGCGGCGGAGAACGGCGCTCCCGGACTGGCCCGGGCCCCGGAAACCCCACCCCTGCTGCACCCCGCCATCACCCTGGCCCTGAGCCAGCCCTGGTTCCTGCCCGCCGGGGTCATCAACGCCCTGCGCCGGGACGCGGTGGCCCAACTGGATGCCGCCCGGGCCGCCGCCTACCAGCGCCCGCCCCGGGCTCCAGCGGTGGAGCCCCCCGCCCTCTACCCGGAAAGTGACCTCACCTACCTGGGCAATGTGTATAACGCCCGGGCCCGGGCCTTCTACACCCGCCACGGGGTAGAGCTGATCGCCCCGGCCTACGAAAGCAATGAGGAAAAGGGCGCCGTCTCCCTGATGATCACCAAGCACTGCCTGCGCTACAGCTTCAACCTCTGCCCCAAGGTGGTCAAAGGCGTGCGCCCCGATCCCCTGGTGCTGGTGAACGGCAAGGAACGCCTGACCCTGCGCTTTGACTGCAAAAAGTGCGAAATGCACGTGGTGGGCAAACTGAAAAAGCACCGCAGCGTCCAGCTGACGGTGCAGGGCGGGCACTAGGGGCCGCCCTCAAGCGCCCCGGAGCCCTCCCCCGCCCTCTTAAGGTGCCCAGGCACGACCCTGGCCAAGGGCGGCGGCGGAAGCCCTCAGAGGGGCATATCCGCCGTGCCCGGCAGGATGCAGCGGGGATATTCCCGGGTCCGGTCCAGGCAGCCGCCGTCGCCGTACACGCCCCCCGGGTCCCGGGGACGCAGCATGAGGGTGAGGATTTCCTGCATTTCCACCGGATTGGCCCGGCTGGCATCCACCAGGGCGGCCACCCGGGTTTCGTCCATGGCCAGCTGGCCGTCTGGGCCCGTGGTCAGGCCGTTGCGCCAGTGGTAGAGCTCCAGGCATTTATCCACCAGGGTGTAGGGCCGGTGCCGCTGCCAGAAGTTGGCGAACTGGCCGCCTCCCAGGTAAATGGTCCAGGAGCCTTCATAGCCGGGCACGTCGGCGGAAGCCTCGTCCGGATTGCGGAACCAGACCCGGTCCCCGGGCACGTAATAATCCGCCGGCAGCCCCACTTCCGCCCCGTATTCCACCAGGAAGGTGTCGTGGAAGCGCCGGGATTTGATCAGGGACACCCGGCTGCAATCTTCCAGACGGCGGTAAAGGGCCGGGTGGCTGGCCTTCATTTCCGCCGCCATGCCGGTGAGCATGGCGTATTCCGAGGCCCGGTAACAGGAAAAAGCGTAGCGGGGGCCCTGATCCTCGGGCTGGGTGGCGGCTACCAGGGCGGTCACCAGATCCGCCTCCGGGGCAATGGCAAAGCCCTCTTCCCCTTCCACCCACCAGGCAGCGGGCCGGTCTGCCGCCGCCGTATTGAAGGTGAGCTCGGTTTCCCGGGCCGCCTCCACAATACCCAGACGCATGCGCAGATTGGCTTCCAGTTCCCCCAGATTGGGGAAGGTAAAGGCCACCGGCCCCGTAAGCATGCGGGCAAAGATTTCAAAACTCAGATCGTCCCGCCCCAGTTCCCGGGCATTCCGGCATTCCATGGCTTGCAGACGGCCCAGATAGGGAGCCGCCGGGTCGGGGAGAAAACGGGCGGAGAGCCCCGCACCCTGCCGTCGCACCTCCACCCGATGGGCCAGGCCCCGGGCCTCCAGCAGACGGGAATAGGCTTCCAAGGCCGCCAGGGCCGTTTCCTGGGCTTCCAGGGTAACCACAATGCCGGAAGTGACACAGTTCCGGACCGGGGAAAGCAGGGCCTCGCTCATCGTCCTAACCCTTTGAATTTTGGTGGGACGATTATAGATATATTGACGCCAATACAACCACCGGATTTGTGTCCAATTGTTTCCCTAACGTCAGGAAATAGTCAGGTTTCTTGAAAGCCGGAATAAACCCAACAAAAAACCCGGACCGCATAGGCTGCAGTACCGGGCTAAGTCGCCGATTTTTAAGCAAAAAGAAGGGCGGTCCGGCCGCCCCTCCTCTACCGTCTCAAACTCAATAATGGGGCGGAATTTCGTCCCGCAGGGTGCGCCCTTCCCCGGCCACGGTCAGGCCTTGGACCTGGTTATAGACTTCCCGCAACTGTTTTTGCAGAAAGTCGATCTGCTCCTGCTGGCGAAAGACGGTGAGGTTGAGGGTTTCCAGCAGGTCTTCCGCATAGGCCAGCTTGATTTCCAGTTCGGTGAGGCGGGATTCCATGACGATTCTCCGGTGAGGGGACGGGCATTTTAGCCTCTCCCCGGGGTGCCGTCCCGGGCTCAGGGAGCCGGGGGCACGGGCCGGCCGGAGGCAGGCTCCCGGGGGGCGTAGCCGGGCCCCAGGGTTTCCTCCGTCAGGGCCACGAAGGCCCGCCCGGCGTGGGAAAGGTAGCCCCCCTTGTTCCAGATCAGGGCCAGATGCCAGGGAATCAGGGGTTCCACCAGGGGCACCCAGCAAAACTGCACCGGGTTGAGCTTTTCACAGACGATGCGGGGCAGCAGGGCCACCCCCAGGCGGGCCCCCACCAGGGCGGCAATAAAGTCCCACTGGTTGGACCGGCTGGCGATGGCGGGGGTGAAGCCCGCCCGCCGCCCGGCTTCCAGAATGCGGCCGGAAAGGACGAAGTCGTCGTTGTAAAGAATGAAGGACTCGTAGGCCAGATCCCCCATGGTGACCCGCTCCCAGCTGCTCCAGGGAGAATCCCGGGGGGCCAGAAGACAGAGTTCTGAATAGGCGAAGGGCTGGGTTTCAAACTGGGCCTGGTCCGTGGGCAGGACCGTGACCCCCACGTCCAGACGGCCGTGGGCGATTTCCGTTTCAATGGCCAGGGCCCCGTCTTCCACGATTTTCAATTCCACCTGGGGATGGCGCATCCGGTAGGCCCGCAGCACGGGGGCGAAAAAGGTGGAACCCACCATGGGGGAAAGGCCGATGGCCAACCTTCCCCGGGCCAGGGCCCCCAGGTCCGCCAGTTCGGCCTGGAGCCGGGCCTGGGCGGCCAGCACGTCCTGGCCCCGCTCAAAGGCCACCCGCCCTGCGTCGGTGAGGCGGAAGCTGCGCCCCTGACGGATCAGCAGGGGGGTGCCCAGTTCGGTTTCTAGCTGGCGCACCATTTTGCTGATGGTGGGCTGGGTGACGAAGAGGACCTGGGCGGCCTTGGTGAAGCTGCTTTGCCGAACTACTTCGACAAAATAACGGAGGGCGCGGACGTCCATTCACTCATTCCTTATTTGCATTGTTTTTATGATTTTAATTCATTTTATCCATGAATCACCCCTGACTATACTTGCTTCATCCCCAATCCCAACAGATTACAAAAAACATGGCTCACCACGATCAAACCCTGCCCTCCCCGGCCCACCGGGCGATGCATAAGCTCACCCGGGCAGGTCATATCGTGCTTCAGATCGGCCTGTTGACCGGTCTCTGGCTAATCGCCGATCTCATCTCCGCCCGCTGGCTGCCCCAGCTGCCCCCCGGGGTGCTGGGCATGCTCCTGCTTCTGGCCGGACTGCTCACCCGCCGGGTGCCCCTGGGCTGGTTCAACCTGGGGGCCCGCTGGCTCTTGGCGGAAATGCTGCTGTTTTTTATCCCGGCGGTGATCGCCGTGGTGAAGTATCCCCAGCTCATGTTGCACCAGGGACTGGCCATTGTGCTGGTGATCGTGGTCTCCACCCTGTTTGTCATGGCCGTCACGGCCCTGGCGGTGGACGGGGTGTATCGGCTGGAATTGCTGTGGCGCCGTCGCCACTGGAGTCGTCCCCATGACTGAATTTCATCTCCTGGCCCTGGGCTGGTTCGCCTTTACCGTGGCCCTCTATCTGGGCATGAAAGCCCTCTACCAGCGTTATAGCAAATGGTGGCTCATGCCCATGCTGGCGGTGCCGGTGGTCCTCATCGTCTGCCTGCTTCTCTCCCACCAGTCCTTTTCCGTCTATTTCGCCGACACCCGCTGGCTGGTGTGGATGCTGGGGCCAGCCACCGTGGCCTTTGCCGTGCCCATCTATGAGTACCGGCAACTGATCCTGCGCCACTGGCTGGCCCTGGCCGTGGGGGTGGTAGCGGGCATTACGGCCGCCGTCACCAGCTCCATTTTCCTGGCCCGGCTCTTTGGCCTCTCCCCGGCCTTGCAGGCCAGTCTGGCCCCCCGCTCCGTCTCCACCCCCTTCGCCATGGCGGTGGCGCCCCAGCTGGGCGGCTCCTCGGACCTGACGGCGGTGTTCGTGGTCCTCACCGGGGTCTTCGGCATGTTGCTGGGGGAATTGATGCTGGCCCTCCTGCCCCTGCGCAGCCGCCTGGCCCGGGGCGCCCTGTTCGGCGCCTCCTCCCACGGGGCAGGCACGGCCAAGGCCATGGAAATCGGCCAGGAAGAAGGGGTGGTTTCCAGTCTGGTGATGATGATCAGCGGGGTAGCCACGGTCTTTGCCGAGCCCCTCATCGCCCACCTGGTTTAGGTTTTTCCCGGGCGGGCAAAGGTTTTTCCCCTTTTGAGCCTGATCCCCGCCCCGTTTTTTGTACTGCCATTGACTCCTCCTTTTGGCGGCAGCGGTTCCCCCGAGCCCTGCCGTTTTTTTATTGCCGCCGCCCTCAGGGGCCCCTGGGCCCGTCTGGACAGGAAAGGCCCCATCGCGTAGCATGCGGCGCCCGCTTTCGCCAACGTAGCGACGGCGTTTTTCCCCTAGCCCCACCCCATCCCCATGCCCTTTTCCACCCCGGCCCGCGCCTGCGGCATCGACTTTGGCACCTCCAACTCCACCGTCGGCTGGTGGCGTCCGGATCAGCCGCCCCTGCTGCCCCTGGAAGGGGACAAGGAAACCCTGCCCTCCGTGGTCTTTTTCAATGCGGATGAAAACCGGGTCAGCTATGGCCGCCAGGGGCTGAACGAATATCTGGAGGGGGACGAGGGGCGCCTCATGCGCTCCATGAAAAGCCTCCTGGGCAGCAAGCTCCTGGACGGACGCACTGAAGTCCAGGGACGGGCCCTACCCTTTCGGGAATTGCTGGCCTATTTCATCGGGGAACTGAAGCGCCGGGGCGAGGCCGCCGCCGGACGCCCCTTTGACCAGGCCGTGCTGGGCCGCCCGGTCTATTTCGTGGATGATGATCCGGCGGCGGACCAGCTGGCGGAAGACACCCTGGCCCGCATTGCCCGGGATCAGGGCCTAACGGAAGTGAGCTTCCAGTACGAGCCCATCGCCGCCGCCTTCCACTACGAGCAGCAGTTGTCCGGGGAAACCCTGGTGCTGGTGGCGGATATCGGCGGGGGTACCTCGGACTTTTCCCTCATCCGCCTGTCCCCGGAACGGCTGCGCCTCACGGAACGGCGGGACGACCTACTGGCCAACGGGGGGGTGCACATCGGCGGCACGGATTTCGACCGCCAGCTCAGTCTGGCCCAGGTCATGCCCCTCCTGGGCTACCGCAGCCTGCTCAAGCGGGGTCTGGAAATGCCCGCCAGCTACTACTTCAACCTGGCCACCTGGCACACCATTAACGCGGTGTACAGCCGCTCGGTCCAGGCCGAACTGGAACAGCTGCACCGGGACAGCCAGTCCCCGGAAAAGCTAGAACGGCTGTTGGCCCTGATCGAAGACCGGGCCGGCCACTGGCTGGCCGTCCAGGTGGAAGGGGCGAAAATCGACCTCTCCGCCGCAGAGCGGACCGATCTGGGGCTGGAACGGCTGGAGCCGGGCCTGATCCAGACCATAGGCCGGGAAGATTTCGATCTGGCCATGGCGCCCCTGCTGGACCGGGTAGGGGAAACGGTCACCGGCCTCCTGGCCCAGGCGGGCCTGAAAGCGGAACAGGTGGACAGCATTTTCTTCACCGGCGGCGCCAGCGGCGTGCCCCGGCTACGCCAGCGCATTGCCGAACTCCTGCCCACGGCCAAGGCCGTGGAAGGAGACCGGTTCGGCAGTATCGGCGCAGGCCTGGCCATGGAGGCCCGGCGCCGCTACGGTTAAGGGATTCGGGACGCTCCGGGGCGGTTCTCCAGACTGTCACCAGGAATTGGCCTGGGATTCGGAAAAGTCTGCCCCCCCCGCCCCATCCCATTCCCCAAGCCTGCCATACCGGTCTAAACCCTTTGCAATAGGGAACCTTGCCTGACGGACCCAGGGGCTTTTTCCCCGGAGTGGGTCCGAAATCCCCCCGCGATCCAGCCCCCTAGCCCCCATCCCCGGCGAGGCCAAGGCCCCGGGGTGGTATCCTGCACAGGTGCCCCGTTTTGCGGGTCCCCGCCCTACCCGGAAGTCCGGTTCCGGCTTCCGTCCCACCCTTCGCAAGCGCCGCTCCGGCCATGGCCGGGCCGGGAAGACTTGCCCGCCGGTTTGTCACTTGCCGGTTTCGCTCTTTCATTTTGGCGCCCCCGGGCGTCCCAGGAGTTTTCATGTCCGATCTTTCCCCCGCCCCCCTCACCCCCCTGCTCACCACCGCCCTGGCCGCCCGCAGCGACCTGCTGGCCCGCCTCGCCGCCGAGGACACGGATTGTTACCGGCTCTTCCACGGCAGCGTGGAAGGCTTCCCCGGCCTGACCATAGACCGGTACGGTGACCTGCTCCTGATCCAGACTTTCCACAGCGCCGTTGATGGCGCCCAGGTGGGGGAAATCCGCCGTTTCTATACGGAACGCCCGGAATTCGCCGGACTGGACACCCTCTACAATGACCGGAGCGGGGGCAATTCCCGCATCACCAACGTCCTCGGGGAAACAGACCAGGAAATCGCCCAGAAGCCCCGCATCGCCAAGGAAATGGGCATCTCGTACCGCTTCCAGGGCCGCCATGCCGGCCAGGACCCCTGGCTGTTCCTGGACCTGCGGGCCGGACGGCGGCGGATCATGGCGGAAGCAGCGGGCAAGTCCGTGCTCAACCTTTTCGCCTACACCTGCGGGGTGGGGCTGGCGGCCGCCAAGGGCGGGGCCCGCTTCGTGGTCAATGTGGATTTCGCTGAATCCAGCCTCAAGGTGGGCCGGGAAAACGCCAAGCTCAACGACCTGCCCACCCGCCCCCGCTGCGTCCAGAGCGATGTTTTCCCCGCCCTGCGCCAGCTGGCCGGGCTGGGTCAGCCCCCGGTGGTGCGGGGCAAGCGCCTGCCCCCCTTCCCCAAGCTGGAGCCCCAGCAGTTCGATCTGGTTTTTCTCGACCCGCCCCGCTACGCCAAGAGCCCCTTTGGGGTGGTGGATCTGATCCACGACTACCCGGCCCTGCTCAAACCCGCCGTGCTGGCCACCGCCGAAGGGGGCACCCTGATCTGCTGCAATAACGTGGCCCAGGTCAGCCGGGAAGTCTGGCAGGACCAGATCGAGCGCTGCGCCCGCAAGGCCGGCCGCCCGGCACGGGAACTGGAATGGATCGCCCCGGAAGAGGACTTCCCCAGTTTCGACGGCCAGCATCCCTTGAAAATCGCCCTGCTGCGCCTCTAGGCCCCCAGCATTGGGGAGGCTCCCTGGGGAGCTAATAGCGCCCCTACCGGGGGCCGGGAAAGAAAAATTCCCCGGCCCCCGTTTTTTTTTGCCACCCCCCGGGATTTCCCTAATTTTTCCGGCCTTCCCCGCCCATCCCTTTGGCTAAGGGCTGGTTCCCGCTCACATTGAGCAACGTCCCCGTCCCGGGCGGCTTTTCCCCCATATCCTTGCCAATTATGGCCTTTGGCATAAGCCCCTTTATAGGTATAGTCCCAAGTCATACCCCTGGTGTATTCCTACTGATTCCCTGTTCCCGTCCCGTTGAATCCCGTCGTTTTTCCGCCCATGGTCACCCCCTCGCACCAGCCCCATTTGCGCCGCCTGTTAGTGCTCCTGCTGGCCGTGGCCATGTTGATTACCCTGGCCGGTGGCCTGCTGGCTGGCTACTCGGTGCTGCGGGATACCCTGGTGGCCAATGCCTTGGAATCCAACCGGGTCTATGCGGCCAAAATCGCCGCCGGAGTGGCTACGGAGGCGGATACGGCCCATCGTCTCCTGGAACTGAGCGCCCGTAATCTGGGCCAGCGCTGGGACCAGAAAACCCGGGACCAGGAAGTGGAACGGCTCAAGGAACAGTCGGAAACCTTTAACTCCGTCATTGTGGTGGATGGCCAGGGCATACTCCGGGCCTACCACCCCATGCGCCCCAACATGCTCCACCGGCGCATGACCACCCTGGGCACGGTGGAAGCCCTAAAGGCCCGGCGCCCCCTGGTGAGCCCGCCTTTCCACGCCCATTCCGGCCATTACATCGTGCTGGTGTCCCAGCCGGTGTGGGACCCCCAGGGCCGCTACCTGGGCTTTGTGGCGGGCACCATTTACCTGGATTCGGTGAATACCCTGGGGCGCCTGGTGGCCCAGCATTTCTACCACGACGGTTCCTATCTCTACGCCGTGGATCGGGCGGGCACCATCATCTATCACCAGGACGCCCGCCGGGTGGGGGCCAACGTGGCCAGCAATAAAGTGGTGGCCCGCCTGATGGGAGGGGAAAACGGCGCCATGGCGGTGGTGAACACCCGGGGAGAAGCCATGCTGGCGGGTTACGCGGTAGTCCCCGAACTGGGCTGGGGCATCGTCTCCCAGCAGCCTGCCCCGGTAGTCCTGGGCCAGGTCCGGGATTTGACCACCTCCCTCTTTCTCCGGGCCATGCCTTTTTATCTGCTGGCCCTGTTCCTGGGCTGGCTCCTGGCCCGCCATTTCACCCGGCCCCTGAATCAGCTGGCCGAAGTGGCTGCCGGGCTGGACCATCCGGAAGCCCCAGAACAGCTGGACCGGGTCCGGGCCTGGTACCGGGAAGCCCGGCAGATCAAACAGGGGCTCCAGGTAGGCCTGCGCTCGGTCCAGCTCCAACTGCGCTTTCTCTACCAGGAATCCACCACCGACCCCCTCACCGGGCTCATGAACCGGCGGGGCATCCATCGCCAGCTGGAAATCTGGGAAGCCAACCGCATCCCCTTTGCCGCCCTGGCCCTGGATGTGGATCACTTCAAGCAGGTCAATGACCGCCATGGTCATCCGGTGGGGGACAAGGTGCTGCGCCATCTGGCCACCCTCATGGACCGGGCCTGCCGGGAGCAGGACCTGACCTGCCGGGCCGGGGGGGAAGAATTCCTCATCCTCCTACCCGACTGCCCCCTGCCCCGGGCCCGGGAAGTGGCGGACCGGCTGCGCCAGAATATTCAGGAAACCCCCAATCCGGCGGGGGAAAGCATCACCGTCTCCATCGGCGTGGCCCACTACCCCACCCACGGGGATAGCGCGGAAGAAACCCTGCAAGCCGCCGACCGGGCTCTCTACCTGGCCAAGGAAAGGGGACGGAACCGGGTGGAAACGCCCTGACCGGCCCCGCCCCATCCCAGGGGACCGCCCGGTCCCCCGCTCCAGCCCCTTTTGCTGAAGCCTGGCCGCGCCCTCCCTGGAGTTAAGCCGGGGCACGGCGCCCGGCTTCTCCTCTTAGCGGCCCAGCCTTGTTCCTCCGCTCAGGGCAGGGATTCCAGACATACCGGCACTTTGCCCTTCCCTGGCTGACCTGCCCCCTGGGCCCGGCGGGCGCGGCGCTTGCGGGCCCAGATCACCACCCCAGTCAGGCTCAACAGGGCCACCAGCCCGCCACCGCAGGACACCAGCACCCGCCCGGGCAGGCCCAGAATGCGCCCGGAATGGAGGGGGAACATGGCTTGCAGGAAAATATCTCCCCCACTGCCCTGCCCCGGGGTATCCGCCCCCAATAGCCGACCGTCGCGGCGATCCAGGTACAGCCAGGGGTTGCCCAGGCCCCCATCCCCGTGTTCCTTTCCCGGCGGGAAAAAGCCCACGCCGTAATAACCGGCCGGGCTCTCATACATTCCCCCGGGCCCGGCTTGCCAGCCCCGGTTCCGGGCTTCCCCTACGGCCCGGGCCAGAATGGCGCCCCGGGACCAGGGTACCGCCGTCCCCCCGGGGGAAGGCCGAGCCGCGGCCAGTTCCCCTGGCGTCGGTGTGAGGGGAGAAAACAGGCCCACCAGGGGCCGTACCAGGGGTTCCCCCAGATTCATAGCCACGGAAGTCAGGGCCAGCACCGTCAGTAGAGGAAAAAGCCAGACGCCCCCGGAACGGTGCAGGTCGAAATTGAGCCGGTAGCCCCCGGCCTTCCAGCGGAAACGGAAAGACTGACGCCAGGTCTTGGGGCTGGGGAAGGCCAGGACCAGGGCCACCAGCCCATCCACCAGCCACAGCAGGGCGATGCCCCCCATGAACAGGGTGCCCAGGGGCAGGCCCCAGGCGGCGGGGAGCTGGAGGGAATAGTGAAACTGGTAGAGACAGGGTATGAGATGGCGCCGGTCCAGGCTCAGGCGCCCCCATTCCCGGCGCCCCAGCTCCCGGCCGCTGACCGGGTCCAGGGCCACCTGATTGAAATCCAGGGCATAGGGCTGGCCCGTGGCCGGGTCGGTGCGGGGCGCCACGAACAACACCAGGCTGTGCCCTGGTTCCACGGATAGGGGCAGATAGGTGACCCGCAGCCGGGGCTCCCGGCGTTCCAGGCTGTCCGCCAGGGCCAGGGGGGCTTGGGGCGTACCCGGGCCGGCCTGGAAAAAGTCCGGATTCAGCCAGCCATCCAGTTCGTGGTCCCAGGCAATCACCGCCCCGGTGAGCCCGGCCAGGAACAGGAATAGGGCCGTGGTCAGGCCCAGCCAGCGGTGGGCCAGAACAAGGAAAGGGCGGAAGGGACGGAAAGAGTGAAAAGGGCCCACGGATTCAGTACTTCCAGGTCAGAGACAGGCTGGCGTTGCGGGGCGCCCCGTAATAGCTCTGGGACCAGTACAGGCTGGTGAGATATTTTTCATTGGTCAAATTGTTGATATTGGCGCTCAAGCTCAGGTTTTTATCGATGTCGTACTGGGCCATGAGATTCACCAGGGCATAGGCCCCCTGACGCACCTTGGTGGTGGCGCCGGAATCCAGGGTTTCCATCCGGTAAATGTCGCTTTGCCAGGTCACGTTGGCCCCCACCTTGAGCCTTTCCACAAAGGGCACCCGATAGGTTCCGGCTAGGCGCAGGAGATTGCGGGGAGTGTAGGTGCGCACCGGATTGCCGTCCGGGTCCTTCAGGGTCAGGTGGGTCAGGCCCAGATTCACTTGCAGGCGCTCGGTGAGGGCCCCGCCCACGTCCATCTGGATGCCCTTGGATTCCGCGTCTATGCCCCGGTAGTAGGCCCGGGTACCGACGTAACCGGCCTGCTCCGCCAGTCCCAGCTGTTCGCTGCGGAACAGGCTCACCCCTGCATTCAGGCGCTTATGGAAAAATTCCCCCTTGAGGCCCACTTCCCGGCTGGAACCCCGTACCGGGTCCAGGGGAGCCCCACTCTGATCCAGCTGGTATTGGGGATCGAAAATCTTGGTGTAGCTACCGTAGGCGGAGAGATTGGGGGTTAGGTCATACACCAGCCCCAGATAGGGGGCGGTCTTGCTGGTGTCCAGGTTGCGGCTCTGGCTGTAGGTCACCCCATCCACCTTCACGGTGGTGTGGTTTGCCCCCAGGATCAGCTTGGTCCGGTCGTTCAGATTGAGGCGGGTGGAGAGGTAGAAGCTGCGCCGGTGATCGTTGAAGTTACTCCCATCCACCGAGGCGTCGAAGGGGGGCACCGGGTAGCTGCCGTTCCAGCCCGCCAGGGCCGGCACCGGGTTCCCAATGCCCTGGCCGTAATAGGACACATCCTTGAGGGAAGCCCGGCTCCAGGTCATACCCAGGCTCAGGTCATGTTTGCGCCCGCCCAGTTCGAAGCGGCCCGTGGCATACACATCCGCCTGGGTCTGGGTGCGTTCCAGGTCGTATTCGGAGGGATAGGCTTTGAGCCCCAGGCCCGTATTCCGGTCCGGGGTGCCGTACACGTAGAAGAGCCGGGAATTGCCCGTGTATTCGTTGTGGGTCACCACCGCCTTGCCGGACCAATCCTCATTGAACTGGCGGCTCAGTTCCAGAAAACTGCTCTTGGTTTTTAAATTCCAAAAGGCCCAGTCGGTGGCCGTACTGGTGGAAACGTCGTAATGGGTCTGGCTGCCGTCCGTGTTGTACATGGGCAGGGCGCCCCACATCACGCCCCGGGGCTTGTTTTCCTGCTCATGGTGGCCCAGGGCCAGGGTGGTGCGATCATCCAGGTCCGCCTCCAGCACCCCGTAGAACACGGTCTTGCTGCGGCTGTACCGATCCAGGTAGGAATCCTTATCCTCCTGCACCCCCACCAGCCGCCCCCGGAGACGGCCCGAATCGATCAGGGCGCCGGACACATTCCCTTCCAGCCGACTCTTGTTCCAGGAACCCACGGTAGCCGTGGCGGAGGCGGCAAAATCCAGGGTGGGCCGCTTACGGATGAAATTCACCGTGGCGGAAGGGTAACCGGTGGAGGAGAGCAGGCCATTGGCCCCGTACACCGTGTCGATGCGATCGAAAATGGCCGTATCCGTCTCCGCCCCCGCGATGTCGTACACATTGGCAATGCCGATGCCGTCGTACTGGAAATTGGTGACATCAAAGCCCCGGGCCGTGTAATAAACCCGGTCCGTTTCCGGCCGCTCCACCACAATGCCGGAAGTGGCCCCCAGGGCCTCCCCCAGGTCATTGAGGTGAAAATCGTCCAGCTGGCTGCGGGTCAGCACGGACACTTCCTGGGGGGTCTCCTTCAGGCTCAGGCCCAGGCGGGTGGCGGACTCGGACTTTTTCACCGTATAGCGCCCGGTCTTTTCCGTGGGCAAATCCCCCTCCGCCCGGTCCGCCACATTGACCGTGGCCAGGGTCTGCTCCTCGCCCCCTGGCTCCGCCAGGGTGGGATGGGCAAACAGGGCGGCGATGAGCCCCACTAAGGGGGACAGGGAAGCAACAGGGCAAAGGCGGCGCAACATCCAGACAGACTCCTAAAAAGCAAAGGGGAAACTGGCTGGCGGACCGCCCGAAAACGGGCTGAAGCTGGCTGGGAAAAGGCCGGGGGCAAAAACGGCAGCGCAAAAGCCACCCCGGCGAGATCAATTACTTGAGAACTATTATCATCTATGCGTCTGTTTTTGTAAAGTCCGGTAACAGACCGACGGCCAGGGGGATGGGCGGGATACACTAGGGCCCGCCCGGATGCCGGATGCCGGGTGCCGGGTGCCGGGTGCCGGGTGCCGGGTGCCGGGTGCCGGGTGCCGGGTGCCGGGTGCCGGGTGCCGGGTGCCGGGTGCCGGGTGCTAGGTGCTAGGTGCTAGGTGCTAGGTGCTAGGTGCCAAAAGTCTCGACCTCCCCCGGAGGTTTGCCACCCCGCCGCGCCCCATGGTTCTTCCCCTCATTTCCTATCGCCCATGTCCGCCCCTACCACCCCCCACCTGTATCGCCAAGCCCTGGATCATCATAAGGCGGGGCGTCTGGAAGATGCCCTAGCCCTTTACCAACGTCTGCTGGCGGAAAATCCGGCGGACGGGGAATGGCTGGCCCAGGCCGGGCTGGCGGCCTGTCAGGCGGGCCAGACGGCCCAGGGCTGCGCCTGGCTGGAAAGGGCCGTGAAATTAGCCCCGGATCAGATAGGGGTCTGGCTCAACCTGGCCACGGTACGCTACGCCCTGGGCCAGGGAGCGGCTTCCTTGGCGGCGGCGGACCAGGCCCTGGCCCGGCTACCCGGGACGGGAGCGGAGCGGGCCACTGCCCTGGGGGCCCGGGGCCGGGCCCTGATCGCCCTGGGCCGTCTGGATGCCGCCCTGGCGGCCTATGAACAGGCCGCCACCCTGGAACCGGGCCAGCCGGATTACGCCCGGGCCGTGGCCCTGCTCCAGGTCCAAAGGCAGGGCCCGGAAGCCGCCCTCCCCGCCCTGGAACGGGCCCTGGCCCTGGTGCCAGAGGACCCGGTGCTGCAACAGTACCGGGGGCTGGCCCTGCTGGACGGGGATCAGCCGGAAGCCGCTCTGGCCGCCTTCCGCCGCATTGAACAAGCGTCCGCCAACGGGGCCAGCACCCCGCCCGCCGATGCCCTGCTGGGCCAAGGGTTGGCCCTGGCCGCCCTGGGCCAGACGGACCCAGCCCGAGCCTGCTGCGACCGGGTGTTGGCCGCCCAGCCCCATCACCCGGGAGCCTTGAACAACCGGGGGCTGCTATCCCAGAGAGCGGAGGACTATCCGGCGGCCCTGGCGGATTTTCGGGAAGCTGTGGCCCACCATCCCCAGTTTGCCGAGGCCTGGTTCAATCTGGCCCTGCTGGAACTGCGCCTGGGGGATTACGAGGCGGGCTGGGCCCATTACGAATGGCGCTGGCGCCGCCGCCCGGCCCCGGTATTGCCGGGCCGCCCCTGGCGGGGTGATTTTTCCCTGGCGGGCAAAACCCTGGTGCTGTATGCCGAGCAGGGCTACGGCGACACCCTCCAGTTCTGCCGCTACCTGCCCCAAGTGGTGGCCCTGGGAGCCCGGGTCATCCTCCGGGTGCCCGGGCCCCTGGTCCCCCTGCTCCGCTCCCTGCCCGGTGCTCCACTGGTCCAGGGGGACGATGCCCCGCCGCCCCCTGGGGACGCCCATTGCCCCCTGCTCAGTCTGCCCCTGGCCCTGGGCCGGACAAGACCAGAGGGAGGCGCCCCCTACCTGGCCCCCGACCCGGAACTAAGCCGGTCCTGGGCGGCCCGCCTGGCCACCAGCGAGAAAACGGGGGCAGAGCGCCCCCTGCGCATCGGCTTGGTCTGGGCCGGAGGAGAACGGCCCCAGCAGCCGGAAGCCCGGAGCATCAACCGGCGGCGCAATGTGCCCCTGGCCCTGCTGGCCCCCCTGGCCCAGGTGCCCTCCCCCCGGCCCCTCCATTTCATCAGTCTGCAAAAAGGAGAGGCGGCCCTGGCCCAATTGGCCCAACTGGACGAGGCAAGCTGGCCCGCCCCCCGCCCGGAGGATTTCAGCGCTTTCCTGACGGATTTCGCCCAGAGCGCCGCCCTGGTGGCCCAGCTGGATCTGGTCATTACGGTGGATACGGCGGTGGCCCATCTGGCGGGGGCCCTGGGGCGGCCGGTATGGATATTCAACCGGCGGGATCATTGCTGGCGTTGGGGAGAAGGGGAAGGCCCCAGCCCCTGGTACCCCACCGCCCGGCTCTTCCGCCAGTCCGCCCCCGGGGACTGGCCGGGGGTGGTGGCCCGGGTGGCCACCGCCCTGGAACAATGGTCCCGGGACCAGGCGTAAAGGAGGACGGGAGAGGCCCCTGGCTTCTGACCGGGCGGGCGGGAGACAAAACCCCGCCCGGCCGCAAACTATCTGTTTTTCAAATTAACTGGCGGCGGAGCGAACAGCCCCAGCCGCCCGGGTAACAACGGCCGACCGGCGGGGAATCAAGCCGCGGCCAATGAGCCAAAAAGAAAAAGGGCGTCCGCCGGGACGCCCTTGCTGTTTTCACCCACCGCCCGAAGGCGGTTTCCAGCCTCAAACCTGAAAGCGGGAGGTGGCGCCGTGAAGCTCCCGGGCCGTATCCAGCAGGGAACGGGCGGTGGCCGCCGCACTGCGGATACCACCGCTGGTGCTTTCCACCTGACCGGCGATCACATCCACCTGCTGGGCCAGGGAATTGCTGGCTTCCCCCTGCTCCCGGGTGGAATTGGCCACTTCCCGGGTGAGATCGCAAGCGGAGCGGGACACCCGGGAAATCTCCTGCAACATGCGGGAGATCTCTTCCACCGCCGCCTTGGCCGCCTCCGCCTCCGGCTGGGCCGCGTCCATGACCTTGGCGGCGGTCTGGGTTTCTTCCTGGATGCGGGAGAGCACCCCGGTGATTTCCACCGTGGCTTTTTCCGTCCGTTCCGCCAGCACCCGCACCTCATCCGCCACCACGGCAAAGCCCCGGCCCTGTTCCCCGGCTCGGGCCGCCTCAATGGCCGCATTCAGGGCCAGGAGATTAGTCTGGCCGGCAATATCCTTGATCACGGCGGCAATGCGGGCCACCTCTTCCGCACTCTGGGCCAAGCCCCGCACCTGATCGGCGGCCTGGGAAATGGTCTGGGCCATGGCGCCAATGCGCACGGTGGACGCTTCCACCCCCTGGACCCCCTGGACCGCCTGCCCGGCGGCCTGGTCGGCCAGTTGCTCGGTCTGACCCGCATTATCCGAAACGTGATTGATGGAGACGGTGAGCTGTTCCATGGCCGCCGCCATGGTCTGGGTCGCGTCACTCTGGCTGGCAGCGGAATCCGCCACCTGGGAGGAAACATCGCTGATTTCCTGGGCCGCGCCCTTTACCTTGTCCGCCCCGGCCGCCACTTCTCCCATCATGGTGGCCAAAGCCCCCACCAGCCGGTTCAAGGCCCCCAGCAGGCTGTCTTCCGGAGCCCGGCCCAGGGCCACCCGCAGATTGCCCCCGGCCACCTGTTCCATGGCCCGGACCGCTTCCGCCGGTTCCCCGCCGATTTGCCGCAAAATGCCCCGGGCCACCACCCAGGCCACCACGCCCACGGCCAGAGCCACCAGGACGATCACCAGGGCCGCTACCTGCAACTGGGCGTAGAACAGGGCATCCAGATCATCCACATAAAGCCCCGTGCCGATAACCCAGTCCCAGGGCTGGTAATACTCCACATAGTTGAGCTTGGGCAGTTGTTCCGTACCGCCGGGCTTGGCATTCAGGCTCAGGACAAAACCGGTCTTATCCAAGGCCGCCTGAATCTTGCTGCGGGTGCCGTATTCCCCGCTTTTGTCCTTTTTATCCCAGAAATTCTTGCCTTCCTGCTTGGGATTGATGGGGTGCATGACGGACACCCCCTTGCTGTCATAGACGAAGAAATATTCCTGACCGAGGAAGCGCATAGACCGGAGCACGGCCTTGGCGGCCCCCTGGGCCTGTTCCCGGGTCAGCTGGCCCTTGGCTTCCTGTTCCTGGAATCCGGCGACGGTGGAAGTGGCCAGATTGATGGCCGCCTGGAGGGTGGTCTTCCGGTCTTCCAGCAGTTGATGGCGTAGATGAACGACCTGATAGGTGGCCAGGGCAAACAGCCCCAGCAGGGCCACTAGCACCGATAACACCAGTCGCCCCTTCAAACTTCCGAAATTGAACATTGGCACTCCTCCCGAGGACGGGCCTGCAACCCAGATTTTGGCGATATGACCTTTGTCTTATATGCCCTTATCGTGGTGCCAGCATAAACACCCGGGGCCCCTTTGTCCATGCCCGATTCCCCGGCTTTCCCTCGCCCGGTTCCCCTCGGCCGTCCCCAGCAAAAATGCCCCGCCGGGCTTGGGAGCCGGGCGGGGCATAAAAATACGTTGGAATAACAAAGAAAAAGTCAAAAGGAAGACCCCAAGGCTGGGGGAATCCCCTTCCCAGATCGGGACCGACGGCGCCCCAAAGGCGCCGCCCAAAAACTCAGTCCGCCCTGTCTTGGGATTCCGCCCCGGAATCTTCCGCCTCGGCGGCTGCGGCGGCGGCCAGCATGGCGGCCCGGGTCTCCGGGGTTTCCAGGGAAATGCGGCCCAGGGCCCCCGCCCGGTAATCGGTGAGGAAAATTTGGGCGGCCCGCTCCAGGTCCAGTTCCCCGCCCCGGCCCTTAATCAGGCAGCCCCGCTTGCGGGCCACCCCTTCCACCACCCCGATGGGGTCCAGGTCCGCCGTGGCAAAGCCGTAGCGGGCGGTAAGGCAGGCCGGATAACGGGTCAGGAGAACGCCCGCCAGAAATTCCGCCACTTCCTCGTCAATATAGGCATTGGTCCCCACCGCATGGCTGGCGGCCAGCATCAGGCCGTCCGCCGGATGGGCGATCCGGGGCCAGAGCATCCCCGGGGTATCCACCAGGGTCTGGCGGGGCCCCAGGTCGTAGCGCTGTTGCTGCTTGGTAATGGCAGGCTGATCCCCCACCGCCGCCACCCGGCGCTTCACCAGGGTGTTGAGCAGGGTGGATTTGCCCACATTGGGAATGCCCATAATCATCATGCGCAGGGGCTTGAGGTTGTCCTTGCGGTGGGGCGCCAGACTTTGGCAGAGGCTGGGCAGACGGGCCGCTTCCCCGGGCTTTTTGGCGGAAATGGCCACCGCCTTGATATTGGGCTGGGCGTTGTAAAAGGCGAGCCAGGCCTTGGTAGCCACCGGGTCCGCCAGATCGGTCTTGTTCAGCACCTTGAGGCTGGGCCGCTGCCGGTGACGGCGCAGTTCCTCAATCATGGGATTGCGGCTAGCCTCGGGCAGACGGGCGTCCAGCACCTCGATCACCACATCCACCTGTTCCATGGTCTCCGCCGCCTTTTTGCGGGCCGAGGTCATGTGTCCGGGAAACCATTGAATCGCCATGGGATTGCTGCCTAAGAGGAAAAAAGGGAAGGGAAAAACGCCGGGGGCCGCCATTATGGCAGGACTTGGGGCTAGGCCCAATCCCAAGGGCACGGCAAGGCCTGGGATTGGGCTGCCCGCCCCCAGCCATTCCCCCAAGCCGGGCGCTCCCGGGATCGAAGCCGGCTCTCCCGGAGTCAGCCGGAGAACGGGAGTCACCCGAATTCGCCCGGCATCACTTTTCCCAGCAAGGACCCGGCGCCTGGGGCGGACGCTCCCGGGCCCGGAGGCGGCACGGGCGAAAGCGTACAATAGGGGTTTTGGCTCAGCCTAGGGACGCTCCAACCCTGGTTTTGCTTCCCCATGGGTAAGCGCCGCCCCCACGGCCCCCATAGCCAGCCTTCCCCCGACCGAAAAAGCCCTAGCCCCTCGCCCATGACCCAGGACACGCCCCTCGCCCCCCCGCCCCCCTACGCCGGGCTGACGCCGGATTGCGTTCTGGATGCCCTGGAAAGCCTGGGGCTGAATCCGGATGGGCGGCTCCTGGCCCTGAACAGCTACGAAAACCGGGTCTATCAAATCTGGCTGGATGCGCCCCCCGGGGCCACGCCCCAGCCCCCCCTGGTGGTAGCCAAGTTCTACCGGCCGGGCCGCTGGTCCGACGCCGCCATTCTGGAAGAACACGGTTTCACCGCCGAACTGGCGGAGCGGGAAATTCCCGTGGTGCCGCCCCTGGTCATCCAGGGAGCCACCCTGCACCACCACGGCGGATTCCGTTTTGCCCTCTTCCCCCGCAAGGGGGGCCGGGCGCCGGAACTGGAAACGCCCCAGACCCTGGAGTGGCTGGGCCGCTTCCTGGGCCGCATCCATGCCATAGGCGCCCTAAAGCCCTTCCTGGCCCGGCCCACCCTGGATCTGGACAGCTTCGGGCTGGCTTCCCGGGACTTTCTCCTGGCCGGGAATTTTCTGCCCCCCGAGCTCCTCATCTCCTGGACCTCCACGGTGAATATGGCCCTGGACGGAGTACGGCGCTGTTATGACCGGGCCGGGGATATTCCCCTGCTGCGCCTCCACGGGGACTGCCACCTGGGCAATGTGCTGTGGGTGGAAGGGGGCGAGGCCCCCGGCCCCCATTTCGTGGATTTTGACGACAGCCGCATGGGTCCGGCCATCCAGGATCTGTGGATGCTCCTTTCCGGCGACCGGGGTGCCATGCAGTACCAGCTCACCGAAATCCTGGCGGGCTACGAAGACTTTGCCGAATTCCATCCCCGGGAGCTGTTCCTGGTGGAAGCCCTGCGCACCCTGCGCCTGCTCCATTACTCCGCCTGGCTGGCCAAACGCTGGGACGATCCGGCCTTTCCCGCCGCCTTTCCCTGGTTCCAAACCCCCCGCTACTGGGAGGAACGGATTCTGGAACTAAAGGAACAGATTGCCCTGATGGATGAGCCGCCCCTGGCGGCCTGACCTTTTTTCATTTTTTCCTCACCTTCCTCACCATGAATTTCCCCGTCTCTGCCCCCATCCCCCGATCTCTCTCCCTGGCCATCGCTGGCCTGGGCCTCTTGGCAGGCTGCGCCACCCAGGCCCCGGTGCCGGTACAACCGGCCCCCGCCCCGGCCCAGCCCGCCCCCACGACTCCAGCCGTGGCCCCCGGACTGCCGGTTACCCCCGGGGAACCCATCCAGGTCAAACCCCTGCCCCCGGTCCCTGCCCCGGCGCCCCAGGCCGCTCCCGCGCCTGCCCGCCCGGCCATGATCGGGGAAAAGGATGCCAAGGCCATGATCGCCCGCTACATCCCGGCCAAGGCCCCGGACCGCATGGGCTGGGCCGGGGACATTTACGTGGCCTTCGCCACCATGCGCATTACCGTGTCCCCCCAGAACATCTGCTCCGCCGTCGCCGTTATCGAACAGGAATCCAGCTTCCAGGCCGATCCGGTGGTGCCCGGCCTGGGCAACATCGTCTGGCAGGAAGTGGAAAAGAAGGCGGGCAAGTACCACATTCCCCTGGCCGTGGTGAAAACCGCCCTGCTCAAGCCGTCCAAGGACGGACGCAGCTACAAGTCGCGGATTGACGCCCTGCGCACGGAAAAGGAAATGGACGAGCTGTTCCACGAAATCATGGGGGAAATTCCCCACGGGGAAAAACTCTTCGCCCAGAAGGACCCGGTGAAAACCGCCGGTCCCATGCAGGTGAGCGTGGATTTCGCCCGGGAACACATGAAAACCCGGCCCTACCCCTACCGCCACGGGGGAGATATTCGTCCGGAAGTCTTTACCCGCCACGGAGGGGTCTATTTCGGCGTGGCGGATCTGCTGGATTACCCGGTGACCTACAGCCACCCCATTTACCGCTTTGCCGACTATAACGGGGGCCGCTACAGCAGCCGTAACGCCGCCTTCCAGTCCGCCCTGGCCCTGCTGGCCCACAAGAGCCTGGCGCCGGACGGGGATTTGCTGCGCTACGACGGCAACAACCAGCCCAGCCGGGAAACCAGTTCCACCCAGAAGCTGCTCTACGGCTTAACCGGCAAGCTGGGCCTGGGCAAGGGGGAAATCGACCGGGATTTGCGCCTGGAAAAGGAACCGGGCTTTGCCCAGACCGCCCTTTATCAGCGGGTCTTCGCCCTGGCGGACAAGGCCGCCGGGCGTCCTTTGACCAAGGAAATGTTCCCCCGCATCGACCTGAAGAGCCCTAAGATTCACCACCACCTGACCACCGAATGGTTCGCCCACAAGGTGGATGCCAAGTATCAGGCCTGTCTGGCCCGGGTGCCCATGCCCACGGCCCCCACGCCCCAGCCTTCCCTCTAGGGCCCGCACGGGCCCCATCCCCCGCCGGCGGCCCCCGGGCTTCCGGTGGGGAAATATCCCTGCAATCTGATTCAGGCAAACTGACGGGATAGGCCCGTCGAAGCCCGCCCTTGCCCCCTCCCCAATACCGGAGACAGGGGAACTTCCAGCGCCCTGACGCACCCAAGGGGCTTGGCCCCCAAGTCTGACGCCCGGAGAGGCTCCGGGCCCGATCCCGGCCCCCCTTCCACCGGCCCCAGCCCCCTGCCCGCCTTTCGGTGCCCAGGGGCGCCAGGCCGTTTTTTCACTCCTAGCCATCTGCCCTAATGAATCCAGCCATTACCCTTTCCCGCCCCGGCTCCCTTTGGGCCCGGAGCGCCTTCGGCCTGCTGCTCCTGAGCCTTTCCGCTGTCCTCCAGGCCGCCAGCCCCATGAACGGCGCCGGTTCTTCCGCCGCCCACCCGGTCTATCGCATCTGGGACGAGCAATACGCCAAAACCGGGGGCGCCCCCCTCAGTTACGACCCCGCCGGTTCTTCCGCCGGGCTGAAGAAAATCGCCGCCCATCAGGTAGATTTCGGCGCCTCCGACATTGCCCCCGCCAAGGACGCCCTGGCCAAGGCCAATCTGGTCTTTTTCCCCACCGTGGTCACCGGGGTCGTGCCCGTGGTCAATCTGCCCAAGGAGGGGGGCCCCCTGGTGCTCAACGGGGAAACCCTGGCCCGCATTTTCGCCGGCCGCATCACCCGCTGGGATGCCCCGGAGATCAAGGCCCTGAACAAGGGCCGCAGCCTGCCCGACAAACCCATCCAGGTCCTGGTCCGCGCCGATGGCTCAGGCACCACCTACCACTTCAGCACCTACCTGAGCCAGGTGGATGAGGGCTGGAAACGCAGTCGGGGTGCCGCCCCCCTCCTGCCCTGGCCCCCCGGCTTCAAGGCGGTGAAAGGCAGCCAGGGCATGGCCGACGGGGTGAAAGCCACCCCGGGCGCCATCGGCTACGTGGATTACAACTACGTGCAGGAAGACCACCTGAACGGGGTGGCGATGAAAAACGCCGCCGGCAACACAGTCCAGGCCGGGCCGGAAAGCTTCCGGGCCGCCCTTCTGACCAGCCCCTGGATGCAGGGCGGCGACTTCGCCCAGCCCCTCACCAATCAGCCCGGTAGCGGCAGCTGGCCCATTACCATGGGCACCTTCGTAGTCCTACCCCGGGTCACCGACCATCCGGAAAAAACCATCCCGGTGCTGCGCTTCTTCACCTGGGCCTTCATGCACGGGGACGATCTGGCCAAAAAAGTAAATTTCGTCCGCCTGCCCAACGCCATCCAGGCCAAAGCCTTCAAAGCCATCGCCCAGGTGGTGGACAAAAAGGGAACGCCCCTGGGGGTGGATGGGTTGCGCTGAGGGGAAAGAGCCTTGGCACGACCTTAGATGGACGCCAGGGCCTTATCAAAATAAGGAGGAGGAAAAGTATTCCTCCTCTTGCATAACTTCTGGCTTCCCAAGGCTTATTGAGGCCCCTAGCTTTGCTAGATTTGCATTAGCTGGGACGGTTTACAACTTACCCATGATTCCGGCCCATTAGCGTATTGCGCTATATTTCCATAAGCATATTTTTATCTCATGGAAAGACAACAATGGGCAGACGAAACGGTGTAGTTAGCCTGATTAACTCGATTGCGAGGGAAGCGGCAAAGGCTCAACGGCAAGCAGAAGCAGCCGCTCGACGGGAACAACGCGCAAGAATTGCACAAGCCAGAGAAGATGCCCGACAGGCTGCTGCCGACGCCCGAGAAGAAAAACAGCGTCACTTAGAAGCCCGTCAGGATGAAACTGATGACATGAATGCCGATCTCGCTTCTGAGATTGCAGAACTCACTGATCTGCTCATCCACACCCTATCTATCAACGACACGATCCGATTTGATGATCTTCGACTAAAAGACGACTACCCCCCATTCAAGATTCCCTCGTCTTTGGCTTCTGCCCCGGAAGCTCCCATCAAGAACACGATCCAACCTCCCGGTTTTTTCGCTCGCATAATTCCAGGAGCGACTCAGCGCTATCAAAAAGCCCTGCTTGCCGAGGAGCAACGCTTTAACGAGGAACTCAGCCTATATAAAGTGGAATGCTCCAGACATGCTGCGGCGATAGAAAAGGAACAAAAAAAATACAAAGAAAGCTATGACTTTTTCCAAACCAAAATTCAGCAGAGAAACCAGGAAGTGGATGAATTAGAAAGGACTTATCGCAATGGAGAACCGGATGCCGTTGTGACCTATAACACGATGGTCCTGGAAAAATCACAATACCCAGAGGCTTTCCCCCAGGAATTTCGCGTAGCTTATGTCCCAGAATCGAAAGAACTCGTAGTCGAATATGAGTTGCCGTCGGCCGCTACCATTCCCGAAATGGAGTCCTATAAGTACATAAAATCAAGCGACTCAATCGAGGGAAAACCCAGAAAAAAAACCGCCATCAAGGATTTGTATCAGGACATGGTGGCATCGATTGCCTTACGAACCATTCACGAGGTCTTTGAAGCCGATCAAGTAGATTGTATTCAGGCCGTCGTATTCAACGGTTTTGTCCAAGGCGTAAATCCAGCGAATGGGCAAGACATCATCTCCCATCTCATCTCAGTTCGAGCCACCAAAGAAGCGTTTTTAAGCATCGATTTAGCACGCATCGATAAAAAAGCCTGCTTACGCAACCTTGGCGCCAACGTATCTCCTCGCCCCGATGAACTGCAAGCGGTAAAACCAATTGTGGATTTCAATATGGTGGATCATCGATTTGTGGAACAGAGCGATGTACTAGCCGACCTCGACGCACGCCCCAATCTCATGGACTTGTCGCCATTCGAGTTTGAAAACCTGGTGAGTAATCTGTTTGATCGGATGGGCCTTGAGACCAAGCAAACAAGGTCATCCAGAGATGGTGGCGTAGATGCAGTAGCGTTCGATGCACGCCCGGTCCTGGGCGGTAAGGTCGTTATCCAATGTAAGCGCTACAGCAATACAGTAGGAGTGTCAGCGGTTCGAGACCTATACGGCACCATGCTTAATGAAGGGGCCAATAAAGGAATTCTGGTAACCACCAGCGGATATGGGCCTGACGCCTTCGATTTCTCGAAGGACAAGCCAATTGAACTCATCGACGGCGGCGGGCTTCTCTTCTTGCTCAACGAGGTTGGGGTAAAAGCGAGAATTATCTTCCCAAGCGACGCCTAAAACACCCCCTAGGGAATCGCCCCCAACATTCACCAAGTACCAGCCATTTTCAACAGGGGAAGCCGAGCATCATGGCGTAAAGCCACCGCGCCCCGCTTCCCCTGCCCTTAGCGTTCTTTCTCCCCCTTCAAACACACCGGCTCCAGGCTCAGGTTGTCCTGGTCGTTGCCCAGCCAGGCCAGGCCTTCCTGGATGGTGGCTTGGAGTTTCATGTTCCGTTCCGCCAGTTTGGCCAGGGCGGCCACGCTGTCCTGGGGCAGGCGCCAGACGGAGAGGTTGTCCAGACCGGCTAGTTTGGCGCCGGTCTGCTGCCACCATACGTCGGCGGAGCGGCCACCGTAGAGGTAGAGGGTGACGTGATTGGCCCGACCGCAGGCCCGGCGGATATCCCGCTCGTCGGGCTGGCCCAGGTCGATCCACCGTTCCACATTGCCGGTCAGGTCTTTTTGCCAGAGGTCCGGCTCGTCGTCGGTGGAAATGCCCCGGCCGAATTCCAGGGCCGGGTCGGCGTTGAAAATGAAGGCCAGCAGCCGGGCCATGAGCCGTTCGTCGGTTTCGGACGGGTGGCGGGCCAGGGTCAGGCTGTGTTCGGCGTAGTAATTGCGGTCCATGTCCGCGATCTGGACATCCGCTTTGAAAATGGTGGATTTGAGTGCCATGGCGGCATTTTACCGTGCCCCGGCCGGAAGCCGCCGGGCAAAGTCCGTTAAAATGGCGTTTTCGCCGGTGGGTGACCGTCCCGCCTTCGCCCCACCCAGGGGCCGGGCCCGGAAGCGGCCCCGCCGGCCCCATCCCCCACCCGAGGACTGCCATGTTTATTGCCATGAATCGTTTTCGCATCGCCCGGGGCCGGGAGGCCGAATTTGTCGACCACTGGCGCCACCGGGAAAGCTACCTGGATCAGGTGCCCGGTTTTCTGGACTTTCACCTGCTCCAGGGGGAAAGCAACGAGGAATTCACCCTGTTCGCTTCCCATACCGTCTGGGAGACGGAGCAGGCCTTTGAAGACTGGACCCGCTCCGAGGCCTTCCGCAAGGCCCACCAGGCAGCGGGCCAAACCGCCCGGGATTTGTACCTGGGGCCGCCCCAGCTGGAATTTTTCAACGCCGTGCTCTAAGGCCCCCGGGCCCCTTGCCCCTGCCTTAATTCCGGCCCCGGGGCCCCATCTGCCGCCCCAACCGCTCCGGCCCCAGGCCGGAGTTTTCCGCGAAAGCCCCCATGCTCAGCTACCGCCACGCCTTTCACGCCGGCAACCACGCCGACGTGCTGAAACATCTGATTCTGGTCCAACTGCTCCGCTATATGGTCCAGAAGGACAAGCCTTTTCTGGTGGTGGATACCCACGCTGGGGCGGGGGGCTATTCCCTGGAATCGGACTATGCCACCAAGCTGGGGGAATTTGCCGGAGGCATCGGCCGCCTCTGGCAGCGCAAGGATCTACCGGAAGCGGTGGCCGCTTACGTAGATCTGGTGCGCCGCTTCAACCGTAACGACCGGCTGCGCTTTTACCCCGGCTCCCCCTGGATTTCCTGGCAACTGCTCCGGCCCCAGGACCGGATGCGGGTATTCGAATTGCACAGCACGGACAGCCCCCTGCTGGCCAAGACCCTGGCGGAGGGCAAGCAGCAGATCCAAATCACCGCCGGGGACGGCTTCGCCGGGCTGCGGGCAGCCCTGCCCCCTCCCTCCCGCCGGGGCCTGGTGCTCATTGACCCCTCCTATGAGCTGAAGAGCGATTACCACGACGTGGTTCAGGCGGTACAGGAAGGGCTGGTGCGCTTTGCCACCGGCACCTTTGCCATCTGGTATCCCCTGGTGGCCAAGGTGGAAGCCCACCGCCTGCCGGAAAAGCTGGCCCACCTGCCCGCCCACCGCTGGCTCAACGTCACCCTCTCGGTACACAAGCCCGCCAACGACGGCTTCGGCATGGCGGGGAGCGGCATGTTCATCGTCAATCCCCCCTACACCCTGGAAACCACCCTGCGGGAAACCCTGCCCTGGCTGACCCAGGCCCTGGCCCAGGACGACCACGCCCAATTCACCCTGGAAGGGGGCGAAAACCCCGTCCCCACGGCCCGCAAAGCCCGACCGGATGAATACAGTCTGGAAGCCACCCCGCCCCGCCAGGCCCCGGTGGGAGCCAAACCCGGCGCCCCCCGCCGCCCGCCCATTCACCCCTTTGCCTTTCCCGGCGCCAAAGCCGAGGAAGGCCGGGGCCCCAAGCGCCCCGCCGCCCCTGGCCGCAGCGGCGCCAAACCCGGCACGTCGGAGGCAAAACCCCGCCCCCGTTCCCAAGGTCCGGCGACCAACTCCCGGAAAAAGCCCTAGGGAAAAGTCTTAAGCCAGACCCAGGGCGCGGAGGGGCCTCCTTGGGGGAATAGGTAGGGAAAGATCGACACGGGAAAGGAGGCCCCCAGCCTCTGAGGGCTCGCTAGGGCAAGCGCGGGCCGCGCCGTCTGCCGTCTGCCGTCTGCCGTCTGCCGTCTGCCGTCTGCCGTCTGCCGTCCCTGCGGCTCTGCGGCTCTGCGGCTCTGCGTGCCCGTTGCCCGTTGCCCGTTGCCCGTTGCCCGTTGCCCGTTGCCCGTTGCCCGTTGCCCGTTGCCCGTTGCCCGTTGCCCGTTGCCCGTTGCCCGTTGCCCGTTGCCCGTTGCCCGTTGCCCGTTGCCCGTTGCCCGTTGCCCGGCAAGGGTAGCTTGCTGCTTGTGCGCCGGAGATGTCTAGGATTATCGGGGCCTTGGCCCCATCAGCCCGCCCGGCCAGAAGCGCCACCCGGCCGTCGCCCCAGGTCTCTGCCTCAACCGAAGGACGCCTCCTCCGCCACCCACACCTCCGCCGCCCTTTCCCCCTGACGGCGATTATTCCTAGAGAGCTTGACCTGACGGCAACCGTCACCTTCATCCTGGGGCTCCTTTCATGATTAAGGAGCCCACCATGCCCCATCCCCACGCTCTTTCCGATGACCGTTTCCTCGCCGATTTCCTGGCCTGCCGTCTGCCGGCGGCGGGCTTTGACCACTGGAGCCACCTACGGGCGGCCTGGCTGCTGCTCCAGCGCCATCCCCTGGAAGAAGCCGTGGAACGGTGCTGTGACGGCATTGCCCGACTGGCCGCCCATCTGGGAGTGCCCGGCAAATACCACCGTACCTTGAGCGAAGCCCTGGTCCGCCTCATGGCGGCGGCCGGGGCCGTGGACCAGCCCTGGCCGGATTTTCTGGCGGCTAACCCGGACTTGGTGAACGACGCCCGAAGCCTGCTCAGCGGGTATTATTCGCCGGAAAGACTGGCCGATCCCCTGGCCTCCAGCACCTTTCTTTCCCCCGATCTCGCGCCCCTGCCCCCATGCCACCCCCTTCCGTCCCCCCCGGCTCCCTGACCCTGGGGCAACTGGCCCGCAGATCCGGCCTGGCCCGGGCATCCCTGCTCCATTACGAAGCCCTGAGCCTGCTCCTGCCAGCCTGTCGCAGCCCGGCCGGATACCGGCTCTACGGTTCCCGGGAAGTCGCCCGCCTGGATGCCATTCGGGATTTTCGGGAAGCGGGTCTGTCCCTCAAGGAAATCGCCGCCCTGCTCCAGGGCCAACTCCCCGCCCAAGGCCCGGCGGCCCTGCTGGAAGCCCGCCTTATCGCCCTGCGGGGCGACATCCAACACCTGCGCCATCAGCAACGCCAACTGGCCCGCCTCCTAGCCCAGCCGGAACTGCGCAGCGGCCGTCTGGCCCAGGGCACCGCCCCCTGGGTCGCCCTGCTGGGGGAAGCGGGCTTCAGCCCGGCGGACATGGACCAATGGCATCGGGACTTTGAACGGACCGCCCCCGCCGCCCACCAGGCCTTTCTGGCCGCCCTGGGTTTAAGTCCGGAGGACATTCAAAGCCTGCGGGAAAAATCCCGGGAACCCCAAGGGGACTAGACAGCGCCGAAAAAAAGGGCGGAAAGGTCCCAGACTCGCCCCCTCGGCTCGTCCCTCCCCATGGCCTGCATGGGGAGCCATCCCCGCCCATGCTGGCCGGTCCCGGCCGCAGGGTCGCCCGTTTTCCCTGTCCCTCTGTAGTACCGAAATTCCTTCTCCCTCTCCCCGAAGCGAGACAGCAAGCCGGGAGCAAGCCCCCCGTAACGGCGGAGCTAGGGAACGGTGGCTCCCCCACCATCCCCCGGTCTGTTGCATTCCCCCTGCATAGGGAGCCCCCTGGTCGCATTCGCCACACGCTTCTGGGGCAAAACCAACAATCGTTGTATTAAAAAATACATAACCGAATCACTGCCACGGGTAAGGCTTTTTAGGAGGTCAAACAATGGCTTGTTTACATTAGAAAATAATTATTTTCCCCAGGGCTGGCATTGTTAATGCAAAGGGCTATCCGCCAAACGTTATAGACGCAAAAAAATAACGAGCCTGCCCCCACCTCCCTTTCCCTGTCCGGCCTAACGCCGATTCCAGGAGCGGAGAGCAAGGGGCGCCGGGAGTCTCCATCTTTCAACTTTGCACGAGGAATCCCCATGTACCCACCACGCCCGCCCCAACGCCTCCGCCCCCTCTGCCGCCTGATCGGCACCTGGTTGATGGGCGGTGGCGCCACCCTGGCCGCCCTGCCCGCACCGGCCGTGGAACTCCCCACCGTGGAAGTGGTGGGGGAAAAATTCCCCGGGGAATCCCTGGTGAGCAGCGCCAGCGACGGGGAAACGGTCTATCGCCTGAACCGGACCGGGATGGACCTCTACGGTAGCCTGGGGGGCACCAATCCCTATGCTGTCATCGACAATCTGCCCGGGGTCAATGCCCAGTCCCCGGACCCCTACGACATGGCCAATGTGCCCGGGGGCAACAAGGGCCTGCGCATCCGGGGGGAGGCCAGCGGCCACGGCAGCATCGGCACGGTGGATGGGCTGCCCCTCTCCGGCATCAATCCGGGACCGGGCTACCAATGGATGTTTGATGAAGAAAACATCGGGGCCGTCACCCTGAGCCAGGGGCCCATCGCCCCGGACCGGTTTGCCTTTTTCACCACCGGCGGCGCCATGGATAGCGAAATTCGCGGTCCTTTAGCTACCTCCCACGTGGAAGCCAGCCAAGCCTTTGGCAGTAACAATTTCACCCGTAGCTTCGTACGCGGGGACACGGGGCAACTGGGTGACGGCTCCGCCCTCTTTCTCTCCGCCTCCCGCACTTCCGCCGACAAATGGCGGGGCCCGGGCCAATCCCCCTCTTACCGGGACAATGTGGAGGCGGGCTGGAGCCGTCCCCTGGGAGACAAGGGTTTTATGAAGCTCACCTATGTCTATAACGACATGAAGGGCGACAACTACCGGCCCCTCACCTACAACCAGGCCAAGGACCTGAACCAGTGGCGCAGCTACGACTACAGCTCCACTTCCAGCAACGTGGCCAGCCAGGCAGTGAATTACTACCAGTACAACCGGCAGGAATTCACCAACTGGGCCTTTATGGGGGAATTCTCCTACGCCCTCTCGGACAAGACCCAGCTGTCGGTGAAACCCTACTATCTGAACGAAAAGGGTCAGTACTTCGACGGCATGGCCAACGGCAAGGTGCGCAACTGGCTGATCGACCATGAGTGGTACGGCTTTACCGCGGAAGTGGCGACCAAGCTGGCGGATACGGGCCTGAAACTGGGCTACTGGTTTGAATCCTCCGATCCTCCCGGACCACCCACCGCCTGGAAGATGTACAACCCCACCGCCAGCGGCGGCCTGGGCACGGCCTCCTGGGCCATTCTGGCGGATACCACGCAACGCCACCTGTTCAACAGCGTCTATGCCCTGGCGGACCACCAGTTCGGCCAGCTCAAGGTGGAAGCTGGGGCCCGCTACGTGCAGGAAACCCTGCCCGCCATCAACGAATACAACACCACGGGCATCGGCAATGTGTCCTACAGCACCGCCCTGTCCCAGTCCAAGGGCATCATCGCCAACCGCAGCGTGAGCAGCTTCGATATCGGGGAATTTCTCCCCTTCCTGGCCCTCACCTATCCCCTGCACCACAATCTGGACATGAAGGCCAGCCTGGGCCGCACCTACGGGGCCCCGGCCTTCGACGTCTGGCCGGTGTTCCAGCAAAACAGCGCCACCTTCCTGGCCAAGGGACTCACCGCCGACAAGCTGTGGCGCAAACTCAAGGCGGAAACCGGGGACGCCCTGGATCTGGGCCTCAACTGGCACACGGACAAGGGCTACGTGGCCCCCACGGTGTTCTATTCTCGCAACCACGACAAAAACGTCACCTACGATCCGGGGGTGGGGGTGGCCTACGCCCAGAATGTGGGGGACACCCGGACTACCGGGGCCCAGGTGGCGTCCGGCTGGTCCCCCCGGCCCGACCTGGATCTTTTCGCTTCCACCACCTACACCCATACGGTGTTTCTCAAAGGCCTGCCCCTCCTGAACGGCAACACCCTGGACGTGGTGGGTAAGCAACTGCCCGACACCCCCCGCTGGCAGGCCAGCCTGGGGGGCACCTGGAAGACCCCCATGGCCAGCGGCCAGTTCAGCCTTTCCCCTGTGGTGCGCTATGTTGGCTCCCGCTACGGGGACACCCAGGGCACCCAGAAGGTGGATGGCTATTTCACCGCCGACCTCAGCGTGGGCTATCAGCAGAAACTGGGCCTGGGCAAGCTGAACGCCAGCCTGTCGGTACAGAACCTGTTCGACAAGCAATACATCGGCTTCATCAACACCAGCTACTACCAGGCCACGTCGGGCACCAACGCCTACTACTATCCGGGTGCCCCCCGGACCGTGATGGCCAAGGTGGGTTATGACTTTTAAGGAGCCGGCCATGAGACTCCCAACCCCAAAAAAAGCCTCTCCCTTGCGCCAGCTCCTGGCCGTCCTGGGCCTGGCCGCCAGCCTCCTGGGCACGACGGCCCAGGCCCGGGAAATCGTGGATATGGCGGGCCGCAAGGTGGTGGTGCCGGACCACATCCAGCGGGTCTATGGCTCCGCTCCGCCCCTCACCGTGCTGCTCCATGCGGTGGCTCCGGACATGATGCTGGGCACCAATCTCACCGTGCCCCCGGAAGGCAAGCGTTACCTGCCCCCCAAGCTCTCCAGGCTGCCCGTTCTGGGCGGGGTGTACGGCATGGGCCAGGCGGTGAATCCGGAGGAACTGCTGGCCCTCAAGCCGGACATTGCCCTGGCCTGGAAGAGCCCCTTTGTGGATCAGGCCATGGTGGAAGCCACCTTCGCAAAAATCCACGTGCCGGTGGTTTTCGTTTCCCTGGACACCCTGGCGGACTGGCCCGCCGCCCTGCGCTTTACCGGGCGGCTGTTGCACCGGCAGGCCAAGGCAGATGCCGTGGCCGACTACGTGGCTCGGGCCCAGGCCCGGGTCACCCGGGCCGTAGCCAATATTCCGCAAAAAGACCGGCTACGGGTCTATTACGCGGAAGGCCCGGACGGCTTATCCACGGACTGCAACAGTTCCTTCCACACGGAAGCCATTGCCCTGGCCGGAGGAGACAACGTCTATCACTGTCGCCCCAAAACCCATATGGGTATGGAGAGCGTCAGCCTGGAGCAGGTGATCGCCTTCGATCCCCAGGTGATCCTGGTCCAGGACCGAAAGGCCCTCGCCGCCATTCGCCAGGACCCACGCTGGGCGGGCATCGGGGCGGTGCGGAACGGGCGGGTCTATGCCATTCCCCGGTGGCCCCACAACTGGGTGGACCGGCCCCCTTCCCTGATGCGGGCCCTGGGCATCCAATGGCTGGCCCATCTGTTCTACCCCCAGCGCTATCCCCTGGACCTGCCCCGGGAAACCCGCCATTTCTACCGTCTGGTGCTGGGGGTGGAATTGAGTGACGGGGATCTGGAAGCCCTTTTCCACTGATCCCCTGAGGATTTTCCCCTAATCCGCCCGCCGCCCGGTCTTGCCACCGGGCGGCCTAAGGCCCCCCATGCGCCCCCGCCCCGCCCTTCCCTTTCTCATCCTCCTGCCCCTCCTGGCCCTGAGCATGGCCGGGGCCCTGACCCTGGGCCGTTATCCCCTGGCCCCGGGGGAGCTGGGCCATTACCTGCTGGCCGTGCTCCATCTGGCCCCCATGGACCCGGAGCGCTACGGGCTACTGACCAACCTGATCGTGAACATCCGCCTGCCCCGGATTCTGGCGGCGGTGCTGGTGGGCGCCTCCCTGGCTTCCTCCGGCGCCGCCTTCCAGGCCGTCTTCCGCAATCCCCTGGTATCCCCCGGGCTACTGGGGGTCCTGGCCGGGGCGGCCTTCGGCGCCGCCCTGGGCATCGTCTTTTCCGGCCAGTGGTGGGTGGCCCAGGTGCTGTCTTTCCTCTGCGGGCTCCTGGCCGTGGGGGTGGGCCTGGGGGTGGCCCACCTGTTCGGCCGGGCTTCCCTGGTCATGCTGGTGCTGGGAGGGGTCATCAGCAGCGCCCTGTTTTCCTCCCTCCTGTCCCTGGTCAAGTATCTGGCCGATCCCTATAACCAGCTGCCCACCATCGTCTATTGGCTGATGGGCAGCCTGGCCATGGCCGACCTCCGCCAGGTGGCCTGGCTGGCCCCTCCCATGGTCCTGGCCATGGGCCTCCTGCTCCTCTGCGGGCGGGCCCTGGATGCCCTGTCCATGGGGGACGACGAAGCCCTGGCCCTGGGCGTGCCGGTGACGGCCATCCGGGCCACGGTCATTTTCGCCGCCACCCTGATCTCCGCCCTCACCGTCTCCCTGGCGGGCATCATCGGCTGGGTGGGGCTCATCATTCCCCACATCGCCCGGCTCATGGTGGGGCCCGGAAACGCCCGGCTGCTGCCGGTGAGCACCGTACTGGGAGCCATCTTCCTGCTGGCCGCCGATGCCCTGTCCCGCAGCCTGAACACCACGGAAATCCCCATCGGCATCGTCACCGAACTCCTGGGCATTCCCTGTTTTCTCCTGGTGCTGCACCGGGTCCGGCGGGGCTGGGCATGAGGGCCCCCATCCCGGCCAGCTCCGGGCTACAGGCCTACCGGCTCCACTATGCCTGGCGGGGCACTCCGGTATTGCGGGGGGTGAATCTGGCCCTAGCTCCCGGGGAAGTGGTCTCCCTCCTGGGGGCCAACGGGGCGGGCAAGAGCACCTTGCTACGCCTGCTCCTGAGCCTGCTGTCCCCGTTGTCCGGCCTGGTCACCCTGGGAGATCGGCCCCTGGCCAGTTTTCGGCGCCGGGAACTGGCCAGGCACATCGCCTATGTGCCCCAGGTCCACGTCACCCCCTTTCCCTATCGGGTAGAGGAGGTGGTGCTCATGGGCCGCCTGCCCGCCAACGGGCTCCTGGGCAGCACCTCCGGCCCGGAGGATCGGGAACGGGCGGCCCGGGTGCTGGAACGGCTGGGCATCCTGGCCCTCAAGGACCGGGCCTATACGGAAATTTCCGGGGGGGAGCGCCAGCTCACCCTGATCGCCCGGGCCCTGATCCAGGAAGCCCCCATCCTGGTCCTGGATGAGCCGGTAAACGGCCTGGATTACGGCCACCAGATGAGCCTGCTGGACCATCTGCAAAGCCTGGCGGCGGAAGGCTACGCCATCCTCAAAACCACCCACCATCCGGAACACGCCCTCCTGGCTTCCACCCGGGTGGTGTTGCTGGAAGAGGGGCGCATCGCCGCCGACGGGCGTCCCAACGAAGTGGTCACCCCGGCCAGCATTCGCCGCCTTTACGGCGTCCAGGTAGCCGTCTTCCATTCCCCCCTGGGCCATACCGCTTTCTATCCCCTTTCCTCCGAATCTGCCCCGGACTAAGCCCATGTCGCCCCTCCCCTCCGTCCCCCGCCCTTTTCTTTCCCGCCGCCTCGCCCTGGGAGCCGCCTTGTTGCTGGCCGCCAATCTGGGGCTGGCCCAGACCCCCTCGGCCCCCGACCCGGCCCAGGCGGCTTTCATCGCCCGCTTCACCCCGGAGGTCCAGGCCCGGCTGCTCGCCCTGCCGCCCCCCATGCTGGCCCGCATGGTACGCACCATGAGCGGCGGCCGGCCCCCCGGCCCGGAGGATCAGCGCTTTACCCTGCGCCAGGTCATGGTGCAGATGCTGGCCGATTACCAGGCCATCGGCGCCGCCCTGGCCATGGACAACGGCCCCCTGGCCGCCCGCAACGCCCGGCGTCTAGTGGATCACCCGGCCCCGGTGGGCTACCTGTTCCCCTATATCGGCCCGGAACGCATTACCGCCGCCAATTTCCAGGCCCTGCCCGCCTTTTTGGACGGGGTGTTCGGGGAAGCGGAACGGCTGGCAAAGGATGGGGAAAAAGGAAATCTGGTCCAGGCCTCCCAGCGTTACGGAGACATTCTCAAAAGCTGCATCGCCTGCCACGCCGTGTTCCGGGGCACCCCGGGGGTTTCCCCCTATCTGCGCCCCGCCCCAGAAGCCCCCAAAGCCCCCTAATTTTCTCCTTGCCAGGACTATTTCCATGACCGCTCCCGCCATGCAATTCGGCCTTTTCGCCAATTTTGAAAACCCCGCCCAAAACGCCTGGTCCCCCGCCCGGGCCCTGGCGGAAAGCGTGGAAAACGTGCGCCACGCCGAAACCCTGGGTTACAGCGAGGCCTGGATTACGGAACACCACTTCAATCCCTTCAGCGTCAGCGCCGCTATCTTTCCCCTCCTGGCCCATCTGGCCGGAGTCACCCGCAGCATTCGCCTGGGTTCCGCCGCCGTACTCCTGCCCATGCACAATCTGGTACAGGTGGCGGAAGAGGCTGCCACGGTGGACTCCCTCTCCAACGGCCGCCTGCTGCTGGGGGTGGCCAAGGGGGGCCCCTTTCCCGCCCAGTTCCAGAATTTTCATGTACCCCAGGAAGAAAGCCGGGCCCGCACCCTGGAAGCACTGCCCCTCCTGGAGCGGCTGCTCACCGAAACCGGGGTCAGTCACCAGTCAGGGGGCTGGAACCTGGACCAGGTCACCATTTATCCCCGCCCCACCCAGAAAGCTATTCCCCTATGGCTGGCCAGTGTCAGCGAAGAAAGCATCACCCTGGCCGCCCGCCGGGGCTACGGCCTCATGGGCCCGGCCCCCGCCCCCCTGGAAAAGCTCCAGGGCATTCTGGCCCAGTACCGGCAGGCCCTGGCCACGGCAGGCACCGAGCCCCGACCCTATGTGCTGTCCCGCTTCTTTTTCTGTCACCCGGACCGGCAGACCGCCATCCGGGAGGCGGTGCCCTTCGTCAAGGATTTCGCCCGCAACATGGGGGCGGTGCTCAAGCAGGCCCAGGCAGCGGGCGGCCCGGGGGCACCCACCCCTTTCGGCGTGGGTGCCGACGCCCTGCTGGAAGAGCGCATTCTGGCCAATTCCATCATCGGTGACGTGGCGGAATGCCAGGACCGGGTCCAGGCCCTGGTGGAAGCCCTGGGGCCCCACCACCTGATCCTGAAGCCCGCCTCCGCCGATCCGGAAGCCAACCGCCGGGCCCTCACCCTATTCGCGGAAAAAGTCCGGTCCCAGTTCACCGTCTGAACCGGTTCTGCCAAAGAAAAGGCCGAGGTTTCCCGGCCTTTGCTTTTCTATCAGTCAGAAACCAGAAACTCAGGGGGTCCCGGCTGTTTCACCCGAGATAACGCAACATCAGCCCCGCCCCGCTGGCGATCAGGAGCCCATTGAGGAGCCCCACCAGTTGTTCCCGCTTCAGGTGCAAATCCAGGTGGTGACCGGCATAGACCCCCAGGGCCAGGGCAGGGAAAAGGGCCACGGCGGTGAGGAGGAGATTCCTATCCACCAACCCGGCGCCCCAGCACAGGACGAGGCGCCAGGCGGTGGAAAGGGCGATAAGCAGGGCCTGGGTCCCCCGAAAGGCACTGCGGCTGGCCAAGCGGCGCTCCAGGTAGGCGGCGTAAATAAAGCCACCACTGCCAAACAGTCCCCCAAGCACGCCCCCCAACAGTCCCTGGGCCCAGGGCCAGGGAAACAGGAAGCCCGCCCCTTTTCTTCCCGCCAGGCCTCCCAGACCCTGGGCCACAATGAACAGCCCCAAAATCACCGCCATGACCCTGGCCGGCAATCTGACCAGCACCAGGACACCCAGCAGCTGCCCGGCCAGCATGCCGGGTAACAGGCGAAAAAACTCGCCCCAGGCCACTTCCCGATGGGCCCGCCATCCCCGGACGGCAGCCCCTCCGAAGTCCAGCAACGCCAGGGTCGGAATCACCCGGGCCACCGGCATCACCATGGCCAAGGGGCCCCCAGCCATAAGGGCCGAACCGAAGCCCACCAGGGTAAATACCCCATAGGCCAATACCACCGCGCCCAGGGCAAAAAGCAAGGGCCAGGGATGGTCCGTAAAAGAGGAAAAAGAGATCAATAGGTGCATAAGCCGAAATTTGTTGGGAATTTGGCGGGATAGAGATTTCATTTTCACGACCCAGCCGCTATAACACCAATATCATTTATAGCCACTACCCATACCGAATTCATATGCCTAGTCTCAAGCAAATTCGCTATTTCCTCGCCGTGGCTGACCAGGGGGGCTTTACCCAAGCGGCCGCCGCCCTGTTTGTGGCCCAACCCGCGTTGAGCCGTCTGGTGGCCCAGCTGGAAGGGGAGCTGGGCTTTCCCCTTTTGGAACGTTTGCCCCGGGGGGTTCGCCTGACCCCGGCGGGTGCGGTGTACCGGGAAAGGATTCGCCCAATCCAGGACATGCTGGCCATGGCGGCAGAAGAAGGGGGACAGTTGGCCCGGGGAGAAGGGGGCGTGCTGCGCCTGCTCCACTCCAGCTCCACCCCCGCCACCAGCCTCCTGCCCGCCATGGAGCGCTTTCTGGCCACATCGCCCCAGGCCCGCATTGAACTGGACCGCATGGCTTCAGAAAGCCAGTTGGGAGAAGTGGGAGAGGGAAAAGCGGATATGGGCCTCATCCGCCTCCCCGTACTGGGCCAGGATCCCCGGGTCAAACTAGTGGAATTGCCCCGGGAGCGGCTGTGGTGTGCCCTGCCCGCCGGGCACCGGTTTGCCGGGCGAAAAGACCTGCCCCTCGCCGATCTGGCCCTGGAGCCCTTTGTCTCGGCGGTCCATCGGGAACGGGGCGGCCTGGCCCGGCGCGTCACCGACCTGTGTCTGAGCCAGGGCTTTGTGCCCAAGCTGGCCAAAGTCATTTCCCGCAAGACCTCCATGCTCAACCTGGTTGCGGCAGGCTACGGGGTGGCGATAGTCCCGGAGGCGATGAAAACCCTGGCCCCTCCCGGGGTGGCCTATGTGCCCCTGAGGGATGGGGAGGGCCATACGACCAGCGCCCTGGTTCTCCCCCAGTCCCCTACCCCTTTGGCCCAGAAATTCGCCGCCCTGGTCTTGAATCCCCCGCCTGTGCCATGAAAAACCACCGCCTTGTAGGCCGGGTATTTTCCCTTTGGAACAAGGATTGATCGGGCTACCGGGAATCGGCCCATGGCGGCCAGAGGTAGCCTTGCCCGGGGAAAGGAATCGGAAGTCCCTTATCCCCCTGTGGGTGAAAAAAAAGAGAGGGAATACCCCCCACCCGGGCAGAAAAGCCCCAAGGCAAGGCCTTCCCAGCGCCCCCAAAGCCTGCCGCTTCCCCAAACAAAAAAAGGCCGGGAAACCCCGGCCTTTTATCCCAGTGACGAAAAACTCAGTCGTGCTTGGGGGTCATGTCGTTCATGACATATTTCACCCCAGGCACTTTCTGCACTTCCAGGGCGATTTTGTAGAGGGTGGGACCGTCTTCCACCAGACCGGAGAGGGTCACTTCCGCGTTTTTGCTGGTGATTTTCAGGCCATCCGCCTTGAATTCCGGGTGCGCCGCCAGGGCCGTTTTCACGGAAGACACCAGGGCTTCGTCGCTGGTGGCCCCATCAGCGGTCTGGGCCTGGGCGGAAGCGGTAAAGGGAACGGCGGAAAAGCCAAGGGCAGCCAACAGGGCGGCCATGGGAAGAGCGTTCTTCATCGCGGAAAGTCCTTTGCAGTGCGGGTTAAGTGAGGAGCTGCCCGTGTTCCAGTGCTATCGGGCTAAGCCCGGCTATTGTCTGGAATGGATGTTGCAGAAAAATGACGGAGAGTAATGTCTGCCCTGCCCCATCCGTAGGCTCTCGATTGGCGCCCTGCTCCATCCCCGCCCTGGGGGCAAAACCTCTTGTCCTCCCCTCCGCTCAAGCGGCGGATGCCTGGGGCGCCGCCACGCCAAAGTCCTGGCGCAGTTGTTCCATGGAGGGCTTGGCCTTGGAGGAATAGCGCAGGGTCCGGTAACCCGCCTGGGCCGTCAGCTCATCCCGCTTGGCGTCCTTGGTTTGGGAATGGGTGCGGTCATCCAATTCCACCAGGGCCAGCACTTTGAATTGGTCATCCACCACCACAAAATCCACGATTTTCTGAGCAATGGAGCCCCGGGCCGACCAGAACTCCTTGCCTTTCCGGTCACCCACGGGTTCCATCAGGGCTCCCATCGCCACCTGGGGAAATACTTGGAACGGCAGGGCAGTTTTCAGCCGGTTGAAGAATTCCTGTTCATTGGCGGTCAGAATTCCTTTGGGGACATATCGCCCCTCTCCTTTTTGACTCTCGCCCTTCTCTCCCTTGGTCTTCGCTCCAGAAGCAAAAGCCAGAACAGCCACCAGTAACACCACCAAAATCATCATGGAAGACGACATAAACTCCCCACTTTCATTAAGTCGGAATTAGCTTGGGTGAAATTGCCAGAGGACCGCTCAATCCTCATTCGGCCCCTTCAGCATCCAAGCAGCATTTTATGCCTCAGTAATGATCCTGATAAAACAAAAGCCCCTGAACCCGTTGCCGAATTACTTCCCCTTCAACTCCGTATACTTGGCCCGGCTCCCCTTGCACAACGCCACCGGGTATTTCTTGGCGTTTTTCTCCAATTTGGCCAAAGCCGCCTGCTTTAAATCCAGGCTGGCTTTGTCCGCCACCAGCAGCAAATAAAGCAATACATCGGCGCATTCGTCGGCCAGGGCTTCCCGGCTGGTGGGGTCCAGGGGCAGGGCCGCCACTTCGGCGTCGCTTTTCCATTGGGTGAGTTCTAAAAGCTCCCCCGCTTCCAGGTTCAAGGACACGATCAGGTGGCGCAGGGTGTGGAATTGGGCCCAGTCCCGTTCGTCCCGGAAGCGGCGCAGCCTTTGGGTGAGGTCCTGGATATCTGATATGGTCATGGCTTTCTTCAATTTCATGCCCGGTGGGCAAAGGCGCCATTATGGCGCCGCCCCGGGCCCGTTGCCATGAACGCTAAAGATTCCACCCCCCTGGTCCACGCCCCTTTTAATACCCTGGAGCCCCGCTCCGTCTGGGCCCATTTCCAGACACTGTGCGATACCCCCCGCCCCTCCAAACACGAAGCCGCCATTCGGGATCGGCTGGCGGATTGGGGTCGGGCCCGGGGGCTAACGGTAGAAATTGACCCGGTGGGCAACCTGATTCTGCGCAAAGCCGCCGCCCCGGGCCGGGAAAAAGCGCCGGGGGTGGTACTGCAAGGCCACCTGGACATGGTCTGCCAGCAGAATGGGGAGGGCGGCCACGACTTTCATCGGGACCCGATTCAGGCGGAGGTGGAAGAAGGCTGGCTCCTGGCCCGGCACACCACCCTGGGGGCGGACAACGGCCTGGGGGTGGCTCTGGCCCTGGCCGCCCTGGGGGCGGATGACCTGGATCACGGCCCCCTGGAAGCCCTGTTCACCGTGGATGAGGAAGCGGGCATGGGCGGCGCCCTGGGCCTGGCCCCGGGCCGCCTGGAAGGCCGTTACCTGCTCAATATCGACACGGAAGAATGGGGACAGCTCTACCTGGGCTGCGCCGGTGGGGTGGATGTGAATGTGAGCCAGACCCTGGCCACCCGGGCCCCGGCCCCCGGTGAACAGGCCTACCGCATTACCCTGGCCGGGCTGGTGGGGGGCCATTCGGGCATCGACATCCACAAGGAACGGGGCAACGCCATCAAGCTCCTGGTGCGCCTCCTGGCCGAATTGACCCAAACCCCGGAATGGGCCGACCTGGGCCTGGCCGTCCTCATCGGCGGTGCCGCCCGCAACGCCCTGCCCCGGGAAGCCCGGGCCCGGGTGGTGCTGGCTGGCGCCGACCGGGCGGCCCACCTGCAAGACGCCCTGGCCCGCTACCAGGCCCTGTTCCGGGAAGAACTGGCGGGGGTGGATGGGGGGCTGACCCTCACCCTGGAAGCGGTGGACCTGCCCCAACGCATCCTGGAAAACACCGCCCGGCAAGGGCTCCTGGCCGCCCTGGGGGCCGCGCCCCACGGCGTGCGGCGCTGGAGCCAGCAACTGCCCGGGGTGGTGGAAACCTCCAATAATCTGGGAGTCCTGGCCCTGCGGGAGGGGGAATTCAGCGCCAATTTCATGGTCCGCTCCCTGCGGGATTCGGGCAGCCGGGCCCTGGCCGGGGAAATCGCCGGGCTCTTCCGCCTGGCCGGGGCCCAGGCCACCATCGCCGACGGCTACGCCGCCTGGCAGCCCAACGCCGCCTCCCCCCTCCTGGCCCTGGCCCAGGGGGTCTATGCCAAGCGCTTCGGTGCCCCGGCCCAGGTTCAGGTGATCCACGCGGGCCTGGAATGCGGCATCATCGGCGCCAAATATCCGGACCTGGACATGATTTCCTTCGGCCCCACCATCCGGGGCGCCCACGCCCCCGGGGAGCGGGTGGAAATCGCCACGGTGGACGCCTGCTGGACCTACCTGAAAGACATGCTGGCCGCCCTGGCTGTCCGGACCAACTGACGGCCCTCCCCAGCCAGCCCTTGGGAAGAGGCCCGACCTGTGGGCTTCTCCCGGGGGCCAAAAGGAAGAAGTCCGTCTTTCTTGGCTGACAGGATGTTTTTTGGGGGCCGGGGTAGTGCCCTACCAGAGCTCCGCCCCCCAGGGGCGCCCGCTTCTGCCGCCTCTGCCGCCTCTGCCGCTTCTGCCGCTTCTGCCGCTGATTCCGCCTGTTCCGCCTGTTCCGCCTGTTCCGCCTGAACTGTCTGAAGCAGCCTCTAACTTCCCGAGCCCCCGCCCCGTCATAAGCCGGTCAGCTAATCCGGTTAGCCTGAATTTTTCCCTAGCCCTCACCGGAGGATGTTCCATGCAAGCGTTCGCCAAACTGCTCGGTGGCGCGGCCCTGGCCGCCGCCTTCAGCCTGCCTGCCCTGGCCCAGACCCCACCGGCGCCCCCCGGGCCGCCCCCGGCGGGCCCCAATTTCGCCCAGCACAAACAGGAAATGCTGCAACACCTCCAGGCCCGCATTCAGGCCCTGCAAGGCACGGTGAATTGCGTCCAGAGCGCGGCCAATCCGGAAGCCCTGCGTAGCTGTCGGGAGCAGGAAAAAGCCCAGATGGAGCAGCTGCGCCCCCGGCGCTAAGCCTTTCTCCGCCCCGCGTTTCATCCCCATTTCCGCCCAAGCCCGGAGAGCCGCCAGCAGCGGCCCTCCGGGCTTTTTCATGGGCCGGGCCTAACGGGGGCCGTGCCAGCCGGGCCGATCCCCGTCCCAATGCCGATCCCCGTGATGCCATTCCGGCGGTGGGGGCGACCGGCGAGCCCGTACCTCCCAATGTTCGGGCACGTAATGCCAATGGGGGCCCCGGGGCTCCCAGCGGCCCGGCGCGTAGACATAGCCGGGCCGTTCCCCCATCCAGCGCCCGGCCACCCAGAAGTAGCGGTAACCGTCCCAGGCCCAGTAGCCGGGCGCCCACACATAGCCGTAGCGGGGCGCCGGCACCACTTCCACCCGGGCTGGCGGCGGGGGCGTTCCCAGATCCACCACCACCGGGCCGGAGCGCACCTGTAAATCCCAGGCGCCAGCCCAGGCCGTTCCGCCTGCGGCGGAGCAGGCCAGACAAAGGGCCAGGGCCCGCCATGTCATTCTTTTCATCATCCGTCTCCTTATTCGCCCCGGGGGGCGCTTCGTGCTCTCGGCGGCCTGGGTAGGATTCCAAATCCCGGCGCCGCCACGGCCGCCCCAGGGCGGCCCTCTTCCCTTAACGGCCCGCCCCGGCTCCGGCGGGACAGGGAACATGTAAGGTTTTGCCAAGACTTGTAAGCAAATGTGGCCCGCCGGGGCGATTCGGGGACGGGTGGTCCGGGTGGCCAAACCAGGCCAGCCCCGGATTACAGCCTTGTAATCCCCCCGGGCCGCCCTTTCCGCCACAATAGGAGCTGGCGCAACCAAGGGAGAACGGGCGGTGAAAATCCTGGTGGTGGAAGACGAACCCAAAACCGGAGACTATCTGCGGCAGGGGCTGGAAGAAGCGGGCTTTGCCGTGGATCTGGCCCGGGACGGGGATACGGGCCTGACCCTGGGCCTGGAAGAACCCTACGACCTCATGGTCCTGGATGTGATGCTGCCGGGCCGGAACGGCTGGGAAATATTGCAGGCGGTGCGCCGGGTGAAACCGGAGGTGCCCGTGCTTTTCTTGAGCGCCCGGGACCAGATCGAGGATAGGGTGAAGGGCCTGGAGCTGGGGGCGGACGACTATCTGGTCAAGCCCTTTGCCTTTGCCGAACTGCTGGCCCGGGTACGCAGCCTGTTGCGCCGGGGCGGGCCCCGTCAGGACATCGACCGGCTCGCCGCCGCCGATCTGGACATGGATCTGCTGCGCCGCCGGGTGACCCGGGCCGGCCGTCGCCTGGAGCTGACAGGCAAGGAATTCGCCCTTCTGGAACTGCTCCTGCGGCGCCAGGGGGAGGTGCTGCCCCGCTCCCTCATTGCCTCCCAGGTGTGGGACATGAATTTCGACAGCGACACCAATGTGATCGATGTGGCCATCCGCCGCCTGCGGGCCAAGGTGGATGAGGATTTCCCCCGCAAGCTCATCCGCACCGTGCGGGGCATGGGCTATGTGCTGGACCCGGAGGGGGAGGAAGGTCCGGATGTCCCATCTTAAGCCCGGGGCCCGCCCCTCCCTCACCCTGCGCCTCACCCTGCTGTTCGCCGCCGCCTCCACCACCGTGCTCCTGCTCCTGGGACTCTTCATCGGCCGGGCGGTGGAAGCCCACTTTGTGGAACAGGACATGGAACAGCTCACGGGCAAACGGGAACTGGTGCGCCAGGCCCTGGCCCGGGAAGCCCCGTCCCATCTGGCGGAGCGCCTGGACGGCGCCCTGGTGGGCCACCACGGCCTGAGTCTGGCCCTCTGGGGCCCGGACGGGCGCCCTTTCTACGCCTACGGCCCGGCGGGGGAATTTCCCCCGGAACTGCTGGCCCATCCGGTGGCCGAGGCCGCCGCCCCCACGCCCCGCCTCTGGCACACCGGGCAGGGCGTGGCTTTCCGGGGCTTTGCCAGCACGGTCCCTGGGCCGGAGGGACACCCCTATACCCTGGCCCTGGCCCTGGACACCCGGCACCACGACCACTTTATGGCCGCCTTTCAGCGCCGCCTCTGGTTCTTTGTGGTAGCGGCGGCCCTGGTCATGGGCCTGGCGGGCTGGGCCGCCGTGGGCCGGGGCCTGGCGCCCCTGCGGGAAATCCGCCGCAAGACCGCCGCCATCACCCCCAGCCGCCTGGACCGGCGCATCGATCTCAACGACGTGCCCCCGGAATTGGAAGCCCTGGCCGCCAGTCTCAACGCCATGCTGGAACGGCTGGAAAACGCCTTCCGCCGCCTGTCCGATTTTTCCGCCGATCTGGCCCATGAGCTGCGCACCCCGGTGAGCAACCTGCTCACCCAGACCCAGGTGACCCTTTCCAAGGCCCGCACGGCGGCGGAATACCGGGACATTCTGGCCTCCAACGCGGAGGAACTGGAACGGCTGGGCCCCATCATCAGCGACATGCTTTTCCTGGCCCAGGCCGACCCGCCCCCGGCCCTGCCCCACCGGGAACGGGTGGATTTGGGGTCGGAGGTGCGCAGCCTGTGCGCCTACTACGAGGTGCTGGCGGAAGACGGGGGCATAGCCCTGACCGTGACGGGCCAGGGCACGGTGAGCGGGGACCGGCTCATGCTGCGCCGGGCGGTAGCCAATCTGGTCTCCAACGCCCTGCACCACACCCCGGCGAAAGGCCAGGTGACGGTGATTCTGGAAAACGCGCCCCAGGGGGGCTTAAGCCTGGCCGTACATAACAGCGGCGCCCCCATTGCCCCGGAACACCTGCCCCGGCTCTTTGACCGCTTTTACCGGGCCGACCCGGCCCGGCAGGCCAGGGGGGAAGGCACGGGCCTGGGGCTGGCCATCACCCGGGCCATCATGGCCGCCCACGGAGGGGAGGCCACGGTGACGTCGGTGCCGGGGGACACCTGTTTCACCCTCCATTTTCCCGCCCCTTCGGAGGAAGGCTGAAACCGGTGTTGGGGCCCGGTCAGGGCGGTTTTCCGGAACGATCCCGGGGAAATTTGGCTTCAGCCCCGGCCTGTCCCAATGCCTTTGAGATCGCCAGGGGCCGCCGATCTGCGCCCCCCCTCTCATCCACCAAAGGGGCCTAGAAAGGGAGGCCGTGAGGTCCAGGCGCCAGATTCATCCTATTCGCCAAGAGGCCCTTCCCCATCACTCACCCCCACCCCCCGCCAGCCCCGACGCCCAGATGACAGAAATGTAATGCTCCGGTCACCCGGCTAACAGGCGCTTCCTCCCATCATGGGTCCATTGTCTTTGCCGGAATGGGCCCCATGTCTTCCCTGCCATCCTCCCCCCGCCGTCCCGACCGCCGCCGCTTTGTCCAAGGATTGGGGGCGGGCAGCCTGTTGCTGGGCCTGGGGACCCGCGCCCTGGCCTCCCCGGGCATGGGCCCAGCGGTCACCGAAGCGGTACCCCCGGCGGGCCTGGGCACCGCCCCCGTGTTACGGGGCCGGGAATTCCATCTGGTCATCGCCCAGACCCGGGTCAATTTCACCGGCCGCCCGGGCCTGGCCACCACGCTCAATGGCAGTTTTCCCGGCCCCACCCTGGTGTGGAAGGAGGGGGAAACGGTCACGATTCACGTCACCAACCGGCTGGCGGAGGCCACCTCCATTCACTGGCACGGCATTTTGCTGCCCTACGAGATGGATGGGGTACCCGGGGTGAGCTTCGCCGGCATCGCCCCGGGCGCCACCTTCACCTACCGTTTTCAGGTGCGCCAGAAGGGCACCTTCTGGTACCACTCCCATTCCGGTATGCAGGAACTCACCGGTCTTTACGGGGCCATTATCATTGAACCCGCCATTCCCGAAGGCCTGGGGGCGGATCGGGAACATATCCTCCACCTGGGGGATTGGACCGACGAAGACCCCATGGCCGTCTTTGCCAAGCTCAAGGTCCTGAGCGATTACTACAACCGGCTGCGGCCCACGGCCCCGGACTTTTTCCGGGACGTGGCCCGGCTGGGCTGGCAGCAGGCCCTAACCAAGCGCCGCATGTGGCAGCGCATGCGCATGAATCCCACGGATCTGGCCGATCTTTCGGCGGATACCCTGACTTACCTGATCAACGGCCAGCCCCCAGCGGGCAACTGGACCGGCCTCTTCCGCCCGGGAGAGCGGGTGCGCCTGCGCTTCATCAACGGGGCCGCCCATACCTTTTACGATGTGCGCATCCCCGGTCTAGCCCTGACCCTGGTCCAGGCCGACGGCACGGACCTGGAGCCGGTGACCGTGGAGGAATTTCGCCTGGGCCCGGGGGAAACCTACGACGCCCTGGTGACGCCCCGGGACGAGGCCTACACGGTCTTCGCCCAGGCCATGGACCGGAGCGGCTACGCCCGGGCCACCCTGGCGGTGCAGGACGGTCTGGAAGCCCCCATTCCGGCCCTGGACCCGCCCCAATGGCTGAACATGGACGACATGATGGGAGCCATGATGGGCGGCCAGGGAACGCCCCGGGCGGTACACCACGCCCAAACGGAATACGGCCCGGGCACGGACATGCGGGTGGATGTGCCCCGCATCAACCTGGACGACCCGGGGGTGGGCCTGCGCCACAACGGCCGCCGGGTGCTGACCCTGGCGGACCAGCACACCCGGGGCGGGGACCCGGACCCCCGGGAGCCGGATCGGGAACTGGAACTCCACCTCACGGGCAACATGGAGCGCTACACCTGGTCCCTGGACGGCCTCCCCTTCGGCCCATCCACCCCCATTCACTTCCGCCCCGGGGAACGGCTCCGGGTGGTGTTTCACAACGACACCATGATGACCCACCCCATGCACCTCCACGGCATGTGGAGCGATGTGGAAGACCCGGCAGGCCACTTCCTGGTGCGCCGCCACACCGTGCCGGTCCAGCCCGCCCAGCAGGTGGCCCTGCGCATTACAGCGGAAAACCTGGGGCGCTGGGTCTGGCATTGCCACCTGATGCTCCACATGGCGGCGGGCATGTTCCGGGAAGTGGTGGTGGCCTGAAGCCCCGGCCCCCCAACCCTTGCGCCAGCTCCCGCCCCCTTTTCCCCATGCCACTGAAAGCCTTTGCCATGGCCGTTTTGTTCCCCTCCCGCCCCACTTGCCCCCGTCTTTTTCCGGACGCACCCCGGCACCGAAGCCTGCCTTCCACCGGATGCATCCCCCTGCTGCTCGGGGTGCTGCTGCCCCTGCTCTCCGGCGCCCCGGCTCAGGCGGCGCCCCAGATAGCGCCCCCAGCGGCCATAACCAGCGCAGCCACTGCGGCTGCCAGCGAAGACCCCATGATGTCCATGGACATGGATGCTGAAATGGACGACGCCCAGGGCGGTCCCCCACCGGCGGACGCCCGGGACCCCCACGCCTACAGCGACGGCTATACCCGGGACGCCGGCCCCTACCGTCTGCCCGGTCTTCCCCCCTTGAAACTGGCGGATGAAGCCAGTTTCGCCGCCCTGCACCTGGACCGGCTGGAACATGTCTCCACCAAAAACGGCAACGCCAACGCCTACGACGCCCAGGCCTGGTTTGGCCAGGACTTTGACCGGCTAGTGCTGAAGGCGGAAGGAGAACACGCCCGGGGCCGCTTCCAGGAAGCCCGCAGCGAGGTGCTGTGGAGCCACGCCCTGGCCCCCTATTGGGACGTGCAAAGTGGCCTGCGCTATGACAGCGGCGGCCACCAGAACCGGACCTGGCTGGCCCTGGGCCTCCAGGGGCTGGCCCCCTACTGGTTCGACGTGGAAGCCACCCTTTACCTGGGCAGCGACGGCCGCAGCGCCCTACGGGCGGCAGCGGAATACGACCTGCTCCTGACCCGGCGCCTGATCCTCCAGCCCCGGCTGGAATTGAATGCCTACGGCAAGGACGACCCGGCCCGGGAAGTGGGCCGGGGAGTGACAGACAGTACCTGGGGCCTGCGCCTGCGCTACGAATTCACCCGCCAGTTTGCCCCCTACCTGGGGGTGGAACGGGCTACCCGGTGGGGCCGCAGCGCCAATCTGGCGGAAGCGGAGGGTAATCCCCGCCAGGAAACCCGCTGGGTCGCCGGTCTGCGTTTCTGGTTCTAAATCTGGCGGCTTTGCTTCCGGCAACGAAACCATTTTTTAATTTTTTTCAGGAAATTCCCATGTTCCCCAAAATTCTGCTCATCCCCCTGGTCCTCCTTCCTTTCACCGCCCTCCAGGCTCAGGAAATGTCCATGGACCATTCCGCTGCCCCCATGGGCATGAGCCCCATCCCCATCGCAGGTCAGGGCACCGTCCCCGCAGAATCCGAAGCCCCCGCCATCCCCGCCCTGATCCGCAAAGTGGATATTGCCAAAGCCCGGGTCATGCTCACCCACGCCCCCGTCCCCAGCCTCCACATGAGCGCCATGACCATGTACTTCCCCGTCAAAGACCCGGCCCAGCTGCAAGGGTTAAAACCGGGGATGAAGGTGCAGGTGGTGTTTAGTGAACGGGAAGGGCGGGTTGAGGTAGCAGGAATTAGGGCGGAGGAATAGGGAAACCAGCCGGTCTTCCCCGCGGAGGAAAGCGGTAAAAGGGGAAAACGAAGGGGTAATCCCAACTCGGGAGCTTACCTGCCCTTTCCCAACTCACCCTGCCAACGCAGCACTCCGCCCTATCCCCCTTTCCAGGCTATCTCCCGGGCTCAGAGGCTGTCTCCAGGCCCACCGAAATGGCGTTGATGACGTCGCCGGGGGTGGCAGCCTGGGCTAGACGGCCACTCTTTCGGACCCAGGCCCTGGCAGCAGGTCCGCTGAACCCAGGCCGGGATTGCCTCTTGTTCTTCCTTCCATATTTCGATAATCTTCGAAATATGGAAACCTTAAACGCCGCCGAGCTCTTGGCTGCCCTGGGACACGAATCCCGGCTGGCCATTTTCCGTCTCCTGGTCCAGGCCGGGCCAGGGGGCATCAACGCCAGCGCCATTGGGGAGGAATTGGGGATGGTCCCCGCCACCCTCTCCTTTCATCTGGCCCATTTGAGCCGGGTGGGGCTGATTTCCGGGGAGCGCTCCAGCCGCTTTATCCACTATTCCGCCAACTATCCGGTGATGGATGACCTGATCTCCTTCCTTACCAGCAACTGTTGCCAGGGACAGAACTGCCTGCCCCAGACCCATTGTTGCGATACCACGGAAAAACGCCGGGCCGGGCTGAAAGACACGCCCCAGGAGGCGAACCATGAATGAGCCAAAAACCGTGCTGGTGCTCTGCACCGGGAATTCCTGCCGTTCCCAGATGGGGGAAGCCATTCTTAACCAGGTCCTGGCAGGCCGGGTGCGAGCCCTATCGGCGGGCACCCGACCCCAGCCCCAGGTGGCGCCCCTGGCCCTCACCGCCCTGGCCCGGGCGGGCGTCCCCGGGGAAGGCCTGGTTCCCAAGCCCGTGGAAGCGGTGCTGGGGGAAGCCATTGATCTGGTGGTCACCGTCTGCGATAACGCCCGGGAAAGCTGCCCGGTATTCCCCCGGCCCGTACCCCGCCTGCACCTCAGTTTCCCGGACCCCCACGGCCAGCCCCTGGCCGCCTTTGTGGCCCTGGAAAAGGATATCCGGACCCGGCTGGTGCCCGCCGTGGTCCAGGCCCTGGGCTTAGAGGAGGCCCCATGACCCATCCCAATCCCTGCCCGGCCCCCGGCAAAGGGGCATCCACTGCCCCCATGGGGGGATTCGAGCGTTATCTCAGCGCCTGGGTAGCCCTCTGCATTCTGGCGGGTATCGGCCTGGGACGCCTGGCCCCGGGCCTGTTCCAAGCCATTGGTAGCCTAGAGGTGGCCCGGGTCAATCTGCCCGTGGGCCTGCTCATCTGGATCATGATCATCCCCATGCTGGTCAAGGTGGATTTCAGTGCCCTGCATCAGGTGGGGCGCCACTGGCGGGGCATCGCCGTGACCCTGTTGGTAAATTGGCTGGTGAAGCCCTTTTCCATGGCCTTTCTGGGCTGGCTGTTCCTGCGCCACCTGTTCGCCCCCCTGCTGCCCGCGGCCCAGGTGGATAGCTACATCGCCGGCCTCATTCTCCTGGCGGCGGCCCCCTGCACCGCCATGGTTTTTGTCTGGAGCCGCCTGTCCGGGGGCGACCCCCTGTTCACCCTGTCCCAGGTGGCGGTGAACAACAGCATCATGATCTTTGCCTTCGCCCCCCTGGTGGCCCTGCTCCTGGGCATGTCCGCCATCCAGGTGCCCTGGGACACCCTGCTGACTTCGGTGGGACTCTATATCCTGATCCCCGTCATACTGGCCCAGGCCTGGCGCCACCGACTGCTGGGCCGGGGCCCCGACGCCCTGGAAGTGACCATGGAAAAAACCGGCCCCTGGTCCATGGCCGCCCTTCTAGCCACCCTGGTGCTGCTGTTTGCTTTCCAGGGCCAGGCCCTTCTGGATCAGCCCCTGGTCATCGCCCTGCTGGCCGTGCCCATCCTGATCCAGGTGCTGTTCAACGCCGCCCTGGCTTACGGCCTGAACCGGCAGCTGGGGGAAAGCCATAATGTGGCCTGCCCGTCGGCCCTAATCGGCGCCTCTAATTTCTTTGAACTGGCTGTGGCCACCGCCATCAGCCTCTTCGGCTTCCAGTCCGGGGCCGCCCTGGCCACCGTGGTAGGGGTCCTGATCGAAGTTCCGGTCATGCTCCTGGTGGTCCGGGTAGTCACCGCCAGCCGGGGCTGGTACGAAGCCCCCTCCTCCCGGTCCCCCCTATGAGCACCGCCCCCGCTCCCCGCCTGACGCCCTGGCTGATACGCCTGGGCGCCGCCACCCTGGCCTGGGTGGCCGCCTATGCCAGCCTTACCTCCTGGGCCGATGGGGTATTAGCCCTGCTGGGCCTGACCCGCCAGACCCGCCTGGGGGAAGCCCTACACTTCTTTTGCTACGACACCCCCAAGGTGCTGCTGTTGCTCGTTGCCGTAGTCTTTGTCATGGGGGTGATCCAAACTTTTTTCGCCCCGGAACGTACCCGGGCCCTGCTGTCCGGCAGGCGCATGGGGCTGGGCAATATGCTGGCCGCCGCCCTGGGCATAGTGACCCCCTTCTGTTCCTGTTCCGCCGTTCCCCTGTTCATCGGCTTTCTCTCCGCCGGGGTGCCCCTGGGGGTCACCTTTTCCTTCCTCATCTCCGCCCCCATGGTGAATGAGGTAGCCCTGGCCCTCCTATTCGGTATGTTCGGCTGGAAGGTGGCGGCCCTCTATCTGGGTCTGGGACTGGCGGTCGCCATTGTGTCCGGCCTGATCATCGGCCGCCTGGGCATGGAAAACCAGCTGGAAGACTGGGTCCGCCAGTTGCAAAACCGGCAGGCGCCAGACTACCAGGGAGAAGCCCAGGGCTGGCCGGAACGCTTCGCCCAGGGGGTGGAACACATCCGCAATATTGTGGGCAAGGTGTGGCCCTATATCCTGGCGGGGATCGCTCTGGGAGCGGGCATCCACGGCTATGTGCCCGAGGACTTTATGGCTTCCTTCATGGGCCGGGAGGTCTGGTGGGCCGTACCCGCCGCCGTGGTATTGGGAGTACCCATGTACACCAACGCCGCCGGGATCATTCCCATCGTGGAAGCCCTGATCGGCAAGGGGGCGGCCCTGGGAACGGTGCTGGCCTTCATGATGAGCGTTATCGCCCTCTCCGCCCCGGAAATGATCATCCTGAGAAAAGCCCTCAAACCCCGGCTGATCGCCACCTTCGCCGGGGTGGTCGCCGGGGGAATACTGCTGGTGGGCTATCTCTTCAACTGGTTGCTGTAACCCGGAGGATTCACCATGAAAGACATCAAAGTGTTGGGCACGGGCTGTGCGAACTGCCGGAATACGGTGGAACTGATCACCACCGTGGCCCGGGAGAAAGCCATCCCCATTGCCCTAGAAAAGGTGGAGGACCTGGCCGCCATCATGGCCTACGGGGTCATGACTACCCCGGCGGTGCTCATTGACGGACAGGTGGTCCACGCCGGAGGGGTTCCCAGCCGCAGCAAGGTGGAAGCCTGGTTCTAGGAGCGCCTGGGCAAGCAGGCCCTACCTCCCTTCCCTTTTCCTGCCGCCATTTCCCCACCAGGGAAAAAGCAGCCAACCCGGTCCTCCCCAAGGGTGGCAGACCGCCTCCCTGACCGGCACAGCGCCGGAGCCTATCCCCCTCGGGGCAAAACCCCAAAGCTTTGCTAACATGGCGATCCCTCAACCGGGGCCGTTCCGGCGGGTTGACCGCCCCCGGACCCACCCCTCTTTTGCTGGAGTCCCCATGTCCTCGTCCCTCTTCCGCCTCGGAGACAAAACGCCCCAAACGGGCAACCAAGTCTGGGTTGCCCCCAACGCCACGGTGATCGGCGACGTGCGCCTGGGGGACGGGGCCTCCGTGTGGTGGAATGCGGTGTTGCGGGGAGACAACGATCCCATCACCATCGGCGCCGGAACCAATATCCAGGACGGCTCCGTGCTCCACACGGACCTGGGGGTGCCCCTGACCCTGGGCCGGGACGTGACCGTGGGCCATCTGGTCATGCTCCACGGCTGTACCGTGGGGGACGGTGCCCTGATCGGCATCGGCAGCGTCATCCTGAACCGGGCGGTAATCGGCGCCCATAGCCTGGTGGGCGCCCGCAGTCTGGTGCCCGAGGGCAAGGTCTATCCGGACGGGGTGCTGATCATGGGCTCCCCCGCCAAGGTGGTGCGAGAACTGACGGAGGAAGAAATCGCCAAGCTGGCGAAAAGCGCCCGTCACTACGAAGAAAACGCCCGGCGTTACCGGGAAAACTTGCAGCCCTTGGTCTAGCCAGAAGCCCCAGCGGCGGGCGCCGTTAGGAAAACGGGTAGCCCGGACGCCCTTTCCTGCGGGGGAGGCCGAGCGGACGTTAAGACTTCTGACCGGACTTTGAGCCTCCTCGCGGGAGGATCGGCTCCCTGGCCCGAATGCCCGGCGTCCTCGCCGGAAAAATGGAGGGGATAGCCCAGCCCAACCCAGAAGCCCCGCTAGACCCACCGCCAACCGGCTTCCTGCCCACCCATTCGCCCCGAATCTCCACCCGCACCCAGCCACAAAAAAGCCGCCGAAGCATTAAGCTCAGGCGGCTTTTTTTACGGGCCCCAAGATTCATCCGGGCCCAGGTACAAGGCCGGTTTGCCCGGCCCCGGTGCTTACCGGGAAGGGGCTCAGCCTCCTTAGACGGCGCTGCTCAGATTGGTCAAGGTCACCTTGGGCTGCACGGCCCGGATCACCTTTTGCAGGCCCAGACGGGCCACCGGGTTAATCAGCAGGGGCGCCCGGAAGCTGGCCCGCAGACCGCTGTCCCCGTTTCCCTGGGCATTGGCCCGCTTGAAGAGCATGACCATCACGGCTACTTCTTCCGGGGATTTGACCTGGAGCTTGGCCATTTCCGGTTCGGTCACTTCCAGTTCGTAATGAAAGCCCAGGGTGGCCGGGTCCATGATCTGGAAGGCCACGTCATAACGGTCTACGGACTGGAGGGTATAGCTCACCGGCTCCCCTTCCAGTTGTTCGTGAATGAGCTTGAAACGCTTGCAGTCCTCAAAACCGGTGAAACCGTCGGGAAAGGTGATGATGGTTTCCGGATTCACCTCGATGGTGCCGAAAAGATAGGTTTGAACCTGCATGGGAAACTCCCTTCTTGTGGAAATGGGTCGGCGGGCCGTCCCCGGGAAGCACTCCGCCGCAAGCGGAGGCCGACCCTGCAACGCGGTTGGGGCGCCTGGCGGGGATTATGCCATTGGCGCCGGGGTCCGGCCCGGTTGGTGCGAAATATTTCCGCTCCGGAACCGGCTCAGGCCTGGGGCCGTTCCACCGGAGGGGGGCGGCGCTCCGCCGCTGGCAGCCAGTCCGGGCTAAACAGGGCCGGCACCTGATCCGCCGGCACCCCGGCACTGAAATAGAACCCCTGAACTTCCTTGCAGTGGTGGCGGCGCAGATAGGCCAGCTGTTCCGGGGTTTCCACCCCTTCCGCAATGGCCCCCATGCTTAAGGAGCGGGCCATGGCAATAATGGTCTGGGTAATGGCCGCATCCCCCGCGTCGTGGGTCAGATCCCGGACGAAGGACTGGTCAATCTTGATCTTGTCCAGGGGGAAGCGCTTCAGATAGGCCAGGCTGGAATAGCCCGTACCGAAGTCGTCCAGGGACAGGCGCACCCCCAGGGCTTTCAAATCCTGCAAGACCTGCACCGCCCGCTCCGTGTCGTCCATCAACAGGCTTTCCGTAATTTCCAGTTCCAGCTGGGCCGGGGCCAGGCCCGTATCCCGCAGGGCAGCGGCCACCATGGCGGCCAGATTGTGCTGGCGGAACTGGACGGCAGAGAGATTCACCGCCACGGTACAGCGGGGCAGGCCCCGGGTCTGCCAAGCCACCAGCTGGCGACAGGCCTCCCGCAGCACCCATTCCCCGATGGGCAGAATGAGGCCCGTTTCCTCCGCAATAGGAATAAAGCGGGACGGGGGCACCAGGCCCTGATCCGGATGCTGCCAGCGCAGCAGGGCTTCAAAGCCGAAGAGCCGGGGCTCTCCCATAACGTCGAACTGGGGCTGGTAGTGGAGCACAAGTTCGTTCCGGGCCAGGGCTTTGCGCAGGCTATTTTCTAGGGAGAGGCGCTCAAACACCCGGGCGTTCATTTCCGGGGTGAAGAACTGGTAGTTGTTGCGCCCCGCCGCCTTGGCGGAGAACAGGGCCGCATCGGCGTTTTTCAGCAGGGCCCCCAGGTCCGTGCCATCCATGGGATAAACACTGATGCCGATGGAGGCGGTCAGGCCCAGTTCGTGGCCGGAAATGGAGAAGGGGGAATCGAAAATGCCCAGCAGCCGTTCCGCCGTGCGGCCGATCATGGCCACCCCGCTGCAATCCGTGAGCAACAGGGAAAATTCGTCGCCGCCGGAACGGCTCAACACATCCCGGGGCCCCAGGCACTGACGCAGCCGCTCCGCCACCTGCTGGAGCAGCAAATCCCCCAGCTCGTGGCCCAGGGAGTCGTTGATATTCTTGAAATGGTCCAGATCCAGGTACAGCAGGGCCATCTGCACCGATTCCCCCATGGCGGAGGTAATGGCGTCCGCCATCCGCTCCCCGAGCAGGGTCCGGTTGGGCAGGCCGGTCAGGGCGTCGTGTTCCGCCAGATGGCGGATTTTGGCTTCCGATTCCTTGCGTTCCGTAATGTCCCGGGCCACCCCGGCCACCCCTACCACCCGGCCATCCTCGTCCCGCACCGGCACCCGGATGAAGTCCAGGGTCTTCATCGCCCCCTGCTGATCCTCCACCTCCACTTCAAAGCGCACCGGCTCACCGCGCCGGATAGCCTCCTCATCGTGGGCGTGGAAGGCCTTGGCCAGGGGCTGGGGCCAGACCTGAAAGGCGGTGCGGCCGAGAATTTCCTTCACCGGCTTGCCGCATAGTTCGGCAAAGGCCTCATTGACCGCATGGAAGCGGAAATGGTCGTCCTTGATCCAGGCCAGATCGGGAATGCTGTCCAGCAGGGCCCGGATACGGGAGGCGGACTGGTCATAGGCGTCGCTCATTTCCCGGGCCATGAACATGGCCTGGGTATAGCTCCGCTGCCAAGCCAGGATCAAGCCCAGCAGGGCGAGCACCAGCAACAGGGCGCTGACGCTGTAATAGGTGGCCTTGCGGTAGAACTCGGAAAGTACCTCGTCGTAGGCCAGGCCCACAAAGACCACCAGGGGCAGGCCGGAAACCCGGTGAAAGCCATAGAGCCGCTTCACCCCGTCCTGATAGGCATTGGCGACGAAGTAGCCCCGCTCCTTACCCCGGATCTGGGCCGCCACCTCCGGACTGTTCATGGTCTGGCCCATCCGGTCCGGCATGGCGGGCTGGTGGGCCACCATATGGAAGCCGTCATCGTAGAGGGAGATGCTGCCCCCCTTGCCCACATTGAGGTTTTCGTAGGCCCGCTGGAGGGAATCCGCATTAATGGCGGCCTGGACCAGGCCAATGAAATGGCCCCGCCGGTCTTCCAGGCGGCGGCTGATGGTCACCACCCAGTTATGGGTAAGGCGGGCGAAAATGGGCTCGGAAATAATCAGCCCGGCCCCCGGATCGTTCTTCTGCCGTTGGAAATAGGTCCGGTCCCCCACGTACTGGGAACTGGGGGCCCCGTTGGCGTCGAAGACAAAATGGCCCTGGGCATTAACGATGCGCAGGCTTTGGGATTCGGGAATGCGGGAGAGGAGCCGGGCCAGGCTCAGGTTAAGTTCCGCGGAACGGGCCGAGCCCGCCACGGGCAAGCCTTCCGGATAGCGGCTTTCGAAGAGGGCCTGGGATTCTTGGAGCACCACATCGATCTTTTCCACCTTGCCCCGGGCCTGGCTTTCCAGGGTGGCCGCCAGGTTTTCAGCCTCCCGCCCGGCAAAGGCCAGCTCCGCGTCGTAGGAGCGCTTCAACTCCCACCCCAGCAGAGTGCAGATGCCCGTCAAGGCCAGAACGGCCACGATCAGGTAAACAAATTGGCGGGACGACAGTCCGTGCTGTTTGGTCAAGACGACACGCAGCTTCGCAAAAAGGAAACACCGGGGGGATTATTGTTGTCACCGGCAATCGGGCGCTTTAACACCCCGCCTGGGACGAACCGGAGTTCGTCGCCCCCCGCCTGTTGGCATTACGGCCCCCCACTGAAAAAGGGCAACCGGCCGCAAACCGTTTATACACGCAGCATATCGCAAAATGATCGCTACGTTTGGCCATGTTACCTCAAGCGGGGCGCCTTGTCTTTTGTGTCCAGTTTCTGCATAGTGCGGCTCTTTTTTTCGTCCTCCATTACCATGCTGCCTCCCATCGAACACCGCATTGCCGAAGAGTTGGGCGTCCGCCCCCAACAGGTTATGGCGGCCGTCGCCCTGCTGGACGAAGGCGCCACCGTGCCCTTCATCGCCCGCTACCGGAAGGAAGCCACCGGGGGACTGGATGACACCCAGCTGCGCACCCTGGAGGAGCGGCTCACCTATTTGCGGGAGCTGGAAGAGCGCCGCAAGGCCATCCTTGCCAGTATTGAGGAACAGGGCAAGCTCACCCCGGCCCTGGCCGGGGAAATCAACGCGGCGGACACCAAGCAGCGCCTGGAAGACCTTTATCTGCCCTACAAGCCCAAGCGCCGCACCAAGGCCCAGATCGCCCGGGAAGCCGGGCTCCAGCCCCTGGCCGACGCCCTGCTGGCCGATCCGGGCCTGAATCCGGAGGCGGAAGCAGGGGCTTACCTGAATGGGGAAGCGGGTTTTGCCGACATCAAGGCGGTATTGGACGGCGCCCGGCAGATTCTCATGGAACGCTTTGCCGAAGATGCGGAACTGCTGGGCCAGCTGCGGGATTACCTGGACGAACACGGGGTGGTGAAATCCACCGTGGTGGAAGGCAAGGAAACGGAAGGGGCCAAGTTCCGGGACTATTTCGACTTTTCCGAACCTCTGCTGGCCATTCCCTCTCACCGGGCCCTGGCCCTCTTCCGGGGCCGCAATGAAGGCTTCCTCGGTCTCACCCTGGTGCTAGACAGCGAACTGGACGAAGCCAATAAGCCCAGCGGCCCCAACCCCTGCGAACAGCGCATTGCCAAGCGTTTCGGCGTCAAGGATCAGGGCCGCCCCGGGGACAAATGGTTGCAGGACACGGTGCGCTGGGCCTGGCGGGTAAAAATGGCCCTGCACCTGGAAACCGAACTCATGACCGTGCTCCGGGACAAGGCGGAAGACGAGGCCATCCGGGTCTTCGGGCGCAACCTGAAGGATCTGCTCCTGGCTGCCCCTGCTGGCCATCGGGCCACCATGGGCCTGGACCCGGGCATCCGCACCGGGGTCAAGGTGGCGGTGGTGGATAAGACCGGCAAACTCCTGGATACGGCCACCATCTATCCCCATGAACCCCGCCGGGACTGGGAAGGCTCCCTGGCCGTATTGGGGGCCCTGGTGCAGAAGCACCAGGTGGATTTAATTTCCATCGGCAACGGCACCGCCTCCCGGGAAACGGACAAGCTGGCGGGCGATCTGATCAAGCGCCTGGGCCATCCCAACCTGACCAAGGTGGTGGTCTCGGAAGCCGGAGCCTCGGTTTATTCCGCCTCCGAATTCGCCGCCCGGGAATTCCCCGAGCTGGATGTGTCCCTGCGGGGGGCCGTGTCCATCGCCCGACGCCTCCAGGACCCCCTGGCGGAACTGGTAAAAATCGAGCCCAAGGCCATTGGCGTGGGCCAGTACCAGCACGACGTCTCCCAGAGCAAGCTGGCCCGGGCTCTGGACGGGGTGGTGGAAGACTGCGTGAATGGGGTAGGAGTGGATGTGAATACCGCCTCCATCCCCCTCCTGGCCCGGATTTCCGGCCTTAATCAGAGCCTGGCCAGCAACATCGTCAGCTACCGAGACCAGCATGGCGCCTTCCCGGACCGGGCGGCCCTCAAACAGGTGCCCCGCCTGGGAGACAAGACCTTTGAACAGGCCGCCGGCTTCCTCCGGGTGCCCCAGGGGGCCAATCCCCTGGACGCTTCGGCGGTCCACCCGGAAGCCTATCCGGTGGTGGAGCGCATCCTGGCCGACATTAAAAAGGGCATCAAGGAAGTAATTGGGGATGCCCGCCTGATCCAGAGCCTGAATCCGGCCAAATACACGGATGAGCAATTCGGCCTGCCCACGGTCCAGGACATTCTCAAGGAACTGGAAAAACCGGGCCGGGACCCCCGCCCCGAATTCAAAGCGGCGGTCTTCCGGGAAGGGGTGGAATCCCTGAAAGACCTGGAGCCGGGCATGCTGCTGGAAGGGGTAGTCACCAATGTGGCCGCCTTCGGCGCCTTTGTGGATATCGGGGTACACCAGGACGGCCTGGTCCACGTCTCCGCCCTCTCCCACAAATTCGTCAAAGACCCCCACGAGGTGGTGAAGGCTGGCGACATCGTCAAGGTCAAGGTGCTGGAAGTGGACCTGGACCGGAAGCGGGTCGCCCTCACCATGCGCCTGGACGACGCCCCGGGCAAAGCCCCCGGCGGCCCCCGGACAGGCGCCCCCCTGTCCGCCAAGGCCCGGCAGCGCACTGAACGCCAGCCCGAGACTCAAGGCGCCATGGCCGCCGCCTTCGCCAAGCTGCGGCGCTAAAATAGCGCCTCCCCCAAGAAACAGAGAACGCCATGATCAAGGTCTACGGTATCAAGGACTGAATAACGATATTAAATATGAGTCGACCGGACATCTAAGATATACCCGCCAATGAGGACATTCTTCTTACTCCTAATGTTGATGTTAGCGATTGCCCTTTTAGCTCCACCGATCATTCTGTGGAAACGGGAGGAAACGCTGTCATGGAGCAAGAGGTATCTTCTGTCGATTATTCCCCTTGGCTACACATTCATCGGATGGAAGCTTGGCGCATACGGTTATGGCAATCTTGCGTGCCAAGGCAATCCCAAACGCTTTCATGACTGCATTCTCTGGGGCTTTGACCTCACAGCGATCGTCGATTACGGACTGTTTTTAATGATGCCCTGCCTGCTTTTCGCTCTTCCCCTCTCGTTATGGCTATCACTGGATACTGCCCTAAAACAGTTGGGCGCCTGGCACAAGAAAAACTATCCGGATCAAACCTCTCATAACGAATAACACCTCAGTTAATAAACGATCATGACGAATGCCCCCCTCACTGCCACATCCAGCAGCCAAGAAAAAAACCTTAAGAACGTGCGTCTTTGGGGAATTAAGAACTGCGACACCATGAAAAAGGCCTTTGCCTGGCTCACGGGAAACGGTGTGGCTTACGAATTCACGGACTACAAGAAGGCCGGGGTGGCCGCCGCCAAATTGCCGGAGTGGACGGCCAAGGCGGGTTGGGAAACCCTGCTTAATACCAAGGGGCTGATGTGGCGCAAGCTCTCTCCGGAACAGAAGACGGATGTGGATGAAGCCAAGGCCTTGAGCCTCATGGCCGAATACCCCAGCCTTATCAAGCGCCCCGTGCTGGAAGTGGGAGACCGGCTGCTGGTGGGCTTTTCCCCGGATACCTACCAAAGCCTGCTGAAATAAGCGCCCCAGGGCCCAAGGGGCCCGTCCCCTTCCCCTCCTTTTTCTTTTTTGTGAGCAGTCATGGCCGACACCATTCACCGTTTTCTCTTTGACGACCTGGATATCCGGGGCGCCCTGGTGCACCTGGACCAGGCCTGGCAGCAGATGCAGGAAGGCCGGGGCTACGGCCCGGTCACCGCTTCCCTCCTGGGCCAGATGACCGCCATTACGGCGGTCATCGCAGGCCAGTTGAAACAGGCGGGGCGCCTCACCTTCCAGCTCCGGGGCAACGGCCCCATCGCCATGCTGGTCATCGATTGCAACGAACGGCTGGAACTGCGGGGCATGGCCCGCAGCCGGGAGGGGGAAGATCCCCGCCCCGCCCCCCTGCCCGACCTACTCGGCCACGGCCAGCTTATGCTCAGCCTGGACGCGGCCCAGGCCCGGGATACCTATCAGAGCTTTGTGCCCCTGGAAGGGGACAGCCTGGCCCAGGTCTTTGAACACTATCTAGCCCTTTCGGAACAGCAGCCCTCCCGTCTGGTGCTGGCAGCGGATGGCCGGACGGCAGCGGGCCTTTTCCTGCAAAAACTTCCCGAAGCGGACCAGCGGGATCCGGATGGCTGGAACCGGGTTACCCAGTTCCTGGACACCCTGACGGAAGACGAACTCCTGACCCTGGCCCCGGAACAGATCCTCACCCGGCTTTTCCACGAGGAAACCCTGCGCCTCTTCGATCCCCGGGAAGTCACCTACTGCTGCCCGGAAGACTGGGAAAAGGTGCGCACCATGCTCCGCTCCCTGGGCCGAGAGGAAGTGGAAGCCATTCTGGCGGAACATGGGGAAGTGGTGATTCAGGACGAAATCTGCAATCGGGAATATCGTTTCGACCCCATTGCGGTGGCCGAACTGTTCGCCGCCCCGCTGACCAGCGGCCCCACCTATCACTAAACGCCCGGCTGGCGCCCAGGTCCCCGCCCTACCACCGGAGAGCCAATATCCACGCCACTCTCCGAAAAGCCCCCCGGGCCATCGTTGATAAATAAGGCTTTCTGCTGCAATGCAATAATAAAGGCATAAGTCATAGCCAAACGGCCTAAAGACTCCCTCCCTTGTTGCTCATAATGGGCATAAAAAAAGCAAGGGAGGTTTGCCATGATCACGCTTAAAGACAGCGTCCGGGATATTGACCGGACCTATCTGGCCAACGTGGAAAAGCTGCGTCTCCAGCTCCACCAAATCCACGTCGCCCAACAGGAAAACAGCCGGCTGCTCCAGGCCATTCGCCTAAGAGTGCTGGATTTACACGCCGTATTGCAGCGCCGCCATCGGGCCACGGAATTTCTCCGTTAAACGCCCCTTGGGAAAATACGGAAAGCCCGGCCCAACCTAGGGACTTCAGGCGAAAATCTTGCCCGGATTCATCAGGCCCCGGGGATCGAAAAGGTGTTTCACCGCCCGCATCATGTCCATCTCCAGGGGCGACTTGTAGCGCAGGATCATGTCCCGCTTCAGCTGCCCCAGGCCATGCTCAGCGGAAATGGTGCCCCCCAGCTCGGTGACCAGATCATAGACCTGCCGATTCACCGCCGGAGTGGCGGCAATGAAAGCCTGGTTCCGCTCCCGCTCCGGTTGGGAAAGGTTGTAGTGCAGGTTGCCGTCCCCCGCATGGCCAAAGGCCACGATACGCACCCCGGGAAAGGCCGCCTGAAGCAGGGGTTCGGCCCGGGACAGGAACTCAGGCACCCGGGCCACGGGCACGGCCACATCGTGCTTGATGCTCACCCCTTCCCGCTTCTGGGCTTCCGAGATGTTTTCCCGCAGGGCCCACAGCTGGCGGACCTGATCCCGGCTTTGGGCCAGCACCCCATCCGTCACTTCCCCGCCTTCCAGCCGGTCTCCCATGAAGGCGGTGAGGCTGTCCTGCAACAGGTCATCTTCTCCGCCGTCGTTCAATTCCAGTAGCACGAACCAGGGGCTGGCGCTCCCCGGCAGGGGATCATGCATCCCCGGAATATGGCGCAGCACCAGTTCCAGGGCGGGCCGGGAGACCAGTTCAAAGGCGATGAGCCGGGCCTGGAAACGGTCCTGGGCCCGTTGCAACAGGACCAGGGCGGCCCGGGGATCGGGCACCGCCAGCCAGGCCACGGCCCGGGCCCCAGGCAGGGGAAAAAGCTTGAATACGGCGGCGGTAATAATGCCCAGGGTGCCTTCGGCGCCGATAAAAAGGTGCTTCAGGTCATAGCCCGTGTTGTCCTTGCGCAGGCCCCGCAGGCCATCCCACAGCTCCCCGCTGGGCAGGACCACTTCCAGGCCCAGGGTCAAATCCCGGGTGTTGCCGTAGCGCAGCACATGGACTCCCCCCGCGTTGGTGGACAGGTTGCCCCCCACCTGGCAGCTGCCTTCCGAAGCCAGGGCCAGGGGAAAGAGCCGATCCGCGGCGGCGGCCCGTTCCTGCACCGAGGCCAGGAGACAGCCCGCCTCGGCGGTCAGGGTGTTGTTGTCCCCATCCACCGCCCGAATCCGGTTGAGACGGGCAAGGCTGATGACCACCGCACCGCCGCTGGCGTCCGGAGTAGCGGCGCCGCACAGGCTGGTATTGCCCCCCTGGGGCACCATGGGCCAGCCCCGGGCCAGGCACAGGCGCACCACCTGGCTCACCTCCTCCGCCGTGCCGGGCCGCACCACGCAACGGGCCTGGCCCTGATAACGGCCACGCCAGTCCGTCACATAGGGAGCCGTGTCCGTGGCCTCGGTGAGCAGGTGGGCCGGGCCCACGATGGCTGCCAGCCCGTCCAGGGAATCCGTCATCGGTAATTGTCCAGAGCGTTGTGCAGGAGGGGCAGCATGAGCTTGGTGGCGCTCCAGCCTTCAGCGATGGCCTCCGCCCCCCGGTGGAAATCCAGCAAGCCTAGCTGGGCCAGGCGGGGCGCCACCAGCACCTCCGCCGGGTCCCCAGCCATACGGCTGCGGGCCACCCGGACCTGCATGATATTGATACTGGCGGCAATCACATCCAGCACCCCGGGCCCGGTAGGGGCGCCCCCGTTGCGGCCGGGTAAAAGATTGAGGAGTTTGCCGGACCAGCCCGGCTCGGCGGCCTTTTCCTGGGCCTTTTTCCGCCCCCGGAGGTGCTTGCCCACCAAGTCCGAGCCCAGGTCCACCGCAATCACCACTTCCGCCCCCAAGGCCCGGCAGAGGGACACGGGCACCGGATTGACCAGACCCCCATCCACCAGATGGCGGCCTTCCCGCTCCACGGGGGAGAAGAGCCCGGGCAGGGCGATGGAGGCCCGCACCGCGGCCGCCACACTGCCTTCTTTCAGCCACAATTCCTTGCCATTGCCCAGGTCCGTGGCCACGCAGGCGAAGGGCACGGGCAATTGGTGGAAATCCCGATCGGTGAAATGGCTGGAGAAAAAGTCCATGAGCTTTTCCCCCTTGATCAGCCCCCCATTCAGGCCGATATCGAAAAAGCCCAGCACATCCTTCCAGGAGAGATGACCCACCCAGCTTTCCAGGGCATCCAGTTCGCCGCAGGCGGCGGCCGCCCCCACAAAAGCGCCAATGGAGGCGCCGCTGATCACGTCAGGCACCAGACCATCATCGGCCAGGGCCCGCAGCACCCCGATATGGGCCCAGCCCCGGGCCGCCCCGGAACCCAGGGCCAGACCGATGCGGGGCCGGCGGGGCTGGGGCCGGGCGGACTCGGCCATGTCAGATCCGTTGGGCGTAGAGGTCGAAAGCGTCCGCGTCCACAATGCGTACCTGGAGGAAATCCCCCGGATTGACGTCGAACACCCCGTCCAGATAGACCACCCCGTCGATTTCCGGGGCGTCGGCGCTGGAGCGGGCGATGGCCCCCTCCTCATCCACCGCATCCACCAGCACGGTCATTTCCTTGTCGATCTTGGCGGCCATGATGTCGGCGGAAATGTCTTCCTGCAATTCCATCACATAGCGGCGCCGCTCTTCCCGCACTTCGTCGGGCAGAGCCCCGGGCAGGGCGTTGGCTGCCGCCCCTTCCACCGGGGAATAGGCGAAGCAGCCCACCCGGTCCAGACGGGCGGTTTCCAGGAACTGGAGCAGTTCCTCGAATTCCGCCTCCGTTTCCCCGGGGAATCCGGCGATAAAGGTGGAGCGGATGGTGATGTCCGGACAAATTTCCCGCCAGGCCCGGATGCGTTCCAGGTTGTTTTCCGCGCTGGCGGGCCGCTGCATGGCCTTGAGAATGCGGGGGCTGGCATGCTGGAAGGGCACATCCAGGTAGGGCAGGATTTTGCCATCGGCCATGAGGGGAATGAGTTCATCCACGCTGGGGTAGGGATAAACGTAATGGAGCCGCACCCAGATGCCGAACTCGGCCAGGGCCTCGCACAGTTCCTTGAGCCGGGTTTTCATGGGACGACCGCCCACAAAGCCGGTGCGGTATTTCAGATCCACCCCGTAGGCGCTGGTGTCCTGGGAAATGACCAGCAACTCCCGCACCCCGGATTCCGCCAGGGCCTTGGCTTCCTGATACACGTCCCCGATGGGCCGGGAAACCAGGGGGCCCCGCAGGCTGGGAATAATGCAGAAGGTGCAGCTATGGTTGCAGCCTTCGGAAATTTTCAGATAGGCGAAATGGGGCGGGGTCAGGCGAATGCCCGCTTCCGGCACCAGATCCACAAAGGGATCGTGGGGCTTGGGCAGGCGAGCGTGGACCTGCTCCATCACCTCCTGGGTGGCGTGGGGGCCGGTAACGGCCAGCACGGAGGGGTGGGCCTCCCGCACCACATTGCCCTTGGCGCCCAGACAGCCGGTGACGATCACCTTGCCGTTTTCCGCCAGGGCTTCCCCAATGGCATCCAGGGATTCGGTCACCGCTTCGTCAATGAACCCGCAGGTGTTGACGATGACCAGGTCCGAGCCCTGGTAGGAGGAGGAAATCTCATAGCCCTCGGCCCGCAATTGGGTCAGGATGCGCTCCGCATCCGAGGAGGCTTTGGGACAGCCCAGGGAAACAAACCCCACGGTGGGGGAAGAAAAAATGCTGGTGGGGGTGTTTTGGCTATCAGGCACGAAAGGCTAATCCATTTATTCGCTTTTCCCGCCCTGTTCCCCGTCCTCCCCCGGAAAGGGGAAACCGGTGAACATGTTGCGGGTCTGGTTCTGTAACTGATCCTGCATTTGCTGGAACATTTTTTGGCTTTGGTCCATGTAGGCGGACATCATGCTTTGCATGGCCGGCCCCTGGAAATTCAGGAACTGGCCCCACATGTCGGCCTGCACCTGGTTGTTTTCCCCGTACAGGGAACGGGATTGCTCCTGTACCTTGTTCTGGAATTCCACTAGGGATTTGATGTTGTTTTCCAGATACTTGCTCAGCATAGACTGCATGGCATTGCCGTAGAAACGGATGATCTGGGCCAGCAACTCGGAGGAAAACAGGGGCACACCACCGGATTCCTCTTCCAGAATGATCTGGAGCAGGATGCTCCGGGTCAGATCTTCGCCGCTTTTGGCATCCACCACGACGAAATGTTCAAAATCCAGGACCAGATCCTTGACGTCCGCCAAGGTGATGTAAGAGCTGGTTTTGGTGTCGTAGAGACGACGGTTGGGGTACTTCTTGATCAGACGCGGTTGTTCCGACATGGGGACTGGCTCCGGGAGCGGGGGTGGGCGGAAAACACGGACCTAGCGGCCCGGATTATACCGAAAAACAAAGCCCCGCCGCGGCGGGGCTCGGGAGAGACAGGGCCTGACGCCCCGTCCCGATTAGCACATATGCAGACCACCGTTGATGTTCAGGGTGGCGCCGGTCATGAAGCCGGAAATATCGGAAGCCAGGTAGGAGACCAGACCGGCGATTTCTTCCGGCTTGCCGAAACGCTTCATGGGAATGGTTTCCCGAATGGCTTCCCGGATGTCTTCCCGGATGGCCATGACCATGTCGGTACCGATGTAGCCCGGAGCGATGGCATTCACCGTCACCCCCTTGGTCACCAGTTCCTGGGCAATGGCTTTGGTGAAGCCCAGACAGCCGGCCTTGGCGGCGGAGTAGTTGGCCTGACCGGCTTGTCCCTTAACCCCGTTAATGGAGGAAATGTTGATAACCCGGCCCCAGCCCTTTTCCACCATCTTGGGCACCACCTGATGGGTGACATTGAAGAGGCTGTTCAGGTTAGTGGAAATCACTGCATCCCACTGGCCCTTGTCCATTTTCATGAAAAACTTGTCCCGGGTGATACCGGCGTTATTCACCAGCACATCCACCCCGCCCGCTTCGGCTTCAATCTTTTCCACCATGGCTTTGCAGGAATCAAAATCAGCCACATCCCCCTCGGCGGCGGAGAAGTCAAAACCCAAGGCCTTTTGGGCAGCGAGCCATTCCCCGGCTTGGGGAAAGCCCGGCAGGCAGTTGGCGTACACCTTGAAGCCGTCCTTGGCCAGGGCGTGGCACATGGCCGTTCCCAGACCACCCATGGCACCGGTCACCAGAGCTACTTTTTGCGTCATGACGCTTCCTTCCTTGTTTTCGTGCGGGATTAACAATGGCCGCCGGATAGTCCGGCGACACGGGGAAAGCAACCCTGACCGTAGCCACCAAGGCGGCCGGACAGACAGTCACTCGGGAAAGAATCAGCCAGGGCCTGCCTGACCGGCTTTAACCACGGGAGCCTGGGGCAGCCCAGGAAACTCACGCCATTTCCTTTACATAGCGCCCGGGAGCGGCTTCCACCGGCTTATAGCGGCTGTTGCCCAATTTGCTCCGGGCCGCCACCTCGCCACCGGCATACTGACCAATCCATTCGCTCCAAGCAAGCCACCAGCTACCCTTGTGCTCTTCCGCCCCGGCCAGCCAGGCATCCGCATCCACCTTGAGATCCGGATTGGTCCAGTAGGAGCGCTTGTGCTTGGCCGGAGGATTGACGATGCCCGCAATGTGGCCGCTGGCCCCCAGGAGGAAACGGGAGTCCCCTCCCAGCAGGCGGGTGGATTGGTAGGCTGTCTGCCAGGGCACGATGTGGTCTTCCCGGGTGGCCAGGATGAAATTCGGCATATCCACCCGGGCCAGATCCACCCGCACCCCGCACATTTCCAGCTTGCCCGGCAGGCGCAGGTGGTTATGCAGGTACATGTTACGCAGATACCAGCAGGCGAAGGGGCCGGGCAGATTGGTGCTGTCGCAGTTCCAGTAGAGCAGATCGAAGGGGGGCGGGGTCTGGCCTTTGAGGTAATTGTTGGCCACGTAATTCCACACCAGGTCGTTGGCCCGCAAAGCGGAAAAGGTGGTCCCCAGTTCCCGGGCGGTCAGCAGACCCCCCTGGCCGATCTGGCCTTCCTTCAGGGCCACGAAGTTTTCGTCCACCAACAGGCCGATTTCCCCCGTGTCGGAAAAATCCAGCAGGGTGGCCAACAGGGTCAGGCTGGCCACGGGGTTTTCTCCCCGCCCGGCCAGCACCGCCAGGGCGCTGCTCAGCAGGGTGCCGCCAACGCAGAAGCCCAGGGCGTTGATCTGATCCACCCGGCAAATGCTGCGCACCGCTTCGATGGCCGCCAGGGGCCCTTTTTCCAGGTAATCCTCCCAGCCCAGACGGCCCTGTTCCCCCTTGGGATTGCGCCAGGAGACCATGAACACGGTCTGGCCCGTTTCCACCGCATAGCGGACGAAGGAGTTTTCCGCCTGGAGATCCAGGATGTAGTACTTGTTGATGCAGGGAGGCACCATCAGCAGGGGGCGCTTGGCCACCCGGGGGGTGCGGGGCGCGTACTGGATCAGCTGGATCAGCTCGTTTTCATAGACCACGCTGCCTTCCGTCACGGCCAGATTGCGGCCCACCTGGAAGGCGTTTTCGTCGGACATGGAAATATGGCCCTTTTCCAGGTCACTGATGAGATTCTTTACCCCTTCCGTAATGTTCTTGCCCTTGGTTTCCACCGCCAGGCGGATGAATTCCGGATTGGTGGCGGCGTAATTAGCCGGGGACAAGGCATCCACATACTGCCGGGCGAGGAAGCGCAGGCGGCTCTTGACCTTGTCTTCCTCCAGGGGCACCTGATCCACCAGGGACATGAGGAAACGGGAATTGAGCAGATAGGCCTGGCGCAGGTAATCAAAGGAGGGACTGGCCTGCCATTCCGGGGCGTTGAAACGGCGATCACCCGCCTCGGGGGCCACCTGAAAATCCACCGCCTCGCCCCGACCCTTGGCCAGCATGGCGTTCCACAGGGCGATGTGCTGATTCAGGTAATCCTGCTGGAGCCGGGCCATCTCCTCCGGACGGGGCACGGGCAGGGCGGGCGCCGCCCCGGGCATGGGGGGCTGCTGGCCGGAAAGATAGCTGAGAAAACCCTGAGCCAGGGTCTGGCCGGCCTCAAGAAAATTTTGCAAAACGGGCGGAACGGAAGTTGGCTGACTGGCCATCGGGGGAAACGCTCCAAAAAGGTCGGCAATCCAAGTCTGGCGCGGTTTCAGCCGCGCTCTGGAATGTCTTTCGATTCTGCTATGAGCCCTTCCCGGCTGTCAATGAATTGTGCATGACATTGCCCTCTTCTTTTCCGGCCCAAGCCCCTGGCCCTCTCCCCCGCCCCCGCCTTACAATCCGGGCCATGCTCATTTTGCTCATCATCATTATCGGCTGGCTTTACGTCACCCTGCTCATGGCCTTAAGCGAATCCAGCGTGGTGGCCGGGGTGCTGACCTTCGTCTTTTATGGCCTGGCCCCCTGCACCCTGCCTTTTTGGCTGTTGCTGAGCAAAATCCGGAGGCAGCGGCGCCTGTTCCGGGAAGCGATGGCGGCGCGGGAGGGCGCCCCAGAAAATAGAGAGGACTAAAGCGGCCCCAAGGGCCCTTGCCCCACCCATCCGCCCCATCGCCCATAAAAAAGGCCGCTCCCCACCGGGACCGGCCTTTTTTGGGGAATGGCGCCTGGAACGGCAAGGTGCGGGCTATTCCCCCAAAGCCGCCTTGGCCCCCCAGATGGAGGCCACCCCCAGGAGAATGAGGGCCACCTGCTGGGCCGTGGCCCGCAGTTCGGTGCGCTTATGCAGGCCGGGAATCAGGTCCGCTACGGAGACATAGAGCATGCTGGCAGCGGCCAGACCCAGGAGGGCGGGCACCCATTCTTCCAGGGCTTTCAGGGCAAAATAGGCAAACAGGCCACCGAACAGGGTGGCGACGCAGGACACCAGATTGAATACCAGAGCCTTCCAGCGGCTATAGCCGGAATGGAGTAGCACCATGAAATCCCCCACTTCCTGGGGAATTTCGTGGGTAATGATGGCCAGGCCGGTAACGATGCCCAGATGGGTGTCTTCCATGAAGGCGGCGGCGATCAGAATGCCATCCACGAAATTGTGGAAGGTGTCCCCCACCAGGATCATCAGGCCGGAACGGCCGTGGTCATGGGCTGCCGGCCGGGCCTCGTGGGCTTCGCAATGGTCGGAATGGCAATGGCGCCAGAGCACCAGTTTTTCCAGAATGAAAAACAGGAGAATGCCCGCCAGCAGGGTCAGGGCCACCATGTCCGGGCTGCCATGTTCCAGGGCGTGGGGCAGAATTTCCAGGAACACTGCCCCCAGAAGGGCGCCGATGGCGTAGGAAATGAGGTGCTGTACGCTGGCCAGGCCCAGGACGTAGGTGACACCGCTGGCGGCCATGACGCTCAGGCTGCCCCCCAGCAGGGTCATGCAGATAATCCAGGCCAAGGTGCTCATGGGGAGGCTCGCGTAAAAAAGGCCGCATTATACGCCCCTCCCCTGGTCCGCCGGAGCCGCAGGGTGGGCGGAAAATCGGGCAGGGCCCTTAAGATTCCAGCCAGATCAGGGAAGCCATGCGGCCGGTAACCCGGTCCCGGCGGTAGGAAAAAAACCGCTCCCCGTCCCCCACGGTACAGAAACCGCCGCCGTAAATCTGGCTCCCCCTCATCCCCAGACGGATCAGGCGCCGCCGGGCCAGGGCATAGATATCCGCCAGCCATTTGCCCGGCGCGGCACCGGGGAGGAAGGCAGGGGCCTGTTCCCCGTCCTGCTCCAGAAAGGCCTGACGCACCTCATCCCCCACCTCAAAGGCGCTAGGGCCGATGGCCGGGCCCAGCCAGCAGCTGAGCTGGTCCGGCGCCCCCCCCATGGCGGCCACCGTGGCTTCCAGCACGCCCCCCGCCAGGCCCCGCCAACCGGCGTGGGCAGCCCCCACGGCGCTACCGTCCCGGGCGCAGAAGAGCACGGGCAGGCAATCGGCGGTCATGATGGCGCAGACCCGGCCCGGGGCCCGGGCTACCACCCCATCCCCCTCCGTACCATCCGGGGTGGCCCGGGTGGCTTCCACCACCTGGCAACCGTGCACCTGGTTCAGCCACAACGGCGCGGCGGGCAGGCAGGCGGCTAGCCGACGCCGGTTTTCCGCCACCGCCTGAGGCTCATCCTGGACATGGAGGCCCAGATTGAGACTCTGATAAGGAGGCGGGCTGACCCCGCCCAGACGGGTGGTCTGGCAAGCGCCTACACCGGGGGGCAGGGGCCATTCCGGGGTAAGCCAGAAGGCCGGAGCGCCGCCCTCAGAGGTCATCGTCATAATCTTCGTCTTCCTCCGGAGCCCACTGGGCAGCCACTTCCGCCCGCAGGCCCGCCAGCAGCTCGGCCATATCTTCCGGCAGGGGCACTTTCCACACCATGGGCGCCCGGGTGTCCGGATGGATCAAGCCCAGGCGTCGGGCGTGGAGGGCCTGGCGGGGAAAGGCCGGCGCCCCCCCGTTGCGGCCTCGGGCATAGACCGGGTCCCCCACCAGGGGATGGCCCAGGGACGCCAGATGGACCCGGATCTGGTGGGTGCGCCCGGTTTCCAGGGAGCATTCCACCAGGGTGCAACGGGGAAACCGCTCCACGATGCGGAAATGGGTACGGGCCGGGCGACCGTTAGCCACCACGGCCATACGGGTACGCTGGGTGGGATGGCGGCCGATGGGGGCATCCACCACCCCGCCCCGGTCCAGCACTCCCTGGGCTAGGGCCAGGTATTCCCGCTTCACTGTGCGGGCCTGGAGCTGGCGCACCAGATCGGTCTGGGCGGCCAGGGTCTTGGCCACCACCAGAAGGCCGCTGGTGTCCTTATCCAGACGGTGCACAATACCCGCCCGGGGCACATTGGCCAGTCGGGGATCGTGATAGAGCAAGGCATTGAGCAGGGTGCCGCTCCAGTTGCCGCTGCCCGGATGGACCACCAGCCCGGCGGGCTTGTTGATGACCATCAGGGTCTGGTCCTCATAGACCACATCCAAAGGAATGGGCTCGGGCTGGAGGGCGGTCTGGCGTTCGTCCGGCCCCTCTTCCACCACCAGGGCTTCCCCGCCCCGCAGTTTATAGCGGGGCTCCCGCACCTCCTGGCCGTCCAGGCGCACCTGTCCGGCCTTGATCCAGCTTTGCAGCCGGTTGCGGGAATATTCGGGCACCAGCCGGGCCAGCACCTGGTCCAGACGCTGGCCCCCCTCCCCCAAGGGAACCTCCAGGAGCCGGGGAGGCTTTGGGTTATAATCGGCCCCATTTGTCGCCAGGGACGGCGCCCCTTGCCCGTCTTCATCATCCCAGTCATCGCCGCTGTCGGCGTCTTGGGCCTGAAAATTTTCGGTTTTCGTATTCGGACTCTTCATCATGCGTAGTTTACCGGCAAAAGCCCCATTGTTCGCCGCCATTCTCGCCGCCCTGACCCTCGCCGGTTGCGGCCTCTTCCCCGAGCAGAAGGACGAAACCGTCAATTGGTCGGCCAACAAGCTCTATGCGGAAGCCAAAGACGCCATGTCCGAAGGCACCTGGGATAAGGCGGTGAAATACTATGAAAAACTGGAATCCCGCTACCCCTATGGCCGCTACGCCCAGCAGGCCCAGATCGAAGTGGCCTACGCCTACTTCAAGCAGGGGGAAAGCGCCTCCGCCATCGCCGCCTGCGACCGCTTTATCAAGCTCCACCCCAACCATCCCAATGTGGATTACGTCTATTACCTGAAGGGCCTGGCCACCTTTAACGAAGACCTGGGCATTCTGGGGGGCCTGGCGGACCAGGATCAGTCGGAGCGGGACCCCAAGGGCATGTCGGAATCCTTTGACGCCTTCAAGACCCTGGCGACCCGCTATCCGGATAGCAAATACACCCCGGATGCCGTGCTGCGCCTGAAATATCTGGTGAATGCCATGGCCTCCCATGAAGTCCATGTGGCCGAGTTTTACATGAAGCGGGGTGCCTATCTGGCCGCCGCCAATCGGGCCCAGGAAGCCATCAAGAATTACCCGGAAGCTCCGGCCATCGAAGAAGCCCTGTTTATCATGGTCCTGGCCTACGACAAGCTGGGCATGACCGATCTGCGGGACGATGCGGACCGGGTCATGCACAAGAGCTTCCCCAATAGCGAATATTACAAACGGGGTCTCAGCAAGCCCAAGGGCCCCTGGTGGAAACTCTGGAATTAAGGGGCCACCCTGCCCGCCAAGCCCCCGCTGGTCGGGGGCTTTTCTTTTGGGGAACGGGAACGCTGTGGGCAACCCAGACTCGGAACTAGGCGGGGGTAAAGCCCGGGAAACTGCCGCGCCCCTAGAAAGCACCAAGCCCTGCCCGCTAACGGCCTCGGCTCAGACCGCCTGTTTAATGGCCAGCAGGGCCTGATTGCGTAGGGTGCGCAGGAGGGACAATTCCTTTTCCGGGATCACGATTTCCCCCGCGTGGTCCTTTTCCGCGTAGATCAGGGCGATGGGATTGCCCTTGATGGTGAGGGGAAAGAGCACAAAGGTTTCCGCGCTGGAAACCTTGCGGAACCAGCTGGGCATGCGGGGGGCGATTTTGGGGTCCCCCGTGTCGCTGATGAGAATATCCACCCCCCGGGACAGGGCGGCATGGAAAATGTCCGGGGAAAAATCCAGGGGAAAGTGGAATTGCCGGGCGGCGGCTGCCGCCTCCGGACCAAAGCCGATGCGCCCCTGCATGATGTTGGTGCGCCCGTCCTTGATGCCCAGGATGACCCGCTTGAAGCCCATGGCCCGGTACATGGTTTCCAAGATGATGCGCAGGATGTCGTTGAGCTTATAGTCTTCCACCAGGGTATTGCTGATGTCCTGGATACCGGCGGTGAGAATGGCCTGGGCGGCAGCGGAGTCCAGCGCCTCCCCTTCCCCTCCGGTGGCAGACACGGGAGGCAGCTCCCCATCCGGCCGCTCGGCCAGGATGGTCCCGGCCAGCTCCCCTTCTTCCGTCTCCCGGGCGGTTTCCCCCGCCGGGGTATTGCCCGCCCACTGGCGCAGCTGGCGGCCAAAGTTGGTCTGCTGCACGTTAATGCGGATGATGCGGGCGAATTCCTTCACTTCCTCAATGGCCTGCTCCACGGTCTGGACCAGGGTCGGGGCATCCAGGGGGACGCTTTCCTGGAAGCGGCCCCGAATCTTGCTCAGAGCCCGGCTCCGCTCCTCCGGCCCCATCTGGGCGATGGCGTCGCAAATCTCATTGGCAAAGGCCGCTAGCACCTGGAGCCGGTCTTCCGGACTGCGGGGATGGCGCACCGGCCCGGCAGGCAGCTTGCGCATGCTGTTCACGATCAGGGGCGGGAAGCCCCAGCTTTTCGCCACCCCGATGCCCAGTTCCTCATAGGACAGGCCCAGCACCTGGAGCGCCGCCGCCTCTTCCCCCACCTCCTTCTGGGCCATGCGCTTTTTCACTTCCTCGCTCTCTTCCGGGAAGTAGAACTGGCAAAGCAGGCGGCCCAGATTGTGGAACATGGCGCAGATGAACACCTGTTCCGCGTCCCGGAAGGCGATCTTGACTCCCAAATCCCGGGCCAGAATACCCGCCAGATTGGCCCGGAGGAATTCATCCTTGAGCTGATTGGCGTTGGCCTTGTTCTGCAAATGCTCGAAGAGCAGGACGGTGATGGCGATATTACGCACCGCATCAAAGCCCAGGACGATGACCGCCCGGGATACGGTGCTAATACTGCCCCCCCCGGCCTGACGGAAGTAGGCCGAATTGACCAGACGCAGGATTTTGTTGGTGAGGGCGAAATCCTTGAGGATGGTGTTGGAAAGCCGGGAAATGCTCTCCGTTTCCGAGGTGGCGATGCGGTTGATGGCGCTCACTGACTCGGAAAGGGCGGGAAAATCGCTCTTATGGCGCATGCGCCGCAGGAGAAAATCCAGGGTGCCGGGCTTACCCTGGCCCCCGGTGGCCACCGCTTCTTCCGGTTCCAGATAGGCCTCCAGGGCCTGGCGGAACTGGCTGACGCTGGGGTAGCGGTTCTCTGGCCGCCGGGCCAGGGCCTTGTAAAGCACGTCCACCAGCCGCTCGTCCAGATTCAGTTCCGGCGGCAGGGTCACATCCTCGTTGGCGATACGGCGCATCAGTTCGGCAATGCTGCGGCCCTGGATGGCCCGCCGCCCGGTGAGCATTTCAAAAAGCACCAGCCCGGCGGCGAAAATGTCGCAACCCACGGTCACCGCGTGATCCAGGATGTATTCGGGAGCCATATAGGCCGGCGTCCCCGTGTAGCCCTCATCCCCGTCCCGGGCCCCATCCACCCGGGCGGCAATGCCAAAATCCATGACCCGGGGCTGGCCATCCTCGTCCAGGAGAATATTGGAGGGTTTCAAGTCCCGGTGGATGATGCCATGGGCGTGGGCATGGGCCAGGGCATCCAGAATGCCGGTCATCAGGGTCACGGCCCGCACCGGGGTAAGGGCGCCCCCATCCGCCAGATGCTGGGCCAGGCTCTTGCCCGGCACATATTCAAAAACTAGGTAGAGATCCCCTTCCTCTTCCCCCGCCTCGAAAATGGGCACGATATTGGCGTGGCGCAGCTGGCTGACGGTCTGGGCTTCCCCCAGCAGATAGCGGTTCTGGGCCGGGTCCGGGCGGGAGAAATGGAGGGTCTTGATGGCCACTTCCCGTTTCAGCCCCGGATCAAAGGCCAGATAGACCACGCTTTGGGCACCCCGCCCCAATTCGCGCCGGATTTCGAATTTTCCTAGATGCTGGGTCATGGCGGTTTTTACTGTTTTTTTGAAGTTGGGAACCTGATGTCTCCGGTGTCTCCCGGCGCTTCATTCTAACCCCGGGGCCCCGGACCCGCCGGGCAAAAAGCTGAGTTTCCCAGGCTTTTTCAGAAAAAATCCGGAAAATCCTGGTTCTTCACCCTTTGCCCTCCTCGCCCCCCCCGGGGAGGGTAGCCAGAGAAGTTGCCCCGCCCCTTTCCGCCAGCCCCAGACCAGGGCGTTTTGCCCGAAAAGACGCCCCAGGGCCCGGGCCGCCCGGCGCCCTGCCCGGGGGAAAAGCACCAGAAATCCGGGTTCCACGGGCCAATCGCCCTGGTCCGCCCGGTTTTCCGCCGGCCACCAGCGCCAGCCCGCCCCGCCGCCCCGGCGGGCCAAACAGGCGGCCAAAGCCTCCCGCCGGGCCTGGTTGGCCTGGGGAGAAAGGGGTCGGGAGCCCGGATTGCAGGGGGTAATCACCGCCCAGCCAACCATCCCCAGCCGCCCCATGCGAGCCGCCAGGGGAGGCGACCGGCGGCCCACCCGCAAATCCAGGGGCCCCTCGGGAAACCATACCCGATAGGTGGTAGCCGCGTAGGCCGCCGCCAGGTTCGTCCGGGAAGGGGCCTCAGCCATAGAAGCAGCCACAGGGGGCTGCCGGACCCCGTTTGTCCCGGAAGCAGGCAGCAAGGGGGTCCCCGACGGGGATAGTGGCATAGGCTTAAGTCAGGCCTAGCTCAGGGATAGACCCGGGGGCAAAGGCGGGGAAATTACCGCCTGGAGAGAATCTCCCCCCGAAGCAGTTACCCCAGACTGGCCCTCTGAATGCCCTGGAAGCCAAGCCGCCTGGGCATGAACCAGGGCCCGGGCGCCCCCCCTCTCTGGGCGCCACCTCACTCCCCTTCCTCCTCCGCGCCCTCCAGGCTTTCCAGGCTGCCCAGGACCTGGCCCACGTTTTCCACGGGCAGGGCTTCCACGCTTTTCAGCTTGCGGCTGATCTGGCGGGTACGCACTTCCGCCGCGCCGATGCTGTTGGTGGCCTGTTCCAGCTTTTTCTTGGTGTTGGCCAGGGCTTCCCCGAATTTGCCGAATTCAGTCTTCACCGCCCCCAGCACGGACCACACTTCGGAAGAACGCTTTTCGATGGCCAGGGTGCGGAAGCCCATTTGCAGGCTGTTGAGCATGGCCGTGAGGGTGGTGGGACCGGCCAGGGAAACCCGGAAATCCCGCTGTAACAGTTCCGCCAGACCGGGGCGCCGCAGGGCCTCGGCGTAAAGCCCTTCAATGGGCAGATAGAGCATGGCGAAATCCGTGGTGTAGGGCGGTTCCACGTACTTTTCCCGGATGGTCTTGGCTTCCTGCTTGAGCCGGGCCTCCAGGGCCTTGCCCGCCTCTTCCACCGCCGGCCCGTCAGCCCGTTCCTGGGCGTCCAGCAGCTTCTGGTAATCCTCGATGGGAAATTTGGCGTCGATGGGCAGCCACACCTGGCTGCCGTTGGGCCCCTCTTCCCCCTTGCCTGGCAAGCGGATGGCGAATTCCACCCGGTCGTTGCTGTGGGGCCGGGTAATCACATTGGTGGCGTACTGGTCCGCCGTCAGCACCTGCTCCAGCAGGCCGGACAGCTGGACTTCTCCCCAGGTGCCCCGGGTTTTCACGTTGGTCAGCACCTTTTTCAGATCCCCCACCCCGGCGGCCAGGGTCTGCATTTCCCCCAGGCCCCGATGCACCTGCTCTAGGCGATCGGACACCAGTTTGAAGGATTCCCCCAGCCGCTGTTCCAGGGTGGCGTGGAGCTTTTCGTCCACGGTCTTGCGCATTTCTTCCAGCTTTCCCGCATTCTCGGCCTGCAAAGCCGCCAGCCGGGCTTCCACGGCCTGGCGCAGGCGCTCGAAACGCTCGTCCATGGACTGGCTGAGCAGGCCCAGTTGCTTGGCAAAGGCCTCCAGACGCTGGCCCTGGGTTTCCCCCAGCTGGACCACCTGCTGGCTCAGGGTTTCGCTCAGGCGGTTCAAGGACTGGGTCTGGGTTTCCCGGGCCTGCTGGGCTTCCACCCCCGCCTCCTGGCGGCCCCGGGCTAATTGCTGGGCAAAGTTTTCCAGCTGCTGGGTCTGCAACTGGCCGAACTGGCTCACCTGCTGCCCCAGGGTTTCACTGAGCCGGGCCAGGGACTGGGACTGGGCCTCCCGGGCCTGATGGCTTTCCGCCGTGGCCTCCTGGCGCCCCCGGGCCAGCTGCTGGGCGAAGTTGTCCAGCTGCTGGGCCTGGAGCTGGCCCAGCTGGCCCACCTGACCGCCCAGGGACTGGGCCAGCCGGTTTAACGCGGCGGCCTGTTCCTCTCGGTTTTGCCGGGAATCCGCCCCCGCCTCCTGGCGGCTACGGGCCAATTCCTCCCGCCAGGCTTTTTCCTGACGGGCCAGGGCTTCCGTCAGGGCCTGGAACTGGAAGCCCCAGTCCGGCCCCTTGCGGCTCAAGGCCAACAATTGCAGGCCCAGAATTCCCAGGCTCAAGAGCACCAGGCCCCCTATCAATACTTCGCTCATTCCCCATCCTTCCCAAAATCGGCCGTCGCCAAGGCATGGCGCCAGCAGGCCTCCATGTCCGGCCCAAAGGCCACCAAAACAATTTTTTCCAAAACCGGATAGGCCGCCAGGGCCCGTTTCACTTCCCGTACCCCCAGGGCACAGCCGGCCTCCGGGGGATAACCGTAAATACCGCAGCTGATGGCGGGAAACGCCAGGGAGCGAAAGCCCCGGGCCGCCGCCAGCTGGCAGGCTTGGCGGTAACAGGCCGCCAACTGTTCCGCCTCGCCCCGGGCGCCCCCCTGCCATACCGGCCCCACCCCATGGATCACCCAGGGGGCGGGGAGCCGGAAGCCCGGGGTCAGGCGCACTTCCCCCGTGGGACAGGGGGCCACCCGACGGCAGGCCTCCGCCAGCTCGGGCCCGGCAGCCCGGTGAATGGCGCCACACACCCCGCCCCCGGGAGTCAGCCCCGGATTAGCCGCATTGACGATGGCCGCCACAGCCAGGGCCGTAATGTCCCCCTGCCAGACCACCAGACGATCCGGTCCAAGGCTGGCGGGGGCAAGGGATAGGGACATGGCCGGGCTCCGGCAACGGGGAAGGAGGGGATTTTACCCGCATCCCGGGCCCCGCTCCCCCTCTTGCCCCGGGCCCCTCGCCCATTGGCAGAGGCCGGGGGATGGGCTATCTTGGCGCTGACGCAAGCAACCGGGGCGGCAGGGCCCCGGAATCCACACACCGGGCAAAGGGGCGGCACCATGATCGCCCCCCCCGGACGGGAGCCATCCATGGGACTGCTACGCCAATTTGGCCGGAACTGCCGGGATTTCCTCAGGGACATTGGCCGGGATTTCCGGGCCATGGGGGAAGAACTGAAGCGGCCGGAAACCTGGGTCATGCTGGGCATGATGGCCCTCTTCGCCCTGGTTATTTTCGTCGCCTTTTACTTTGCCCTGCGCTTCGATTCCACCCGTCGCCTGTGGAATCTGAGTAGCACTTTCTGCCAGGATTTGGGCAACAGCCAAACCGCCGCCCTGTTTTTTGCCGTGGCCGCCTTCGGCCTGGCCATGGTCACCGCCCTGGGGGAATTCACCCGCTACATGGACAACAAGCGCCAGGGCCTGCGCCACCAGGGCAAGACCGCCCGCACCGCCTTGCTCCTGGCGGCGGTGACCCTGATTATCGGCGCCGGGGTTTCCCTGTTTCTTGAACGCATGTGCCAGTAGCCGGAAAACGGCTCACCATGCGCCATCCCCAATCACCACGACATCGGGTTAGAATCCCCTATTGATTCGATTCGCTCCCGTCCCAGAAAAAAACAATGAAAACCCTGGTAGTCGAAGACACCAAGACCGCCCTGGCGGTGGTCTGTCACCATCTGGAAAAGCTGGGCATTACGCCCATTCCCGCCCACTGCGGTGAGGAAGCCATTGCCCTGTTCCAGTCGGAAGCCCCGGATTTGGTGCTTCTGGACGTGGTCTTGCCCGACATTGACGGTTTTCAGGTAGCCCGCAGCATTCGGGAAATGGAACGGCCCGGGGACTGGACCCCCATCATTTTCCTCACCGCCATGTCCGGGGACATGGACCTGGAAAAGGGTATCGCCGCCGGGGGCGACGATTACCTGCAAAAGCCTGTCAGCGACGTGGTGCTGCGGGCCAAAATCCGGGCCATGCAGCGCATCGTCCAAATGCGCCAGTCCCTGGTGGTCCTCACCCGCAAGCTGGATACGGCCAATCAGGAATTGAAGCGCCTCTCCGCTGTGGACGGCCTCACCGGCATCGCCAACCGGCGCCAGTTCGACGAGGCCCTGGCCCGGGAATGGCGCCGCTCCATCCGCCAGGGCACGGAGCTGGCGGTGATCATGTGCGACGTGGATTTTTTCAAGGCCTACAACGATTCCTACGGCCACCTGGCCGGGGACGAATGTCTCAAGCGGGTGGCCTCCTCCATGGCCAAGGCCATGGAGCGGGGCGGGGACCTGCTGGCCCGCTACGGGGGCGAAGAATTCAGCATCATCCTGCCCGACACCAAGCTGGGGGGCGCCGCCTTCGTGGCGGAACGGATGCGCTACAGCGTTTCCCAGATGAAGCTGCCCCACCCCACCTCCCAGCACGGGGTGGTGACCATTAGCTGCGGCGTTTCCTCCACCGTAGCCACCGCCGGTTTCCGCCCGGAAACCCTGCTCCAGGCCTCTGATCAGGCCCTTTACCAGGCCAAGCAAAACGGCCGCAACCAGGTCACCCGTCTCTCCATGGCTGAAGCCCTGGCCCTGCAAAACGCCTGATTTCCCATGAGCTACCATCCCAAGGTTCTCATCGTTGATGACAACGATGTGATGCGTACCCTGCTCCGCGCCCTGCTGCGGGACGAGGCCTATCAGGTGGTGGGAGAAGCCCGCAACGGCCTGCAAGCCCTGGAACAGATCGCCAGCCTCCAGCCCGATCTGGTCTGTCTGGATGTGATCATGCCGGACCTGGACGGTCTGGAAACCCTGCGCACCATCCGCCGGGACTACCCCCGAGTGGTGGTGGTCATGGTGACCGGCATGGCCAGCGTGGAAAACGTCCAGGAAGCCCTGAAACTGGGGGCTGCCGGCTTTGTCATCAAACCCTTCAACGCGGCCAAGGTGTTGGAAAACCTGGCCCGGGCCTGGGCCAATCGCAGCCACTTCATCCCGGCGGAAGAACCGGGCACGCCGGCCGCCCCGGAAGGGCAGGACGCTCCCGCGCCAGACCCCACCGCCCCCAGCCCCAGCCCGGCCCCGGACGGGGCTGCCTGATTTCCCTCCAGCCCCTCAGAATTCGTTACGCCAGCTCCGGAGCGCGGTAAAAACGCTCACCGGGTCCGTCCCCGTGGCGCCCCGGGCTCGGGCGGCCGCCATAACCGCCCCTTCGCCGCAGCGAAGAAAGGGATTGGTGGCCAGCTCCAGGGCCAGGGTACTGGGCACCGTAGATTCTCCCCGCTCCCTCTGGGCCTGAACCGCCGCCTGCCGGTCCCGGATGGCCGGATTGTCCGGCTCCACCGCCCGGGCAAAAAGCAGATTACGGGCGGTGTATTCGTGGGCGCAGTAAATCCGGGTCTCCGGCGGCAGAGCGGCAATGCGCCCCAGGGAATCGGCCATCTGGGCCGGCGTACCCTCAAACAGGCGGCCGCAACCGGCACCGAACAGGGTGTCGCCGCAAAACAGGGCGGGGCCCCCCGCGCCTTCCAGGACATAGGCCAGATGGCCCCGGGTATGGCCGGACACGGCCCAGACCTGGAAATCCGCCCCCAAGAGGGTAAGACGTTCCTGGCCCCCTAAAGGATGATCCACCGTCGTGATAGACTCGGCCTCCGGCCCGAAAACAGGGCAGGGAAAACGGCTCACCAGGGCCGCCACACCGCCCACATGGTCGCCGTGGTGGTGGGTGAGCAGAATCCCCTCCAGGGTCAGCTTGCGGGCTTCCAGGGCGGCCAGGACCGGTCCCTCTTCCCCCGGGTCCACCACCACCGCCCGATCGCCCCGAACCAGGAGCCAGATATAGTTGTCCTCAAAGGCGGGAAGGGGAAAAATTGCGATTTCCCCGACCCGCAGGCCGGCTGGCATCGCAGGGATGGGGGATGGGGACGGCAGGGGATCGGTCATGGCAACTCCGTAAGGCAGGGGCCCCGGCGGCCCCAACCGGGCCCAGGGGACGGGGCGTCCATTTTAGGTATTTTTTAGCAGAGGGGCGAAAGCTTTAGGCATGTCTATTCCCGGATTCCAACACTGGCAGCATACCCCCCAGGGCCGCTACGTCCTGAGCTGGGAACAGGAGCGGGTGGATAGCCTGGTGGCCGATGTTTTCGGCTTCCACGCCCTCCAGCTGGGCTTGCCGGACGTGGATTTTCTCCGGGAAAACCGCATTCCCCTGCGCTGCAAGGCGGATGACGAAGGGGCGGTGCAGACCCTCTGTGACCTGCACCAGCTGCCCTTCGCCAATGCCAGCGTGGATCTGGTGATCCTGCCCCACGCCCTGGAATTCTGGGACGATCCCCACCAGATCCTGCGGGAGGTGGAGCGCATCCTTATTCCCGAGGGCCAGGTCATCATCACCGGCTTCAATCCCCTGTCTCTGTGGGGCCTGCGCCGCTGGCTGCCCCGTCCCACCAATCCAGAGGCCGCCTTCCCCTGGGAAGGCCACTATCTTTCCGTGCTGCGCCTCAAGGACTGGCTGGCCCTCCTGGGCTTTGAAGTGGACCGGGGCAACTTCGGCTGCTATGCCCCCCCTTTCACCCAGGACAAATGGTTCCACCGCTGCCGTTTTATGGAACTGGCGGGGGACCGGTGGTGGGGCTTTGCCGGTGGGGTTTATCTGCTCCGGGCCGTCAAGCGGGTGCCGGGGATGCGCCTCATCCTGCCGGCCTGGCGCAACGCCCGGAAACGGGCCAAAGCCAAGGCCCTGGCCCCCATCGCCCAGAATTCCACCCATAAAAACATCTGACTGACACCACAAGACCTACCACACACGCTATGGAACAAACTTTGGTTGAGATTTACGCCGACGGCGCCTGCCGCGGCAATCCGGGCCCGGGGGGCTGGGGCTCCCTGCTGCTGGCCCAGGGCAAGGAAAAAGAACTGTGGGGCGGCGAGGCCAACACCACCAACAACCGGATGGAACTCACCGCCGTGATCCGGGCCCTGGAGGCCCTCAAGCGGCCCACCGCCCTGCGCATCTACACCGACTCCAAGTACGTGCAACAGGGCATCAGCGCCTGGATTCACAACTGGAAGCGCAACGGCTGGCGCACCGCGGACAAAAAGCCGGTGAAAAACGCCGAGCTGTGGCAGGAACTGGATACCCTAGCCCGGCAACACCAGATCGAATGGGTCTGGGTCAAGGGTCACGCCGGCAACCCGGGCAATGAACGGGTGGACGCCCTGGCCAACCGGGGCATTGACGAATTGGGCCGGGCCTAGGCCCCTTCAGGACAGTACCTATGCGGCAGATATTTCTCGATACGGAAACCACCGGTCTGGAACACCGGCAGGGGCACCGGCTGATTGAAGTGGCCGGGGTGGAAATGATCGACCGGCACCTCACCAACCACCACTTTCACAAATACGTGAATCCCCAGCGGGAGGTGGATGAAGGGGCCCTGGCGGTGCACGGCATCGGCAACGACTTTCTCGCGGACAAGCCCCTCTTCCAGGCCATTGCGGAGGATTTCCTGGAATACATCCGGGACGCGGAACTGGTCATCCACAACGCCCCCTTTGACGTGGGCTTTCTCAACATGGAGCTGGGGCGGATCAATCTGCCCCCCGTGGAAAGCGTCTGCGCCGGGGTGGTGGATACCCTGAAAATGGCCAAGGAGCTCCATCCGGGCAAGAAAAACAACCTGGATGCCCTGTGTGACCGCTATCAGGTGGATAACACCCACCGGACCCTGCACGGGGCCTTGCTGGATGCGGAAATTCTGGCGGAAGTCTATATCGCCATGACCCGGGGCCAGGAAAGCCTGATCATGGATCTGGCCCCCGCTGCCGATCCCCAGGCCGCGGAGCAGGAAGCCCCCATCACCGTCCGCCCCAATAAGCCCCTGCGCATCATCCGGGCTACCCCGGAAGAAATCACCGCCCACGAAGACACCCTGAACAAAATCCGCAAGGAGAGCCGGGGAAGCTGCGTGTGGACGGGGGAAAAGAGCGAATTTCCGCCCCCCAAACACTAGGGGAAGCACAGGGGGAAAGGGCCTCGGGGAAATTCGGCGGTTATCTACCTGAAACGGGCCCCGGGAAATCTGGCGTCCATCCACCGGGACAAAAAAGCGGGAATGGGGCCGGGAGTTTCCCGCTTTTTCAACATCATCCCTTGGCCCGCCCGGGGCGCCACATCCTTCTCTATGCGCCGGAGGCCATCCCCGGCAAGGCTCGCCCCAGGCCTGCCCTAGAACAGGCTGGCCACCACGTCCCGATCCCGTTCCGCCAGGCTTTCCAGGCCGTGCAGGGCTTCCTTGGAAGCCCCCAGGGACTGGGCATGGGCAATGAACGTCTCCAGAGCCTTAGCCAGGGGATAGTCGCAGAAACTCCAATCCCGGTTAAATTCCACCACCGTCATACGCTGCACGGCAAGCTTGCCCCCCCGCATGGGCACCAGGGCCACCTTGTGCCCGTCGTGGCGAATGACAACAGCCATGGTGCGATTGCGATTGGTGACGATCAAGGCACTTCCCTTTCCAGGACATCAAGACTTACAGGAAATCCGCCGCCTTTCAGCGGGGATGAGGCGCGCATTGTCGCTCAAGGCGTAAAAATGCAAAAGCCGCCCCCCAAAGCCCCACCCGGGTGGGGCCGCCATTCCCGGCGCTAGCTTGGTTCTTGCCGCACCGCGCCCAACCCCGCCCCCGAACCCAAACCCGCTGTCTGCCCCCTTCTCCCCTTTTTTCCTCTCATTCCGAACCACTCCCATTCCCTACCGTCGCCCCGTTGCCAGCCCCAACCCGGGACCGGGCCGAAGATCGCCTGAAAATTCCCCTCCCCCTGAGCCATCCCGCTCCACCCCGGCCTTTTTTCCCCGCTTTTTAGGGCAAACCCAGCCTCGCCGTCTAAAATAGCGCCCTGAATCACTTTTCCCTTCCCTCCAGCATGGCAAAAGCAGAAAACGACAAGGCCGCCCGGGGTCACACCCCGGTGATGCAGCAGTACCTGAAATTCAAAGCCCAACACCCGGACACCCTGCTCTTTTATCGCATGGGGGATTTCTACGAGCTGTTTTTCGAGGATGCGGAAAAGGCGGCCCGCCTGCTGGACATTACCCTCACCACCCGGGGCCAGTCCGCCGGTCAGCCCATCAAAATGGCCGGAGTGCCTTACCACGCGGTAGAGCAATACCTAGCCAAGCTGGTGAAACTGGGCCAGTCGGCGGTGATCTGCGAACAGGTGGGGGACCCGGCAACAAGCAAGGGCCCGGTGGAACGGGCCGTGGCCCGCATCGTCACCCCGGGCACCCTCACCGACGCGGCCCTGCTGGACGACAAGCGGGACACCCTGCTCCTCGCCCTGTGCCCGGAAAAACAGCGTCTGGGCCTGGCCTGGCTCAATCTGGCCAGCGGGGAATTCCGCCTTACGGAAATTGGTGGGGAGCGTCTGGGGGCCACCCTGGAACGCATTCGCCCGGCGGAAGTGCTGCTCCCGGACGGCCAAGCGGAAGCTCTGGCCCCGGGCCTGAATGCCGCCCTTACCCGGCGGCCGGATTGGCACTTTGACCAGGAGGCGGCCCGGCGCCAGCTCCTGGAACACTTCCGGGTGCAAAGCTTGAGCCCCTTTGGGGCGGAAGACCTGGGCCCGGCCCTGGGGGCGGCGGGGGCCCTGCTCCAGTACGCCCAGGCCACCCAGGCCCAGACCCTGGCCCACGTGCAAAGCCTCACGGTGGAGCGGGAAAGCGCCTACCTGGGCCTGGATGGGGCCACCCGGCGCAACCTGGAATTAACGGAAACCCTGCGGGGGGAACCGGCCCCCACCCTCTTTTCCCTCCTGGACCATTGTGTCAGCGCCATGGGTTCCCGCCACCTGCGCCACGCCCTGCACCATCCGGAGCGGGACCGGGCCCGGCCCGCCGCCCGGGTCGGGGCGGTCACCGCCCTCATGGACGAGGGCCAGCGTCTGGTGCGGGTGCTCACCGGGGAACTCAAGGGCATCGCCGACGTGGAGCGCATTGCCGGACGTATCGCCCTGCGCAACGCCCGGCCCCGGGACCTTTCCAGCCTGCGGGATACCCTGGCCCGGCTGCCGGACCTGGCCGCCCCCCTGGGGGAGGCCAGCGCCCCCCTGCTCACCGCCCTGGGCCAGGACCTGAACGCCCCTCCCGCCGCCCTGGACCTGCTTACCCGAGCCATCGCCAGCGAACCCGCCGTGCTGCTGCGGGAAGGAGGGGTGATCGCCCCGGGCTACGACCCGGAGCTGGACGAGCTGCGCAATCTCAACGACAACTGCGGCGCCTTCCTGGTGGAGCTGGAAGCCCGGGAGCGGGAACGGACGGGCATTTCCAGCCTTAAGGTGGAATACAACCGGGTCCACGGCTTTTACATCGAAATCACCCACGCCCATGGGGACAAGGTGCCGGAAGACTACCGGCGTCGGCAAACCCTGAAAAACGCCGAGCGCTATATCACCCCGGAACTGAAGGCCTTTGAAGACAAGGCCCTGTCCGCCCAGGAACGGGCCCTGGCCCGGGAAAAATGGCTCTACGAGGGCATCCTGGACCAGTTGCTAGAAGCGGTGCCCGAATTGCAGCGCCTGGCCCGGGCCCTGGCGGAACTGGACATGCTCACCGCCTTCGCCAAGGTGGCCGCGGAGCGCAACTGGTGCTGCCCGGAATACACGGAAGAAACCGGCTTGTGGCTGGAAGGAGCCCGCCACCCGGTGGTGGAAAACGAGCTCCTGGCCCAGGGGGAAAGCTTTATCGCCAACCAGCTGGAACTCTCCCCGGAACGGCGCCTGCTGCTCATCACCGGCCCCAACATGGGGGGCAAATCCACCTACATGCGCCAGACCGCCCTCATCGCCCTGCTGGCCCACGTGGGTTGCTACGTGCCCGCCAGCCGGGCCCGCCTGGGGCCCCTGGACCAGATATTCACCCGCATCGGTGCCTCTGACGACTTGGCCTCCGGTCGTTCCACCTTCATGGTGGAAATGACCGAATCCGCCGCCATTCTCCACAACGCCACGGAACACAGTCTGGTGCTCATGGACGAGGTGGGCCGGGGCACGTCCACCTTTGACGGCATGGCCCTGGCCATGGCCATCCTGCGCCATCTCCTGGAAAAAAACCGCAGCCTGACCCTGTTCGCCACCCACTATTTCGAACTCACCCGTCTGGCCCACGAATACCCGGAACTGGCCAATGTGCACCTGGGGGCGGTGGAGCACGGGGACCGGATTGTCTTTCTCCACGCCGTGGAAGAAGGCCCGGCCAGCCAGAGCTACGGCATTCAGGTGGCCGCCCTGGCGGGCATTCCCGCCGCCGTGGTGAAGGCCGCCAAGCGGGAACTGCGGGAGCTGGAAACCCGGGCCGCCGTGGATCCCCTCCAGCCCGACCTGTTCGCCGCCCCGGCGGCGCCGGAACCCGCCGAGGCGGAACCCTCCCCCCTGGAAAACCTGCTGGCCACCATTGACCCGGACCAGCTCACCCCCCGGGAAGCCCTGGACCAGCTCTACGCCTTGAAGGCCCTGGCGCGCCCATGAGCCACCGCCAGTCTCCGCCCCCCAGCCTTGCCCACCAGGGTATGGCCCTGGCCGGAGCCGGGGCAGCGCTGGCCCCCCAAGCCCTTGCCCCGGCAGGCACCCCCGGGCCGGTCGCCCGCCTGGGGACGCTTTTCCCCCGTGTCCCCAAAGGCGGAATCCGCCTCCGGGGCCTGCTCCGCGGCCTACTGGCCCTGCTGACCCTGGCCGGCGCCCCCCTGCCCGCCCCGGCCCAGACCTACCCCTTTGCCCTCATGGGGGACACCCCCTACAGCGACTACGAGCGCCAGGAGCTGCCCAAGCTCCTCACCGCCGTGGCCGCCACCCGGCCCGCCTTCCTGATCCACGTGGGGGATATCAAAAGCAGTAACGAATCTTGCGCCGACCCCCTGCTCACCGCCCGGCGGGACCTGCTGAATGCCTATCCGGGAGCCCTGATCTACACCCCGGGGGACAATGAATGGACCGACTGCCGCAAACTCACCGCCGGTCACTTTGAGCCGGAGGAACGGCTGGCCAAGCTGCGCCAGCTCTTCTTCCCCGCCCCCCATTCCCTGGGCCACCAGCCCCTGGCCCTGGAACGCCAGTCCCCCGCCTATCCGGAAAACCTGCGCTGGCGCTTGGGGCCCGTGCTCTTCATCACCCTCAACCTGCCCGGCCCGGACAACCATTACGGCCCGGGCCCGGCCCCCTCCTCCGAATATCTGGCCCGGGAGGCGGCCAACCAAGCCTGGCTGGCAGAGGCTTTCCGCCTTGCCCGGGGGGAACGGCTGGCGGGCCTGGTCATCGCCACCCAGGCGGACCCGGCCCTGGAGGACTTTGCCCGGGGCATGGGCCACCGGGGTTTCAAGGCCCTGCTCACCCAGCTTTAGGATGCCACGGAGCGCTTTCCCGGCCAGGTGGTGCTGGCCCACGGGGACACCCACGTCATGCGCATCGACCATCCCCTGCGCTTCCGGGAAGGGCCCCGGCGGGGCCAGCCCCTGGCCAATTTCACCCGGGTGGAAACCTACGGTTCCCCCTTCATGGGCTGGATTTCCGGCCAGATTGATCCCCGGGACCCGGCCCTGTTCCACTTCGCCGCCCACCCCTGGCCCAAGGTGCCCTTGCTGCCTTGATGTGGGGCCAGCCCCCCGGCAGCGCCCCAAACCACGCCCTAATGGGGAGGGGCCGAAGATAGAAGTCCAATCCACGGCCCTTTCCAGGCATTTTTTGGCCGGAATTTTTTGAGCATTTTTCTGTTCCCCAGCGACCCCGCTCCCCTGCTACCCTGGAACCCAGTAGTCCGGTAGCCCGCCTTTCCCCAGGCGGAAAGAACAAACGCCACCTCCCCTCCCCGCCCTAAGCCCCTTGCCTCTCCCCACCTGGGCTTGAGTTTATATAACGCTCTTGCCTATGCTCACCCCCAGCCTCCCTCCCCGGGAGCCCCCCCGCCTCTGCCCCGACGCCCTTTTCCCCCTTGCCGGAAAAAGCCGGGGCCCGATCCGATGAAAGGAAGTTCATGACCAGCACCGCCAGCCCCTCCGGTTCCACGGCGGAACTCGAAGCGCTCCTCATCCAGCGCTCCCTCTCCGACCGGGAGCTCCAGGCTGCCGCCGAAGCCGCCCCCGACTACCGTATCCTGCCCGACGCCACGGTCATCAAAATCGGCGGCCAGAGCATCATCGACCGGGGCCGGTCCGCGGTCTATCCTCTGGTGGAAGAAATCGCCAGCGCCCGGAAAGACCACAAACTGCTCATCGGCACCGGGGCTGGCACCCGGGCCCGACACCTCTATTCCATCGCCGCCGGGCTCAACCTGCCCGCCGGGGTGCTGGCCCAGCTGGGCGCCTCCGTGGCGGACCAGAACGCTGCCATGCTCGGCCAGCTCCTGGCCAAATACGGCATTTCCGCCGTGGATGGGGCCGGGCTCGCCGCCGTGCCCCTCTACCTGGCCGAGGTCAATGGGGTGATTTTCAGCGGCATGCCCCCCTACAAAATGTGGATACGCCCGGCCCGGGAAAGCGTCATTCCCCCCTACCGCACCGACGCGGGCTGCTTCCTGGTGGCGGAACAGTTCGGCTGCAAGGCCATGGTTTATGTGAAGGACGAAAACGGCCTTTACACGGGCAATCCCAAGACCGACAAGCACGCCACCTTTATCCCGGAAATTTCCGTGGATGAAATGAAGGCCAAGGGGCTCCACGACTCCATCCTGGAATTCCCCATGCTGGACCTGCTCAAGACCGCCCGCCACGTGCGCCAGGTCCAGGTCATCAATGGACTGGTGCCGGGCAACCTGACCCGCGCCCTGGCTGGCGAACACGTCGGCACCCTCATCACTGCGAGCTGAGATCCCCGCCATGGCTGAAATCACCAACACCATCAAACACGTTCCCTCCCCCCTGGCGCGCCAGACCCTGCTGGACGGCAGCCTCACCCGGCCCGTGGCCGACGTGCGCCCCCGGGCCATCCTGCCCTGGCTCCAGGTGGTCAAAATCGGCGGCCGGGCCATCATGGACCGGGGCGCGGAAGCCATCCTGCCCATCGTGGAGGAAATCCGTAAGCTGCTCCCGGAACACCGGCTGCTCATTCTCACCGGCGCCGGTATCCGGGCCCGCCACGTCTATAGCGTGGGCCTGGACCTGGGCCTGCCCGTGGGGTCCCTGGCCCCCTTAGCGGCCAGTGAAGCCGGGCAGAACGGCCACATCCTGGCCTCCCTCCTGGCGCCGGAGGGGGTGTCCTATGTGGAACATCCCACCATCGCCAGCCAGCTGGCCATCCACCTCACCGCCGCCCGGGCCGTGGTAGGCAGCGCCTTTCCCCCCTACCACCACCACGAATTCCCCAATTCCCGCCTGCCCACCCACCGGGCCGACACGGGGGCCTTCCTGGTGGCCGACGCCCTAGGCGCCGCCGGGCTCACCATTGTGGAAGACGTGGATGGGGTCTATACCGCCGATCCCAAGGGGCCGGAAGGAGCCAAGGCCCAGCTGATCCGGGAAAGCCACTATAGCGATCTGGCCCAACAGGCCGCCACCCTGCCCCTGGACCCGGCCCTGTTGGAAGTCATGGCCAACGCCCGCCACCTTCCCCAGGTCCAGGTCATCAACGGCCTGGTCCCCGGCCGCCTCACCGCCGCCCTTAGAGGCGAACACGTGGGCACCCTGATCCGCACGGGGGCCCGGGCCGATTAAGCTGCGCGGGTCTGTGCCAACAAAAAAGGCCTTCCGGAATTTCCGGAAGGCCTTTTTTTGGTGCCAAACGTGACCCTCCCCCTTAAAACCCCAGGCTGTAGGCTGCCGTCAGCACCGTGAGACTACGCTCCCCAAACATCTGCTGCTGCCATGCCCCGCTCAAGGACAGGCGGGCGGTGGGGCTGATGCGGTAAGCCAGGCCTACCCCCAGGGACCCCAGGGTATGCTGGCGGTCCGGCATGGCTTCGCTGAAGGAACTTAACCCGGGGATAGAACTGGTTCCGTTCAGGGCATCCAGGGAATCGTGGAGTACCTGCTCCACCCCCATGCGGGCGCTGCCCTGCCAGCGGTCGCTAAGGGGCAGGTTCCATTCCGCCCCGGCAATCAGGGACAGGGCTTTCTGGGTCAGGCTGGCGTAACTCACCGGCCACATCACCTGGCTTGCGCCGCTTTCCCCATAGGCACTGCGACGCAGGCGGGAATAACGTACCCCCAGGTAAGGAGCCACCGAGCCCCCATTGCTAAGGGGCTGAACATAGCGGGCCTGCAACTGGTAGGCCTGACCATTGAAGCGGCTGTTCCCTTGCCCCCCTTCCGTTAGGGCCGAGGCGCTCCGGCGCAGGTTCAGATCGCTGTTGGAAAACACCAGGGAGCCCCCCAGATTCCAGCCCTGGCCATCCTCCTGTCTCTGCCAGTTGGCAAACAGCCCGGCGGTGGGATCCACCTGGTTCTGATGAATACCGGCAGGGCTGTGAAGATAGGCCCCCTGTTCCACAAAGGCACCGATGCGGGCCCGGGGCGTGGGCCGATACGCCAGGGTCAGGGAAGCTCCCTGATCGGCAAAATTGCCGCTGGGGCTCTGCACCGAACGCCCACCCACGCTCAAGCACAGATCATTTTTGCCAAACAGGGTGCAGTCGTAGCCCAGAGCGTTTTGCAACGCTGCCCGCTGTACCCCCATCAAGGCCCCCAGACTTTCCGCATTCTGTTGCAAGGTGGTTTGAGTGGCCTGGGCATTGGGCGCCAGGGAGAGATAGACCCCGGTGCCGGTATAGTCCAGCCCAACGCCCAGGGGGGTCAGGCTGGCCAGATTGCTGGTAAAGGAAGCGAACTGCCCGTTGATATGCTGGGCCTGGATGAGAGTGTAGCGCCCAATGGCATATTGACCGGACCCAGCCACCAGGGAAAGGTTGCCCGCCAGCTGGGCGGTTCCGGCAACGGTAAGGGGCACGGTCCCGCCAGTGCCAAGGCCCAAAGCCAGGGTCCCGGTACTCCCCTGGGTATAGGTGCCCCCCAAGGTCACCGGAGCACTAGCCCGGGAGAGGTCAAAACTGCCGTTATTGGTCACGGCGGAAGACGTAGCCACACTGCCGTTCCCCACCAAAGCCAGGGTGGAACCAGCATTGACCGTGGTCGGCCCCGTATAGGTATTGGTATTGGTCAGGGCCAGAGTACCGCCCCCGTCCACCACCACGTCCCCCGCCGCGCCCCCATCCCCAATCACGCTGCTCACGGTCAGGGTCGTGCCGGGGGCCACGTTGAAGGTGGGGTCGTAGGCCACCGTAATGGGATTGGTCAGGGTCATGGTCCGGGTGGTGGTCAGCACGGCGGGCACCGTGGCCGAGCCCACCAGACTCAGGGTGCCGCTGGCGGCCCCCAGATTGGCCGGATCGTTGATCACCAGATTGGCCCCCGCATCCACTTCCGTGCCCCCGCTATAGGTGTTGTTTCCCGACAGGGTCACCGAGCCCAGGAGGGGAGTTCCCGTGTTAACGATGGTCAGCTTGCCCGTCCCCACGATGGCACCGGAGAAATTGGCTGCGTGGCCATTCTGGTCAATGGCCCCATTTTGGGAGGAAACCGTAAAGGCGGTGGGAATGGTGGTCGCCCCGGAAACTTGCAGGGTGCCGCCGTCAAAAACCGGATTGACGGAACTCAGCAGGGCCGAGCTTTGATAGGTGTTGCCAGCGTTGATATTGCTGGCGGGCAGGCTGAAGACCAGATTCCAGAAGCCCGCATTGGCCGTGTCGGCCACCAACTGGTAATTCAATCCCCCGTAGCTGCCGGAAGTCCCGGTGAGGTGATTCAGGGAAGTGAAGCCCTGGAGCACATCGTAATAGGTGCCTGCCGCTACGCTGGAGGCCGCCACTCCCCCTACCAGGGTTGTTCCCGTATTCCCATAGATATTGAAGGCCATGGTATCCGTGCCACCTCCCCCATAGAGCAACACACCATAGCCACCGTAAGACTGGTTGTTGATGATGAGGTTGTACTGGATCGGCAGGTTGCCATATACCCTGAGCGGAGTGGCTCCCCCCTGGGCATTGTTGAGGGTGGTGACCTGCCCTGTGTTATAGAGGCTGCGGTTATATTGGGAACCGATAATCCCCGTATTCGTCAGGGTACCCAGGGTTCCCGGATTGTAGATGCCATTAGACCAGCCCTGAATGGTCCCGGTATTGACCAAGGCAACCATGCTTCCCGGGTTAAACAAGCCCACATCGGAAGCATAGAAATGGGCATTGAGGGTGCCTTGATTGACCACCGTCGTGCCACTCACCCCACTGGTGTTCCACAAGGCAATGGCCGTTCCCCCTGGGGCGGAAACGGTCACGCCCGGGTTAATTTGAATCGACTGATTATTAGCCGTGATTTGTAAATACTGGCAGTCCCCAGAGGGGTTGGTGTTACTGGAGCAATTGGTCGCGGCGGAACAACTGAGGGAAACGATATAGAGGGGCAAACAAAGGGAAAATTTAGGCACGGCAGACTGGGCTCAGCATCTCTGGACCGTCGAGCCACGCCATTCCTTCCAGGGGAAATAACGCCGCCAACGGTAAACAATGGAAAGTCCATCGCGGCCTCTCCTTGGTAGGAAGGCAAGGCAGAGGGTCGGCTCCGGTACGGGGCCCAAACAATTACCCCTCAACCACCCAGTTGCCGGGGAGGTGCTGCGTCCCTAGGGGAAGGAAAACCGCGATGAAATAGGGGCCCGTCACTGACCAACGGAACCCGGATAAGGCCAGGAGTCAGTCTAAAAAAAAGCCCAGTCGCAATACTTCCCAATACTTCATTGCAGGGTGACCGGCACACACAGCTTGTAGCCCCAATTGCGCAGGGATTGGATTACCGGGGCGGGCGCCCCCAACTGGGCTAGTTTTTTGCGCAGCCGCACCAGGGCAATTACCAGGGCGGCCTTGGGATCGGAAGCCCGGTTTTTCTGTAGAATTTCCAGTAGCTGCCAGGTTTCCAGCCGTTGATCCGCCGCCCGGCAAAAGCCCGCCATCATGGCCCCTTCCGAAACCGACAGGGTTACCGACTGATTGCCCGGCCCCCCCAACAGCAGGGTATCCAAATCCAGCCAATAGCCTTCTTCCCGATCCGGGGGATACAGACGGCGAGACAGGGCATGAATGGCGGCGCACAGTTCATCCAAAGCAACGGGCTTGGCCATGTAAATATCCGCACCGCTCTCGTAGCCCTGGCGCTTCTCCTGGGGCAGAGCCCGGGCCGTGACCATGATGAGCCCCACCCGGGGCTGGGCAGCGCGGACCCGGCGGGCCAGGGAAAGCCCATCCTCTCCGGGCAGGTTCAAATCCACCACCAGTAAATCGGTGTTTTCCCAGGCCGTAAGCTCCGGATATTCCTCTGCCGAGGCGACCCCCCGTACCCGATGGCCTTCTGCCTCCAGGGCGGCCACCGTGGCTGCCCGCAATTCGTCGTTGTCCTCCACCACCACAATTCTTAAACCGGTAGCCACAGCAAAAACTCCACACGTTGTTCCTCGACGACGACTTCCAGCGCCGCCCCCAGCAAAGTCGCAATGCCCCGGGACAAATAGAGTCCCAGGCCGGAACCGCTTTTACTCTGGGCCCCCGGGCTGCGGTAATACTTGCTGAATAAGCGGGCCGTTTCCAGACTGGCATCCCAAGGCACCCGATTGGACACCCGAATGCCCACCCCAGACGCCCCGGCTTTTTCCCAAGGCCCCACACTGACCTGAACGGAGGAACCGGGGAGGGAATACTTCAGCCCGTTGTCCAGAAGATTGGCGATGATGATGGAGAGTAACTGGGGATCCGTATGCACTTCCGGCAGCGCCTCATCCCGGGTGGATATCCGCTCCGGCTCAGTACAGGCGCCAATGCACTCGTAGAGCAGATCCAGAATGTCGCAGGGCGCCTTAACCGGCCGCAAAGCCTGGTGTTCCAACTGCCCCGAAAGGCGGCAGCGTTCCACCAGGGCGGTGATATTGCCCAGGGCCCGTTCGATCCGCTCATGGTGGGGCCCCTGGGTTTTCAAAGCCCCCAGGCTTATCCGGGCCACCCCCACCGGGGTCTTGATTTCATGGGTCAGCATGTCAATGAAACGCTCCTGCTCCCGCACCTGGTGCCGGGCGGTTTCCAGATGCTGTCGGGAAAGGGCCAGCTCCACCTGCGCTTGCAAACGCCCCTGTTTCAAAGCTTGGGAGCGGCGCAGAAGAAACACGGTCATCAGCAGGGAGGAAGCCAGTCCTTGGAGACTGGAAGCTTCCAGGCTCCAGGCGCTGGGCTCCCACCACCCCAGGACCGGGGCGATCCGCAGGGCCAGAATCAGGGCATTTGCCCCGTAGACGGCACGAAACAACCAGAGCCCGGGCAAGGCTTCCTTACGGGCCAGGATTGCGGCCAGCAGGCACAGGGGAATCATGGCAACGACCATCAGGGCATTGAGCTTCAGGGCCGTTTGCACCTGTCCCAGGGCCAGCAAGCCCTGCAATCCCAGGCCCACCCCAATGAGTAAGGCATAAATGCGGGGAAGGAGCGTCTGGTCGGAAAATAACTGGAACAGGCGACGATGGAAACAGAAGGTAAGTACGGGCACCAGACAGACCACCATGCTGGTCACCCTGTCCAGGGCGAGGGAGTGGGGAAACAGGGGCGCCAGATACCCCATCACGGCCGCATTGAACAACATGCCCCCCGCCTGAAACAGGGCGAACCAGCCCACCACCCCTTCCCGGTATTGCCAAAACTCAGCCAAAGACCAGAAGAGAATCCAGGACATGAGGCCGAAATAGGCCACCTGCATCAAATCCAGCTGGACATCCTTACGATAGAAATCCCTGGGCGTCAGGGCTTCCACTTCCATCAGGGAGGAGCTGGCGGTTTTCAGGCGCAGGTAATAAGTACTGGTTTCCCGGGGCTGGATTTGGAATCCCAGGGCGATGGAAGGAAAACGCCGGTCCTCATAAGCCAGCCGATCCCCGGTGGTCTGGGCCGTCCATCGGCCGGGGTGATCTGGGTCTGGGCTGTAGAGGGTCACCTGATCCAGAAAAGCGGGGCGGATGCGCAGCATCAACCCTCCGCCGTCTTCCGGCGGACGCACCACCAGCCGCAGCCAGTAGGCGGATGACTGATAGCCTTCCACCAGGATGGGAGGCGCAGGTGCCATGGCCTGGCGGCTCACCTGGGCCAGGGTCAAATCAGCGTTCCGATCCTCCAGCACACTGCGACTGACAATATGGTCCTGGCCCCAGCAGGCGCCGGCCCAGAGGCACCAGAGCAGAATCAGGCAGATTCGCCGTACCGGGGATAACGCTCCCCAGTGCCAGGGCCAACACGCCACCAGCCCCAGGCGGGCGGGCCAATGCCGGACCTTCAGACGGGGCGGAGAGGCAAGAAAAAGCCGCCCTGGGGCGGCTTGTGTGGCGAACATGACCAGCTTAGTGCTTGCAGCCGCAGCCCCCTTCGTGGCCGCCACCGCAGCAGCCGCCCTCATCCTCGTCATCGCCACAGCCACAGCCTTCGTCGTGGTGGTGTTCGTGATGCACGTGGCCGTGCTCCAATTCTTCCTCGCTGGCGGGACGCACGTCGGTAACGGTGCAGGAGAACACCAGGGAAGTGCCAGCCAGGGGATGGTTGCCATCCAGCACTACCTTGCCGTCCGCAATGTCGGTGACCCGATAGAGGACGAAGTCTTCCTCATCCACACCTTCCGGGGCGCCTTCAAACTGCATGCCCACTTCCAGGACTTCGGGGAATTCGGCCCGGGGTTCGATCTGGACCAGGGCCGGATCGTATTCGCCGAAGGCGTCGTCCGGTTGCAGCTTGACCTTCAGGGTTTCCCCCACGTCCTTGCCCTGGAGGGCCTCCTCGATCTTGGGGAAAATGTCGTCGTAGCCGCCGTGGAGATAAACCAGAGGCTCCTGGCCCCCGTCCACCAGGGCGCCATCCGGATCGGTGACGTTGTAATCCAGGGTGACGACAGTATTTTTGGCAATTTGCATGATGGTCCTAACGAAATTTAAAGGGCTTGCACCAGCCGCAACACTTCTGCGGCATGTCCCCGGGGGGTCACGTCATAGAGGGCATGGCGGAGGGTTCCCGCCTTGTCGATGACAAAGGTGGAACGGACCACGCCATAGCGCTTTTGCCCATCCACTTCCTTGGCCTGCCAGACGCCGTAACGCTTGCACACCACCCCTTCCACATCGGACAAAAGGGACAGGGCGATACCGTGTTCGTCCCGGAAATCCGCGTGTTTCAGGCAGTCTTCCCGGTTAACGCCGATCAGGACACAGTCCCGCCGGGCGAATTCCTGATCGTGGTCGGAAAAATCGGTCACTTCCAGGGTGCAGCTGGGCGTCCCGTCCTTGGGATAGAAAAGGAGAACCACGTGGCGCTGGCCGCGAAAACTCGACAAGGCCACCGGCTCCATATCCGCATCGGGCAATTCGAAATCGGGCGCCGGTTGTCCGGGTTTCAACATGGTCACTCCTTCAAGGGCGGCCCCCGCGTTCCGGGGGCGGAAGCGAGTTGGGCGGATTCTAACGGAGCTTCCCGGCTCTGACCATGGCGGAAAGTCACATTTTCTCTATCGCCGGAAAGGAATATGACGGGGAGAAGCCCCCGGGCTGGCTGGCTGGCTGGCTGGCTGGCTGGCTGGCTGGCTGGCTGGCTGGGCTGGCTGGGCTGGGCTGGGCTGGCTGGGCTGGGCTGGGCTGGGCTGGGCTGGGCTGGGCTGGGCTGGGCTGGGCTGGGCTGGGCTGGGCTGGGCTGGGCTGGGCTGGGCCTGGGCCTGGGCCTGGGCCTGGGCCTGGGCCTGGGCCTGGGCCTGGGCCTGGGCCTGGGCCTGGGCCTGAGCCTGAGCCTGAGGCGGAGACGGAGCCTGAGCCTGAGACGGAGACGGAGCCTGAGCCTGAGCCTGAGACGGAGACGGAGACGGAGACGGAGACGGAGCCTGAGGCGGAGACGGAGATGGAGATGGAAAGACTACCGCCCCGCCCAGGAAGGAAACTATCCCGGCAACCGGAGCCCCCCCATTCCTCCTGTACCGGATAGCACCACCTGCCCCCTCCCCGGAAAGACTTCCCCAGACCGAACGCTCTCCCTCGCCCCCAACCCCGCTCCCCGCCCCGCCACCCCAGCGCCAATTCTTTACAATGGACCCATCTTTTTCCCCGGCCCCTGCCATGACTGCCCCCCTCCCTAGCGCTCTGCCCAACCACTACACCGCCATGGTCCTCCATGGGCCGGGGCAACCCCTGGTGGCGGAAAGCCGGCCCCTCACCCTGCCTGGCCCGGGCCAGGTATTACTGCGGGTGGAAGCCTGCGGGGTGTGTCGCACGGACCTCCATCTGGTGGATGGGGAGTTGCCCGATCCCCAGTTGCCCATGGTCCCGGGCCACGAAATCGTCGGCCGGGTGGCGGCCCTGGGGGACGGGGTCACCGGGCTGGCCCTGGGGCAGCGGGTGGGAGTGCCCTGGCTGGGCTGGACCTGCGGCCATTGCGCCTACTGCCAGGGCGGGGAGGAAAACCTCTGTGACCAGGCCCGATTCACCGGCTACCAGATTCAAGGGGGCTACGGGGAATACACCCTGGCGGACGAGCGCTACTGCTTTCCCATGGACGAAGCCGGAGACCCGGCCCACCTAGCTCCCCTGCTCTGCGCCGGGCTAATCGGCTACCGGGCCCTAAGCATGGCTGGAAACGCCCGTCATCTGGGCATCTACGGTTTTGGCGCCGCCGCCCACATCATCGCCCAGGTGGCCCGCTGGCAAGGCCGGGAAATCTACGCTTTCACCCGGGAAGGAGACCGGGAAAGCCAGGCCTTCGCCCGGGAGTTGGGGGCGGTCTGGGTCGGGGCCTCGGAACAGCGGCCGCCCCGGGAACTGGACGCCGCCCTGCTCTTCGCCCCGGTGGGGAGCCTGGTGCCCGCCGCCCTAGCCGCTACCCGCAAGGGGGGCACGGTGGTCTGCGCCGGTATCCACATGAGCGACATCCCCAGCTTTCCCTATGCCCTGCTCTGGGGGGAAAGGACGGTGCGCTCCGTGGCCAATCTGACCCGCCAGGATGGGGAGGAATTCCTGGCCCTGGCCCCCCGGGTGCCGGTTCATACCCAGGTCACCCCTTTCCCCCTGAAGGAAGCCAACACGGCCCTGGAACGGCTGCGGCGGGGCGAGCTCCAGGGGGCGGCGGTCCTCCTGCCCGGCGGGGCCGAATAGTCTGGCCGGGCCCCGGGGGCGCACCCTAGCAGCCCCTCGCACGCACCTCCCAAGCCCCAACCATGGCCCCCCCACGGTTCCCGAAATGCGCCCCTCCGCGCTCCGCCCCCTGACGCCGGGGCGCAAAATCCCCTAGACTGGGCCCGGTACCACGGTCCTCCGTCCCCCGACCTTTATTTTTCCCAGGAGTCCCCCATGACCTTTCCTCGCCCTTTCCGCCCCCTCCTGTGCTGCCTCTGGCTGGGGCTGGCCTGGCCCGCCCTGGCCTCTGCTGCGGAGCCGGAAAATATGCCGCCCAGGGCGGATTTGTCCGTCAGCGCCAGCCGCCCGGCGGTCAATGACCAGCTCCAGGCCGTGGTGTTTACGGAAGCCAGCGGTGCCACCCCGGCGGCCCTGGCCGCCAAAGTCAATCCCCTCATCGCCTCCGGCCTGCGCCTGGCCAAGGCCTATCCCCAGGTGAAAGCCAAAAGCGGCACCAGCCAGACCTTTCCGGTTTATGGCAAAAACGGCCGGGTGGACAGCTGGCGCCTGCGCAGTGAAATTGAGCTGGAATCCGGGGACAGCACCGCCTTGGCGGAATTGCTGGGTAAACTCCAGAACACCCTGATGCTGGAAACCCTCCAGTTCCAGCCCAGTCCGGAAGGGCGCCAGCGGGCGGAGGACGGGGCCATCCAGGACGCCCTGACGGCCTTCAAGGCCCGGGCCGCCCTGGTGGCCGCTAGCCTGGGCAAGCCCTGGCGCATTCGCCATATCTCCATCAACACTAACGGCGAACGCCCGGTCATGCCCATGATGAGAACCAAAATGCTGGCGGCAGAGGCCGCCCCCATGCCCGTGGAAGGGGGAGAAAGCACCATTACCGCCACGGTTTCCGGGCAAATCGATCTGGTGGAATAAACCTGCCGGCCCCCGGGGGCTGACGGGGCAAGCCCCTCAAGACGAGGCTCGGGAGCCTCTTGCCCGCAACCCTCGACCTAGCCCCCGCCCCCAAGCCAGTCCCTTCGGAGCCTGACCATCCCGCCGCCCCTTCCCGGGGGCGGCAGCGTCTCCCAATCGCTCAGTCCTCCGTCCGTACCCGGGTCAATACCAGGCCCAGGAGACCCATGGCGCCGGTCAGGGCGCACACCCCGGGCCAGCCCCCGTGCTGCCAGAACCAGCCCCCCACGGAGCCCGTAATGCTGGAGCCCATGTAGTAGAAAAGCAGGTAGAGGGAGGAAGCATGGCCCTTGGTGAGCCCGGCCAGGGGGCCGATGGAGCCGCTCACCACGGAATGGGCGATGAAATAGCCGGCGGTGACCAGGGCAATCCCGGTGATGAGGATGAAGAGGCTGGAAAATAAAGTCAGCGCCAGCCCCGCCAGCATCAAGAGAAAGCCCATAAGAATCACCGGCCGCCGCCCCATTTTGTCCGCCAGACTGCCGGCGGCGGAAGAGGAAAAAACCCCAAAGGCGTAGGTAAGGAAAATCATGGCGCAGGCCGTCTGCCCCAGGCCATAAGGGGGCTGGGAAAGACGAAAACTGGCGTAGTTGAACAGGGTGACAAAAACGCTGGTAAGGGTGAAACCGCCGCCAAACAGGCGCAGCAGCTTGGGGTTACGTAAATGCTGGCCCCAGGCGGCCAGGTGAAAGCTCAGGTCAAAACCGGGCTTGGGGGTGAAATGGCGGGAGGGGGGCAAGAGCCAGACAAAGCCAGCGGTGGCCAGGAGCCCCAGGGCCCCCAGAATCCCCATGGCGCCCCGCCAGGAATCGAATTCCGTCAGGAGCCCCATGCCCACCCGGCCCATCATGGCCCCCAGGGCGGTGCCCGCCACGTAAAAGCCCATGGCTTTGCCCAGGTGGCCGGGGGCCATTTCTTCCCCCAGATAGGCCATGGCCACCGCCGGCACGCCCCCCAGCACTACCCCTTCCAGGGCCCGGGCGGCCAGCATGGTGTGCCAGTTGGGCGCCAGGGCGGCGGCGATATTGCAGGCAGCCCCCAGGAGGGTGGAGGTGCACATCAGGGCCCGGCGGCTCACTCCCTGGGAATAGGCCCCGGCGGCAAAAATGGATAAGGCCAGGAGCCCGGTGGTGAGGGACAGGGCCAGGGAACTCTGGGCCGGGCTGACCCGAAAATCCCGGGCGAATTCGGGCAACAGGGGCTGGACGCAGTAAATCAGGGAAAAGCTGGCAAAGCCCACGAGAAACAGGGCCAGGATGGTATTCCGGTATTCCCGGGTGCCGGGCAGGATACCCGGATGACTGACGGCGGCGGAAGGGGGAACACCCCCCACTCCAGGCAGGGTGACGGAAGAACTAGGCATGGGGAAAACAACAGGTTTTATAGGAATGAACCCAGTATATCGGCCCCCTTTTTATATATCCAATATATAGTATTAGATAACTCCATATCTATTTTATATATCAATGGAACTCCGCCACATTCGCTATTTCCTCGCCATTGCGGAGGAAAAAAATTTCACCCGGGCCGCCGCCCGGCTGGGCATCGGCCAGCCCCCCTTGAGCCAGCAGATTCGGGACTTGGAACGGGAGGTGGGCACGCCCCTCTTCCACCGGGTGCCCCACGGGGCGGAATTAACCGAGGCGGGCCGGGCCTTCTGGGAGGTAGTGAGCCGCCTGCCACCCCAGGTAGCGGAAGCCATGCACGCCGCCCAGCGGGCCGCCCGGGGGGAAACGGGAGCCCTGCGCCTGGGGTTCACCGGCACCGCCGTATTGAATCCCGTGGTGCCCGCCTGCATCCGGGAATTTCGCCGCCACTATCCCCAGGTGGAAATCCGCCTGATGGAAACCAATTCCGCCCTGCTGGTCCAGGCCCTGGTGGAAAAGCGCCTGGACGTGGCCATCGTGCGCCCGGCGGAGGGATCGCCCCCCACCGTGGCCCACCACCTGCTCACGGAAGAAAATCTGGTAGCCGCCCTCCCCGCCGCCCATCCGGCGGCCCAGGAAGGGGGAGAAGCGGACACGGGCATTGCCCTGGCCAGCCTCAAGGACGATCCCTTCATCCTGACTCCCCGATCCATCGGCAGCAGTCTCCACGACACGGTACTGGCCAGCTGCCGGGCCGCCGGTTTCACCCCCACCCAGGGCCAGGCCGCGCCCCAGATCGCCTCCATGCTTTCCCTGGTATCCGCCGAACTGGGGGTGGCCCTGGTGCCCGAATCCATGCAGCAGTTAAAGGTCCACGGGGTGGTGTATCGCCCCATCGGCGGCGGGGTGCCGCCCCGGGTCAGCCTTTCCGTCGCCCATCTGGACAGCCAAACCCTGCCCCAGGCCCACAACTTCGTGGCCCTGGCCCAAAGCCTGGGGAACGGGGAAAAATCCGGGCAAAAATAAAGCCCCCGTCTCGGAAGAACCGGGGGCATCCCTTGAAGTAGGAGGGGGGCCGCTGGCGCCCCACGGGGAGTGGCGGAAATCCGGGTGATCCGGGTGATCCGGGTGATCCGGGTGATCCGGGTGATCCGGGTGATCCGGGTGATCCGGGTGATCCGGGTTGCGGGTTGCGGGTTGCGGGTTGCGGGTTGCGGGTTGCGGTCTGCGGTCTGCGGTCTGCGGTCTGCGGTAGTCTAAGGCTTCAGTACTCCCGACTCCGGCGGCCTCAGGGCTTTTTCGCCCCCTGGGCGACAAATTTTTCTACCTCCGCCTTGCCCGTGGGGGCAGGCCGGGCCGGGCGGGACTTGGCTGCCGCCAGGCCGGGGGGAGTGGCGGGGGCGGCAAAGCCGATGCCCGGCGTCTGGGAAGCGCTACCGCTTTGTTCCGGCAGCTGGACGAAAACCTCGTCCTCCTTGACCATGCCCAGTTCGTAGCGGGCCCGTTCCTCAATGGCGTCGTAGCCCTGCTTCAAATCCCGGACTTCCGCATCCAGCCCCGCATTCCGGGCTTCCAGCTTGTGATTGGCGTCCCGCTGCTGTTGCAGCTGGCGATCCACATCCCACACCCGCAGCCAGCCCCCTTTCCCCAGCCAGAGGGGGTATTGGAGCGCCACGATGAGGGCCACAAGGGCGGCGGTGAGCCAACGCATGGAAAATTTCCGGAAAAACGCAAAAAGGTTGAAAAATCAGGCCCGGATTATGGGCCTTTCCCCTGGGAAAGCATAGCCCGCCCATGGCGGGGACATACAAAAAAGCCGGGGCGGATAGGCCCCGGCTAGTCGGCAAGCGCCCGGTTTAAGCCTAACGGCCCAGGTTGTAGAAGGTGTCCTTACCCGGGTAGGAAGCGGTATCGCCCAGATCTTCCTCGATGCGCAGCAGTTGGTTGTACTTGGCGATCCGGTCGGAGCGGGAGAGGGAGCCGGTCTTGATCTGGCCAGCGTTGAGGCCCACGGCGATATCGGCGATGGTGGAATCTTCCGTTTCACCGGAGCGGTGGGAAATCACCGCGGTGTAACCGGCCCGCTTAGCCATTTCGATGGCGGCGAAGGTTTCGGACAGGGTACCGATCTGGTTCACCTTGATCAGAATGGCGTTGGCCACGCCCCGTTGAATGCCTTCCTTGAGGATCTTGGTGTTGGTGACGAACAGGTCGTCCCCCACGATCTGGACCTTGCCGCTCAGCCGGTCGGTGAGCAGCTTCCAGCCTTCCCAATCCCCTTCGGCCATGCCGTCTTCGATGGAGACGATGGGGAACTGGTCGGCCAGATTGGCCAGGTAGTCGGTCATCTGGGCGGAGGTCAGTTGCAGGCCTTCCCCAGCCAGGTGGTACTTGCCATCCTTGTAGAACTCGGAAGCGGCGCAGTCCAGGGCGATGAGCACGTCCTGACCGGGCACGTAACCGGCGTTTTCAATGGCTTGCAGCACCAGTTGCACGGCTTCCGCGTGGCTACCCAGGTTGGGGGCGAAACCGCCCTCATCCCCCACGGCGGTGGAGAACCCCTTCTTGTCCAGGAGCTTCTTCAGGGAATGGAACACTTCAGCGCCGCAGCGCAGAGCTTCCCGGAAGGAGCCTTGGCTCACCGGCATAATCATGAATTCCTGGAAATCCAGGCTGTTATTGGCGTGGGCGCCCCCGTTGATGATGTTCATCATGGGCACGGGCATTTGCATGGGGCCGGAACCGCCGAAGTAACGATAGAGGGGCAAACCGGCTTCTTCCGCCGCCGCCTTGGCCACGGCCATGGACACGGCCAGCATGGCATTGGCGCCCAGGCGGGACTTGTTTTCCGTGCCGTCCAGCTCGATCAGGGTCTTGTCGATGAAGGCTTGTTCCTGGGCATCCAGACCGATGATGGCTTCGGAAATTTCCGTATTGATATTTTCCACGGCCTGGAGCACACCCTTGCCCAGGTAACGGGAGCCGTCGCCGTCCCGCAGTTCAATGGCTTCGCGGGAACCGGTGGAAGCGCCGGAGGGAACGGCCGCCCGGCCCATGACGCCGGATTCCAACAGCACATCGGCTTCGACGGTGGGATTGCCGCGGGAATCCAGGATTTCGCGGGCGATGACATCAACGACAGAACTCATGATTCTCCCTTTGCTCTTTCAAAATTGACAAACCTTGCCCCGGGCCGGGGTCCAAACAGGGTTCCGGCTTCGGCCCGGGATGAATGGGATGGGCACCAAGGCCCCGGCCTAGGACAACTCCTCCAGGGGAGCGGACTTGATCAGCCGGTCCAGGGCCACCAGGGTGGTGAGCAGGCTTTCCATGCGCCCCAGGGGCCAGGCATTGGGCCCGTCGGACAGGGCCTGGGCCGGATTCGGATGGGTTTCCATAAAGATTCCCGCCACGCCGCTGGCCACCGCTGCCCGAGCCAGCACGGGTACGAATTCCCGTTGCCCGCCGCTCTTGTCCCCCTGACCGCCGGGCAACTGGACGCTATGGGTGGCGTCGAACACCACCGGGCAGCCCGTGTCCCGCATAATGGCCAGGGAACGCATGTCGGAAACTAGGTTGTTGTAACCGAAGGAGGCGCCCCGTTCGCAGACCATGATGGTGTCAGCCCCGCCATTGGCTTCCTTGGCCTTGGCCACCACGTTTTTCATGTCCCCGGGGGCGAGAAACTGGCCCTTCTTAATATTCACCGGCTTTCCGGAGGCCGCCACCGCATGGATGAAATCGGTCTGACGGCAAAGAAAGGCGGGGGTCTGCAACACATCCGCCACGGCGGCCACGGCAGGCACTTCCCCTTCCGTATGCACGTCGGTGAGTACGGGCACCCCGATCTGGCGTTTGACGCTTTCCAGGATTTTCAAGCCTGATTCCAGGCCCAGGCCCCGGAAGCTCTTGCCTGAGCTCCGGTTGGCCTTGTCGTAGGAGGCTTTGAAAATGTAGGGGATGCCCAGCCGGGCGCAGACTTCCTTTAACTGCCCGGCCACGTCCAGGCACAGCTGTTCCGACTCGGCGACACAGGGGCCAGCGATGAGGAACAGGGGCCGGTCCAGGCCGACGGGGAAGCCGCAGAGATTCATTTACCGGCGCCCTCGCGTTGATGCAGGGCGGCATTCACAAAGGCCTTGAACAGGGGATGGCCGGTGCGGGGGGAGGACGTGAATTCCGGGTGGAACTGGCAACCCACGAACCAGGGGTGCACTTCCCGGGGCAATTCCACCATTTCACAGAGATCCGTACCCGGGGCCCGACCCGCCACCTTGAGGCCTTTGGCTTCCAGTTGGGCCAGCAGGGTGTTATTCACTTCATAGCGATGCCGGTGCCGTTCCAGGATTTCCGGTTCCCCGTAAATTTCCCGGGCCAGGCTGCCCTCGCCCAGCAGGCAGCGTTGGCCGCCCAGGCGCATGGTGCCCCCCAGATCGGAATGCTCGTCCCGGTGTTCAATCTTGCCGGAAGCATCCTGCCATTCCGTAATCAGGCCGATCACCGGATAGGGGGTATGGGGTTCAAATTCCGTGGAGTGGGCGCCGTCCATGCCGGCCACGTCCCGGGCGAATTCCACCACCGCCATTTGCATCCCCAGGCAGATGCCCAGGTAGGGAATCTTGTTTTCCCGGGCGTAACGGATGGCGGCAATCTTGCCTTCCGTGCCCCGCTTACCGAAGCCGCCGGGCACCAGAATGGCGTCCATGCCCTGGAGACAGCCGATACCGTCTTTTTCCAGGTCTTCGGAATCGATGTAATGGATATTCACCTTGCAGCGGGTGTGAATGCCCGCGTGCTTCAAAGCCTCAATCAGGGACTTGTAGGATTCGGTGAGATCCACGTACTTGCCCACGAAGGCAATATCCACGTCGTGCTGGGGATGCTCCATGGCTTCCACCAGATGGTCCCACACGGACAGATCGGCGGAATGGGCCAGAATGCCCAGCTTGTGGCAGACAATCTCGTCCAGCATCTGATCGTGGAGCATGGCCGGAATCTTGTAGATGGAATCCGCGTCCAGCACCTCAATGACCCCTTCCAGGGGCACATTACAGAACAGGGCGATCTTGCGCTTTTCGTCCTCCGGAATAGGCCGATCGGCCCGGCACAGGAGGGCGTCGGGGAAAATACCGATTTCCCGCAGATCCTTCACCGAGTGCTGGGTGGGCTTGGTCTTCAGCTCCCCGGCAGTGGGAATGTAGGGCAACAGGGTCAGGTGCAGGAAGCAGGTGCCTTCCCGGCCTTCTTCAATGCCCATCTGGCGGATGGCTTCCAGGAACGGCAGGGATTCAATATCCCCCACCGTGCCCCCCACTTCCACGATGGCCACGTCCGCATCGCCGGCGCCTGCCTTAATGTGGGACTTGATCTCATCGGTGATGTGGGGAATGACCTGAACGGTCTTGCCCAGATATTCACCCCGGCGCTCTTTTTTCAGCACCGAGTCATAAATCTGACCGGTGGTGAAATTGTTGCGCTTGGACATCTTGGCGCTGGTAAAGCGCTCATAGTGACCCAGGTCCAGGTCAGTCTCCGCACCGTCTTCGGTGACGAACACTTCCCCATGCTGGAAGGGGCTCATGGTGCCCGGGTCGACGTTGATGTAGGGGTCTAGCTTGAGGTGGGTGACTTTGAGCCCGCGGGACTCGAGAATCGCACCCAGGGATGCGGCAGCAATGCCCTTACCAAGAGAGGACACCACGCCGCCGGTGACAAAAACGTATTTGGTCATGACGATCTAGCTGCGGGAAAGCCGAATTGTATCCGATAACCGCCCCCCGCTCCAAACCCTCCGGAGGGGCAAGCTGGGGGGCCGGGGCGGCGGGGGATGACAAGGGGGAAACCAAGAGGCAGCGGAGGAAAAATCGCCCACCGCCTCTCGGTCACCCCCCCGGAGCAAGGGCGCCTAACGGTGCCCTGGGCGGGGAAACGTTCAAGCTGTCCCCAGAAGCTGGGGGGAAAGCTGGGGATAAGTTGAGATTCCTGAACGGATTCAGGCGTATGACAAAACGCTTAAAAAATAAGCAAAGAAAGGCAATACAAGAGAATTCCTCAAGGACGGCCTAACCGCTTGGTCTGCTAACGGCTAGTAGCCAACCCACAAAACAAGAAATACAATGTCATCTGTTATTCTATGAATTTGCAACAGATTTAATCAGAAAACAAATCAACGAAAGACATTAATCTTCAAAAAATCATCAAAGCAGTTAATAACCCAAAAATTTTAGGCGGAGAACATCCACCTAAAAACATAGCCTCTTTCCGCCCCCGCACAAATATTAACTCGTCTATGGAGATACCATTTTGAGACACATTTTCGTATTATTAATGCTATCCATTTTTTGCGCCTACGCTAATGCAGACAGCAACGACAAGAAGGCACCGCAGAAAGTAATAATTGGGGTAAAAGACCAAAATGGTGCAGGCATCGGCTTGGAATTTCCTTCACCCCAAGAAGATGATTGGACAATAAAAGGTCATGGCTTAAGCGTGACTCTCAACAAAAAAAGCAATTCAGAAAATGAAAACCGTGAAATCGAAGCATATTTAATAAAACTTGACGCCCCCATTTCGCCTATCGCCAATTACATCGAAACCATCAAGCGGAATATCGTAGAAGGATACGCAGACAGCAAATATTTTAAGATCAATATATTGGAGATAGCGGAAGACCCCAAGGACAAGAGGTGCGTCAGAATACATCTTTTGCTGGAAGCCACTCAGCCTGACTCGGTAACGCAGCAAAAAAAATGGAGTGAGCAATATATACTCTCCTGCGGACTACTCAAGTACAAGGGACGGGGGTTCGAACTGCATTACTACCACCGGTATATTGACTCAAACAAAGACACGCAGTTTGGGGAAAAAGCAAAGAAAATAATGGACAGCGCCGTCATAATTGAGGACGATGGCAATTAAACACCACAATTACAAGCTGGCTGAGTCACACAACTCAGCCAGCAAATTCCGTAACTCGCCACGCACTCTCAATTTCTTAGTGCCACATATTTTCATGGATATGCCCCCATCCACAGATAGCTAGATGACAGGACTTCAACAATGACATTGTCATTTACGGCTATACATTCCCCCCTAAAAAAAGGTAATACGTATAACAACGAAGCAGATATATTAACGAAGGAAGCAAGTAGGCTCCCTTCCCCCAACTTATCGCCCTAAAGCAAGGCAACATAGCAGAAAATGCCAATCTCATTCATCCTGAATCAACTCCGCTATAAACAATGGGCAGACCGGCGGACGATTGGGGCTGTGGCCTTGATTGATCCGGTCCGATTCCCGGAGCAAATAGCCTTTGCCCGGCAGCAGTTGAACCACATGGTTCGGGTGGAAGAAGTTTTCCGGGCGCGGTTAATGGGTGACCCCGAACCCCACGCAACCTCCAACTCGGAAACGATCCCTTCCTTGGAAGATTTAAGAGAGCGATTGTCGGCTGCCAATGAATGGCTCCAGGACTATGCCCAGGCCTTATCTCCTGACCAGCTGGAAAAAAGCATCCACTTTCGCTTTCTCGACGGGGCCGGTGGCACCATGACCCGGGGAGAAGTGCTGTTCCATCTGATTAACCATGGCACCTACCACCGGGGAGCTATTGGCCGTGCCCTGGATCAGGCAGGCGGGCTGCGCCCCGCTGACACCTATACGGTTTATATCCATGGGGCGGAGCCGGAGCGGAGGGGGAACAACCCCTTGGAGTAGAAAGAAGCAAGGCCTTACCCCCTCCTCCCCTGCAACCCACGGCTCAACCCAGGAGCCCCCTCAAACGAGGCGTAGCTCACCCCCGCCACCCTACCCATTTCCAGGGAAAAGCTGGAGATAAATCCGAATTTCCCTTGCCCGTCAGGGTTATGACTTCACACTTGCAAGGTAGGCAAAATTGGGAAATGAAAGGAAATAACCGGCCAGGGGCGGTCCTAGAGGATGTTGTCCGAAAGCTGCCGTAGCACCTCTCGCATCTGCCTAGCATATTGGCTTGTTATACTGGCACTCAGAGAGCTAACTTACTGATAACACGCCCCTCCAACCAGTTAATCTAACGTCATAAATATCAATTGTTATACGGACCCATGCGTCCGTGTAAACATTGTTGGGCCTCGCAATGAAAGCTATCGCGCATCCATCCCCCGTCCCCACCGAAAGCACCATCAAAGAGCGCTTGCCTGGTGCGTATTTCTACGATTGCTACGCTATCGAGGTTCCGCGTTCTACACGAACGGCTCTTGGTCACTTTCTCACCGCTGTCGCGCATACGCCTCCGTGGGTTAATTCACTCATGGCCGTCCGTAACCAAGTCGTCCAACTCCTTGGGTTAAAGAACCTCGGCGGTCTCGGCGCATTCGATCCGTCTAAACCCGAATCGGCCTACCTGCCAGGAGATCGAGTTGGCATCTTCACTCTCATCGCCAACTCCGATAATGAAGTACTACTCGGTGATAGTGACAAACACCTTGATGTTGTTCTTTCGGCTTTCAAGCGTCCTGCCACTTCAAATGGCGCCCAATCGCTCGCGATAACCACCGTCGTCCATGTCCACAATCTCTTGGGGCGTATCTACATGCTTCCAGTCACTCCATTGCATAAGCTCATAGCCCCGGCGGTTCTTTCCCGCGTCCTCGCTTAACCCTGTGCGGATCAATTCGGCGGTCAACACGGGCGCTCCGCCAATAAGCCGGCGGAGCGCCGGTTACCTTGAACGTTAGCCGTTGCAAGCACATGACTACTTCCACTCCGACTGAATCTCTCCGAGCTGGCGTCGCAGTGTTGCTTCCGGTCCTTGCACCACATGGCTTCAAATTCAAAGAAGGTGCAACCGGTGCAAGTTCTGGTGGCACGTTCGCAAGTGGAAGATTCGAGCTCGAAGACCGTTTGCTTGAGTTTCACTTCCGTCACGCGTTGGGCCTAGTCAGCTACCGTATCGGCACCGCGGAGATTGATCACGAAAACTACCTACGGTTTGCCGGTCATTGGTCTTCGCACAAGTACCCCAATTTCGGAGGAACACCGGAGGAGAGTTTCAGTGCCTTAGCCAGCGACTTGTTGGCATTCTTCGCAGATTTCTTGTCCGTTACGGGAGAACAATTCAATGCAGTGGCTGCGGCGCACGCCGCCAACCCAACTAGGTTCAAAGGTTTTGCGTCTCTGTGCAAGAAATGACGCGACGGCTAACCCATCAATCCACCAGTCCTGCGCGAAAAGCTGCGAAGGACCGTGATTTTAAACGTTAGAGATTATGCACTCAGTACTGCCAAAGCTTACCGAGGCAATTATTCGCGCTATTTCCGAGCGCGAAGCAGTGGGTGATGTTGTTGTTACCGTCCCTGTCGTAGCGCTCGCTGATTACATTAGTGAGGCTGTGCGAGAGGTGTTCACGGGTAACCTGTTGTCGCCAAACGAACTGCTCTCGATCGCGGCTCTTCTTACGGAGGCCGCCGCCGATCCGAAGTTCTATGACTGGGAAATGCCAACGAAGGTTGGCCTGACTGCAACCGAGGTACAGCAACTTGCCGAACGCTTACGCGGTATTACCTCACTCTAACAAGTCCGCCAACGGGACGCCAAAACGCTGCGCTCCGACGCCCGTTATGTCCAACGTTGGGCGTGATCATTCACGTAACTCATCTTGCCGTCACTGCTTGCAATAAGCAAAAGGAGTCAAAAAGTGAAATACAAAGGTAGCTGTCACTGCGGTCAAGTAGCCTTCGAGGTCGAGGGCGAACTTACGCAGGTTATAAAGTGCAACTGTTCAATCTGTTCAAAGAAGGGCGCACTTCAGTGGGGTGTTTCACCCGCAAATTTTCACCTGGTCACATCTGTGGAAAACATCGCCACCTACACATTCGGCGGGCAAACCATTAAGCATCGCTTCTGCCCAACGTGCGGGATTCATACGTTCGCCGAAGGTGTTCTCTCGGGCAGGTCAATGGTTATGGTCAACGCCCGTTGTCTTGAAGATGTCGAGTTGTCGTCGCTTCCCGTTAAGCATTTTGATGGTCGCTCGCTTTAGTCCGCCAGGATGCCCGACCCTGCAATCCACCGGACCTGTGCGAAAAACCGCGCAGGCCGCTCATTCCCACGTTAAGCCTTGCATACACATTATTATTTTTGATGCGCACACTAAGGGTGAGTGTTCACGCTTGCTTTGCCATCAACGTGACCACGCCTAACCTCTCGGTCATCACGGACCTCGCGCAAAAAGCGTACGAGGCTGGTTGCCTAAAACGTTCCTGAAAGTCCGTTTTTTTCGAGGGGCAATTACCACTTCGGGTCGTTTGCCGCCCCTCAATGGAAATCCCAGCTGCTAATCAGCAAGCGCCCCAATAGGAAAGTCAGTTTCGGCAGACGTTTAGCCGTCCGTCCCCTCCCCACCCCGACGAAACACCTTGTATTCCAAGCCGTACTTGGCCATGCGCAGGCGCAGCATGCGCCGGGTGAGGCCTAGTTGGTCTGCGGTTTTGCTGATGTTGCCGTGGGTGCTTTTCAGGCTGTCCACGATCATGCCCATTTCCATGGCGGCGACCCGGTTTTCCAGGGGGCCGGCCCCATTCCCTTCCCCCAGTTCCACCAGCTGCAAGGCTTTGGGCAGATGGTCTTCCTGGATCACGCTGTCTTCCGTCAGGAGAATGGCCCGCTCGATGACATTTTCCAGTTCCCGCACATTGCCGGGCCAGCGATAGCTCATCAGCAGATTCAGGGCGGGCGTGGCGATGCGCAGGGGCTCCAGGCTCATTTCCTCGGCAATCTGGACGGCGAAATGCTCGGCCAGGGCAATGATGTCCGTACCCCGCTCCCGCAGGGGGGGAATGGAGAGGGGAAAGACGTTGAGGCGGTAAAACAGGTCTTCCCGGAACTTGCCCTCTTCCACCATGGCTTCCAGATCACGATTGGTGGCGGCCAGGATGCGGATATCCACCTGTACCGGAGTATTGCCCCCCACCCGCTCAAAGCTGCGTTCCTGCAATACCCGGAGCAGCTTGGCCTGCATGGGTAAGGACAGCTCCCCGATTTCATCGAGGAAAATACTGCCTCCGTCCGCCGCTTCAAAACGGCCCCGCCGCTGGCCCACGGCCCCGGTGAAGGCCCCTTTTTCATGGCCGAACAGCTCGCTTTCAATGACACTTTCCGGCAGGGCGGCGCAGTTGAATTTAACGAAGGGCCCCTGGCTATTGGCACTGTTGTAATGGATAGCGCTGGCCACCAGTTCCTTGCCCACCCCGCTTTCCCCCAGAATCAGCACGGTGGTTTTGGAGCGGGTGAGCTTTTCAATGAGCCGATACACCTCCCGCATGGGGGCGGAGTTGCCGATGATGTTGGAAGGTTTGAAGCGGGCCTTTAATTCCTGGCGCAGGCGCCGGTTTTCATTTTCCAGGGCCACCTGGCGCACGTGTTTGAGCAGATAGAGTTCAATGGCCTGGGCCGCCGAAGCCGCCAGAATGGTGAGAATCTTCACGTCCAGGTTGAGCAGGCGGGCATTGTCGTAGCGGCGTTCCGCACTAATGGTGCCCAGCACCTTGCGCCCCCGCAGAATGGGCACACAAAGAAAGGAATGGTCCTGGTCCCGGGCCTGCCGATTCAGGCCGGTGCGGTTGAGAAACAGGGGCTCCTCCCGCACCTTGGCAACGATGATGGGCTCGCCCCTCTCCACCACCCGCCCAGTCACCCCTTCCCCCAGGCGATAAACGCCCCGGGCCGCCTCTTCCTCGCTCAGGCCAAAGCTGTCGTGGATGGAAATGAGGCCGCTGTCCGGCTCGAAGAGGTTAATCATGCCCCGGACGATGTTCATGTGCCGTTTCATCATGCCCAGCACGGAGGCCATGATTTCCGACAGGTCGCCCTGGCCGGATACCAGATGGGTCAGGTCGGACAGCAGGGGCAAAAGCCCCACCCGGCACTCGCTCAGTTCCCGCTTGCAAAGACCGCCGGGGAGCCGGGCCGGATCCGGAGGATCGGGGCGTTCCGTGGGGGCCGGATTATCTGACATGGGGACTCCTTTTTTCCTGGGGTAATGAGGGCTTAAAACTTGAGGAATATTCCCCGCCCTATTGAATAAATCATTTTCGGCAACCCATTTTTATTGGTCAAGAATTTAATAAAAAAACTATTAAACCCCTATTCAAATAGGAACAAACCCATCGTTTTATTCAAATTTGTACGACCTCCCCATCCCCCAGCCAGGCCTATTCAATTAGTCGGCCGGATTACTGAGCCCCACCCCGTTGTTCATTTCTGAAAAATTGAGTGATTTTGCTCAATTTTGTGCGCTTCGCTAGATTTAACGGGCCTTTTCAGGCAGAAGCCATTTTGTTCTTTTTAGTCACAAAGGCCCGGCACCCCCGGATCAAAAAGGGAATTTTTAGAGTCAAAAAATAATAAATATTTTTTATAAATCATCCCCACCCAAAAGCCCATTTCCCTTTTAACGCCGAATTACCGTTCATCTTTGTACCATCCCCGGTTTTTGCACCGCCGCGTCATCAAAATCCAGCCACCCCTTTTTTCTTCATTATCAAAAGCAGGAATTGGCACAGTCCCTGCGATAGGGAAATCGCTCACACCTTTTTATATGCCATTCCCTCATCCCTAAGGAGCTAACACCATGACGCGCAAAATCGCCATTTACGGCAAGGGCGGTATCGGAAAATCCACCACCACCCAGAACACGGCGGCGGCCCTGGCCCATTTCCACGACAAGAAAATTTTCATCCATGGCTGCGACCCCAAGGCCGACTCCACCCGCCTGATCCTGGGGGGCAAACCCCAGGAAACCCTGATGGACCTGTTGCGGGACCAGGGGGCGGAAAAGATCACCAACGACATGGTGGTCAAGGTGGGTTACGAAAATATCCAGTGCGTGGAATCCGGCGGCCCGGAACCCGGGGTGGGCTGCGCTGGCCGGGGGGTAATTACGGCCATTGACCTGATGGAAGCCAACGGGGCCTACACGGAAGACCTGGACTTCATTTTCTTCGACGTGCTGGGGGACGTGGTCTGCGGCGGTTTCGCCATGCCGATCCGGGACGGTAAGGCCCAGGAAGTCTATATCGTGGCCTCCGGGGAAATGATGGCCATCTATGCGGCCAACAACATCTGCAAAGGCCTGGTGAAGTACGCCAAGCAAAGCGGGGTGCGCCTGGGCGGCATTATCTGCAACAGCCGCAAGGTGGATGGGGAACGGGAATTCCTGGAGGAATTCACCGCCGCCATCGGCACCAAGATGATCCACTTCGTGCCCCGGGACAACGTGGTGCAAAAGGCGGAATTCAACAAAAAGACCGTCACCGAGTTCAATTCCGCTGAAAACCAGGCCCAGGAATATTGCGAGCTGGGGCGGAAGATCATCGAAAACGAAGACTTCGTTATTCCCCATCCCCTCACCATGGATCAGCTGGAAAGCATGGTGGTCAAGTACGGCATGGCCGACTAAGCGTCGCCCCGCCTCCCCAACAGATCCAAGCATAAGGAGCACACCATGCCCCATCATTTGTTCGAGTGCAGCCAGGTCATCCCGGAGCGCAAGGAACACGCGGTCATCAAAGGCAAGGGGGAAGACCTGACTTCCTGCCTGCCCAAGGGCTACCTGAACACCATTCCCGGCAGTATTTCCGAGCGGGGTTGCGCCTACTGCGGGGCCAAGCACGTCATCGGCACCCCCATGAAGGACGTGATCCACATCAGCCACGGCCCGGTGGGCTGCACCTACGACACCTGGCAGACCAAGCGCTACATCAGCGACAACGACAACTTCCAGCTGAAATACACCTTCGCCACGGACGTGAAGGAAAAGCACATCGTTTTCGGCGCGGAAAAACAGCTTAAGCAAAACATCCTGGAAGCTTTCAAGGCCTTTCCCCACATCAAGCGCATGACCATTTACCAAACCTGCGCCACGGCCCTGATCGGTGACGACATCGAAGCCATTGCCCAGGAAGTGATGGAGGAATTGCCTGACACGGACATCTTCATCTGCAATTCCCCCGGTTTCGCCGGTCCCAGCCAATCCGGCGGCCACCACAAGATCAACATCGCCTGGATCAACCAGAAGGTGGGCACCCTGGAACCCAAGATCACCAGCGACTACGTGATCAATTACGTGGGGGAATACAACATCCAGGGCGACCAGGAGGTGATGACCGACTACTTCAAGCGCATGGGCATCCAGGTGCTTTCCACCTTCACCGGCAATGGCTCCTATGACGACCTGCGGGGTATGCACCGGGCCCACCTGAATGTGCTGGAATGCGCCCGCTCCGCCGAATACATCTGCGACGAACTGCGGGAACGCTACGGCATTCCCCGGCTGGATATCGACGGCTTCGGCTTCAAGGCCTTAAGCGATTCCCTGCGCAAAATCGGCCTCTTTTTTGGCATCGAAGACCGGGCAGAGCAAATCATTGCGGAGGAAACCGCCCGCTGGAAGCCGGAACTGGACTGGTACAAAGCCCGCCTGCAAGGGAAAAAGGTCTGCCTCTGGCCCGGCGGCTCCAAGCTGTGGCACTGGGCCCACGCCATTGAGGAAGAAATGGGGGTCAAGGTGGTGTCCGTCTATACCAAGTTCGGCCACCAGGGGGATATGGAAAAGGGCATCTCCCGCTGCGGCGAGGGCACCCTGGCCATCGACGACCCGAATGAGCTGGAAGGCCTGGAAGCCTTGGAAATGCTCAAGCCGGACGTAATCTTCACCGGCAAGCGGCCCGGGGAAATGGCCAAGAAGGTGAATGTGCCCTACCTCAACGCCCACGCCTACCACAACGGCCCCTGGAAAGGCTTTGAAGGCTGGGTGCGCTTCGCCCGGGACATCTACAACGCCATTTATTCCCCCATCCACCAGCTGTCTCTGCTGGACATTAGCCAGGATGAAATTCCCGGGGATCAGGGCTTTGTCACCCGCCGCATGATGTCCGACCGGAATCTGCCCGAAGACCTGCGCCATTCCACGGAATTGCGGGAATACACGGGCAAGTACGACAGCGTCAGCGACCTGCGCAAAAAGACCTATCCGGACTTTCCCTCCAGCAACACCGGCCCCTCCGCGGAAGCGGAAGCCGTGGCCGACTAAAGGAGCCCGCCATGAACGCCCCCGGCAATATCGCCAATTTGAAGGAACGCAAATACCAACCGGTGTACACCAGCGACCCCTTGGCCGATGTGGATGAGGCCATCCGGGACAAGGTGGCCCAGCTGGAAAACTACATCATGAAAAACTGCCTCTGGCAGTTCAACTCCCGGGGCTGGGACCGGCGTAAGCAAAACGCCGGTGTCCTGGGCAAAACCACCCAGCTGCTCTGCGACGAAGCGGTGGAAAACCCCACCCCCCTGGAGAAGTGCTACTGGGTGGACGCGGTCTGCCTGGACCGGGCCTACCGGGAGCTTTTTCCCTGGATCCAGAGCCTGGGCAAGGAGGAAATCAAAACCCTCATGGGCCACCTCCACGCCCATCTGGACTGGCTGACCATCGACGGTTCCCTCAACCTGGAACTCAAAGTTGTGAATTACTAAGGAAATCGCCATGAGCTGCGAAATCAAGGAAAAAGACCGCGTCGGCACCATCAACCCCATCTTCACCTGTCAGCCCGCCGGCGCCCAGTTTGTCAGCATCGGGGTCAAGGACTGCATCGGCCTGGTCCACGGGGGCCAGGGCTGCGTCATGTTCGTGCGTCTGATTTTTTCCCAACACTACAAGGAAAGCTTTGAACTGGCCTCCTCCTCCCTCCACGAGGACGGGGCGGTGTTCGGCGCCTGCGGCCGGGTGGAGGAAGGGGTGGATGTGCTCCTCGCCCGCTACCCGGACGTGAAGGTCATCCCCATCATCACCACCTGCTCCACGGAGGTGATCGGGGACGATGTGGATGGGGTGATCCGCAAGCTGAACGAAGGCCTGCTCAAGGAAAAATACCCGGGCCGGGAAGTCCATCTGATCGCCATCCACACCCCCAGTTTCGTGGGCAGCATGATCAGTGGCTACGACGTGGCGGTGCGGGATTTCGTCAAATACTTCGCCACCAAGGGGGAAGCCAACGACAAGCTCAATCTGATTACGGGCTGGGTCAATCCGGGGGATGTGAAGGCCCTCAAGCACCTCCTGGGGGAAATGGACATCCAGGCCAATGTGCTCTTTGAAATCGAAGGCTTCGATTCCCCCCTGATGCCAGACGGCAGCGCCAAGTCCCAGGGCAACACCACCATCGAAGACCTGCGGGACACGGCCAATGCCCGGGGCACCATCGCCCTCAACAAGTACGAGGGGGGCAAGGCAGCGGAGTGGTTGCAGGAGAAGTTCAAACTGCCCACGGTCATCGGCCCCACCCCCATCGGCATCCGCAACACGGACACCTTCCTGCGCCACCTGAAGATGCTCACGGGCAAGCCCATTCCCCCGTCCCTGGTGAAGGAACGGGGCATCGCCCTGGACGCCCTCACCGACCTTACCCACATGTTCCTGGCGGAAAAGCGGGTAGCCATCTACGGCAATCCGGACCTGGTCATCGGCCTGGCCGAATTCTGCCTGGACCTGGAAATGAAGCCGGTGCTGCTCCTGCTCGGGGATGACAACGTCTATTACAAGGACGATCCCCGGCTCCGGGCCATGGTGGAAAACGTGGATTTCGACATGGAAGTGGTCACCAACGCGGATTTCTGGGACCTGGAAGACCGGATCAAGAACAAGGACCTGAAGCCGGACCTGATCCTGGGCCATTCCAAGGGACGCTTCGTGGCCATCGACAACGGCATCCCCATGGTCCGGGTGGGCTTTCCCACCTACGACCGGGCCGGCATGTACCGCTACCCGGTGCTGGGCTACGAAGGCGCCACCTGGCTGGCGGAGCAAATGGCCAACGCCTTGTTCACCGACATGGAATACAAAAAGAACAAGGAGTGGATTCTCAACGTCTGGTAGCCCCTTCCGGTGAGGGGCGCTCCCCCTTGAAGCCAACCACCGGCGGTGGGGAGCGCCCCCGCCCAGTCTGCACGGGCACAGCCATGAAAATCGCCGCCTACGTGAATTCCCGGGGTAACCCGGTGAGCCTCTACGAGCCCGGAGCCCTCCGCCTCTACGAGGCGGAAAACCTGCCCCCCGCCCCGCCCTCCTGGCGGCTGGTGCGGGAAATCCCCTTTGCCGTGGATCGAACCATGGGGCTGCCCGCCGTCAAAGCCGCGGTCCATGCCCTGGGTGCCCAGCTGGAGGATTGCCGCAGCCTGGTTTCCGGGGAAGTGCGGGGCATGATTTACACCGTTTTCCAGGAAGAACTGGGCTTCACCACCTGGAAATCCACCGGTCCCCTGGTTCAGCAGCTGGACAGCGTTCAGGCCCGGGAAAAGGAACAGGCGGCGCAAAAACGCTTCGACCTCATTTCCCTGGCGGGCAAGCCCATGCCCACTCCCCTGCTGATCGGTGATCCCCGGGAAGGCAGCTTCTGGATCGACCTCAAGGAAGCCCTGGAACACCCTTCGGGCCCCACTTCCCGGCAGATTCTCATCCCCTTCCTGGAAAAAATTCCCTTCCGCAAACTGGAAATTGTCTGCGACCACCTGCCCAAATGGCTGGCCTGGGAACTGGAACGGCTGGACATGAGCGCGGAAAGCGATCTGGTGGATGTGACCGGCAACGGCCTGCGGGTCACCGTCTATCCCCGCAACACCCCGGAAGGCCGGGCCCGCAAGGTGGGCCTGCTGGGGGCCGGACCCGCCCTGTGCCTGCCCTGCCCCCGGGAAAAACGGCGGCGGGCCGCGGACCTCCAGGACATTACGGACCTTTAACTCCCCATTTCCTTTAAGCCCTATTTGCCAAGGACCTCCCATGACCTCCACCCCGCCCCCCAAGCGTCTGCACTTCATCTACGGCGTTCATCTGGACCCCAAACTCCTGGCCACCCACTGTTACGGGGCCCAGGCCCTGGCGGTGGCCCGGCTGGACGGTTTTCAGCTGGATTTCTGCGGCTACACCATGAAATGGGACGGGGGGGAAGAAGCCCTCCAGCCCTGCCCTGGCGCCGCCACCTGGGGCGTGGTCTATGCCCTGGACCTGCTGGACGGGGAACGCCTGGACCAGGAGTTTTCCGTGCGCCTGGACGGCACGGGCAGCTATTTCCACTATCCGGCGGAGGTGGTGGACCGCCAGGGCAACGCCCACTCGGTGCTGCTCTACATGCGCAACAGCTTCGGGGCGGCCCGCCCCCCCAGTGGGGAATATCTCCAGCGCCTGGTAGCAGGCGGCCGCCAGATGGGCCTGCCGGAAGACTACCTGACCGCCCTAGCCGCCCACCCGGCCGTCCCCGCCGCTTACCCGGTGCCCAAGGGGGGCACCTTGCGCCACATCATCAACCTGGAACAAAGCGACTGCCACTGCTAGGGAGCCCGGCGCTCCCCTTTTTGCCAAGGAAAGAAACCGACCATGTCCGAGACGCCCCATACCGCCGCCTATCCCCACGGCCCCATGCGCCGCAAAAACCGTGAAATCAAGGACCGGGGGGAGATAGACACCATCCTCCACCGGGGCACGGTGATGCGCATTGCCCTGGCGGAGGACAACCTGCCCTTTCTGGTGCCCGTGTTCTATTGCTACGACGGCCAGGCCCTCTATTTCCACTCCGCCCCGGCGGGCACCAAGATCGAAATGCTGAAGCGCAATAACCGGGTCTGCTTCGAAGTCAGCATCGAGCAGGGGGTCATCGAAGATGAAAAGGCCTGCGATTTTGAAGCCCGGCACAAAACCGTGATCGGCCTGGGCCAGGCCAATTTCGTCACCCTGGAAAAGGAAAAAATCGCGGCCCTGGACGGCATCGTGGCCCGCTTTACCGACCAGCATTTCACCTACCCCCAGGCCAATCTGGACCGCACCGCCGTCATTCGCATCGACATCGAATCCATGAAGGGCAAGCAGTACGGCTTTGCCTGACCGCCCCTGCCACCGCCCAGCCCCCCCACCCGAAAGGAAAAGCCATGCCCCAGGAAGCAACCATTACCGCCCTCCCACTGAACGACCAGGACCGGCCCCGCATTGAAGCGGTACTGGCCGAAATCCGCCCCCTCATTGAGGCAGACGGCGGCGCCCTGGAACTGGTGAGCGCCGCCGGGGACACGGTGGTGGTGCGCCTGGGAGGCCAGTGCATGGGCTGCATCCAGACCGGGGAAACCCTGGGCTGGATACGCCGCCTGCTCATGCAGGCCCTGGGCAAGGCCCTGCGGGTGCTGCCGGCCCGGCCCGAGTAGGGGCCGCCCCAGGGGAGGTTCTTCGCCACGGACCACGGAAAGCCTGCCATGCCCATCTACTTCCCCTGGAGCCCCACCCTATCCGTGGGGCTGGATGAAATCGACGCCCAGCACAAACTGCTGGTGGACATCATCAACCGGGTCTATCAGGCCATGATCGACCGGGCGCCCCGGGCAAGCTCGGCCCGGGTCCTGGATGAACTGGTGCAATACACCGCCGTCCATTTCGCCGTGGAAGAAAGCCTCTTCCGCATGACAGACTACCCGGGCTACGAGGGCCACAAAGCCCAGCATGAACGGCTGAAACGGGAGGTGATGCAGATTCGGGAAGATTTCGCCGCCGGACGGATCGGCCTGGACCTCCATCTCATGGCTTTTCTCAAGCGCTGGTTGGAAAACCACATCTGCCGGGAAGACAAAACCTACGTGGGCCATCTGCTCAAATCCGGCATCAAAGCCCATTGGAATCAACCCGGCTGGGTGGGCCGGATCTGGAGTTCCCTGCGGGCCTAGGGCCCCTTCCGGCGCCCCGTCCCCACCCGGGCGGCTCGCCCCTTACCGGAATAAGCCATGGCCCCCGAATCCGCCCCCCTGCCCCCCGCCAATCCCACCCCGGACCTGGAGGCCCTTTACGCCATTGGCCGGGAACTGGGCCGGGGGCCGGAGCTGGCCCTCAGCCTGGGCCCGGCCCTCCAATGCCTGCAAACCCGGCTCGGCGCCCAGGAAATCCGGCTCCTGCTCCAGACCGGCCCGGGCCTCTGGCAATGCCATGGCACCCGGCTGCCCAGGGAGGAAGGGCCGAACGCCGCCGCCACGCCGGAAGCGTGGCTCGAGCGCCTGTCCGGAGACCTGTCCGACCCCGGCGCCACCAACCCGGAGCGAATCACCCGGGCCGTCCCCGTGGGGGACGCCCGACCGCCGACGGGCTGGCTCCTGGCCCGCTTCGACCGGGCACCGGCGGGGGAATCCACCCTGCTGGCCCTTACCGCCGGACTGGTGGCCCAGCAACTGGCTGTCCGGGCCCAACCGGCACCAGGGGACGGCCAAGCCCCCAGCCTGGGGGTGCGCCGCCAGATCGCCGCCTGGGAACAGTTGGAAGGTCTGGTGGGCACCTCCCGGGCCATGGAGGAGATTTTTACCGATCTGCTGCGCATCGCCCCCAAAGCCGGTCCCGTCCTGCTGGAAGGAGAACCGGGCACGGGCAAGGCCCGGGTGGCCCAGGCCCTGCACCGCCTCTCCCCCCGCCAGGGCGGGCCCTTCGTGGCCGTGGATTGCCATGACACGCCGGAAGCGGTGCTGATCCGCCGCCTGTTTGGTCCGGGGGAAGGGGGGGAAACGGGCGCCTGGCACCGGGCCCTGGGGGGCAGTCTCTATCTGGACGGCATCGGAAGCGTGGGGCCCGCCGTCCAGGCCCGCCTACTCCATCTGCTCCAGGCCCAGGAAGGGGGCCAGGGAACCGCAAGGGAAGACGTGCGCCTGCTGGTGGCCACCCCACCCAATCTGGAAAGCCTGGTGGTGAGCGCCCGTTTCCGGACCGACCTTTATTACCGCCTGCACGGGGAAGCCCTGCGCCTTCCTCCCCTGCGGGAACGGCGGGAAGACATCCCGGCCCTGGTGGCCCAGGTGCTAGGCCGCTTGAGCCGAAACCGGCCCCAGCCCCTGGAGCTGGCCCCCGGGGTGCTGGAAACCCTGTATCGCTGCCAGTGGCCGGGCAACGTGGCCGGGCTGGAAAGCTGTCTGGCCCAGGCCGCCGCCCAAAGCCCGGAAGCCCTCATCCGCCACCTGCCCTGCGGCACCTCCCGCTGTCAGGCCGCCGGGCCCCACGGCCTGCCCCCCCAAGCCACCGCCCCGGCATTGGCAGCGCCGCCTCCGCCGGAAGAAGGCCCCCGCCCTCGCCCCGCCTCCCAGGTCCCGCAATCCCCCCCAGGAGCCACCGCCAGAAACGGGGACATCATCGACCGCCAGAGCGTTCTCTGGGCCCTAGAAAAATGCGGCTGGGTCCAGGCCAAAGCCGCCCGCCTCCTCCACATCAGCGCCCGCCAGATGTGGTACGCCGTGCACAAATACGGCATCCAGCTCAAAAAGCTCTGAATCTTTCCCCAGAACCTGGGGGGAAAGCTGGGGATAAGTCCGGATTTCCCTGGCCCATCAGGGATATGACGAAGCGGTGAAAAATCAGGCAAAACGGGGTAAAACCCCGAAAGGACGGGACACCAAGGGCCAGGGAAAATCCAGGCTCGGGGCAAAACCATAGGCCGGAATAAATATCCCCCTAAGACCTCAAGCCGAAACTCTGGGATTCGGCTCCCCCTGATTGTCAATCCCCCATGCAAAGACCATAATGCCGTAGGTATTCTCCGTGCAATCCTTTGTTTTAGCTTGCACATAATTCTAATGTCATCAAAATTACCTAAAGCATTTCCCATGTTCCCCCGTATGCTCCCCCGGCTTTTCCCCTTGGTATTGTTTTGCGCTTCCGTTTTCACCCTGGCCCAGGCCGATACCTGGGATGGCTGGTTGGTTGGTCTGAATGCCGGGATGGCAAGCACCACCGCCAAATATCAAACCGGCCCCGATGACACATCCTGGTTTTATAACGCACACCAAACCGCAGGAATGTGGGCGAATGGCCATAAAACCAAGACAGACAATAGTGCCGTGGCTGGCCTTTCCCTAGCCTACAATCGTCAAACCGGCGCCCTGGTTTATGGTGGAGAAATGGGATTTGATTTTGCGGATATTTCCCTGGAAAAATCCACCACCTACCCTTATAACCAAGGCGCTTACGCCTACCATTACAACTACAAGCAAAACGCTAAACTCAACGGGCTCCTGATCTTAAAAGGCCGGGCCGGATATGCTTTTGGCAATTCCCTCCTATCCGCGACGGCGGGTGCGGCTTGGACCCAATTGCGAACAAGCATGGACTATGTGGATTCCTACACAGGCAGCGCTCAATATTCTGCCAGCCACGAAAAACGGAATCTCCGGCTGGGATGGACAGCGGGCATTACCTACCAATATAAATTACCCAGCAATCTTATCCTCAAAGCAGAATACCAATATTTCGACTTTGGCCGGTCCAGTTTCAATACCCCCATCCATGCAGCCAATGGCCAATACATTGCGCCAATGAACTTCTCAGCCAAAGTGGATGTAAATATGTTTACGGTTGGGGTGGAGAAACAGTTCTGATACTGGGGGGCTATTTGGTGAGATTTAAATCCTACCGAGACCGAAATCGGCCAGTAGCGGCCAGTAATTAAGTTGCCCAAAAGTAACCGTATAATGCCATTGATACTTTCAAGCACCCTTACAAGGTTTGACGGGACATTTAGCACTGGAATGAACTAATATTACTCAAAAAATTCAGTGAAAAACAGTGGATTGCTCCGATGAGTACCGCCAGGTTGTCCGCCATGACGCCGAGGAACCCTGCAAAATTGCTGCCCACTTTACGTTGAGCATCTATAGGCTTTGAGATATTTCCATATGCTCAAGAAAGAACTAGCTGTTATTGGTGAAGATATAATTGTCAAAAAACCAGACAGTCCAATGAACAACAAGCTCGGCCAAATCTTGAAAGTAAAGATTGATGCGGGGCTGTATCGACTCTCTGTCTCATTTGAAGGCGAGATTTACAACTTCCAACTCAGCGATTCAATTCTTGCGTAGGAGTAATTGAAATGTCAGTCTCAATAAGTGACCTCAAGATCATTGCTAGTAAAGGCGGAGGCATGATTCTCGATGCACGAAATATTCCAGCCAGCGATCTGAAGATCATCGCTTCAAATGCGAGTTACAGTGGAGCTCAGATAACTCTGAAAAACGTGGATGCCGTTAGCCTAAGTGACTTAAAAATCATTGCATCCTATTCCAAGGGTTGTGTCGTATTTGATTTCTTTGGTTCTTAGGCCTATGCCCACCCCATCATTCCACCGGGCCTTGCGCATAAAGCAGCGCAAGGCCGATGAATTCAGACGTTAGCCATTTTGCATGCAAAAAAAAGGTAGCAAAGCCCAGTTACGAGCCAAGCAAGATTTGCTTTCCAGTCTTGAGACGGCAATGCGTATCTACGGCCCTGCAAAGGAGATGTGCAAGTTTGATGGTGAGTCTTTCGAAGAGACGACTTATCAACCAAATGTCGCGGCAAAGGTTGTCGGGCTCGCTTTTCTCAGTGCAGTCGCCGCATGGGAGGACTTTGTAGCGAATGTCTACCTCGGTTATCTAAGTGGTTATCCAGCTCCAAATGGGAGTCTACCGGAGCTGCGTGCAGGAAAAGCAGAAGACAAAAACCATGCACTCCTACTTGCGGCGGGAGAATCAAACAACCGAGAGGCTGAACGACGTATGAGGTGGAGCAGTTTTCGTTGGGTGCAATCGATTTCCGAAGTCCATTTCAAGAAGGCGAATCCTTTCCTCGTAGTGTCTATTAAAGACATTGAATGGTTAGATTTTTCTGTAATCATTCGGAATCGTGTTGCACACAACTCCGACAAAGCAAAAAAACAGTTCAAAGATTCATTCAATAAGTTAGTCGGCAATCCAAAAGACGCGCCTTTACCTAACGGCTTTTCCCCGGGATGGCTACTAAATGCAATCCTCCAATCGCATCCTAAGCTCAAGACCCTAGATTCATACGATCACCATTACGGAGACCTATTTGAAGGCTATGTAAGTCTCTGGCTTCGGATCGCCGAGCTCATTTGCCCAGGGGAGATCAGCAATGGCTAATCCATCACTCAACACGGACTAGCGCGATAAAACCGCGCAGGCCGGTGAATTCAGACGTTCCTAAAAGTCTCGTCTGCTTTTCAAAATCATCAACTTCCGCTTTGGGTCGTCACTTGCCTGACAGTCAGAAATGGTAAAGATTTGCTAATCTTCTGGCCAGTGGCCAGTTTCCAATAATAAGAATTCATAGAAAGAAATCCATGTTATTTAAAAAGATATTTTGCTTTCCGTTTAGCGTTTTTCTTTTTCTCACCTCTCAGACACTTCTTGCCCAAGAATTAATTCCGCCAGAACAGATTAACCTATCTGGTCGGGTATTCAATCTAGCCTACAAAAGCGCAACGAAAAATGGGCGGGCAATTTACGAATACACGGCAAACGGGGAAAACATCGAGAATTGGATAACCTTGGTCACGCTCAACTACGCGAAGGACGTCAACGTCACTCCCGAAAAGTGGGTAAAGTCAGTCGGAATTTCACTTGAGGCAACCAAGCCGAAACCACATTACAAGCTTTATTTGAAGGCTGACCATGGTTTTGCTCGATTCATCTTTGAGCCTGACCCGAATAATCCCACCTACGAATCCAACGTTCACAAAAGCTTTCACATGGGGACTTGCGGCACGGTGGTCTTTCAGTACGCCAGCAAACATCCAATGGGTGAAGATCCCGCCAATAGTGGGACCTTGCTGAAGACAATTAACACAGAGAATGAAAAGATGGCGGCCGACCTGGAACAAAGCGATTGGAAGCCGACGTGTAACTAGGCAGTAGGCTGCTTCCATGACAAGCAACTTCATCAGCAAACATGGAAAGGTAGCCCTTCATTCCACTGGATTGCCTACGGTGGCCGATAAATTCAAGGGTTTCTGAACATCCGTTTTCCTAGGCCAGCAACTTCCGCTTAGGGTCGTTTCCCGCCCTTCAATGAAAATCCCGACTACTCGTCGGCAGTTGTCCTAGCCACGGCGTCAGGTCCACCAGCCGTTTGGCCAGCAGGTGGGCGGTGCCTTCTCGAGATTCCAGGACGCCGTAGACGCCCAGCAGGCGGGCGCCTAGGAGTTCCCGGCGCTGCTTTTCCACCAGGTCCGGTTTGACCACCACATTGACGTTGCCCGTTTCGTCTTCCAGGGTGAGGAAGACGATGCCGCTGGCGGTGCCCGGGCGCTGGCGGTTGGTGACGATGCCCGCGCCCCGCAGGAGTTTGCGGTCCGGGGCGGCCCAGAGCTGGGCGGCGGTGACGAAGCGGCGGGCGCTCAGGGCGGTACGCAGCAGAGCTAGGGGGTGGCGGCCCAGGGTAAGGCCCAGGCTGGTGTAGTCCGCCACCAGGTTTTCCCCTTCCGTGGGGGCGGCCAGGGTAACGGGGGCTTCGGCGGGGGCCAGGCCGGCGAAGAGGTCGCCCTGTATTCCCTGCCCGGCCCGGGAGCCCCGTCCACTGGGCCCCTCCAGGGCCGCCACCGCCCAGGCGGCCTGACGGCGGTGGGTGGCGGGGCGACCTTCCGGAGACGGGCGATTCTCGGGCATTTGCGGGGTGCCTGCAAGGAGAAGGCCGTCGTTCTTCCCTGTCCCCTGGGCGTTAAGGAAAAAGTCCGTCCCTTGGGGTTGAGAGGCCGTTTTTTGGGGAGGAGTCAGGGCGAATTCGAGGGGGCTAAAGCCGGACCGCGCCGCCGGCGCTGCTGACGCCCTTGGACCGGAAGCGCCGCCTTCTCCTGGGGCCTCCGCTCCGGCCAGAGGGGAACCTGCCCCCCTCCGCTCCGCCGGAAGTTCCCCCGCCTGCATCTTATCCCGCCCTCCATTCCGCACCTCATTCCGCTCCCCACCCCGAGCCCCACCCCGAGCCCGACCCAGCCCCCCATCCCGCTCCCCATCCCAAGCCCTACCCTGCTCCTTATCCGGCTCTCCATCCCGCCCTCTCACCCAAGACCTCTCCTCAGCCCCATCCGCCCGCCCCTCCCCGCTCCCCAGCAGCCGGGCCAGGGCGTTGGCGGCGGCCAGGGCTTCCAGGTCCCGCCGGTCCAGGCCGCTGCGGGCGGCCAGATCGGCCAGATGGGCGAAGGGCCGCTCCCGGCGGGCGGCCAGGAGCCGTTCTGCCCCCGTCTGGGAGAGCCCGGCAATGCGGCCCAGGCCCAGGCGCAGGGCGGGTTTGCCGAAACGGCCCGGGGGCGGGGGCCCGTCCCGGTCTTCCAGGGTGCAGTCCCAATCGCTCACCGTGACCTCCGGGGGCAGCACGGTCACCCCGTGGCGGCGGGCGTCCTGGACCAGTTGGGAGGGGGAGTAGAAGCCCATGGGCTGGCTGTTCAGGAGGCCGCAGTAGAAGGCGGCGGGGGCGAAGCGCTTGAGCCAGGCGGAAACGTAGACCAGGAGGGCGAAACTGGCGGCGTGGGATTCGGGAAAGCCGTATTCCCCAAAGCCCTGGATCTGGGCGTAGATGCGCTGGGCAAAGCTCTGGGGCAGGCCGTGGGCGGCCATGCCCTGGATCAGCTTGGCCTGGAAGGGTTCCAGGCCCCCCTTGCGCTTCCAGGCGGCCATGGCCCGGCGCAGCTGGTCCGCCTCCCCCGGGGTGAAACCGGCGGCCACCACCGCCAGCTGCATCACCTGTTCCTGGAAAATGGGCACCCCGCAGGTCCGCTCCAGGACCCGGTCCACCGCCTCGGAGACCCGTTCGATGGGTTCCCGGCCATGACGCCGTTTCAGGTAGGGATGGACCATGTCCCCCTGGATGGGGCCGGGGCGGACGATGGCCACTTCCACCACCAGATCGTAAAAGCGCCGGGGCCGGAGCCGGGGCAGCATGGCCATCTGGGCCCGGGATTCCACCTGAAACACCCCCATGCTGTCGCCCTGGCAGAGCATGTTGTACACCCGGGGCTCTTCCCGGGGAATCTGCTGCATGGCGAAGGGGTGGCCCAGGCGGGCGGTGATCAGGTCCAGGCTGCGACGAATGGCGGAAAGCATGCCCAGGGCCAGCACGTCCACCTTCATCAGGCCCAGGGCGTCGATGTCGTCCTTGTCCCACTGGATCACGCTGCGCCCGGCCATGGCGGCGTTTTCGATGGGCACCAGGCGAGACAGGGGCCCCCGGGAAATGACAAAGCCCCCCACGTGCTGGGTCAGATGGCGGGGAAAGCCGATGAGGGCCTCGGTCACCGCCAGCCACTTGGCCACCCGGGGGCTGTCCGGGTCCAGGCCCACGCTGCGCAGCCGCTCCGGCAGCTGGTCCCGCCGGTCCCACCAGGCCAGGGTGCCGGCCAGGGCATCGATCTGCTCCCGGCCAAAGCCCAGAACCCGGCCCGCGTCCCGCAGGGCGCCCCGGGTGCGGTAGGTAATCAGGGCGGCGGCTAAAGCCGCCCGGTCCCGACCATATTTTTCGTAGATGTGCTGGATCACCTCTTCCCGGCGCTGGTGCTCAAAATCCACGTCGATATCCGGCGGCTCCCCCCGCTCCTTGGAAACAAAGCGCTCAAAGAGCAGTTCGGACTGGGCCGGGTCCACCTCCGTAATGCCCAGGGCGTAGCACACCGCCGAATTGGCCGCCGAGCCCCGGCCCTGGCAGAGAATGCCCCGGCTGCGGGCAAAGCGGACGATCTCGTACACCGTGAGGAAATAGGGCTCGTAGCGGAGTTCCCCGATCAAGGCCAGCTCGTGGGCAATGCGCTCTGTCACCGGGGCCGGGGTGCCTGCCGGATAGCGCCGTTCCAGGCCCACCGCCACCTCCGCCGCCAGATAGGCGGCCGGGGTCAGGCCCGGGGGCACCACCTCGTCCGGGTATTCATAGCGCAGCTCGTCCAGGGAAAAGGTGCAGCGGGCCGCCACCGCCAGGGTTTCCGCCAGCAGGGCGGGGGGATAGACCCGGGCCAGGCGCAGCCGGGACCGCAGGTGGCGCTCCCCGTTGGGAAAGAGGGCGTGGCCGGCGGCAAAGACCGTAGTTTTCAGACGCAGGGCGGTGAGCACATCCTGGAGGGGGCGGCGGGAACGGAGGTGCATATGCACGTCCCCCGCCGCCACCAGGGGCAGGCCGCAGGCGGCCCCCAGGGCGGTGAGGGATTCCAGCCGCCCCCGGTCGTCCGGCCCGGCGTGGAGTTCCACCCCGATCCAGACCCGGCCAGGAAAGCGCCGGGCCAGCCAGGCCCCATCCTCCGGATCCCAGGGCAGGAGGTGGTCCGGCGCGGTAGCGGAGGAGGAAGCCTCCGCCCCACCGGCGCCCGGGGGAGTCGCCGCGCCCCCTGCCCCCAGGCCGCCCCAGCTTGCTGCGGTGGCAGAGGGGGCGGATAGGGGGGAAGCGTCCGGGGCCCAGGCGGCGCCCTCGCCGGGCACGGGAGGAGTGCCGGGGGCCCCCGCCTGATCCCCCGCCTGATCCCCCGCCTGATCCCCCGCCTGATCCCCCGCCTGATCCCCCGCCTGAGTTCCCTGAGTTCCCTGAGTTCCCTGGGTTCCCCACCCCGCTGGCGCCCCGGGGCCGAACCCAGTCACGGCCCTGGCCCCCCTGGACCCAGGATTCACGCCCTTTTCCGCCGGATGGGGCGCCCCGGGCCAAGCCAATCCTTCCTCTCGCTCCTCTGGGCCAGCCCCGCCCTCGGCGGCGGGGCCGGGTAGCCACAGCACCAGGCAATCGGGGAGCGCTCCCTGGGGGCCCACCGGCCCCAGATCGCCCCGGGTCAGGTGATAGCGGCCCTTTTCCGCCCGCCGCCGCCCCAGGGTCACCAGGGCGGAAAGGTTGCCGTAACCGGCCCGGTTGCAGGCGAGAAATACCAGCCGCAGGCCGTCCGCCAGGGTCACTTCCGTGCCGTGGATGAGGTGGAAATCCGCCCCCAGAGCCCGGGCCGCCAGATGGGCCCGGGCCGACCCGGCAAAGGAGCATTCGTCCGTAATGGCCAGGGCCCGGTAGCCCAGGTCCCGAGCCCGAGCCACCAGTTCTTCCGGGTGGGAGGCGCCCCGCAGAAAGGTGAAATTGGAAAGGCAGTGGAGCTCGGCGTAGTCGGGCAGGCCGGGGGCTTCGGGGGCGGAGGGTGGGGTGGAAGTGACCATGGCGGGCGCCCAGGCTCAGAGAAAACTGCCGTGGAGGAACCAGCCCCGGGCATCCCGAAAAATCCACAGCCATTCCCCCCGGGGATTGGCGGCCACGAAATAATCCCGGCACAGGTCGCCGGTCAGGGCCGGGGCCTCCCCGGGGGCCTCCGGGCCCTCCTCTCCTTGATCCCACCAGCCGCTTTCGATCCGTTCCGGCCCGGCCAACAGGCTCAAGGGGCCGGCATGCCAGGGGCGGCCCTGGCGCTCGTCCAGAGGACGGGGAGGCTCCAGCAGCCAAAGGGGACGGGGCCCGGGGGGCGGGGGGGCGGCAGAGGGCCTAGCCTCGCCCCCCTCCCCGGGCCGGGTGGCCAGCAGCCCGTCCGGCGGGCATTTGCGGGACGCCCGTTCCGGGCGGTAATCCGCCACCGTGGTCAGGCCATAGACCTTGTCCTCCCCCAGCCGGGCCCGGAGCCGCTCCAGCACCACCGCCACCCGGGCCGGGTCCCCCTCCCCGGGGCCAGACTGGCCGGGCAGGACGCCCTCTTCCCCGGCCAGTTCCCCCACCTCATCCGCCTGGAGCACCAGGGCCCGGACCGGGGCCGCCAGGGTGAGTTGCCCCAGCCGTTCCCCCAGCACCCGGGTCAGCCGGGCCCCGTCCCGGGTCAGGCCGGCAAAACCCAGCACCAGATCGGTGGGGGCCCGGTACTCGTGTTCCAGGGTCAGGGTACAGCGGCTCACCCCGGCGCCCCGCACCGCCAGCCAGCCTTGCAGGCTTTCCAACAGGCGCCGGGCGGCAAACAGCAGGGCACCGGCCTGCTCCACCCGGGCAGGGAGTTCCAGGGACTGGCGGAAATGTTCGGGAAAGGGGAAACGGGCCCTGGGGTCCGGCACTTCCCCCAGGGCCCGGGCCAGATCCCCGGCCAGGGAGGGCCCAAAACGGCGGGACAGCCCGGCCCGGGGCAGGCCCAGCAGGCCCCCCAAGGTGGTCATGCCGAAATTGGCCAGACGGCGGCAGACCCCCGCCTCCAGGTCCAGACAGGCCAAGGACAAGGGGGCCAGGATGGCGGCCAGCGCCGCCCCCCCGTCACTGCGGGGCACGGCCCGAGCCAGACAGGCCAGAAAATCCGGATCAGCGGACAAGGCCTCCGGGGCCTCGTCCGGTAGCCAGGGAAGGGTTGAAGCGCCAGAGGCCGTCATGGCGCCCTCTTGGGGTTGGGGTTGGGGTTGGGGTTGGGGTTGGGGTTGGGGTTGGGGTTGGGGTTGGGGTTGGGGTTGGGGTTGGGGTTGGGGTTGGGGTTGGGGTTGGGGTTGGGGTTGGGGTTGGGGTTGGGGTTGGGCCTGAGACGCGGTCGGGGTCGTGGTCGGGGTCAGGCCAGCGGGGGCAAGCTTCCTGGCGCGGAGCTCGGGGGAAAAAGAAGGAGTTGCGTCTGGCTGGCCCGCCGCCCCGGTCCCAGCCTCGGCGTCCCGGTGCCCCGGCCAATCTTCCGATTCCAGCCAGGGGGCGCCGTTGGCCAGCCAGCGGGCCGCCAGGGGAGTGGGGGCACAGGCGGCGCAGAGGGCGTAGCCCTGGGCCAGTACCCCGCCGCAGGCCCGGGCTAGCAAGGCGTCCAGGCCGCCGAAGAGGCGCAGGCAGCCGCCGATTTCCAGCACCAGCCCGGCCGGGCCGTCCAGGCTCACCTGGGGGGTGAAACGGCCCGCCCAACAGGCCAGGGCATCCAGGGCCCGGGCTTCCGCCGCCCCGTCCCGCTCCTGCACCGCCAGCCGGGGCGCCAAGCCCCAGGCGGAAGACTGGCCCATGCCCGGTTCCACTCCCAGGGTCCGGGCCAGACCGTCCGCCGCCACCACCCGCCCCCGGGCCACCACGGCCCGGGGCAGCGCGTCCCCGCCAGCCTCAGACGGGGAGCGGCAGGGGGACAGGGCGTCCAGGGGCAAGCGGGGAAATCGCAGGGCGAGCCAGAGCACGATCACGCTCCAGAAAACGGGCCACGGGCAGGGGCGGCACCAGGGTCAAGGGCCGGGTTAGGGCGCCGCCCCGGCGCTTTAACAGGGTCACTTCCAGGCCCTGGGGCAGGGATTTCAGGGCCAGCCGCAGGGGGGCGGGGGACGCTTCCCGGGCCCGGGCCGGGGGGCGCACCAGAAAGGCCGCCCCGGCAAAGCCCTCCGCCGCCAGCTGGAGCCGGCGCAGGCCCCGGGCGTCGATGTCCGGTAACCAGGCCAGCACCGCCCCCAGGCCCCCTTCCGCCAGGGCGGTTTCGCAGGCCCAGGCCCCGTCCCGTCCGCCGGCTTCCACCACCAGCAGCCGGGCCGGGTCCAGGCCCACCGAGGCCCAGCCCGGGGCATACACCCCCCGGGGGGGCGCCACCAGGAGCACCCCGCCTCGGGCCGCCGCCAGAGCCGGGGCCAGCAGCCCGGCCACCCCCGTCCCCGGGGCCGCCAGAATTTCGCTCAAGGACTGGCTAGGCCAGCCGCCCCCGGGCAATTGCCGATCCAGAGCCCGGTAACCGGTGGGCAAGCCGGGCAAGGCCGTGGCTGCCAGGGCATCTCCCCGCCACAGATCGGGCCGGGCCAGCAGATCCGCCAGGGCCACGGGGGTCGGGCCGGAAAGCGGAGTGGGAGCAAGGGAGGCGGAGGCGTTCATGACAAGCACGGGGCGGGGTCAGGAAATGGGGAGGGAGACAGACGGGGTTCGGGGTTCGGGGTTCGGGGTTCGGGGTTCGGGGTTCGGGGTTCGGGGTTCGGGGTTCGGGGTTCGGGGTTCGGGGTTCGGGGTTCGGGGTTCGGGGTTCGGGGTTCGGGGTTTGGGGTTTGGGGTTTGGGGTTTGGGGTTTGGGGTTTGGGGTTTGGGGTTTGGGGTTTGGGGTTTGGGGTTTGGGGTTTGGGGTTTGGGGTTTGGGGTTTGGGGTTTGGGGTTTGGGGTTTGGGGTTTGGGGTTTGGGGTTTGGGGTTTGGGGTTTGGGGTTTGGGGTTTGGGGTTTGGGGTTTGGGGTTTGAGAATCTGGATGTTGGTGAATCGCCCAATCGGCGGTCGGCGGCGAGGCTCGGGGCCGGGACTATGACCGTCAAGCTCTCCCACTCGGGATCAGGCGGGCGGACCGGTGGCGGGGCATCAGCGCCCTGGCCTCCGGTTAGAAGGCCGAAGGAGCTGGTCCAGAGCAGGTATCCAGCCTCCGGAATGGGCTGCCTGGGAACTACCTTGGACCGTCCTGGAGAGCCCGCCTTGCTGAGCTTTAGCGGGCGCTTGATGGCCCGATCCCGCCTCGCCCCGCCCCTCTCCGGCTGCCAGGGCGCCTAGCTCAAACTTCCGGCAAAGCCGCCCCGGATCAGGCCCACGGCCACCCCTTCGATGGCGAAATCTTCCCGGCCCGGCTCCACCAGAATGGGGGAAAAATCCGGGTTTTCCGCCACCAGCTCAATACGCCCCAGCTGGCGGCGAAAACGTTTTACCGTGACCTCGTCCGCCAGCCGGGCCACCACGATCTGCCCTTCCCTCACCTCGGTGGTGCGGTGCACCGCCAGCAGGTCCCCATCCAGGATGCCGGCGCCCAGCATGGACAGGCCCCGCACCTTGAGGAGGAAATCCGCCCGGGGGGAAAAGAGTTCCGGAGCCACCCCGTAGCGGCCCTGGATGTTTTCCACGGCCAGGATGGGGGAACCGGCGGCCACGCTACCGATCAGGGGCAGGCCCAGCTGCTCTACCAGACGGATGCCCCGGGCGGAGCCGGGCTCCAGCACCACCGCCCCTTTTTTCGCCAGGGCGCGCAAATGCTCCTCCGCCGCGTTGGGGGAGGCGAAATCGAAGGCCCGGGCAATCTCCGCCCGGGTGGGGGGAGCCCCCAGGGTTTCCAGGTGATTGCGGACGAAATCGAGAATTTCCTGCTGACGGGGGGTGAGCTTGACCATGGGAGACTCCGGTGTGACTTGTGGCGTTATCTGTATATATATACAGTACACCGGTTTTTGGCAAGCACCCGGCCCCCCCGGCACGCCCTTTCGGGAAAGGAAGGCGAGCTATGGGCGGGGCCTGGGGGTGAGGGGGAGCGGCGGCCGAAAGGCTGGTTTTCCCTTCTCTCCACTGGGTAAAACGCTGCGGGTAGCGGTGCGGCAGCGGGCGCCCGGACACCTAGGTTGGAGATCTGCTCCCGGGGAACTTGTTGCTAGAGCCAGTTTTAGAGATCGGCTTCCCAGACCATTGGGGCCGCCTATTTGCAACAAACAGACGCCAAAGTAGGTTTCCGGGCTTAGCACCGGCCCTGGTTTCCCATGCTTGGCGGCGAACCAGGGACGTACCGGACATGGCCCAGGCCGCCGCACTGGCTTGGGAGGCTTATGATGATGTCTTCAAATCTTCTCTTGCCCCTGCTGCCCCAGCCCAGTTTCTACGACACCGCTCCACCCTGAAGTCTTTCCCCCACCCTACCTTTTTCTGAAAGCCTCCCATGTGGACACACCAAGACAGTATCGACACCCTGGCCGATCCGGCCACCGTCTGGCGGTTTTTTGCCGACGTTCCCGGCTGGCAGCGCTGGAACGAGGGCATCGCCCGGATTGAAATCCACGGTCCCTTCGCCCCGGGCACCCAGTTTTTCATGGAGCCCCCGGGGGAAGAAGGCTTCACCAGCACCCTCCTGACGGTGGAGGAAAACCGGGGCTTTACCGACGAAACCTGGATCGGGGAAACCCGGGTGCTGGTGCACCACCGGCTGGAACCCCTAGCCCGGGGCACCCGGATCACCTACGCCACGGAAATCACCGGCCCGGAGGCGGCCAGCTTCGGCCCCCTGGTCACCGGCGACTTTCCCCAGGTGTTGGCGGCCCTGAAGGCCCAGGCGGAGGCAGACTGAGGCGGCCCCGCCCCGAGCCCGCCCCGGCAGACGGAGAACGGCGCCCGGCGGCCTTTCCCAGCCCTTTTCCCGCGCCCTGTTCCCCCCGGGTTATAGGGCATAATGGGGACCGGGACGGGGTGCCCGGCGGGGCCCGGCAGCGGGCCACCGGGGTTGGCCCCGTTCCGGAAAACCGCGCCCCTGGTGCCCCCTAGCCCTAATCTACCCCTTTACCCGAGCCCAATTTGTCTCCGGCCAGCCCTTTCTCCTACCAAAAACTACGCGCCCTGGGTGCCGTGGTGGTGGGACTGGCGTTTTATTTTTTCGCCACGGCCGATCTGGATCTGGACAAGCTGCGCCTCTCCTTCATTTCCCATTTCAACGCCGCCCACGGCAGCGCTCCCTTAAGGCGTTTTGACGACTGGCGCCGCCTGCTGCTGGACAGCCGGGAGATGGGAGAGACGGAAAAAATTCACCGCATCAACGATTTCTTCAACCACACCGTCCGCTACGACACGGACCAGAATATCTGGGGACAGAACGATTACTGGGCCACGCCCCTGGAAACCCTGGCCCTGGCCCGGGGCGATTGCGAGGACTACGCCATCGCCAAATATTTTTCCCTGATCAACCTGGGCGTACCCCTGCAAAAGCTGCGCATCGTTTACGTCAAGATCACCATCAGCGATTTTTCCGGCCGGCACCAGGAGCCCCACATGGTCCTGGCCTATTACAAAACCCCGGAGGGGGAACCCCTGATTCTGGACAGCCTGAATGGGGAAATCCTGTCCGCTTCCCAGCGCCCGGACCTGAAACCCATCTTCAGCTTCAACAGCGCCGGCGTCTGGTTCGGCACCGGTAATCTGGCCACCCAGAGCAATCTCTCCCGCTGGCAGGATTTGTTGAAACGGGTCCACGCCGAAGGTTTTTGAAGGGATATTTCATGTCACTTATCCGCCAACTCTGGCTCACCATCATCGCCAGTACCCTGATCGCCTTTCTTGGCAGCTTTGCCATCAGCCTGGTCACCGCCCGCCAATACCTGGAATATCAACTGGCGGTGAAAAACAATGACAATGCGGCTTCCCTGGCCCTATCCATGTCCCAGCTGGATAAGGACCCGGTAACCACGGAATTGCAGATCGCCGCCGTGTTCGACAGCGGCCAGTACAGCCTGGTCAAGCTCATCAGCCCCACGGGCAAGACTCTGATGGAAAAACAGCGCAGCGGCGCCCTGGCCAATGTGCCCGCCTGGTTCATCCACCTCTTTCCCATTGAATCCAAGCCGGGCTACGCCCAGGTTTCCGCCGGATGGAAGCAGTTCGGCACGGTGGAAGTGGTGAGCAGCACCCAGTTCGCCTATGGGGAATTGTGGCGGGGTGGCATTAAGCTGGCCTATCTGTTCTTTTTCTCTGGCCTGGTGGTGGGCCTGCTGGGCACCGCTTTGCTCAAGCGCATCAAAGGCCCCCTCCATGCGGTGGTGGAACAGGCCAAGGCCATCGGCCAGCGCAATTTTATTCACCTGCCCCTGCCCAAGGTCCCCGAACTGCGCACCGTGGTGAAAGCCCTGAATGCCATGGTGGGCTCCCTGCAAACCCTGTTCAATGAACAGGCCAAGCACCTGGAAGAACTGCGCCGGGAAAATCTGCTGGATAAGCTCACGGGCCTGGCCAATCGGGAAAATTTCCTCGACCAACTGAACAACGTCCTACGCGGCAACGAGGACCTGCCCCCCACGGGCAGCCTGGTACTGCTGCGCATCACCAACCTGCTGGACATCAACCGGCGCCATGGCCGGGAAGCCACGGACGACCTGCTGCGCCAGGTGGGCACGGCCCTGGCGGCCACGGCCCGGGATCAGCACGGAGCGGCGGCCCGGCTGAACGGCTCCGACTTCATTCTCCTGCTGCCCAGCGTGGAAGACCCGGAAGGGGCGGTGAAGCACTTGATGGGCGCCCTCCAGGCCCTGGGGGACACGGGCTGGGAAGACATTTCCGGCACCTGGCACCTGAGCAGCTGCCCTTATCTCCAGGGGCAAAGCGCCAGCCATCTGCTGGCCCGGCTGGATCAGGCCCTGGCCACGGCGGAATGGCAGCAGGATGAGGTCTGGCGCCGGGCGGACAACCCCATCGACCTGCCCCTGACCAACCACGGGGAATGGAAAGCCCTCATTGAAACGGCCCTCCGGGATAAGCGGGCCAAGCTGGCGGAATACCCGGTCCAGGCCTTCGCCGGCGGCCAGCTCCTGCACCTGGAATGCCCCCTGCGCCTGGGCGCCCCCACCGCCGATGACTGGCTGGTGGCCGGGAAATTCATGCCCATGGCGGTGCGCCTGGGGCTCACGGATCAGCTGGATCTGCTCACCCTGCAATTGGTGCTGGAGCGGCTCACGGAGGAAAGTCCGGCCATGGCCATCAACCTTTCCGGGGAATCCCTCCGCAGTCCCCAGTTCCGGGAGCAGTTCTATAAGACCCTGGTCAATCACAAGCCCCTGGCCCCCCGGCTGTGGATCGAAATTTCGGAAACCGGGGCCTTTGAAAACTTCCTGGACTTCCTCGCCTTTTGCCACCTGATCCGGCCCCTGGGCTGCCACCTGGGCATTGAGCACTTCGGCCACCGCTTCAGCAATATCGGCCAGCTCTACCAGACCGGCCTGGAATACATCAAGGTGGATGGCAGCTTTATCCAGGATTTGGACAGCAAACCGGGCAACCAGATTTTCCTCAAGGGGCTGTGCGGCATCGCCCACGGCATCGGCCTACAGGTGATCGGGGAAAACACCCGGACCCAGGCGGAAATGGAATGGCTGGAAAAACTCGGCTTTGACGGGGTCACGGGCCCGGTGCTGGCCTGATCCGCGCAGGGAGGGGCTCTGGGCTCTGGGGTCTGGGGTCTGGGGTCTGGGGTCTGGGGTCTGAGGTCTGAGGTCTGAGGTCTGAGGTCTGAGGTCTGAGGTCTGAGGTCTGAGGTCTGAGGTCTGAGGTCTGAGGTCTGAGGTCTGAGGTCTGAGGTCTGAGGTCTGAGGTCTGAGGCTTAATGAGGGTTGGCCGCTGGCCGGAAGCAGGCAAGGCCAGCCCCCAAGCCAGCAGGGGCCGAAGACTGAAGCCCCCGCGGGCGGGGGCAACAAAGCTTGGACCCCTTTCCCCCAGGCTGCCTTGCCCCCAAAGGACACCGGCCAATCCGCCTCCCTGAATCGCCCCCAGCCAACAAAAGGGCGCCCACCGTTGCCGATGGGCGCCCTTGTTGTATCTGCCCTTCAGAAGATCACCGGGCTGCCCCGGTCACCGGACCTCAGGCAGGCAAACCGGCATCGGTGAAAATGCCGTCGAAGAGAATGGAGCTCAGATAACGTTCGGCGGAGTCGGGCAGGATGGCCACAATGGTCTTGCCCTGATTTTCCGGCTGGCGGGCCAGGCGCACGGCGGCGGCCACGGCGGCACCGGAGGAAATCCCGGCCAGAATGCCTTCTTCCTTGGCCAGACGGCGGGCATAGGTCACCGCATCCTCGTTGCTCACCTGCTCCACCCCGTCGATGAGGGAGAGGTCCAGCACTTCGGGCACAAAACCGGCGCCGATCCCCTGAATCTTGTGGGGTCCGGGTTTGATTTCCTGACCGGCCCGGGCTTGGGTCAGCACCGGGCTGGTGCTGGGTTCCACGGCCACGCTGCGAATCGCCTTGCCCTTGGTCTTTTTCAGGAAGCGGGTGATCCCGGTAATGGTGCCGCCGGTGCCTACCCCGGCCACCAGCACATCCACTTTGCCTTCCGTGTCTTCCCAGATTTCCGGGCCGGTGGTGGCTTCGTGGATGGCCGGATTGGCCGGATTCTTGAACTGTTGCAGGAGCACGTATTTATTGGGATCGGAGGCGGCGATTTCTTCCGCCTTGGCCACCGCCCCCACCATGCCCTTAGGCCCTTCCGTGAGCACCAGCTTGGCCCCCAGGGCGATGAGCAGTTTGCGCCGTTCCAGGCTCATGGTTTCCGGCATGGTCAGGGTAATGGGAATGCCCCGGGCCGCCGCCACGAAGGCCAGGGCGATACCGGTGTTACCACTGGTGGGCTCCACAATTTCCTTGCCCGGGCCGAGCAGACCCTTCTTTTCCGCGTCCCAGATCAGGGCCGCGCCGATCCGGCATTTCACGGAATAGGCCGGATTGCGGCCTTCCACCTTGACCAGCACGGTGGCCCCGGCGCCATCCGTAATCCGATTCAGTTTCACCAGGGGCGTATGGCCGATGGACAGGGAATTGTCTGCATACCAGTGGGACATGGTGTTCTCCTCAAAGGGTTCGGTGTTGGGGCGGCTGTCGCCGGAAGGGGCCCGGGCGGCAGCGGCAAAGCGTGGAAAGCACTATAGCCCGGTTACTTATACGAAAATAGAATGTTTCATTATTATCAATAAACCGCTGGTTATAAGCCTTGGATTCCGCCCCCTTCAGGCCTTCAGACCGGGCCCCGGCGCCCCCGTTCCCGGTATCCGGCCCGGGAACGGGTAGAATAGGGCCACCTTTCTCAAGCCGGTCCCATGTCCCCCGCCACTCCGCCCCAGCCCCCCGCCCATCCCTGGATTGCCGTCGTCGGCGGAGGCCCGGCCGGGCTCATGGCCGCTGAGGTGCTGGCCCGGGAAGGCTGGCCGGTCAAGGTTTTCGACGCCATGGCCAGCGTCGGGCGCAAGTTTCTCCTGGCGGGCAAGGGGGGCATGAACATCACCCACGGGGAAGCCATGGAGCGCTTTCTCGACCGTTACGGCCCCCGCCGTCCGGTGCTGGAACCCCTGCTCCGGGATTTCGGCCCCCCCCAATTGCAGGAATGGATGCGGGGCCTGGGCATCGATACCTTTGTGGGCAGCTCGGGCCGGGTCTTTCCCATGGACATGAAAGCGGCCCCCCTGCTCCGGGCCTGGCTGCAACGGCTGCGGGCCCTGGGGGTGGATTTCCGCATGCGCCACCGCTGGCAGGGCTGGGACCGGGAGGGGGCCCTGAGCTTCCAGGGGCCGGAAGGCCCCCTGAGCCTGCGCCCCGCCGCCACGGTCCTGGCCCTGGGGGGCGGTAGCTGGCCCCGGCTCGGCTCGGACGGCGCCTGGGTACCCTATCTCCAGGAGCAGCGGGTCCAGGTCCACCCCCTGGAACCTTCCAACTGCGGCTTTGACGGGGGCAGCCCCAAGGGCCCCTGGAGCCCCTATTTCCAAGAACAATTCGCCGGCCAGCCGGTGAAAAACGTGGCCGCCTGGGTGGCCACCGGCAGCCCCCACGCCTTTGCGGAAGGGGAAGCAGCGGCCCCCACCCAGGCCCGCCGGGGGGAATTTCTCCTCACCGCCAGCGGAGTGGAGGGCAGCCTGATCTACGCCCTTTCCGCCCCCTTGCGCCTGGCCATCAAGAGCGACGGTCAGGCCATCCTCCTGGTGGATTTGCTCCCCGATCACAGCCCGGAACAGGTGCGTCAGGAAGTGCTGCGTCCCCGGGGCTCCCGCTCCCTGTCCAGCCACCTGGGCCTGAAAGGCCCCCGGGCCGGGCTCTTGCGGGAATGCCTGGACCGGGACAGCTATCAGGACCCGGAACGGCTGGCCGCCGCCATCAAGGCCCTGCCCCTCCGCCTTACCGCCCCCCGCCCCCTGGCGGAAGCCATTTCCAGCGCCGGGGGGGTGGATTTCGCCGACCTGGACCCCCAGCTCATGCTCACCCAGCTCCCCGGGGTCTTCTGCGCCGGGGAAATGCTGGACTGGGAAGCCCCCACCGGGGGCTATCTCCTCACCGCCTGCTTCGCCACGGGCCGGGCGGCGGGCCTGGGCGCCCTGGCCTGGCTGGACGCCCACCCGCCCCGCCAGGCCTGAACCTTGGCACGGCTGCATACCAGGGCTAAGCCCTGGAACGGCAGAAGTCCACTGCCCGCTTAGCCCCCAGCAGCAACGCGCCTACACCGCCGGCCCCACGCCACCTACCCTGGGGCCCCTTTCCCGCCCCAGCCACCTTTTCCCTCGCCCCGATTAATCCTGGGCAAAGCCCCTGGTTTATGCCATAAACATAGACAGGAGCCGAGCCGTTGCCCCGGCTCCCCCTAAGCGCCGCCCGCCGGGCGGGGTATGGGGAAATCCACCACACCAAGGGGAATCATCATGGAAAAGACACTGGGGGAACTGGGAAATCTGCTCAAACCCACCGTACTGCGGGAACTTCAGGGCCGCCCACCCGCCGCCCTGGCCGCCACGCCCCTCACCGGCCTTCAGGGCCTGACGGCGGAACAGCTGGGGCGGCTCAACCAGGCGGGGCTGAAAACCATGGAAGATCTGGCCAGCCTGAAGGACCCAGAGCAGCTCAAAGACCTGAAAATCGATCCGGAAATACTCCAGGGCGTAATCTGCGCCCTTTTCTACCCCCAATATGACCGGGGCCCCGGCTGCGCCTGGGAACAGCTCTTTCTGGCCGCCCCGGTAAATGACTACGTCAACTATCCCAACCACCCCTTCCACACCCGCTTTGGCCCGGTCTTCTACCGGGGGCGGCTGGACGGCTCGGCCCGGGTCCTGGTGGTGGGCCAGGACCCAGCCACGGACGAAATTCTGGCGGCCCGTATTTTCGTCGGCCAGGCCGGGCAGCTGGCCCAGAATTTCCTCACCAAACTGGGCCTGACCCGCTCCTACCTGATGTTCAACACCTTTCTCTACGGAGTACAGAGCGCCTCCCTATCCCAGGACATGGTCACCAGCCCGGCCCTCCTGGCCTACCGGAATAAGCTCCTGGACCGGGCCCGGGCCACCAACAAGCTGGAAGCCATCATCACCTTTGGCAAATACGGGGCCCTGAGCGTCCAGAACTGGCCGGGCAAGGGCAATCTGCCGGTGTTTGAACTCACCCATCCCACCGCCCCCAATGGGGTGGCCACCTCCTGGAACAGCAAACTGGCCGCCGCCCACGCCGCCATCGCCCCGGATTTGGGAGCCCCGGTGGATACCAGCCCCTACAACACCAGCGTCCCCCCGCCCGCCACGGACATCCCCCGCTACGACCTGCCCTTCGGCCTGCCCTCCTGGCACGGCACCGGGGGCCACACCTGTAGCGCCCGGGGCGCAGGCAACCTTTTTGAAACCCAGATACTCTGGAGCGCCCCCTAGGCCGGTTCCCGGCGGGTAGAGCCATCCGTCCAAGCCCAGGCCCAGGCCCGCGCACAGCCGCACAGCCGCACAGCCGCACAGCCGCACAGCCGCACAGCCGCACAGCCGCACAGCCGCACAGCCGCACAGCCGCACAGCCGCACAGCCGCACAGCCGCACAGCCGCACAGCCGCACAGCCGCACAGCCGCACAGCCGCACAGCCGCACAGCCGCACAGCCGCACAAAAAAAGGCAGCCCGAAGGCTGCCTTTTTTGCTTTCGCCCCTGGGGCGAAAAGCCGGGCTCAATCGTAGTTGAAGAAGCCCTTTTTGGTCTTGCGGCCCAGGTAACCGGCTTCCACCATTTCCACCAGCAGGGGAGCGGGACGGTACTTGGGGTCCTTGAAGCCTTCGAAGAGCACCTGCATCACCGCCAGTTCCACATCCAGGCCGATCAAATCGCCCAAGGCCAGGGGGCCAATGGGGTGATTGGCGCCCAGCTTCATGGCGTCGTCGATTTCCGCGGCGGTAGCCAGACCTTCGCCCAGGGCGAAAATGGCTTCGTTAATCATGGGGCAGAGCATGCGGTTCACCACGAACCCCGGGCTGTTCTTGATCTGCACCGGAGTCTTGCCCACGGCCTTGGCCACGGTTTCCACGGCGGCATAGGTGGCGTCGGAGGTTTGCAGGCCCCGGATCACTTCCACCAGGGCCATCATGGGCACCGGATTGAAGAAGTGCATCCCGATCACTTGGCTGGGACGGCTGGTATCGGCGGCCAGCTTGGTGATGGAAATGGATGAGGTGTTGGAGGCCAGCACGGCTTCCGGCTTGGCCAGTTCGTCCAGCTGCTTAAAGATTTTCAGCTTCAGGCCCAGGTTTTCCGTGGCCGCTTCAATGATCAGATCCGCATCCTTCAGCACGGACACGTCGGTGCTGGTCTTGATGTGGCTCAGGGCCGCAGCCTTCTGGGCTTCGGTCATTTTTTCCTTCTTGATCAGGCGGTCCAGGCTCTTGGTGATGGTAGCCAGACCTTTTTCGACTGCCGCATCGGCGATGTCGGTCATGGTCACGTCAAAGCCCGCCACGGCAAACGCCTGGGTAATGCCATTGCCCATGGTGCCGGCGCCGACGACGCCAATTTTCTTCAGTTCCATCGAAAAACCCTCCAAGGAGTTGAAACAGAACGCGCCGGCCATACCGTCGCGTATGGAAACCGCTAATGTAACCTATTGCGCCGCACCATTCCACCGGGAAGCTGAACCGGGAAAGGGCCTCCCCCGGACCCGGGGAAGCAAAGGGAGAACGGCTCCCCGCTTCCCGGGCAGGGCCGGAAGGGCCGAGCAGCGGCGCCTTTCCCGGCCTTGCTTCCAGGCTTGAGGGCCACCGGGGGCCGGAGGGAGGACCAACCGCGGAGGGTACTGGCTGGCTGGCTGGCTGGCTGGCTGGCTGGGCTGGGCTGGGCTGGGCTGGGCTGGGCTGGGCTGGGCTGGGCTGGGCTGGGCTGGGCTGGGCTGGGCTGGGCTGGGCTGGGCTGGGCTGGGCTGGGCTGGGCTGGGCTGGGCTGGGCTGGGCTGGGCTGGGCCTGGGCCTGAGACGGAGACGGAGACGGAGACGGAGACGGAGACGGAGACGGAGACGGAGACGAACGAAAGCATCGGCATCGGGTCCGGGAACAGCGGTTCAGCGGTTCAGCGGTTCAGCGGTTCAGCGGTTCAGCGGTTCAGCGGTTCAGCGGTTCAGCGGTTCAGCGGTTCAGCGGTTCAGCAAATAGCGTACAGATGAAACTCCGTTGCATTTGCAACCCGATTGTGTTTTCATTCGCCCCTATGTCCGCCCCCTCCCTTTCCCCTCTGGAATCCGCCATCCGGGCCACTGGCGCCCGGGTGACCCCGGCCCGGCTGCGGGTGCTGGGGCTGTTGCGGCAGGCCCCCACTCCCATGAGCCACGGGGAAATGGAGGAAGCCCTGGGCCGGGAAACCGGGCCCGGGGTGGACCGGGTCACCCTGTACCGGGTGCTGGACTGGCTGGTAGCCGCCGGGCTGGCCCGCAAGGCGGCGGATGCCCGGGGGGTGTTCCGCTTCACCCCCCAGGAGCCGGACGGGGAACACGCCCGCCACGTGCATTTCCGCTGCACCCGCTGCGGCGGCGTGTTTTGCCTGGATTTGCCCGCCCCCGTGGCCCCCGCCCTACCCCCGGGCTTTCGCCTCAGCGGCATGAGTCTGGATTTACACGGTAGCTGCCCGGCCTGTAGCGCCACGGCGGCAGCCCCGGCACTGGGGGCGGAAGACGCCCAGGGGACGGCCTCCGCCACTCCGGCACCTTGCCGCCCCAGCAAAGACGCCCCAACCCGCCCGGATTCCCGGCCAGCCCAAGCCCTGGGCGCCGCTCCGGCTGCTTTGGTGGAAGACTGAGACGCCATGGGCCTCTCCAGCCTTTTTTCCATGTCCTCCGGCGCCCCTGGCCCTCTTTTCCCGGTCTCTGGGAAAAGCCCCGGCCCCCTGGCCCGGGAAAATCAGGCACCAACGGCCTCCGCCCGGCCAGCTTCGGCTTCGGCTTCGGCTTCGGCTTCGGCTTCGGCTTCGGCTTCGGCTTCGGTTTCGGTTTCGGTTTCGGTTTCGGCTTCGGCCCAGGCCCAGGCCCAAGTGCCCGCCCAAGCCGGTGGCCGCCGGGCTCCCTGGGTTCTCTGGCTGGTAGCCCTGGTATTTCTCTGTCTGGTGGGTCTGCGGCTGGTGGAATCCACCCACCTGCACTTAACCGATGCCCTGGAACGGGATTGCCCGGTGTGCCAGATGGGGGGCCAGCCCGCCCTGGATGCCCCGCCCCCCCTGCCCACGGCAGCCCTGGCCCTGCTGTTCCTGTGCTATTGCCTGCCCCCCCTGCCCCGCCCGGGGCGACGGGAAAGCTTTCTCCTGCTCCGTCCCCACCCCCGGGGACCGCCCGCCGGCGCCGAGGAATCGGAAGCCGGATCGGACCACTGAACCAGCCCCCGGGCGCCCCTGAGCCTGAGCCTGAGCCTGAGCCTGAGCCTGAGCCTGAGCCTGAGCCTGAGCCTGAGCCTGAGCCTGAGCTTTGAGCTTTGAGCTTTGAGCTTTGCCCGTGGAGCTTGGCACCCCCTGCCCCCCCCAACCCCAACGGACACGACGGGGAAGTCCCTTTCCCGCCGTGGCAAGGGGCGGTGCCAACCCTGGGGCAAGCGATCAGTCAGTGCTTTTGCCGGGCAGACAGTGCCCCACCGCTTCGCCCTAGCCCAGGTCCATCCGGGGCCATCCCCCGAACCGGTCCCCTTCCTTTTCCCGATCCCACTCTCCGCCCCTTCCCCCTAGGAAGCTTTGATCGATGCAATAGGGCCTTGCCGCCCCGGCGCCGTTTCCCGGCCCCCGGCGCCCATGCCCGGATTTGGAAAAGACCATGGATTTTCACGCACCCCACCAACCCACCCGCCGTCCCACCCGGCGCCACCCGCCCCTGCCCGGCGCCCTGGCCCCCCTCACCCTGGCCGTGGCGGCCCTGTTTTATACCCTGCCCGCCGCGGCGGAAGACCTGCAAGGTCAGGTGAAAGACGCCCTAGGCCGTCCCCTGGCAGACGCCGCCCTGGCCCTCCAGGATGGGGCAGGCAAGACCCTGGCCAAGACCCGCAGCGACGCCCAGGGCCGTTATCACTTCACCGTGCCCGCCGGGGCCTATCTGGTGCAGGGGGACAAGACCGGCTTCCAGTCCGGTTCCACCTTTGTCCAGGTGGCCGCCGGTAAAACCGGTACGGCGGAGGATCTGACCCTGGCCGCCAGCCAGGCCCTGGAGGTGACGGTGAGCGCCCAGCGCCTCAACCGGGCCCGCAACGCCCTTTCCCCCCGCACCGGCAGCAGCGTTTACCGCTTTAGCGCCGACGACGTGGAAGCTTTGCCGGAAGGGAGCAACACGGCCTTCAACCAGGTGCTGCTCCAGGCCCCCGGGGTGGCCAACGATGCCTATGGCCAACTCCACATCCGGGGCGACCACGGCAACACCCAGTACCGCATTAACGGGGTCATTCTGCCCGAGGGCATCAGCGGCTTCGGCCAGTCCCTGGACACCCGCTTCGCCCAGCGCATTGACCTGGTCACCGGGGCCCTGCCCGCCCAGTACGGCTACCGCACCGCCGGGGTGGTGGAAATCGACACCAAAAACCGGTTTGAATCCGGGGGCCGGGTGGATTACACCTTCGGCAGCCGGGGCACGGGCAATACCAGCCTGGAATACGGCAATACGGTGGGTAATTTCAGCTACTACGTGAGCGGTTCCTTCCTGGATAACCAGGTGGGGATCGAAAACCCCACCAGCAGCACCACGCCTCTCCACGACCGCACCCAGCAGAGCAAGGGCTTTGGCTATTTCTCCTATCTGGTCAATCCGGAAACCCGGATCAGCGCCATGGTGGGCACCTACGACGGCAGCTTCCAGATCCCCAACAACCCGGGCCAAAGCGCCGATCCCAACTTTATGGCCGCCGCCGGGGTGACTTCGGTGGATTCGGCCAAGCTCCGGGCCACCCAGCACGAATCCAACCGCTACGGCATCCTCACCCTGCAAAGCACCCTGGGGGCGGATGTGGATTACCAGATTTCCCTCTTCAACCGCTACACGGAAACCCGCTACAACCCGGACCCGGTGGGGGATCTGGTCTTTAACGGGGTTTCCGCCAAGGTGCTGCGCAGCAGCAACAGCAGCGGTATCCAGGGGGATGCCAGCTACCGGGCCAACGACCGGCACACCCTGCGCTTCGGCCTCTTCGCCAGCACGGAGGACGTGCGCAGCAACAATACCTCCACCGTCTTCCCCGTGGATAGCAGCGGCAATGTAAGCGGCGGCCCCTTCACCATCGTGGATAACAATCCCCGCAACAACAACCGGCTCCTGGGCCTTTACGTCCAGGACGAGTGGAAGGCCACGGACCGGCTCACGGTCAATTACGGCCTGCGGGCGGATCAGGTGGATGCCTACATCAAGGCGGGCCAGCTGAGCCCCCGGCTGGGCATGATCTACCAGCTCACCCCGGCCACCACCTTCCACGCCGCCTACGCCCGCTACTTCACCCCGCCCCCCACGGAACTGGTGTCCTCCGGCTCCCTCTCCCGCTTTGCCGGCACCACCAACGCCGGGGCCAATGATCTGAATTCCAGCGTTCAGGCGGAGCGCTCCCACTACCTTGACGCGGGCATCAGCCACCGCTGGAGCCCGGCCCTGACCCTAGGGGTGGACGCCTACTACAAGGAAGTGACCAATCTCCTGGACGAAGGCCAGTTCGGCCAGGCCCTCATCTTCACCCCCTTCAATTACGCCAAGGGCAAAATCTACGGCCTGGAACTGTCCGCCAACTACAAGCAGGACAACCTGGGGGCCTACGCCAACCTGTCCCGTTCCGTGAGCCTGGCCAAGGAAATCACCTCCGGCCAGTTCAACTTTGACCAGGACGAGCTGAACTACATCGCCAACCACTGGGTGCATACGGACCACGATCAGGCCTTCACCGGCTCCGCCGGGGTGTCCTACCGCTGGGGCCCCACCACCTACAGTGCCGACGCCTTCTTTGGCAGCGGCCTGCGGCGCGGCTTCGCCAATACGGACCACCTGCCCGCCTATACCCAGGTCAATGTGGGGGCTTCCCGGCAATGGCTGACCCCGGGCATTGGCAAGGTGGAAACCCGGGTGGCGGTGGTGAATCTCTTCGACAAGGTCTATGAACTGCGGGACGGCAGCGGCATCGGCGTGGGCGCCCCCCAATTCGGGCCGCGCCGGGGCATTTACGTCACGGTGGGCAAACTGTTCTAAGGGAAAAGCCGTTCAAGCAGGCTTAAAAAACCGGTGGAGAGGCCCGTGGATAGGGCTTCTCCTTTTTTGCCCCGCCATCATGGCCGTTTTACGCCCATCTCCAGCCCCTCCCTTGGAAGAAGCTTGAACCACGGGCCCCCCCGAATACTCTGGCTTTGATTTTCCCGGCAAACCGCCCCTATTCCGCCAGCCGTCAGCCCCCTCTTTTACCCTGAACCCCCAACCCCTGTTTCACCCCTAACGAGGAAAAAATTCGTGGAAAACCTCAATGAAATCCTGGAAGCCCTCCGTTTCGGCGGCGCCATGGTCTATCCCCTCCTGGTCCTGGCCCTGGTGGCCCTGGCCATCGTCTTCGACAAGGCCTACGTCTATTGGCGCTTTGTGCGCCTGCCCGGGGAATTGCAAAGCCTGGCGGAAACCTACGCCTTCTCCTGGGAAACGCTGAACGCCCGCCTCGCCGCCATCGGCCCCCGCAACTACTTCGCCCGCTTTTTCCGCACCATTGCGGACAACCGGCAGCAGCCCGCCTGGTGGGTGGAATCCCGGGCTGGGGACGAGGCCCAGGTGATTGAAAAATCCCTCAGCCGGGGCCTCTGGGTGCTGGAAACCGTGGTCACCGCCGCCCCCCTCCTGGGCCTTCTGGGCACCATCGCGGGCATGATGCACTCCTTCAAGGTCATCGGCGGCAACGGCCTGGTGGATCCCACCGGGGTCACTGGGGGCGTGGCCCAGGCCCTCATCGCCACCGCCCTGGGCCTACTCATCGCCATCGTCGCCCTCTTCGCCTTCAACTTCTTCTCCCGCCGTCAGGCCCAGGCCCTGGACGAAATGGAGCGCCTGGGCACCCGGCTCATCGACAACATCCGCCTGGGCCAGGAAGGAGCGCCGGACCATGAAGCTGCGTAAAACCCGCAGTGCGCCCAAGGGACGCATCGAGATCATTCCCATGATCGACGTGATGTTCTTTCTCCTGGCCACCTTCATGCTGGCCTCCCTGTCCCTGCAAAATCTCCATTCCCTGCCAGTAAATCTGCCCCAGGGTCAGGCAGCGCCCCTGCACGGCAAAAATCCCGTGACCCTCACGGTGACCAAGGACAGCAAAATTTACCTGGACAGCACCCCGGTCACCCTGGAAACCCTGGCCGCCACCCTCAAGCCCCGGCTCCAGCCCCAGGGCGACGTCATCGTCGCCGCCGACAACGACGCCCCCAACGGGGTAGCCGTACGGGCCATGCTCCAGGCCCGGGCCGCCGGCGCCCAGCACTTTCTCATTGCCGTGAAACATGGCCAATAAGCCCATTCTTCCTCCCAAGCCGGAACCGGGGGAGCGGGCCATCCCGGCCCCTCAGACCGCCTCGGTTCCCCAAGCTTCCCTGGCTGCTTCAGGCGCCCAGGCCAGCCCGGACGCCCAGGCTAGTCGGGAACCCCAGACGGCCCCCTCCGCCGGGCCGGATCGGGCCGTTCCCCAAGAGGCAATCCGGACGCCGGAGGACCGAGGCAATGCCCTGGCGGGGGCCCCGGCCACTGGCCTTGCCCCCTTGGCCAGCCCCCTGGCCGCCGCCCTGGCCATCCCGGCCCTCCCCAGCCTAGCCCGTCTGGACAATCCCTGGCGGCGCCTGCCCTACACCCTGGGGGCGGCCCTGGTCTTCTGGCTCCTGCTCCTGGCCGCCTTCACCGGCCTGCTCCAGCCCCCGCCCCCCAGCCCCGAACCCCTGGCCCCGGTGGATGCCCAGCTCATAGAAGAGCCCCCGCCGCCGCCCCGGCAGACAAAATCTACCCCGACCCCGGCGCCCAAAGTGGAACCCAAAGGGGCGCCCCAACCCGCCCCTGCCGCCCCCCGGCCCGCCCCGACGCCGCCGATACACAGCGTCCCGGCCCCCTTGCCCAAAGCCGCCCCCAGCCCCAACGCCCTGCCCTCCCCACCGGCCAAGGCGGCCCCAGCACCAGCCCCGGCAGAGGCCAAGGACAGCCACGCCGATGCCCAGGCCAGCAGCGGCGCCCGGGCCGTGACCAAGCCCATGCCCACCATTCCGGACGACCTGCGGGATGAGGCCTTCAGCGCCTCGGCCCTGGCCCGTTTCCATGTGGCGGCGGACGGCAGCGTCAGCGTGGAACTGGTCAAACCCACCCAGAATCCCCGGCTCAACCGCCTGCTCCTGGACAGCCTGAAAAAATGGCGCTTTTTCCCCGCCATGAAAAACGGCAAGCCGGTGGCTACCACGGAAGAACTGGTGGTGCACTTTCAGGTGCAATAGGGTCGGTACGGGGCAAGGGGCAGAGCGGGAGGGCCGCTCCGGGGCTCGCCCTCGGGGAACGCCCCGGTCTGCCCCGCTCCGCTCCAGAAGCAGTTTCCTGAGCTTGCCTCCTGAGCTTGCCTCCTGAGCTTGCCTCCTGAGCTTGCCTCCTGAGCTTGCCTCCTGAGCTTGCCTCCTGAGCTTGCCTCCTGAGCTTGCCTCCTGAGCTTGCCTCCTGAGCTTGCCTCCTGAGCTTGCCTCCTGAGCTTGCCTCCTGAGCTTGCCTCCTGAGCTTGCCTCCTGAGCTTGCCTCCTGAGCTTGCCTCCTGAGCTTGCCTCCTGAGCTTGCCTCCTGAGCTTGCCTCCTGAGCTTGCCTCCCTGGCCGCCGTATCCGGCGGCCAGGGAGCAGGGCCCGGCGCCCGGTCCGGAGGGGGCGGGGAACAGGTGCTTGTGCTATCATTTCGCCCGCCATGCGCCAATCCTGCCCCTTCTCCCTACCCCCTTATTGCGCCTATCGCGCCTCGCGGCGGTAGGGAAGCAGGTATCCCAGTCCGCCCGAGGTGCGGACTGGCCCCTTTCCAGTCTCTCCCGGGCCTTCGCCCCCTATCCCTTGGAAACTGACATGCCCGAAGCTTCATCCCAGACCCGCGATCTCTTCCAGCTGTTGCAGGAACGGGGTTTCGTCCATCAAGCCACCGAAGGCCTGCCCGCCGCCCTGGCGGAAGGCCCCATCACCGCCTATCTGGGCTTTGACGCCACGGCGGACAGCCTCCACGTGGGCCACCTGCAAGGCCTGATGCTCATGCGCTGGCTGCAAAAGGCCGGCAACCAGCCCCTGCTTCTGGTGGGCGGCGCCACCACCCGCATCGGCGACCCCAGCTTCCGTGACACCAGCCGCCCCATGTTGGACGAAGCCACCATCGGCGCCAATATCCGGGGCATCAGCCAGGCCTTCAGCCGCTACCTGGATCTGGACGGCGCCTCGAACCGGCCCAACGCCGCCAAGCTGGTGAATAACGCGGACTGGCTGGATAACCTGAGCTATCTGGATTTCCTCAACCAGACCGGGCGCCACTTCACCATCAACCGGCTGCTGAGCCTGGACGCCATCCGCAACCGGCTGGAACACAGCCTCTCCTTCCAGGAATTCGGCTACACCCTGCTCCAGGCCTACGATTTCGTGGAACTGCAAAAGCGTTACGGCTGCACCCTGCAAATCGGCGGCGCCGACCAGTGGGCCAATATCATCAACGGTATCGAGCTCTCCCGGCGCAAAAACGGGGTGCCCCTCTACGGCCTCACCATGCCCCTGCTCACCACCTCGGACGGCAAGAAAATGGGTAAGTCCGCCAACGGGGCTGTGTGGCTCAACGGGGACCGGCTCTCCCCCTACGATTTCTGGCAATTCTGGCGCAACACGGATGACCGGGACGTGGGCCGTTTCCTCGCCCTGTTCACCGAACTGCCCATGGAAGAAGTACGCCGCCTGGGCGCCTTGGAAGGGGCGGAACTGAACGACGCCAAGGTCATCCTGGCCAACGCCGTCACCGCCCTGGCCCACGGGGAAGCCGCTGCCCAGGCCGCCGCCCAGGCCGCCAGCAACGCCTTCGGCGCCGCCCACAGCGACGAAGGCCTGCCCACCCTGACTTTAAGCGCCCAGCGTTGGCAAGCCGGGGTCACCCTGGCTGAACTGGCGGTGGAAGGCAAACTGGCCGCCTCCCGCAGCGCCGCCCGGCGCCTGGCCGCCGGCGGCGGTCTGCGCCTGGACGGCCAGCCCGTGGCCCAAGCCGAATCCCCCCTGCCCCAGGACAAACGGGAATGGCGCCTCTCCGCCGGCAAGAAATCCCACCTGCGGGTAGTGATCGGCGACTAAGGCTTTTGCCGAACCGCAAAAAGGCCGGACGCCCCTAGGGCGTCCGGCCTTTTTTTATCGCTTCCCCGGAGGAACCGCTTTTCCGCTGCCTATCCCCGGCTACCCCGGGGAATCACGCCGCCCTTAAAGCACTCCCTCGGCAAATCCCACGCCTAACCCAGGCTATCCACGATTTTCCCCAACTGGGCGTATTTCTGAGGTTGAAACCAGCTCAGATACTGGGCCAGACCATAGCCCACCAGGGCCACGCCCCCCACCAGATAGGGCAGCAGGAAAATGGTCCGGGAATTGGAGCCACTTAACACATCCAGGTGAGCCGCCACCATGTAAAGGGCACCGAACATGCCCAGGGCCGCCAGGACCGGAGCACCCCGGGTACTCCAGCGGGAACCGGAAAGATGGGGATTGCGCAGGAAGAAGCAAAGTACGGCCACGGATACCAAGCCTTGCAGGCTCAGGATAGACATGGTGCCGATGGCGGAACACCAGGCAAAGACCCCTTCCAGGGGATCCAGGGCCGCCAGGCTAACCCCGGCCAGGAGCACCAGCATCATGCCCGTCTGAACTATGCTGGCCACGTAGGGGGTATGGAAGCGGGGATGGACCCGGGCCATTTTTTTCCAGAGAAAACCGTCCCGGGCAATGGAAAACAGGTAGCGGGACATGGTGTTATGGAAGGCCTGGGTGGCCGCAAAGAGGCTGGTCACCAGCAGCAGGGACATCAACTGCACGGCCCAGCCCCCCAGCACCGAATTGGCCACATTAAAGACGAAACGCCCCGGGTCTTTGGCCGCCACCTGGGCCACATGATCCTGGCCGTACATTTCCACAAAACCCCAACTGGTGGTGGCAAAAAACAGGCTGATGAGGATCACCGCCAAAATGGTGGCTCGGGGAATGACCTTTTCCGGTTCCTTGCATTCTTCGGAATAGATGGCCGTGGCTTCAAAGCCAACAAAGGAAGAAATGGCGAAAATCATGGCAATGCCCATGGAACCGCTCAAAGCCAGCTTGGGCGTAAAGGAGTTGAAGTCCAGGGAAGCCACCCCTTTGGTCAGCAACACCCCCAGCACGGTAAGCAGGGCAATGCCGATTTCCAAGAGCATGAGGGAGCCGAGAATGCGCCCTCCCAATTCCACCTTGCCCATCCCCAAGCCCAGCACCACCACCAGCATAACGGCACTGAAGGCCCACCAGGGGCCGGTCAGGCCCAGGTGGTCGGCACAGAACTGGGCGGCGAAAAAGCCGAACATGGCCACGACAGAGAGCTGGATGGCGGTGTAGGCCAACAGGGCCAGACTCAGGCCGGCAATGCCCAGCTTGCGCCCCAGCCCCACGGAAATGTAGGAATAAAAGGCGCCCGCATTGACCACATGGCGGCTCATAGCCACAAAGCCGAAGGTAAACACCAGCAAGATCAGGCCCGCAATCACATAGACCCCGGGCACCCCCGCCCCGTTGCCCGCCATGAAGGCGATGGGCAGCGCCCCGACGATACCGGTCAGTGGGGAAGCGGCCGCCACCACAAAAAAGATCACCGCCCAAAGTCCCAGGCTGTCTTTTCTCAAGGATTTGTTTTCCATCATGATTCTCCTAATCCGTCGCCAAAGCCGACTCAGAAGGTTTTGCTGAGCGCAAAAGAAAAGAGCTTTTTGCCCACATTTCGAGTGGCATTGGCATCGTTATTGGAGGGGGTGTTATCCAGCAGACCCCGGTTGCTGTTCCAGGTATAGGCCAGGTTGGCGTTCCAGCCCTGCCCCAGATTCTTGTTTAAGGCCAGGCGGTAATCACTGAAATCCGTGTGGCGACTGCCGTTCACCGTAGGCGTCACCAGGTCGGCGGCCAGATTTTCATGACCGGCGTGGAGGTTGAGGGTCCAGGAAGGTGCCAGGGGAATGTTGGCGGACAGATCGGTATAGACCGAGCCCCGGGTGGAACCGGTGTAACCGGTATTTTTGTTGAAGCCCATAAGGTCGGTCAGGGTGTAATAGAACTTCAGGCTCAACCACTTGTAGGAAATACCCCCATTTGCCTCGGTGAAGTTGTATTCCTGGTGAGGGAAAGGGGCGTACTTGATCTTGCTGTAATCCCCATCCGGGTAAAACACCCGCATCACCCCGAAGGTATAGCCCCAGTCCGGGTTAATCACCCCGTTGTAGCCCGCCGACAGGTCGATTTCCTGATTGGCTCCGGCCATTACGTTGGAATCCACGTTGGACGTCCAGACACTGGCATAGACGCCGTTCGCCCCCACGTAATCCAGACTGGCCTGGAGGGCTGGTTTGCCCCAGGTTTGGGTCATGCCCCGGAAAATGTAATCGGAAGCGAAGGTGACCGTAGCAGAGAGTTCCTTGGGGGCCTCCTGCACCTCCTCACCATGGGCGTTGGCCCAGACCAAACCCGCCAGCACCAAACTCAGATATTTTGCTTTCATGTTTAACCCCGTTTGCTTGGATTGGAAAAATGCCGTTTTAAAAATCTGTTGCGGTCATTTTTGCAAAAGGGGGTTTTCCGGGTTATCAAAATCCGGCAATCCTAATTACGCTATTTCCAATAAACGGCCGTCATGATGACAATAAGATAATGCCATTTTCTTTTCTGAGGAGGAGCCCAGCGCTTCGTCTCAATATTTCAGCCATTCCAATAACGGCGGGCAAAATGCAGCGTAGCAGAGGGAGATTCACCAAACAGGCGCTTGTAGTCACTGGAAAATTGGGAAAGGTGCCAAAATCCCCATTCCGCTGCCACATCTCCAATACTTTTAGCGTTCAAGGGGGCGAGTAATTCCCGACGTATCCCATTGAGGCGCTGGGCCTTGAGAAAACTGGCCGGACTTTCCCCGGTAATTTTTTCAAAACAGTTTTGTAAGGTCCGACGGGAGGTATAGGTGCGCTGGCAGATTTCGTCGATCGCCACCGCTTCCCCCCGCCGCTCATCCACAAAGCTGCGGGCTTTCTCCACCACATCTTTGGCCCGGCCAGCAGCCAGCTGGGGCCCCCCTTGGGCGCTCTGACAGATGAAATCGGAAACCAGATTTTTGATATTCAGAGCAAACAATTCCCGGGAGCGCTGACTGCTATAGCTCAAGGGACGGGACACGAGATGATTCAGAGCCCCCAGAATGTCTCGCCGCAGGGAATTGGCGAGAGCCGAGTTACGCACGTAAGTCCGATTTAAAGACCGTTCCAGGTCCCCGCAGTCAAACAGCCGTTCCGGCAAACTCAAGACCAGCAGGGAGCTGCGATGGGGTGTGGTGAGCAATAGCTCGTCCTGGCTGCCCAGATACATCACGTCATCCGTGGTCAGGCTTTCGCCAAACCATCGGGCCTCCCCGGAAAGGGCGGTAAATACCCCCAGGCAGATGTGCCCGTCGCAGGCCATGCCGGTCTGGAACACCTTCTGGGAGAGGGATTCCTGATAAAGATGAATGCCGTTGATCCAGGCCTCCCGCAGCGCTCCCTCAAACTTGCCGCTGGATAGCTGTTCATAGCGCAGATGCCAGTTTTGCAGCAAACGCATATGGTCCGAGGCTTCCTGGATACGGGAGGAAAGGCGCACCGCATAATTGCCGCCGGTCGCCCCTAAGGATTCATGAAGTAAGGCAGACATGGAAATTTATCCTGGCCAAAGATTTTTATTTAATAACGCAAAATTCAGGCCAAATAAAATGACACACCAAGAGAAGCCATGGCAGCGCACCAAAAAAGTTCGCCGCCCTAAAACAGGGCAATTCATTTAAATAAAGCACCAGAATGGATAACGCTGCCATTCATTTTTCCCAATCTCTGAAAAAGAAAGAGAGGGGTTTAAAACCCCTCTCTTTCTTTACTTCAGTCGCTCCGTTTTAAACGGCGGCGAAATAATGCTTAATGCAATAGTCGCTTTCCACATCCCAAATCACCGTCGTCCCCTTGCTCACCACCCAGCTGTCCCCCGGACCATAGACGGCAGACACACCGGTGGCGACCTCGGTCACCTTGACCTGCCCGGCCACAACGGTAGCTTGCTCATTGAAGGGGTAGGTCATTTTGAAAGCGCCCCGATTCACCCCAAAATATCCGGCGCTCACCGGGTCCACCGGTTGGCCCAAGGTGCCCAGCCCGTAAGCGGTCACCGGACCGTGAATGATTTCGGCACCCAGCACTTCCACCGAACCAATTTCCTGCATTTCCGCCAGGGTCACATCCCGACGAATGGTCATAAGGGTCATATTTTCTCTCCTTGGTAAAAATCAGCGACGCCCGGTCCAGTAGCCGGAAATCTGATGCCAGACCTTGCCAGCGGTACAGATCAGAGGACGGAAATCATCTTTGCCGTAAATGGTGGAACGGTTCACGGAACTAATCAGGTCATAACGCTCCGAGCCTTCCGCCATGCCTTCCGCCAGAACCTTGCAAATAATGTGGCTGGGGGTAACGCCAAAGCCGGAATAGCCCTGCACGTAGAACACATTGTCCTGACCTGGCAGGGAGCCGATCTGGGGAAACAGATTGGCGCCGCAGGCCATGGGACCACCCCAGGCCAAATCAATCTTCACGTCCTGAAGGTAGGGGAAAACCTTGAGCATCAGGGCCCGATTCCAGGCCTTCAGGTCTTTCGGAATATGGTCCACCAGGGGGGTGGCCGCGCCGAACAAAAGACGGTTCTCCCGGGTAACCCGGTAGTAGTCGATGACCGGGCGGATATCGCTGTAAGCCCCGCGGATCGGGCTGATGCGTTCGATCAATGCATCCGGAAGGGGCTCGGTCATGCACTGAAATGCGTAGGTATTGATGGTGCTGCGATGGAGTTCCGGTTCCAGCTTATTGAGGAAGCTGTCACAGGCCCACAGCAATTTGTTCGCAGTGACGCTGCCCTTGGCGGTCCGCACCTTGATGCGCGGTCCATAGGTCACCTCCACCGCCGGGGAATATTCAAAAATCCGCACCCCATGCCCATGCAAAGCCTGGGCTTCCCCCAGAAGCAGGTTGAGGGAGTGAACATGGCCGCCCCCCATGTGGAGCAAGGCACTGGAGTAGGCATCCGAGCCAATGATCTGCCGGACTTCCCCCCCTTCCAAATAGCGGATTTCGTGCTTGGAATTGAGGGATTTGAATTCTTTTTCCCACTGACGCAGGGTCTTGGCTTGGCGATGGTTGTAACCCATATAGCCGTAGCCATGGCAAAAGTCGGCCTTGATATCGTATTTGTCGATACGGGCCTGGATGATATCCGCCCCCATATCGCTGATTTCAAAGATGGCCTTTATGCCCTCCTCCCCCACATCCTTGCGAATCTTGTCCAGGTCATGGCCGATACCCGCCATGATCTGGCCACCGTTACGCCCGGTGCCGCCAAAGCCCAGGTAACGGGCCTCCAGCAGGACAATGTTTTTGAAGCCCTTCTCCGCCAGTTCCAGGGAGGTATTGACCCCGCTGAAACCACCGCCGATCACCACAATATCGGCATCCAGGTCCTCTTCCAGACTGGGGAAGTTCAGTTCATATTTTTTGGTCGCGGTGTAGTAAGTGGGCGTTTCGATATTGATCATGGCCGTCTCGCACTTTCGTGCGGCTCCTTAAAAACTCAGGGTGAGGCCAGTATGGGAGGCCCCAGGAAACGGCGTTATCGAAATCCGGCAAACCCTGCCCTCGGCCCCTCCCCAGGGCGCCACCCAGGCTCAGTGCCTTTCCCCCTTTTCCGCCACCTCCAGCACCGCCTGCCGGATAAAGGTTTGTACCGGGTCCGAGTCTAGGCGGGGGTGCCAGAGGAGTTCGATGGTGAAACGGGGGCAGTCTGGTGGCAGGGCCAGGCTGATCAGGTTGGGGAGAGGGGCGGCGGCCCATTCGGAGACGATGCAGCGGGGCAGGAGGGCCACGGCCTGGAGTTTGGCCAGCAGGGCGGGGATGGTGAGCAGGTTGGCGGTGGACACCAGGATGTTCCGGGCCAAGCCCTTTTTTTCCCAGAACCGGTCCATGACCCCGGCGCTGTTGCCCAGATAGGAGGTATGCACGTGGGCGTAGGTGGCCAGGGCTTCCCAGGTGGCCTGGGGGGCCTCCGTCCAGGGGCGACGGTCAAAGAAGGCGAGGAAATCCGTGGTCAGCAGGGGGGCCCGGGAAAGGGGCCGGGTCAGGCTGGGGAAGTAGCCCACAGCGGCATCGATGGTGCCCGATTCCAGGGCGTCTTCCACGGCGCTGGCAGGCATGGCAATGACCGCCAGGGAAATACCCGGAGCCCGGGCCTGCAAGGTGCTCACCAGATCGGGCAGGAGCCAGGATTCCAGCAGGTCCGGCATGGCCACCCGCCAGCAGCGGCGCACCTCCGCCACCGCCACGGGGGCCCGGGCCACCAGCCATTCCTGGGCTTGCATGAGCCATTCCGCCAGGGGCTGTTTGAGGGATTCCCCGTAGGGGGAGAGGCGCATGCCCCGGCCATAGCGGTACAGCAGGGGGTCCCCCAGCAATTCCCGCAGGTGTTTCAGCACATGGCTTACCGCCGGTTGGCCGAGACACAGCTGGCGGGCGGTCAGGCTGACGCTGGCGGTCTGCAACAGGCTGTGGAGGACCACCAGGCTGTTCAGATCCAGGCGGCGCAGGCCCAGGGCATTAATATTATCCAAAGTAATAACTCCCTATCGATTTATCAATTTTATTGTTAGACCAGGGAAAAATAAAATCCAGGTTTTGGCTGCCGTTTCCCATGGTCCTTTCCGCCCGCCCCGCCGCTCCCGGGCTTTTCCTCTTCAGCATCATGAGCATTACGGTGCTGGAGTTTTTTCAGAACAGTCAGCTCAATTTCGCCGCCACCTATGTGATGGGCGGCCTGGGCGCCACGCCGGAGGAATACAGCTACGGGGCTATGGCCTACGGGGCCTGCGCCGTGGTGGCCATTTTTAAGCACCGCTGGCTCAGTGACCGGCTGGGGGTGCGGCGCTTTGTCGCCATTTCCCTGGTCCTCTACACCCTGGGCACCGCCCTCTGCGCCCTGGCGGAACGCCCGCCCCTGTTCATCCTGGCCCGGGCCATTCAGGGGGTGGGGGGTGCCACCTTTTTCACCGCCGCCCGGCTCCAGCTCAACCGTTTTGAGGGCAAGGACCGGCTCCTGGCCCTGCTGGTTTTCGGCTACACCATGATGATCGGCTCGGCCCTGGGGCCCCTCCTGGGCAGCTACATGTTGCAGCGCTACAGCTGGCGCTGGGCGTTCTGGAGCGTGTTGCCCTTTGTCGCCCTGGCCGCCGTCTGCGTTCCCCGGCTCCAGGAAATTCCCCCGGTCAATCCTCCCATCGAATACCACCCGGGGGCCATGGTCTGGCTGCTGGTAAGCGCCTTTGCCCTCCAGTTTCTTTTTCAGCAGACCCCCTACGACTTTTTCAGCCGCCCGAACCTGCTCCTGGGCCTGGGGGGCCTGTGGCTGGTAAGCGGCCTGGTTTTCCTCTTCCGCTACCGGCGCAGCGCCAGCGACACGCCCTACTGGGATCACTTGGTGCAGAAGCGTTATCTGTTCGGCCTCAGCGCCTATCTGCTGCTCTATGTGCTGGTGGCGGGCAACAATTACATCCTGCCCCAGCTGCTCCAGGCCATGGGCTTTGACCTGCCCACCGCCGGGCTGCTGCTGTCCGTCAGCTTTTTCTCCGGCATGGTCTTCGCCACCCTTTACGCCAAAACCCTCCTCTCCCCCTGGCGCCCCGGGCTCAAGCACGCCATGGCCTTCGCCACCTTGCTCCTGGCCGCCTACGGCTATCTCATGGCCCACCTGGACGACACGGCCACCCCGGGCCAGATCGCCGCCCTACTGGTGATTAACGGCGGCTTTCTCTCCATTTTCATTGCCGCCGTGGCCATCGGCACCTTTCAGGAAATCCGTCCGGAGGTCTTTGCCCACGCCTACATCACCAAAAACGTGCTGCGCCAGACGGCCCTCTCCTTTTCCGTCTCCGCCGCCAATGTTTTTCTCCAGTCCCGCAACAGCCTCCACTACAACCGGCTGCGGGAGCGCTTTTCCCTGCTGGACAACACTTTTCTGGACCTGATACGCCGCACCCGGGAACTGTTGCCCCAGCTTTCCCTGGAACAGGCGGTGGGCCTGTGGCAGCAAACCCTGGTGCGCCAGAGCCAGCTGCTCTCCTGCCTGGATTTTTATCAGCTCTTTTTCGTCGCCGGCCTGGGCCTGGCCCTGATCATCACCTGGCAGCGGGTATTCCGTTAGCCCATAAAAAAGCCGGAAACCTTCCGATTTCCGGCTTTGGACTGCCAGGCCCCGAACCACCGGGGCGGAGGCTTATTTGCCCCCCAAAGACAGGGCCAGCATCAGGTCATTAATCCGTTTGACGAAGCCCGCCGGATCTTCCAGCTGACCGCCTTCCGCCAGTTGGGCCTGTTCAAAGAGCAGATTGGCCCAGTCGTCGAAGCGACTTTCCTCGTACTTCAAACGCTGCACCGCCGGATGGTGGGGATTGATTTCCAGGATGGGCTTCACTTCCGGCACAGCCTGGCCGGCGGCCTTCAGCATCCGGGCCAGATTGCCGGACAAATCCTGGTCGTCGGACACCAGGCAGGAGGGGGACTCGGTGAGCCGGTGGGTGATGCGCACGTCCTTCACCCGGGCGTCCAGAGACTTTTTCACCTTTTCCACCAGGTCCTTGTATTCCCCGGCCTCCTTTTCCTGTTCCTGCTTTTCCGTTTCATCCGCCAGCTTGCCCAGGTCCAGGCCACCCTTGGCCACGGACTGGAGGGGTTTGCCGTCGAATTCGGTGAGGTGGCCCACCACCCATTCATCCACCCGCTCGGAAAGGAGCAGCACTTCGATGCCCTTTTTGCGGAAAATTTCCAGATGGGGGCTGTTCTTGGCGGCCAGGAAGGTTTCCGCCGTGACGAAGTAAATCTTGTCCTGGCCTTCCTTCATGCGCCCCACGTAGTCCGCCAGAGACACGGTCTGATCCGGGGTGTCGTTGTGGGTGGAAGCGAAGCGCAGGAGCTTGGCCACCCGTTCCTTGTTGGCGAAGTCTTCCCCCACCCCTTCTTTCAGCACGGCGCCGAATTCTTTCCAGAAGGTGGCGTATTTGTCCTTTTCTGCCTGGTCGTCGCTGTTGGCCATTTCTTCCAGCAGGCTCAAGACCTTTTTCACGCAGCCGCCCCGGATGTGTTCCACATCCTTGCTCTGTTGCAGGATTTCCCGGGAAACATTGAGGGGCAGGTCCGCCGCATCCACCACCCCGCGCACAAAGCGCAGGTACTGGGGCATGAGCTGATCCGCGTCGTCCATGATGAAGACCCGCTTCACATAGAGCTTGACCCCGTGACGGGTGTTCCGGTCCCACATGTCGAAGGGGGCCTTGCTCGGCAGGTAGAGGAGTTCCGTGTATTCCTGTTTGCCTTCCACCTTGGCGTGGGTCCAGGCCAGGGGGTCCTCGAAATCGTGGGCCACGTGCTTGTAGAACTCCCGGTACTGTTCCGGGGTAATGTCGTTCTTGGCCCGGGTCCACAGGGCGCTGGCCTGATTCACCGTTTCATCTTCGTCGGTGAGCACCTGCTCCTTCTTTTCCTCGTCCCATTTTTCCTGCTTCATCACGATGGGCAGGGTGATGTGATCCGAGTATTTGCGGATGATGGATTTGAGGCGCCAGGCGGAGAGGAATTCCTCTTCCCCGTCCTTCAGATGCAGGGTCACATCCGTGCCCCGGCCTTCTTTTTCCACCATGGCCACGGAAAAGTCCCCGGCCCCTTCCGATTCCCACTGCACGGCCTGATCCTGGGCCACCCCGGCCCGGCGGGAAACCACCGTGACCTTGTCGGCAATGATGAAGGAGGAATAGAAGCCCACGCCGAACTGACCGATCAGATGGGCGTCCTTCTGGGCGTCACCGGTGAGGGCCTGGAAAAATTCCTTGGTGCCGGATTTGGCGATGGTGCCCAGGTGGGCGATGGCGTCGTCCCGGGTGAGACCGATACCGTTGTCGGAAATGGTGATGGTCTTGGCGTCCTTGTCGAAGGACACCCGGATTTTCAGTTCCCCGTCGTCCCCGTAGAGGGCGGCGTTGTTCAGAGCTTCAAAACGCAGCTTGTCGCAGGCGTCAGAAGCATTGGAGATCAGTTCCCGGAGGAAGATTTCCTTGTTGCTGTACAGGGAGTGAATCATCAGCTGCAGGAGCTGCTTCACTTCCGTTTGAAAGCCGAGGGTTTCCTTGTTGTTTGCGCCCATGTGGGTCTCCATGCGATGAACGTATGGGCCTCCACATGGGGGCGCCGGGCGTTATTTCAAGAGCTGATTTAATCCTGGTGACTCTCCAGCCCGGAAGCCGGGCCCGTATCCACACAGACCCGGTTGCGCCCGGCCCCCTTGGCCTCATACAGGGCCCGGTCCGCCCGGCCCAGGAGCCGGTCGATATTCCGGTCCCCGGGCTGCAATTCCGCCACCCCGATACTCACGGTGAGGGGAATGGTCTGGCCCGGGCCGATTTTTACCTGGGCCTTGGCCACCGCCCGGCGCAGTCGATCCGCTGCCTCCAGGCCGCCCTGGGCGTCGCTGCCGGGCAGCAGCACGGCGAATTCCTCCCCGCCCATGCGGCCGCACAAATCTACGGCCCGCAGTTCCTGGGCGATGAGACTGGAAATGGCCTTGAGGGCCAGATCTCCGGCGGCGTGGCCCCAGGTGTCGTTGATGCGCTTGAAATAGTCGATATCCAGCATGAGCACCGCCACCGGCCGTTCCAGGCGGAAAGCCCGGTTCAGCTCCGCCTCCCCCTGCTCCAGGAAGTGGGCCCGATTGGCCAGGCCGGTGAGGGTATCCACGGTGGCCAGGCGTTGCAGGGAACCGATGGCCCGGTCCCGCTCCACCGCAATGCTGGCCAGGTGACTGAGGTGGGAGATCACCTCTTCTTCCCCGCCGCTTAAGCGCCGTTGGCCCCGGAAAAATAGGGTCACGGTACCCAGCACCTCCCGGTTGGCCGCCAGGATGGGATTGGACCAGGCGCTGTTGAAGCCCTTGGCCCGGGCAAAGGCCTGGCTGGTGCCCCAGGAGGGGTCTTCCTGCAAATTCATCGCCTCCACCAGGCGACCGCTGTGGGCAGCCTGGGCGCAGACGCAGCCCTGGCCCGCCGCCGGACATTGCTCCGTGATGCGGCAGCAGCCCCGGCCCAGGGTGGGGGCCGCCCCCAGGGTCATGGTCTCATTCAGGCCGTCATAAAAGAGGAGCACCACCCGGCTGTCGGCGATGAGGGATTCGATACTGCGGCACACCGCATCCAGCACCACGGCCAGGGAAGCATCCCCGGCAATGAGTTCCAGCACATGCTTTTCCGCCGCCAGCAGATTCACCGTCTGGCGCCGCTCCGTAATATCGGAGGAGGAACTGATGAGATAGCGGCTGTCGCCGATCTGCACGGAACGCTTGTGGGTCAGCAGGTAGCGGGGCCCTCCCACGGTGCGATGCAGCACCTCTTCTTCCTGCACCTGGGGGGACGCCAGGGCATTCAGATCCCCCTGATGCACCCGGGCCGCCATTTCCGCCGGAAACAGGTCGAAGTCGCTCAAGCCCGCCACCTCGCCCCGGTTGCGGCCAACGAAATCCGCCGCCGCCTGATTCATCATCAGATAGCGGCCCACCTCGTCCTTAACGAATACCATGGCGGGTAGGGTGTCCAGGATCATTTCCGTGAGACTGGATTGCTGGGCCAGCTTTTCCTTGCTCTGCTGGAGATCCTCCCGCACCCGCTTCTGCTCGGTGACGTCGGTGAACACGCAGACATAGCTCAGGAGCTTGCCGTTACTGCCCCGCACCTCCGTAATGGTGAGGCTCTCCGGGAAAATTTCCCCGTTCTTGCGCCGGTTCCACACCTCCCCGTTCCACAGACCGTGCTGTTTCAGGGAGGCGTACATGGCCTGATAAAAGGCGTCGTCGTGGAGCCCGGATTTGAGCAGGCGGGTCTTTTTGCCCACCGCCTCGTCGGCCAGATAGCCCGTAATGGCGGTAAAGGCCGGATTCACGGACTGGATGACGTTCTCTTCATCCACGATCATGATGGCCTGGTGGCTGGTCTCCGCCACCTTGGACGCCAGCAGCAGGGCGTGGTAGGACCGTTCCAGGCGCAGGCTCTGTTCCTGAAGGGCGGCCTGGAGTTCGGCCACGTATTCTTGCTCCACGCTTTCCAGAATGTCCGCGTAAGACAGGAGCCCCACCACCTGGCCCTGGGTATCCACCACCCCCAGGTGGCGGATGCGGTGCTCATCAAAGAGCTTGCGGGCGTGGTAGAGGGTGGAGCGGCGAGGCACGGTCATGAGGGGGAAGGAAGCCATGTCCCCCGCCGTGCGGTGGGGTAGCCCTTCGCAAATCAGGCGCAGCACGTCCCGGCCGGTGAGCAGGCCCCAGCGTCCCCCATCCTGAACGATCACCGCATCGCTCTTGCGCTCCTTCATGGCTGCCAGAACCTGGACCATGGGCATGTCCGAAGGCACCAGGGGAGGAGAATCCTTGACCACGGAATTCACTTCCCGCATGCGTACGTAAAATTCCACCCCCTGGTGATTGACGATGTCGGTCTGGGTGACGATGCCCAGACGGCGGCCGTGGCCGTCCACCACCAGCAGATGGCGAATGCCTTCCTGCTTGAAGCGGATGGCCGCCTCCGCCACGGTCTGCACGTCCAGGATGGTCTTCACCGGGGTGGACATGACCCGGGCGATGGGCTGTTTCAGGCTTTCCGGATCGGCGATGTCCAGTTTCAGGGCATCCCGATCGGTCCAGATGCCCTGGACTTCCCGCTTATCCACCACCAGGATGGAACCACAGCGGGCCACGTGCATACGGGCCGCCGCCTCCGCCACCGGGGTCTGGGGCGGGCACTCCAGCAGGTCGTGATGGAGAATGCGGCTTAAGGGCTGGTCGTAGTGCATACCCTAGGCTTCCAGGGCCAGATAGGCCACTTCCACCACCTCGATTTCCCGCACTCCCACCGGGCTGGCAAAGCGCACCAAATCCCCTTCCCGAGCCTTGAGCAGGGCCCGGGCCAGGGGGGAAATCCAGCTAATACGGTTACGGGTCACATCCGCCTCATCCACCCCGACGATGGCAAAGGTTTGGCTTTCCCCCGCCTCGTCGCAGATGGTCACGGTGGCGCCAAAAAAGACCTGGGTCTGGTTCTGCTGCAATTCCGGGTCCACCACCTGGGCAATATCCAGGCGCTTATTAAGGAAGCGGATGCGCCGGTCGATTTCCCGCAGGCGCTTTTTGCCGTAGATGTAATCCCCGTTTTCCGAGCGGTCCCCATTGGACGCGGCCCAGGCCACGGTCTCCACCACCTTGGGACGATCCACCTTAATGAGGAATTCCAGCTCATCCTTGAGCTTGGCGTGGCCCGTGGGGGTAATGTAGTTCTTGGTCCCGGGGGGCAGATGGAAAGCCGCAGGGAGTTGTTCCTCGTCTTCCGCGTCGTCGTTTTCTTTGGTGAAGGCCTTGTTCATAGCTACCTATCCCTATAACCCGGGAATGATAGAGCAAACCCTTCCCCACGCCCAGCCCGATCCCGGGCGGAGGGCCCGGAAAACCTGGAAAAATCTAATGTCCCTGACCGAGAAAGGTCTTCAGGAAACCCCGCCGGGCCGGTTCCTTATCCGTCCGGGAGGGTGCCTGTTCCCCAGCAGCCGGGGACAGGGGAGCCTCTGGACCGTCAAGAGAGGCTAAAAGGGGCGTATTGGGGGCTTCTACAGGGCCTCGGGCCGGGCCTTCCCCGGGGAGAGCCATTTCCGCCGCCTCCCCTTCCGCCGCCACGGGCAGCAACAGGGTATCCAGGGCCTGCCGGGCCACCGCCGCCGCTTCTTCCTGACCCGTCAGGTCTTCCACCGGAGCCACCAGGGGACAATATTGGAAAGGCCCCAGGGCCGGGGCCTGATCCCCGAGGAAATCCATTTCCCCCACGGGCAGAGCCACCCGGCGCCGTTCCCCCTGGGACAGGTCCTGCCATAGGGTGCCGCCCCCGGGCAGAAGGAAGGCGTTGAGAAACCAGGGGGTCCACACCACCCCCAGCCAATCCCCTTCCACCCGGCAAAACGGCAGGGCCGCCACGGTGAGTCGGGGATTATAAAAAGGCAGATCGGCCATGTTGGCCGCCACCTCCTGGTAATAGGCCACCAGCCGGGCGCCCGGGTCTTCTCCCCAGGCCACCCCCGGCAGGGGCGGCGGTGGGGTCCAGGCGGGGCGGCGCACAGGATGCATGATCAGGCCAGGTCGGCGAAGTGGTCGGCGGGCCGGTAATCCCCGGTGAGGGAATCGGCCAGGGCTTGCAGGGCGTCTTCGATGAGTTTCAAACTTTCCTCATCCAACACCTCCTTGGCCAGGCCCAGGGAGGCCAGAACCCAGGTACCCAGGGGTTGGGGTCCCACCAGCATCATGTTCAGCCGTTCCCGGCGCAACTGGTCCCCGGCGCCCCGTTCCACCCAGGCGAATTCCCCGTCCCCTTCCACTTCCACCACCTGCATGGGTATGGAGAGGCACATCAGACGGCTCCTTCCAGGTGGCAGGCGCCGTTCACGGCTCCGGGAGCCGGTCCGCTCAGGGGAGTGATGCCGTGAGCCGCCAGTTCTTCCACCACGGTACGGACCATGAGGGGCAAGGCGGCCTGGGCGGCGGGGGTCAATTCCATGCCCGTGGCCAGGGACACGGGTTGGAGGCCCACCACCACCACCTGGCCCGGATACTGGCCGGTCAGGGCCAGGGTGGCGAGGACGTCGGAGAGTCCGATCTGGTGGGGGGACAGCTTGGTACGGAAAAAGGCAGGCACCTGATCCCCCCGTAGCACCGCCACGCTGCCCGGTTCCTGGCCCACCCGCACCGCATCGGCGATGATCAGGCAGTCCAAGCCTTCCAGGGGCTCCAGCAATTCCATGCCCGTGGTGCCCCCGTCCAGGAGTTCCAGGCCCTGGGGCCAGGTGTAATCCCGGCCCAGGGTATCCACCACCCGGACGCCGATGCCTTCGTCGCTCAGGAGGACGTTGCCCACCCCCAGTACCGCGCTGGTCATGTTAGACCGCCTTTACGGAAACGGCAGAACCCTGTTCCTTGTCCATCACATGGACGGCGCAAGCCAGGCAGGGATCGAAGGAGTGGACCGTGCGCAGCACTTCCAGGGGACGTTCCGGGTCCGCCACCGGGTTGCCCAGGAGACAGGCCTCGTAGGCACCGATTTCCCCCTTGACGTTGCGGGGCGCCGCATTCCAGGTGGTGGGCACCACCGCCTGGTAGTTCTTGATTTTGCCGTCGTCGATGACGATCCAGTGGGAGAGCACGCCCCGGGGCGCTTCCAGGAAGCCCACCCCGGCCACTTCGTCCTTGGGGAACACGGGCTTGTTGAAGGTTTTCACATCCCCCTTGCCGATGTTGGTGACCAGCAGTTCCCATTGCTGGGCCAGGTTGTCCACATCCACCGCCGCCATGATCGCCCGGGCCGCATGGCGACCGATGGTGGAGTGCATGGCTTCCAGGCCCACCTTGGTCTTGGCCAGGGAAGACACGGTGTCCAGGGTTTGGGTGGCGTACTTCATGCCGGTTTCGTGCTTGGTGGCCACCATGGCCATGAGCCGGGCCAGGGGCCCCACCTGGGCGGGCTTGCCGTAGAAGGTGGGGGACTTGAGCCAGGAGTATTTGCCTTCGTCCTGGAAGTCCGTGTAATGGGGCGTGGTTTCCCCCTTGTAGGGATGGAGCACCTGATCGTCCCCGTCCTTGTAGGTGTACCAGGCGTGCTTGACCCCTTCCGCCACCCCGTCCTGGAAGTACTTGTCCCCGTACTGGCTGATGGGCTTGAAGGTGGCGATATCCGCGTGCTGGATATAGCCCCCGGGAGTGGCAAATTTGGTGCCCTTACCGTCCAGGGCCAGTTCGGGCACGGACAGGTAATCCACCACGCCCCGGCCATACTTGGTCCATTCGGCGTAATGGGCGCCGATCAGGGCCACGTCGGGCATGTAGACGTTCTTGATGAAGTCGTCCAGCTTGGCGATCCATTCCTTCACCGCCAGGAGCCGTTCCAGGGTGAGCACGGACTGGGAGTCCAGATTCAGGGGATTGGCCACCCCGCCCACCGCCACGTTCTGGATGTGGGGGGACTTGGAACCCAGCACGGCCACGATCTTGGAGGCAAAACGCTGGTATTCCAGGGCTTGGAGATAGTGGGTTACGGCAATCAGGTTTTCTTCCGGAGACAGGGTCATGGCCGGATGGCCCCAGTAGCCGTTGGTAAAAATGCCCAGTTGGCCGCCCTTCACAAAGCCCGCCAGCTTTTCCTTCACCTTGGTGAATTCGGCCTTGGAATTCCGGTTCCAGGAAGACAGCCCTTCCGCCAACACCGCCGCCTTGCCCGGATCGGCCTGGAGGGCGGAGACCACATCCACCCAGTCCAGGGCGGAGAGGTGGTAGAAGTGAACCACGTGGTCATGGATGGAGTGGGCCGCCAGAATCATGTTGCGGATGTACTGGGCGTTCACCGGGATTTCCAGTTGCAGGGCGTTTTCCACGGCCCGCACGGAACACAGGGCATGCACCGTGGTGCATACGCCGCAGATACGCTGGGTGATGGCCCAGGCGTCCCGGGGGTCCCGACCGATGAGGATATTTTCCACCCCACGCCACATCTGGCCCGAGGCCCAGGCCTTGGAAACCTTGCCCCCATTCACTTCCACATCCACCCGCAGATGGCCTTCGATACGGGTCACCGGGTCGATCGTTACACGCTTGGTCATAGTCGATTCCTTGCTTTCTTAAATTCGGTAAAGGTGCCGGAGCACATCCGGCGTGGCATGGGGCTCAGGCGGCCTCCCCGTCTTCCCGGGGCAGTACCGGGAAGCGGCGGCTGATGGCGATGTAGCCGAAGACCTCAATGGCGAACATGCCCAGGGTCACCAGCATTTCCGGGACCGAGGGGAAGTAGTGCCAGCCCTCCCCGGTTTCGTAGCCGATCAGGTAGGAGTTGATGCGCAGCAGCACCGCCCCCAACATCAAGAGTATGGCCCCGACAAAAAGCCGGGCCGGATTACGGCGGGAAGATTCCCGCCCCAGGATGAACAGGGGCGCCACGAAGCAGGCGTTTTCCAGCCAGAACATGAAGGCTTCCAGGGTGGGTTTGAAGGCTTCCACCCAGGCCCCCCGAATAATCAGGTCGCCCCAGCGCACCGCCAGGAAAACGCAGAGCAGCCCCAGCATCACCTTGGAAAGGGGCGTGAGGATGTGCATTTCCAGCTTGCGCCGGTAACCGGCCGCCGCCAGGCAAGACTCGAAGAGCACCACCGCATAGCCGATGGTGACCGCGGAAAGGAGGTAAATCAGGGGCAGGGCCAGGGTGCGCCAGAGGGGATGTATCTGTACCCCCAGCACCACCAGCAGGGAACCCAGGGAGGATTGGTGCATCATGGGCAGCACGGTCCCCAGGGCGATGAAGAAGAACATCACCTTGTTGAGCTTTTTGCGCTGGACATGAAGGCCCCATTGTTCCAGGAAGGCGGGGGAAAACTCGATCCACATGACGCAGATGTAGATGGAGATACAGGCTGCCACTTCAAACATCACCGAATTGGGGGAGGCATAGCCCGGGGTCAGGATGTGCCAGAAGTTCCACCAACGGCCCAGGTCGAAGATCACCCCCACCCCGGCCAGGGTATAGCCGAAGAGGGAGGCCAGCAGGGCCGGCCGGACCAGGGGATGGTATTCCCCCCGATTGAAGATATAGACCAGCATGGCCACGGAAAAGCCGCCGCAGGCGAAAGCGGAACCGATGACCACGTCGCCCACCACCCAGAGGCCCCAGGGGAAACCGTCGTTCAGGTTGGTGACGGCCCCCAGACCGAAGAGGAAACGCACCAGGAGGACCGCCAGGGTCACCCCGATCAGGGTCAGGGCCACATAGGTGACCGGGTTGAGGATGCGGCCGCCCACCGGGGCGGGCACGGCATGGGAATGAACGGACATGAATGCCTCCTTAGCGACCGGACCGGTCCTTGGGGTCGCCGTCGTCCTGGTCCTCCGGCTTGACGTTGCGCTTGGCGAAATAGGTCATGCCCCCCAAGACCACCAGGGGCAGGGCCATATGGCCATACAGGGTGTGTTGCAGGGTTTCCGACTTGGAGGAGGAGGATTCCTCCGGCAGGGGCCGCTGGCCCACTTTGTCGAAGGGCACGGCGGACAGCTTGATCACCTGGGTGCCCCCCACTTCCTTTTCCCCATACACATGCTGCTGGTAATGGCCCACCACGTTTTCGTAGCTCTGGTCCTTACCCCCCAGTTCGCCCCGGGGAAACACGGCGGTAGTCCCCGGCTTCAAAGCCAGGCGGCGCTTGGCTTCAGCCAGCAGGTCGGTGGCCTTGCCGAACAGGGTGGCCCCGGTGGGGCAAACTTCGGCACAGGCAGCGTAATGGCCATCTTTCATGCGATGGCGGCAGAGCTGGCACTTGCCGATCTGACCCGTGGGGGAGGAATAGTCGTACTTGGGAATACCGAAGGGGCAGGCCGCCACGCAATACCGGCAACCGATGCAGATATTGGGGTCATAGCCCACGATGCCCGTTTCCGGATTCTTGGTCATGGCCGAGACCGGGCAGGCGGACACGCAGGAAGGATCGTTGCAGTGCAGGCAGGAGGTTTTCATGAAGGCGTAGCCGTTATCCGGATCGTCCTTCGTCTCCATGGTGCCGATGCGGAACATCTTGATCACGTTGAAGGTCTTGGCGGTGGTATCCACCGGGGTATCCCACAACTGATCGGGAGTGGTGAATTCGGCGGGCAGGTTGTTGGCTTCCTTACAGGCCGCCACACAGGCCTTGCAGCCCACGCAAAGGGCCGCGTCGTAGAGCAGGCCCACCGCGTTCTTGGGCTGGGGATTGTTGCCCCGGGCACAGGCCGGTTCGCTGACGGTGCTCACCGCCGCCGCGGCGGCCCCTCCTAGCAAAGCCCCTTTGAGAAAATTACGCCGGCTGGTCATGGTTACACCCGCTCCGCCGGTTTTTCCGCCTCAGCCTTGGCCGCTTCGGCCTTCAGCCGGGCCTCTTCCGCCTCGTGGGAAAGGCCCAGGTTTTTCGCCACCCGGGCACCGGCCCCGGCAGCCACCCCTACCACGGCGGCCAGCACAGCGGCGGCCCCCAGGGTCGCCCCCTTGCCCTGCTCTTCCACAATGCGGGGGAAGGTGGCGGGGGGCGAGAAGGTCTTGATGTGGGCCGTCTGGTGGATCGGCTTGGCAAAGCCCACCCCCTGCTCCGTACAGCCGATGCAGGGGTGGCCACAGGCCACGGGCCAGGTGCCAGCCCCCGCGTCACCGAAGAGGATGACGGAGCAGTTGGCGTAGGTTTCCGGCCCCTTGCAGCCCAGCTTGTAGAGGCAGTAGCCCTTGCGGTGACCTTCGTCGCCGAATTCCTTGGCAAAACGTCCGGCGTCGAAGTGGGCCCGGCGTTCGCAATTTTCGTGGATGAGGCGGGAATAGGCGAATTTGGGACGCCCCAGAGCATCCACCGCCGGGAAGCGGCCGTAGGTCAGGTAATGGACCACGGTGGTCAGGAAATTGTAGGGATTGGGGGGGCAGCCCGGAATGGTGATCACGGGCTTGTCGATGACCTTATTGACCCCGGAACAGCCGGTGGGGTTGGGGCCGGTGGAGGGCATGCCGCCCCAGGAGGCGCAGGAGCCGATGGCGATTACCGCCGCCGCATCCGCCGCGCATTCCCGCACCAGTTCGATGGCGGTCTTGCCACCCACCTTGCAATAGACGCCGCCGTCCTTGGCGGGAATGGCCCCTTCCACCACCAGGATGTACTGGCCTTTGTGCTTTTCCATGGCCTGGAGCCGGGCCGCTTCCACCTGGTGGCCGGCGGCGGCGAACAGGGTTTCGTGGTAATCCAGGGAAATCATGTCCAGAATCAGCTTTTCCAGGGTGGGGTGTTCCGCCCGCAGCAGGGACTCGGTACAGCCCGTGCATTCCTGGAAGTGAAGCCAGATCACGGAGGGACGGGGCTTGGTCGCCACCGCCTCGGCCACGGCCGCTTCCGCGCCAGCGGGCAGGCCCAGGGTGGCCGCCGCCGCCGTGCAAAAGCGGAGGAAATCCCGCCGGGACATTTCCAAGCGGTCCGCTGCGGCAATGATATTGCTGTCGTTTTCCAGCAATTCGAATTTTTGTTCTTGCATGACTAACCCTCTGTCCAGGTCCCGGTGGTGGCCGGGTTTTCCGAATCTGGCACGGGATCTCCGCACCCTCGGGTTAGCTCTTATACAAGAATCGTGCCACAGTCATCTATAAGACATAACTCATTAGATTAATTACAAGTTTCCCGATGTCATGTCACAAAAGCGAAAACTTATTTGTAGCTTAGGTCACACAAGTGCAAACCTAGTTATCAGACCGGTAAGCAATCTCTCAGTAAACCGGCCCCACCCTTTTCCCCAGGGGAAAGCCTTGCACTTCCCCCACCTTCCCACCGGGGAGATGTCCCCGATGGGAAGCCAGAGCGTCACACATCCACCGTCAAACCTTCCACGTCGATGCGCAGCACGTCCTTACCCAACACCAACGCCGCATACAGGGCGTAGCGCTTTGCCCAGGTATCGCCCTGGGCAAAGGCCGCCGGGCCCACGGCCCGAGCCACGCCGAGAATGCGGTCCAGCACCAGGACCTTACCCACCGGATTGGAAGGTTCGCAGGCCAGTTCCTCATACTGGGTTTCGAACCAGCGTCGCGCTTCCTCCGCCGTATGGCCGGCCAATTCGCTTTCGGTGAGGCCGATTCCATATTCCTGATGCTTACCGAAAGCTACGATAACGTTATAAGACATGGTCTCCTCTCTCGGTTAGAATTGTTCATCCATTCTAAGCTCAAATTCCGGCGCGGGCGTCGGCAGACGCACCGCGCCAGCCCCCGTGGGAGGCCGGGCCCAGCCATCATGACCGAACTGACGGAAGAGGAAGTCGCTGCCATCCGGGGGCAACTTCACGAAATGCGGGTAGAACACCGGGATCTGGATCTGGTCATCGACCACCTGACCCTTTCCCCGCCCCCCGATCAGCTCCTGGTCCGCCGCTTGAAAAAGCGTAAGTTGCTGTTGAAAGACCGCATGGACCAGCTGGAACGACTGCTGGTGCCCGACGTCCCCGCCTGAGCTTGTGTCGCCCGATCCGGGCTAAATTCACAAGGAGTCTGCCATGGCCGGTACGGACGGCTTTAACCTGGACACCCTGGCGTTGCACGCCGGGCAATCCCCCGATTCCCAATTTGGCGCCCGCGCCACCCCCATCTACCTGTCCACCTCCTTCGTTTTCAAGGACTCGGATCAGGCCGCCGCCCTCTTCAATATGGAACGGGCGGGCCACGTTTATTCCCGCATTTCCAATCCCACCGTAGCAGTTCTGGAAGAACGGCTGGCCGCCCTGGAAGGAGGGGTGGGCGCCATCGCCACCGCCTCGGGCCAGGCCGCCCTGCACTTAGCCATCGCCACCCTGATGGGGGCCGGCGGCCATATCGTCGCTTCCCGGGCCCTCTACGGCGGCAGCCACAATCTGCTGGAATACACCCTGCCCCGCTTCGGCATTGAAACCACCTTCGTTCCCACCCGGGACCTAGACGCCTGGCGGGCCGCCATCCGCCCCAACACCCGGCTCCTGTTCGGGGAAATCCTGGGCAATCCGGGCCTGGACGTGCTGGATATTCCCCGGGTGGCCGACCTGGCCCATGAACACGGCCTGCCCCTGCTGGTGGATTCCACCTTCACCACTCCCTACCTGATCAAGCCCTTTGAACACGGGGCGGACCTGGTCTACCACTCCGCCACCAAGTTCCTCTGCGGCCACGGCACGGTGGTGGGCGGGGTACTGGCGGATTCGGGCAAATTCGACTGGGATGGCTCGGGCAAATTCCCCACCCTCACCGAACCCTACGACGGCTTTCATGGCATGGATTTCACCGAAGAATCCACCGTGGCCGCCTTCCTCCTCCGGGCCCGTCGGGAAGGCCTGCGGGATTTCGGCGCCTGCCTTTCCCCCATGAACGCCTTCCAGATTCTCCAGGGCATCGAAACCCTGCCCCTGCGCATGGCCCGCCACGTGGAAAACACCCGGCGCATCGTGGCTTTCCTGGCGGAACACCCGGGGGTGGAACACATTTCCTACCCGGGATTGGCGGACCACCCGGATCACGCCCTGGCGGAGAAGCTCCTGCCTCGGGGCTGCGGCTCCGTGTTCAGCTTCAGCCTCAAGGGCGGCCGGGCCGCCGGGAAAAAATTTATCGAAAGCCTGAAACTCTTTTCCCATCTGGCCAACGTGGGGGACGCCAAATCCCTGGTAATCCACCCGGCCTCCACCACCCACTTCCGCATGACCGACGAAGCCCTGCTGGCGGCAGGCATCGGCCCGGGCACTATCCGCCTGTCCGTGGGTCTGGAAGACCCGGAAGACCTGCTGGAAGACCTGAACCGGGGCCTGCGGGCCGCCGCCAAGGTTCAGGCGTAAGGGGAACACCATGGAACTGAATGTCCTCGGCCAAGCCACCTACGCCTACACCGGCGGTAAAACCTTCGACCCGGCCAAGCCCACCCTGGTATTCGCCCACGGGGCGGCCAACGACCACGGGGTCTGGGGACTGCAAAGCCGCTATTTCGCCAACCACGGCTACAACGTGCTGGCCCCTGACCTGCCCGGCCACGGTCGCTCCCAGGGCGCCGCCCTGGACTCCGTGGAAGCCCTGGCGGACTGGCTGCCCGCCCTCCTGGACGCCGCTGGCGCCCGGGAAGCGGGCCTCATCGGCCACTCCATGGGTTCCCTGGTCACCCTGGAAGCCGCCGCCCGTTATCCGGAGCGGATCAAGACCCTGGCCCTGCTCGGCACCGCCGCCCCCATGGCCGTTTCCGACGCCCTGCTGGAAGCTGCCCAGAAGGATCCGGACCAGGCCTATCGGATGATCAACCAGTGGTCCCACGGCCGCCCCCTGGGGGGCAACCCGGCCCCGGGCCTGTGGCAGCCGGGTTGCGGTCTGGCCCTGCTGCGCCACGCCCATCCGGGGCTGATCCACCGGGATCTTCTCAACTGCCGCCAATACACCCACGGCCTGGAAGCAGCCGCCGCCGTGCAGTGCCCCACCCTGCTGATCATCGCCTTAAATGATCTGATGACCGCCCCCAAGGCTGCCCGAGCCCTGCTCCCTGTTTTAAGGGGCACCCCCCGGGTGGCGGAAATTCCCGCCTGCGGCCACGCCATGCAGGGGGAACAGCCGGACGGAGTGTTGGACGCCCTGCGGGCCTTCCTGCTGTAAACTGACGGGCGGAGCCCTTCCCAGCCCCGCCCCCGGACTTGGTCCCAGCTTGGGCAGCGGCCGCCGGCGCCCAAAGGGGCCACGGGGAAAAACCCACCCCAGGGACTCCAGCGTCACCCAGTTCGGTGTTTCGTGAAAGGCATGCCATGATTTCCCCAATTCCGTTGTTCCGCCCCCGGGCACTGCCCCGCCTGCCGGCCCTGGCCCTGGCCGCCGCCCTGCTGGGGGCCGCCCTCCCCGCCGCCGCCGAAGACATTGGCCGCAGCCGGGGTCAGACCCTCTACCTGCCCATCTATTCCCATCTCTGGCACGGCAACCGGGACAAGGCAGGCAATCCGGAAATGTCCCTGCTCTCGGCGCTGGTGAGCATCCGCAACACGGACCCCCGCACCCCCATCCGGGTCACCTCGGCCCGGTATTACGACACCGCCGGACGGCTGATCCAGGAATATCTGGCCGCCCCCCGGGTAATTCCCCCCCTGGGCACCCTGGAACTGTTCGTGGAGCGGAAGGAAACCGCCGGCGGCTCGGGGGCCAATTTCCTCATCCGCTGGCAAAGCGAAGGCAACGGCACGGCCAACGCCCCCCTGGTGGAAGCGGTCCATGTGGATATGTATGGCACCCGGGCCATTTCCTTCACCACCAACGCCCGGGCCATTCAGGACTGAGTCCTGGCCACGCCGCCTCCCTTCCTCCCCCACCAACCCACAACAAAAAAGGCAGGCCCGTTATCGGTGCCTGCCTTTTTTATCCTTACCCCGTTCCCGGGTAAGTCTGCCTAGCTTCCTTCTTCGTCCCGGGAAACTTCTTCCCGGCCCTTGGGCGGACGGGTAAGGATGTAGGCGATCATGCCGATCACCGCCGCCAGCCCGATTTCCCACAAAAAGGGGAAATGGTAGATGAGCACGGCCAGAAGTCCGGTGATGCCAACAAATCCCAACCACAGCATGGCGGTGTTCCCTGCCCCGGTAAGGCTTACAGAATCCGGCTACCCACCCACCAGGCGGCGGCGGAAATCAGGGCCGTCCCCGGAATGGTGAGAATCCAGGCCCAGACAATGCCCCCGGCCACGCCCCAGCGCACGGCGGAAAAGCGCCGGGTGGAACCCACCCCGACGATGGCGCCCGTAATGGTGTGGGTAGTGGACACGGGAATGCCCATGGCGGTAGCCAGGAACAGGGTCATGGCCCCGCCGGTTTCCGCACAGAAGCCGCCCACGGGTTTGAGCTTGGTAATCTTCTGCCCCATGGTGCGCACAATGCGCCAGCCGCCGAACAGGGTGCCCATACCGATGGCCACATAACAGCAGGCCACCACCCAGATGGGCACGGAACCGTGGGGATCGGACATCCCGGCGGCGATGAGCAGCATCCAGATAATACCGATGGTTTTCTGGGCGTCATTGCCCCCGTGGCCCAGGCTGTAAAGGGAAGCCGAAAACAGCTGGAGGCGGTGGAACCATTTGTCCACCTTGCGGGCTGGGGTATGGAAAAAGGTCCAGCCCACAATCAGGGTCATGATGGAGCCCAGAATGTAGCCCAGCAGGGGGGAGATGAAAATAAAGGCAATGGTCTTCCAGAGCCCGCTGGCAATGAGGGACTGGGGCCCGGACTTAATCAGGGCCGCCCCCACCAGACCGCCGATCAGGGCGTGGGAAGAAGAGGAAGGAATGCCGTAATACCAAGTGATCACATTCCAGGCGATGGCCCCCACCAGGGCCCCGAAGACCACCACATGGTCCACGATGGCCGGGTCGATGGTGCCCTTGCCGATGGTAGCCGCCACCTTGAGCTGAAAGATGGAAATGGCCACCACATTAAAGAAGGCGGCGAAAGCCACCGCTTGATGGGGTTTCAGGACCCCCGTGGAAACCACGGTGGCAATGGAGTTGGCGGCGTCGTGGAAGCCATTCATGAAATCGAAGGCTAGGGCCAGACCCACCAGAAGGACAATCATGCCCAGGCTGATATGGATGCTGCTCATGGCAAAGGCTCGGGATCAGGCGTTTTCGAGAACGATGCCTTCGAGGATGTTGGCCACATCCTCACAGCGATCCGTCACCGTTTCCAATAATTCGTACATGGCCTTGAGTTTGATGATCTGGCGCACGTCCGGCTCATCCCGGAACAACCGGGACATGGCAGAGCGCATCACCCGATCCGCTTCCGACTCCAGGCGATCAATTTCCTCACAGGTTTTGAGAATGGCCACCCGCTGTTCCGCCGTGCGCAGCCGGCTGACGGCCTGCTGCACCCCGCTACAGCAGGCCATACAGAGATCGGCCAGCTGTACGGCTTCAGCGGTGGATTCGCGGATATCGTAAAGGGAAACGGTCTGGGTCACGTCCTGGATGAGGTCCAGAATGTCGTCCAGCGCATTGATCAGGGAATGGATTTCGTCCCGATCCAGGGGCGTAATGAAGGTGCTGTGGAGCAGGGAGATGGTGTCGTGGGTGATCTTGTCAGCCTGGGCTTCAGCGGTATCCACGGCATCCGAAGCTTGTGCGGCGAGTTGTTCGTCTTTGCCCAGATTGGCGATGAAGCTGACCAACGCGTTTCCCCCTACGACGATCTGCTCCGCGTGGGCATTGAACAGATCGAAGAATTTGCCCTCTTTGGGCATCAGGCGACCGAACATATATAGATTAATTTTATGTGACAGCTTGCTAGTTTACCACGTTGCCCCCTCCCCCAAGGGGGTGTTACGCCAAGGAAAAAAGCGGGGGCGGCAGCGACCATTCCTTCGTCATTTTCCGTCCAGCCAGAGACCGGGCCCGAGGTCCCTCAAGCCCCCAGGCGGAGGGCGAAATTCCGGGCCTCCCGGGCCCACAGATCCGGGTCCGGCGTCGCCAGCAAAGGCTGGAGAAATGCCCAAGCCGCCTCCAGATGTTTGAGGGCGGAGGGGCTGGGACTATGGCCCAATTCGAAGGCCGCTCCCCCCAGGGCCAACACATAGGCAGGGGGAGGCGGCGTTCCCAGGGCTCGGGTATGCACCGCCAGCACCTCCGCCGGTTCCAGGCTGTGACTGCTATGCACCGGATGGCGGGCCGGGCCCACCGGACCAAAGCGGAAGGGGCGGCCCAGACCCACCGCTGCATCCATGAACAGGGCCAGATCCCGGCCCTGCAAATCCAGGGCGTGTTCAATCTGGAGCTGGAAATCTTCCACCGTCACCAGGGCAGGAAACTGGCTTTCAATGCGCCGCAACAGGAGGGGCCCCAGGGCATCGTCCCCCCGGCTGGGATTGCCGACGGCGAAGACGATCAGACTGCCCATCATTCCCGGACCAGGCGGTCCACCAGTTCGCCCCGGACGTCCCGCAACTCCAGGGCCAGGGGCATCTGGCCCAGGGCATGAGTGGCGCAGGACAGGCAGGGATCAAAGGCCCGGATCGCCACTTCAATATGGTTCAGCAGGCCTTCCGTGAGGTTCTGACCATCCAGGTAACGCACCGCCACCTGGCGCACCGCCTCGTTCATGGCCTGGTTGTTGTGGGTGGTGGAAACAATCAGATTGCACATGGTCACCAGATCGTCTTCCCCCACCTGATAGTGGTGGATCAGGGTGCCCCGGGGCGCCTCGATAAGGCCCACCCCTTCCCGGCCCCGGGGGCCCGTGGCCATACATTCCCCTGCCAGCAGGTCCGGGTCGTGGAGCAGTTCCTTAATGACTTCGGCGGCGTGGAGCATTTCGATCATGCGCGCCCAGTGGTAGGCCAGCGGGGCGTGGATCAAGGAACCCTGGCCATAATCCATGAATTCCCGGCGCTCCGCTTCGGCCAGGGGCGAAGGAATAAAGTCGCAGTTCTGCACCCGGGCCAGGGGCCCCACCTTGTACCAGCCCGCTTCCTTGCCCAGGGCGGTCAGGTAGGGGAATTTCATGTAGCTCCAGGGTTTGACCTCTTCCCGGATCAGCTGGGCGTAGCCCTGGTAATCCGCCCCATCCACCAGGATTTTGCCGTCCCCGTCCCGGGCCCGCAGTACCCCGTGGTAGAAATCCAAGGCCCCGTCGGCCCCCACCAGGCTCAGGAGATTGGAGCGGAAGGTGCCAAACACGTCGTAAAGCCCCGGATTGGCCGTATGCAGCCGCTTCACCAGCTGTACCGCTTCCCGGGCCCAGGCCACCATCTGATAGGCGTCCTTGAGTAGCAGGTCCCGGTCTTCCGGAGCCAGATGTTTATTGATGCCTCCGGGCACCGCCCCCGTACCGTGAATGCGCTTGCCCGCCGTGACCCGAATCACTTCCTGGCCGAATTTGCGCAGCAGCACCCCCTGCTTGGCCACCTCCGGATATTCCGCCGCAACCCCGACGATATTGCGCTTTTCCACCTCCGCCTCGAAACCGAAGAGGAGGTCCGGGGAGGAAAGGTGGAAGAAATGGAGGGCGTGGGACTGGAGCATCTGGCCGTAATGCATGAGGCGCCGCATTTTTTCTGCCGTGGGGGTAATGCTGTGGGCCCCCACAATCAGATCCATGGCCTTGCAGGCCGCCAAATGGTGGGACACGGGGCAGATGCCGCAAAGCCGCTGCACCATCACCGGCACCTCCCAATAGGGACGGCCCTGGATGAATTTCTCGAAGCCCCGGAATTCCACAATGTGCAGACGCACTTGATGCACCCGGTTGGCCTCGTCCAGCAACAGGGTCACCTTGCCGTGCCCCTCCACCCGGGATACCGGATCAATGGCCACCCGGCGCAATTTTTCCGGATGGGCGGCAGTTTCCAGTTGAAAAGCCATACGGCAACCTCTTCGCCAAAAATGGGGAAGACCGGCCAGAGCCGGGCCTTCCGCCTCAATCGAAATGGAGCAAACCGTGGGTCAGCCGGGGCGTGTGCCCGGCGATGAGATCGGAGAGGAATTTCCAGATGGCGTCCCCAGAGGGAGGACAGCCGGGAATGAAGTAATCCACCCGCACCACCTCATGGAGGGGCCGCACCTTGTCCAGCAGCAGGGGCAACTCCGGGTCGTTGGGAATCTGGCCGTTCTCCACCCCCAGGCTGTAGTGGTACACCTCCTGCAAACAGGCCCCCAGACCCACATGGTTACGCTGGGCGGGAAGGCCGCCGGTCACGGCGCAGGCCCCCAGGGCAATGAGGGTTTTGCAGTTTTTCCGGAATTCCCGGAGCACGTGCACGTTTTCCCCGTTGCAGATGCCCCCTTCAATAATGCCGATGTCGCAGGGGCCGCAATGCTTGATATCCGTCAGGGGAGAACGGTCGAATTCCACCAATTCCAACAACTGTAAGAGGCGCTCGTCGATATCCAGAAAGGACATGTGGCAGCCGAAACAGCCCGCCAGGGAAGTGGTGGCGACCCGCAGTTTTTTCTTCGGAGCTGAGGGCTGAGTCATGGCCGCACCTCCCTCGCCGTTTCAACGTGCCCCGCCAATGGGCGGCGGGCAAACCGTCCCCGGGCTGCCTGTAATTGGCGCTTGGTCATTTTTCCCCCTTTTCCCCGGCCATGGCCACCACACTGATGGGGGCCCGGTCATAACGGCGCTCACCGATGGGTACCCGGAAACCCTGGCGCTTGGGCAGGATCACCCCCACCGGGCAGATGTGGGCGGCCCGGTCCTCGGCGCTGAAATCCGTGTCCGCCAGACGGCCGCTTTCCGCATTGACCGTCAGATGTTTGTGAATTCCCCGACCGGTGAGGGCAAAGACATTTTTGCCATCCATATCCCGGCTGGCCCGCACGCACAGTTCGCAATAGATGCAGCGGTTGAAATCCAGCAGGATGTCCGGGTGGGAGGCATCCACGGGACGGTCCGGGAAAAAATGGGCGAAGTGGGCGGAAAGCATTTCCAGGTCGTAGGCCAGGGCCTGCAACTGGCAATTGCCGCTCTTTTCGCAGGAGGGGCAGAAATGGTTGCCTTCCACGAACAGCATTTGCAGCAGGGCCCGCCGCTCCCCGTTCATTTCCGGGGTGTTGCTCTCCACTTCCATGCCTTCCTTGGCTGGGGTCGCGCAGGAGGACACGTGGCGCCCCCCCACCTTGACGATGCACAGCTTGCAGGAACCGTGGGGCGGAAAATCCGGATGCCAGCACAGGTGGGGAATGTAATGGCCCGCCGCCCGGGCCGCTTCCAGAATAGTCTGGCCCTCGAAAAAGGGCACGGGCTGGCCGTCCAGGATAAATTTTTTACCGTCGCTCATGACCTATTCCTCTTCCAGGGAAGTGAGGTGGGCCCCCGCATCGTCCCGGCCCGTCATCTGCCGGGCCTCGGCCAGGGCCTGATCCAGATCGAAAGCGGGCTCGAAGTCCAGGGTCTGAAGCCGCCGCTCATAGGCCGGGCGGAATTTCACCAGGGTGTCGATCACCGGATTGGCCGCCGCCGCCCCCAGGCCGCAATGGCTGGCCCCCTTGAGCAGGCGATTCACCCATTCGATATCCACCAGGTCGTATTTAGCGCCCCGGCCCACCGCCAGCTTGTCCATGAAATTTTTCAGGAGGGAGGTGCCCACCCGGCAGGGAGTGCAGAAACCACAGCTTTCGTGGGCGAAGAAGTGGATGAAATTGCGGGCCACTTCAAACATATCCCGGCTGGAATCGAAAATCATGAAGGCCCCCGCCGTGGGCACGTCTTCGTAGGCGATGGAGCGGTGAAATTCGTAGGAGGAAATGCAGGTGCCGGAAGCGCCCCCCACCTGCACCGCCTGAACATCCGTGGCACCGCAGTCATCCAGGATGCGGCGGATTTCCACGCCGAAGGGGTATTCATAAACCCCCGGATAGGCGCAGTCCCCGGAAATGGAGAGGAGCTTGGTGCCGGTGGACTGGGATGTCCCTTCGGCGGCGAAGGTTTCGCCCCCTTCCAGGGCCACCAGCACGGTCTTGGCCAGGGTTTCCACGTTATTGACCACCGTGGGCCGCCCCAGATAGCCCTTGGTCACGGGGAAAGGCGGGCGAATGCGGGGGGTGCCCCGCTTGCCTTCCAGGGATTCAATGAGGGCCGTTTCCTCGCCGCACACATAGGCCCCAGCCCCCAGATGGATTTCGATGTCGAAGTCAAAACCGGTCTGCCCCAGGATGGCGCTGCCCAAAAGGCCGCTTTCCCGGCGCCGGGCCAGCACGGAAAGGAGATGATCTAGGAGGTAGCGGTATTCCCCCCGCAAATAGAGAAAGCCCTGGTGGGCGCCCACGGCGTAGGCGGCCAGGGTCATGCCCTCGAAAACGTGGTCCGCGTAGGAGGTGAGCAGCACCCGGTCCTTGAAGGTACCCGGTTCCCCCTCGTCCGCGTTGCACACCACCACCCGTTCCCGCCCGGGAGCATTGCGGCAGGCTTCCCACTTCACGCCGGTGGTAAAGCCGGCGCCGCCCCGGCCCCGCAGATTGGATTTCTGCACTTCCGCCAACCAGCCCGCCGAGCCCTTTTCCACGGCCACCTTGAGGGCCGCCCCGGGAATCAGTTCGCTATTGAGCAGCCAGTCCCGGCGGCAGATGTTGTCCTGCACCCGGAAGAATTCGCTGGGCCACTGGCTTAAGGGTTTGCGATGGCGGATCAGCTCGCAGATTTCATTGACCCGCTGGTGATTCATCATGGTCACCGGCATGCCATTCACCAGCAGGGCCGGGCCCTGATCCCCCATCCCCGTACAGGAGGTGGTGGTGACGGAAACCAGGCCGTCTTCGGAAACCTTGCCCGGCTCCACCCAGAGCTTCTGGCACATGGTTTCCAGCAGCTCCTGGTTGCCTAACAGGCGATCGGTAGCGTTGTCGGAAAACAGAACCCGGTATTCCCCCACCGGTTCCAGATGGAGAAAGGAGTAGAAACCGGCCACCCCTTCCACCCGGGCCCGGGGCAACTGGAGCCGCTCCGCCACAAAGGTGATGGCTGGCGGGGGCAAATAGCCCAACTGATCCTGAATAGCCAACAGGATCTGCAACAACCGGGAAGGGTCCCGGCGATGCCGGGCCAGGATGCCTTCCAGGGTCTCAACTAAAGACACTTCCGAACCGAACGCCACGTTGACCTCCCGCTACGGAAACAGGTGGGGCATTATAAGCACGGCCCGGCTCATCCGTCATAGAAACTCACGGCGAGGACGGCCGAGCTTTTTCCCGGCACCAGATTGTCACAGCCCTGCAAATCGGCGGGTGTCCAATGGGCTAGGCAGCCCGTCCGGACGCCTTTTCCGGAAGTTTCCGGAAAAATGACCGATGTATTGCCAGGGGCGGGGAAAAGCCGTTATGCTGCATCGCAACACGTCCTCTCGGGGGGAGCGTGTGGTAGCCCTTTTTCCAAAAACACATCACGGGAGTCCTCGCCATGTTTAACCTGAATGGCAAAAAAGGCCTGGTTGTCGGCGTCGCCAACAACCACAGTATTGCTTACGGTTGCGCCAAGGCTTTCAACATCTGCGGTGCCGAGCTGGCCATCACTTACCTGAACGACAAAGCTGAGCCCCACGTCCGTCCCCTGGCCGAACTCCTGGCCGCTCCCCTGATCTTGCCCCTGGACGTGGAGCAAGAAGGGCAGCTGGAAGCGGTCTTCGAGGCCATCAAGGAAAAATGGGGCCATCTGGACTTCCTCGTCCATTCCATCGCTTTCGCCCCCAAGGAAGACCTCCACGGCCGGGTGGTGGATTGCTCCCGGGAAGGCTTCATGCGGGCCATGGACATTTCCTGCCACTCCTTCCTGCGCATGGCCAAGCTGGCCGAACCCCTGATGGTCAATGGGGGCACCCTGCTCACCATGAGCTACCTGGGCGCCGATGAAGTGGTGGAAAACTACGGCATGATGGGGCCGGTCAAGGCCGCTCTCCAGGCCTCCACCCGTTATCTGGCCTCCGAACTGGGCCCCAACGGCATCCGGGTGCACGCCATTTCCCCGGGGCCCCTGGCCACCCGGGCCGCCTCCGGCATTGCCCACTTTGACAATCTGATGCGGGAAGCGGAAGAACGGGCGCCCCTGCACCGGCTGGTCTCCATTGACGACGTGGGCGCCCTGGCCGCCTATCTGTGCAGCGATGTAGCCAAGACCCTGACCGGGGGTACGATCTTCATCGATGGCGGTTTCCACATCGTTGGCGGCTAGCCCCGGATCAACCTCACTTCAGGGAGTTCTTATGGATACGGAACATAACAACGACCAATTCATCGAAAATCGGACTTTCGACGAAATTCAGATTGGCGATTCCTCCCAGTTGGCGCGCACCCTGCGCCCGGAGGACATCAAAATGTTTGCCGTCATGTCCGGCGACGTGAATCCTTCGGTGGTGGACCCGGAATTTGCCCATAGCGGCATTTTCCGGGAGGTGGTGGCCCACGGCATGTGGAGCGGGGCCCTCATTTCCACCGTGCTCGGCACCCAGTTCCCCGGCCCGGGCACCATCTACATCGACCAGTCCCTACACTTTTCCCGCCCGGTCACCCTGGGGGACACCATCACCATTACGGTGACCGCCAAGCAGAAGTTTGAGCACAACAAGCACATCCTCTTTGACTGCGTCTGCACCAATCAGGAAGGCTTGCTGGTGGTGGGCGGCACGGCGGAAGTCTTGGCGCCCACGGAAAAAATCCGGCGCCCCCGGGTCCACATGCCCCAGTTCACCATTTCCGACAAGGAAGAGCGTTACCAGGCCCTGCTGGCCCTGGCCAAGGGCCTGGAAGCGGTGCCCGTGGCCGTGGCCCACCCCTGTGACGCCGAATCCCTGAAGGGACCGGTGATCGCCGCCCAGGCCGGGCTCATCGACCCCATTCTGGTGGGGCCGGAAGCCAAAATCCGGAGTCTGGCGGCGGAACTGGGGCTGGATATTTCCCCCTACCGCATCGTCAATACCAAGCACAGCCACGAATCCGCTGCCATGGCCGTTTCCCTGGTGCGCAACGGGGATGCGGAAGCCCTGATGAAGGGTAGCCTGCACACCGACGAGCTGATGGGGGAAGTGGTTTCCCGGGCCACTGGCCTACGCACCGGACGGCGCATTTCCCACGTCTTTTACATGGACGTGCCCACCTATCCCAAGCCCATCATGATTACGGATGCGGCGGTGAATATCGCCCCGGGCCTGGAAGACAAGGTAAGCATCATCCAGAACGCCATCGACCTGTTCCATATTCTGGGACGGCCGGAACCCAAGGTGGCCATTCTTTCCGCCGTGGAAACGGTGAATCCCAAGATCCAATCCACCCTGGACGCCGCCGCCCTGTGCAAAATGGCGGATCGGGGCCAGATTAAGGGCGGCATCCTGGACGGCCCCCTGGCTTTCGATAACGCGGTGTCCATCGTGGCCGCCAAAACCAAGGGCATTAAGTCCGTGGTGGCCGGGCAGGCGGACATTCTGGTGGTGCCCGATCTGGAATCGGGGAATATGGTGGCCAAGCAGCTGGAATACCTGGCCAATGCCCTGTCCGCCGGGGTGGTGCTGGGGGCCAAGTGCCCCATCGTGCTCACCTCCCGGGCTGACACGGCGGAAGCCCGCACCGCTTCCTGCGCCATCGCCGCCATCATGGCCCACGCTTATCGGAAACAAACCCCATGACCGACTGCATTCTGACCCTTAACGCCGGCTCCTCCTCCATCAAATACTCCCTCTATGAGTTGCTGCCGGAGGGGGGCATTGCTGCCGGCCCCGTCATGTCTGGCCAGATCGACGGCATCGGTAGCCAGCCCCACATCAAGGCTGTGAATGGGGAAGGCCGTTCCCTGGACAACGTGGACATTCCCCTCACCGGGGACATGGACAGCCAGCACCACGAGGCCCTGGAATTTCTGGTGAGCTGGCTCCACGCCCACGAACAGGGCTGGCGCATCGTCGCCGTGGGCCACCGGGTGGTCCACGGAGGCGAACGCTACAGCCGCCCCATGGTGCTGGACGACAACATCATCGAGCACTTGGTGGATCTGATCCCCCTGGCCCCCCTGCACCAGCCCCACAACCTGGACGGGGTGGCGGCCCTGCGCCAGCTCCTGCCGGAAACGCCCCAGGTGGCCTGCTTCGACACCGCCTTCCACCGCACCCAGCCGGAGGTGGCCCAGATGTTTGGCCTGCCCCGCTGGATCAGCGGCGCCGGGGTCAAGCGCTACGGCTTCCACGGCCTCTCCTACGAGTACATTGCCCGCCGCCTGCCCGAATACACCCGCCGGGCCGATGGCCGGGTGGTGGTGGCCCACCTGGGCAACGGTGCTTCCATGTGCGCCATGGAACGGCGCCAGAGCAAGGTTTCCACCATGGGCTTCACGGCGGTGGATGGCCTGATGATGGGCACCCGTACCGGCAGCCTGGACCCGGGGGTGATTCTCTTCCTCCAGGAAAGCAAGGGCATGGACACCAAGGCCATTACCAAGCTCATCTACAAGGAATCGGGCCTCCTGGGGGTTTCCGGTCTGTCTCAGGACATGCGCACCCTCCTGGCCAGCGAAAAGCCGGAAGCCAAGGAAGCGGTGGATTTGTTCTGCTACCGCATTAACCGGGAACTGGGTTCCCTGGCCGCCGCCGCTGGCGGGCTGGATGCCCTGGTATTCACCGGGGGCATTGGCGAACACGCGGCGGAAATCCGCCGCCGGGTCTGTCTGGCCGCCGACTGGATGGGCATTGTGCTGGACGAGGCGGCCAATTCCCGCCATTCGGACCGGATCAGCGCCCCCCGCAGCTCGGTGGATGTGATGGTGATCCCCACCAACGAAGAGTGGATGATCGCCCACCACACGGCTACCCTGCTGAATCTGTAAATTTTTTCCGCACCAAGGCGGTGCACCGGTCCCGGTGCACCGCCTTTTTTGTTCCCGTCAAGGGTTTCCATCCCGCCCCATCCCGGGTCTATACTCCGCCCCCCGTCGCCCGGACCGCCCCTTTCGGCCCCCTCTTCGGGCACCCCTCCGACCCCCGCCCCAAAAGGGGGGAAACGCCCTGTTTTCGAGCACAGGAGCATGTTTCCGGCCCGGAGTACCGACAACTACATTTAGTCAACTGTTTGCCACCACCCACTAGATGTAGTAGCTTACACGCCGATTTCATTTCTCCGGACCCATCCTGTCCCGGGGAGATATGACCTCTTTCATACCCACCTTAAAAGGATGCTCACCATGAGCCAGGTTGCAGAACAACTCTCATTGTCCGCCATCCCCGACGCACCGGAAGTCACCCCCCTGCCCGACCAGGAGATTTCGACTGAGGTGTTGCTGGAGAAATATGCCAAAGGCAAGGAACTGGATGTGCACGACGTGCGCCGCCGGGTCGCCCGAGCCCTGGCCGGCATTGAGCCGGAAAAAGACCGTAGCAAGTGGGAGGAGAAATTCCTCTGGGCCCAGGAAAACGGTTTCATTCCTGCGGGCCGCATCAACTCCGCCGCCGGTACCGATCTGGCCGCTACCCTGATCAACTGCTTCGTCCAGCCCGTGGGCGATTCCATCGTGGAAGTGGTGGATGGCCGTCCCGGCATCTACACCGCCCTGGCCCAGGCCGCTGAAACCATGCGGCGGGGCGGCGGGGTCGGCTACGACTTCTCCTCCATCCGTCCCGTGGGCGCCCAGGTCAAGGGCACCCAATCCCGGGCCTCCGGCCCCGTTTCCTACATGCGGGTCTTCGACCGCTCCTGCGAAACCGTGGAATCCGCCGGGGCCCGCCGGGGCGCCCAAATGGGTGTGCTGCGCTGCGACCACCCGGACGTGGAAGACTTCATCCACGCCAAGGACAAAGGGGATCTGACCAATTTCAACATTTCCATCGCCGTTACCGACGCCTTCATGCAAGCCGTGGAAGGGGACGGCACCGTGGAACTGGTGCATAAGGCCGAACCCAATAGCGAAATGAAAGCCTCCGGCGCCTTCCAGCGGGAAGACGGCATGTGGGTCTATCGCAAGGTTCAAGCCCGGGAACTGTGGGATCAGGTGATGAAATCCACCTACGACCACGCGGAACCGGGCATTCTGTTCCTGGACCGGATCAACAAGGACAACAACCTCTATTACTGCGAAGAAATCGAGGCCACCAATCCTTGCGCCGAACAGCCCCTGCCCCCCTACGGCTGCTGCTGCCTGGGCTCCATTAACCTGACCCTGTTCGTCTCCCAGCCCTTCAGCGAAGGAGCGGACTTTGACTTTGACAGCTTTGCGGAAGTCATCCGGATTTCCACGCGCATGCTGGACAACGTGCTGGACGCCACCCACTGGCCTCTGGAACGGCAGCGGGAAGAAGCTTCCAACAAGCGCCGGGTGGGCCTGGGCTTCACCGGCCTGGGGGATGCCCTGGCCATGCTGCGCCTGCGCTACGACCGGCCGGAAGCCAAGGCCATGGCCACCCGCATTTCCGAATTCATGCGGGATCAAGCCTACCTGGCCTCCGTGGAACTGGCCAAGGAACGGGGCCCCTTCCCCCTCTTTAACGCGGAGCTGTACCTCTCCGGCGGCAACTTCGCCTCCCGCCTGCCCGCGGAAATCAAGGCGGAAGTCCGCCAACACGGGCTGCGCAACTCCCACCTGCTCTCCATCGCCCCCACCGGCACCATTTCCCTGGCCTTCGCCGACAATGCCTCCAACGGCATCGAGCCCCCCTTCTCCTGGACCTATAACCGGAAGAAGCGCATGCCCGACGGCACCCTGAAGGAATACGCGGTGGAAGACTACGCCTGGCGCCTTTACAAGCACCTGGGCGGGGACGTGGAAAAGCTGCCCGACTACTTTGTCACCGCCCTGGAAATCTCCGCCGCCGCCCACAAGGACATGGTGGCCGCCGTGGCCCCCTACATCGACACCTCCATCTCCAAGACGGTGAATGTGCCCGGGGATTACCCCTACAGCGACTTCCAGGACCTTTACCTGACCGCCTGGAAGTCCGGCCTGAAGGGCCTGGCCACCTACCGGCCCAACAGCGTTCTGGGCTCCGTGCTGTCCGTGGAATCCAGCAAGCCCAAGACGGACGAAAACAAGCAATCGCCCCAGGATTTCGTCTCCGACGCCAACCGGCGCCTGTCCATCAAGAACCTGCCCGCCCCGGTGCTCTCCTCCCTGCGCTGGCCCGGCCGCCCCACCCTGCCCGACGGCAACATGGCCTGGACCTACATGCTGGAGTACCCCCAAGGCAAGTTCGCCATTTTCGTCGGCCATGTGGATCAGGAAGACGACGCGGGTCACCCCTACTCCTGGCCCTTTGAAATCTGGGTCAACGGCCCGGACCAACCCCGTGGCCTGGGCGCCATCGCCAAGACCCTCTCCATGGACATGCGGGCCAATGACCGGGGCCTCCTGAACGCCAAGCTGGATATTCTGGCCAAGGTACCGGGGGACGCCTTCGACATGCCCTTCCCGCCCCACGGGGAACGGAAGCGCATGCCCTCCATCACGGCCGCCATGGCCCAGGTGGTGCGCTGGCGCATCGACCAGTTGGGCAAGCCGGAACACGAAGAAACCACCCCGGTGATGGACGCCATGTTCAGCACCAGCGAGCCCAAGACCGGCACGGACGGCACCCTTTCCTGGACCGTGGATGTGATCAACCCCACCACCAGCGAAGATTTCGTCCTGGGCCTGAAAGAAATCACCCTGCCCGACGGCGTCACCCGCCCCTACTCCATGTGGCTCTCCGGCAACTACCCCCGGGCCCTGGACGGCCTGTGCAAGCTCATGTCCCTGGACATGCGGGTGGTGGACCCGGCCTGGATCGGCATGAAGCTGCGCAAGCTCCTGGACTACTCCGAACCCCTGGGGGATTTCATGGCCTTCGTGCCCGGCACCCGGCGCCAGACCAACTACCCCTCCACCGTCGCCTACGTGGCCCAGCTGGTCATCCACCGCTACGCCATGCTCGGCATCCTGGACGAAAAGGGCATGCCCCTGCAACAAATGGGCATCCTGGAAACGCCCCAGGACGGCACCGCCGCCAAACCCATGCAAGGCAAGCTGTGCAAGGAATGCGGCAACACCACGGTGATCAAAAAAGACGGCTGCGAATTCTGCACCGCCTGCGGCGCAGTAGGCTCCTGCGGCTAAACCAGTTAGCCGGATAGGCCCGATGCTGGAAGGACGTTCCAGCAGAAGCTAGCAGCAAAAAAGAAAGCCCCAAGATCGTTGGTCTTGGGGCTTTTTTAATTTGCTAAGGAACGGGGGAGAACTCCGGCCGAAATTCGGCGAGTGTTTGCGGTTATCGGCCGATTCCATTGTTCACAAATGAAGAAGGCCCGACAGGTTTCCCTGCCGGGCCGGATTCGGTCGTCACCCGAAGGTGACACCTTATTGTAGCAACGGCTCTCACCCCGGAAAGCTACATGGCGTTATTCTACGCACTCTAGATAAAAAAATACAAATCATGAGTACGACATACACCATTGGTCTTGATATTGGGATTGCCTCAGTTGGGTGGTGCGTTCTTGGTGAGAACCACATCATCAATCTAGGTGTTCGAGCATTTGACAAAGCGGAAACGGCTAAGGAGGGAGAGTCACTAAATCTCGTACGACGGAACGCTCGACTGATGCGCCGACGCTTGTTTCGACGGGCATGGCGATTGAAGAAATTGTCCCGCCTATTAAAAAATGAAAGGCTGATCACTGACACCAAGATATTCCAGCCAAAGCACCCTTTTACCCGCCCGCTCTGGCAATTGCGCGTTTTCGGCATCGACCACCGCCTGAACGACGAAGAATGGGCGCGTGTCATTTACCACCTGTGCAAACACCGGGGCTTCCACTGGATCAGCCGCGCCGAAGCGAAGCAAGCGGAAGGCGACAGCAAGAGCGAAGGCGGCAAAGTCAAAAAGGGATTGGCTGGTACGGCCGAGCTAATGGCGGGAAAAGGCTATCGCAGTGCTGCAGAAATGGTCGTCAATGAATTCGTAAAACCCCAACTCGACAGTGACGGCTTGATTAGGACAGACAAACAGGGAAACCCGATCCCAACAAGCGCAGCGCGAAACAAGCAGGGCGAATACACCAAAGCGCTTTCGCGAGAACTGCTCGCCAAGGAACTGACCCTGCTCTTCGAAAAGCAACGAGAATTCGGCAATCCACATGCATCAAGTAGGCTAGAAACCACCATCCTCGGCAACGGCGACAAAAAGAGCGGATTATTCTGGCAGCAAAAGCCCGCTTTGGCCGGAGCCGACCTGCTCACGATGCTTGGTGCCTGCACCTTCGAAAAAGACGAATACCGCGCTCCTAAAGCCAGCTTCACCGCCGAACGTCACGTCTGGCTGACGCGCCTGAACAACCTACGCATCGTTACCGGTGGCGTTACCCGCCAGCTGACTGAACAGGAACGCCAACTCTGCCTGCTTCTACCTTATCAACAAGCTGGCGACCTAACCTACAAACAACTCGGTAAAGCACTGACCCAAGCCGGGCTGTTGGAGGCTGGCAGCTTCAAATTTATCGGCCTCGCTTACCCCACTGAAGGGCAAAAGGCCAACAGCAAGACGGAAGACCCGGAGTCCGCCACGCTGATCAAAGTCCCGGCCTGGCAGGAACTGCGCAAAACGCTGACCAAGGCCGGCCTCAACGAGGAGTGGAAAAAACTCTCAGGCGATGCGCTCTGCGGTCAGCCAGAAATTTTCGACCAAATTGCCTGGGTACTCAGTGTCTACAAAGATGACGATGAAGTCCGCGCCGAACTCGCCAAGTTGTCGCTCCCCAACCGCGACGCGCTCATCGACGCCCTGCTTAACATCCGTTTCGACAAATTCCACGCTCTTTCTCTAAAAGCCCTGCGTGCCATCGTGCCGCACATGGAAAAAGGGCTGCGCTACGACGAGGCCTGCATTGAGGCCGGCTATCACCACAGTCAGTTGCACAAGATAGGAGAAGGCGAACACAAGTATCTGCCGTCGCTCTATGCCGGACGCGACGAAGATGGCCGCATGCGCTTCACTGAAGATGCCGACATCCCGCGCAACCCCGTCGTCCTACGTTCATTGAATCAGGCGCGCAAGGTAGTCAATGCCATCGTCCGCCGCTATGGCTCACCGGCTGCAGTGCACATCGAAATGGCCCGCGATCTTTCGCGCCCCCTCGACGAGCGCAACAAGATCAAGAAAGAACAGGACGAATACCAGGCCCGAAATCAACGCGATAGGGAACGGTTCATCGAGTTGTTCGGCTACCCACCCAAAGGTCTTGAATTTGAAAAATGGCGCCTGTACAGGGAACAGAACGGGCAATGCATTTACACGCAGAAGCCGCTGGCGCCTTCAGGCAACGTTGCCGAAATCTTCCTGGATGGCTCTACCGAAATCGACCACGCCCTGCCCTACTCGCGCAGTTTCGACGACAGCAAGAACAACAAGGTGCTGGTCCTGACCCGCGAAAACCGCGACAAGGGCAACCGTACCCCCTATGAATATCTGGGCGGCGCAGAAAATAGCGAGCGATGGCAACGCTTTGTCGCCTTTGTTGAAGCGAACAAAGCTTATCGGCTAGCCAAGCGCACCCGCCTGCTTCGCAAGGATTTTGGCGAAAAGGAAGCAGAAGAGTTCAAGGAACGTAATCTTAATGACACCCGCTACATCTGCAGGTTTTTCAAGAACTATGTTGAGCGTTATTTGAAACTGGCAGACGGAAGTCAAGCCAAGCATTGCGTTGTCCTGAGCGGCCAACTGACCAACTTCCTGCGCGCCCGCTGGGGGCTGCTCAAGGTGCGTTCCGACAGCGACCGCCACCATGCGCTTGATGCGGCGGTTGTCGCGGCGTGCAGTCACAGCATGGTGCAGCGCCTATCCAATTACTCGCGTACCCGGGAATTGGAACAGGTCCGCAATGGCTTTGTCGATATTGAAACCGGCGAAATCGCCAATCCGGCCATGCACAAGCAACTGCGCGAACACTTTCCCGATCCGTGGCCCTACTTCCGAAACGAACTCGAAGCCCGTCTAAAAATCGATTCGCCGGAATTGCTGCGCGAAGAAATGGCTCGCCTGGGCAGCTACAGCGAGGAAGAACTCGCGGCACTGAAACCGTTGTTCGTTTCCCGCGCACCGCAACGCCGCAACGGTGGTGCTGCTCACAAGGACACCATCTACGGCCAACCAGAAAGATTCAAGGGAAAAGGCAGCGTCACGCAGAAGGTTGCCCTCGCCAGCCTGACATTGAAAGACCTCGAGTCGCTCGCTGATCCGCACCGAAACACCAAGCTTTACGGAGCCATCCGGGAACGCTTGGAAGCCCACGGCGGCAAGGGCGACAAAGCTTTTCCGGCCAGTAACCCATTACGCAAACCCGACAAAGACGGCAACCCAACCGGCCCCATCGTTCGAAGCGTCACAAAAGTCATCGACAAACTGTCCGGTATCCCCGTTCGCGGTGGCATCGCCAAGAACGACACGATGCTGCGGGTGGATGTCTTTACCAAGGCTGGCAAGTTCCACTTGGTACCGGTTTATGTGCATCACCGGGTAACGGGTTTGCCGAATCGGGCAATTGTGGCTTTCAAGGACGAAGAGGAATGGACGCTGGTTGATGAAAGTTTCGAGTGGTGCTTCTCACTGTATCCAAACGATCTCGTCCAGATACGTCTTAAGAAAGAGAGTTTTTTGGGGTACTACACAGGAACCGATCGTTCCACAGGAGCTATAAGTTTGTGGGCTCACGATAGAAATCAAGCCGTTGGGAAAGAGGGTTTAATGCGCGGCATTGGAGTTAAAACAGCCGTGAGCATCGAAAAATTCCACGTCGACACCCTCGGCAACATCTACCCCGCCCCGCCGGAGAAACGTCGTGGGCTGGCGTAGTGTAATGATTTCCCGGCCAGCCAAACTGCGCCGGGAGCATTTTTCCCTGGCCATCGAGCAGGAACAAACGGCTTTCGTCCCCTTCGAGGACATCGCTATCATTGTCCTCAACCACCGAGAAATTCTACTCACCCATCCTGTTCTCTCGGCCTGCGCAGACTACGGGATAGGTCTCTACGCCACAGGCGACAACCACCAACCCAATGGCGTCTTCCTCCCGTTTCTCGCGCACTCCCGCACCACGCGCCTGATGCGCAGACAGATGGACCTTCCCCGCCCACTCGCCAAACAAGCCTGGGCCAGCATCATCCGACGCAAAATCGAAAACCAGGCGGCCGTGCTGCGTTTTTGCGCGAAGAATGGCGTCGACCGCATGGATTCCTATGCCCGGCGAGTTCGTTCAGGCGACACGGGAAACCTGGAAGGTCAAGCCGCCGCCTTCTACTTCACCCAGCTTTTCGGCCAGGGTTTTTATCGCGCCGAAGAACATTGGGCCAACGCCGCGCTTGATTATGGCTATGCCGTGTTGCGCGGCGCCATTGCCCGGGGATTGGTAGCCCACGGCATGCACCCACCCATCGGCCTTTTCCATGCCAGCGAGCAGAACGCATTCAATCTAGCCGACGACTTGATCGAACCTTTTCGCCCCCTGGTCGACCTGTACGTCGCCAAAAATCCTACTTTCATCGAAGACGATCTCAGCCCGCAGCACAAGGCAGAACTGGTCGCCTTGCTCAATGTCGATGTCGGTATGCCGCAAGGCAAGATGTCCGTACTATCCGCCATCGAATACACGGTCGAGAGCCTTGCCCGGCTATTCGAGGAAGGCAACAGCGAACTCGAACTTCCAGCCTTAATCGGATTGCAAGCTCACCGGCTGGAATGCTAAGGCATGGGACAGGAGACACGACGCTTTATGCGACTCATCGTCTTCTTTGATCTACCCATGGTCACCAAGATAGAGAAACGCGCCTACGTTCAGTTTCGCCGCTTTCTGCTCAACGATGGCTACGACATGATCCAATGGTCAGTCTACGCCCGCTTGCTAAACGGTAGTGATGACCATGAAAAACACCTCAAACGCCTGATCGACAGCCTCCCGCCCGCTGGCTCAATCCGATGCATGACCGTCACGGAAAAGCAATTCGCTGGCATTCGCCTGCTGGTCGGCATGCCACTTTTTCAGGAAAAAAAGGTTCCAGCAAATCAAATGCTGCTGTTTTAATAAACTTTTTCACAAAAAAAAAATCCCTCCCAGCTACACCAGGAGGGATTTTCACTTCGGTCTGATTGTAGCTTTCCGGGGTGAGAGAGGGAGCTACAACAGCCGTAGGCGCACAGCAGCACCAGGACGCGATTGTAGCTTTCCGGGGTGAGAGAGGGAGCTACAACGGACTACGGACTCGCTGCTCATTTGGGGACGATTGTAGCTTTCCGGGGTGAGAGAGGGAGCTACAACCCTCGATATGGTGGTGGTGGACAACTGTTCGATTGTAGCTTTCCGGGGTGAGAGAGGGAGCTACAACACCCGTCCTTGTCAGGCCGGGTCCAGGTGAGATTGTAGCTTTCCGGGGTGAGAGAGGGAGCTACAACTGCTGCCGTATTGGGGGTGATCGGTCTTGTGATTGTAGCTTTCCGGGGTGAGAGAGGGAGCTACAACGCTCAAAGCCTAGGTTCGTCGGATAAATATGATTGTAGCTTTCCGGGGTGAGAGAGGGAGCTACAACCAATAGATCGGAGGGAGAAAATGGAAAATCGATTGTAGCTTTCCGGGGTGAGAGAGGGAGCTACAACCCTCTCTAGCCAGATTCTGGACAAGAACATGATTGTAGCTTTCCGGGGTGAGAGAGGGAGCTACAACAATTTTTCCGCGAAGGGTTCTTGTTTTTTCGATTGTAGCTTTCCGGGGTGAGAGAGGGAGCTACAACGGTGCTGGCGTACTGCCCACCAAGAATATCGATTGTAGCTTTCCGGGGTGAGAGAGGGAGCTACAACCCACTTATTGAATGGCATATGCCCTAGCTGGATTGTAGCTTTCCGGGGTGAGAGAGGGAGCTACAACCAGCGTGGCACCGTCCTTGTCACGCTCTCCGATTGTAGCTTTCCGGGGTGAGAGAGGGAGCTACAACCACGTAGATGGAGAGGCCGCCGTAGAGGGCGATTGTAGCTTTCCGGGGTGAGAGAGGGAGCTACAACTCGGTGCGGTCTGCTATATCGGAGGACCAGGATTGTAGCTTTCCGGGGTGAGAGAGGGAGCTACAACCAATTCGATCACGTAGCGGATCATGGGTTAGATTGTAGCTTTCCGGGGTGAGAGAGGGAGCTACAACCGGATCAAACATATCCTCCACCCCAACGCCGATTGTAGCTTTCCGGGGTGAGAGAGGGAGCTACAACCACGTAGATGGAGAGGCCGCCGTAGAGGGCGATTGTAGCTTTCCGGGGTGAGAGAGGGAGCTACAACTCGGTGCGGTCTGCTATATCGGAGGACCAGGATTGTAGCTTTCCGGGGTGAGAGAGGGAGCTACAACCAATTCGATCACGTAGCGGATCATGGGTTAGATTGTAGCTTTCCGGGGTGAGAGAGGGAGCTACAACCGGATCAAACATATCCTCCACCCCAACGCCGATTGTAGCTTTCCGGGGTGAGAGAGGGAGCTACAACCCGTCACCGTGTCACCCGCATGGATGCGGCGATTGTAGCTTTCCGGGGTGAGAGAGGGAGCTACAACCACCTTCACGAGTCGGGTATCGATCCCGTTGATTGTAGCTTTCCGGGGTGAGAGAGGGAGCTACAACTCGGCTGCCCGTTGGAGCGCTGACGAAAAAGATTGTAGCTTTCCGGGGTGAGAGAGGGAGCTACAACCTGGGACTGCTTCTGGATGTATCCGCCTTCGATTGTAGCTTTCCGGGGTGAGAGAGGGAGCCGACGTCCCCCCGGAATTGAGTAGCACCTGACTTTAGAGTCCAATCTTTCAAGACAAGGAGATTGGACATGAAGAAGCGATTCACCGAAGAACAGATCATTGGGTTCCTGCGGGAAGCGGAGGCAGGGATGCCGGTGGCGGAGTTGTGCCGTAAGCACGCTTTCTCCGAAGCGAGTTACTACCTCTGGCGCAGCAAGTTTGGCGGCATGAGCGTGTCGGACGCCAAGCGGCTCAAGGAACTTGAAACGGAGAACACGCGCTTGAAGAGGCTGCTAGCCGAAACGATGCTGGAAAATGAGATCGCTAAGGAAGCCCTGCGAAAAAAGTGGTAAGCGCACCGTCACGACGTGATCTGGTGCGCTATCTAATCGACAGGGGACTCAGCGAGCGAAAGTCGTTGCGTTTTGTTGGCATGAGTCCGAGTTCATTCCGTTACCAACCAGCGACGGATCGCAATGCTGCTTTGAAGGAGAAGATTGTTATGCTCGCCCAACGTCATCGGCGCTACGGGGCCGGGATGATCTATTTGAAGCTGAGGCAGGCTGGCATGGTGGTGAATCACAAGCGGGTGGATCGGCTCTACGCCGAGGCTGGTCTGCAAGTCAGAAGGCGCAAGCGGAAGAAGATTCCGGTGTCGGATCGTCACCCGTTAGAGCGGCCTTCGGCCGCGAATCAGGTCTGGTCGATGGATTTCGTGTTCGACCGGACGGCAGAAGGGCGAGTCATCAAAAACCTGACCATTGTGGATGATGCGACCCACGAAGCAGTCGCGATTGTTCCGGAACGTGCCATCGGCGGCATGCAATTGACCAGAGTGCTTGATCAGTTGGCCGAGACGCGAGGATTGCCCAAGGCGATTCGGACCGATAACGGCAAAGAATTCTGTAGTCGAGCCATGCTGACTTGGGCTCATGCACGGGACGTTCAGCTCTTCCTCATTGAACCTGGAAAGCCCAACCAGAACGCCTACATCGAATCGTTCAATGGACGCTTCCGGGACGAATGTTTGAACGAGCATTGGTTCACCAGCCTACGCCATGCTCAGGTCGTTATCGAAGGCTGGCGCCGAGAATACAACGAGGAGCGACCCAAAAAGTCCCTGGGCCGTTTGACGCCTGCGGCTTATGCCAAATCACTTACCCAGAAATCGGGTAAATTACCCCCGGACTCTAAAGCCCTCTGCTACTGAAAACGGGGGAACGTCGGAGCTACAACGTCTCTTGTTGATGAACTAACTAGCAAAACGATTGTAGCTTTCCGGGGTGAGAGAGGGAGCTACAACTGTCGCCCCAGGGGCTACGCAACGGGAAGCGATTGTAGCTTTCCGGGGTGAGAGAGGGAGCTACAACTGGAATGTCTACAATCTTATATTCCGGAGGGATTGTAGCTTTCCGGGGTGAGAGAGGGAGCTACAACCAACAGGCCGCCGCAGCTTCCGGGGAAACCGATTGTAGCTTTCCGGGGTGAGAGAGGGAGCTACAACTGCCCCGCCGATGGTAATGGTGGCGTTTAGGATTGTAGCTTTCCGGGGTGAGAGAGGGAGCTACAACGATGCGGTCGCCGCTGGCGTCGAAATTCAAGATTGTAGCTTTCCGGGGTGAGAGAGGAAGTCACAATCAAAGGTAAGAAAATATAAGGCAAAAGAAAAGCTCCACTCCCTCCTCACCCCCGTCCCCAAAGAATCATCTGGGTACAACGAAACAACGCAATACGGCGGCCGGTGATTTCGTCGCTGACCACCCCGTCCCAGACCTGGGTGGTTTTGCCCAGGTGCTGGGGGGTGGCGACGCATCGGATGGCGCCTTCTCGGCAGGTGCCCAGGTGGTTGCTCTTCAGTTCAATGGTGGTGAAGGATTCCGCCCCCTCGGGCAGGTGGGCCATGGTGGCGTAGCCGCAGGTGGTATCCGCCAGGGCCACGATGCTGGCGGCGTGGAGGAACTGGTTCGGGGCAAAGTGCCGGGGCTGAAGCACCATGCGGGCACTCAGCCGCCCCTCGCTCAGATCCGTTAGCTCAACGCCCAAATAACCGGGCAGGTAATCCGTACCGATTTGATTCAGGTGATCCAGGGTCACGTCTGCCCGCAATTTGGTCATGGGCTTGTCTCCTTATTTTAGTGAGGGCACAACAAAAAAACTTTGCTTGCCCTGGAGATACTAGCGGGCTAGAGCCCATGGGGCTTATGAAACCAGGACACCTTCCATCCAGAATCCGCCAAATTGGGCTTATTCCACCCCCCCGTCCTCTGCGGTACCCAATTCAATAGCGCTCCAATCCTGATTCTCCCGCCCCTTGGCCAGCGCCGACAACAAGCGGGCATGCAGTAAATCCGCCAGAGGCATGGGTTGAGCAACAGACTCTGCGGTCTCCCGAACCAGGCGCAGGTCTTTCATCCCTAACGAGAGTTTGAATCCGGCGGGTTCATAGCGCCGCTGAGCCAGGAGATTGGCATAGTTTTGATAGATGGGGCAGGCAAACACGGTCTGGCTCAAAAAGTTCGCCAAATCCTCCCGACCCACCCCATTCTTTTCCCCCAGCGCCAGGGCTTCGGCCATAGCTTCCACGGCAGAAAGGATCAGAAAATTACCAGAGAGTTTGACCACATTGGCGGCCTGGGGGGCCTCGCCAAAATCGAATACCCCTTGTCCCAGCGCCTCCAACAGAGGCCGGGCCCGTGCTTTAGCCGCTCCCTCCCCCGCCAGACAAATCCAGAGTTTACGGGCAGCCGCCGCTTCTGGGCGACCAAACACCGGTGCAGCCAGAAACTCACAGCCCACGGCCTGGTGCAACTTTGCCAGACGGGCCGAGGTTTCCGGGGCCACGGTGCTCATGGAAATATGTAATCCCCCGGGGCCCAGCCGGGATAACAGCCCCCGAGTTCCCAGAGTCACCGCCTCCACAGCCTGGTCATTGGCCAACATGGAAATCACCACGCCCCCGGGCACCACCGCGTCCTCAGGGGACGTCACGACCTGGGCACCGAGTTGGCGAAAGGCTTCCGCTTTTTCCGGGTGCCGGTTGTATACCGTCAAGGAAAAGCCTTGGGCGATCAAATTGCGCGCCATGGGAGCCCCCATGTTCCCCAACCCCAAAAAACCCACACGCTGCTCAACCATCGAAAACTCCTAGAAAAAAGCCCCGTCCGAAAGGGACAGGGCATCACAGGAAACTGGAAACCGGGCCACACTCAATGAAAGTTGAGCCGCTCCGCCAGACGCCTGATTTCCGCTACCGTATCCAGGTCCGCCGCATGGTAGGCGGATTCCAGATAGCCCACATAGGCCCGGGCTTCCGGGTCCGGCCCTTCCGCAAAGGAGGTTTGATAGGTAAATCGCAGGAACAACCGATCCGGCTCCGGTTCTTCAATATGGATAATCAACGATCCTCCGGCATGATGCTCCGTGGCTTCGGTGTCAAAGCGTACCCAGTGCCCCACTGCATAGGTCACCCGATCCCGCACCTGCGCGGCGCCGAAAACCAGCAGACGCTCCACCTGATTGTCTCCCCGGGAAAGAATCTGACACTCTTCCAGCCCGTGGACGAAAGACCGGGCATCCTCCACCCGGCACATCAGGCCCTGCCAGAGCTGGTCCCGGGAGAGGGAAAAGACCAGGGGATTGTCCCCGTCATTAATTTCCACCAGATGTTCGAATTTCATTGGACCTCCGGCAGACGGCGACGGAATACGTAGGTTTTGGCGTCGGAAACTTCCGGCACAAAGGCGTAGCCCTCCGCCGTAAAGCTTTGCAGGCCCTCGGGCCGGGTCAGGCGATGGGTGACGATGTGGCGGGCCATGAGGCCCCGAGCCCGCTTGGCGTAGAAGCTGATGATCTTGTATTTGCCGCCTTTCCAGTCCTCGAAGACGCAGTTCAGGATGTCCGCCTTGAGAAGCTTGGGCCGCACCGCCTTGAAATATTCCTCGGAGGCCAGATTAATGAGCACCGGGGCATCCTGATTGGCCGCCAGCTGGTCGTTCAGGGCCAGGGTCAGCTGGTCGCCCCAAAAGGCATAGAGATCCTTGCCCCGCAGGTTGTCCAGGCGGATGCCCATTTCCAGCCGGTAGGGGCGAATCCGGTCCAGGGGCCGGAGCAGGCCGTAAAGGCCGGAGAGAATGCGCACATGGTCCTGGGCCCAGGCCAGATCCTCCGGGCTCAGGGTGGCGGCCGCCAGGCCTTCGTACACATCCCCGTTAAAGGCCAGAATGGCCTGCTTGGCCGCTTCCGGCCCCATTTCCGGGGACCATTCTTGGAAACGGGCCGTGTTCAGGGCAGCCAGGGCATCGCTGATGCCCATGAGCCGGCTTAAGTCCGCCGGGGTCATTTGGCGCAGCCGTTCCACCAGCAGGGCGGACTGATCCAGGTACGGGGGCAGGGTAAAATCGGGGACCTGGGGCGGGGTTTCAAAATCCAGGGTCTTGGCCGGGGAGAGGACTAAAATCATGGTTCAATCCAGCTGAGAAGAATTCGCAATGGAGCATCAATTATGACACGCCGGGAATCCCTGGAAAGCGTTTTGCTGCGCTTCGCCGAGGCCTACGAGCAGCCCCGGAGCGAAGGTCATGGGCCCCGGGACACCACGCCCCTCTTCGCCGATCTGGTGGATCAACTGCGTCCGGACCGGCCCGAGGACGGCAACGCCGCCCGGGAACGGCTCCACGCCCTGTGCTATCTCCTGGAAACCCGGCCCGAATTGCAAACCGCTCTGCGCCAAGGGGTGCTGGATCTGTTCGCCCAGAAAAAGCAGGTGTCCCTGTACGTGGATAGCGGGGTTTTTCCCGCCACCGGCTTTTTCTCCGAAACCGCCCGGCGCTTTTCCCGCTCCCTGCTCCCGGACGTAATCGACACCGCCTACCTGAAAGACGTGCTGGGCCTCATGTTCCGGCGCGGCGACGACCACCTGTGGGTAAGCCGCATCGGGGATGGGGACTGGATCGGCCTAATCCACGCCATGGGCCTTTTGGAGGCGGAGGACGCCGCCCCCGGTAGCGCCCTGCCCCCGGCCCTGGCCCAGTTGCTGGAAGCCTTGCGGGTCCTTTCCTACCGTATTTCCGCCATCGGTCTGGAGCCGGAATTGCTCCGGGTGGAGCCGGTGATCGAGGAATTTGAATCCCCCTTCCTGGCCCAGAACGTGGAAATCCAGCGCTTCGTCGGCCAGTTTTCCCGCTGGTGGCAGGAACGGGATTTCCCGGCGGAGGACGACCGGCAGATTCTGGTGCTCTTCGACCAGTGCCGCACCATCCGGGAACGCATCCGCACCCGGGCCGGCCGGGAAGGCACCAGCCTCTCCCTCACCTTTCTGCTGCAACGGCTGCGCCAGCACCTGGAACGGGCGGAAACCCTCCTGGAAATATTGCGGGACCTGCGGGAAGCGCCCGATCTGGCCGGGGTGCTGCCCCGGCTGGTGCCCTTTTTCAAGGAACTGGTCCAGGCCGAATGCCGCAAGAACAATCTGGGGGATTACTGGCGCCAGAATGTGGAATTGCTGGCCCGCCGGGTGGCGGATAACGCGGGGCGCACCGGGGAACACTACATTACGGAAAGCCGCCGGGATTACTTCGCCCTGCTCCGTTCCGCCCTGCTGGGGGGCTTTGTCATCGCCTTCATGGCCTGGAACAAGCTGGAACTGGCCAAGCTCCACCTGCCCCCCCTCACCGAGGCCTTAAGCTTCTGCCTCAATTACGGCCTGGGCTTCGTCCTCATCCACATTCTCCACGGCACCGTGGCCACCAAGCAGCCTGCCATGACCGCCAACGCCATCGCCGCCAGTATGGATGAGGCCAGCGGTGCCAACGGCAGCAATGCCAAGGCCCGCAATCTGGAAAATCTGGTGTCCCTTATCGCCCGCCTGGGCCGCAGCCAGATGGCGGCCATTGCGGGCAATGTGGGCCTGGCCATTCCCATGGCCATGGCCATCGGCTACCTCTTCCAGCTCAGCACGGGCCATCCCCTGATTACCCCGGAAAAGGCCCGGCACCTCCTGGCCGACGTCCATCCCTGGGCCAGCGGCGCCATTATTTACGCGGGCATTGCCGGGGTCTGCCTGTTCCTGGCCGGCCTCATCGCCGGGTATTACGACAATCTGGCGGCCTACAACCGTATTCCCCAGCGCCTGCGCCAACTGGGCTGGCTGCGCCGCCTCCTGGGGGAAGACCGGCTGGACCGGGTGGCCACCTATGTGGAAGACAATCTGGGGGCCCTGGCGGGTAATTTCTTTTTCGGCTTTCTCCTAGGGGGCGTCACCGCCCTGGGCACCCTCCTGGGCCTGCCTTTGGATATCCGGCACATTGCCTTTTCTTCCGCCTACCTGGGTTTTGGGGAAGTGGCCCTGAATTTCGCCGTGCCCACCGCCGCCCTGGCCACCGCCTTTCTTGGGGTGCTGGCCGTGGGGCTGGCCAATCTCAGCGTCAGTTTCGGGCTGGCCCTTTACGTGGGGCTCAAGGCCCGTCAGGTCTCCTTCGCCCAGCGCCGGGATCTGGCCCGCCTGCTCTGGGAACGGCTGCGCCATCATCCCCGGGAATTTTTCCTGCCTCCCAAGCATTGAGCCCCCCCGGGCCCGGCTTTCCCCCCGGGCCCGTTTCCCCGTTTTTTCCCGCCTCCCCTCGTTCCGGCCCCCGGCCCGGCGGGCCAGGGTTTTTCGCCCTCCCGCTCCCGGGTTGCTAGAATGGCCCCTTCTCCCGCCGGGTGTCCCCCGGTCCACTCTTTAGGCTCCCCATGAAACGACCCCGCTTCGGTTCCCGCTCCCGTCTCTCCCGCGACGTCACCCAATTGTGCTGGCTGGCCACCGGCCTGGCCGAATCCGGGGGACGGCTGGAAGACGCTTTCTGGGAGCCGAAACTGGCGGCCCTGGTGGACGGCCTTCTGGAAAGCGGCGGGGACGAGGACATTACCCTGGCCCTGGACCGGCTCTATGAAACCCAGCCCCGGGCCCACGACGAGCTGGCGGATATGGTGGAATCCCGGGCCGAATCCTGCATCCTGCGCCAGGAAAGCCAGGAATTCGACGTGCTGCTCATCGCCGCCCCCATCCTCTCCTGGTCCCGCTTCACCATTCCCACCGCCACCCTGCCCGCCGCCCCCCTGGCCACCCTGAAGGTCCATCTGGGCGCCCATGTGCTGGCGGCCGGGGCCCGGCTGGCCCTGTGCGACTACCTCTTCAGCCCGGACCAGCTGCCCCGCAGCTTTGCCGATACCCGCCAGCTGGTGGCCCAGCTGGGACTCCGAGCCCTGGCCGGGGAAGACCTGGCGGTGGATACCCGGAATCTGCCGGAAACCAACCGTTTTCTCTCCGACACCCGCTATCTCCTGGGGGCCGTGGTGGTGCCCCGGGGCCAGGGGCTGTTTTTCTGGAACGAAAACGACGGCAACCGGGAAGTGGCCTTAAGCCAATGGCAAAGCCAGGCGGGCCCCACCCTGGAACCCCTGATGCCCGGCTGCGCCTGGGAAATGGTCCTGCCCGACGCCTATCACGCCGCCTGCCGGGCCGCAGACCGGCTCTCCCGCCCCTATTCCCTGCGGGCCTCCGTGGCCTTCCTGCAAACCGTCCTGAACGCCCCGGCGGACCAGCTCCACGTGGCCATGGGCCCCTTCCACGACCAGCGCCTGGAGGAATACCGCATCGGCTTTTCCTTCCAGGACCGGCCCGAAGTGGTCCACGGGGTGGTCTGGCCCCTCCTGGGGGACGAGGATGAAAACACGGACGTGGCGGCGGAAATCGAAGCCACCCTAAAGGATTGTGGCGTCACCCATCTGGTCTGCCACGAACACCGTTTTCCCTTTGAATTCTGCGAAGACTGCGGCGCTCCCCTCTACCCCAACGGGGAAGGGGAACTGATGCACGCCGAGCTACCGGAAGGGGAAATGGAACAGCAACCGCCCCGCCTGCTGCACTGAGTTTCCCGGGCCTGGGGGCTGGGGCGGGGTGTCCCCCTCCCCCAACCGGTGCCCCACTCCGTCCGGGAAGGCCCGCCGGGACTAGGGATTTCCCTGGATTGCCCCCCGGGCGCTTACAGCAGGGGGTGGGGAACGAGTAAAATAAAAAGTTATCTTTTTGTCCCCTGCATTCCGCCTATCCATGTCCGCCAATCAACGTCTCCTGGAGCGCAGCCTGGCTGCCGTGTGGCATCCCTGCACCCAGATGCAGCATCACCTGGATGGGGACGGCACGCCCCTCATTCCCATCGCCCGGGGCCAGGGCCCCTGGCTCTATGATTTCGACGGCAAGCGCTACCTGGACGGGGTGAGTTCCTGGTGGGTCAATCTTTTCGGCCACGCTAATCCCCGCATCAACGCTGCCTTGAAAGCCCAGCTGGACACCCTGGAACACGTGATTCTGGCCGGTTTCACCCATGAACCGGTGGTAGAACTGTCGGAACGGCTGGCCGCCCTCACCGGGGGCCGCCTGGGCCATTGCTCCTACGGCTCCGACGGGGCGTCCGCTACCGAAATCGCCCTGAAAATGTCCCACCATTACTGGCGCAACACGGGGCATCCGGAAAAAGACCGCTATCTGTGCCTGGAAAACAGCTACCACGGGGAAACGGTGGGGGCCCTGGCGGTCACGGACGTGAGCCTGTTCAAGGAAGCCTACGCGCCCCTGGTGCGCCCTGCGGGCACCGTGCCCAGCCCGGACTGGCGCCGGGCCGAAGCCGGGGAAACGGCGGCGGATGTGGCCCGACGGGCCGCCGCCGCCCTGGAAGCCCGGCTGGAAAAGGAACACGCCCAGCTGGCCGCCCTCATTGTGGAGCCCCTGATCCAATGCGCCGGGGGCATGGCCATGCACGACCCCCTCTACCTGAAGCTGGCCCGGGAACTCTGCGACCGCTACGGGGTGCACCTCATCTGCGACGAAATCGCCGTGGGCAATGGCCGCACCGGCACCTATTTCGCCCACCAGCAGGCGGACATCATTCCCGATTTTCTCTGCACCTCCAAGGGCCTCACCGGGGGCTACCTGCCTCTTTCCGTGGTGCTCACCACGGATAAGGTTTATGAAGCCTTCCTGGACGAAAAGGTGAGCCGGGCCTTTCTCCACTCCCATTCCTACACGGGCAACGCCCTGGCCTGCCGGGCGGCCCTGGCCACCCTGGATATTTTCCAGGAAGACCGGGTACTGGAGCGCAACCGGGAAAAATCCGCCCGGTTCGACGCCCTCCTGGCCCCCCTCAAGGACCATCCCCAGGTACGCCATTACCGGCATCGGGGCATGATCTTCGCGTTCGACGTGGCCGACGCCCCGGCGGACTTTTCCCGCCGTTTCTACAAGGCCTGTCTGGCCCGGGAAATTCTCCTGCGGCCCTTCGGCAACACGGTCTATTTCATGCCCCCCTACGTGGTGGAGGAAGCCGAACTGGCCTTCCTCAGCGAACGGGCCGCCGCCGCCCTGGAAGAGGCCCTGTCATGATCTGGGAAGACCTGGGCCCCCAACTGGATGCCATCGACGCCGAAGGCCTGACCCGGCGCCGCCGCATTCTGGATTCCAACTGCGGACCGGAAGCGGTGGTGGATGGCCGCCTGCTCCTGGCCTTCTGTTCCAACGATTACCTGGGGCTGGCCAACGACCCCCGCATCGCCCAGGCCATGGCCGATGGGGCCCTGCGCTGGGGCGCGGGCTCTGGCGCCGCCCATCTGGTAAGCGGCCACCTGCGCCCCCACCATGAGCTGGAAGAAGCCCTGGCCTGGTTCGAGGCCCGACACCGGGCCATTTATTTCTCCACTGGCTACATGGCCAATCTGGCCCTGGTCCCCACCCTGGTGGGCCGGGGGGACGCGGTATTCGCCGACAAGCTGAACCACGCTTCCCTCATCGACGCGGTGCAGCTCTGCCGGGCCGAGAGCCACCGCTACCCCCACCGGGACATGGCCGCCCTGGAACGGCTGCTGGCCGCCTCCGAGGCCCGCCACAAGCTCATCGTCACCGATGCGGTATTCAGCATGGACGGGGATATGGCCCCCCTGGACACCCTTTACGAACTGGCGGAAAAGTACGACGCCTGGCTGGTCATTGACGACGCCCACGGCTTCGGCGTTCTGGGCCCCCACGGCCAGGGCTCCACGGGCCACTTCGGCCTGCCCCCTTCGGGACGGGTGCTCTACATGGGCACCCTGGGCAAGGCCGCCGGGGTTTCCGGGGCCTTTATCGCCGGCAGCGCCCGGGTCATTGAATGGCTCTTGCAACGGGCCCGCACCTATATTTTCACCACCGCCTCCAGCCCGGCCGTGGCCTGCGCCCTGTTAAAGAGCCTGGACATTATCCGGGGCGAGGAAGGGGATCAGCGCCGCGCCCACCTGCAAACACTGATCGCCCACCTGCGCCAGCGTCTGGCGCCCCTGGCGGAAGCCGCGGGCTGGGAGCTGGCGGCCTCGGAAACCGCCATCCAGCCCCTCATCATCGGCGGCAACCAGGAAACCCTGGCCGTGGCCAAGGCCCTGGACGAGCGCAACATCTGGGTGCCCGCCATCCGTCCCCCCACCGTGCCCAAGGGCCATTCCCGCCTGCGCATTTCCCTTTCCGCCGCCCACACCCTGGAACAGGTGGATCGGCTGGCGGATGCCCTGACGGACATCGCCGCCCGCCACCCCGCCCCGGCGCCCGCAGGGGCCTCGGCGTGAGCGGCCCCGCCGCCTCCCCCTCTGCCCTGGTACTGATCCACGGCTGGGGCCTGGACAGCCGGGTCTGGCAGGGTCTGCTGTCCCCTCTCCATGCCTACCTGGGCCGGGACTTTCCCCTGATATGCCTGGATTTGCCCGGCTACCAGGGCCGCCCGGACCTGGAAGACCCCATCGCCCGCAGCGTGGACGCCCTGCTGGAACAGGTGCCCCCCGGCGCCGTGGTGGCCGGCTGGTCCCTGGGGGGCCTGCTGGCCCAGCTCATGGCGGTACGGGACCCAGCCCGGGTGGCCCGGCTGGCCCTGATCGCCACCACCCCCTGCTTTGTCCGGAAAAAAGCCTGGGCCCACGGCCAACCCGCCGCCCTGTTAACCGCCTTTGCCGCCGCCGTGGACGAAGACCCGGCCGGGGTGCTGCCCCGCTTTTCCGCCCTGATTAACCAGGGGGACCACCAGCAGCGGGCCCTGGCCCGCCAACTGGCGCCCCTGGCCCACCCTCCCCTGCCCGCCACCCCGGCCCTGGCCCGGGGCCTGGCCTGGCTCAAGGACCTGGATCTGCGCCCCCTGGCGCCCCGCATCCACCAGCCCACCCTGGTGCTGCACGGGGACCAGGACCCCCTCATGCCCCTGGGAGCCGGGGCCTGGCTGGCGGACCATCTGCCCCAGGCCCGGCGGGTCACGGTGCCCGGCGCCGCCCATGTGCCCTTTCTGGCTGATCCGGAAAGCACCGCCCGGGCCCTGGCAGAACTGATTCAGGATGGGGAGCCCCGGCCTTGATCCGCCCTGCCGACAAAATCCTAGTGCGCCGCTCCTTTGACCGGGCCGCCGCCACCTATGATCGGGCCGCCCAGTTGCAGCGTCAGGTCTGCGAAGCCCTGGCCGCCCGCCTGGACGGCGCCCCCCAGGGCCCCTTGCTGGACGCGGGCTGTGGCACGGGTTACGGCGCCCGGCTCCTGGCCCGGCGCTTTCCCGACCAGCCCCTGATCCTGGCGGACTTCGCCCCGGCCATGCTGGGCCTGGCCCGTCAGGCCCAGCCCACGGCCAGCAACACGGCGGCCCTGCAAAATCCGGTGGGCGCCCCCATCGGCCTGCCGGTCTGCGCCGACGTGGAAAGCCTGCCCCTGAAATCCGCCAGCCTGGGCCTGTACTGGTCCAGCCTCACCCTGCAATGGTGCGACCTGCCCCGGGCCCTGGGAGAAGCCCACCGGGTGCTATTTCCTGGGGGACGACTGGCGGTGAGCACCCTGGGGCCGGGCACCTTTCAGGAATTGCGTCAGGCCTTCGCCGGGGTAGACCCCCACCGCCATGTGCTGCCCTTCCGGGATGCCCCGGCGGGAGCCGCTGCCGCCCTGGCCGCCGGTTTTTACGGGGTACGGGCGGAACGCCTCCAATTCCGCCTCCATTACCCCAACCTGCGCCAGCTGCTGCGGGCCATCAAGGACGTGGGGGCCAATCAGGTGGGGGGCCCCCGCCGCCCCGTGCTCATGGGCAAAGCCGCCTGGCGCACCGTGGAAGCGGCCTACGAACGCTGCCGCACCCCCCAGGGCCTACCCCTGAGCTACGACGTAGTCCTGCTCACCGGCCACAAATAGGGCGCGGCCCCCAGGCCCGGGCGCTACCTCGCCCGGCGGCCTGCCGCCGCCATCCCGTCCCTTTTTTACGGGCCCCGACGCTCCGCGTCGGCCACCCACTGCGGCCCGGCGTTTGACGCCCGCCGCCCTTTTTAGAAAGGACAAATTATGCAAAAAGGCTTTTTCATCGCCGGTACGGATACGGAAATCGGCAAGACCTTCACCGCCTGCGCCCTGCTCCACGCCGCCCGCCGGGCCGGATACAGCGCCCTGGCCATGAAGCCCATCGCCGCGGGCGTGGAGGCCGACGGGGAAAACGAAGATGTGCGCCGCCTCATGGCCAATGCCTCCGTGGCCGCCCCCCGGGACTGGGTCAATCCCTACCTCTACGATCCCCCCATCGCCCCCCACGTGGCCGCCCAGGAAGCCGGACGCCCCATTGAACTGCCCGTGATCCTGGACGCCTACGCCAAGCTCCAGCCCCTGGCGGAGGTGGTCATTGTGGAAGGCGTGGGAGGCTTTCGCGTGCCCCTGGGAGACACCATCGAGGCCGCCGATCTGGCGGTCCAACTGGGCCTGCCGGTGATCCTGGCCGTGGGGGTTAAGCTGGGCTGCATCAGCCACGCCCTCCTCACCGCCGAAGCCATCCAGGCCCGGGGCCTGACCCTGGCCGGCTGGGTCGCCAACTGCGTGGATCCGGCCATGGCCCGCCGGGAAGAAAACATCACCGCCCTGGAAACCCGCCTAGCCGCCCCCCGCCTAGGCACCCTGCCCTTCCAGGAACAATTGAATCCGGCGGAAGCGGGGGCGTTGCTGCGTTTGCCTTGAGGGTGGATTTCCCGGCTTGGGCCGGGAATGCAGGGGGAAAGCGACCGCAGGTAAATCCTCAGAGTCCCCCTCCTCTCTTGAGGAAAGGCATAAGGATTGCGAAGGCAACAATTACAAAAGCAAAATAGTGCAGCGGAATCCAAAAGATTGTGTGCTTTTCTTTAAGCACCACCTTCTGCTGGGTTTGTGGATCAATGAGCTCTTTTCCAGGCAGATCGTTAAGACGTTTTCCGAACCACCAAACAACCATAGCCGATAAAATCAGCACAAACATCGGCGCCCAAGCATGAGAGGAATAGTAACCGTCACCAAAGACTTTATCCAAGCCCAAATTTCCCAGCAAGACAAAAACCAAGGGAACCAATACACCAGCAAAGCCCGCCCCTTGCCATACAATCATTGAAAACCCCTTAAATAAATACAACGCCCGCCGCATTCAATATAATTTTGCCAAACAAATTAGCAGCACCAATTATTTTATTAACCTTCAATCAAGCACCATTTCACCAAAACCAGTTAGCAAGCAGATACTTGACAACAGCATTATATAACCAATTTATGCAATTTGGGCAAGCCTCTACTCCAGGGCACAGGCGTACTCGCCCAGTTTTTCAGATCAGCGGTATTGTTTGGCCAACGCCCCGAATCGTTATTATCTAAGGACTCCCGCCACCATCAGCACACATATATTAGATTGGCAGTCATTGGCGTACGTCCCCGATTGACTGATACCTCCAGGCCGGATGGGTTCATACTTTTGTGCCGCAGGTGGATTGAACCTAACTGCCACAAAAGAACTACCGACACTTTTAAACCCAACAAAATTTTGAATTGTATGCTTATGACGGAAAAAATGGGTCAACAGAAAATGTATCAGCAATATAAGATAGACCGCGTAGCGCATCCTATATACGATTCATTTATTCGCCAGAAATTTACTAAAAACAACAGTTGAGCATTTATCCGGATCAATATACCCCCAATACACCAAGTCCCCACATAGCCAAATTATTTTATTCACTTGGTAGCCACCATTAATAAAATAGGCTATTTTAAATATATATTTCTTGATACTGTCACCCTGTATTCGCCCCCCCTAAAAGCGCTCAAATATTGCCAATAGCATTACAACCGCTTTCGAACAAAATAACCACGGGCCGCCCCTGCTCACCTCTAGCCCAGCATTATCTATAGGCTATCCCCACTCAGTTTATTCCCAACGTTTCTGCTTCCGTATCAACAAAAAACCCAATCTTTAGGACAGCCATGCCCCGTATTCTGCTTCGCTCCCCCACCCTTGCCGACCAAGACGAGTTCTTAGCGCTCGCAAAAGCCAGCCGGGCATTGCACCGGCCCTGGGTGTCCGCGCCATCCACACCAGAAGCGTTTCGCGACTATCTGGAGCGCATGTCTCAACCAGAAAATGCGGCTTTCCTGGTTTGTGCTGCCAACTCTGGGCAGATTGCAGGGGTAATTAATCTCACCAACATTGTGCTTCGCGTATTTCGCAGCGGCTATCTGGGTTACTACGCCTTTGCTGGCTTCGAGGGCCAAGGGTTTATGGGCAGCGGCTTGCGTGCGGTGGTGCGCCACGCTTTCACCCAGCTCAAACTCCATCGCCTTGAAGCCAACATTCAACCAAGCAATGTTGCGTCTATCGCCCTGGTTAAGGCCTGTGGTTTTGCTCAGGAGGGGTACTCACCGCGCTACCTCAAGATCGGCAATCGGTGGCGCGATCATGAGCGTTGGGCCATTCTCGCCTCCTAGTCCCTTGATCAATTGATCAACGCCCCTCAGCGCTTCCCCTCCCCCTAACCGCCTTCCCAATCTCCCCCGCTACCCGGCGCAAAGCCTGGCGCTGGGCGGCGACTAGGGTCAGAGGATCTTCCGGGGTGCCGGCCAGGGGCTGGCGGAAGGTGCTGCGGCCGGTGAGGGATTTGCCGTTGGGGGCTTCCAGGCGCCAGAGCACGTCCACATCCACGCCCTGGCCCACCAGGGCGTCCAGCTGCTGGACTTCTAGGGTGAGTTTGTAGTCCAGGGGGAAGCCCGCGTCGTCCGGCAGGACGGCGGCGACCCGGCGGGAATTGAGTATTTGGCCCAGGTCCTGGGCGATGAGGCGGGGGATTGCCTGGCGCAGGGGTTCGGCCCAGCGGTATTGGTCGCTTAAGACTACGTGATTGGGGTCCTGGCGCAGTACCAGCTGGGGCCGGTCGATGAGTTCGGGCACATTGGCCCGGACCACGGCGATGGCGGGGGTGGTGGCGGTTCCGGCCTGGGGCGCCCGGTCATCCGCCAGGGTGACGTAGCGGGTGGGGGGCGCGCTGGCGCAGGCCCCCAGGGTGGTGAGCAGGGCCAGGCAAACCAGGTGGGCGGCGCTTTTCATGGGTTGGGCTTCTTTCCGGTAATGAGGGCTTGGGGCTGCTGTTCCAGCATGTCGGACAGATTGCGCACCGCCGTGGCGGCCCGCCCCACTTCCCGCAGGGCATCCCGCAGTTCGCTCTGGGCCGGGGAGTCTTTGTCCAGCACGGCGTTGGCCCGGTCCAGGGTCTTGCGGGCATCCCGCAGGGTGGGGGCCAGTTCGGGCACCACGTCCCCATCCACGTGCTTGATCAGCTGATCCGTGCGTTTCAGGGTGCCCTGCAAGGATTCCACCACGGCCAGCAGCTGTTCCTGGAGGGAATCCAGGCTACCGGGCTGGGTGGGCAGTTCGGGAATGGGGCCGTTCCAGTTAATGCGCCCGGCCTTGGCCTTGGGGAAGTAATCCAGGGCCACGTAGCGCTGGCCGGTGAGCAGGTTGCCGGTGCGCAGCTGGGCGCGGAAGCCCTTGGCCACCATGTCCTCCAGCATCTTGCGGATCACCTGGCGGCTGGGGAGTTCCGTGGGGCGGTAATGTCCCTTGCCGGTAAAGCGGGCCGGATAGAGGTTGATTTCCACGGCCATGGCCACATCCTTGGAACTCCGATTGAAATCCACGTCGATGCGGGACACTTCCCCGGCCAGGAAGCCCCGGAAGTCCACCGGGGCGCCCACGGTGAGGCCCCGTACCGATTCGTTAAAGAACAGAACGTACTTCTGCACCACGCTGTCCGGCACCCGGAAGGCCGCCGTCTGGTCGGCAAACAGGGTAAAGCGGGACTCGGAGGGGGCTTCCGCCTCCCCTGGGTCGCCACCGGCAAAGGCGATGCCCCCGGCCACCACGGAGAGCAAGGACTGCATTTCCAGCTTCATGCCGTCCGCCCCCACGGAGAGGTCAATGCCGCTGGCGTGCCAGAAACGGGTCGCCCCGGTGACGAAGTGGTCATAGGGCGCATCCACGAACACCCGCACATCTACCCCCTTGCCGTCCGGGCGCAGGGCGTAGCCCACCACCTTGCCCACGGGAATGTGGCGGAAATACAGGGGAGCGCCGATATCCAGGGAACCCAGGTCTTCCGCCCCCAGGACAAACTGGCGCCCGGGCATGTCCCCCACCACCAGGGGCGGGGTTTCCAGGCCGACGAAGTGGCGCCGGGCCTCGGGGGATTTACCCGGGTCCAGGGCGATATAGGCGCCGGATAGCAGGGTGCTCATGCCGGATACCCCGCCAGCGGCAATGCGGGGACGCACTACCCAGAAGCGGCTGTCCTCCACCAGCAGGGGCTGGGCCTGCTTGTCCATCTGGACGGTGACCTTGACGGCCCGCCGGTCGTCGGAAAGGGCGATGGCGGAGACCGTGCCAATATCCACGTCCTTGTACTTGAGCTTGGTCTTATTGGCCTCCAGCCCTTCCGCCGAGGCGAATTGCAGCTCGATTACCGGGCCCCGCTGGAGCACCGCGCTAATGGCCAGCCCGGCGCCGATCAGCACGGCCACCAGGGGCACGATCCAGATCAGGCTGATGGGGGAATGGAAGCGGGAGACGATCTTGGTCTCCGGGAGGTCTTGACTCACGGCAGGGGTTCCTTGGCGGCGGGGGAATGGGCCGCGTCCCAGATCAGGCGCGGTTCAAAGGCCATGGTGGCCAGCATACTGAGGACGACTACGGCGGCAAAGGCGATGACGCCGCTGCCGGGGCGAATGGAAGCCAGGGTCTGGATTTGCACCAGGGCGACCAGGATGGTCACCACATAAACATCCAGCATGGACCAGCGGCCGATTAATTCGAGAAAGCGATAAAGCTTAGTGCGGGGCTGGGTCTGCCGCCGCCAGCGGCCCTGGACGCTGATCAGGAGCAGGGTGAGGGAAACCAGTTTCAGCAGGGGCACCGCAATGCTGGCGATAAAAACCACCAGGGCCAGCACCCAGGAACCACTGCCCCAGAGATAAACCACCCCGCTCATGATGGTGTCCCGCTGCACGCCAAACATGGAACGGGTTTCCATAATGGGCAGCAGATTGGCGGGCAGATAGAGCACGTAGGCTGCAATGAGCAGGGCCCAGGCCCGTTCCAGGCTCCGGGGCTTGCGAAAATGGAGGGGCGTGCCGCAGCGGCGGCAGACCGGGCTTTCGGCGGGGGCACCCAGCAATCCGCAGGTGGGACAGAGGGCCTTGCCCAGGGAAGCGGCTTGCACGTCACTCATGGCCGAGCTTCCTCCCAGGCCTGCCAGATATCCCGGGGCTCCATGAGGGAGGTCATGGTAGTGAGTAGTAGCATCAGCACCCCAAACCCCAGCATGGCCGGGCCGGGCAGCACGTCCGCCAGGTGGGAGAGTTTCACCAGGGCCACCAGTATGCCCAGGATAAACACCTCCACCATGGCCCAGGGATGGGCGGCCTGCATGGCCCGGAACACGGGGGCAAAGCCCGGGGGGCGCCGGCCAAGCAAAAGGGGCTGCATGAGCCAGATGACCCCAAGGATTTCCAGGAGGGGCATGACGGTGGTGGTGGCCAGCACCAGGAGGGACACCTCCGGCATATCGTCCCGCCAGAGCTGGAGCGCCGCCCCAATGATGGTGGTGTCGATGCGCTGCCCCTGTATTTTCATGCCCACCACGGGAAAAGCATTGGCGATGATGAGCACCACCAGGGCGGCCCAGGCCAGGGCCAGGGTGTGCTCCAGCCCATGGCGGTCACGCCGGTAAAGCAGGGCCCCGCACCGGGGGCAGAGGCTGCTGTAGGGCGGCTTGGCCCCATCGCTCTGATCACGGACGAGCAGATCGCATTCCGGGCAAGCCGTAAGGGTTGGGTCCTGGGTCTGGGTCGGCATTTGGAATCAGGCTCCCTGGCCCAAATACTCGGCCACCGCCCGGGTGGTGGCACAGAGGGCGGTGACCAGTTCCCGGGCCTGATCCGGGGCGGGGGCGCCGGCGGGGGTATCCCGGGCCAGGCGTTCCAGGCTCAGGGCCAGGGCGGCCCCGGCGTCGGCGGAAAAAGTGGCCAGCAGGCCTTTCACCGTATGGGCTTCCCGGGACAAGGCCTCCCAGGCCCCCTGGGCCAGAGCGTCTTCCAGCCGCTGGCAGTGGCCGGGCACGTTAGTGGCAAACATCTGCACCAGGGTATCCAGAAGCTGGGCATCCCCTTCCAGGCGGGCCAGGGCTGCCTGACGGTCCGCCGGGGGTGCCCCTTCCCACGCCGCCGATTTCCCGGAGGGAGCCCCAGGGGCAGAGGGATGGGCCGGAGAGGAGGGGATCGAGTTTTCCACCTCCCCGGAAACAACCGTTGGCATCATGGCTTCCCTTTCTTCCTCCGCCGTCCGGGGCAAGCCCGCCTCGGGCGGCACACAGGACTGAATGACCGCAAAAAAATCCGCCTGGCGCAGGGGCTTGGCCAGATAGCCGTCCATGCCCGCCGCCAGGCACTGTTCCCGGTCAGAAGCCATGGCGTTGGCGGTCATGGCCACAATGGGCAGGGGCGCCGTAACGCCCCGGATGGCTTCTTCCCGGCGGATGCGGCGGGTGGCTTCCAGGCCGTCCATTTCCGGCATCTGCATGTCCATGAGCACCAGATCGTAATCCTCCCGGGCCACCGCGGCCACCGCCTCCCGGCCATTGTCCACCAGCACAGGCCGGTGCCCGGCCTTTTCCAGGAGCAGGGCCACCAGACGCTGATTCACCGGATTGTCTTCCGCCACCAGCACCTTGAGGGAACGGCCCCAGGCCTGGGCCGCCCGCAGGGAAGCGGCCGGATCGGGCCGGGCCGGGGCGCTTTCCCCGCTCAGGGCCAGGCATAGGGCCTGGCCCAGGTCGAAGGGGGAAACGGGTTTGCAGAGGTAGGCATCCACCCCCAGCTGGCGACAGCGTTCCCCGTCCCGGGCCAGCCGGGCGGCGGGCAGCATCATCACCGTGCGTTCCGGGTGGGCCCCATCCCGGGCCAGGGCTTCCACCAGGGCAAAACCGTCGGGCAGGGGCATGTCCCCATCCGCCAGCACCAGGGCATAGGGCTGTTCCCGACTGCGGGCCTGGGCTAGCTCCACCAGGGCATCCCCCCCGTCAGCCAGGGCAGTGACGGCCACGCCCCAATGGCTCAGGGAGTTTTCCAGGGCTTGCCGGGTGGCCGGGTTGTCATCCACCAGCAACAGGGTCGCCCCCGCCAGGGCGGGGAAAGTGGGACCAGCCCCGGGCAGGGCTTCCAGACGGGCGGTGCAGTGGAAGACACTGCCCTTCCCCACTTCGCTTTCCACCCACAGCCGTCCCCCCATGAGCCCGGCCAGCCGGGCGCAGATGGCCAGCCCCAGGCCGGTGCCGCCAAAGCGCCGGGTGACCGAGCTGTCGGCCTGGGAAAAGGCGTCGAAAATCAGGGCCTGCTTGTCCGGCGCAATGCCAATGCCGGTGTCCGCCACAGCGAAATGGAGACAATCCGGCTGCTCCCGGTCCGGCGCCACGGAAACCCGGATATGGCCCCGGTGGGTGAATTTGATGGCATTGCCCACCAGATTGAGAAGCACCTGGCGCAGGCGCCCCGGATCGCCCCGGTACTGTTCCCCCAGGGCCGGGTCCAGATCCGCCACCAGTTCCAGGCCCCGGTCTTCGGCCCGCAGGGCCTGAAGCTTCAGGGTATCCATGACCAGGGGGCGAAGGGGGAAGGGAATTTTTTCCACCTCCATCTTGCCCGCCTCGATCTTGGAAAAATCCAGGATGTCGTTGATGATGCCCAGCAGGGCATCGGCGGAGGATTTGACCATCTCCAGGTATTCCCGCTGCTCCGGGCTCAGTTCCGTCTCCAGGGCCAGGTCGGTCATGCCCAGAATGCCGTTCATGGGGGTGCGGATTTCGTGGCTCATGTTGGCCAGAAATTCCCCCTTGGCCCGATTGGCCAGTTCGGCCTGCTCCTTGGCCTGATGCAGTTCCGCCGCCTCCTGCTTGCGTCCGGTAATGTCCCGGAAGAGCCAGAGATGGCCCCGGTAATCCTCGGGCTGGGCCACCAGGGGAAAGAGGAAAATGGGGATGCAGTCCCGCTCCAGAATGCGGCCATCCTTGAGGCGGATTTCCTCCCCCACCACGGGACGGCGGGCGGCCACCACCGCCTCCACCCGGGCCCCGTGACCTTCCCCGTCCTGAAACAGGGGCCAGAGATGAGCCTGAACCCGGCGGCTGTCCGCGCCGATCAACTCTTGGGGATTCACCTCCAGGCGGAACAATTCCCCCAGGGCCTGATTGGCCAGGACAATCTGGCGGTTTTCATCCTCCACCAGAATGCCCACCTGCATACTCTCGATGAGAGCGGAAAGGCGGGAGGTGGTAGCCAGGAGGAAATCCTCGTCCCGCTTCCGCTCCGTAATGTCCTGGAAGGCCAGCACCGCTCCATGGGGCCGGTCCCCTTCCAGGAGGGGCACGGACACCAGGGAGACGGGAAAAATACTGCCGTCCTGCCGGGTAAAGGCGTCCAGATCGGAGCGATAGGCGTGTCCGGCGGCAGCCGGGCCATGGAGGGGGCAATCCGCCTGGGCCAGGGGCAGGCCCGTGGCGGTCTGGAAATGCACCTTATCGTGAAAGTTCTGCCCCAGGAGGGCCTCCCGGGGCCAGCCCAGGAGCCGGGCCGCCTCCCCGTTCACAAAGGTACAGCGCCCTTCTCCGTCCGTGGCCACCACCCCTTCCCCCAGGGTGTCCGTGACACTGGTGAGAAAGCGGTTATTTTCCTCAATGGTGTCTTCCTGGTCCTTCAGGCGCCGGGAAACCCGGTTCAGGGTCGCCACCAGACGCTGGATTTCCACATTGCCCCGATAGTCGGGGAGCCGGTCGCCCCGCCGGTCTTCCAGGCGGGCGGCAAATTCCGTCGCCCGATCCAGGGCCTGCAACGGCCGGGCGAGGAAGAGGAATAGCAGACCGTTGCTGCCCACCAGGGCCGCCAGGGCGGCCACCACGCTATCCCGCCAAATGTGGGCCTGGAGGGCGGTGACCCGCTCCAGGCTGACTTCCAGACGTAGCCAGCCGGCGCCGGCGGCCAGGGGCTGCCAGAGCACCAGGGCGCCCCCCCGATCTTCTTCCTGGTCCCCCCGTCCGGCAGGCGGCGTCAGCCGGGAGGTGGCTTGCCCCCGGGCCCAGGTGCCCGTGCGCACCCGGCCATCTGCCCCCACCAGGGCCAGGGACATGAGTTCCGGGCTCTGCACGGCCCGGCTCAGGAGGGCCGCCCCATCCATGTCCTGGGGCAGAGCGTCCAGCAACCGGCTCAGATCCCGGGCCATGGCCCGGCTTTGCTCCAGGGTCGCCTGCCGGGCCATGGCCGCCTGTTCCCCAGCGGTGTACCAGGTGTAGCCGAACACGGTGGCCATAAACAACAGGGACACCAGCAGGGCGATCTGGGCACTGAGACGGTTGGGGAAAAAACGTCGGCGAAAGGAAGGGGCGTCCATGGTTGGCCTGAAAACGGGACGGGGCGGGCCGCCGCCCAAAGGGGACAGGCGCCCATCCTAGCATTTCGCCTCTGCTCCGGGGAGCGCCATCCGGGCGCCCTGGGCTGCCCCCACAGGCGCGGCCCGTCGGGCTTTTCCGGGTGGGGGCGCATGGACAGTGGTCAGGAAAAGGGGCCATAATCACCGTCCCCTTTGCCAGGTTTTGCCATGAAGTTTCTATTCGACTTTTTCCCCGTTCTGCTCTTTTTCGTCGCCTTCAAATTCGGCGGCATCTACGCCGCCACCAGCGCCGCCATCCTGGCCTCTATTGCCCAGATCGCCTGGGTCAAATTCCACGGACGCAAGGTAGATGGCATGCTCTGGGTGAGCCTGGTGATTATTCTGGTGTTCGGCGGCGCCACCCTGCTGCTCCACGACGAAACCTTCATCAAATGGAAGCCCACGGTGCTTTACTGGCTGTTCGCCGCCATTCTGCTGTTTTCCACCCTGTTTATGGGACGCAATCCCATGGGCGCCATGCTGGGGGAAAAGATCCAGCTGCCTCCGGCCGCCTGGCACAAGATGAATCTGGCCTGGGGCGGCTTTTTCGCCTTCATGGGGGCGGCCAATCTCTACGTGGCCTTCCACTATTCCCTGGATACCTGGGTCAATTTCAAACTCTTTGGCGGCATGGGCCTGATGCTGGTTTTCACCCTGCTACAAGGGCTCATGCTGGCTCCCTACCTCAAGGAACAGGAGGAAAAATCCTGATGCTCTACGCCATTATCAGTGAAGACCGGCCCGGTTCCCTGGCCCTGCGCCTGGAAGCCCGACCGGCCCACCTGGCCCGTCTCCAGGTGCTACAGGACGAAGGCCGGCTGATCCTGGCCGGCCCCTGCCCGGCCATCGATAGCCCGGACCCGGGCCCGGCAGGCTTTACCGGCAGTCTGGTGGTGGGAGAGTTCCCTTCCCTGGAAGCCGCCCAGGCCTGGGCGGATCAGGACCCCTACGTGGCCGCCGGAGTCTATCAGGCGGTCACGGTGAAACCCTTCCGCCAGGTTTTTCCCGCATGACCGGGGACGCCGCCAAGGCGGCTCTGCTGGCCCAGATTCAGGACCGGCTGGCCGCCCTGACCCCCACCCATCTGGAACTCCAGGACGAATCGGCCCGCCATGCGGGTCATGCCCACAACGGCGGCGGCCACTTTCGTCTGGAAATTGTTTCCCCCGCCTTCGCCGGGCTTTCCACCCTGGCCCGGCACCGGCTCGTCTATACGGCCCTGGGGGAATTGCTGCAAGGACCGGTTCATGCGCTTGCCATAAAGGCCATGACACCGGAAGAAGCTTCGCTATAATCACCCTTTCCTCAACACCCTTTTATAAAAGGATCATCCATGCATAGCGCATCCAAGCTGGCCGTTGCTCTGCTGGCCGGCGTTCTGGCCTCCGCTCCCGTCTTCGCCGCTGGCAAGAGTGCCAAAGGCCCGGCTGTGGCCACGGTCAATGGCGTGGCCATTCCCGAGTCTTACGCTGAGTCCTTCATCAACGAACAAAAAGCCCAAGGCACCCAGGACTCGCCCCAACTGCGCAACGCGGTCAAAGAAGAACTGATCCGCCGGGAAATCCTCAGCCAGGAAGCCCGCCGCCAAGGTCTGGAAAAGAATCCGGCTGTCACCTCCCAAATGGCCCTGGCCTCCCAGGCCGTGCTGATCCGTGCCTACATTCAGGACTATCTGCGCACCCATCCGGTGAGCGACACCCAACTGCAAAAAGACTATGAGGCCATTACGGCCAAGCTGGGCGGCACGGAATACAAGGCCCGCCACATCCTGGTGGAAAACGAGGCGGATGCCCAAGCCATCATCGCCAAGCTGAAGAAGGGCGAAAAGTTCGACGACCTGGCCAAGCAGTCCAAGGACCCGGGCTCCAAGGACAAGGGCGGCGATCTGGGCTGGAGCACTCCGGCCAGCTACGTGAAGCCCTTTGCCGATGCCCTGGTGCAACTGAAGAAGGGCCAATTCACCGACACGCCGGTGAAGAGCGAATTCGGCTGGCACGTGATTGAACTGGAAGACACCCGTCCCCTGACGCCCCCCAGCTTCGACCAAGTGAAGCCCCAGCTGCAACAACGGGCCCAGCAACAACTGGTGGAACAAATGGTGCAAAACCTGCGGGCTAAGGCTCGGGTGAATTAATCCGGCACTCCAGTTTTCCACACCCAGAAAGGGGAAGGCTTGGCCTTCCCCTTTTTTTGTCCACCGGCCAGGATGGCGACGCTTCACGTCCCTGTAACCTCCCCCCCTTATAGTCTGAGGCCCTGTTTTCGGTCGCCCGCGCCCATGACCGCCGCCCCATTGATTCAACGTCTCGCTTCCAGTTTTCTCAAAGAGGATAGTGATCCCATGGATGAGGCCCATGCCCTGCAAGCCCTGATCGATGGAGACGCCCTCACTCCGGTGTTCCAGCCCATCCTGGACTACCGCTCCCACACCTATATCGGCTATGAAGGCCTGATCCGGGGTCCCCAGGACAGCCCCTGGCACATGCCCCTGGCCCTGTTCGAGGCGGCCCGCCGCCACCAGCTCACCATGGCCCTGGAACGGGCCTGCCGGGAAGCCATATTCCGCCGCTTTGCCGAACTCCAACTGGCCGGCAAACTGTTTATCAACGCCAGCCCGGGCTGTCTCCAGGACCCGGCCTTCCGCAATGGCCGGACCATGGGCCTGCTCCGGGACCTGGGCTTGAGCCCTTCCCGCATCATTATCGAAATTACGGAAAACGAGCAGATCGAGGATTTCGGGGAAATTCACGACGCCCTCCAGTATTACCGGGGCCAGGGCTACCAGGTGGCCATCGACGACCTGGGGGAAGGCTTTTCCAATCTGCGCATGTGGTCGGAACTGCGCCCGGAATACGTAAAAATTGACCGGCACTTCATCGCCGGCATCGCCCAGGACGGGCTCAAATTCCAGCTGGTCCGTTCCATGCACGAACTGGCGGAAGCCTGCGGCGCCTTCATCATCGCCGAGGGCATTGAAACGGAGGAGGATTTCGCCACGGTGCGGGATCTGGGCATTGCCTGCGGCCAGGGCTTTTTCATCGCCCGCCCCCATCCAGCCCCGGCCAGCCAGCCGCCCCTGGAGGCCCTGAATGCCCTGCGGGACCGGCATATCGCGGTTTTTCCCAAGGGCACCCATGGTCACGGAGCCAAGACCGCCCGCCACCTGGCCCAGCCCATCCAGCCCATTTCCCCGGAAACCCTGAATGACGCGGTGTATCAACGCTTTGAACAGGACCCCCAGCTCCACGTTCTGCCCGTGGTGTGCAACGGCCAGCCCCTGGGCCTCATCAACCGGCACAACCTGATCGACCGCTTCGCCCGGCCCTACCGGCGGGAGCTGTACGGACGCAAGGCCTGCACCCTGTTCATGGACCCCACCCCCCTGATCGTGGATCAGGACCTGTCGGTCCAGGAGGTGGGCCTGCTCATTTCCCGGGCCGCCCAGCACAATCTCTACGATGGCTTCATCGTCATCGCAGACGGCGCCTATTTGGGGGTGGGCAGCGGTCAGGACCTGATGGCCCTGATTACGGAAATGCAAATCTCCGCCGCCCGCTACGCCAATCCCCTGACCCAGTTGCCGGGCAACGTGCCCATCAACGAACACACGGAGCGGCTGCTGGAAAACCGCACCCCTTTCGCCGCCTGCTACTGCGATGTGGATAACTTCAAGCCCTACAACGATGCCTACGGCTACCGCCGGGGGGACGACCTGATCCAGCTCCTGGGCAATGTGCTGACGGCAGAGGGAGACCCCCATCTGGACTTTATCGGCCACATCGGTGGCGACGATTTCATCGTCCTGTTCCAGAGTCCGGATTGGGAAAGCCGCTGCGCCCGCATTCTGCGGCGCTTTGATGACTGTCTGGTGGACTTGATCGATGCCCCGGACATGGCTCGGGGCGGCTTTATCGGGGAGGACCGGAAGGGACGCCGGGTCTTCAATCCCCTGCCCAGCCTGTCCATCGGCGCCTTACGGGTGGAACCCGGGCTCTACGCCTCCCATCACGACATCGCGGCAGCGGCGGCCCAGGCCAAGAAACAGGCGAAAAAACAGGCGGGCAGTTCCTTTTTCATCGAACGCCGCAAGCCCGGCTTCCCCACCCCCTAAGCCCCGGGGAAGGCCCTTTACCCACAAGAACGGCTCTGGGCCTTATTTGACGCCCTGGGCCTTGAGGAAGGGGGCGTAGGCCCGATCCACCTGGCAAATGTGGTGCACCAGCCATTGCTTCAAAAATTCCAGGGCTTCCTGCCCCACCCTTTCCCCCGCCTCGAAACGCAGGAGAAGCTTGGTGGCGGTGGAGGTGAAGGCGTCGTGCTCCGCCCTGTGGTCTTCCGTTTCCGGATAGCCGTACTGGAGGAGCAGCACCTCTTCCGCCACAAAGTGGTTATAGGTGTAATCCACCAGGCCTTCCAGTACCTGCCCCACCACCTGGGGCCGGGGGTCGGGGCGGGAAATTTCGTCGTACAGAGCGTTGGTTAAATCCACCAGCCAGTGGTGCTGGCGGTCAATCTCAGCCAGGCCCAATTCCAGGTCCTGGGTCCAGGGCATAAACGCCATGGCTTTCCTCCCTCGCGGTATATATGCGATGTGTTTTTCTTGATTCTACCCGAGGCATTCCCCGGCGGGCCCAATTATTACCCCCCTGGGCCCATAAAAAAACCCCGATGCATATCGGGGTTTTTCGGGACGGGGAAGAAAGGGATTAACCCACCCACACCCGGGCGTTGCGGAACATGCGCATCCAGGGACTGTCTTCGCCCCAACCCGCGGGGTGCCAGGACATCTGGACGGTACGGAAGACCCGTTCCGGATGGGGCATCATGATGGTGAAGCGGCCATCCGCCGTGGTAAAGCCCGTCACCCCGGCGGGGGAACCGTTGGGGTTGTAGGGATAGGCTTCCGTGGCCTGACCTTGGTGATCCACGTAGCGCAGGGCCACCAGGGCCCGGGCCTGATCTTCCGCCGAGGCGAACTCGGCCCGACCTTCCCCGTGGGAAACCACGATGGGCATACGGGAACCGGCCATGCCAGCGAAGAACAGGGAGGGAGACGGGGTGACCTCGGCCATGACAAAGCGGGCCTCGAACTGCTCCACCGTGTTGCGCTTCAGGGCGGGCCAGTGGTCGGCCCCGGGAATCACTTCCTTCAGGGCGCTCATCATCTGACAGCCATTGCAGACCCCCAGGGCGAAGGTGTCCTGGCGGCCAAAGAAGGCGGCAAACTGGTCCCGGGCCCGGGCGTTGAAGAGAATGGTCTTGGCCCAGCCCTGGCCGGCCCCCAACACATCCCCGTAGGAGAAGCCGCCGCAGGCCACGGCTCCCTTGAAGTCGGCCAGATCCACCCGGCCCCCCAGGATGTCGCTCATATGCACATCCACGGCGGCAAAGCCGGCCCGGTCAAAGGCGGCAGCCATTTCCGTATGGCTATTCACCCCCTGCTCCCGCAGGATCGCCACCCGGGGCCGGGCCCCGGTGGCAATGAAGGGCGCGGCCACGTCCTCGGCGGGATCGAAGTCCAGCTGGGCGGACAGCCCCGTGTCCTGGGTATCCAGCAGCCGGTCGTATTCTTCCTGGGCACAGGCCGGATTGTCCCGCAGGGACTGGAGCCGAAAGGAGGTTTCGGACCAGGCCCGTTGCAGGTCCACCCGGCTTTCGGAAATCACCGCCTTGGCGTTGCGGATCACCCGGATATGGTCCCGATCGTTGGGATAGCCCACCAGGGCGTAGCAGGCGCCCAAGCCGGCGTCCCGCAGGGCCTGGCAGACTTCGTCCCGCTGCTCCCGGCGAATCTGGATCAGGGCCCCCAGTTCTTCGTTGAACAGGGCCTTCACCAGCCGTTCGTGGGAACGGCCCCCCAGCACGTCGGGCTGCTTTTCGTAGCCATCCACGTCGTTCATCAGGGTGTCGTAGGTGAGAATGTCCATGTTCAGACTCACCCCGCAGCGGGAGGCGAAGGCCATTTCGCAGGCGGCGGCGAACAGACCACCGTCGGAGCGGTCATGGTAGGCCAGCAGCTTGCCCTCCTGGTTCAGGGACTGGATTACCTTGAAGAAGGCCGCCAGACGGGCGGGTTCGTCCAAATCCGGAGCCTCGTCCCCAGTGGCGTTGTACACCTGGGCCAGGGCCGAGCCCCCCAGGCGGTTTTGTCCAGCGGACAGGTCGATGAGGACCAGTTCCGTTTCCCCCTGATCCAGTTGCAGCACCGGGGTCAGGGTACGACGCACGTCCGGGCTGGGCGCAAAGGCGGTGACGATGAGGGACAGGGGAGACACCACCTGATGCTTGGTCCCCTCCCCTTCCCAGGCGGTACGCATGGACAGGGAGTCCTTGCCCACCGGGATGGACAGGCCCACCTGGCGGCACAGTTCGCTGACCGCCCCCACGGTGTCGAAAAGACGGGCATCTTCCCCGGGGTAACCGGCGGCGGCCATCCAGTTGGCGGAGAGCTTCACCTGGCCCAGATCCGCCACCGGAGCGGCGGCCAGATTGGTGATGGCTTCCCCCACGGCCATGCGGCCGGAGGCGGGAGCATCCACCACGGCCACCGGGGTCCGTTCCCCCATGGCGAAGGCTTCGCCCTGATAGCCCTGGTAACCCATGAGGGTCACCGCCACATCGGCCACGGGCACCTGCCAGGGGCCTACCATCTGATCCCGGGCGGTCATGCCGCCCACGGACCGGTCGCCGATGGTAATAAGGAAGGTCTTGTCCGCCACGGCGGGCAGTTGCAGCACCCGGTAGGCCGCTTCTTTCAGATCTACCCCCGTGGGGTCGAAGGCCAGGGTAACGGGGAGCTGATGCTGGGCGTCCCGGGTCATGCGGGGGGGCTTGCCCAGCAGGGCTTCCATGTCCATATCCACCGGATCGGCCCCCAGCAGTTCGTCCTTCACCCGCAGACGGCCGTCATCCGTGGCCACCCCCACCACGGCGAAGGGACAGCGTTCCCGTTCGCAGAGGGCGCGGAATTCTTCCAGTCGGGTGGGAGGCACGGCCAGTACGTAGCGTTCCTGGGATTCGTTGCTCCAGATTTCCGCCGGGCTCATGCCCGCCTCTTCCACGGGCACCGCCCGCAGATCGAAGAGGGCGCCACACTGGCCCGAATCCGCCAGTTCCGGGAAGGCATTGGAAAGGCCCCCGGCCCCCACGTCGTGGATGGAGAGAACGGGATTGCCGTCCCCCGGGGTGGCCGGGTCCAGCCGGGGCGTGCCCAGCTGCCAGCAACGGTCGATCACCTCCTGGGCACGGCGCTGGATTTCCGGATTGCCCCGCTGCACGGAGGCGAAGTCCAGGTCTTCCGCATTGGCGCCGGTGGCCATGGAGGAGGCGGCACCGCCCCCCAGGCCGATGAGCATGCCCGGTCCCCCCAGCTGGATAAGCAGGGTGCCGGCGGGGAATACCTCCGCCTTGTGGGACTGGCCGGCGGCGATGTTGCCCAGGCCCCCGGCGATCATGATGGGCTTGTGATAGCCCCGCACCTCCGTGCCCAGATTTTCCTCATAGGTACGGAAGTAGCCGGTCAGGTTGGGGCGGCCAAATTCGTTATTGAAAGCCGCCGCGCCGATGGGCCCTTCCAGCATGATGGAGAGGGCGGAGGCGATGCGGGAAGGCTTGCCCACGGTCTGTTCCCAAGGACGCTGGGCATCGGGCAGGAGCAGGTTGGAAACGGTGAAACCGCAGAGCCCAGCCTTGGGCTTGGAGCCCCGGCCCGTGGCCCCCTCGTCCCGAATTTCCCCACCGGAGCCGGTGGCGGCGCCGGGGAAGGGGGAAATGGCGGTGGGATGGTTGTGGGTTTCCACCTTGGCCAGGATATGGGTCAGCTCTTCCCGATAGCGGTAATGGCCTTCCCCATCCGGGTAGAAGCGGGGCACGGCGGCCCCTTCGATAATGGAGGAATTGTCCGAATAGGCCACCACCGTGCCCTGGGGATGGGCCTGGTGGGTGCTGCGGATCATGCCGAACAGGGTTTCCGGACGGGCTTCCCCATCCACCACCCAGGAGGCGTTGAAAATCTTGTGGCGGCAGTGTTCCGAATTGGCCTGGGCGAACATCATCAGTTCCACGTCCGTGGGATTGCGCCCCGCCTTGCGGTAGATGTCCAGCAGGTAATCGATTTCGTCCTCGGAGAGGGCCAGACCCAGATCCCCGTTGGCCCGCACCAAGGCGTCCCGGCCACCGGCCAGTACATCCACGGAGGCCAGGGGACGGGGGTCGAAATCCTGGAACAGGTCGGCGGTGCGGGCAAAATCTTCCAGCACCGACTCGGTCATCCGGTCATGGATCAGGGCCGCCAGCTGGCGCCGCTCCCCTTCCGTAAAGACGTACTTGGCCTTGGCCTGAAAGTAATAGGCGATCCCCCGTTCGATGCGCCCCACCCCGGTGAGACCCGCGTTCACCGCAATGTCCGTGGCTTTGGAGGACCAGGGGGAAATGGTGCCCACCCGGGGCGTGACCAGGAACAGGTCGCCCCGCCCCTTGGCCTCGGTTGCCCGTTCTTCCAGGAGCCGCCCGAGCTGGGCCCGGGTCCCTTCCGTCAGGGGCTGGTCGAGCTGAACGAAATGCCAGTATTCGGCCTGGAGGGCGGCCAGGGAAGGCACGGCCTGGGTCAGGCGGGCTTGCAGGCGTTGCAGACGGAAAGCGGAAAAGGCGGGAGCCCCCCGCAGGAAAAGGATATCGGCCATGGAAATCTTGGGAGAAGGAGGAGCGAAAAGGGAAGATTATACCCGGCCTCCCCGCCCCCCGCCCCACCAGCTTCCCCGGGCCCGCCCCCATCCGAGCGCCATCCCCCGGCGCCCCGGGGCCGGATTCAGGCGGCGCTGCTGCCGTCCCGCCCCGGCCCTTCCAGATCCACAAGCCAGTCGTCGAAAAGCCGAGCCGGGCCGAACCAGTCGCCCTGGCCCCAATCCACCCCTTCGTCCTGCAAGGCCAGGAAGGTGCCCTCCCCCTCCACCCGGGTCGCCACCACCTGGAGCCCCAGGGTCCGGCAGATGGACTGGACGGCCCGGATCAGGCTGCTGCTGATGGGATTGGTGTTCAGTTCCCGGGTCAGCTTGGCGTCCAGCTTGACCCAGGAGAGGGGCAATTCCTTCAGGTAAGCAAAGGAGGAGAGGCCGGAGCCGAAGTCGTCCAGGGCCAGTTGGCAACCCAGGCCCCGGACCTGGGCGGCAAAATCCCGCACCCGGGGGCCATCCCGACCCACCAGGTCTTCGCTGATTTCAAAGCACAGCTGGTCCGCCTCCAGACCGTGGCTGGTAAGCCGTTCCCGGATGAAGGTGAGCAGCTGGGTCTGTTCCAGGCTTTGCAGGGAAAGGTTGATGCAGCAGCAGGCCCGGCGCCCGGGGAAGCGGGCCTGTAGCCGCTCCAGCCCGGTGCAGGCGGCCTCGATCAGCCACCGGTCCAGGGGGGCCAGCAATTCAAAGCGCTCGGCGGAGGGCAGAAAAGCGGCGGCCGGAATCACCGTTCCCCCATCCTCCAGCAGGCAGGGGAAAACTTCGTAACGCAGATCTCCGGTCTGGGCTCCTTGCAGGGGCACCAGGGACTGGGCGAAAAGGAGAAAGCGGTTTTCCTGGAAACCCCGCTGCAAGCGGCTGGCCCAGCCCATGTCGGCCTGACGCTGCATCAGTTCCCGCCCGTCCAGCTGGAACTGGACCACCCGGTTGCGGCCCTGGGCCTTGGCGGCGTAACAGGCGTTATCCACCGCCGAGAGCACCTCCTCCAGGGTGCCCAGGGTGCCATCCAGGGCCACCAGGCCAATGCTGGCGCCGATGGAAAAGAGCTGCTGGTTCCACTGGAAGCGGAAATCCTGGACCAGACAGCGGAGGTTTTCCGCCACCTGGAGGGCGTCCGACACCGGGCAGTTTTCCAGGAGAATGCCGAATTCGTCGCCCCCCAAGCGCCCCAGCACATCCCCCTCCCGCAGACGCTCCTGGAGCAGGCGGGTAATCTGGCGCAAGAGCTCGTCCCCGGCCCCGTGGCCGCAGGTGTCATTCACCGCCTTGAAGCGGTCCAAATCCAGGTAGCAGAGCACATGGGAATTATCCGGGGAAGCGGTGGCCAGCACTTCCAGAATGCGCCGCTCGAATTCCCGCCGATTGACCAGACCGGTGAGGGGATCATGGCTGGCCTGGTAGGCCAGCTGGGTGGTAGCGGCGGCAATCCGCTCCTGCTGGATGTGGTAGTTATTTTCCAGCCGCTCCGCCATGTGATTAAAGCCCTGTTCCAGTTGCCCCAGTTCCCCTTCCGACACGTTGGGCACCCGGGTTTCCAGGGAACCGGCGGCCATGGCCCGCACCGCCCCCACCAAGCGGCTCACGGGGCGGGAAAAGGAGCGGGCCACCCGCAGGGCGAAGAGGCTGGTGGCCCCCATGACCAGCACAAACAGCAGCACGGCCCGAAGCAGAAAACGGTGTTTCTGGGCCGCCAGACCGTCCGTGCCGATTTCCACGTAGGCCACGCCGATCCGTTCCCCCCCCGCTTCCGTCCCGGCGGACCGGGCCCCGGTGGGGGCGCTCAGATCCAGGTCGTCCAGGGCCACCTCCGCCCGGCGGATGGGGGCGGCAAAGCCGATCCAGCCCTTCCCCTGGGACTGGAGCAGACCGCCCCGGCCCTGGGAGGCCACCTGATTGGGGCTCTGGGTAGCCCGGCCGCTCAGGGCCATGGGCTGGCCTTCCATGTCCAGTACCATCACCGCCCGCACATCGGATTGCTGCATGGCGGCCTGAGCCAGGGCTTGCAGCCCCGCCCGGTCCCCCGCAATCACCCCATATTCACAGGCCGGCGCCAAATAACGGACCGTGGCCTGGCCCCGCTGGCGCAGCTGGGCGTCCAGCACATCCAGGCCGCTGATGGCGTAATACAGGGTCAACAGGGCCGCAATCACCGCCGCCGGGGCCAGGGCCAGGAGCAACACCCTTTGTCGGATGGTCCAGCCGGTGGGCGTCATTCCCCGTCCCCACCTTTCGCCAGCGCCTCGGCCAGGCTGTGTTCATCCCCTACCTCCAGGCCCAGGGAACGGGCCACGCTCCGATTCACCGCCACGTTGAAATAGGCGGGATACTGGGGGGCGGGCAACTGCACCCGCCCGGCGGGCATGGCCCGCAGCCAGTCCCCCACCTGACGGGCGATATGCTGGGGCGAGGAATAGACCGCCGCCAGGGCCCCCGCCGCCACATAGGCCTGGGAAAAACCAAACACAGGGCGGCGGAACCGGTAGGTGGTGAGCAGAATGGGCCGGGCCGTCTCCCGGGTGTAGACCATACTGTCCGGCAGGGCCCAGAGCATGTCGGAGAGGGGCAGAAGCCGGTTCAGCACCGGCACAATGTCGGCGCCGTTACTGATCTGTTCGGTCTGGACCTCCAGCCCCTGGTGGGCGGCAGCACTGCGTAAATGGCCCTGCTGGGCAGCGGAATCCGGCCCCACCAGCACCGCTACCTTGTGCTTGCCCGGCATGATGAGGCGCATCAGGCCCAGCTGACGACTAAGGGGCTGATCCAGGTAAATGGCCGACTGGCCCCCGTGGCGCCGCCCCATTTCCAGGTGCTCATAGGCCTGGCGGGGCACCAGCACATGGAGCACGGGCACCCCCAGTTCCATGTGATTCACCGCCTGTCCCGCCTTCACCCCCACCGCCAGCACCAGGGCTGCGTTGCCCAGTTCGGCCCCATCCAGGTGCTGGCCCGCCACCCCGGCCAGTTTCACCGAGCGGCGCACTCCGGACTGGGCCAGGGCCGCATTCAGGGCATCAAAAAATTCCCCGTACACGCCCCCCCGGTCGGAGAGCACCACCGCCACCCCGTCCCCGGCCCAGACCCGGGGCGCGCCCAGGCACACCAGGAAAAATGCCATAAAAATATGACAAAAGGCCAGGCGGCGCAAAAGGGCGGGGAGGATGGGAAAAACCATGGACGAAAAACCTAAAAATCCAGAGTCAGGCTGAGGAAAGCCCGGCGACTGTATTGGTTTTCGTAGAAAAATTCCTGATAGGCCCGATTGCCCATGTTCTGGATGGTCAGGGCCACCTCGCCACGGAAGACCGTATCCCGGAAACGCTTAGCCAGCTTGCCGTCCCAGCGGAAATAGCCGGGCAGGGCGTCCCCGTCGCTTAAAGGCCGCACCCGGTCCATATCGTAGCGGGACAGACTCAAGGTCCAATCCGTGCCCAGATCCTGGGCCACCAGCAGATTGGAGGTATGGCGGGGGGTAGATTCCCCGTAATTGAAATTACCGGTCACGGACTGGCCATTTACTTTGGTGTAGGCCCAGCTCCAGTAAATCCGGGTTTTCTCTCCCCAATACCATTTCAGCTGGGCTTCCAGGGAACGCACGTCCGCCTCCCCGCCCCCCACGAAGGTCACCGCCTTGCCCGCGTCACTGCCCGGTCGGGCAAACAGGGCATTGATGTAATCCACGGAGGAAGGCAAATAACGGGTGGTTTCGATGAGGTGGTCCAGATGGTCCAGGGAATACTTCAGGTCTAGGCTGCTGCGGGTGTTGATTTCCCAGAGGTAGCCGATTTCCCGGGAATAGATATTTTCCGAATCCAGCCCCTGGGTGGTGCCGAAACTCAGGGCGGAGCAGGTGTTGCCCCGATGCAGGAAGCTGGGACAGGGGGTGAAGTCAATCTGGGAATGGACCGCCTCTTCCAGGATCACCGGGGAATGGGTGGCCTTACTCAGGCCCAGACGCACCGTCTGGCCGGGCAGAAAGCGGTAATTGGCAGCCAGCCGGGGGGAAGCGTGGGTGCCGTTATAGCTGTTGTTTTCCACCATGAGGCCCCCGTTCATCACCAGATCGTGCCAGGGCCGCCATTCCAGATTGGCGAACAGGTCGGACTGGTGGTAATTGCGGGAATCGGAGGTGCCCAGGTAAAGCCGGTCACTGACCCGATCCAGACGGAAACCGCCGCCCCACACCAGGCGGGTATTTTCCGTGGGGGCAAAGGTATGTTGCAGCTCGAAATCATCCCGCTCCGCCCAGCTGGATAGGGGGGCGTTGTAGGGGGCGGGCAGGGGCAGCATGCTTAGGCCCGGGTCCATGGAGGCAGTCTTGGAAACGTCCATGTCCAGGGAATCCCGGTTATGGTAGAAGCGCAGGGACAGCTGGCGGTCTGGGCCATCGCTACGCTGCCATTTGAGCATGGCGTACTGACTCTGCAAGCGGTTTTCCCGCTCCGGGTTCAAGTTGCCCGAACCCGGGTCTTCCCGCACCCCGGCCTGATATTGACCCACAGACAGCCCCAGCTGGGCTTCCAGGGAATCCAGGTCATTGATCTGATATTCCCCCCGGAAGGCCAGGGTATTAATGTATTTGTCGTCGTGCCGGGGATAAACCGTACTCCGTCCCGGATCCTGATCCGGGGTATCCGTCACCCCTTTATCTTTGACGTAACCCAGGGTAATGCGATAGTCCAGATCCCCCTGGCGCCCGCCGTAACGGTAGGAACCGGTCAGGCCCGGGGTGCCCCCGGCCAGGGAAACATGCTGGCCCTGGGTGTCGGTGGCAGAGCGGGTGATGATATTGATCACCCCCAGGAAGGAATTGGCCCCATAGGCTGCTGAAGCCGGCCCCCGCACCACCTCGATACGCTCGATTTCATCCAGGGTCACGGGCAGGGCGCTCCAGATGGGGCCGCCGAACAGGGGGGTGTAAATGGAACGGCCGTCCACCAGCACCTGCATGCGGCGGGAATAGGAATCCGCCAGACCGTGGTAACTCACCGTGGCATTGGGGACGAAGGCTCCCTTGTCCGCACTGTTGCCCACATACATGCCGGGCACCAGACGCAGCACATCCGTAATATCCCAGGCCCCCGAATCCCGGATCATCTGCCGGTCAATCACGGTCATGGCCGCCGGGGCCTCACTCACCGGTTGCTCCAGGCGGGAAGCGGTGAGCACCGTAGGCACATCCGCCAGCAGATCCTCCTCGGACAATCCACCCCCGTCTCCCTCTGCCCCATGGGCCAGGGAAGACAGGGCCAGCACCAACAGCGAAAGGGCTCCCGATTTATGCATTTGTCAATTATGTTCCATTTTTTGTCGCCGGCGGAAAATGCCCCATAGGCCTGTGGCGTAGGCCCTATCTCTCCCGGGATTTCCGACCGCTACTTTTAGCATATTTTAAAGTCCCGTCACAGGAAAAATCCCACCCCCGCCCTTCCACGGCCCCCATCCCCCTCCGCCACCGGGCCGATTACAATAGGTCCCTATGAACACTCAAAACTCCCTCCCCCTTTACCTGTCCCGGGAGTTGCGCCAAATCGAACAGGCGGCCCGGGAACTTCCCCTCATGCAGCGGGCTGGTCAGGCCGCCGCCAAGCTGGCGGCCAAGCTGGCCTTACCCGGACGGCCGATCCTGATTCTGGCCGGGCCGGGCAACAACGGTGGCGATGCCTGCGAAGTAGCCTGCCATTTAGTAGCCCAGGGCCAGGACGTGCGCCTGGTGTTGAGCGCCCCGGAGGCCAACCTGCCAGCCCAGGCGGCGGCCGCCCTGGCCCGCAGCAAGGAAGCCGGCGTGCGCCCCCTAGGCACCATTCCCCAGGGTCAGCACTGGGGGCTGATTGTGGATGGCCTGTTCGGCATCGGCCTGGGCCGGGCCATAGAAGGGGACCATGCCCGCCTGATTGAGAGTGCCAATACCCTGGCGGAGCAGCACGCCTGCCCCCTCCTGGCCCTGGACTGCCCCTCGGGCCTGGACAGCGACCGAGGCGTACTGCGGGGCGCCGCCATCCGGGCCAGCCACACCCTCACCTTCATCGCCGCCAAGCCGGGCTTGCTCACCCTGGACGGGCCGGATCAGGTGGGGCGGCTGGAGGTGGATAGTCTGGAACTGAATCCGGAAGCCATTACCGCCCCCTCGGGCCGGAGTATCGCCCGAGATCTGTTCGCCCATCGCCTCCATCCCCGCCAGGCCAACAGCCACAAGGGCAGCTACGGCTCCGTGGGCATTCTGGGGGGCGGGGAAAGCATGGTGGGAGCGGCCATCCTGGCTGGCCGGGCCGCCCTCAAACTAGGCGCCGGGCGGGTCTATCTGGGCCTCCTGGCCCCCAGTCGTCCGGCTTTCGACCCGGCCCAGCCCGAGCTCATGCTGCGCAGTCCGGAAGCTCTTTTTGCCGCCCCCCTCACCGCCCTAGCCTGTGGCCCGGGCCTGTCCATGGCCCCCGCCGCCCAGCCCTGGGTGGAAAAGGCAGTGGCCACGGACCTGCCCCTGGTGCTGGATGCGGATGCCCTCAATCTCCTGGCGGAAGACGAGCCCCTGGCCGCCGCCTGCGCCGCCCGCCAGGCCCCCACCCTGATGACCCCCCATCCGGCGGAAGCAGCCCGGCTGGAAAGCTGCGGCGTGGCGGAAATCCAGCAGGACCGGATCGGCGCCGCCCGCTCCCTGGCCGCCCGGCTCAATGCCTGGGTGGCCCTGAAAGGGGTGGGCACGGTGGTAGCCGCCCCGGACGGCCGTTGGTGGATCAACACCAGCGGCAACCCGGGTATGGCCTCCGCGGGCCAAGGGGACGTGCTCACCGGCCTCACCGTGGCCTTCCTGGCCCAGGGCTGGGAGGCAGAAGCCGCCCTGCTGGCCGCCGTGTATCTCCACGGCAAGGCGGGGGATGCCCTGGTACGGCGTAACATCGGCCCGGCGGGCCTCACCGCCGGGGAAACGGGGGATGAAGCCCGCCGGGTCTTCAACCGCTGGCTGTCCGGCCCCCGCTAACTCCAGCACCAGGGGCCCCAGCCCCCAGCGCAGCACCCATAATTAAAACCAGCCCCGGCACCGGATGCCGGGGTATCTCCCCGACCCATGACCTCTTCCAAGCCCCTGCGCGGCGTCTGCCTCATTCTCGCCGCCGTGTTTTTCTTCGCCCTCCTGGACGCCACCACCAAGCAACTGGCCAAGACCTATCCGGTGACCTTCATCGCCTGGGCCCGCTACCTGCTCCACGGCCTGCTCATGGCCATCATTCTGGGACCCCGCATGGGGCGGCGCCTGGTGCTCACCGCCCGGCCCGGCCTCAATGTGCTGCGCTCCCTGATGCTGGTGGGCACCACCTGCTTCGCCATCGCCGCCTTTCGCACCATGCCCCTGGCGGAAACCTCTTCGGTCATCAACATCTCTCCCCTGCTGGTGGCTCTCCTGGCCGGGCCCTGGCTCGGGGAAAAGGTGGATCGGGGCCACTGGCTGGCCTCCGCCGCCGGCTTTCTCGGAGTCCTGCTCATTGCCCTACCCACCGGTCACGGCGCCCCCCAGTTCAACGCCCTGGGCCTTGGCTTTGCCCTGCTGGCGGCGGTGAGCAACACCTTTTACCAGATGTTCACCCGCCAGCTTTCCGCTACGGAAAACACCCTGACCATGCTGTTCTACAGCGCTCTGGTGGGGTTTTTCGCCATGACCCTGACCCTGCCCTGGGCCGGCCCCATCCACGCCCCCCAGGGCAATGAGGCCTGGCTCATCGCCGCCACCGGGGTACTGGGGGCCCTGGGCCACTTTCTCCTCACCGCGGCCTTCCGCTACGCCCCGGCCTCGGTGATTTCCCCTTTTCTCTACGTGCAACTGGCCTGGGCCACCCTGCTGGGCTGGCTGTTCTTCCACCATCTGCCCCCCTGGAGCGCCGCCGCTGGGATGGTGGTAATTGCCGCCAGCGGCCTCTGGCTGGCCCTACGCCCCCGGGCCAAGCCCTAGACCGGCACGGTAAGGGGATAGGGGTAGAGGGAACTCAAGGCCACGCTGTCCCCGTTGGGCTGGACCAGGCGCACATGCTGGCGGCGGAATTCCCGGGCATGGTGCAGGCCGCAGGCGTGGGCGATCATGTCAATTTCCTGGCCCATGTTGCGGCAATAGGCGGCCACCCGCTCCGCCTTATCCTCCACCACCAAGCCCCGCTGGAGCCGGGGATCGTGGGTGGTAATACCCGTGGGGCAGGTATTGCTGTGGCAGCGCAGGGCCTGGATGCAGCCCAGGGCAAACATGAAGCCCCGGGCCGTATTGACGAAATCCGCCCCGCAGGCCAGGGCCCAGGCCACCTTGGCCGGGGTCACCAGCTTACCGGCGGCAATGACCCGGATGCGCTCCTTCAGACCCGCCTCCATCAGGGCATCCACGGCCCGGGGCAGGCCTTCCATGATGGACAGGGACATATGGTCCGCCAGAGCCTGGGGCGCCGCCCCCGAGCCCCCTTCCCCCCCGTCGATGGCAAGAAAATCCGGCGCGCTGTGTAGGCCCCGGCGCTGCACCGCTTCCCCCAGGAGATGGAGGAATTCCCAGCCGCCAATGGCGGTCTTCACCCCCACCGGTTTGCCCGTCGCCTCCCGCACCCGCTCCACCATGTCCAATAGCTGGTCCATGGTGGCGATATCCCGATGCCGGTTGGGGGAAAGGGAATCCTGCCCCACTGCAATGCCCCGAATGGCGGCGATTTCCGGGGTCACCTTAGCCCCCAGCAAAACGCCCCCCTTGCCTGGCTTGGCCCCCTGGGAAAGCTTGATTTCAAAGGCTCGCACCGTCTCGTGGGCGGCCAGCTGGCGCAGTTTTTCCAAGGACAGGCTGCCATCTTCGTTGCGGCAGCCGTATTTGGCCGTGCCAATCTGGAAAATGATGTCGCCGCCCCCTTCCAGATGATAGGGAGACAGGCCCCCTTCCCCCGTATCCATCCAGCACCCGGCCTGGGCTGCGCCCCGGGACAGGGCCTGCACCGCCGGTTTGGAAATGGCGCCGAAACTCATGCCGCTGATATTCAACGGGGAGCGGGCGGTGAAAGGCTGTTGGCACCAGCCCTCCCCAATAATCAGGGGCGGGGTGGGCAGCTTGTCCTCCTCCAGCACCGGAAAGGGGGCGTTGACGAAAAGGATGGCCCCCGTCTGCTGCAAATCGTAGGTGGAGCCGAAACCCAGCATGCCCCCTTCGTTTTTGGCCAGACGATAAACCCAGCGCCGGGTAGCCCGGTCGAAAGGACGCTCTTCCCGGTCGTTAAGGAAGAAATACTGGCGGAAATATTCCCCCAGGCGCTCGAAGAAGTAGCGCAGATGGCCGATCACCGGGTAATTGCGCAGCACCGTATGGCGTTTCTGGGTAATGTCCTGCACATACCAGTAGACCACCCAGAACAACAGGCCAAAGGCCAGCAATACCCCCAGTCCTACCCACAGCACCTGTAGCCAGACCATCACCATGTGACCTCCCCCGGCCTGCGGCCGATGCTAGAATGCGCTCCCAGCCAATCTAGCATGACGAAAGACCGCCGTGGAACTGATCCTGCCCCCTGCCGCTGAAATTGATCGCAATGTGGATGCCGCCCTGGCCGAAGATGTGGGAGCCGGGGATTTGACCGCCCAGCTCATTCCCGCCGGGCAGATGGGCAAAGCCACGGTTATCTCCCGGGAACCGGCGGTACTGGCCGGAGCCCCTTGGTTCAACAAGGCTTTCCGCCGGGTCAGCGAAAATGTGACCCTGCACTGGCACGTCAAGGACGGGGAGCGGGTGGCCCCCAATCAGCTGCTGTGCGAAATCACCGGCCCGGCCCGGGCCCTGCTCACGGCGGAGCGCACCGGCCTCAACTTTCTCCAGCTCCTCTCCGGCGTGGCCACCCACACCCGCCAGTTCGTGGATGCGGTGGCGGGCACCCGGGCGCGCATCGTGGATACCCGGAAGACCCTGCCGGGCCTGCGTCTGGCGGAAAAATACGCGGTCACCTGCGGCGGCGGCGCCAATCACCGCATCGGCCTCTACGACGCCATTCTCATCAAAGAAAACCACATTCTGGCCGCCGGCAGCATTACCGCCGCCCTGGCCGCGGCCCGCAACACGGCGGCTGCCGCCGGGGAGCGCTGCACCTTCATTCAGGTGGAAGTGGAAAGCCTGGGGGAACTGGACGAAGCCCTGGCGGCGGGCGCCACCATGGTGCTGCTGGACAACATGAGCCTGGACGACATGGCCGAAGCCGCCCGACGCAATCAGGGCCGGGCCGTGCTGGAAGCCTCCGGCGGGGTCAATCTGGACACGGTGCGGGCCATCGCGGAAACCGGGGTGGACCGGATTTCCATCGGCAGCCTGACCAAGGATGTGCGGGCCCTGGATTTGTCCATGCGCTTCAAAGCGGACTGAGCTGGCTCTGGGGTCGAGGGCCAGCTTCGGGCCCCCCCCAGCGCTCCCGCCCCATCGCCTCAACGGCAGTGGGACGGCCTACAGGTGTAGGTACAGGCTGAGACAAAAATTCAGGCCGGGATTGCCCGGCCTTTTTCTTGCCGGCTTTTCCCTTGTTCCTTAGAGGAAAAACCGGCCCCTGTCCGCCCGCCGGTTAGTCCGCCGGGCGACGGGCCACCAGATCGATAAGGGCGGAACGGCCCCGGTGAGCTTCCCCTTCCTGCATTAGGGTTTCATATTCCCGCAGTTCCTCGATCTCCAGGCTGGCAAAGGACTCACGGAGCAGCTCGCCGGTGTAGAGGTTTTCCACCGCCTTGGGGCCGCCGGTGCCGTATACCAGCTGTTTCGGGGTGTAGCCGTGGAGCAGCAGGCGCCCCCCCGGTTTGAGGGCCTTCACCATGCCCCGGAACAGCCGTTCCCGTTCCGCCGGGGCGGCAAACTGGATGAACATGGCCACCACGAAGTCATAGGCGCCTTCCGGCCACTCCCAATTGAGGGTGTCGGCCACCAGAAAGTCCACGGCCACATGGCGTCCCGCCGCCAGTTTGCGGGCCTTTTCCACGGCCACGGGGGAAATTTCCACGGCGGTCACATTGAGCCCCTGCTCCGCCAGCCAGACACTGTTGCGCCCTTCCCCATCGGCCACGGACAGGGCGCTCTGGCCCACTTCCAAAAGATGGCTGTGGGCGGAAAGGAAACGGGTAGGAGCGGTGCCGAACAGGTAATCTTCCCCGGCGGCCCGAAAACGTTCGCTCCAGAAAGCTTCATGTTGATTCATGGGAACTCCCAACTTGAAACCCAAGAAAAAGGGGCGCGGAAACGCGCCCCTGGGAATGTCGCTCCTGCCGTCGGATCAGGCTCCGGCGTTGGCAGCGATATAGGCTTTGACCGCCGCCGCATCCGGGTCCATGGACTGGACCCGTTGGGGCAGCAGTTCCAGACCGGCCAGCTTGGCGGGAATATCCGGGTCCCGGTTCAGGGCTTCCCGGATGGTGTCAGCGAATTTGGCGGCCTGGGCGGTTTCCAGCACCACGGTGGGAATTTCCACCGCCCGGTGATCCCGGGCCACCTTGAGGCCGTCCGCCGTGTGGGTGTCGATGAGCACGTTGTAGCGCTTCCAGGCATCCCGAATGGTGGCCAGCCGGTCCGGGTGGCGGCTGGAGCCGGACACCATGCGGTAGTCGGCCAGGGCGTACCAGGGCTCCGTCCCCTTCAGGTCGAAACTGCCCCCCTTGTCCACCTCGGCCCAGAGTTCCCGCACCATGGCCGGGTCCCGGCCCACCAGGTCGAAGACGAAGCGTTCGAAATTGGAGGCCTTGGAAATATCCATGGAGGGGCTGGAGGTGACCACGGTTTCATCCAGACGGCGGGGCCGGTAAACCCCGGTGCGGAAGAATTCGTCCAGCACATCGTTTTCGTTGGTAGCCAGAATCAGCTTGCCGATGGGCAGGCCCATTTGACGGGCGATGTGGCCAGCGCAGATATTGCCGAAGTTACCTGAGGGCACGGCAAAGGCCACCCGCTGGTCATTGCGCTCGGTGGCGGCGAAATAGCCCTTGAAGTAATAGACCACCTGAGCGGCAACCCGGGCCCAGTTGATGGAATTCACCGCACCGATCTTGTACTTGGCCTTGAATTCGGCGTCGTTGGACACGGCTTTGACGATGTCCTGGGCTTCGTCGAACATGCCGCCCCGGATGGCGATATTGAAGATGTTGGCATCCTGAAGGGAGTACATCTGGGCCCGTTGGAAGGCGCTCATCTTGCCTTCCGGGGAAAGCATGAAGACCCGCACCCCCTTCTTGCCCCGCATGGCGTATTCGGCGGCGGAACCCGTGTCCCCGGAGGTAGCCCCCAGGATATTCAGGGTTTCGCCCCGCTTGGCCAGCACGTATTCAAAAAGATTGCCCAGGAGCTGCATGGCCATGTCTTTGAAAGCCAAGGTCGGGCCATTGGACAGTTCCAGCAGGGCCAGACCGCCCCGCCCGTTCTGATTGGGTTCCAGCCAGCGCAGGGGCACGATCTCCTGGGCATTCTCCCCTTCCCGCACGTTGCAATAGACTTCCGGGGTATAGGTCTTGAGACAGATGGCGTGAAGGTCTTCCGCCGGAATGTCGTCAATGAACTTGGAGAGAATGCGGAAGGCCAGCTCCCCATAGGGCAGGGTCCGCCATTCCTCCATCTCCGCCCGGGTCACCCGGGGGTAGGTTTCCGGCAGATAGAGGCCCCCATCGGGAGCCAGACCGCCTAGCAGGATGTCACAGAAGGGAAGAGCCGGCGCAAGGCCGCGAGTGGAAATGTAGCGCATGGGAAAAATCGGAGGGTTCAAAGACTTGAGCAAGGGCGGAAGGATACCACGCCGCCCCCCCGGACGCCGAGGCTTGGAGGACGGTCACGCCCCAAGCCCTGGCAAGGACATGAAAAAGCGGGGAAATCCCGGCGCCAAGGGCCCCAAAGAAAAGCCCCCGCACCGGGCGGGGGCATCTGGGAAGGAGCGATGACGACCGCTTAGAGCAGCTCTTCCAGACGCAGCCGGATGATCTTGGCCTTGACCACGGGCAGGGATTCTATTTTGGCGATGGCCGCGTCGATATGCTTTTCCCGGGTGAGATGGGTGAGCAGGATGATGTCAGTCTGCTCTTCCCCTTCCCCCGGTTCCTTCTGGATCATGGCGTCGATGGAAATGGACTGGTCGGCCAGGATGCGGGTGATCTCCGCCAGCACCCCGGGACGGTCTTCCACCCGCAGACGCAGGTAGTAGCTGGTCTGCACCTCGGCCAGGGGCAGGATGGGCAGATCCACCATGGCGTCGGGCTGGAAGGCCAGGTGGGGCACCCGGTTTTCCGGGTCGGAGGTGTGCATCCGGGTCACATCCACCAGGTCGGCGATCACGGCGGAGGCCGTGGGTTCGGCCCCGGCACCCTTGCCGTAGTAGAGGGTAGCCCCCACCGCGTCCCCCTTCACCAACACCGCATTCATGGCCCCTTCCACATTGGCGATGAGGCGTTTGGCGGGAATCAGGGTCGGATGAACCCGCAGCTCCACCCCTTCCGGCGTATGCCGGGTCAGGCCCAGGAGCTTGATCCGGTAGCCCAGCTGTTCCGCGTATTTGATGTCTTCCGCGTGGAGCTTGGTGATGCCTTCCACGTGGGCCTTGTCGAAATGGACCGGGATGCCGAAGGCGATGGCCGCCATAATGGTCAGCTTGTGGGCCGCATCCACCCCTTCCACATCAAAGGTGGGATCGGCTTCCGCATACCCCAAACGCTGGGCTTCCTTGAGCACCACGTCGAAGGGCAGGCCCTTGTCCCGCATTTCGGAGAGAATGAAATTGGTGGTGCCGTTAATGATCCCGGCAATCCATTCGATACGGTTGGCGGTGAGGCCTTCCCGCAGAGCCTTGATGATGGGAATGCCCCCGGCCACGGCAGCTTCAAAGGCCACCATCACGTTCTTGGCCTGGGCGGCGGCAAAAATTTCGTTACCGTGGGTGGCGATCAGGGCCTTGTTGGCGGTGACCACGTGCTTGCCGTTTTCAATGGCCTTGAGCACCAGATCCTTGGCTACCCCGTAGCCGCCGATCAGTTCCACCACAATATCCACTTCCGGATCGGTCACCACGGCAAAGGCGTCGTCCGTCACCCGCACGTCGCCGCCGGTGATTTCCCGGGCTTTTTCCACGTTCCGGTCTGCGACCATCGTAATGCGAATGGGCCGGCCGGCGCGCCGGGTAATTTCTTCCTGGTTGCGCTTAAGAACGGTAAAAGTGCCGCCACCGACGGTGCCGATGCCCAAAAGCCCTACGTTGATCGGTTTCATGTAAGTTTTTTCCTAAAGCTGAAAGAAGGGATGAAAAAGCCTTCCCGAAAGTAAAAACGATGGGCGTCGCCCCGCTGCACCCCGGAATCCAGGGCCAGCGCGGCGCACCCCAGGCGCCCGGCGGTCATTTCCAGCCAGGCCAGGAGGCCGTGGCCCACGCCCCGGGAGCGACAGGCGGCGTCGGTGACCAGGTCATCCACATAGAGACGCCGGCCTTCATAGGTGTTGTCCACCACCCGCCACAGGGCCAGGCCGAGCACCCGGTCCCCGTCCACCGCCAATACCAGACGGCCGCCCGTGGCGAAAATTTCCGTCAGGCGGCCCCGGTAATCGGCCGGTAGCTTATCACGCAACTGCCGGTGTACGGGCTCCGCCCGTGCCAGCCACTGGGGTTCCAGGAGGACGCCCCGGTCGTCGGTCACGGGCAGAATGTCCATTTGACGCCCTATCCGGCCAGGCTGGCGGCGGGCTTGCCGCCTCGACGCCGATAGCCATCCAGGAAGCGGCCAAGGCGGCCCAGGGCTTCGTGGAGGTCATCCACATTGGGCAGGAACACCACCCGGAAGTGGTCCGGCTCATGCCAGTTGAAACCGGTCCCCTGGACCAGCAGCACCTTTTCCTCCATGAGCAGATCCAGGATAAATTGCTGGTCGTCGGTGATGGGGTACATCTTCAGATCCAGGCGGGGGAAGAGGTACAGGGCCGCCTGGGGCTTGACGCAGGAAACCCCGGGAATGTCGTTGAGCATCTGCCAGGCCAGGTCCCGCTGCTTGCAAAGGCGACCGCTGGGAGCCACCAGATCGTCGATGCTCTGATAACCGCCCAGAGCGGTCTGAATGGCAAACTGGGCGGGCACATTGGCGCACAGACGCATGGAGGAAAGGATGTTCAGGCCTTCGATGTAATCCCTCGCATGGCGCTTTTCCCCGGACACCACCAGCCAGCCGGCCCGGTAACCGCAGGCCCGGTAATTTTTGGAGAGGCCGTTGAAGGTGACGAAAAGCACGTCATCCGCCAGGGAGGCGATGGAGACGTGCTTGCGGCCGTCGTAGAGCACCTTGTCGTAAATTTCGTCGGCGTAAATGATGAGCTGGTGCTGGCGAGCGATTTCCACCACTTCCTGGAGGAAATCCGTGGGATAGAGGGCGCCGGTGGGATTGTTGGGATTAATCAGCACAATGGCCCGGGTAGCCGGGGTGATCTTGGCCCGGATGTCGTCCAGGTCGGGAATCCAGCCCGCTTCCTCGTCGCACATGTAGTGCCGGGGCGTGCCCCCGGCCAGACTCACGGCGGCGGTCCACAGGGGATAGTCGGGGGCCGGCACCAGCACTTCGTCCCCGTTGTTGAGCAGGGCCTGCATGGCCATGACAATGAGTTCGGACACCCCGTTACCCACGTAGATGTCGTCCAGCTTCACATTGGCGATGCCCTTCTGCTGGCAGTAATGCATGATCGCCTTACGGGCGGAAAACAGGCCCTTGGAATCGGAATAGCCGGAGGCGGCGGGCAAATTGCGGATCATGTCTTCCACAATCTCTTCCGGGGTTTCGAAGCCGAAGGTGGCCGGATTGCCGATATTGAGCTTGATGATGCGCTGGCCGTCCTCTTCCATTTTCTTGGCGTGGGCCAGCACCGGCCCCCGGATGTCGTAACAGACATTGGCGAGCTTGGCGGATTTCAGTATGGGTTGCATGGTTTCCTCTCGGAAGGGATTCGGGAAGGGGCCGGCGGGCGGCCCCAAAAGGGATCAGGCGCGGCGCCGGGATCGCCGGCGGGCCAGAGGCAAGCAACGGTGGGGCGGGTTCGGGCCCCGGCGCCCGGCCGGGGCGCCGACTCCGGCTAGAGCAAACCGTCCTTGCGGAACATTTCCTTGATGCCCCGGACAGCCTGCCGGGTGCGTTCTTCGTTTTCGATCAGGGCGAAACGCACGTGATCGTCCCCGTATTCCCCGAAACCGACGCCGGGGGACACGGCCACATGGGCCTCGTGGAGCAGCTTTTTGGCGAACTCCAGGGAACCCAGATGGGCATAGGCCGGGGGAATCTTGGCCCAGATATACATGGAAGCCTTGGGCACTTCCACCATCCAGCCCGCCTCATGGAGGCCCTTGGCCAGCACATCCCGGCGCAGCTGGTACATCTGGCGCACCTCTTCCACACAGTCCTGGGGACCGTCCAGGGCAATGATGGAGGCCACCTGGATGGGGGTGAAGGTGCCGTAATCGTGGTAACTCTTGATCCGGGCCAGGGCAGCACAGAGTTCCGGGTTGCCCACCATAAAGCCCACCCGCCAGCCGGCCATGTTGTAGCTCTTGGACATGGTGAAAAATTCCACCGCCACGTCCCGGGCGCCCGGCACCTGCATGATGGAGGGGGCTTTATAGCCATCAAAGACGATGTCCGCGTAGGCCAAATCATGGACCACCAGAATGTCGTGCTGCTTGGCCAGGGCCACCACCCGTTCAAAGAAATCCAGCTCCACACAGCGGGCCGTGGGGTTGCTGGGAAAGCCCAGAATCATCATCTTGGGCTTGGGAATGGTTTCCCGGATGGCTTTCTGCAATTCGTCGAAGAAATCCACATCGTCGGTCATGCGCACGGAGCGGATGTCGGCCCCGGCGATAATGGCCCCGTAGATATGGATGGGGTAGCTGGGATTGGGCACCAGCACCGTATCCCCCTTGTCCAGGGTGGCCAGCATGAGGTGGGCCAGACCTTCCTTGGAACCGATGGTGACCACCGCTTCCTTGTCCGGGTCGAAACTCACTCCGTAGCGGCGTTGATACCAGTCACAGATGGCTTTGCGCAGCCGGGGAATGCCCTTGGAAACGGAATAGCCGTGGGTATTGCCCCGCTCCGTCACTTCCACCAGCTTATCCACGATGTGTTGGGGGGTGGGCTGATCCGGATTGCCCATGGACATGTCGATGATGTCTTCCCCGCGCCGCCGGGCGGCCATCTTCAGTTCGCCGGTGATATTGAATACGTAGGGGGGAAGACGCTTGATGCGGGGAAAGTCTTTCATGGCGGCGACGGCGATAGTTGGGTGGCGGTGAAGCCGAACCTGAGCCCCGGCGTTCTGGGCCGCCTGGGGCAGGACGGTTAAAAAGGCTATAATGCTACTCTTTCTTCCCCGGTTTGTGCATGACCCGGACCGGGCCCCTGGAGGCCGCTTTCCGCCCCTTTTCGCCCCACTTCGGGAGCGGCAAACGCCCTCTTTTTTGACCCTGCCCCACTGCCACCGATCCGCCATGAAACTCCACCTCGCCCAGAATTCCGGCCGCTATGCCTTCACCGGCTACGGCGACGACTATGTGGCGATCAACGAGGTGCGCCATCGAGCCAGCGTCATCGTCACTCCCACCCAGGTGTTTCCCCAATGGACCGAGGCCCGCTTTGATACCCTGACGTTGGCGGAATTCGAGCGTCTGGCAGCCCTGGAGGCGGAGGTTCTACTGTTCGGCACGGGCACCAGCCTGCGCTTTCCCGCCCCCGAATTGCTGCGTCCCCTGATCGCCCAGAACCGGGGCTTGGAGGTCATGGACACCCGGGCCGCCTGCCGTACCTACAACATCTTGCTGGACGAAGGCCGCAAGGTGGCCTGCGCCCTGTTGCTGTAAGTCTTACACCGCCCTTCCCGCCGCCCATTCTTTTTCTTCTTACTCCCCAACTCCTGACCCTGCCCCCGACCCCATGCCGGACCGCGACAATATCTCACGAGGCCTTCTGGTCCTCCTCTTCGTCTGCTTCACCGCCGTCTGGTTCGGCACCCTGGATTACCGCAAACTCATCGGCCCGGACGAGGGCCGTTATGCGGAAATTCCCAGGGAAATGGTGGCTTCCGGGGACTGGACCACGCCCCGCCTGAACAATCTCAAGTATTTCGAAAAACCGCCCCTGCAATACTGGGCCACGGCCGCCGCCTTCGAGGTCTTCGGGGAACACGACTGGGTGCCCCGGCTGTGGCCCGCCCTGACCGGCTATCTGAGCATTCTCCTGGCCGGATTCGCCGCCCTACGCCTATTTGGCGGACGTAGCGCCCTCCTGTCCATGCTGGTGCTAGGTAGCGCCTTCTGGCACAACCTGATCGGCCACATTGCCACCCTGGACATGGGCACCAGCTTTTTCCTCCAGCTAGCCCTTACCGGGGTGCTCTTCGCCAACGCCCAGGACACCCAGGAAAACCGGCGCCGCCCCTGGATGCTGGTGACCTGGGCGGCCCTGGCCCTGGCCATGCTGTCCAAGGGCCTCATCGGTCTGGTCCTGCCCGGCGCCACCCTGGTGGCCTACAGCCTGATTACCCGAGACTGGAAACCCTGGCGGCGCCTGGAAATTCTCCGGGGTCTGCCCCTCTTCCTGGTCATTGCCGTACCCTGGTTCGTTTCCGTATCCCTGGCCAACCCGGAATTTCCCCGGTTCTTTTTCTGGCATGAGCATGTGGAGCGCTTCCTCACCAAGGTGCACCGGCGCTACCAGCCCGACTGGTATTTCATCCCCATTCTGCTCATCGGCTTTTTGCCCTGGTCCCTGGCCGTGGTCCAGTCCTGGTTCGCCAATCTCTTTGGCCGCCCAGGCCGGGAAGACGGCAGCCGCATTTTCCATTCCTTCCAGCCCGGCAACTTCCAGCCCCGGCGTCTGCTGGCCCTCTGGAGCCTGGTGATTTTCGCCTTCTTCAGCCTCTCCAGCTCCAAGCTGCCCTCCTACATCCTGCCCATTTTCCCGGCCCTAGCCATACTGGCCGGGGATACCCTGGCCAATATCTCCCGCCGGGCCCTGCTGCTCCATCTGCTAGTAGCCACGGCCCTGGCCGCCGCCGCCCTGGCCCTCCTGCCCCAGGCCGCCCACCTGAATACGGTGAATGCCCCCGCTGATCTAGTCCCCCGCTACGTCCGCTGGCTCACCGTAGCCGCCGCCCTGTGGCTGGCGGCAGGGGTCGCCGCTCTCTGGCAGACCCTGCGCCACCGGCCCCTGGGAGCGGTGCTGACCCTGGCCATGGGCACCTTTTTGAGCGGCAACATCGCCCTCCTGGGCCACGACATCCTGGGCCGCTCCTATTCCGCCTACGACCTGGCCAAGGACATCCGCCCCCTGGTCCAGGCCGAGACCCCCTTCTACAGCGTGGGCATGTACGAACAGACCCTGCCCTACTATCTGGACCGCTTTGTCACCCTGGTGGATTTCAAGGATGAACTGGCTTTCGGCATCGGCCAGGAGCCGGACAAATGGCTGCCCAGCCAGGAAGCTTTTATTGCCCGCTGGAAACAGGACCGGGACGCCTTTGCCGTCATGGAACCGGGCACCTATGAACAACTCCAGGGCAAACTGCCCATGGCCGTGGTGGCCCGGGACCATGACCGGGTAATTGTCAGGAAACCCCAATGAACGCCATCAGTTTCGCCCTTATCCTTACCGGGGTGCTGCTTAACGCCGCCGCCCAGTTGCTGCTCAAGGCAGGCACCACCGCCGTAGGTCATTTCGCCTTTACCCTGGAAAACGCCCTGCCCATGGGCCTGAAGCTGGCCTTCGAGCCCCACATCATGGGGGGCCTGGGCTGCTACGTGATCAGCGTGGTGGTGTGGATCATGGCCCTCTCCCGGGTGCCCGTGTCCGTGGCCTACCCCATGCTCTCCATCGGCTACGTGGTCAATGCCCTGATCGCCTGGCAATGGTTCGGCGAAGCCCTGTCTGCCCCCAAGCTCCTGGGCATCGGGATCATTATCGTCGGCGTCTTTCTGGTGGCAAAATCCTGAACTTTTCCCCGTCCTTCCGTTCCCCCGCCCCCCGCTTCCGGAGGGCGCGCCGGGACTGGAAGGCAACCAGGCCAATCCATGTCCGCTGATTTCCTGCCTTTCACCCGCCCCGCCATCGACGAGGCCACCATTGCCGCCGTAGGGGAGGTCCTCCGCTCCGGCTGGATCACCACCGGCCCCAAGTGCGCCGAACTGGAAGCCGCCCTGTCCCGCTATTTTGGCGGCCGCACCGTGCGGGTGTTCAGCTCCGGCACCATTACCCTGGAAATCGCCCTGAAGCTGGCCGGGGTCGGCCCCGGGGACGAGGTCATTACCACGCCCCTGTCCTGGGTGGCCACGGCCAACGTCATTCTTCACGTGGGGGCCCGGCCCGTGTTCGTGGATGTGGCGCCGGATACCCGCAATCTGGATCTGGACCGGCTGGAAGCCGCCATCACCCCCCGCACCAAGGCCATTATCCCGGTGGATCTGGCCGGGCTGCCCGTGGATCGGGACCGGCTCTACGCCATCGCCCAGCGCCACTCGCTGCGGGTCATCGAGGACGCCGCCCAGTCCATGGGCGCCTCCTGGCAGGGCAAGCCCATCGGCGCCCAGGGGGATTTCGTTTCCTTCAGCTTCCACGCCAACAAAAACATCACCACCACGGAAGGGGGCTGTCTGGTGCTGCCCCCGGATATAGATCCGGCCCGCTGCGAACGGCTGCGCCTGCAAGGAGTGCAACGCTTCCCCGACGGCACCATGGACGTGGCGGTGGCCGGAGACAAGGGCAACATGACCGACGTGGCCGCCACCATCGGCCTGGGTCAGCTGGTCCATCTGGACCACTTCACCGCCCGACGCCGGGAGCTGGCCCGGCGCTACTTTGAAGGGCTACCCCGGGACCTGGGTCTGGAACTGCCCGTAGCGGATTTCAGCCAGTCCAACTGGCACATGTTCCAGGTGCTGCTGCCCGTGGACCAGATGACCCTGAGCCGGGGCGACTTCATTGCCGCCATGAAGGCCCAGGGCATCGGCATCGGCGTCCATTACCCGGCCATGCACCTCTTCAGCCTTTACCGGCGCCAGGGTTACCAGGACGGGGATTTCCCCGTGGCCGAACGCATTGGCCGCAGTACCATCACCCTGCCCCTTTTCCCCGCCATGGCGGATAGCGACGTGGATCGCGTCTGTCAGGCCCTTTCCCAACTTCTCCAACAAGCGCAAAAATGAGCCATCCGGAAGTTTCGGTCATCGTTCCCGTCTATAACGAGGAAGACGGCCTGGCCGCCTTGTTCGACCGCCTCTACCCCGCCCTGGACGCCCTGGGCACCACCTACGAAGTCGTTTTCATCAACGACGGCAGCCGGGACCGGTCCGCCGCCCTGCTCCGGGAGCAATGGCAGCAGCGCCCGGACGTGACCCGGGTAGTGCTCTTCGCCGCCAATGCGGGCCAGCACATGGCCATCATGGCGGGCTTCGAGCATTGTCGGGGGGACATGGTCATCACCATTGACGCGGATCTGCAAAATCCCCCGGAAGAAATCCACAAGCTGGTGGACGCCATGCGGGCGGGCCACGACTACGTGGGCACCATCCGCCAGGACCGCCGGGACACGGCCTTCCGCCGCTATGCCTCCCGGGCCATGAACCGGCTGCGGGAGCGCATCACCCGCATCAAGATGACGGACCAGGGCTGTATGCTGCGGGCCTACAGTCGCTCCATCATCGACGCCATCAACAGCTGCCAGGAAGTGGCCACCTTCATCCCCGCCCTGGCCTACACCTTCGCCCGCCGCCCCACGGAAATCGGGGTGGCCCACGAAGAGCGCCATGCGGGGGAATCCAAGTATTCCCTCTACAGCCTGATCCGGCTCAATTTCGACCTGATGACCGGCTTCTCCCTGGTGCCCCTCCAGTTCGTTTCCGTCTGCGGCATGGGGCTGTCCTTCGTCTCCGCCGTATTCGTGGTCTTCCTGGCCCTGCGCCGCATCATCGTGGGACCGGAGGCGGAAGGCCTGTTCACCCTCTTCGGTATCGCCTTTTTCCTCATCGGCATCCTGCTCTTTTCCGTGGGCCTGCTGGGGGAATACATCGGTCGCATTTACATGCAGGTCCGCCACCGCCCCCGCTACCGGCTAGAAGCGGTGCTGGGCCTGCCCGATGAGCCAGCGGTCCATCCGGGCAACGGGGAGGACCGCCCCCAATGAGCGCCACCGCGGTAGTCTTCGCCTACCACAACGTGGGGGTGCGCTGCCTGGCTACCCTCCTGGCCCACGGGGTGAAGGTGCCCCTGGTGCTCACCCACCAGGACAGCCCGGGGGAAAACATCTGGTTCGGCAGCGTCGCCCAACTGGCCCAGGACCACGACATTCCGGTCATCACCCCGGAAGACGCCAACCAGCCTGACGTGTTGGCCCGGCTTCGGGAAGTGGGCGCGGATTACTTCTTCTCCTTCTACTACCGGCAGATGCTCAAGCCCGAGCTCCTGGCCCTGGCGGCCAAGGGCGCCTACAACATGCACGGCTCCCTGCTGCCCCACTACCGGGGCCGGGTGCCGGTGAATTGGGCCATTATCCGGGGCGAGGGGCAAACCGGCGCTTCCCTCCACGAAATGGTGGAAAAGCCCGATGCGGGACGTCTGGTGGATCAACAGGCCGTGCCCATCCTGCCCGACGACACGGCCCTGGACGTGTTCAACAAGGTCACGGTCGCGGCGGAAATCTGTCTGGACCGGGCCCTGCCCAAAATTCTGGACGGCAGCGCCCACCCCACCCCCCTGGACCTCCGCCTGGGCAATTACTGCAAGGGCCGCAAACCGGAGGACGGCTGCATTGACTGGCACCAGCCCGCCCGGGATATCCATAACCTGATCCGGGCCGTGGCCCCGCCCTACCCGGGAGCCTTTACCGATCTGGGGGACCGGCGCCTCTTTGTGCTGAAGAGCCTGCCCCAGCCGGAGCGGAGCCCCCTGCCTGGCGGCCCGGGGCTCTATGTGGAAGGCGACCGGCTCTTTGCGGACTGCGGCGATGGCCGGGTTTTGCGCCTGCTGGCGGCCATTCTGGCCCCCGACCAGCCCCGCACCGTGGACGGCCTCACCGGGCTTTTGACGGCGGAAGCTTTCACGGAAGCCTTCGGGCGTGGGAAAATAGCGCGTTAAAGATTTCCGGGCGCCTCGACCAGACGATTTGGCCGGCTCACCCTTTTCGCATTTCCGACTTTTCTGGACTGACCCATGAAAAAAGTACTCATCCTCGGCGTCAATGGCTTCATCGGCCACCACCTCTCCCAGCGCATCATCAACACCACCGACTGGGAGGTGTACGGCATGGACATGAACTCCGAGCGGGTCGCCGATCTTCTGGACCATCCCCGGTTCCACTTTTTCGAAGGCGACATCACCATCAACAAGGAATGGATCGAGTACCACGTGCGCAAGTGCGACGTGATCCTGCCCCTAGTGGCCATCGCCACCCCGGCCACCTATGTGAAGGAACCCCTGCGGGTTTTCGAGCTGGACTTTGAAGCCAACCTGCCCATCATCCGCCAAGCGGTGAAGTACAAGAAACGGGTGATTTTCCCCTCCACTTCCGAAGTGTACGGCATGTGCAAGGATCCCCAGTTCGATCCGGAAACTTCCGAATTCGTCCTGGGCCCCATCAACAAGCCCCGCTGGATTTACTCCTGCGCCAAGCAGATGATGGACCGGGTGATCCACGCCTACGGCCAGCAGGAAGGCCTGGATTACACCCTGTTCCGCCCCTTCAACTGGATTGGCCCGGGCCTGGATTCCATCTACACCCCCAAGGAAGGCTCTTCCCGGGTGATCACCCAGTTCCTCGGCCACATCGTCCGGGGCGAATCCATCAAGCTGGTGGACGGGGGCAGCCAGAAGCGGGCTTTCACCTACATCACCGACGGCATTGACGCCCTGATGAAAATCATCGAAAACAAGGACGGCATCGCCACGGGCAAGATCTACAACATCGGCAACCCGACCAACAATTATTCCGTGCGTGAATTGGCCACCCTCATGCTCAACCTGGCCAAGGAATATCCGGAATATGCGGAAAGCCTGGCCCAGGTGAAGATGGTGGAAACCACCTCCGGGGAATACTACGGCAAGGGTTATCAAGACACCCAACACCGGGTGCCCAAGATCGACAACACCATGGCGGACCTGGATTGGGCGCCCAAGGTGCTCTTCGAAGATGCCCTGAAGCACATTTTCGAAGCCTATCGGGGTCAGGTGGCGGAAGCCCGCAAGCTGGTGGACTAAAAGCGCCAGCCCCACGCCGGGAGCGCAGGGAGACGGGCCGGTCCCATCCCCTGCGCTCCCGGCGTTTTAGCAACTGGCCAGCCCCCGGATCGGGGGCGGCCGGTTAAAATCCGCCCAGTCCCCTAACCTTTTTCCTTTGTCCCTCGCCCCCATGAAGCTTGCCCTGAAAATCGACGTGGATACCTATCGGGGTACCCGCATCGGCGTGCCCCGGCTGGTGGAACTGCTGCAACAACACCAGGCCCAGGCCACCTTCCTCTTTTCCCTGGGCCCGGATCATACCGGGCGGGCCATTAAGCGGGCCTTTCGCCCCGGCTTTATGAAAAAGGTGAAGCGCACCTCGGTGACCGAGCATTACGGTCTGCTCACCCTCATGTACGGCACCCTGCTGCCCGGGCCGGACATCGGCAAGCGCTGCGCCCACATTATGCAGGCGGTACGGGACGCAGGCTTCGACACGGGCATCCACTGCTGGGACCACGTACTGTGGCAAGACCGGGTCACGGAAGCGGACAACGAATGGACCGAAGTGGAAATGGCCAAGGCGGTGCAGCGCTACGAAGATATTTTCGGGGAACGGCCCCATACCTTCGGGGCCGCCGGCTGGCAGATGAATGCCCATGCCCTGCGCCTCACCCAGCGCCTGGGCCTCCAATACGTATCCAACGCCCGGGCCGGCCGGGAACCCTTTATTCCGGTGGTGAACGGAGAAGTCATCCGCTGCCCCGAATTACCCAGCACCCTGCCCACCCTAGATGAACTCATCGGGGTGGATGGCATCACTCCGGACAATGTGGCCGACCACTTGTTGCAGATGACCGCTGGCGGCGCCCCGGATGGCCATGTCTATACCCTCCACGCGGAGCTGGAAGGCATGAAGCTGGCCCCGGTCTTTGAAAAGCTCCTGGAAGGCTGGAAAGCCCAGGGCTATGAACTGGTATCCCTGGCCCAGATGGCCGCTGATCTGAATGAGGCCACCCTGCCCCGTTGCGAAATGCACCGAGGGGAAATCCCGGGCCGTTCCGGCACCCTCATGGTCCAGGGTCAGGAATTTCTGCCGGGCCGTTAAGGCTCGAGCTAGTCGCCCTCGGGCCCCGGTCCGACCGAGAAGGACGGGGCCGGGCTGGTGATCCCAAGCCCTCCCTGCCGCCCCTATTCCCCTAAACGGGGCAGGCTCCAGACTTCCCGTATTCTCCAACGGCCCCCCCGGACAAACTCACGTCCGGATTCACCGCCAGCCTTTCTCCCCTATCCCCTTCCCGCGCCACCACCAACCGGTGGCTTCCTAGTTCTTCGCCCCAAGCGCATTTTCCACCCCTCTGGCGGCTGCCCAGACGCATTAGCCCCAAAACCCAGGTTACTTCAGGCGCCCCCTATTACCCGGGTACGCGATTCCAGGAAACCCGCCCCCCCTGAAACGGCGGGCCGGTCCCAACTGGAAATTACAGAGAAGCGGCCGAATCCCCCGCCCCGGCCCGGGCCACCAGAACCCCATTGCTGCCACCGAAGGCGAAGGAATTGGAGAGGAAAACGGAGGAAGCAGGCGCCTGGCGACTCTCCGGGGCGACCCAAGCCAGATCGCAGGCCGGGTCCGCCTGTTCCCGGTGCCAGGCGGGCAGCAAACGCCCCCGGGCCAGGGCGGTCAGGCTGGCGATGAATTCCACTGCCCCGGTGGCCCCCATGCAATGGCCATGGAGGGCCTTGGTGGAGCTCACCGGTACCCGATTGCCCAGGACCTGGGCAATGGCTGCCGCTTCCACCTGGTCCCCCACCCGGGTGGCAGTGCCGTGGGCATTCACATAGCCCACTGCCTCCGGCCCCAGGCCGGCTTCCGCCAGGGCCTGGGTCATGGCCCGCACCTGGCCGTCCACGGCGGGATGGGAAAGATGGCTGGCATCGCAGCTGCTGCCATAACCCAGCAGCTCCCCGTGAATCCGGGCGCCCCGGGCCCGGGCGTGTGCCGGGGATTCCAACACTAGGGCCCCCGCCCCTTCGGCCAGGACCAGACCGCTCCGGTCTGCGGCAAAGGGGCGGCAGCTGGTTTGGGGCGCTGCGGGGTCCGGCGTGGCCAGGGTGGCCATGGCCTGCCAGGCCCGCAGGGTAGCGGGGGTCAGGGGGGCGTCGGCGCCCCCCACCAGCACCACCTCCGCCAGCCCCTGGCGTATCCAGCGGGCCCCTTCTCCGATGGCCATGGCCGACGAGGCACAGGCATTGGAGAAGGTGACGGAAGGACCCCGCAGGCCGTGGGCCATGGCGATGTGGGCCGCCGCCGCATTGTGCATGGCCATGACCACGGTGAGGGGCCGCAGGCGCTGGCTCTGGCGTTCAAACAACTGGCGATAGGCGTCTTCCAGGCTGTGGATGCCCCCCATGCCCGTGCCCCAGGCGATACCCGCCTGCAAACCCTGGTCCCCGGAGAGGCTCAGCCCCGCATCCCCCATGGCCTGGTGGGCAGCGGCCAGGGCTAGGCGGCTGCACCGGTCCAGGGAGGCCTGCTGGGGCTTGGACAGGCCCCATTCCGGGATTTCCTGCAAAGCGCCCACCACAGCGGGGGCCAGGCCCAGGGATTCGTCCCCCGGGTATAGGGTCACCCCGGAACGGCCCGCCAATAGGGCATCCACCAGGCTATCCGGGCTGTTACCGCAGGGGGACAGCACCCCCATGCCGGTGATGCAAACCGGGGTTTCCACCTCAGGCACCGGCTTTCTTTTGCAGTCCTTCCACATAGGCGGTGAGCTGAGCCAAATTAGTCAGGGGCTCATCCGCCGTGGGGGGAATGGTGATGTGGAAGGCGTCTTCCAGTTCAAAAATGAAGTCGATGAGGGCCAGGGAGTCGATGCCCAGCTGGTCAAAAGGAGTTTCGGGGGTGACGCCGGCCAGATCGATGCCGAAATGGTCCGCCGCCAATTGCTTGATGGTTTCCAGGGTATTCATGGGAAGGGGGCCTTAAGCCACGTGTTGCAGGGGAGGAAGGGGGAGATGGCGGTGCAGGAAATCCACACAATGGGCCTCTACCGCCTCCCGGTCGTTATCCAGGGTGAGCATGTGATAGCTATCGTGGAACCAGTGCAGCTCCTGGGCCGGACTGCCCAGGTACTGGGCCAGATAGCGGGCGTTGCGGGGGCTGGCCACCTCGTCCTCCTCCGCATGGAGAATCAGGGCCGGCACCCGGATATTGGGCAGGTCGGCCCGCACCCGGCGCATCAGGCGGGAAGCTTCAAATACGGCGGAAACCGGCATGCTGGCGGCCCCGGCGGGGGAATCCCCTTCCCCGGCCATGAGGGCCGCGATCCATTGGCGGCGCCGTTCGTTTTTCAAGCCGAAGGGCTCGGTTTCCTGAAAGCGGCAGCGCTCCCGCAGGGGGCGAATCCAGGCCAGGGGCAACAACCAGCGTTGCAGCCGAGGAATATTCCAGCCGTCGTAGAACAGGGTGGTGGAAATGAGCAGCAGGGCTTTGAGCCGCCCCGGATTCCGGGCCGCCAGGGCCAGGGACACCACCCCGCCCATGCACAGCCCCCCCGCCGCCACCTGGGTGCAGCTTTTTTCCAGGCGGGCTAAGGCCTGCTCGGCCCGTTCCACCCACACCGGCCAGGGGGCCTGTTGACGCCCGTCCAGATTACCCCCGTAAGCGTCCAGAAAGGGGGCATAGACCGTGTAGCCCTGGCGGTGGAGGCGCTTGGCCACGGGCTGGACTTCCAGGGGATTGCCGCACAGGCCATGGAGCAACAACACGCCCCGGGGGCCGCCGGCGAGAAAGAGAGATTTACTCATCTTTACAATTATCCGGTGCCAGACTGCCGCTTTCCTGACGGCTCCCCCAGGCCCGCCGACCCTTGACCCGGCGGGCCTTTGCCCCAACAATTCCCCCATACCTTAACAACAACAGGAGCCCCAGATGGCCGCAACCCTCCCCGACTTTTCCCTGCCCGCCACGGGCGATAGCGACTTCACCCTTGCCGCCCACCGGGGTCATCCGGTGGTGCTCTATTTCTACCCCAAGGACAGCACCCCGGGCTGCACCACGGAAGCCCAACAGTTCCGGGACCTGTATCCGGAATTCCAGGCCCTGGGGGCAGTGGTGGCCGGGGTTTCCCGGGACAGCGTGAAATCCCACGAAAATTTCAAAACCAAGCAAAACCTCCCCTTCCCCCTGATTTCCGACAAGGAAGAAAGCCTCTGCCAGCAATTCGGGGTCATCAAGCTGAAAAAAATGTATGGGAAAGAGGTAAGAGGCATTGAACGCAGCACCTTCGTCATTGACGCTGGGGGCGTGTTGCAACGGGAATGGCGGGGCGTGAAAGTGCCCGGTCATGCCCAGGAAGTGCTGGATTTCGTCAAAACCCTGTAATTTCAGCCAACCACCAGGAAACCTCCCACTATGGTCCGTAAAACCGGCGCGCGTAGTAAAAAGGAAACCTCCCCCGAACCCGGCAAGCTTTTTGTGCTGGATACCAACGTGCTGATGCACGATCCCACCAGCCTGTTCCGCTTTGAGGAACACGATGTCTTTCTCCCCATCATGACCCTGGAGGAGTTGGACAACAACAAAAAAGGCATGTCGGAAATCGCCCGTAACGCCCGGCAATGCAGCCGGACCCTGGACGAGATCCTGGCCCACCTGGAAGACGACAACATCGAGGAGGGCATTCCCCTGGAGGGGCCTTCCAACAAGCTGGCCAGTGGCCGCCTGTTCCTGCAGACGGAGGCCATTAATTCGGAACTGCCCCCGGCCCTGCCCAAGACCAAGTACGACAACCAGATCCTGGCCGTGGTCATCCACCTCCAGCGCCGCTATCCCAAGCGTTCCGTGGTCCTGGTGTCGAAAGACATCAACATGCGCATCAAGGCCCGTTCCCTGGGCCTGGCGGCGGAGGATTACTTCAACGACAAGGTGCTGGAAGACACGGACCTGCTCTATACCGGGGTCCGGGAACTGCCCCCGGATTTTTGGGATAAGCACGGCCAGGGCATGGAATCGGGCAAGAAGGAAGGGCGCACCTATTACCGCCTGCAAGGCCCCCTCTGTGCCCAGTTGCTGGTCAATGAATTTGTCTTCCAGGAAGGCCCCCAGCCCCTCCATGCCATTGTGCGCAGCGTGGAAGGGAAAAAGGCGGAACTGGAAACCCTGATCGACTTCACCCATCCCAAGAACAATGTGTGGGGCATCACCGCCCGCAACCGGGAGCAGAATTTCGCCCTCAACCTGCTCATGGACCCGGAAATCGATTTCATCACCCTCCTGGGCCAAGCTGGCACCGGCAAGACCCTGCTGACCCTGGCGGCGGGCCTCACCCAGGTCCTGGAAACCAAGCATTACTCGGAAATTATCATGACCCGGGTGACCGTTCCCGTGGGGGAAGACATCGGTTTCTTACCGGGCACGGAAGAGGAAAAAATGGCCCCCTGGATGGGCGCCCTGGAGGACAACCTGGACGTGCTCAACAAAACCGAAGAACAGCCAGGTTCCTACGGCGGCGACTGGGGACGGGCGGCCACCATGGACCTGATCCGTAGCCGGATCAAGGTCAAATCCCTCAATTTCATGCGGGGCCGCACCTTTATCAACAAATACCTGATTATCGACGAGGCTCAGAATCTCACCCCCAAACAGATGAAGACCCTCATCACCCGGGCCGGGCCGGGCACCAAGGTGGTCTGCCTGGGCAATATCGCCCAGATCGACACTCCCTATCTGACCGAAGGCTCCTCCGGCCTCACCTACGTGGTGGATCGCTTCAAGGGCTGGCCCCACTCGGGCCACATCACCCTGCAACGGGGTGAACGCTCCCGTTTAGCGGACCATGCGGCCGAAGTGCTATAATTTTCCTCGTTAGTCATTCTTTATAGCCGCACCCGTCGCGGGCGCGGCTTTTGTTTTTTTCCCCGGAGGGACGACGATGAAACGCCGCGCTTTCCTCGCGCTTGCCGGCGGCCTCGCCCTGGCACCCGTACCGGCACTGGCCGGTAAGAAAAAAGGCGGTGGTGCCGCCAAATCCGCTAAGTCTTCCGCCAAAGCGGGGGGCGCCGCCAAAGCTTCCGGCAAGGGCTCCAAAAGCTCCGCCAAAGGTAGTCGCTCCAGCAAACGCCACGGCGGCGTGGAAAAGGCAGATCGCTCCGAACGCATCGCCACCGCCCGGGCCGCCGCCCACCGGGCCCCTCCCACGGGTCTGCGCCCCCTGTCCAACGGCGGTTTCGGCGCCCCCGCACCGGCTCCGGTGCGCAAGGACAACGAACCCTGGCGCCACTATGAACTGACCCTCAAGGTCACCCCCCCGGCCCAGGGCGATGCCCTGCGCCTGTGGATGCCCATGCCCATGGAAACCCGCTGGCAGCGCCTGGAAAGCCTGGAATGGTTGGGCAATTTCAGCCACGGCGGCATTCTTCGGGATAACGATTCGGGTCTGCTCACCTTTCTTGGGGACTGGAAGCCGGGCACGGCCAATCCCAGCCTGACCCTGACCATGAAGGTGGGCACCCGGCAGCGGCTCTTTGACATCACCCGCCGGGCCCCCACTCCGGAAACGGAAGACACCCTGTCCCCCTTCCTGGACCCCTACGGGCCCTGGTCCGACGAGGTCATTTCCGAGCTGGCCGATACCATCATCGGCCGCATCCGGGAACCCATGCCCCAGGCCCTGGCCGTTTTCAACTGGGTCACCGAACACGCGGGAGCCGCCGGCAGCAGCTGTAAGGGCGGGGAAGTTCCGGAAAGCGTCGCCCCGGCCCTGTGCAGCGTCCGGGAAGAGGATGACGGCCACGGCGTGGCCGGGTTGTTTGTGGCCCTGTGCCGGGCCACGGGCATCCCCGCTCGCATCGTGGTAGGCCAACGCCTGGGCCTGTCCCGTCAGTCCCCCGCCCTGGGCCGCAGCGGCGATGTGAGCCGGGCCTTCCACGTCCGGGCCGAGTTCTACGCGCCTTACTACGGCTGGGTCCCGGTGGATCCGGCGGATGCGGCCCGGGTCGCGGTGCTGGACCGGAGCAACGGAGAAGGGGCCGCCCTGCGCCGCCGTCTCTTCGGCTTCTGGGAAATGAACTGGATCGCTTACAGCAACGCGGACAGCGTCCATCTGCCCCAGGGTCCGGACCAGTCCTACCTGCTCAACAGCCCGGTGCTGGCCGCCTCCGTGAGCGGCAACCAGGTGCGCATGTTGGCCCGCCCCACCAGCCTCAGCCTGGAAGCCCGCCCCACCGACGCCTGATCCGTCCCCGGCGCCCTGCCCCCATCCGCGGGGGCGGGAAATGGGGCCTCACCCTCGCCCCCTTAATCGGGGAACCGTGACCTCATCGAACGGCTCCCCGGACCTACCGGCAAGCAAAGCAGACACAAAAAAAGGACGGCTTCCCGTCCTTTTTCTTTTGGAGGTGCGCCCCCTGGGCGGCGCCTCCGCCTTCCCCGTATTCCGGGAAACCTCAGTATTCGCTGCCCGTGGCCAGATTGTCGAAGCGGGTGTATTCCCCCAGGAAGGCCAGGCGCACCGTGCCCGTGGGGCCGTTCCGCTGCTTGCCGATAATGACTTCCGCCGTGCCTTTGTCCTGGGTGTCCGGTTTGTAGTAGTCCTCCCGGTACATCATCATGATCACGTCCGCATCCTGTTCGATAGCGCCGGATTCCCGCAAGTCGGACATCATGGGGCGCTTGTCGTTACGCTCTTCCACCTTCCGGGAAAGCTGGGACAGGGCGATGACCGGCACTTCCAACTCCTTGGCCAAGGCCTTCAGGGAACGGGAAATTTCCGACACTTCCGTAGCCCGGTTTTCCGAGCCCCCGGAACGGGCGGAGACCATCAATTGGAGATAGTCGATGACGATCAGGCCCAGCTTGCCGCCAAACTGGCGCGCCAGACGCCGGGCCCGAGCCCGCAAATCCAGAGGATTCAGGCCGCCGGTTTCATCGATATAGAGGGGCTTTTCGTGCATTTTCCCCAGGGCGAAGGACAGCCGGGACCATTCATCGTCGTTGAGCCGGCCAGTACGCACCTTGTGGGAATCCAGACGCCCCAGGGAGGCCAGCATCCGCATGGCCAGCTGGGCGCCTCCCATTTCCATGGAAAACACCCCCACGGGCAAGCCCTGCTCCACCGCCACATATTCGGCGATGTTCAAGGCGAAAGCGGTTTTCCCCATGGACGGCCGACCGGCCACAATAATCAAATCCCCGGGCTGGAGGCCGGAAGTCTTCTGATCCAGGTCCAAAAAGCCCGTGGGAATCCCGGTGATATCGGAGGGGTTGTCCCGGTCATGGAGTTCCTGGATACGTTCCACCACCTGGGTCAGCAAGGGGTTGATGTGGACAAAGCCCTGCTGGTGGGCGGCGCCCTTTTCCGCAATTTCAAAGACTTTGGATTCCGCATCGTCCAGGAGGGATTTGGCATCCCGGCCCATGGGATTCAAGGCGTTGGTGGCGATTTCGTCCCCGGCGCTCACCAGCTGGCGCAGGATGGCCCGCTCCCGGACAATTTCCGCATAGCGGCGGATATTGGCAGCGGAAGGGGTATTGGCGGCCAGTTCCCCCAGATAGGCCAGGCCGCCGCTATGTTCCCCGTCCCCCGCCGCATCCAGGGCTTCCGCCACGGTCACCACGTCCGCCGGTTTGCCCGTGGTAAAGAGCCGGACAATCTGGCGGAAGATGCGCCGGTGTTCGTCCCGGTAAAAATCCCCTTCGTTAATCAGGTCCCCTACCTTGTCCCAGGCCTGGTTGTCCAGCAACAGGCCGCCTAACAGGGACTGCTCCGCCTCCACGGAATGGGGCGGCACCCGCAGCTGGGCGACCGCCGGATCAAGGGCCGAAGGGGAATCTTTTTTACGGGGGAAATCAGGCTTGCTCATGGTGGTCTTCAAATCGGGAGGGGGACGATTTTACACGCCCTCCCCCCGCCCCGATCAGGGGTTTTGCAGGGAGGCGCCGCATTCGGCGCAAAAACGCTGACCCGCTTCCACAGTGACGCCGCACTTGGGGCAAAGGGGCGCGGCCTCGGGGGCCGGAGCCACGGGTTCCGTGCCCAGCAGACCGGCCTGGACCGCCTTGACCGCCTTGACCGCGTCTTCCAGCTTGACCCCGGCGCTTTCCCCGCCGAGCCGGTTGATGGCTCCCAGGGCCGTGGCCCGGCGCAAGTCTTCCGTGGACGTGGGGGCCACCAGCAGGCTCTGGCCAGCGGCAAAGCGTTCCAGATGTTCCCCATAGACCTTGGCCAGATCGGGGCGGCCCCGCATGGCCACCACGGTACGACCGCCTTGGCGGCCGTAAATGATGCTATCCACTTCCGCCGCCCAAACCCGCAGGGTCATGTTTTCAATATTGAACAATTCCTTGGCAGTTTTTACCCGGTCCTGGAACTGGTTGCCGTAATCCACCCGGGCGGACTGGCAGCTGCCCCGCATTTCAATCCAAAGCAGGGTGGAGGTGAAATCAAAGCGGCCCCAAAGGAACTGGCTGCCCCGGAAGGCGTAGGCGCTGGCCATGAGCATCCCCAGGCCAAAGGTGAGGAAGCCCCAGGAGCTGTCCCCATCCGTCAGCCGGGCCGCAAAGAGGGCCACCCCCAGGGTCCCCAGAAGGGCCAGCAGGGCGGCGTAGAAGCTCAGGGCGGTGAGCCAGCGGAACGGATTGGCTTCCAGGCAATTGGCGAAGCTGGGATAGAGATGGTTGCTTTGGGGGAAGGGCTGGGTTTCTTCCAGCAGCTCGGCCCCAAACGCCCCCTTGGCACCAATCACCGGGGGCTGGCGCACGTAGCGCCGGTTGGGAATCTGCTCCTGCCACTGGGCCTGCAACTGGCGTTCCAGTTCCTCGGTCAATTGGGCCGGATGGGCGTTCATGGTCAGGGTGCGCTGGTCACAGGCCACCGGGGTGATCTGGGGGCGGGAACCGAGCTGGGCCATCATGGCGCCGAAAAAGAGGCCCGTGGCCACCAGAATGGCCAGCAGGGTAGCCAGCACCTGGCCGTTCACGGAAACGCTTTCCAGGGGCGGCAGCACATGGGACACCAGGCCAATGATGGCCGGCAGGAGAATGGCCAGGAGAATCAGCACCACAAAGCCCCCCAGGCCCACCTGGGCGGAGGCGGTGGCGCCCCCCACGGACAGGCGGCGCAGGATGGTGCGGGTGGCGAAGAGGCCGTAGAAAATCCCCACCCAGGCCCCGTGGGTGGAACCGGCGAAGAAGAACCAGGCCAAGAGGAAGCTGGCCAGGGTGGCCAGCACCACCAGGAGATTGTGGAACTGGGCTTCGGCCCCGTAGCGTAGGGGCTGGGGCGCGTAAATCAAATCCCGCAGCCAGGCGTGGAGCAGGCCGTTGATGGGGCCGCTGGGCTCCTCGTAGGTCAGGGCGCTCTGGCGCAGCATGTCTTTGACCCGGTCCGCCCCCCGGCCCGCGCCGGTGGCGTCGGAAGCCAGTTCCTGAGCCAGGCTGACCGGCTTGCCCCGGCCAAAGTAGAAGCGCAGCTGGGTGGCGGCCAAGGCCACGGCCAGCAGGCCCAGCACCAGGAGCCCCAGGGAGGCCACCAGGGCCGCCACTTCTCCGGCGTGCACCCCGTCGGTCTGGAGATGGTGGCGGATCAGGAACAGCAGCAGCACACCGGCGATGATGCCGACGCCACCGGCCAGGACCAGGGCCAGATTCTGGATGGAATAGGGATTGGGTAATTCCAGACGGGGACTATTGGGGTTGTATTCGTAGCTCATGGGGACAAACAAACGGCCCACCCGGAGGAAGGCCGGCAATGGAAAAAGGAAAGGGGACGAAGGAGAACCGCGAAGGGGATGACCCGGCGGGGGCATCAAAACGCCCAGGCGGAATCATCCCCCTCTTTCCGGCCCATGGGAATGGGCCTTTTCCCGCCGGACTCAGGCGTGGAACTGCTGCTGATCCGTGGGCTGGACCCGCAGATAGGGCAGGCTGCCCTTCTTGTAGGGCACTTCCTGAATCTTGGGCGGCGTCGTGTCATTGGCCGCCGTGCCTTGCTGGAAGCCGTTGTTGAGCCAGAAGAGCACATTTTCCCGCTGCTTCGCCGGGACGCTCACAATCACCGTGGTGGACTCGTGGCGGGAAACCGCCAGCTGACCGGCCAATTCCACGCTATGTTGCAGATCCGGGTCCCCCGCCGCCAGGGCCTTGGGGGGCAGGCCCACATTGGTGCCCCGCCAGGCCGTATAGGCCACGGGCTGGCCCTTGTCGTCCTGGTGCCGCACCGTGCCCGTGTCGGTCTGCACCGGCACCTTGGACTGGCGCATCTTGTCCGCGAACGCCTGGGCTTCCGCCAGATCCTGCTCCTTGCCCTGCTTCCAGCCGATATAGCCCCCGGCCGCCGCCCCCACCACCGCCAGATTGCGGCAGGCCACATTGGAGCCCCCCAGGAGCTTGCAGCCCAGATAGGCGCCGCCCCCACCGATCACCGCCCCCACCGCCGCCTTATCCCCGGCGTGGGAACCGGTGGCCGTACCATTGCCATTGGAAGCGCAGGCGGAAAGGGTAAGCAGGGCCGCCAGGCTCAGGGAAAGTTTCATATCCATGGTGGATTCCTCAAGGTCAGTGTTGTTGCAGATCCCGGATCTGCCGTTCCAGTTGGTCGTTCATCTTGCGAATGTAGGCGGCTTCATCCCCATCCTTGGCGCCGCTTTTAGCCGCTTCCGTCTTATCCTTGGCAGCCCCCTTCGTTCCCTTATGGCTGCCTTTCTTGGTCCCTTTGGGGGATTCGGAAGCAGGCGCCGGAGCCTCCTCCGGGGCTGGGGCCGGGGCCGCCGCCGGGGCGCTGGGCGCCGGAACGGCCTGGGGAACCGGAGCGGGCGCCGGTTGGGGCGCGGCGACCGGAGCGGGTTGGGAGGAGGGAGGCACGGAGGCTTGAGGGGCGGGCATCGGGACTGCGGGGGCATTAGCCTCCGCCGGCGCCGCCTTGCTGGCCTGGAGATACCACACCACGGCCCCAAAAATCACCAGGGCAATGACGCTGACCCCGGCCCCCAGCAACAGGGGCAGGGCGGACTTCCGGGGCGGCGCGTCCTCTCCGGCACTTGCTTCCCGGGGCGCGGCGCTTCCCGTATCAGCAGGGGCGCCAGCAGGCCCGGCGCTTAACTGGGCACCCAGGGCTACAGCCGCGGGGGCAGAAGGAGTCTCCGGGGGGGCCATCTGGAAGGTCCGGGGGGGCACCTCCGGGGATGGGGTCCCAGTAGGTTCGGAGAAAAAGGTCAGGGGGGGAACGACTGCAGCGGCCGCCGGAGACTCGGCAGCGGGCACGAACGCTGGCGCCGGCGACGCTGGAGGGGCCGCCGCGGGAATAGGTTCCCCAGGGGCTACCTGGGCCTCCGGCACCACGGGAGAGGCAACCTCCAAGGCCTGGCCGCAGGCACCGCAGAAGCGGGCACCGGGTTTCAGGGGATGGCCGCAGGCGGGACAGGTCGGCCCTACGGGTTGAGGATCGGCGGAAGCGGGAGCGCCGACAGGGGTCTGACGGGCCCCGCAATGGGGACAAAACTGGGCGCCGGGCTTGAGTTCAGCACGGCAGGCGGAACAGGTGGACATAGGGCCTTAAAACGGAGAAAAAAGGGAAAAATCGGGAGAGGAAAAACAGGCCTAATCCAGGCGCCGCCCGCAGCTACCGCAGAAGGTGTCCTCCGGCCCCACGGGCTGGTGACAGGCGGGGCAGAGGCTGGGCCGGGTCGGTTGGAGCACTTCCCGGAAAGAGGTGGGCGCCGCTTCCGCCAGACGGGGATTGGCAGGGGCGCCACCCAGGCTCACCTGGGCGGGCACCGGCGTACCGGCCAGCAGGTGTTCCACAATGGCGATAATGCGCCGCAGGGCTTCCTCGTTGATTTCCTGACCTTCGATGACGGAACGCTTAAAGGTGATGCCCAGGGCCGCCCCGCTGTCCTCATGGAAACCCAGGGTCAGTTCCCGGTTGAGGAAGTAATAAATCAGGGCGCCAACTCCGCCCACCAGGAGCAGAAGCAACCCCAAGGTGCTCAACACGCCTCCCTTGCCCACCAGGGAACCGCTCACAAACAGGGTAAACAGCAGCAGGCCGCCAGCGGTTTTCCAGGGCTTAAATCGGCCGTAAAAGGCCGAGCTCATGTGGGCAAACGGGGTAATGCGGCGGATGAAACCGGACAGGGAGCCGGTTTCAAATTCCATGTGGGTGTGGGTAATGACCAGGGTGGTGGTGGCATCCACCCCCACCAGGGAAAGGAGAAAGGAAAGCAGACCGCTTTCCCGCCCCAGAATACGCACATAGGGCTCATTTGCGGTCGGTGAAGTTTTCACCGACCAGGACTTGATGACCAGCGCCATACCACCCCCCTTATTTTTTGAAGGGCTTATGGTAACGACAGGGGCATGGCAGGACAAGGGAATTTGCCACGGCCCGCCCATCTCCGGGAACCGCCATAAAAAAACCCCGGCCGTAGCCGGGGTTTTTCCTTTTCCTTAACGGAAAAGCTTAGTGTTCGCCGAGGACGGACACGGTCACTTGAGCGATCACATCGGTATGCAGGGCGATATCGATGGTGTAGTCGCCAATGGCCTTGAGGTGACCCAGGGGCATGCGGATGGTGGCTTTTTCCACCTTGTGGCCTTGGGCTTCCAGAGCTTCGGCGATGTCGAAGTTGCTCACGGAACCAAACAGGCGACCGTCCATGCCAGCCTTACGGGTGATTTGCACCATCAGACCGTTCAGCTGTTCGGCCTGGGCCTGGGCAGCGGCCAGCTTGTCAGCTTGGGCCTTTTCCAGATCGGCGCGCTTCAGTTCGAACTCGGCCATGGCGGCGGGAGTGGCCCGCTTGGCTTTGCCGGAGGGGATCAGGAAGTTACGGGCGTAACCGTCCTTGACCTTGACCACGTCACCCAGTTCGCCCAGGTTGACGACCTTTTCCAGAAGAATGATTTGCATGTTACGGTCTCCCGATTAGGCGTGGTTGTCGGTGTAGGGCAGCAGGGCCAGGTAACGGGCGCGCTTGATCGCAACCCCCAGCTGACGCTGGTAGTGGGCCTTGGTACCGGTCAGGCGGGCGGGCATGATCTTGGCGTTTTCGGCGATGAAATCCTTCAGCACGTCCACGTCCTTGTAATCAATCCATTCCACTTTCTCGGCAGAGAAGCGGCAGAATTTCCGACGCTTGAACATGCCACCACCACGACGCTTCTTTTTGTCATCGTCCTTTTTCTTGAAAAAGGGTCTAGCCATTTTCGTTTCCTTCCAAAAATTCGATTCGTTCTACATGCAATACGGGCTGTCGGCTGTTGCGGCTGCGGGAGGCGAGGAATCCGATGATCTTCATCCGCCCGCCGGCTGCCGCGCTTTGTAACCACTGAGCTGAATCTCCCAGGGCAATTACCCCGATTTCACATTCGACCAGCCGTGGTTTTCCCGCTTCCGTCAATTCCGACTCGTGGCGCAGGCGCCCTTCCGAGACCGGGACTCCGGCCGGCGTATAACGCAAGGCCTTGCGTTCAATGAGAACGCCGGAGATTTCGACGTGATTCGCGGAAACAGCCAACGTCCGATTAGGCGGCGGGCTGTTCAGCGGCAGGCTGCTCAGCAGCGGGCTGAGCGGCGGCTTCAGCCTTGACCTCGCCCTTAGCTTCCAGCAAGGACTTGGACTTTTCTTCCTTCATCATGGGAGAAGGCGTGATTACCGCAGCCTTCATCTTGACGATGAGGTGACGCAGCACGGCGTCGTTGAACTTGAAGGAGTGTTCCAGTTCGGCCAGGGTTTCCGCATCGCACTCGATGTTCATGAGCACGTAATGGGCCTTGTGCACCTTCTCGATGGGGTAGGCCAGTTGGCGACGGCCCCAGTCTTCCAGACGGTGAATGAGACCACTGCGGCTGGTGACGATGGACCGATAACGCTCGACCATGGCCGGAACCTGCTCGCTTTGGTCCGGATGGACGATAAAGACGATTTCGTAATGGCGCATGTATTCTCCTTTTGGCAGTAAACCCTCCGCCATGCGGATTACGGTAGGGTAAGGTTGGAAAGGCGGGCATTCTAGCGTAGAATCCGCCGCAAATCAATGTGTTTGGCTGATTTCCAGGGTTCCCCTCCGGCGCCCGCCCCCTCCGGGAACCGGGACGCGCCCCTTGCCCCCACCGAGGTTGGGCCCGAGCATTTAGCAGCAAAAACCGGGTTCAGGCAGCCAAGCGCCAGGTGTCACCAGATCGTCCTCGGGGCGCCCCCCATAAGGCCTGCGCCCCCCTTTTCCGACCGACCGGAACACCGCCGACCTTCGCGCCGCCCATGCCCAAGTCCGCTCCCCTCCGCCCCCAAGCCCACTTTTCCCCCGTTGATATCGGTGCCCTGATCCTGGCCGGACTGGCCCTGGTCCTGGTGCTCTGCCTCCACCTACTGCCCGCTCTCCTGGCCGGGCTGCTGATCTACGAACTGACCCACCTGCTGGCGCCCCACGTGCCCGCCTTTCTCTCCCGGGCCGGACGGCCCAAGATGGTGGCGGTCATCCTCCTGGCGACCCTGATCATTACCATTCTGGTGGCCGCGGCCATGGGCATTACCACCTTCATCGCCCAGGAGGGAGGCTCCCCTGCCGCCCTGCTGCAAAAAATGGCGGACATTATCGAAGGCACCCGGCCCCACCTGCCCCTCTGGCTGGGGGGCACCCTGCCCAGCGATCCGGAAGTATTGAAGGGCTACATCATTGACTGGCTGCGTAACCACGCCACGGAATTGCAGGGCATTGGCAAGGACGCGGGCCGGGGCCTGGTCCATATTCTCCTGGGCATGGTGGTGGGGGCCATTGTGGCCCTGCACCAGGCCCGTCCCCCCAAGGACAGCCGCCCCCTGGCCGCCGCCCTGACCCTGCGGGCCGCCCGGCTGGGCAACGCCTTCCGCCGCATTGTCTTTGCCCAGGTGCGCATCGCCGCCCTGAACGCCTGCCTCACCGGTCTCTACCTGGAAGGGGGTCTGCGCCTGAGCGGCATCGACCTGCCCTTCAGCAAGACCCTCATCGTCCTCACCTTCTTCATCGGCCTAATCCCGGTGCTGGGCAATCTGGTCACCAACACCATTATCGTGGTGGTCAGCCTGAGCGTTTCCGTCCCCGTGGCCACCGCCTCCCTGGTGTTCCTCATCCTCATCCACAAGCTGGAATACTTCCTCAACGCCCGCATCGTGGGCGGCCAGATCGACGCCCATTCCTGGGAACTGCTTATCGCCATGCTGGCCATGGAAGCGGCGTTCGGCGTACCCGGGGTGATCGCCGCCCCGGTCTATTACGCTTACCTGAAGACAGAATTGCGGGCTGCCCGGCTGGTTTAATCCCCGGGAAAAACGCCCCAAAAAAAGGCCGGGAAATCCCGGCCTTTTCTTTTGCGGAGACGGCCAAGACCGCCCGTCGACCTACAACTGGTATTCGTCCGCCCCGCTCAGGGCGCCCTGCATGGAGCGCTCCACTGCCTTGCGGGTCAGGTGGGGAGCGAAGAATTCGATGAAATCGTATTCATAGCGGCGCAGGTAGGTACCCCGGCGCAGGCCCAGACGGGTGGTATTGGAGGGGAACAGGTGGGCCGCGTCCAGAGCCTGGAGGCCCGTGTCCCGGGCCGGATCGAAGGCGATGCGGGCGATGATGCCCAGGCCCAGGCCCAAACCCACATAGGTCTTGATCACATCCGCATCGATGGCGGAGAGGACGATGTTGGGGGTCAGGCCCTGGCGCTCAAAGGTCTGGCTGATGCGCCCGCCCCCGGTGAACGCCGGATCATAGGTGATGAGGGGATAGCGGGCCAGGAGGGACAGGGTAAGGGGCCCCTGGTTCAGCACCGGATGGCCGTCCGGGGCAATGACGCAGTGGGTCCATTGGTAGCAGGGCATGGTGAGCAGCTGAGGGAAACTATCCAGGGCCTCGGTGGCAATGGCCAGATCCGCCTCCCCGCTGGAGGTCCATTCCGCAATCTGGGCGGGACTGCCCTGGTGAATGTGCAGGCGCACCTTGGCGTAGCGCTCGGTAAAGCGTTTCACCACCGGCGGCAGGGCGTAGCGGGCCTGGGTGTGGGTGGTAGCTACCACCAGACTGCCCGAATCCCCGCCGGCGAATTCTTCCCCCACCCGCTTCAGGTTTTCCGCTTCCCGCAGAATGCGGTTGGAGATTTCCAGCACCGCCTTGCCCGGTTCCGTAATGCCGGTGAGGCGCTTGCCGCTACGCTCGAAAACGATGATGCCCAGCTCGTCTTCCAACATCTTGATCTGTTTGGAAACCCCGGGCTGGGAGGTGTAAAGTGCCTCCGCCGCCTCGGAAACATTCAGTCCCCGCCGGGAGACTTCCACCAGGTAACGTAGCTGTTGCAGCTTCATGACAGCGGCCTTGTAATAACTTTAAGTTATAACAAGATACCACAATATTCTTTTGTGGCAAATTTACCCCTGTTAGGATGCGCCCCGTTGATATAAGGACGGCGCAAATGGACTGGCTCTACACCCTTTCAGGCTTCATCGTCGGCACCATTGTCGGGTTCACCGGCGTGGGAGGCGGCTCCTTGATGACGCCCCTGCTGGTCCTCCTGTTCGGGGTCCATCCCAGCACCGCCGTGGGCACCGATCTGCTCTACGCCGCCGTAACCAAAAGCGGCGGCACCCTGGTACACGCCCGCCAGGGCCAGGTGCGCTGGGACATCGTGGGCCGCCTGGCCATCGGCAGCATTCCGGCCACCGCCCTGACCCTCACCATTCTGGCCCAATTGCCCAAACAGGGCCCGGCCGCCGCCCACCTCATTTCCATTGGTCTGGGCCTGGCCCTGCTGGGCACCGCCGCGGCCATTCTGCTGCGCAAGCGGATTCAGGCCCTGGGCCAGAAACACAGCCATCCGGAAGGCGGGCCCGCCGCGCCCCGCCATCTGACGGCCATTACGGTGGCCGTGGGCGCCCTGCTGGGAGTGCTAGTCTCCCTCTCCTCCGTCGGGGCGGGGGCCCTGGGCACCGCCGCCCTGTTTTTCCTCTACCCCCGCCTGCCCACCCAGCAGATCGTGGGCAGCGACGTGGCCCATGCGGTGCCCCTGACCCTGGTGGCGGGCATTGGCCACTGGTTTATTGGCAGCGTGGATTTCCACCTGCTGGGCACCCTCCTGCTAGGCTCCCTGCCCGGCATCTGGATCGGCAGCACCCTGTCCGCCCGGGTGCCGGAGCGGGTGCTGCGGCCCCTGCTGGCCGGTACTCTGGTCCTGGTAGGCACCAAGCTCATCGCCGCCTAAAATCCCGGCCTGACCAATATAGACAACCCCAACGACCTCCAAGAGGCCCCCGATGTATCAATACAACGAAGACGACAAACGCTTTCTCCAGGAACGGGTCAGCCAGTTCCGGGGGCAAGTGCAACGCTGGCAGAGTGGCGAACTGAGCAACGACGAGTTCAAGCCTCTGCGCCTGCAAAACGGCCTCTACGTCCAGCGCTATGCCCCCATGTTCCGTATTGCCGTGCCCTACGGGCTCCTGGCTGCCCGCCAGCTGCGCCGCCTGGCCCGCATTGCCCGGGACTACGACAAGGGCTACGGCCACTTCACCACCCGGCACAATCTCCAGTTCAACTGGATTCCCATCGAACGGGTGCCCGACGCCCTGGGGGAACTGGCGGAAGTGAATCTCCACGCCATCCAGACTTCCGGCAACTGCATCCGCAACGTGACCAGCGACCAGCTGGCAGGGGTGGCCCCGGACGAAATCCTGGACCCCCGGCCCTTCGCGGAAATCGTCCGCCAGTGGAGCACCTTCCACCCGGAATTCGCCTTCCTGCCCCGCAAATTCAAGATCGCCATTTCCGGCGCCCGGGAAGACCGGGCCCTGACCTGGTTCCACGACGTGGGCCTGCGTCTGGTGGAGGATGCCCAGGGGGAACCGGGCTTTCAGGTCATTGTGGGGGGCGGCCTGGGCCGTACCCCGATCCGGGGCCAGGAGATCAAAGCCTTCCTGCCCTGGGCCCATCTGCTCACCTACCTGGAAGCCATCGTCCGCACCTATAACCGCTACGGCCGCCGGGACAACGCCTTCAAGGCCCGCATCAAAATTCTGGTCCAGGCCCTGGGGGTGGAGAAATTCGCCGCCGAGGTGGACCTGGAATGGCAGTACCTGAAGGATGGCCCCAGCACCTTGACCCGGGAAGAATACGACCGGGTGGCCCAAGATTTCGCCGCCCCGGCCTACCAGACCCTGCCCGCCCAAAGCGCCGCCCAGGAACAATTGGCCGCAACGGACAAAGCCTTCGCCCGCTGGCTGGAGCGCAATGTGGCCCCCCACCGGGTGCCGGGCTACGCCGCCGTGACCCTGTCCCTGAAAGCCCCGGGCCGGGCCCCGGGAGACGTGACGGCGGAACAGATGGACCTGGTGGCGGACCTGGCGGAACGCTACAGCTTTGGCGAGCTGCGGGTCACCCACGAACAGAATCTGGTCCTGGCCGACGTGGTCCGGGACCAGCTCCCGGACCTGTGGCGGGAAGCCCGGGCCGCCGGCCTGGCCACCCCCAACATTGGGTTGCTCACGGACATCATCTGCTGCCCCGGGGGGGATTTCTGCGACCTGGCCAACGCCAAGTCCATTCCCATCGCCAACGCCCTCCAGGCCCGCTTTGAAGACCTGGACTATCTCTACGACATTGGCGACCTGGAACTCAATATTTCCGGCTGCATGAATTCCTGCGGCCACCACCACGTGGGCCACATCGGCATTCTGGGGGTGGATAAGGGCAAGGAGGAGTGGTACCAGATCACCCTGGGGGGCCGTCAGGGCAACGACGCCCGCCTGGGCAAGGTGCTGGGCCCCTCCATTCCCGGGGCCGAGGTGCCGGATGCGGTGGAAACCATCATCCGCCTCTACATTGATAATCGCCAAGAAGGGGAAAGCTTTCTCCAGGCCCTGGACCGGATCGGCACCGGGCTCTTCAAGGAAACCCTCTTCGGCGCCCGTCTGAAGGGCGTCAATGCTGCTCCTGCGGCCTGAACCGGATTTGAGACAAGGAAGCCCCATGGCACACATCATCAAAAATCGCCGCCTGGTGGAAGACACCTGGCAACGCCTGATCCTGGCGGAAGGGGAAACGGCGGCCACCGTGGCCCTGCCCCCTGGCCCCCTGCTGGTTCCCCTGACCGTCTGGCAGGCCCGCCAGGCCGACCTGGCGGAGCGGGCCGCCGCGGGAGAAATCGGCGTCTGGCTGGCCGCCGGAGAAGCCCCGGAAGCCCTGCTCCCGGACCTGGACCGGATGGCCCTGGTGGCCGTGGATTTCCCCAAATTCACCGATGGCCGGGGCTATTCCAGCGCCCGCCTGATTCGGGAACGGTATGGCTACCAGGGGGAAATCCGGGCCGTGGGAGACGTGCTGCCGGACCAGCTCTTTTACATGAGCCGTTGCGGCATCGACGCCTTTGCCCTCCAGGAAGGCCGCAGCCCGGACACCGCCCTGGCGCTCCTGGACACCTTCCACGACGCCTACCAGACCGGAACGGACCGGCCCGTTCCCCTTTTCCGCCGGAGATAAGCCCATGAGCGTCATTCCCAGCCAATTCAAAGTCAGCCCGGAACTCAAGGCCGCCGTGGCGGCCAAGGCGGACAGCGCCCGCCGCCTGCTGGCGGACATCGCCCGGGATTTCAGCCCGGTGGCCTTCGCCAACAGCCTGGGGGCGGAAGACATGGTGCTCACCGACCTGATCCGCCAGGACCAGCTCCCCATCACCATCTTCTCCCTGGATACGGGCCGCCTGCCGGCGGAAACCTACGATCTCATGGCCGCCGTGGAAGAACGCTACGGCTTCCACCTGGAGGTGTACTACCCCCGCCATGAGGCGGTGGAAAGTTATGTGCGGGACCAGGGTATCAACGGCTTTTACCGTTCCGTGGAACTGCGCAAGGCCTGCTGCCACGCCCGCAAGGTGGAGCCCCTGAGCCGGGCCCTGGCGGGCCGCCAAGCTTGGATCACCGGCCTGCGGGCCCAGCAGTCCGCCACCCGCCAGGGCCTGCCCCTGCGGGAGCGGGACGAAACCCACGGCCTGGAAAAATTCAATCCCCTGGCGGACTGGACGGAAAAGGAAGTGTGGGCCTACCTCCTGGACCATGAGGTGCCCTACAACCGGCTCCACGACCAGTTCTACCCCAGCATCGGCTGTGCCCCCTGCACCCGGGCCGTGACCCCGGGGGAAGACATCCGCTCCGGCCGCTGGTGGTGGGAAGCCCCGGCCACCAAGGAATGCGGCCTCCACGTCAAAGGCTGAGCCGCCCAGAACAACCCTGAAACGAGACCATTATGGCAACCATCCCCCCTCGCACCCTCTCCCACCTGGACCGGCTGGAAGCGGAAGCTATCCACATCCTGCGGGAAGTGGCCGGCCAATGCGCCAACCCGGTACTGCTCTTTTCCGGCGGCAAGGATTCCATCTGTCTGCTGCGCCTGGCGGAAAAAGCCTTCCGCCCCGGCCATTTTCCCTTTCCCCTGATGCACATCGACACCGGCCACAATTACCAGGAGGTAGTGGCCTTCCGGGATAAGCGGGCCGCCCAGCTGGGGGAACGGCTGATCGTCCGCTCCGTGGAAGATTCCATGGCCCGGGGCACGGTGGTGCTCAAATCCGCCGGGGAATCCCGCAACAAGCACCAGTCCGTGACCCTGCTGGAAGCCATTGAAGAATTCGGCTTTGACTGCTGCATCGGCGGCGCCCGGCGGGACGAAGAAAAGGCCCGGGCCAAGGAACGGATTTTTTCCTTCCGGGACGAATTCGGCCAGTGGGACCCGAAAAATCAGCGCCCCGAGCTGTGGAGCCTTTACAACGCCCGAGCCTTCAAGGGGGAAAACATCCGGGCCTTCCCCATTTCCAACTGGACCGAGCTGGACGTGTGGCAGTACATCGAACGGGAAAACCTGGAACTGCCCAGCATCTACTTCGCCCATGAACGGGCCGTGATCCGCCGCCAGGGCGCTATTTTCCCGGCCAACGTGCCCCTGGCGGACGGCTCGGTGATCAACCAGCCCAAGCCGGGCGAAGCGGTGGAAACCCTCCAGGTCCGTTTCCGCACCGTGGGGGACATTACCTGTACCGCCCCGGTGGAATCGGACGCGGACACGGTGGCCAAGATCATCGACGAAACCGCCACCACCACCATTACGGAGCGGGGCGCCACCCGCCTGGACGACCAGACCAGCGAAGCTTCCATGGAGCAACGCAAAAAGGAAGGCTACTTCTGAGCGCCCCGGCCCCCTGGGCCGCCACCGAACATTCCAGAGGATTTTCCATGTCTGCCACCGAACAAAACACCCAAGACCACGGCCTGCTGCGCTTTCTCACCTGCGGCAGCGTGGATGACGGCAAAAGCACCCTGATCGGGCGCCTGCTCTACGACACCAAGGCCATTCTGGCCGACACCCTCCACGCCATCGAGCGCACCTCCCACAAGCGGGGCATGACGGCGGTGGATTTGTCCCTCCTCACCGACGGTCTCCAGGCCGAACGGGAACAGGGCATTACCATTGACGTGGCCTACCGCTACTTTTCCACCGGGCGGCGCAAATACATCATTGCGGACGCCCCGGGCCACGAGCAATACACCCGCAACATGGTCACCGCCGCGTCCACCGCCGATCTGGCCATTATTCTGGTGGATGCCCGCAAAGGGGTGCTCACCCAGACCCGGCGCCACTCCTTCCTGGCCCACCAGGTGGGCATTCCCCAACTGGTGGTGGCGGTGAATAAGATGGATCTGGTGGATTACGACCAGGCCGTCTTCGAAAAAATCCGCCAAGACTACCTGGCCTTCGCCGAGCAGCTGGGCATCCAGGGGGTGCGCTTCATTCCCCTTTCCGCCTTAAACGGGGACATGGTGGTGGATCGGGGTGAAGCCCTGTCCTGGTACGACGGTCCCACCCTGCTGGACATCCTGGAAGCCGCGGGCACCGCCGACAGCGAAGCCGCCGCCGGCTTCCGCTTTCCCGTCCAATACGTGTGCCGGCCCCAGGAATCCGCCAATCCGGAACTCCACGACTACCGGGGCTTCATGGGCCGGGTGGAAACCGGGGCCGTGGCCGTGGGGGACCCGGTGGCCGTGCTACCCTCGGGCCGGGAAACCCGCATCAAGGACATTCAGCTGGGGGGGGAATCCCGGCCCGACGCCATCGCCGGGGAATCGGTCACCCTGCTCCTGGAAGACGAGATCGACATTTCCCGGGGCGACATGATCGTCCCCGCCGCCCCGGCAGAAGCCCGGCCCGACGCCGCCAAGCAAATCCAGGCCGTGGTCTGCTGGCTGGGGGAAACGCCCCTGGATCGGGCCCGCACCTACCTGATCCGCCACACCACCCGGGAAGTGAAGGCCAAGGTGGCAGCCATCGTCCATAAGCTGGACATCAACAGCCTGGAACACCTGCCCGCGGACCGGCTGGCCATGAACGACATCGCCCGGGTGGATTTCAAGCTGGCCCAGCCCGTCTTTGCCGATGCCTACCGGGATAACCGGGCCACGGGGGCCTTCATCCTCATCGACGAAAGCACCAACAACACCGTGGGCGCCGGCATGATCGGCTAAGGCCCAGGGGGCCGGAACGCCTAGGTTCCAGCCCCTTCTCAGCGAACAACGGCGGGAATATCCCGCCGTTTTTTGTAAGGGCCCGCCACAATTTTTACCCGCCTTTGCACTTCTTTCCCCACCCCCGGGCCACCCCGGCCCAGTGCCCGTGTTTGCCCCGCGCCGCCCCCCATTTCCCGGGCAACCCCAGGGCCAATCCGCCCCGCCCAACCCGGCTTAAGCCCATGATTTCCCTGGGGAACCCCAAGAACCGCCCCCCTCCCCTGGTTTTACCCTCTTAAGCCGGCTCCCTTTCCCGCCCTTTTGCCCCTTTGAAAATAACCCTACCAGAAACAGGGCCATGCCCCGCAAACCCAGCATTTATCCCTATTTCAGGCTAGGCAGGCCGAATTGGTTATGCCAGAATGCCGCCCTGGTACGGATTTCCGCGCCAACTTCGAAACCAAGGAGAATTAGTCAATGAACAAAAGCGATCTGATCGACGCCATTGCCACCGGTGCTGATATCAGCAAGGCTGCTGCCGGCCGCGCCCTGGATTCCGCCATCGAAGCCATCACCAAGTCCGTCGCCACGGGCGATAGCGTCACCCTGGTCGGTTTCGGTTCCTTCAAGTCCGTGAAGCGTGCCGCCCGCACCGGTAAGAATCCCAAGACCGGCGCCACCATCCAGATTCCGGCTTCCACCAGCCCCAAGTTCACCGCCGGCGCCGCTTTCAAGGCTGCCGTCTCCAAGAAGAAATAATTTCTTCCTGGCCTCCGGGAAGCGCCGGGCCTTGGCCCCCCGCTCCCGGCCTGTAGCCCCTCTCTGTAGCCCCCCTCCTCCTGGCCGTTCTGGCTGGTGCAGTACCCTCCCCCGAAATCTCCCCGTATTGCTTGGCCTAGAAGACGCTTGTCGTCCACAAGCGGCCTGTTGTCGCGTCTCCCCAACACCGCCGTATAATGCCATTGGCACTCTTTAAGAGTTTGCAGGGTTTAACGGAATATTTAGTAAAAGATTTGGCGCGTTTGCCGCATCACGCAAATGAACCTACCCATTCATTCCAACGGACCGTCAAAAGCTGCGCTTTTGCCGCCCGCTGAATTCAAACGTTGGGGGTGTCCATGATCCGCGACTTTGATCTCATCCGAAAAATCCTCCTTGAGGTGCAATCGTCTCCCGCGGGAGCACATCCGTTTTCGATTGAGTTCCCCGGCGAGTACGAGCAGGCCTTCGTCAATGAGCACGTTGAACTTCTCATTGAGGCCGGATTGATTAAGGGCAAAGTCATCAAGGGATTGTCCGGCGTCGTCGGCATGGCCATCCTGGGTCTCACCTGGGAGGGGCACGACTTCATCCAGGCCGCGGAAAAAGATGCAATCTGGAAAAAGTCCCTCGAAATCGTCAAAGACAAAGGGGGCGCCATCACGTTCGACCTCCTGAAGGAACTACTGAAGTCGGTGGCAAAGTCTGCGCTAGGGCTTCCTTGAGATCTTGCGCACAGTTGAAATAGCACATCGTCCCATGCTCAATCAGCCGCCGCCCCATCTCGTCAGGTTCGCTATCCACATCGGCAAATTTTCGCCGCGCCATCGCTTCCCATTTGCCTATCAGCGTGAGCAGTTTGTCTTTACTCATCGCGGCCACCCCCAACCCGGCGGTCGAGAGGGACCGTCGGCCCCCCACCTAGCACGTTAGGCACTATGGAAACCTCAACTGCACAAACGATTAAATTGGCAATTGTCCAGGCCACAGGACTCTCGAAAGATGCACTCCACATTTATGTCGGCCTTGCCGTTATGTTTACGGCGGCTGTTGTCTTACATAAGCCGCTACGATCTATTGTTCCTTGGCTTGTGGTTCTCGCCGTGGCGGTTGCAGGAGAGATGATCGATATGCATGACGACATTACAAGCTTGGGTTACTGGCGCTGGGGAGCAAGCCTTCATGATGTAGTCAATACCCTTTTCTGGCCCTCAGTGCTTTTGTTTCTCGCTCGGTTCAGCATTTTTTTCGGAGCTTCAAATGACCGCAATGCCTAACATTGCGGTCAAGCGGGACGCGCCAAAAGCGGCGCGCCCCTTATACCTTTACGTTAGCCATGAAAATCTCTCGCAACCATTTATCCTTGGTCTCAAGCATTATTTTGCTGGCCTCCGCCATGGTTGTTTGGCCCAATCTTTTTCTTTGGTCAAAGGTTGCTCATCTTCCTGCCTGGGCGGAGCATCTTCCAGCACCTGTTTTTACTGGTGCCTATGTCTCTTTCGTATGCCTCATCCCGGCAGCGTTGTGGACTGATACATTCTCAAGCGCCAAACGAGCATTGCTATCCGCTGTAATCGTGGCCCCGGTTTTTGCAGTTGCCACCTACACGTTATCTCCTGAACATCAGGATCAATACTTGTTGTTCAATGTGTTGTTTCACTATGTTTGGGTAATTCTGTTTTGCATGTTTGTGCCAGCATGCGCCTTGGCGGCCATAAGAAAGATCATTGGTAATCGGAGGCCCCATGGCGACACCTCACGGCAAACCTTGGACGTCATGAACCTAGAACCTCCGAGCCTCAATGTTCCGCTGTACCGTCGTGATTCCTCAAAGATTTGGCTTCCCATCCTTGCAGGCCTTACCGCTTGGCTTTGGCATCGTCCAATGGCTATACCCCAAGCCGCTATCTCGTTTTTCGTCGGTGGTGCGTTTCTATGGCTCGTTTTCTGCTCTGATATTAGCGATCGCATTTCCAATCACCGCGTCCCCGTCATTCGCGGGCTGTGGTTTGTGGCCATCATTTTGGGTATCACTTGGTTCATGCGGCACGTTATTCCTTATCTTCATGCACTCGTTTAGGCAGCCCCCAACAAAAAACCCCGCCCAATCCGGCGGGGTTTTTCTTATCTGCCGCCCGTTGCCGGGCGGCCCGCCCTTCCCCTATTTCAGAGCGAAATCCGCCCGGCCGCCTTCCGGGGCGCCTTGGGGGGCGTCCAGGCCGACTTTGGGAGTCAGGAGAAAGACCCGGTCCGGGGGAATGGCGCCCTTGTCCAGGAGCCAGGCCTGGACGGCGGCGCCCCGGCGTTGGGCTAGTTGTTTCAGGTCGTCTTCCTCCAGGGTGGCGTTGGCCAGGAGGAGCCGCTCCATTTCCGCCGGGGGCAGGCTCTTGGTGAGGCCGATGAGGTTGCGGGGCTTTTTGAAGTCCGCCGCCTTGTAGGCCTTTTCCAGGTAGTGGTTGTATTCCTCCGGGCTCAGGGTGATGTCCGCCAGGCTGCCCCCATCCTTGCCCGCCTTGGCCAGATCGGCGGCTTTAGCGGCCTTAAGCTTCCGTTCCAGCAGGGCCTGTTTGAGCCCATCCGCGTCCTTGGCCGGATCGGCGTGGCCGGTGATTTCCAGGTCCAGGGAAGGCCGGTCCCTCAGGGCCTTGGCCAGATTGCCCAGCTGCTTTTCCATGGCCGGGGTAATGCGGGAGCGGCCCGGATCGAAGGGCAGATAGGACAGGTCCGCCCCGTCAGAAAAGAGGGAGGAAATGAGGGAGAAGGGAGCGGTGGCGGCTTTGACGATCAGGTTGCCGATCATTTTCAGCACAATGCCCCCCACGCTGAACTGGGGATCGTTGATGGAGCCCTGGATGGGCAGGTTCAGGTCGATCTCGCCCCGGGAATTTTTCAGCAAGGCCACCACCAGCTTAATCGGGCCGGAAATGGCGTCCGGGCTCTCCACCTTGTCCCCCAGGGTGAGCTGGTCCAGGAAAATATGGTTGCTTGCCTGCAAGCTGCCCTTTTCCACGTGGTAGGCCACGTCCATGGAGAGCTTGCCCTTGTCGATGGTGTAGCCCAGGTAGCGGCCGGAATAGGGGGTGAAGCCCGCCATTTCTATGCCCCGGGCCTTGCCCTTCAAATCCAGGAACAGGTCCTTGCCCAGCGGGTCCACCTGGCCGCTCATTTCCATGGGGGCGGACCGATCCACCCGGCCCCGCAGGGACACGGGAGTGCGGGTGCCCGCCGCCAGGGTGCCCAGGGAGCCGGTGAGATCGGTGAGGTTGGCGTTGTAATTGGGCTTCACGTAGCGGTCGGAGAAATTCACGTGGCCGCCGCTAAACACCACCTTGCCAATGCGCAGGGGCAGCCCGGCCCCACCGCCGGAGGCGGGGGCTGGAGTCGGAGCCTTGGCCTGGACCGGGGCAGGTGCGGCCCGGCCCGGGTGTTCCAGCGCCGGGGCGGTGGTCAAATCCTTCTGGGCTTCCCCGGGGGACTTGAGGGCGTCCCGCAGATTGAGGCGACCATCCTTATTGAGGATGATCCGGGCGTAAAAATCCTGGGCCGTCACCTGGCCGATGCGTACCCCTTCCGGCCCCGTATCCGCCGTCACTTCCGCCAGGGCCAGACGCTTCCAGCGCAGCAGGTCCGTGGCATTGAGCCGGTCCAGCACATTGAAATCCGCCAGTTCCGTGGCCCCGGTAAAGCGGGCCCGACCAGCCTGGTAATCCAGCTGGCCCTGGACGCTTACCTCGCCCCGGGTCAGCACCACATTGAGCCGATCCGCCACCCAGCCTTGCAGGGCCACCAGATTAACCCGCTCCATATCCAGCTTGAGCCGGGCCGTAGGGGGCGCCCAGCCGCCCTGGCCGGTCAGGGCCAGGCGGCCCCGGTCGTTCACCTTGGCCAACAAGCTCAGGGGCACGGCCTTACCGGAGGAAGCCAGCCCATCCACCTTCAGGCTCAGGTCGGCTACCTTCAGGGGAGGCACCTTGTCCAGGCCCAGATCGGCATAATCCGCCCGGCCGCCGCTCACCCGAACCTTATCCACCTGCCAGACCCAGGCCTTAGACCGGGCCTGGGGCGCAGGAACCGAGCCCCGGCTGGGGGCGGATGCACCGGGCCGGGCCGGGGAACGGGCTCCACGGCTCCCCTTAGCAGGGGCCTGGGGCCCCTCCTTCAGCAGGGCGGCCAGATCCAGATTGCCATCCGCCCGCCGCTTCAAAGAAAGCTGGGGGCCGTCCCAATCCACTTCTCCCACCCGGGCCCGCTGGTGGCCCCAATCCACGGCCACATCCTGCACCACCAACTGGTGGAAGCTGGCGAAGGGGGCCTTTTCCCCGCTGCGTCGCAGGGCCAGGTCGTCCAGTTCCAGCCCCCCCTTGTCCAGGCGCTGCTGTTCCAGGTGCAAATCCCGGAAATGGGCTTCCCCCTTGGCCAGGGTCAGGGCCACCCCGGAACCGGGGCGCAGCAGGCTCACGTCCCGCAGGCTCACGTCCCCGGCCAGGGAAATGCTGGGCTTTTTGCCGGTGGGGCGGGCAAAATCCACCGCCAGCCGGGTATCGGCCCAGGCCTTTTTCAGCTGGAACGGCAGGAGCACAGGCACATAGTCATCCAGGCGGGACAAATCCAGGTCCAGCACCCGGAATTCCAGGCGGGCCACCTGTTCCGGGCCGAAGGGCCGCAGCTTGCCGCTCAACACCAGGGGAGCACCGTTGAGCTTGGCGGAAAAGCGAGGCTCCACGTCGATGTTGGTGGCAGACGGGGTGTTGGCAATAAAGGGGATGGACAAATCCACGTCCGTGAGCCGGTGGCTTTCCCCCATGGGCCGGTCATCAAAATCCACCTGACCGTCGCTGATTTCGATATTGGCCACGGAAAATTCCGGGGTAGGCCCGGCGGGCCGGGCCAGCCAGGCCTGGATCAGGTCGGAAATGTTGTAGTGCCCGGGAGCCACCCGGCTCAGATATACATAGGGCTTTTCCAGGCTCACGGCGCTGATTACGGGAATCAGGCGGAACAGGCTTTCCGAAGAAATATCCAGGGCAAGGCGCTGAAAGCCCGCCAGACGGCGCCCGTCCCGGTCCTTCACCTCCAGGCCATCCACCGCCGCCCGCAGGGCGAAAGGTTCCACCTCAATGCGAGCCACGGTCACCGGCCGCTGGAGCTGGGCGCTCAACTGGGTTTCCAGCTGGGCCTTGGCGTAACCGGGCAGCCAGTAATAGCCCAGCAGGCCAAAGGCCGCCACCAGCACCACCAGGGTAGCCAGGGCATAAAGGCTGAAACGCCCAGCCCGGCTGCGGCGCCAGCGATGCCAACGGAAAAGGGCGGAATCCGGCCGCCGGGGCGGCTCACCGGCGGGGGAAGGAGAAGAGGAGGGGGAATTGGGCTGGGGGGTCTCGGTCGTCATAGGGAAATACCAGGCGAAGCGGGAAGAAACCGGATACGGGGCCCCTGGGGGCCGGTCGCCGCCGTTCCGGTGCCGAGCAAACTGACTGCTAGTGTATGCGCTCCCCCGCCCCGGGCCCAGTCCCCAACACCAGGGACCAGCCCGGAGGCGGGCACTGGCAGGGTTAACGGATGGCAGGGGCGGTGGGAGGACAAGGGGATATGGGAGGTGCAGGTTACGGGGTGGGCGCGATGACAAGCAGTTGGTGGGTTGGTGGGTTGGTGGGTTGGTGAGCGGGTGGCGGGTGGCGGGTGGCGGGTGGCGGGCGGCGGGCGGCGGGCGGCGGGCGGCGGGCGGCGGGCGGCGGGCGGCGGGCGGCGGGCGGCGGGCGGCGGGCGGCTAAAGTATGAATTTTTCCACTGGAAAAACAAGAAGCTAAGCCTCGCCGCCCCAGCCGCCCCTAAAGTCAGTCGATCCCCCGTCGGCCCCTCCCCCCGGCCCTTTGCCTGCCGCCCCGGGCAACAGAAAAATCCTTCTACCCCACCCGGGAACGTTTTTCCGACAAAAACTGTCAACTTTATGAAGAAAAAACCCGGGATTTACACAAATTTCCGCTTTTTTTCCATTTTTTTGGCGAAAAGGGCGACTTATGACAACTCCCACGGACAAATCCACCCCGGTCAGCCTGCTCCAGGTTCGACATTGGACAGATAAACTCTTTTCCATCCGCACCACCCGCCCCGCCGGATTCCGCTTCGAGGCCGGCCAGTTCGCCCGCCTCGGACTGGAAGACGGGGCGGGGAGTCGCCTCTGGCGCCCCTATTCCATGGTGTCCGCCCCCTACGAGGAAGCCCTGGAGTTTTACTCCATCCGGGTGCCGGAAGGGGCTTTCACCACCCGTCTGGCCCGGCTTAAGGCCGGGGACCGCCTGCTCCTGGACCCCACGGCCTATGGCTTTCTCGTCCCCGGGCGCCTGGAAAGCGGGCCCCGGCTCTGGCTCCTGGCCACGGGCACCGGGTTGGCCCCCTTTCTCTCCCTGATCCGGGACCCGGGGGTATGGCAGCGCTTTCCCCAGATTTTTCTGGTCCATAGCGTGCGCTACGGGGAAGAGCTGAATTACCGGGACCTGCTGGCCGACCTATCCGCCCATCCCCTGGTGGGGGAATACGCCCCGGGCCTCCGCTACCAGGCCGTGGTCACCCGGGAAACGGCGCCAGGCGCCCTGCACCAGCGCATTCCCGCCCTTTTGCTGGACGGTTCCCTGGAGCAAGCCCTGGGCGCCCCCCTGGCGCCGGACCAATCCCGGGTCATGCTCTGCGGCAACCCGGCCATGGTGGAAGAAACCCGCCAGCTCCTCAGCCAACGGGGCTTCGCCACCGGCCGCCGGGGCCAGCCAGGCACCCTGGCGGTGGAAAATTCCTTTTAGGGAACGGCGAGGGGGGGCCGTCGGCCTCCAGAGAGGAGGCCGGAGACCGTACAGGCCCCAAGGGTAGGCGGCTGGAGCCTACCCAAAAACTGAATCGCCCGCCTCTTTCCGGACTCGGGCAAGCCCCGTCGCCCGTCGCCCGTCGCCTTCCGCCTTCCGCCTTCCGCCTTCCGCCTTCCGCCTTCCGCCTTCCGCCTTCCGCCTTCCGCCTTCTGCCTGCTGCCTGCTGCCTGCTGCCTGCTGCCCGCTGCCCGCTGCCCGCTGCCCGCTGCCCGCTGCCCGCCAGCATCAGCCTAAGGCTTCCCCACCCTGAAGCCCCTGCTCTTTCTCCCGCCCACCGCCCAGGCGCCGGGCCGTCCTTCCCCATGCCCCCTTTTGGCCCCCCCCTTTTCCGGCCGTCTTTCCCTTCCAATCTGCGCCCGGGCCCTTGCTGGCATGGGCTGTTTCATATTCTGCAACGATATAAACAAACCACTATTTATTCTTTTCATTTCTTTTCCGTCTTCCTTAAAGTACCCCTGTCCCGGATTTTTTTGGAGCTTGTCCATGCCCGCCCCCACTCTGACTTGTCGAATGTCCCCTCCCCTGGCCCCTGCCCTTGGCCCGGAATTACCCCGGGAACTTCCCGCCCTTCGTCTTCGAGGAGACCACCATGCCCTTGACCGATCTGGTCCATTACCTGAACACCCGTAACCGGGAGCAATACGGCCTGCCCCTGACCCGGGAAGATGGCCTGATTAACCGGCACGACCACATTCTGGGTCGCTTTGCCGATCTGAACCTGTCCTCCGTTTTCCAACCCATCGTGGATACCCGCAGCGGCCGGGTGTCCGGCCACGAAGCCCTGCTCCGGGCCCATACCGCCCAGGGCCAGCCCCTATCGCCGGAAGCGGTGTTCGTACTGCCCAGCGATGCCACGGAACTGGTCTTTCTCGACCGCCTCTGCCGCACCCTGCACACCCTCAATTTCCTGCTGCAAAACCAGCGCCAGAACGGCTATCTCTATCTCAACGTCCATCCCCGCCACCTGCTGGCCGTGGGGGACAACCACGGTCTGGTGTTCGAGACCATCCTCAAGCGCTGCGGCGTAACGCCGGACAACGTGGTCCTGGAAATCCTGGAAAGCGCCATCGACGACAGCCCCCGGCTGGCGGAGGCGGTGTCCAACTACCGGGACCGGGGCTATCGCATTGCGGTGGATGATTTTGGCCGCCATAGCTCCAACTTTGACCGGCTCTGGCAGCTCTCCCCGGACGTGGTGAAAATCGACCGGCACCTGCTGGTGCGGGCGGAACAGGACGACCGGGCCCGGCGCCTGCTGCCCAAGCTGGTGGAGTTGGTCCATGAACTGAACGCCCGGGTGGTCATTGAAGGGGTGGAAACGGAAAACCAGCTGGCCCTGGCCCTGGGGGCCGGCGCCGATCAGGTCCAGGGCTTTTACCTGGCCCGCCCCGCCCCCCATTGCCTGGCGGTGGATGCCCAGTTGGTGAACCGGGACATCCGGCTGCCCTTCCTCACCGCCCTGCCGGAGGACGAGGACGGCCCACCCCCGGGCAAGGACGACTTGCCCCACATCCGGTCCGCCTGGCAGGCCGCCGCCTAGCCCGCTCCCGGCGGTGCCGGGAAGCCCGGGGAAAAGCCCCGGACTGTGCCGATGCGCCCCCTAAAAAGACCGGCCCAGGCCGATCCACCAGGCCCGCCCGGGAAGGGCCAAAGCACGGCCAACATATAACCTTACGAACTAAACAAATCTAAAAACATTATTTTTCGGTTATTTGCCACCTGCCTATAGTGGCCCCATTCAACCGATAAACAGGAGCAACCATGATCTCTCGTCGTTTCGCCCAACGCCTGCTGGCGGCCCTCGGGGTCGCCGCCGGGATCGCCGCCGCCCAGGCGGAAACCCTCAAGGTGGGCTATCTCCCGGTCACCGGCCACGCCAAGTTCTTTGTCGCCAAGGAACAGGGCTTCTTCAAGAAAGAAGGCCTGGACGTGGATTTGATCGAATTCCAAAACTCCGCCGACGGCCTGAACGCCGTGGTGGCGGGCAAGCTGGACGTGGGGGCCTTCGGCACCACCGCCCCCCTGGTGTTCTATTCCAAGGGGGCCAACATCAAAATCATCGGCGGCATCATGGGGGGCGACGCGGCCCTGGTGGTGAAGCCGGAGGTGGCTGCCTCCTTCCGCAGTCTGGCGGACCTGAAGGGCAAAAAAATCGCCACCGTGCGTCTGGCCTCCGGAGACGCGGTACTGCGGGGCGCCCTTAAGGACGCCCACATCAACTGGAAAAAAGACCTGCACATCTTCGAACTGAAGAATCCCCCCGCCGTCATTGAGGCGGTGAAATCCGGCCAGGTGGATGCGGGCCTGGTGTGGGGTCCCCACGATCTGCGGGCGGAACAGCAGGGCCTCAAGGTGGTGCTCCACTCCACCGCCCTCCAACCCGGCCACCCCTGCTGCCGACTGGTGGTGAGCGGCGGCAAGCTCAAGGACACAGACACCCTGGAGCATTTCCTCCGGGCCATTCTGGAAGCGGAGCACTACACCGCCACCCACCGCAAGGAAACCATCGACGCCATCCAGAAATACGTGAAGCTGGACCGGGCCCTGCTGGAAAAGGGCTACTACTCCCCCTACCTGGATCAGCGTAGCGATCCCAATGTGAAGGGCACGGAAAAGTTCTGGCTAACCATGGTGTCCTCCGAGTTCGCGGAAGGAAAATGCCCCCTCCAGCCCATTTTTGAACTCTCCCTCTACCAAAAGGCCCTGGAATCCCTGGCCAAGGAAAATCCCAAAGACCCCTTCTGGCAAACCCGTCTGAAGGAATTCAAGCAAAGGGATGTGCTATGAGCGCCCAACCGATCAAAGCCAACTGGAATCAGGCCCCCGCCGCCCCGGCCCCCCGGGAAGGGCTGGTCATCGACCAGGTGTCCTTCGCCTACGGCGACGGGGAGCCAATCCTCCGCAAGGTAGCCCTGGAAGTGCCGGAAGGCACTTTCCTCACCCTCCTGGGCCACAGCGGCTCGGGCAAATCCACCCTGCTGCGCCTCCTGGCCGGCCTGGAAAGCCCCAGCGGCGGCCTCCTGAGCTGGCGCGGTGAGCCCATCACCGGCCCCGGCATTTCCCGGGCCGTGGTGTTCCAGAACTACTCCCTCTTCCCCTGGATCAAGGTGGTGGACAACGTGGCCCTGGCCGTGGCCAAGGCCCACCCGGATTTCAGCCGGGCAGAACGGCGCAAGCTAGCCCGGGAGGACCTGGCCCGGGTGGGGCTGGCGGAAGCGGCAGACAAATACCCCTTCCAGCTCTCCGGGGGCATGCAGCAGCGGGCGGCCATCGCCCGGGCCCTGGCCCTGGAATCCCCGGTCCTGCTCATGGACGAGCCCTTCGCCGCCCTGGACCCCATCAACCGGGGCAAGCTCCAGGATCTGCTCCTGGAAGTCTGGCAAAGCACCAGCCCCCGCCGCACCATCGTCTTCGTCACCCATGACGTGGATGAAGCCCTCTATCTGGGGGACCGGGTAGCGGTGCTGGGTTCCTCCCCGGGCCGGGTGCTCACCGAACTGGCCGTGCCCTTCCCCCGCCCCCGGGGCCGGGCCCAGTTCTTTGCCGACCCGGTCTTCCACCGGCTCCGGGAAGAAATTTCCGACCGCCTGGATACGGACGTGTTGAGCGGTCTGGCCGCCGCCTAAGACCCGACCCTAACGAGAAACAAGGAGCAAAACCATGAGTAAAACCTTAACCCTGGATCAGGAAGCCGCCCTGGTGGCGGAATCGGAAAGCGATCTCGCCCCCCGGGCCGCTAAGAGCGGCAGCGGCTGGCGCTTCAACTGGGAAGCCGCCCTCCTCTGGCTGGCCCTGCTGGGCGCCTGGCAGGTCTATAGCCTGTTCGTGGATCAAAGCACCAATCCCATTCTGCCCGGGCCCCAGACCGTGGCCCACGCCCTCTGGGAATCCCTTCCCGAACTGGGCACGGGCACCCTTTCCTCCCTGCTCATCCTGGTGCCCGGCTATCTCCTGGCCGTGGTCCTGGGGGTCAGCCTGGGCCTCATCACCGGCCAGGTGCCCCGCCTGGGCCGGGCCCTGTTCCCCTTCGCCAAGGTGGTGGCCCCCGTGCCCCCCACGGTGTACATCCCCTACGCCATCGCCGTTCTGCCCACCTTCCACCTGTCCGCCACCTTCGTGGTCTTTATCGGCGCCTTCTGGCCCATTTTCCTCAATGCGGCCTCCGGCGCCCTGGCCCTGGAAAAGCGCCACCGGGACAACGCCCGGGTGCTGGGCTTCACCCCCTGGGAAAGCCTGCGCCGGGTGGTCTTCCCCGCCAGCCTGCCCCACATTTTCTCCGGCATGGCCGTGGGCCTGGGCTTCTCCTTCATTCTCCTCACCGTGGCCGAGCTGTTCGGCGCCAACGCGGGCCTGGGCCGCTTCGTCCAGTATTACGCGGACTTCGCCGACTACCCCCGCATGGTGGCGGGCATTCTCTACACCGGCCTGATCACCTTCCTGGCCATGACCGCCCTGGACAAGCTGCGCCATCGGGCCCTGTTCTGGCTGCGCTGACCCCTGGAATCGAGGCCCCCATGTCCGCCCACGCCCTCCGCCCCTCCCGGCCCGCCGCCCCCCAACAAGGGCAACGCCGCCCGTCCCGCCCCGCCCCCGGATCGGGACGGGGCCTGCTCCTGGCCGGACTGGTGGGCCTGACCCAGGCCGCCTGGGCCGGGGAGGCCCTCCCGTCCCGGCCCCTGTCCGGCCCCGCCCCGGCGACGGAAGCGTGGACCACCGGGGCCCCTCAAAGCATAAACACCGCCGGCACCCCGGGGGAGGCTCGGGAAGCCGCCCCCCTCTTCGCCAGCAGCAGCAACGATCTGGCGGCGGAGGCGGCGGCCGCCCGGCGGGAAGGGCGGCGGCTGGTGGTGGCCTTTACCCTGCCCGACTGTCCGGGCTGCCGGGAAATGGGCCGGGAGGTATTCCCCGATCCGGCCACCCGGACCGCCTTCGCCCACCGTTTCCGCACCGTCCACGTGGATCTGGCCGCCAGCGCCCCCTTGGTGGGTCCGGACGGCAAGACCTGGAACCGAGTGGAATTCGCCCAGTCCCTCCACGCCTACGCCACCCCCTCCTTCGCCTTTTTCGATGACCAGGGGGCGTTTCTCTACCGCCACACGGGCACCCTGGACCGGGCCGAATTTCTGCGCCTGGGGGATTACGTGGCCAGCGCCGCCTATGAGGACCAGCCCTTTGTGCCGGGCCAGGCTGTCGGCCACCAGACCCACGCCGGTAAAAGCCACCAGGCCTCCGGCGTGGCCCCGACCCTGCGAGCCGACGCCCCGGACCCGGGCCTGCCCCGCCATCCCCAGTTCCGCCTCACGGACAGCCAGGGCCAGAGCCGCCGCTTGAGCGACTTTCGGGGCCGGGTGGTGGCCCTGGCCGTGGGTTACACCCGCTGCCCGGATGTGTGCCCCACCACCCTGAGCAGCCTCAAGGCCGCCCTGGAAGCCCTGCCGGAACGGCTGCGCCGCCGGGTCCAGGTGATTTTCGCCACCCTGGACCCGGAGCGGGATAGCGCAGCCCTGCTGGGGGAATACACCGCCGCCTTCGCCCCCCGGGGCGGCCTGCCCTTCCTGGGTCTGGGGGGCAATCCGGAAGAAACCCAGGCCCTGATCCGCCAACTTTCCCTGGTGGCGGAAAAACGCCCGGCCCCGGGCATGGATTACACCCTGGATCACACGGCGGGCATTTTCCTCATCGACGCCCAGGGCAAGCTCCAAGGGCTGGAACCCTACGATGGCCCCCTGGCGGACCTTCAGGCCGATCTGGCCACCCTGGCCGCTGGGGCTCGGCCGGCCAAGGCTCTGGCCCCCACCGCCGAACATACGGCGTCCCCTCGGGCAGCCCCTTCGATCAAGGCCTCTCGCCACGGTGGCCCCACCGCCCGGGCCCCCAGGGCCGCCCCAGCCCCAGCGCCCCTGGGGCTTCAGGATCAGCCGCCCCCCAGCCCTGAGGCCCACCCGGCGCCCCGATCCGAGCCGGTGGCCCGGGCTGCCCTTTCCCCTTCCGGGCCGGACCCTGTCCCTCCCCTTTAACTGGAACGTTTCGGACCTTTTCGCCCTTCACTTTTGCGAGCCTGCCATGTCTTTGAACAAACTGCTCCCCCTGGCGGAAGCCGCCAGCCGTTATGCCGCCGACGGCATTCAATACGCCTCCGGCGCCGCCCTGCCCGTGGGGGCCGACCCCACGGTTTTTGGCCGAGAACTGGTGCGCCAGGGCCGTCGGGACCTCCACGCCATTTTTAACTGCAACACCCAGCAACTGAATCTGCTGGCCGCCGCCGGGACGGTGAGCAAGGCGGAATGCGGCTTTTCCGGCCTGGAGGGCTTCGGCTTTGCCAACGGCCTGCGCCGGGCCGTGGAAGGGGGCAAGCTGGCCCTGGAGGATTACTCCAATCTGGCCATCGCCCTGCGCTTTCTCGGCGGCGCCCTGAACTGGCCCTTTGTCCCCGCCACCACCAACATCGGCTCGGACATCCAGTTCCGCAGCGCCTTCGCCCCGGACGACTACCCGGCCCAGGCCAAGATTCCGGACATCACGGACCCCTTTTCCGGCCGCACCATCGGCGCCTTCTCCCCCTTGAAGCCGGACCTGGCGGTCATCCACGTCACCCTGGCGGACCCGGAGGGCAACGCCATCATGATCGGCTCGGAATGGAGCCGCTTTGAAATGTCCCGGGCGGCCAAGCGCCTGGTGCTGGTGGCGGACCACATCGTGGATGGGGCCTGCATCCGCCAGTATCCCAATCTGGTCCGCATTCCCAGCCTGATCGTGGATGCGGTGGTGTGGTGGCCCTTCTCCGCCTGGCCCGCCGCCTCCCCCGGGGTCCATGACGTGGACGAAGCCCACATGAAATTCATGAACCAGGCCCTGGCCACGGAGGAAGGCACCTACCGCTACATCCAGGACTACATTTTCAGCTACCAGACGGTGGACGATTACCTGGCCCTCATCGGCCAGGAAACCCTGGAAAAACTGGCCGCCACCCCCAGCGCCTTTCTTCTGGACCCCTACCGGCAATGGATCCTGCCCCGCCAGGACGTGGAAGCCCTGCTGGCGGAAAACCGGGTACTGCGGAGAGCCGCATGAATCGGACTACTCCCGGCAGCCCTTCCGGACAAGGCCGCCCCACGGCCTTAAGGGGAGAGGCAAACGCTAGATCGCCTATCCACGCCACTCTCCAGGCGATTTTTGGGGCCATGGGGCGGGGTTTTGGCCCGGTTCCGGCCTTGGGAGGCCCATCCCTCCGCCGAGTCAGGAGCCAGGGGGGTTCCGTAGAAGGGACCAAGGCCGAAGGAGAAGGACGCCCCGCTGCCCCCCGGCTGGCCCGTGGGGAACGGCACCCGGCAGCCCAGCCCCAGACCAGGGCCTTGGCCCAGGCCGGTACCCAAACCCGACTTCAGTCCCGGGCCCCGCTTCCGTCCCCAGGCCAGCAGCCCTGGCCTGCCAAGGCCGAGCAGCCGACCTATCACCCCCATCAGCCCCCGGTTCAGCCCCATGCCGATTGGCACGCCTACACCCGGCAGCGGCTCCTGGCCGCCTGGCTGGGACGAGCCCCCAAGTCTGGGCAAACAGCTCCTGGCCTGGGTCCTGCCCCCGCAAACCCGGTAGCCCCTCTCCCCTCCTTTTTTCCCCTTTGAGATTGCCATGACCACTGCCACCGCCTCCCTCGCCCCCCGGGCCGAAAAGCCCAGCCTCAGCCGCTATACCCGTCAGGAAATGATGGCCATTGCCGCCGGACGGGAAATCAAGGATGGGGAAATGGCTATTTTCGGTGTCGGCCTCTCCCTCCTGGCCGGCTTCTTCGCCCAGGCCCACCACGGCCCCCATATCCGCTCCCTCACGGAAGGGGGCGTCTATGGCGCCACCCCTATCGGCGGCCTGCCCTGGGGCATTGAATGCAACCGGCTGTGCACCAACGCCACCTCCTTCACCAACGGCCTGGACGCCCTGGGCTTTCTCGTCGCCTCCGGGCGCTGCGACGTGGGCATTATCGGCGCCGCCCAGGTGGATAAATTCGGCAACGTGAATACCACGGGCATCTGGAACGGGGAAATCGGGGACCATTTCCGCCCCCCCAAGACCCGCCTCACCGGTGCCGGGGGCGCCAACGACATCGCCAGCGGCGCCAAGCGCACGGTGATTATGGTGAGCCACGAGAAAAAGCGCTTTGTGGAAAAGGTGGATTACCTCACCTCCCCCGGCTACCTGGAAGGAGGGGATTCCCGGGAACGCTACGGCTTCGTCGGCCAGGGCCCGGCGGCCATTGTCACCACCCTGGGCATCCTCCGCCCCCACCCGGAAACCAAGGAATTCTGGCTGGACGCCTATTTCCCCTTTTCCAGCATCGACGAAATCAAGGCCAACACGGGCTGGGACCTGCGGGTCGCCAACGACGCCCACATGGTGCCGCCCCCCACTCCCCGGGAACTGGAAGTGCTGCGGGAGGTGGATGAAACCGGGATGCTGCGGCGGGAAAAATAGGGCGCCCCCCAGGGCACCAGGCACAAAAAAGCCCGGGAAGGATCGCTTCCCGGGCTGCTTTTTTTGGGGCTGGGGGTTCCCCGCCCCAAGGCGCCGTCAGAACTTGGTAGCGTTGATGGCGTAGTTATCGGACAGGGGCACGAACTGCTTGCTTTCCCCATCCAGGGCGTCGATCACGCCCCGTTCAATGTCATAGACCCAGCCGTGCAGATTCAGCCGCCCGTGGGAAATGGCCAGGGCCACCGCCGGGTGGGTCTTGATATTGGCCAGCTGGGCAATGACGTTTTCCCGAACCAGGGCGTCCGCCTTTTCCCGCTGGGTGGCGTACTCATTGGACTCCACGATGGCCTTGGCCGCATCCGCATAGCGCAGCCAGTGGCCCACGGCGGGCAGATGGTCCAAACACTGGCAGCTGGAAATGGCGCCCATGGCCCCACAGTTGGAGTGGCCGCAGATGACGATATCCACCACCTTAAGGGCGGATACCGCATATTCCACCGTGGCCGAAACACCGCCGGGTTCGGGACCGTAGGGGGGAACGATATTCCCCGCGTTGCGGATGACGAACAGGTCGCCCGGATCCTGCTGGGTAAACAGCTCCGGTACCACCCGGCTGTCGGAACAGGTCACAAACAGCGCTTTGGGGCTCTGTCCCTCTGCCAGCGTCTTAAACAGGCCGGCTCTCTGGGGATACACCTCACGTTGAAACTTCAAGAACCCTTCTATTATTTTTTGCACAGACAAAGCCTCCAGATTGAAACAACACACCCCGTTACCGGGCGCAGGCGCAACCATCCGAACGGCCCCCTCTCTCCAGGAAACCGCCCGTCCTGCTGATGGTGATATTAGGCCCTTCGGCCTAGGGGGCCAAGGGGCGGGGGTGCGCCTGAACTAGCCCCGCTGGCGCCGGGGGAAGCCCTTGGCCCGCTTCGATGCGTTGCGGTAAGCGGACCACCGCCGGGCTGGTTGGTAATGGAGAAAGGGCCACCCCAGCCGAGGAAAAGGGATTCTCAACGCTGGGCTATTCGACTGAAGGAGAAGGAAATGGTTCAGAAGATGAGGGTTCCCAAAACCTCACCCCATAAAGCATCGCGGGGAAACTATCCCAAAGGCTTTTAAATAGATACCCACTGACTCGGGTCAGGTCTCCATTGGTCTGAAATGGGCTTTTCAAGAAGAGCGCACACATAATGTCCCAAATCAATTCCCAAACAATCCTTGGCCGCCTGCAACCCACTATCCTCAATCTTGGCTTGGCGGACAAATTTAACGAAGGCAGGCCAATTCTTGTTCATTTGTTCGACAAGAATTCTGGCCAATTCGTAAGAAAGCAAACTTCCCTCGTCTGGGCGGAAAAAAGACGCTCCACTCCAAAACTGTTGGATTCTCCTTTCTTCCCAGAATGAAGCATGCATATTCCGAAGTTCGTTTATGGAATAGAGCATATATTTTGTACCGTCAATGACCAAGCGTTCCGTATTGACGGCCAAGCCCTCATCTATCCAGTTGGGCAAGTGTAAATAAGCCAAGGCACAATGGGTCAGCTCATGGGCAATAATCGGCTCCATTTTTGTTAATTGGTTTGCCGTCGCCACAAAATGTCCAACCCCCTTCTTTATAAACATCCCAGAGGAAAAGGAAAACTCCCCTTCATCCGGGTAATAGCAACCCACGTAGTTGTAGTAGGTATCCTCGTCATGCAGCACGACGAAAATGATCGTCTCTTCGCTATCCCACTGGGCAATCTCTTCGCTAAGAATACTGAAAATTCGCTGACGGGCGGTGACAATAAAATTGGCCGTAGCCATAGCCACGCGAGGCTCCAGGGGTGACAAAACGAAAACACCATTTTTTTCAAACAGTGAATATTTTTTGCCAAGCATCTCTCGCAGGTAAATTAACCACGCTTTTTTGGCATCAACCATGGCTTTCCGGCGCAATTCCTCGCTTTCCAGCTTTTCCAAGAAATTTTCAAAAGCATCCCAATCCAGCAAAGGAAAGCCATTGACCATGGACAAATTGGACTTCACGGAAAATTTTTCCGATGCACCGACGCCGATCTCATCGACAGCCTCTTCCAGCACAAAACCAGGCGGTAATTCACCAATGGGTATATTTTCGAATTTTTCTTTTCTGGTTTTACCTATTGCATTTAGAATCGTCATAAAAGACAAAACATAAGGCACAAGCCAAACACCGACTATTTTTATGAACTTACGATGCTCGAATTCATCTTCTTTTTGAATGAGATAGGTCGCAGTTAAATTCAGCGCCCCCCAAATTCCCAAAAACACTAAAAATCCAGACATTGAATCGCCCAATTCAACAAATTCAAAAAAAAATGGCGAGCAACTCACCTCATAATATTATGACATAAAACTAATCATAAAAAATTTTTGACTTATTTTTATGTGATTTCAATTAGTTACAAAAAAAATGGGCAGCACCATCAGCCATTCCAATTCACCAGCCCCCCTAGCAATTAGCCATAACAGACTGATTCCATTAAAAATGTGACGGCTTGGCGCCCCCTACTGCCGCCACGGCAGCTGTTTATTCCGCCAGCCATTCACCGTGCGCTGACCCCGGCCATCCTTGTCCCCTTCAAAACCTTCCAGCACATTGAAGCATTGCCGGTAGCCGGCCCGGGCCAGTTGGGTGGCGGCCCGGTGGGAGCGTTGGCCGGAGCGGCAGAGGAGGAAGACCAGGGCATCCGGGGCCACTTCCTGGCGCAGGCGGGGGAGAAAATCCGGGTGTTCGGTCCAGTCCGGGTATTCCATGAATTCCACTTCCAGGGCCCCGGGCACCCGGCCCACCAGCTCCCATTCGGGGCGGGAGCGGATATCCACCAACCGGGCGTCGGGCCTGAGTTTGAGCAGCAGCCAAGCCTCTTCCGGTAACAGGGCCCCCGCGTAGGGCAGTTGCTCCGCTTCTCCCCGGGCGCGGGCCCGGGCCAGGATGATGTCTTCTTCCATGTCCCGCTCTCCTTGTTGATCAATGGGAGCCCGCACCGGGCCGGCGGCTTCCGGTAGGGGCAGGCCATCCCCCAGCACCTGGCGGATGGCGGCATTGCCCCCCTGGCCTACGGCTTTATCCAAAGGGTGGGGGCTCCCGGCCGGGCCACAGCCTGCTTCCGCCAGGGGCCGTACCGTGCCCGCCGCCAGGCTGCCCAGGGCCCACACCGCCCGGGCATCCCCCGCATCCGCCGCATTGACCAGGGCCAGCAAGCGCTGGGGCTGCTGCCGGGCCCCCAGGCGCACATCCACCAGGGCCCCGGGGCGATGGCGGCGAATACGGTCCAGCCGTTCCGGCAGATCGGCCCGCCGGGCGGCGGCGGGGTGGCTTTCGATAAGAAAGAGGGGCATGGGGCACTCCGAGGGCAAGGGAATGACATGATCCTAGCCCGGCGCCAATAGCTCACGAAGTTATATTTAATTATTTTTTTATACCTAAAACTTATCTTAAGGTCCGGCCACTCCCCCTGCCCTCCGCCCCAAAACCCAGGGGAAACCGGGTCCAGGCCCCCCCTATCCGGTTTTTCCCCGGGCCTTATATAACCGTCTGTTATCGTTTTATCGCCACTTATTCTTTTATAGCCATGGCATCCGGTTCTAAAGTGTCCGGGTCTTTTCAACGCCCCTCACGGGAGCCCTACCATGACCAAAACCGCTTTAGCCACGCCCCCCCGCAGCAGCCTGGACCTGATTGGGGCCACTCCCCTGGTGGAAGTGACCCACTTTGATACGGGCCCCTGCCGCCTCTTTCTTAAACTGGAAAGCCAAAATCCGGGGGGCTCCATCAAGGACCGGGTGGCCCGGACCATGGTGGCGGCGGCGGAACGGGACGGCCTGCTGAAACCCGGCGGCACCCTGGTGGAAGCCACGGCGGGCAACACGGGCCTGGCCCTGACCCTGGTGGCGGCCCAACGGGGTTACAAGGTGATCCTGGTGGTGCCGGACAAAATGAGCCAGGAGAAAATTTTCGCCATCAAGGCCCTGGGGGCCCGGGTGATCATGACCCGCTCCGACGTGGGCAAGGGCCATCCGGAGTATTACCAGGACATGGCAGAACGGCTGTCCAAGGAAATTCCCGGGGCCTGGTACGCCAACCAGTTCAGCAATCCGGCCAATCCCCTGGCCCACGAAACGGGCACGGGCCCGGAAATCTGGTCCCAGCTCAAGGGCCGGGTGGATGCGGTGGTGTGCGGCGTGGGCAGCGGCGGCACCCTCACCGGCCTGACCCGCTTTTTCCGCCAGAAATCCCCCCGGGTGAAAATGATTCTGGCGGACCCGGCGGGCTCCGTGCTGGCGGATTACGTGGCCCACGGCTACATCAAGGAGGCCGGTTCCTGGCTGGTGGAAGGCATCGGGGAAGACTTCGTGCCCCCCATCTGCGACCTGTCCGGGGTGCGGGAGGCCTATACGGTGCCTGATTCGGAAAGCTTCGCCGCCGCCCGGGAGCTGCTCAAGAAGGAAGGCATCATGGCCGGTTCCTCCAGCGGCACCCTGCTGGCCGCCGCCCTGCGCTACTGCCGTACCCGCACCCGGCCTGAGCATGTGGTGAGCCTGGTGTGCGACCACGGCAACCGCTACCTGTCCAAGATGTACAACGATTACTGGATGTCGGATCAGGGCTTTCTGCCCCGGGAAGTGCGGGGCGACCTGGGGGATTTGATCGCCCGCCGGGCCGAGGAAGACGGGCTCATCACCGTGGCCCCGGAAGACGCCCTGCTCACCGCCCATGGCCGCTTCAAACTCTATGACGTTTCCCAGCTCCCGGTCATCAACGGGGACGGCAAAATCGTGGGCATTATCGACGAGTCGGACGTGCTCCTGGCGGTGGCCAGGGATCAGGCCAATTTCCGCCTACCGGTGAAAAAGTTCATGACCACCCGGCTCACCACCCTCTCCCCCAGCGCCCCCATCAGCGACCTGCTGCCCCTCTTTGACCAGGGCCTGGTGCCCATCGTCATGGACGGGGACCAGTTCCTGGGCCTGGTGACCCGCATCGACCTGTTGAACCACCTGCGGCGCAAGCTGAAATAGGCCCCAGGCGACAGGAGGAGAAGGAAGCGACGGGCCAAGGTGCAAAGCAAGGAGCGAAGCCGCCTTAAGCCGATCCCCTCGGCCCCCCACCGGGGCAGAAAAATGCCCGGACAGGGAAGCAGGACGGCCTTCCGGGTTTTATCCCGGTGGAAAGGGCCGAGGGACGGGCACCTTCCCGGTAACTCCGGGGAAAAGCCCAGCCCTCGGGCTTTTCCCTGGTCCGGCAGTCCCCAGCCCCTTTGTTCGGCCCCTTCCGGCCCCGTGGGATAAGGCCCGCTCCGAAACGGCCCTTTCCGCCCCCACACGGGGGACAAGCCGGGGGCCGGGAGGGCTTAGGGGTAAAAGGCGGACGGGAAGCTCGAAAGGGAAGCGCCATGCCCGGTTCCCCAGCCCCAGTCCTCTACCCCCCCGCCCAAGCCCAGTCAGGCCCTTCACCGCCCCTAACCCGCTCCAGCCGGTCGCTGCCTGCCCAACTCGCCCCCAGCCCTCATTGACCAACCAGACCAACCAATTAACCCCCAGACCTCGTTTGAAAGTTGCCCCATGACCCAACCCGGTTTTTCCACCCGCGCCATTCACGCCGGCCAAGCGCCGGACCCCAGCACCGGCGCCGTTTCCGTGCCCATTTACGCCACCTCCACCTACGTCCAGGACGGCCTGAACCGGCCCAAGACCCGGGACGGGGCGGTGTTCGACTACGCCCGCAGCGCCAACCCCACCCGGCTGGCCCTGGAAGCCTGCGTCGCGGACCTGGAAGGGGGCCGTCAGGGCTTCGCCTTCGCCTCCGGTCTGGCCGCCGCCGCCACCGTGCTGGAACTGCTCCCCGCCGGTAGCCACGTGGTGGCCTCCGACGATCTGTACGGCGGCTCCGTGCGCCTCTTCAACCGGGTGCGCAGCCACTCCGCCGGGCTCACCGTGACCTACGCGGACTTTTCCAGCTGGGAAAGCATCGCCGCCGCCCTTACCCCGGAGACCCGGATGCTCTGGGTGGAAACCCCCAGCAATCCCCTGCTCAAGGTGGTGGATCTGTCCCTGGTGGCCGCCATCGGCAAGGAACGGGGCCTGCTGACCGTGGCCGACAACACCTTTGCCAGCCCCTGGATACAACGGCCCCTGGAACTGGGAATCGACATCGTCACCCACTCCGCCACCAAGTATTTAAACGGACATTCGGATGTGGTGGCTGGCGTGGCGGTTACCGCCCGGGCCGATCTGGCGGAGCGCCTGGCCTTTCTGCAAAACGCCGCCGGGGCCGTGCTCGGCCCCTTCGACGCCTTTCTCGCCCTGCGGGGGGTCAAGACCCTGGCCCTGCGCATGGAGCGCCACAGCGCCAACGCCCTGGCCGTGGCCCGCTGGCTGGAACGGCATCCGGCCATCGCCCGGGTCTATTACCCGGGCCTGGTCAGCCATCCCCAGCACGCCCTGGCCCAGCGCCAGATGCGGGCCTTCGGCGGCATGGTGTCGGCGGTACTGAAAGGGGGCCTGGAAGCGGCCCGGGGCCTGATCGAACACACCCAGCTCTTCGTCCTGGCGGAAAGCCTGGGAGGGGTGGAAAGCCTGATCGAGCTGCCCGCCCTCATGACCCACGCCTCCGTGCCCCCGGAACAGCGCCGCCGCATCGGGGTGGAAGACGGCCTGGTGCGCCTCTCCGTTGGGGTGGAAGACGTGGCGGACCTGATCGCCGACCTGGATCAGGCCCTGAAACAGGTGCCCCACTGAGGACTGGGGACGACGGCCCCGGCGGCGGCTTTTCCCACCGTCACCGGGAACCGGCCGGAGCGGGGCGCACCTAAGCTTTAGGCCCCCGGCTTCCGGGCCGGAGGGCCCCGGGGCCATGGGCGAATCCCACGCCCCGGCCCCGCCCCAGGCTTTAGGCAAAACCGTCGTCCCCGGCTTTATTTCCCTTTTCCTTTTTTCCGGAGGACCCCATGTCCCAAGAAGAACCCATCCTGCTGCGCCAGGACGCCGACGGCGTCGCCCACCTCACCCTCAACCGGCCCCGGGCCCGCAACGCCCTCTCCCGGCCCATGATCGCCGCCCTGCAAAAGGAACTGGACGCCATTGCCGCCGCCCCGGATATCAGGGTGGTAGTGCTGGCGGGCAACGGCCCGGCCTTCTGCGCCGGCCACGATCTGAAGGAAATGCAGGGGGCCGACTATGGCCGGGCCTACGCGGAAGAGCTGTTTGCCGCCTGCGCCACCCTCATGGAACGCATTGTCCATCTGCCCCAGCCGGTGATCGCCCGGGTGCACGGCATTGCCACCGCCGCTGGAGCCCAGCTGGTGGCCAGCGCCGACCTGGCCATCGCCGCCGCCGACGCCCGCTTTGCCACCCCCGGGGTCAATATCGGCCTCTTCTGCTCCACCCCCATGGTGGCCCTGTCCCGCAATGTTTCCCACAAACACGCCATGGAAATGCTCCTCACCGGGGACCTGATCGACGCCCCCACGGCGGAACGCTTCGGCCTTATCAACCGGGCCGTACCGGCGGAGGAACTGGATGCCACCGTGGCGGCCCTGGCCGCCAAAATTGCCGCCAAGTCCCGGCTCACCCTGGCGGTGGGCAAGGAAGCCTTCTACCGCCAGGCCGAGCTGCCCCTGGAACAGGCCTACGCCTACGCCAAGGGGGTGATGGTGGATAACCTCCAGGCCAAGGACGCCCGGGAAGGCATTAACGCCTTTATCGAAAAACGGGTACCGGTGTGGTGCCACGCCTGATGTACCGGGGGCCCCGCCGGGCCCCCGGATTGGCCCCCCAGTTTTCTCCAGGAGACGCCCCATGAGCGACATTGCCACCCTGCGCTCCGTCCTCAAGTCCTGCCACACCATCGCCGTGGTGGGGCTTTCCGCCGAATGGCACCGGCCCAGCTATTTCGCCGCCAAATACATGCAGGAACACGGCTACCGGATTATTCCGGTGAATCCCAAGTATCCGGAAATCCTCGGGGAAAAGTGCTACCCCAGTCTGGCCGCCATTCCGGAGCCGGTGGATATGGTGGATGTGTTCCGCAAGCCGGAGGATTGCCCCCCCATCGCCCGGGAGGCGGTGGCCATCGGCGCCAAGGTGCTCTGGCTCCAGCTCGGGGTGGTGAGCCCGGAAGCCCAAGCCATAGGGGAAGCCGCCGGGCTCACGGTAGTCATGGACCACTGCGTCAAAATCGAATACGCCCGGCTTTTCGGCGGCCTCAACTGGATGGGAGTGAATACGGGCATCGTTTCCTCCCGCCGCCCCACCTGACCTTTTTTCCGGAGTCCCCATGGCCGACCGCTCCTACGGCTTCGACACCCTCGCCCTCCACGCCGGACACATTCCCGATGCCGCCACAGGCAGCCGGGCCGTGCCCATTTACCAGACCACCTCCTACGTTTTCGATTCCCCGGAGCAGGCCGCCAGCCTCTTCAATCTGCAAACCTTCGGCAACGTCTATTCCCGCCTCTCCAATCCCACGGTGGCAGTGCTGGAAGAACGCATCGCCGCCCTGGAAGGGGGCCGGGCAGCCCTGGCCACGGCCAGCGGCATGGCCGCCACCAGCGTGGCCCTCCTGGCCCTGTGCCAGGCCGGGGACGAGATTGTCGCCAGCCGCCGCCTCTACGGAGGCACCTATTCCCAGCTGGACGTGAATTTCCGCAAACTGGGCATCCACACCGTCTTTGTGGAAGAAGACACCCCGGAGCATTTCGCCCGGGCCATCACCCCCAAAACCCGCCTCCTGTTTGCCGAAACCCTGGGCAACCCCAGTCTGGAGGTGCTGGACCTGGAAGGGGTGGGCCGGGTGGCCGCCCAGGCGGGCCTGCCCCTCTTCGTGGACAACACCTTCGCCAGCCCCTACCTGTGCCGCCCCTTCGACTGGGGTGGGGCGGTGGTGATCCATTCCGCCACCAAATTCATCGGCGGCCACGGTACCACCCTGGGGGGCCTGATTGTGGAATCGGGGAAATTCCCCTGGGACAATGGCAAATTCTTCTCCATGACCGAACCCAGCCCGGGCTACCACGGGGTGAAGTTCTATGAAACCTTCGGCAATTTCGCCTTCACCGCAAAATGCCGCATGGAGGTGCTGCGCACCTTCGGCCCCGCCCTCTCCCCCTTTAACGCCTTTCTCCTGCTCCAGGGCACGGAAACCCTGTCCCTGCGCATGGAGCGGCATTGCGCCAACGCCCTGGCCGTGGCCCAGTATCTGGAAGCCCATCCCCGGGTGGCCTGGGTCAATTACCCCGGGCTAGCCAGTAGTCCCCAGCGAGAATTGGCCCGAAAATACCTGCCCCGGGGCGCCGGCGCCGTACTCAGCTTCGGCATTAAAGGGGGGGCGGCAGCGGGCCAGCGCTTTATAGAAAAGGTCCAAATCCTCTCCCACCTGGCCAATATCGGGGATGCCAAAACCCTGGTGATCCACCCGGCCTCCACCACCCACCGCCAGATGACGGAAGAACAGCAACGGGCGGCGGGCATTTCCCCGGACCTGATCCGCCTCTCCGTGGGCCTGGAAACCCTGGATGACCTACTCTGGGACCTGGATCAGGCCCTGGCTCCGGACCATGGCTGAACTCGCCCGCAGGGGCGGGAGGCCGCCCGTCCCTGGGGCCTTGGCCACATTCCGGCCTATGCCCTCTTCCGTCGCCCCCACGCCCCAGCGCCCTGGCCCGGTTCTCCGGACCGCTACGCACGCCCCCTGGGCCCCCCCGACCGGGCGCCAAACTCCGCCCCGTCTTCCCCCCGTTCCCTCCGGCTCCGCCCGGGCCCGGCACCCGGCCGCCCCATGCGCGGCCCCGGGGAAAAGACTAGAATGGACGCCACTCTCCGAACGCCGTCCGCCCCATCCTCCAGCGGCCAGCACCCGGGAAAGGCTTTGGGAATGGCGCCTTTAGGGGATCGACCGGCAAACCCCGGTAGGCCGGGCACCTCGGACCGCCCCCAGGGCCAGAGGCAATTCCCCTCCGACCCCGAGGGCTTAGGGTGGGGAGCCCCGCCTTCCTCCCCGTTCCCGATGACCGTCGCCCCCGCTTTTTCCCGGGAGCACTACCAGGACCAGGGTCAAGGCAAAACCACGGCTTTTTCGGTAAAACGGAGAAACCCGAATACCCTGAACCGGGCTGCCGCCCCCTTGCCATCACGGCCCACCCACCGGGATCGGCCCTGAAAGCGGAGGGCCGCCCCTAAACGCCCTCCAACTTCAATTCCACCCCCCCCTGTCCCCGACCTTCACCGTTCCAGCCACCATGAACTCCCATTCCCCCGTCCTTATTCTTCCCGGCTACCAGGGCTCCGGCCCCAGCCATTGGCAATCCCGCTGGCAGGCCCTGCACCCGGAATTTCTCCGGGTGGAACAGGCCGACTGGGCCCATCCGGATTACCGGACCTGGCGGGACCGGCTTGAAGCGGCCGTGGCCGCCCTGCCCCAGCCCCCTATCCTGGTGGCCCACAGCCTGGGTTGCCTGCTCACCGCCTTCTGGGCAGGGGAAACCCGGCTGCCGGTGAAGGGCGCCCTGCTGGTGGCTCCCCCCAATTCCACCCGGCCGGACTTTCCCCCGGACATTTCCGGTTTCGGTGCCCCGCCCCGCCAGCCCCTGCCCTTTCCCACGGTGGTGGTGGCCAGCAGCGACGATCCCTACGGCTCCCTGGATTACGCCGCCGACTGCGCCGCCGCCTGGGGCGCCCGCTTTGTGGCCGTGGGGCCCCGAGGCCACATCAACGCGGACAGCGGCCTGGGGGACTGGCCGGAAGGTTACGCCCTGCTGGAAAGCCTGTTTTAAGCGCCCGGCCCCAGTAAGGGGAAACCCAGGCAGGTAGGGAAGATTTCGGCCAGGGGGCGGCCTTTCCTGCCTTTGCCTTTGCGTCTGCGGCCCCTATCCCGCCGCGCCAGGAGCCTTTCCGGCCACCGTTCCCGAGTGCTTCCCGGCCGCTACCGCCCCACCCCGTTTCCCCGTCCCTTCATGCCGCCTGGGAGCCACCGGCCCTTGGCGCTACAATAGCGCCGCTCTGCCGGAAGGGCGGTTATGCCGCTCCGAACCCGACCTCCCTTTTCCCTTGCTGCTGCACCGGATCGCTCGCCCTCCATGGATCAACTCAACGTCGCCCGCCTGGGCCAGGTTTTCACCCCGGACAGTCTGGTGGAGCGCATGCTCCAGCTGCGGCGGCGCCAGGGCCGGGTGCTGGAGCCCTCCGCCGGGGCCGGGGCTTTCAGCCGCCGCCTGCCGGACTGCGTGGCCATTGAGCTGGACCCCAAGGTGGCCCCCCCGGGCGCCCTGATCCAGGACTTTTTCGCTTACCCGGTCACCGAGCGCTTCGACACCATTATCGGCAACCCGCCCTATGTGCGCTTTCAGGACATCCAGGCCCAAACCAAGCGGCGCCTGGATCGGACCCTGTTCGACGGGCGTTCCAACCTCTACCTGTTTTTCATCGAAAAGGCGGTGCGCCATCTGAATCCGGGGGGGGAGCTGATCTTCATCGTGCCCCGGGATTTCATCAAGCTCACGGCGGCCAAAAAGCTCAATCGCTTTCTTTTCGACCAGGGCACCATCACGGACTTTTTCGAGACCGGGGATGCCCGGGTCTTCGACGGGGCGGTGCCCAACTGCGCCGTATTCCGCTTTGAAAAAGACCGGTTCGACCGGCGCCTGGAAGATGGCCGGACCTTCCATTGCGTGGACGGCCAGCTCCTTTTCCTCAAGGGGGATTACACCGTGCCCCTGGGAGACCTGTTCGAGGTGCGGGTGGGGGCCGTTTCCGGGGCCGACCCGGTCTTCCGCCATCCCCAGGGCAATGCGGAATTTGTCTGTTCCAAAACCGTGGATACGGGGGAAACCCGGACCATGATTTTCGGCATCCGCCACCCCCATCTGGAGCCCTACAAGCGCCGCCTCCTGGCCCGAAAAATCCGCCCCTTTGACGAAAGCAACTGGTGGATGTGGGGCCGGGTCCATCACCAGAGCGACCGGCCTCGGCTGTACGTGAATCAGAAAACCCGCCGGGCCCAGCCCTTTTTCCGCCACCCCTGCCCCAATTACGACGGCTCCATTCTGGCCCTGTTCCCCAAGGATCCGGAGATGGACCTGGACCTGGCCCAAGAGCTCCTCAATACGGCCGTGGATTGGCAGGAGCTGGGCTTTGTCTGCGACGGCCGCTACCTCTTCGCCCAGCGCTCCCTACAAACCTGCCTGCTTCCCGCCGCTTTCAACACCCTTAGGCACCTCCATCCGGTGGGCCAGCCCCCGGCCCCGCCCGTCGGGGATACGGCTAACACGACTGGGACGGCGGCCGCCTCGGACTTGAAGCGGGCTTAGGCGCCTGGCGGCCCCAGCGGAGGCTTGGGCTTGGGCTTGGGCTTGGGCTTGGGCTTGGGCTTGGGCTTGGGCTTGGGCTTGGGCTTGGAGCCAGGGTCCGGGTCGGGGCCCCCCCTTAACGCCCCCTTACCGGTTCGTCCCATTCACCGTGCCGGTCCGCTCCGTCCCGCCTTCCCCGGCGGAGTGCCCCCCAAAATCAGGCCACAAAAAAGCCGACCGGCAACACCGATCGGCTTATTAGGTTTTTCCGGCAAACCGGTCCGCTAGCCTTAGCTCCCCAAACGCCGCTTGGCCTCGAACAGGCACACCCCGGCGGCCACGGAGACGTTCAGGCTTTCTACCGCCCCGGCCATGGGGATGCGCACCAGCTGGTCGCAGTTTTCCCGGGTCAGGCGGCGCATGCCTTCCCCTTCCGCCCCCATGACCCAGGCAGTGCCCGTGGGCCATTGGGCGGTGTAGAGGTCGTCGCTCCCCTGGTCGTCCGTGCCGATGACCCAGATATTCCGTTCCTTCAGCTCCCGCAGGGTGCGGGCCAGATTGGTGACGGTGATGTAGGGCACGGTTTCCGCCGCCCCGCTGGCCACCTTGATGGCGGTCTGGGTCAGGCCCACAGCCCGGTCCTTGGGGGCAATGACAGCATGGGCCCCCACCGCATCCGCCACCCGCAGGCAGGCCCCCAGGTTATGGGGATCGGTGACGCCGTCCAGGATCAGGAGCAGGGCCGGTTCTTCCAGGGTATCCAGCACGTCATCCAGGGCGGGCTGGCGCTCGTTGGCATCCACCCGGGCCACCACGCCCTGGTGGCGCATCCCCGGGGCCATGCCGTCCAGGCGCTTGGCTTCCGTAGGAATGACCCGCACATCCTGGGCCTGGGCATGGCGCAGCAGATCCTTGGCCCGACCGTCCTGACGCCCCTGTTCCAGGTAGATTTCCTGAACGGCGGCCGGATTGTGGCGCAGCTTGGCGATGACGGCGTGGAAGCCGTGGATGAGACGGGAGGGGCGGGTGTCGTTCTGAGCCATGGGGAACCAAGGGGGAAAATCGGGAAAGGCCGCCATTCTAGTCCAGGGGGGCGAAACCTGCTGGAAAAGCGCGGTTAGGGTAGGATGATCCCCACAAGTAGGGATAAAGGGCAAATTTACGGAAATATTCCCTTGTTTCCGGCCGAGGGCCTCTCTAGTATGGAGAAAAAGCTCAAGAAATCCCGGGGGGCTCCGTTAAATCAGGAGCTTGGAGACAAATCTTAGCGTAACTTTTTAAGCGCCACGCCATCATGCTCGATCAAGCCCTGCCCAATCTGGATTCCTGGGTCAGCTATTTCAGTCAGGAAAACCTGCCCATCCTGCGCCGTACCGCCCGGCAGCTGGCGGCTGCCCGGGAAAATATTGACGACATCAATGGCCGGGATATTGCCGCCATCGTGCTCCAGGACCCCCTGCTCACGGTGCGGGTGCTGGCCTACATCCAGCCCATGGCCAATCAACGGCTGCGCAACGACATCACCACCATCGACCAGGCCATTGTGATGCAAGGGGTGGAGCCCTTCTTCCGCCGCTTTGAAAACCTGCCGGTGGTGGAAGATGGCCTCAGCGCCCATCCCCAGGCCCTTCTGGGGATGCTGCACACGGTGCGCCGGGCCCAGCGGGCGGCCCGCTACGCCAACGACTGGGCCTACTGGCGCCACGACATGAATGTGGAAGAAGTGGTGGTGGCCACCCTGCTCCACGAGCTGGCGGAAATCCTTATCTGGTGCTTTTCCCCCACCCTGGCCCTGCGCATCAAAGCCATGAAGCGCATGGACCGGAATCTGCGCAGCACCGTGGCCCAGCACGCCGTGCTGGGGGTGACCCTGGCGGACATCCAGCAGGCCCTGTGCCGGGCCTGGCACCTGCCCGAGCTGATGATTACCCTGACCGACGACAAACAGGCGGACCATCCCCGGGTGCGCAATGTGCTCCTGGCCATCAATCTGGCCCGTCATTCCGCCGAAGGCTGGGACGACGCGGCCCTGCCCGACGACTACAAGGACATTGCCAATCTCCTGCACCTGAACCTGGATACGGTGAAAAAGCGTATCGGGGTGCCGGAAGCGGTAGTAGAGCCTGAGGAAGAAAACGCCCCGGCGGATGCCGAGACCGGGACCCCCCCGGCCCCCTCAGTCTCCCCGGCCCCGACAGACCTTCCCCCCGCCCACTGAAGCTGTCACCGGCGCCCCAGGCCCGGACGAGACGGCTGGGGGCGGGATCGGTATGATGGCCGAGTTTTCCCTTTCCCCTCTGCTTCGGGAGTATCCATGAGCATCTCCTCCATGATCGGCCTGGGTGTGGCTGTGGTGGCCGTTTTCTATGGCATTACCCTCTACAACGGCCTGGTGACCCTGAAACACAACGTGGCCCGGGCCTGGGCCAATATTGACGTGCTTCTCAAGCAACGTCACGACGAACTGCCCAAGCTGGTGGAAGTCTGCAAGCAGTACAAGGAATTCGAGCAAAGCACCCTGCAAAAGGTCATTGAGGCCCGGGCCCAGGTGCATAACGCCCGGGAACAGCAGGACATGGCCGCCCTGGGAGGCGCGGAAGGCGCCCTGCGCCAGGGCCTGGGGCGCCTCTTTGCCGTGGCCGAGGCCTACCCGGACCTGAAGAGCAACGAAAGTTTCATGCAGCTGCAACAGCGCATTTCCAACCTGGAAAACGCCATTGCGGACCGTCGGGAGCTGTACAACGAAGCGGTGAATATCAACAACGTGCGGGTGGAGCAGTTCCCGGATGCCCTCATCGCCGCCCTGTTCCACTTCGGCCCCCGGGCCCTGCTGGAATTTTCCTCCACGGAAAAGGCGGATGTGGATATGGCCGCCCTCTTCAAGCAATCCTGATCCCCTCCCCCCGGCGGCCCCGGGCATCCCGGGCCGCCTGTCCCCTCGCCTATGCTGGAAAAATTACAGCAGCAATACGCCCAACTGCTCACCTCCGGGGTTCAGGTGGTGCTGGTCATTTTTGGCTTCAAATTAAACAGCAGCCTGGGCTGGACCGTGATCCTGGCCCTGGTGGCGGGCCTCAGCCTGCTGGCCTGGAGCAGCACCCTGAGCCGCCGCCGGGCCATTGCTGACACCCCCACCGCCAAGGTGGCCTCCGCCGCCCAGGGCTATGGGGAACTGGAAGGCCGGGGCCGGGCCCTGGAAGGCCAGCCCCTGCTGGCCCCCCGCTCCCTCCTGCCCTGCCTCTGGTACCGCTATCAGGTGGAGGAAAAGGACAGTGACAATAACTGGAAGGTAGTGGATCAGGGCCGCAGCGACGCTTGCCTGATTCTGGAAGATGAAACGGGCCAATGCCTAGTGGACCCGGCGGGGGCGGAAATTCTCACCCAGCACAAGGACACCTGGACCCTGGGGGACCAGCGCACCACCGAGTGGCTGCTCCAGATCGGCGATCCCCTCTATGCCCTGGGCCAGTTCCGCACCCTCACCGGAGGAGACAGCCTGTTGGACCCGGCAGAAGACGTAAAGCTGTTGCTGGCGGAATGGAAAAAGCAGCCGGAAACCCTGCTACGCCGCTTTGACCTGGACGGTAACGGGGAACTGAGCATGGAAGAATGGGCCCTGGCCCGTCAGGCCGCCCGGCGGGAGGTGGCCAAGGAACGCCAGGCGGTGCAGGCCCAGCCCGACGTCCATATTCTGGAAAAGCCCCGAGATGGCCGTCCCTACTTGCTTTCCAACTATTCCCAAAGCGCCCTGGCACGCCGCTACGGCCTCTGGGCCCTGTACCACCTGAGCGTCTTTTTCCTCAGCCTGGGGGCCATTCCCTGGGCCCGCCACTTTTATCTGGCGGGCTAGGGGGCAACACCGGCCGGGGCAGTCTCCTGCCCCGGAGCCCCGAAGACCCAGCGCCCCCGCTTAACCCGCCTGGCCGTTGGCCTTGGCCTCCAGGGCTTCCCAGCGTTCCAGCAGCACCATCAATTCTTCGTCAATTTCCCCCAGGCGGGCGGAAAAGCGCTGGGCTTCCTGGGGATTGGCCTGGTACAGGGTGGGATCTTCCAGGCGCTGGGTGAGACCGGCCTGTTCCGCCTCCAGGGCGCTGATCCGGTCCGGCAGGGTCTCCAGCTCCTTGGTTTCCTTGTAGGACAGTTTCACCGCCTTGGGCTTGGCGCTCTTCCCCCCTTCCGCCGGGACCTTGGCCTTGTCCGCCTCCCGTTCCGCCTTGGCGGCCTGGGCTTCCGCCGCCTTCACCTTGGCGTGGTAGGCCGCCCAATCGCTGTAGCCCCCCGCGTATTCCCGCCACAGGCCGTCCCCTTCGGCGGCGATGGTCTGGGTCACCACATTGTCCAGGAAGGCCCGGTCATGGCTCACCAGGAACAGGGTGCCGTGATAGTCCTGGAGCAGGGATTCCAGGAGCTCCAGGGTTTCGATGTCCAAGTCGTTGGTGGGCTCGTCCAGCACCAGCACATTGGCGGGACGGGCGAAGAGCCGGGCCAGGAGCAGCCGGTTGCGCTCCCCCCCGGAGAGGGATTTCACCGGGGAGCGGGCCCGTTCCGGGGCGAAGAGAAAATCCCCCAGATAGCTGATGACGTGCTTTTTCTCCCCGCCGATATCCACGAAGTCGGACCCGGGGGAAATCACGTCCGCCAGGGCCGCCTCGTCATCCAGCTGGACCCGGAACTGGTCGAAATAAGCCACTTCCAGCTTGGTGCCCCGGCGCACACTGCCCGAATCCGGCTCCAGTTCCCCCAGAATGAGGCGCAGCAGGGTGGTCTTGCCCGCCCCGTTGGGGCCGATCAGGCCCACCTTGTCCCCCCGCATGAGGCGGCAGGAAAAATCCCGGATCACGGTACGTTGCTGGGCACCGCTGGCAAAGCTCTTGCTCACATGGTCCAGCTCGGCCACCAGCTTGCCGCTTTTTTCCCCCGCATCCACCGCCAGACTTACCTTGCCCTGGCGATCCCGCCGGGCCGCCCGTTCCCGCCGCAGGGCTTCCAGACGCCGCACCCGGCCTTCGTTCCGGGTGCGCCGGGCCTCAATGCCCTTACGTATCCACACCTCTTCCTGGGCCAGGAATTTATCGAATTTGGCATTGACCACAGACTCATCCGCCAGCATCTGTTCCTTGCGGGCCAGATAGGTGGAAAAACTGCCAGGGAAACTGGTCAGGATGCCCCGATCCAGTTCCACGATACGGGTCGCCACATGTTCCAGAAAAGCTCGGTCGTGGGTGATGAACAGGAGGGTGAGGCGGGACTCCAGGAGCAGGTTTTCCAGCCATTCAATAGCCGCCACGTCCAGGTGATTGGTGGGCTCGTCCAGAAGCAGCACCTCCGGTTCACTGGCCAGGGCCTGGGCCAGGGCCAGGCGTTTTTTCTGGCCGCCGGACAGGCTGCCCACCCGGGCCTCCGGATTGAGGCCGAAGCGCTGCATGGCCTGCTCGGCCCGGGCCGTGTAGGACCAGGCCCCCAGAGTCTCCAGCTCCCCCTGCAAGCGGGTCAGGCGGGCCAGCAGAGCTTCCTGATCCCCCTTGCCCTCCGCCAGCTGGACGGAAACCTGGTGGTATTCCCCCAGCAGCCGGGAGGTTTCCCCCATGCCCGCCACCACCGCCTCATACACCGTGTCTTCCGGGGCAAAGGGCGGCTCTTGGGGCACATAGGCGAGGCGCATGCCTGGCTGGCGCCAGGCCTCCCCGTCGTCCAGGTGGCTCAGCCCGGCCAGGGCCGAGAGCAGGGAAGATTTGCCCGTGCCGTTACGACCGATCAGGGCGACCCGCTCCCCCGGGTCCAGCTGGAATTCCGCATGATCCAACAGGGGCACATGGCCGAAAGCGAGGGAAGCATCCTTGAGTTGCAGATAGGGCACGGTGGGGGTCGCCAGAAAGAAAGGGGGCTATTTTACCGTTCATCGGGGAAAGGCCGGGGGATAGGGCGCTGATCCGGGAAAAACAGGCCTCCCAGCTCCCCCTATTCAGCTCCCGGGGAAGGATGAATCCCGGCAGAAAGGGGGCGTCACCGGGGCTCCGTTTTAGATCGGGGCCCCCTCGGTGACCACCCTCCCGCCCTCCCCAGGGCGGGAAAGGGGAGGTTCAGGCAAGCAAGAGGGCCAAGGGAGCCGGGGTCACGGCTTTGCCCCCGGAGAAGCCGCCGCCTCGGGCTCCGGCTCCAGATCCCAGTCACCATATTCGAGCCAGTCTTCGCCGAACAATTCCTGGGGATGGGGAGTCCGCTCCGAACCATTGCCGCAACTGAGGGCATTGACGGCGCAGTATTTGTCACACCCCCAGCAGATGCGCTCCGGATGCTTGGGATGGAGAGGAATTTTCTTGGTCGTCATACCGGTTTCAAGGCCTGCACCGCTTCAAACAGCTCCCGTTCTTCAAAACGGACGTGGTCGGCCAACAGATGGGCAAAGCTGGCCAGGGTCTCCCTCTCCGCCTGGGTTGCCAGGGCATGGGCCAGCTGTCGCAGTTTTTTGTGGTCCGCCACCGTCCGATCCGCCAACAGGGGCTCGCCCCCCGTTTCCAGCAGGGGCAGGAGGTCCAACTCCTCCCGAAGGAAATGGGGGTCCAGGGTCAGGGGAAATTCCTGTACCACCAGCCGGGCCGCTGCCAGAACCGCTTCATCATCGCCGGTTTCGGCGGCCAGACGGGCTTTGCGGGCCAGTTTCAGGGCCCCATGATGCTCCCGGGAGAGCTGGAGAAGCGCCGCATGTCGTTTCATTTTTTCCTATCCGAGGAAAGGGCGGAAAGGGGACCGGGACGGGGGGAGACCTTTTCCCTGGAAGAACGGGAGGCCATTAGCGGCCTCCGGGCGTCTCTTTCCGTCCCCGAATAACGCTGACCACCACGGTAACAATGAACAGGGCCAGGGCCACCCCATTGAGGAGTCCGCCCAGGTGGCGCAGGGGGAAACGGTCCGCCAGGCTGCCACACACCCGCAACACCAGGGAACCGTGCAATACCACCAGGGGCAGGTAAAGAACCGGCGTATAGGGAATTTTGACCCGCACCACCGCCGGAAAAATAATCGGCGCGTGACCCAGGATCATGGAAAACACAAAGCCCAGACAGACCCCATGGAGGGTAGCGTCCCGCCAGGGATGCCCGGGCAGCAGGCCGCCGGCCAGACCAAGGCCACCGGCCAGGGCCAACCAGCCGTAGCCGGAAAGGAGACACACGGCAATGAAGCGGGTCAGGCCCTGCTGATGAACATTGCGCCGGGCCAGGTCATAGCGTAGCAGCCAGAGGGCCAGGGCCAGCATCCCGGCGGAAAACAGGGCCAGGCCCCCTGCCAGGCGCCAGAACGCGATGGCGGCACCGACCAGAATAATGGTCACGATAAGGGCAAACAGCTTGGCTGCCCCGGGCGGGGTGGGCAGGAAACGGGTCATTTCCAGCCGTTCCCCCGCAATGGTGAGAATCAGGAATCCCAGCCACCAGGGCACCACCGCCCCCAGGGAACCGTCCAGGAGCCAGACCAGACTGCCCACCAGCCAGCAGGCCGCGCCGATCACCAACACCACGGTAAAGGTAGCAAACACCCGCTTCAAGACCTGGAGGCTGGCCCCCACCATGATGGTCGCGGCAGCGATGGCGAGGACCTGGGGCAAAAGGAGGGGCGCTCCGGCCAACAGGGCCAGGCCGCTGAATCCGGCCACCAGGGGCGCCAGATAGGCCCAGCGCCGGGCCAGGGCCACGGCCCGTTCCAGGCTGATCACCGTGCCGAGAAAGGCGGAAATCATCAACACCCCGTGGCCGGAGGCCGCCTCAGCCGTAATGTCGGGGGTTACCCAACCCAGCCGGGCCAAGCCTGCCAGGACCCCGGCAACCAGGGACAGCATGCCTAGCAGCAGAAGCGGCAACCGGGCCGCGGGGCGTAGGTCGGCCATGTTAGTGGGCGCAGCAATGACCGGAGGAGCAGGCATCACCCTCACCGGCAGGCTTGCCGATTCTCACCTGCCAGACATCGGGACCGGACGCCAGGTAATCCCAGGTAAACCGGCCTTGGGACTCGGCCTGGAACTGGTAGTAGAGGGGCTTGGGATCATGGTCGTTCACCAGCAGCAGGGCTTCCCCGGCGGCCAGTTGATCGAAGGTGCCGAAAATCAGGGGATGGCGGTAGCGGGGCTCAACGGTGCGAACGTCGATGGTGGTTTTCACATTCTGTGCACTGCTCATGGTTTGCCTCTAAGGGTCGTGGGGAAAAAAGAGTGAGGTCGGGGCCCGGGCCCTAATCCGGCGTCCAGCCGAAATGGTCCTTTGCCGCCTGGGTCATCATGGCCGGGTTCCAGGGCGGCTCCCAGACCAGGCGGACGTCCACCGTCAGGTGTTCCGGCAGGGTCTCTGTCAGGGCCGTCACCACCTCGTCATGAATCATGTCCCCCATGGGGCAGGCCGGAGAGGTCATGGTCATTTCAACCAATACCTGGTCGGGCGAAATATCGACCCGATAAACCAAGCCCAGGGCAACGATGTTCATGCCGATTTCCGGATCGATGACTCCGCTGAGAATGTCCCGGATGGCCGACTCATCCACCGGCGTGCCGGTGGGGGTGCTGACAGGTGTGGTGGTCATGGCGTCACTTAAAGCTGTATAATTTTTACATGTTAACCATAGCACCAGCCCTTCCCTAAAGCAATATATTATTTACCGCTTAACAGACCGGGCCCGGCACCATGAAACTTTCCTCTTTTTCCGACTACACCCTGCGTGTCCTGATGTACCTTGCCATTCACCGAGACCGCCTGGCGACGATCCCGGAAATCGCGGCGGCCTACGGCATTTCAGAAAATCACCTGATGAAGGTGGTGCATCAACTGGTGCGGGGAGGCACCCTGGAATCGGTGCGGGGCAAGGGGGGCGGCATTCGTCTGGCCCTGGCTCCGGAGCAGATCCGGCTCGGGGCCGTGGTACGGGCCAGCGAAAGCGGCGCCCCCATCGTGGAATGTCTTTCCGAAGATCGGGGCAGCTGCCGCATCGCCCCGGCCTGCCACCTCACGGGCATATTGGTGCGGGCCTTTGATGCCTTGTACAAAACCCTGGACGAATACACCCTGGCCGACCTAGTCCGCACACCCCAGACACTGGAAACCCTGCTCTCCGCTCCCTGAACGGCCCCCCAGATCGCCCTCTATCAAGCCTTGGGAAAGACAAAAGAGGCTTCTGTAGTTCGCAGAACTTCGTGGGGAAACGGCCCCCATCCCGCCGACGCTCCCGCCCACCGGGAAGGAAGAAAAGGGAGAAAACCTCTCGCAGAAAACGGAAGGGGCAGGAAAGCCCTTCAGAGCAATCAACCGATAGGCCACCCCAAACACCCCAGGGAGGGTTAGGTCGTCCGGGGCATTCCTCAAGCCCCGTTTCCATCCATCATCAATTCACCTCGGCTGAATTATCGGCAGAGCAAAACCGATAACCCAGCCATACAAATATGCTTAATGGCTAGTCCCTTCCGACCGATTTATTTTATTCCACACATTATATTTACCGATCGGCTTACTCATTGGAATACGCTTCACCTCTTTCAGGGTCACTCCATCGAATACGATAATGGCGCCCTTATTCTCCATTAAGCTCGCCAAGGCATAGCGCCCATCCCGGGTGAATTCCACATGGGCCAGGGTTTTTCCGGGCTCCGGCGTCAGGTTTTTGACGACAGTCAGGCTTTCCTTATCAATCACCTGCAAGGTATCCTTGCAAGCCGGGCTCATCATGGAATCCACAAAGGCATAACGGGAATTTTCATGGCTGCGCAGGAAAAAACCCGGACCGCAGGTCGGAATTTCCTTAATCGGCTGCCAGGTTTCCATATCAATAATGGAAACCCGCCCCTCTTTCAGATTGGTGGTCGCCATGACCATCCGCCCCTTCCATTTCCAGGTAATACCGGAGCCGAGATGGGGCATTCCCGCCAGGGGCAGATCGGCAATTTTTTTCCTCACATCCAGGCTAATCACCTGCCCCATGCCTTCCCGGGAGGTTCCCATCACCTCTGAGTAGGAGGCGTTAAAAAAGAAATCATCCAACGGAGCCGCCAGCTGAATACGCCGCGGATTCAAAAAGCCCGGCTTACCCAGCCCCTCCTGCATTTTGTAGTCATGGACATAACCATCAAAAATCGGGGCGGCGTTCGGGTCATAACTGATTTCCCAGACTTCCGGAATATCTTTAAGGGCCGCAATAAAGCTTTTGCGGGGCGCCGCATCGTACACCGCCGATACTCGGGAACTGTCTTTTCCGTCCAAACTAGTGGCGGGAAGGATTTTTATCAATTGCAAATCCCCGTCCAATAAAACCAGGTTACGGGGCAAATAATTGGCCGCAATTACGTATTTGCCATCATCGCTGATAGCCAGGTTGCGGGTATTAATGCCGACCCGGATTTCCGCAAGGATTTTGAATTTCCACAAATCAAATTTCGTCAGCCAGCCATCCCGGGAGGCAAAGTACACATAGCGGCCATTGGGAGAAAATTTCGGCCCCCCATGGAGGGAAAAGCGGGAGGCAAAGCGGTAAATCGGCGTCAGGCTATCCCCATCCAGAATGGACACATGGTGGTCCCCCCCCTCCACCACCACAAACAGATTCAAGGGGTCTCCCTTGAAAACCGGCTTGTCATCCAAAGACGGGGCTTCCTTGTTTTCCACCCTCGACGCTTTAATATCCGCCGACGTCCACTGGGGCGCAGGAAACACGGGGGTATAAATCCATCCAGCCAGGGCGCGGATCTGGGCATCGCTCAAGGTAGGGGCAAATCCCTGCATCTGGGTGGCGGGGCGGCCTTCCCCGATGACCTTGATGGCCTCTCCCTGACGCAGGCGTTCCAGATTTTCCGGCAGCAAGGCTGGGCCCATTCCCCCCCGGCGGTCGGCGCCATGGCAACTGGCACAATGCTGGGCAAACAACTGGGCGGGCCCCCCTGCCCCCCCTTCGTCGGCCATGGTCTGCTCACAGGCGATCCAGGCCCCCAGCATCAGCAGGCACAGAATGGTCAAGCCTCTGCCCAGGCTTCCGGGCCAGGGCAGAGAGAAAAAGGAAAACGGGGAGCGGCTCATGGCAGGACTTTCAGGGGAATAAGAGTTTTCTCAAGGGCCTGGGCGGACGCTTCAGGGGACATACCAATTTCCCTATCCTCCAGATAGCAACCCGGATCTTCTGACCAGGGATCACCGGTCAGCTGTTGGGCCCTCACCCGGGTATTTCCATTGCAAATATCCAGGTATTGGCATTGGCCACAGCGGCCGGTCACCGGGCGGGGATGCTGTTTCAGGCCCGCCATGAGGGGATCAGAAACGTCATTCCAGATTTGGCCAAAGGGTCTGTCTCGCACACTGCCCAAGGGGTAATGCCACCACATGGTGTCCGGATGAACGATACCCAGGTTGTCGATATTGGCCACATTCACACCGCTGGAATTGCCGCCCCAGCGCTGAAGCATGGCTTTGACGGTTGCGGCTTTATCGGGGAAATTTCGCGCCACCCAAAGGAGGAGATATACCCCGTCCGCATCATTATTCCCGGTCACAAATTCTTTTGTTCCCCCCTTTTGAATATTTTCCAAACAGGTGGAGAACAATAAATCCATCGCCCGGCGGATAGTCAGATGCAGGGCGTCTGATTTTCTATTTTTATTGCCCCGCCCGGCATAATTGAGATGGGAGAAATAAAACTTATCAATATTTTCCGCCTCCACCAGTTTTAAGATGGCAGGAAAATCCTGGGCATTATTTTCTGTCATGGTGTAGCGCAGCCCCACTTTCACACCACGGGCCTGGCACCGCTTTATACCGGCCAGGGAGGCATCATAGGCCCCCTGGCTGCGGCGAAACTGGTCATGGGTCGCCCCGATACCATCCAGGCTAATCCCCACGTAATTAAAACCCGCTTCGGATATTTTATCCGCCAGACCGTCGTCAATCAGGGTTCCATTGGTGGATAAACCCACATAAAAACCCAGGGCTTTAGCCTGGGCTGCCACCTGGAAAATATCGGGACGCAGGAGGGGTTCCCCCCCCGAAAGAATAATGGCCGGGACGTGAAAAGCTTTCAGGTCCTCAAGTACGGCAAAGATTTCCTGGGTAGATAATTCCCCGGGGAAATTGGTATCGGCGGAAATGGAATAACAATGGAGGCAATTCAGATTGCATCGCCGGATCAGATTCCAGATGACGATGGGACCGGGTCTATTGCCCCCCGGTTTCCGGCGGCTCTGGTCCCCGGTGGGGGAAGAAACTTCCTTCAAAAACTGAGAGACGCGCAGCATATTTCCTCCGGAACCAAATTTTCCTCATTGCAAACGACAAACCAGGCCCTGTCCTTGACTTGTATCAATTTGATTCCGGCAGCCCCTCTGGGAGTTAGTTCCCCGCCAATATGCCCAAGCGGTATCTCCTGCCTTCGGGGATTTTTGCCGTTGCAAGGGGCAGCTAATTGGTCACTTTCGCCTTGGCGCCGGGGGCTTCTTTTCCCCCTCCTTTTCTGCCCAATCGGCAGAAAATTAATGCAAATAGAATCGCAAAATATTCCAAAAGGAATTCACCGATATTCCGGTGTGGGTGCAATCCGCAGCCCCGTTTTTTTCAGAATACGGGAAGAGAACAGAACGTCGTGGGAACGGAGAATGTCTTTGCCAAATTCTCGGCCTAGGGTTTCCGCCAGGGCATCCACTTGAACCATCACTTCGTCCCGTGATTTGCCATGCACCATGGCAAAGAGATTAAAGGGCCAATCGGGAAGCCGGCGGGGACGACGATAGCAATGGGTGACCTGGGACAGGGCCCCAAATCTTTCCCCCACCCGGTCCACAAATTCGTCCTGCACATCCCAAACGGTCATCCCGTTGGCCACGTATCCCAGGGCGTAATGATTGGGAACGGCGCCGATACGACGAATCACGCCCCGATCCAACATATGCTGCAACCGGGCCAAGACCAATTCCGGAGAACACCCCAGGGATTCGGCCAGCCTTTGGTAGGGTCGGCTGACCAGGGGTAGACCTTCCTGGGTTGCCAGCACTAGGCGGCGATCAAGTTCATCCAGGTCCCTTGAATCCATGGGGTCAGGCCCTTAACTGTAGATTGACGAAGTATTCCCGCTCTTTGGGAAAGGCAAAAACCGGCAGCCCGGTGGCTCCTTGAATGCGCTCAATCACCCCAGGAATCCCCTCGGGGGTTTCCGTCGCCAGGACAAACCACATATTGAATTTGTGGTTACGGCGATAGTTATGGGCAACTTCCATAAAATGGTTAACCACGGCACAGACCTGATCAAAACGGTCTTCCGGCACGCTCATGGCCGCCAGGCAAAACGCTCCCCCCATCCGCTCAATTTGGAACAGGGGGCCGAACCGGGACAACACCCGCCGGTCCAGCAAGCGTTGCAGGCGGGAGAGCAATTCGGACTCCCCCATCCCCAGCTGGGAGGCCACCTGGGCATAGGGTTCGGCACAGAGGGGAAAGCCCCCCTGCATACAGTTGATAATCGCCCGGTCCGTGGCGTCCAGGGCCTCTCCGGCCCCCAGACTATCCGCAGAGGGCGCCCCTCTTGGGCGCTTATCTTGTCCCATAGCAGGCCCCCTGTTGTTTGTACTGGCGTAGGGAAAACAAAATCTCATGGGGCCACCCATCCAGCCCCAGCTTTCGCCCAATGGACTCCCGTAGGGCCATCACCTCCTCCCGAGCCTTGCCATGGATCATGCAATAGAGGTTATAGGGCCAGTCGGGCAGTGCCCGCCGCCGCTGGTAACAGAGGGTGACGCCGGCTTCCTGCCCGAGCAAGGGCCCCAAAACCGGCACCTGCTCATCGGGCACGTTCCAGACGCACATGGCATTGGCCACATACCCCAGTTCCGCATGGCGCAACACCACCCCGAAGCGTTTCAACACCCCTCCTTCCAAACATCGGTCTAGCACCGACAGCAGGTCCGCCTCCGTCAATCCCAGGGTCTCCGCCAGATCATGGTAAGGCCGGGGCACCAGGGGCAGACCTTTTTCCAGGCCCCCCAGGGTCAACCGCTCCCCCTGGGTGAGCCGAACCGGTGTTTTTTCCTGGGGAAAAGCGCTGGCTTTTTTCTGCCCCCCCAGGAAGTCAAAGCCCAGGTCAATATGGAATGACGCCTCCATGGGCAAGACAATCAGGGGGTGGGCATGGTGCCGGGCCATATGGGCCAAGACGGAATCCAGATGGGTCTGATCCGAGGCAGTGACCACAAACCAAAGGTTGTAGTCATTCTCCCGGCGGTAATTGTGGTTCACCTCCGGATAATCGCTGATTAAAGCGGCGACCCGCTCCAACTCCTGGTCGGGAACGGCCATGGCGGCCAGGGTGCTCTGGCCGACCCGGCCTGAGGCGAAAACGGGGCCGATCCGGCTAATCAGGGATTGGGCTTGAAACCGGCGATAAAGCCCCAGGGCGGTCTCCTCCCCACAGCCCACCGTTTCCCCTATGGCGGCGAAAGGCCGGGAACACAGGGGAAAGTTATGCTGGAAGTCATTCAACAGACGTTGTTCAAGCGCCGAAGAATTCAACATAAGGGTTAAAACCCGATACGGGCCGCACGGGACGTAAAGAAAATACCGCTGGGACTTTCCGCCGAAAGGGTTGCGGTGGGCCGATGGGTCCGGGTGTCGTAGACCGTGACCTTATTATCGTCCCGAGCCGAAATCCAGACGCTCTCCCCCCTGGGGGTGAACTCCAGGTGGAGAACGGCGCGCCCCGGTTCAATGGTTTCCATGACCTGATCCCTGAGGGTATCGATAATCTGCACGTAGCCATTATCCGGGAAGGCAAAATTGGCCCAGATCTCCCGTCCGTCCGGGCGGGCCATGACGAAGACCGGCTGGCTTTTCACCGGAATACGATCAATTTCCTGCCAGCTCCGGGTATCCACCACCAATATTTCGTGGTGCCCGATGGCGGGCAGATAAATCTTGTTTCCGGCAACGGCCCAGCCGCGCAGGTGGGGCATCTTGTAAACCGGCAGAGGCTGTTCTCCCCGGCCATAGCCGCTCAGGATTTTCCGCACCCCCTGCTCCGGCTTCCAAGTATCCAATAGGGCCAGACCATCTTCCCCAAACAGACCGGCCAGATAATAGCGGCCATCCGGGGTCACCAGGCCGTCATAGGGCTGTTTGCCCGCGGCAAATTTCTGGGTTTGGGGATGGGCCGGGTCGCTGAGGTCGGTGATGCGAATTTCACCGGCATCAAACAAGGCATAGGCAAACCGGTTGCCGGGAAGGTCGGCCAGGCCAACCACCTTGGAACGCTTGCCTTCCTGGCCGTAATAGGCGGGAATATCCGCCAGTAAATCCAGGGTCTGGGCGTCAAAAGCCTTGATACCGCCCGGTTCATAGTTTTGGGCGACAAGCAGCTTGCCGTCCTGGGAAATGGCGCCGCCAATGGAATTTCCCGCTTGCACCACCCGCTTAACCAAGGTGCCGGTGAGCAAGTCCACCTTGCTGATCGCCCCGTCCCGGCCGAAAACGTAGGCATATCGCCCGTCCCGGGAAAAGACGGCGGAGGCGTGGGACAAATCCCCCAGTCCGCTAACCTTGGTAAGGATGGCGTTCTTGCTGGTGTCCACAATTTCCACCCGCCCCGCGGCACGCTCAATCACCACCCCCAGATCTCCGCTGCCCCGTAGGGCGGCCGGTTGGCTGGCGCAACCAGCAAGAAGGAGGATTAAGCACAGTACTATCGGATTATTTTTCATGGCTCCGCCCCTTGGTCAGGTGAGCGCTTATTCATGGGGAAAGCCGGACAACAACTGCCCGGCGATCCAGGTGGCTTCCGCATCGGTAACAATCCCATGGAACGGCGGCATGGGCGTGGAGGGCCGCCCCCACAGGATGGTGGCCCTCAATTCTTCCACCGAGCGATTCTTTAAAGCTTCGGCGGTAAGCGCCGGGCCAATGCCCCCCTTCAAGGTCAGTCCATGACAGGAACCGCAGTCCTGACGCACCATATGCACTAACTGGTGGATGCGTTCAGGGGAAAGGGGGGCTTGCTCCCCCGGCTGGGCCCAGGCGGAGGTAACCAGCAACAGCCCCAGACCAACCAGGGCCAGAGGCCGGATTCCACGCCCCAGCCCCCGGGCAAAGCATAGGCCCGACGCCCCCATGGCCTTATCCCTTCAGAATCCACTCGATCACCGACTTCAGGTCGGCGTCGCTGATTTTATCCACCGGATTGGGGGGCATGGGAATGGGACCCCAGACCCCCGATCCCCCCTTCCGGACCTTGGCCGTCAGCTCCGCCACCGCGTTGGCCTTGCCCTTGTACTTGGCGGCCACGTCCTTGTAGGCGGGGCCCACAATTTTCTTGTCCTTGGCATGGCACGCCAGGCACCCGGCTTTGGAAGCCAGGGCCTCATTGGCCTGAACCGTGGATGCGCCAAAACACAGCAGCGCCCCGGCCGCCAGCCATCCCATTGCAGCTTTTTTCATAAAACCCCCTCTGGTCAAAAAGACGGAAAAGGCAGCGGCTTCCGCCGCTGCCCCAAGGATTAGTAAATGTCGTGCAGGGTGTTATTGACGTTGAATTTACCGGTGGGCGTAATCAGGCGCGGGTCCTTAATCACCGCCTTCAGTTTCCGGGTCTTGTCATCCACCACCACAATGGCCGATTCCTGATTCTTGGCGGACCAGACGGAGAACCACACTTCGTCCCCAGCCTGATTGTATTCAGGCTGCAGCACCCGCTTGGCCCCTTCACCCAGGCCGGACCATTTGGCGATAGGCAACACGGTGGGCCCTTGTTCCAGATGCCGGATATCAAAAACGGCCACGGACTGGCTGATATTGGGATCCGGATTCAGGGCCGTATCCACCCACAGATTGGTGGACTTGGGATTGGTCTTGATAAACAGGGAACCGCCGCCCTGGCCCTTCAGGGTCCGCACCACCTTCCAAGCGTACTGCTTGTGCTTGTCCGGATCGGTGCCGATCAGGCTGATGCCGTCATCCCCCAGATCCCCGGTGGCCCAAACGGGACCGTACTTGGGATCAACGAAGTTGGCGCCCCGGCCCGGGTGGGGAATCTTGCCCACATCCACAATGGCCACTTTCTTGCCCGTCTTGGTATCCACCACCGCAATCTTGTTGGATTGGTTGGCCGCCACCATGAAGTAACGATGGCTGGAATCCAGACCGCCGTCATGGAGGAAGCGGGCCGCCGGGATTTCCGTGGTGGTCAGATTGACGATGTCCTTGTAATTGACCAGGAGGATTTTGCCCGTTTCCTTCACATTCACCACAAACTCGGGCTGGAAGTGGGAGGCCAGGATGGAGGCCACCCGGGGTTCCGGATGGTATTCCTGGGTATCCACGGTCATCCCCCGGGTAGCCACAATCTTCAGGGGCTCCAAGGTGTTACCGTTCATGATCACGTACTGGGGCGGCCAGTAGGAGCCGGCGATGGCGTATTTGTCTTCGTAGCCCTTGTACTTGGAGGTTTCCACGGACCGGGCTTCCAAGCCCACGCGGATTTCCGCCACCGTCTCCGGCTTGGGCATCCACAGGTCAATCAGGTTAATCCGGGCATCCCGACCGATCACAAACAGATAGCGCCCGGAAGCGGACATCCGGGAGATATGCACCGCATAGCCGGTGTTGATGACATTGATGATTTTCTTCGTATCACCGTCAATCAAAGCAATCTGGCCCGCATCCCGCAAAGTGGTGGAGAACACGTTGGCCAAGTTGTAATTGTTCATTTTCTTGGTCGGACGTTTTTCCGGCGGCACCAGCACCTTCCAGGTTCCCTTCATTTCCGCCATACCGAATTCCGGCGGTTGGGGAGGGGTTTGCTGCACGTAGCGGGCCATCAAATCCACTTCCTCGTCGCTCAGTACACCGGACGTCCCCCAGTTCGGCATCCCGGCCGGCGACCCGTATTTGATGAATACCTTGAGATATTCCGTGCCGTTCGCCAGGGTCTTATCGGGGGTCAGGGGTTTCCCCGTCGCCCCCTTGCGCAGCACCCCGTGACACCCGGCACAGCGTTCGAAATAAATTTGGCGCGCCTTGTCGAACTCCGCTTTGGTCATCGCGGGCGCTTTCGGGTTGATGTCCTGATACATCTCCACGTCTTTCACCGGCGAAGATGCCCCCTGGTAAGCCGCTGTCGCGGGCGAGATCGCTTTATGCCCGCCGTCATCGGCAGCGGCGCTGCCGATAGCGAATGGCATGACAGCCATGGCCATCATTCTTCCTAATTTCTTATTCCCCATTTTGGTTCCCCTAGTCGATGAAAACAGCGTTGGACAATCAGAATCACGAAGCATCTTTTGCTACGTGCGGAAAGAATGACTGGTCACCCCCCGAATTTCATTGATAGCAATCAATTTTTTTTTGGCCGCGAACTTGTACATTGGGCAGCAGAGATGGCGAAACGCCCGGCATTAAAAACGGGCTTTACCAAGGAGACAGGAGCATGAGAGATACCCCCCCGTGGCGTAACCTCGACGGTTGCACTCCTCGTTCAGGCGCGCCGAAAAACACCTTGGGCCGCGTCTATCTGGTGGGTTCCGGCCCGGGGGACCCCGAGCTGCTCACAGTCAAAGCCGTCCGGCTCCTGGCGGAAGCCGAGGCCGTGGTCTTCGATCATTTGGTGGGGGACGCCATTACGGCCCTGATTCCCGCCAGCGCCCGGCGTATTTATGCGGGCAAGGAGGCGGGACGGCACACCCTGCCCCAGCGGGACATCAACCAGGTATTGATTGACCTGGCCAGAGAAGGCCTGCGGGTCGTCCGGCTCAAGGGAGGAGACCCGTCCATCTTCGGTCGGGTGGGGGAAGAAATGGAGGCCCTGGCGGCCGCAGGCATTCCCTATGACATCGTGCCCGGCATTACCGCAGCGGCGGGAGCCGCCGCCTACACCGGCTTTCCCCTCACCCACCGGGATCATGCCCAGACCCTGGTGCTGACCACCGGGCACCGGCAGGACGGCAGCATCAACCTGGATTGGGAAGCTTTGGCCCGGCCAGGGCAGACCCTGGTCATTTACATGGGCTTGGGCGCTTTGCCGGAAATCTGCGACGGACTGATACACCACGGGCTTCCCCCTTCCACGCCGGCATCGGTTATCCAACAGGCTTCCACGCCGGAGCAACGGTATGTCACCGCAACCCTGGCCACATTGGCCGCCAGGGTTGCAAAAGCGGGACTACAGCCCCCTTCCCTGATCGTCGTGGGGGAAGTGGTGGCTTTACAGCAGACCCTGGCCCAGCTGGGCAGCGGGGGCGAAACGGCCGCTTCGCCCGCCCAATCAAGCCTTGGGGGGATTCCGGTCACCCAGGAGTTGGCCGGATTGGTGGCATCACTATAAGGGGAAAAGCCCCGGGGAAAAATAAATTTTCTATATGACAACGGGGCTATACACCAAACTTTTTCAATCGTTGTACGTCGTGGATAAGGATCTGCTTACCCCGCACATCGATGAGCTTAGCCCGGGTGAGATCATGAAAAATCCGGGACAGGGTTTCGGGCGTCAGGTTCAGGCGGGAAGCGATCACGTTTTTGGAGGTGGGCAACAAAATTTCCACGGCACCGGCATCCCGGTCCGGGCAGAGCTGGAGAAGGTAACCAATGACCCGCTGGGCGCTGGAGCGGACCGAATAGGCCTCCACGTCTTGCACCAGGGAATGGAGACGTTTCGACAGACCGGCCAGCATGGCACAGGCAAAAGACGGGTCCCGTTGCAGCAGATGCTTGACCGGGGCCTGGGGAATATGGACCAGCACACTTTCCACCACTGCTTCCGCAAACACCGGATAGGGACGATTCATGAACATCAAGGCCTCACCAAAACTCTGGCGCGCCCCCAATATTTCCACCACCTTTTCGTTGCCCTGGGCCGACGGAAAAGCCAGTTTCACCTGACCGGTAATCACCACATAGAACCCGTGGGCCTGATCATCTTTGTGAAATAACACTTCCCCCTTGGGTAAGCGAATTTCCCTGGACTCGGCGGCAATATCAATTAATTGATCAGCGCTCAGTTCATCAAATAACGCCAACCCAGAAATAACCTCAATAATATCCCGTGGAGCCCGCTTCGCCTCAATCATAATCTCTCACCTTTTTTGATCTTGGACCTTAAATTATCCATGCTTATAGGGGAAACGCAATCCCCCAATAACCCTAGATCGGGTGAGTCAATCGACTTACTTGCGGAGTCAATCCCCCTCAAGCCCCCTTCATCTACTAATAAACCATAGGAATATAAACAAACACTGATTTTCAAATAATATTTTTCTTTCGGCTCACCGCTGCCCCTCTAAAACCAATATTTATTACCTAAACCCCAAGGAGAAATAATGCCCGCTATTATCGATGGTCGCAAAATGACCCCACCGGAACCTTTGGTAAAAACCCTGGCCGCCCTGGATGGACTGGCCCCGGAAGACGAGCTTATTGTCATACTCAACTGTTACCCCACCCCCCTATTTTCCGCTTTAGAACAAAATGGATTTGTCTGGGAAGAAATCAGCAAAGAAAGCGGGGAAATGGAAATACACATCCGCCGCGCCCCCTAAGCATTACCCCCCAACCCTGGACACCTCCATACCTGGCCCGGAAGATCCCGCCAGGGTGGAGGTGGCTCCTAGGCCCTGCCTGGCCACGGCAAAGGCCCCGGGGCAAAGGCGACGACCCGGATTTAGCACGGATCAAAGAATCCCGCCCCCGGTTCAACTATAGTCGGCGGCACTTTTATCCTGACCGGGCAACAACCTTGAGCGATTCAGCAACCTCCGAGCGTCAGCTACCGGGAGATTTGGCTATCTGGTTTTTCATCATAGCCGAGCTACTGGTCTTTGCCATTTTCTTTATCGCCTATGGGTATACCCGGACTAAACACATTGATTTATTCAATGCGGAGCAGCTCACTTTAAATCGCAATGCGGGGGCTTTGAATACCGCATTCCTTCTTTCCGCCAGTTACTTTGTTGTTCGTGGTGTGCAGGGAGCCCGCACCGGGAGCCGATCCATTGCCTCCTGGTTACTCGCAGCCATTTTCTGTGGACTGGGTTTTGTCGTCACCAAATTATTTGAATACTCCGACAAAATAGCGGCAGGTTTCAGCCTTTCCAGCAATATATTCTTTACCTTCTATTTTTCCCTGACCTTTTTCCATTTTATGCACGTCATACTGGGCCTCGTCATTCTGGCCGTGCTATGGAGAAATGCCCGGCGCGGTTTTTATACCCCGGATAATTTAAATGGCCTGGAATCCGGGGCTTCTTATTGGCACATGGTGGACCTGGTCTGGGTCGTCCTGTTCCCGCTCCTCTATATTCTTCGCTAATACCATGACGACACTGCGGCATCCATGCAGCCATAGCACCGCCACCTGGCTCCTCCTCATGATCGCCACCTTCATTTCCTGGAGCATTGGGGAAAAAGGGGAGTCCGGATTGGCATGGGCCGGAGTGCTTTCCCTGATTACGGTCATAAAAGGGAGCGCCATCATTCTGGATTTCATGGGCTTGGCCAAAGCGCCGGCCCTGTGGCGAGGATTGGTGCTCGGCTGGCTGATCTTTGTCTTGCTCCTTATCGGCCTCATCTACTGGAACGGGGTATCCCAATGAATAGGACCACTGAGCAGCTGCCTTATTACGCCCAGGCCGGTAATGAGATCGGCATTTTTGAAAACGCCTGGAAAAATCGCTTACCCCTGTTAATCAAAGGCCCCACCGGCTGTGGCAAAACCCGCTTTGTCACCCATATGGCGGCCCGCCTGGGCGTGCCCTTATACACGGTGGCCTGCCACGACGACCTGACCGCAGCGGATCTGGTGGGTCGGCACCTGATCGGCAACGGGGAAACGGTATGGTGCGACGGGCCACTCACCCGGGCCGTGCGGGAAGGGGGCATTTGCTACCTGGACGAGGTCATCGAAGCCCGCAAGGACACCACGGTGGTCTTGCATCCCCTGGCGGATGACCGCCGTATTCTGCCCATCGACAGAACGGGGGAAATTCTGTCGGCGCCCCCCTCTTTCATGCTGGTGGTGTCTTACAACCCGGGCTATCAGAATCTGTTGAAGGGGATGAAGCCGTCCACCCGGCAGCGCTTTGTCTCCCTGCGCTTTGACTTTCCCAAGCCAGAACTGGAAATGTCCATTTTGCAGGGGGAAACCGGCATCGACAGTGATCTGGCCCGGCGCCTGGTATCCATCGGCAACGCCTGCCGCTCTTTAAAGGACCATGACCTGGAGGAAGCGGCCAGTACCCGGCTGCTGGTCTACGCGGCCACCCTCATCACCAACGGCATGGACCCCATCACTGCCTGCCACGCCTGTATCGTGGAAAGTCTGACCGACGATCAGGAGACCACCGAGGCGTTGTTGGAAGTGGTGCGGGCCACCTTTGGCGCCTAACGGGGGGGCAAAGCCCCGGGCCTGCCATGGGAAACCGGGCTTGCCCGGTACCCCACCCCCGGCCTTGACCGGTTCAACCGCCCGCCCCACCCCGGCTCAATGAATGGCTAGCCTATCCCCCTCCCGGCCTTTGCTGTCACGCCAGCGCCAGCGGCGGCTCTGGCAAATGGCGTTCTTTGTTTTATTCCTCACCGCCCCCATTTTTGACCTGTTGCGCTACGACCTCTATGCCGGCCACGCCTGGATACTGACCTTTGAATGGCACCTGGGGTTTGACGCCGCCCCGGGCCAAGGCCCGGCGGCCATCCGGCCCCTGGCCATACTCACCGGCCTGTTTCTCCCCATCATCGGGGTAGCCCTGACCTTTCTCCTGGTGGCCTGGCGCTGGGGCCGCCTCTACTGCGGCTGGCTGTGCCCCCACTTTTCCGTGGTGGAAACCCTGAATGGCCTGATGCAGCGGGCCACCGGCAAGCAGAGCCTGTGGGACCGGCAGTCCGCCCCCTGGCAAGCGGACGGCAGCCGGATTACCCCCAATCCCTACCAGTGGGCCCTGGTCATTCCCCTGGCTATCGGCTTCGCCTTTGTCTGGGCCCTAGTCCTGCTCACCTATCTGGTGCCTCCCCGCCATGTCTACGGCAGCCTTTTCCAGGGCAATCTGAGCCTCCACGAAACCCTCTTTATCGCCGTGGCCACCCTCCTCTTTTCCCTGGAATTTCTCTTCGCCCGCCATCTGTTTTGCCGGTACGCCTGCGCCATCGGCATATTTCAGAGCATTCCCTGGCTCGCCAATCCCAAAGCCATGGTGGTGGGCTTTGACCACCGGCGGGCCAGCCAATGCGCCAACTGCCTGCCCCAGCAGTATTCGGCCTGCGACACGGTATGCCCCATGCGGCTAAAGCCCCGCACCCTAAAGCGGAATATGTTCACCTGCACCCAGTGCGGCCAATGCATTGAAGCCTGCCAGATCAGCCAGGGCCACCAGCCCCAGGGCCCCCTGCTGAAATGGATCACCGGCCAGGAGGCCAAGGAAACGAAGGCCCGTTTTTCCGCCACCGGGCTGAATCACCAGGCATCGCCGGGAGAGAAATCATGGAAGAATTAATCGGCAAATTCTGGCATCGCTACATTACCCGCCTGGCCTCCTCCGACTATCCCAAAGCGGCGGTCCGCCTTAAGGAGGTGCAAGGCACTTTGGCCATCCTGTTTCGCGCCTTTGGTGGCGACCCGGGCCTGCGCCTTGCCACGGCGGTGGAACGACGCCATGGGGCCCGGCGCAAACTCCTTGCCCGGGTGGCTGGTACCGATGAAAAGACGGCTCAGGGCTACATGGACGAGAGCACCCTGCGCCTGCCTACGGAAATCGCCATTTTTCCCGAGGCCCCCCTCAATCGTGACCTGTATGTATGGCTAGTGGCGCTGGCCGCCGCCGCCATCAGAACCCCGGCCCGGGAGGATGCCCTGGTACGCAATCAGGAGGCCACCAGCCTGGCCCTGACCCTTTGGCCGGGGCTGGCTCCCCGCTACCGCCGCTTGGTGGAAGCCCACATCGCCCAACGCCTCCCCGAAGAGCGCCTGCCTGGGCCGGAGCAGGCCCAGGAGGCGGCGATTCGCCGCGCCCTGAGGCGCCCCGGGAGCGCCACCCAAATTCCCTCCGCCCCCACGCCCCCGGCCCCCGTGCCGCTCTGGTTATGGGGCTTTGAGGAAAATGACGAGGCCAGGGGGATACGCCGCCCCACTCCCACGGGGGAAAACGCCGGGCCCCGGCCCACCGCGCCGGTCAATGAGGACCAGCAGGCCCATGCTGCCAAAAACATCGAGCACCAGCAGGAAAAAAACGGCCTGCTCCTGCATTTCCGTGCGGAAAGCCTGCTGTCCTTAGGGGAGTTCATCAAAGTCAATCGGCCGGACGAGGAGGACCCGGACCCCCACGCGGATGGGGCCGCCCGGGATCTGGATTATTTATCCATCGCCCCGGACGGTCAGCGGGTGGCCTCCCGGGTTCGCTTTGACCTGGATCTGCCCTCCGCGGCGGAGGACGACCAGGTGCTGGGGGAAGGCATTCCCTTGCCCGAGTGGGATTACCGGAAGGAAACCCTCCGGGAAGATTTTGTGCGCCTGTTGGAAATGGCGCCCCGCAACACCGCCCCCGCCCCCTTGCCTTCCCATTTGATCAGGCTCGCCCGGCGTCTCCACCAGCAATTTCTCCTACTTTCCTCCGCACGCCGATGGCTCAAAGCCCAATCGGACGGCCCGGAGCTGGACCTTGACGCTACGGTGCGGGCCATTACGGACAAGGCCTGCGGCAATAATCCCTCGGATAATCTCTATCTGTCCCTGGAACGGCGGGACCGGGATCTGGCCTGTCTGGTGCTGGCCGACCTGTCCCTCTCCACGGACGCCTGGGTGAGCAGCCAGGCCCGGGTGGTGGACGTGATCCGGGACACCCTGTTGGTCTTTGGGGAAGCCTTGACCGCGACCGGGGATCGCTTCGCCCTGTGCGGCTTTTCCTCCCTCAAACGGAGCCATGTGCGCTTTTCCCGCCTGAAAGATTTTGATCGCCCCTTCGACGCCACCGTCCGGGGACGCATTCTGGGCATCAAACCCGGCTACTACACCCGGCTGGGGGCCGGGATTCGCCACGCCAGCAACCAGCTGGTGAAACAGGCCGCCAACCAGCGCATTTTGCTCATACTCTCCGATGGCAAGCCCAACGACCTGGATTTGTATGAAGGCCGCTACGGTATCGAAGACACCCGCAGAGCCATCATGGAAGCCAAGAAAATGGGGCTGCAAGCCTTCTGCGTCACCATCGACCGGGAGGGCCAGTCCTATCTCCCCCATTTATTTGGTCCTAAAGGCTACGCGGTCATCCACCGTCCGGAAGACCTGCCCAAAGAGCTGCCCCAGCTCTACGCCCAGCTAACCCGCTAAGTCGGGAGCAACGGCCCGGGCCCATCCCGGCGCCGGAAAGGGGCACCTCTCACCCTAGCCCGGGCTGGGGATGCCAAAGCTCGCCCCCTCTCCACCAGACATCGGGGAGAGGGGCTTAGGGCTTGGACATTCCGGCCAAAGCTTCTCGGGGAGACCGGGCTATGGCGCGTGCCTCCAAGATGCCAGGCCAACCTGGCCTGAGCAGGCCAGAGGGTTATAGCCGAGGCCATATCATTTGGCCTAAATCAATCGCCCCAAAGCAGAAGCCCGACTGGAAGCCGTTTTTTGCCAATGTCGCCGGTGACATGGCCGCTCCTTCCTTGCCCAGGGAAAGGGCAAAAGTCCCTTCCCGCCCCCCCATAAAAAAACTGCCACTACCGTCATCTTCCACGGTAGTGGCAGCCGTTTTACGCCGGAGGCTTACCCTTAGGCGGACTGTTTTTCTCCTTTGACGAAGAAGCTGGCCACATAGACCACCAGGCCGATAAAGAAGCCCACACCGGCCCATTCACGCATCCAGTAGAAAATGCTGATTTTTTCCTGGACATCCATAAAGGGCAGGGGATTATCGGAAATCCGTTGCAGCCACACCTGCAAAATACCGGCAGCGGTGAGGAACAGGGTGATCAGCAGCATGGAAATGGACATCAGCCAGAAGCTCCACATTTCCACCAGCTGAGCCTTGGCGGAGTTGGCCGCCCGACCCCGCAGGATAGGCATGGCGTAGGAAATGATGGTCAGGACCACCATCACATAGGCCCCGAAGAAGGACAGGTGGCCGTGGGCGGCGGTGATCTGGGTGCCGTGGGTGTAATAGTTCACCGGCGCCAGGGTATGGAGAAAGCCCCACACACCGGCCCCCAGGAAGGCCATCACACTGGTCCCCAGGGCCCACAGGGTTGCCACCTTGTTCGGGTGTTCCCGACGCCGCCGGCTGACCATATTGAAGGCAAAAATGGTCATAGCGAAGAAGGGAATGGGTTCCAGGGCGGAGAACACGGAGCCCAGCAGCTGCCAGTATTCCGGCGTACCAATCCAGTAGTAGTGGTGCCCCGTCCCAAGAATGCCGCTGATCAGGGTCAGGGTAATGATGACGTACAGCCATTTTTCGATCACTTCCCGGTCCACCCCGGTCACCTTGATCAGCACGAAGGCCAGCAGGGAACCCAAGATCAATTCCCACACCCCTTCCACCCAAAGGTGCACCACCCACCACCAGTAGTATTTATCCAATACCAGGTTGGTCGGGTTGTAGAAGGAGAACAGGAAGAAAATCGCCAGCCCCCACAGCCCCAACAGCAGGACCGAGCTGATGGCAGTTTTTCTGCCCCGCAGGACGGTCATGGTGATGTTGAACAGGAAGGCCAGGGCCACGATGACGATGCCGATCTTGGTCAACAAAGGCTGTTCGAGGAATTCCCGCCCCATGGTCTGGACGATGTTATTCCCGGACCATTCCGCCAGGGTGGCGTAGGGCACGGCCAGATAACCCAGGATAGTGAGGGCCCCGGCCACCAGGAAAATCCAGAACATGATCAAGGCCAGCTTGGGACTGAACAGTTCCGTCTCGGACTCTTCAGGAACCATGTAATAGGCGGCCCCCATAAAGCCGAACAGCAGCCACACGATCAGCAGGTTGGTGTGGACCATACGGGCCACGTTAAAGGGAATCGCGGGAAACAGAAAATCCCCGATCACATATTGCAAGCCCATCGCCAAGCCAAAAACGATCTGCCCCACAAACAAGGCAATCGCGGCAATGAAATAGGGCTTAGCCACTACTTGAGATTTATACTGCATTAATAACTCCTTATATTCGGCTTCAATTCCTTAGTGAGCACCCAACATTAACCTTGGATATTGGGCGGCCAATTGGAAGTTTGAATTTCCGAAACATATTTAAAGAATGCAGTCAGATCATCCAAATCCTTGTCACTGAAATTGAAGTGAGGCATTTGGCGCCGTCCGGGAGCCCCCGTGGGCTGGGCTTTAATCCACGCTTTAATGAAATCCGGGCCACGGCGTTTGTAAACATTGCCCAGCTCGGGAGCAAAATAAGCCCCTTCCCCAAGCAGGGTGTGGCAACCGATGCAATCGTTGGTTTCCCACAGTTTTTTGCCATGGGCCACCGATTCATTAATGGCCCCCCGGTTATCGCGCTTAGGCGATGAACTTTGTGTATCGAATGTCAGGGCTAAAAATAACAGGAAGAAAAAAACCGACCCCCCGTAGAAAATATTTCTCGCCATTGACTTGGTGAATGTTCCGCTCATCGGACCCCCTCAGATAATCAAATACTGCTTGCGCAGCGTGGGCGGATAATGCTACGCACACAAAAACTTTCCCTTGATACCTATCAAATTATTCCAATGACATTGATTTCAAAATAATCCCGCCCGGAGAAGCCTCTCTCTGCCCTGGAAAATGGGGAAATCCGCCGCCTTTTCCCGGGGTATCCCCCGCCGGTGAATTCCATAGACCGCCCCCCGGCTGGTCGCCCTTTTTTCCCCGGCCCAGTGCCCATCCCCCCAAACCAAGCCCGCCGCCAGCCCCGGGAATAACGGTTCCTGGAGAGGTATCGCGCCCCCGGGACGGAGAATGGGGTAGAGCGCCCCTAATGCCCGTCCCAGCAACGGCCCCAGCAGTCAGGCCCGCCAAACCCAAGCCTCTCCCCGGGAATGCCTCCGGCCCTGACCGGGAAGGGGTTCCAGGGCGGTCCATGGGTGGAGCGAGGGGAAATGGGGCTGCCCTATCCCCCCGAATCCCCGACGAAGTCCGGAATAGGGAATTCGATCTGCCCAGGCGCTCGCCACAGGTGAGCCCTTACACCCTACCCCGCCCTCCTGCCATTCCCCAATCGGGCATATGGCCCCCTCCCCTTGCCCTAACCGGCATACGTCCTTCAGCTTAGGTCCATCGACTTATTTAATCTCGTTATATATTTTTATATATTTCGATGTTTAAAAATAATGTCTTCTTTACTCTGACAATAAGTCCCCATCCCGAATTTATAAAAATTCCGGGAATGGGGAAAACAACGGGGTCATTTAATTAACGCTTTCAACGAGGGATTTATGCCTGATACCGCGAGAAAAAACCATTCCCCCTATTTTTATCTCTACTACCTATTACCCGCTTTGACCGCCTTACTCGCGTCCCAGCCCTCCCCGGCGAGCGATACGGCCAATACTCCCCCGGCAGAAGCACCCGCTCCTTCCAAAATGTTTACCCTGGGGGAAATTACTGTCACCGCATGCCAGTCCCAGGATAATTTTCCCGGGACCAGCACCATTACCAGCGAAGACATGTGGGATTTTTCCCGGGACTCCCTCCCCGACGCCTTAAATCTCATTCCCGGGGCTACTACAACACCGGGGGCGGGAAGCCGAAACGAATCCCTCATCAGTATCCGGGGCTTTGATCGCAGCCAGGTGCCTCTGTATATGGATGGGATTCGCCTCTATCTCCCGGCGGATAACCGCATCGACTTTGACCGCTTTCTGACGCCGGATTTATCGGAAATTCAGGTATCCAAGGGCTACGTATCCGTCATCAATGGGCCGGACGGCATGGGGGGAGCCATCAATCTGGTCACCAGAAAGCCTACCAAAGCCCTGGAGGGGGAGATTCGGACTTCCGCTTCCCTGGATAGCGCAGGCAAATTCAGTGGCAATACGGAATATCTGGATGTGGGTTCCCGGCAGGAAAAATTTTATATCCAGGCCAGTGCGGAACAACGGGATGTGGGGCATTGGCGTCTCCCCGACAGCTATCAATCCACCCCGGCGGAAAATGGGGGGGACAGAAACCACTCCAGTAAAAACGACAGCCGCTTTAATTTTAAAGCGGGAATAACGCCTAATCCGACGGATGAATATTCCATTAACTACGTCCAGCAGTCGGGGGAAAAACATGGCATTGGCTCCGTAATGGGAGCGCCGGGCACCGGGGTCAGCGCCTGGGATTGGCCTACCTGGGATACTTCCAGCCTCTATTGGCTTTCCCATACCCAGCTAAACGACACAACTTATCTCAAAACTAAAGCCTATTACAATACCTTTAAAAATTCCCTATTGGCCTATACCGATAGCACCCTGAGCCAGAAAAACTGGGAGAGCTATTATGACGACAAGGCCACCGGCTTTAGTGCGGAATTGGGCACCGATTATTTCCAGCAGCAGACCATTAAGGGCGCAATCCATTACCGGAGGGATGAACATACGGAATGGCAATACTTCTACAAAAAAAGCAACAGCCCTTCCATGCCAGCCGGGTCCACGGAGCCTAAACAAAAGTCCGTGGAAGACCTGTGGTCCATCGCTCTGGAAGATACATGGCATCTGACTTCACGGCTCGACATCGTTGGCGGTATTAGCCACGATAAACGCCACACCCTGCAAGCCCAGGAATTTGCCAATACCCCCACGCCGCCGAGCCCGCAATTATTTAGCCAGCCCATGGCGGACAGCAGCGCCACCAACTATCAGGCCGCCGCCATCTACCACTACAGTCCCGCCGGGAAAGCCCACTTCTCTGTTTCGGACCGTACCCGCTTCCCGACCATGGCGGAACGTTACAGCACCCGGATGGGGGGCGCCGTTTCCAATCCCTGGCTGGCTCCGGAACGTGCCCTAAACATGGAGCTGGGAGTGGCGGACAAAATCACCCCTAAGACCTCGGGTGAAATCGCGTACTTTCACAACGATGTGAAGGACGCCATTCAATCCACGAATATTCTTTATCAGGGGGGCATTTATTCCCAGAGTCAAAATATCGGGAATGCGGTATATCGGGGCGTAGAATTATCCTTGACTTCGGCAGTGGAGAAAAATCTGGAGATTGGGGGCAATTACACCTATATCCAAACCTCCCTACACAACCCCAATGATGCGGCCGCCCAATTGACCACCACGCCCCAACATAAGGCCTTTATCTACGCCAAATGGTCTCCCACCGCCCGGCTCAAGGTCATCCCAACCATCGAATATGGGGGCAGTCGTTGGTCTTCCAAATCCACGGGCACCGGCTATATCCAAACCGGCTCCTATACCCTGGTGGGAATAAAAACCGAATATCAGGCCACCAATGACTTTTCCGTTGCCTTTTCCGGACGAAACCTAACGGACCGGAACTACCAGGTCGTTGATGGCTACCCCCAGGAAGGCCGCAATTTCATGCTGTCAGCCCGCTTGCAATTCTAATTTCCTCTCCCCCTATCCTTCTAATTTTTAAAAGTATTGGAGAATTTTTTATGGCAAATCCAGTTAGCAGAAATCTAGCCGCCGGCCTGCTGTTTTTTTTAGTGGCTCTCACCTCCTCCGCCTACGCCGCAGAGGATCCCGGGGAGCTGGCTCAACGGAGCGGCTGCCTGGCGTGCCATACCAGTGACACCACAAAAATCGGCCCCCCCTTCAAAGCGGTAGCCCAAAAATACGCCCATCAAACCAATGGGGCCCAGGTGATGGCGGACCACATCATCGGGGGCACGGAGCCCAATGGGGTTGGCTGGATGAAGGAAGGGAAGGCTAACTTACCGGCCATGCCCCCTAACGGCTACGTTTCCCGGGAAAACGCCGTCCGCCTGGCCAAGTGGATACTAGAAAGTGGCGGCATGACCCATGGCAATGAGAAATTCGTCTCCCAGCACCTGGAAATTGCCGGTTTAATCAAACATCCGATCACCCTGGATGTAGGCGATTTGAAAAAATTGGCACAGCAATCCATTGGCGACACCCCACTCACCTGCCAATCCGGCGCGGATATGGGGAAAACGGGAAAACTCCAAGGGGTATTGCTACGGGATGTGCTGGAGCGGGCGGATGTTATTTCCAAAGCCCATAACGACGTAAAGAAAATCATCGTGGTGGCAACGGCTACGGATGGCTACAAAGTGGTCTTTTCCTGGAGCGAATTATTCAATTCCCCGGTAGGCCAAGGCGTCGTTATTTTCTTTCAACGGGATGGTAAGGCTCTGGATGACGATGAAGGGCGGATTGCCCTTATCTCCACCCAGGATATTCGCACCGGTCCCCGCCACGTTAAATGGCTCAACAAAATCGAGGTAATCAAGGTGGTGGATTAGTTTTCCACACGCCCCCGCCTAGGCCGCGCCCCCTTCCCCGGGGAGCGCGGCTTTTTTTCTGCTCATTAGACGCTTTCCCCGAGCGCCCGCCCGAATTGACCGGCCAGATCGGGGGCTTGAGCCCCATCCCTCCATCCCCGAACCAGCGCTGACGGGAAGAAAAACGGCGTCTTTCTTCCCTAACCTATGGCCACCCAGGGCAAATATTAGGCGAACAATCTGCCAATCCAGGGAGCCCGCTCCTTGACCCATCATGGCCAATATCCCAACCGGGCAACCTATGGGAATTTGCCCTAGGGGATAGCCATTACGCGACGGTTCGCAATATTGTTATCTTTACTACGGATAGCCTTTATCTCGAATATGGAGAGCCTGATACCCATGAACAATTTTTCTTAGATTATTTTTAACCTGGATTAAAGATAATGGGGCCGGGAATTGCTCTACTAGGCAGATCACCATTTCCTTCTACGTGACATCGTGAGGAACCACCGGATTGTTTTAGGGGTATGGGCCTTCCTGGCATTTTTAGCCCCCATCGGGGTCGACGCCGGCCCTGAGCGCCTCCACCTTTCTCCCGGGGTGGTTTGTGATGGCTGCCACGGCCCCAGGGGAAACAGCCAGGGGGCCTCCGTCCCCACCTTGGCGGGCCAACCGGAAGCCTATTTCCTTACGGCAATGGACGCCTACCGGTCGGGAAAGCGCAGGGCAACGGTGATGGGGGGAATCGGGAGGGGATATTCGGATGCCCAGTTAAAGCAAATGGCCGCCTATTACGCCCAGCAGCGGCCCCAGCCTAATCGGGAAGCCCTTGATCCCGACCAGGTAAAGCAGGGAAGCAAGGTGTTTTATCAGCGCTGCAATACCTGCCATTTGGATGGCAAGCTGTGGTCCAGCACCCACGCCAACCGTGCCTATGAAGCAAATTGCAGTGGCCAATGTCATCTGGACTACGGCCCGGAGAATAAAGCCCCCACCCCTTTTATTGGCGGACAACGGGCCGCTTATATGGAAACGGAGCTAGGGGATTTTGTCACCGGGGCCCGTCCCATGTCCCCCCGGAAATCCCGGGCACTCAAGAATCTATCCGAGAGCGACATCCGGGCAGTCGCCGCTTTTTATGCAAGCCAGCTACAAATACCCCAATGATGAATATAACGCGCCGATCTTTCGGAAAAATACTGGGCGGCACCTTAAGCAGCACCATCCTGGGCTGCGCCAGTGAAATCGTACCTAAAACAAACCGGCGGGTAGTCATTGTGGGCGCCGGTTTTGGGGGAATGACGGCGGGCAATTACATCCACCAATTAGACCCTTCCATCGAAGTCATTTTTATTGAGCGCAACAAGCAATATGTGGCCAATCCCTTCAGCAATGAAGTCCTGGTTGGCAGAAGGCAGATTGGTGATTTGACCCTGACTTACCCGGGTAGCCAGGGGAATAAGAAATTTCTCCACACGGAGGTGACGGATATTAATCCGAACCGCCAGCAGGTCTTTACCCCCCAGGGCCGGGTGAGTTACGACGCCCTGATTTTAGCCACGGGCATTGATTTCTCTGGCACCAATATCGAGGGATATGATGAAAAAACCACGCCCCTTCTCTTCCCCCATGGCTGGCAAGGGGGAGAACAAACCCTCCTCCTGCAACGCCAAATTCAGGCAATGGGGGACGGAGGTGTAATCATTGTCAGTATTCCCAAAGCCCCCTACCGATGCCCCGCGGGGCCCTATGAGCGGGTCTGCCTGCTGGCGGAATACCTGAAAGCCCAAAAGCCTCGCAGCAAGCTCCTGGTCCTGGATGGGAACAGGGACATCGTGGCGCTGCCGAAGCAGTTCAAGGCTGTTTGGCAAAGCCGCTACCCCCACCAGATTGAATATCTGCCGGACAGCACGGTAGTCGGAATTCACGGTCATACCCGCAGCCTCATCACCAACGACGGCAGCACCTATGAGGGAGAGGTGATTAACCTGATTCCTCCCCAGGGAGCCGGCCCTCTGGCCCGTCTGGCGGGTCTGGTGGAAAAAAATGAACGCTGGTGCGCCGTTAATGGGCAATTTGAATCCATCCACCAGCCCCAGATCTATGTGCTTGGAGATGCGGCCAAGGTTGGAGATATGCCCAAAACGGCTTACGGGGCCAACGTCCAGGGGAAGCTTTGCGCCCTAAACGTGGTGGCAAAACTCAACAATCTAGCCCCCATGGATTTTCCCCTGCTCAACGTCTGCTATGGCTCCATTGGCACCAATGAAGCGATTAGCATCGCCCAGGTCTTTAGAAATGAGGAAACAAGCCCATTCAAACTCATCCCCGGAGCTGGCTCAAGCTCACCCTTGGATATGTCTTTAACCCACAGGGAATATATAAATGGGGAAGGCTGGCTGGCCAATATGCTGGCGGAGTTTGCAGAGACAACCTGAAGGATTCCATCACCCATTTTTCAAAAGCCAATCGCCTATATTTTTTGAAATACCTCGACATGAAACACCCCGGCAGTTGGCCTACATCGGCCATCTCATCACAATACCGACTTGATTTTCAATAAAAAATCACACCCCAATTTCTCCGAACCCCCCCAGCCCAAACTCTACCAATCCCTATAGCTTCGCATACAGGAAAGTCAACTTCTCCAGAACCTCCAATATATTTTCTGACGCCACCGCCAGATCATTCAACCGGGTTCCTTTTTTAATATTTGAAAAAAACTGGTCGTAGAAAGACCATTGGCTATCGCCCAAGGTAAGCCAGGACAAGGTTTCCGGGGTATTTTCCGGTGCCGCTTTAAGTATATTCATGGCAGAGGAGAATTCTGATCTTGCCCGGATAATATCCTGGGTGTAATTCTTCTCGCTATAGCCGTTCGCGGAAAAGAACAAATATTTGGCCAGTTGCTGAGATAGCATTCTTTGCCTGCCCGAGAGATTCACAATCCCGCCGATTTTCGATCCCACGCTCCGTTGCAGCAGGTCGGCAAGGCTGTTGGCCGCGCCCAGTATTGCATCACTGTATTCCGAAATCTCGGGAAGCTTGGCCACCGAGGGTTGGCCAGCCAGAATAGCCTTGTACTTCCCCCATTGCCGCCCCATCAGGTCAAGATATTTTTCCTGGCCCTTTTCCCCTTTGAGAAAGCTCTTCAAATAGGACAACTGCTGTTCAAACTCCAATATCGTCCCATTGATATTCTTTTTCGCCACATCGACCCGGATATTCAATAATATCTGGGCGTAAAGCTTGGCCCCCCGTTGGGACAACATCCGTTGCCGCCCCGCCAGATTAATGGCCTGGGATATTGTTTTCGGTAATGAGATCAGCCCCAGTTCGCCAGAAGCGTAGCATTTAAAACCGTACAGCACCCCTATAGCGCCAAGCAAAAAACTTCTGCGTTTCTTCAAAAAGCCAATATTTTCTACAGTATTTTGTTCTTGGCTTTGAGATTCTCCCACATACAAATGCATGTCGATCTCTGGTAGAAAAATACTTTCAGACTATTCCTCTCTCGCGCCTAAATCCTTAATTCAAATCAATTATTTAACTTACAAGATATAAATCGAAGGCCTCCTGTCAGCCCCTGATTGCAGCCCTAGACGGCCGGATAAGGGAGTATCCTTTTTTCCCCATACACCATAGTTATCCCTATTCCCAATAGGCTCTTTTCAACAGCCCCCCGCGCTTCCGTCTCCCCGAGGAATTGGAGGGCGCAAGCTTTCTTTGGGGACAGTTTGCATATAGACTTGTGGCCCTCGCGGTGGGAGGGAATCTTTCCCGCCGTCCTTCGACGGCTTAGATGCCTGCCCTCCGCAAATGCAGAATGGCAGGGCATCCTCCAGCTCGCCGAGGGATACACAAGGCAGGGTGTCCGCGCCTCGCGGCGAAGCCTCCACTCCTCGTAGTTCAATGGATAGAACGAGTGCCTCCTAAGCGCTAAATACAGGTTCGATTCCTGTCGAGGGGACCAAATCCACCGAGAGGTCCCGCCTGGCAACAGCTCCGCCCCAGGGCTTTATCCGATCTCCCCCTCCCCTCGCCCCACCGCCCGATGATCCTTCAGCCAGGCTTCTCGGCGGGCAAACAGGGGGGGAACGGCCCGGTTGGCGTCGGCAATCAGGGCATCCAGATCGGCGCTGAGCAGGCGTCCCCCCTCCACCAGCACCTTACCCGCCACCATGGTGAGATCCACGTCTCCGCCTTGGACGGCAAAGACCAGGTTGTGATGGAGGTTGAGGTAGGGGCCGGTGAGCAGGGGCGTCATACGGGGAGTATCCGTACGCACGGCGATCATATCCGCCGCCGCACCGGGCTTCAGACAGCCCAACCGGTCTTCCTGGCCCAGGGTACGGGCTCCATACACCGTGGCCATGCGCAGTACTTCCCAGGCATCCAGGTGGGCCGCATCCATGGTGGCGAATTTGGCCAGGAGGGAAGCCACCTTCATTTCCTCAAACAGATCCAGGTTGTTGTTTTCCTTTTCCCCGTCTGTCCCCAGCCCCACGGGAACACCGGCCTCCAGCAGGCGGCTGACCGGGGCGGCGCCGCTGGCCAGTTTCATGTTGCTGGTGGGATTGTGGATGACGCCGATATTGCCCCGGCGGGCCAGGATGGCGATTTCCGCCTCGTCCAGCCAGACCCCGTGGGCCAGCATCACCCGGGGCACATCCAGCAGGCCGAATTGCTCCAGCGCCTGGACCGGACGCAGGCCAAAGCGCCGCCCCATTTCCCGGATATCCACCTGGCTTTCGTTGCTATGGGTGTGGAACCCCACCCCGTAACGGCGGCACATTTCCGCCGCCCGGCGCCAAGCTTCGGGCACCGCGTAAAACAGGTGTTCCATGCCCACCCAGACCTGGATACGACCGTTTTCCGCCCCGTGCCAGGCCTGGATCAGGGCTTCGTTGCTGTCCAGGGTCTCGAAATAATTGTGATCCGGATGTTCCGCCACATAGGGCACCAGCACGGCCCGAATGCCCAGATCCCGGGCCGCCCGGGCGCCCCCATCCAGATAGCGCCACATATCGGTGATGGTGGTGGTCCCGGACAGCAGGGCTTCCCCATAGCAAAGCCGGGAGGCGATTTCCGCCTCTTCCGCCGTGAGCACCCGGTGCATGGGGTCGATATAGCGTTGCAGCCACTCATAGACCGGCAAGCCCTCCGCCGTGCCCCGCAGCAGGCCCGAATGGCAATGGCCGTTAATCAGGCCGGGCATGAGTAAGCGCTTGGGCAGATGGCGGCAGGGCGCCTGGGGATAGGCGGCCATCACCGCCGCTGCCGGACCCACCGCCGCCAGGGTGCCGGTGGCTTGATCCACGGCCACCGCGCCGTCTTCAATCACCGGATTACCTTCGGTCATGGGCAGCACATGGTCGGCCCGGAACAGTTCTATGGACATGGGAACTCCTGAAAAAGTAAGCAGAAAGGAAGGCTGCCGCCGGGAGCGGCTCCCTATCAATCGCCCCCATGATTCAGCAAAATTCCCGATGGTAAAAATCAACCACCATCGATTTTCTCGATGGATAATGGACCCATGCGCTATTCACTGGATCAACTGGAAATGTTCGTGGCGGTGGCGGACCGGGGCGGTTTTTCCGCCGCCGCCCGGCACCTGGGCAAAACCCAATCCACCGTCAGCAGCGCCGTCGCCAATCTGGAGCTGGATCTGGGAGTCAGTCTCTTCGCCCGGGACAACAAACGCACCGCCCTCACCCCCCCGGGGGAAAGCCTGCTCAGGGAGGCCCGGGAAATTCTGGAGCGCTGCCTGGCGCTGGAAGGCCACGCGGGCAGCCTGGGCCAGGGGGTGGAGGGGGAAATCACCATCGCCATCGAAATTCCCCACGACGTGCTCATGGGGGCCCTCACGGATTTCGCCAACCAGTTCCCCCACCTGGACCTCCACGCCCGCCATCCCCGCCAGGGGGATATCCGGGCCCTGCTCCTGGAGGGAGGCGCCCAGTTGGGCATTCTGTTCGCCCAGCCCCACTACCCGGCGGAACTGGACTTCACCCAGATGGGACGCCTCACCCTCACCCACGTGGTCAGCCGGGACCATCCCCTGGCCCGCCTCCCCACGGTGCGCTTCGCCGATCTCCACGTGCATCGCCGCCTGGCCTTCAGCCCCCACGCCCACCGCCTGCCCACCACCGAGTACCTGGCTGCCACCCCCTGCTGGCAGGCGGAAAGCTACCCGGCCCTCCTGGAAATGGCCCTGGCCGGACTAGGCTGGACCACCCTGCCCCGGCAGATGATTCGCCGGGAGCTGGCCCGGGGGGATTTGGTGGAACTGGCCCTGGAAGCCTATCCCCACACGGATTGGCAGGTGGGGGTGGATCTGGTGTGGAGCAAGACCGCCGCCCTGGGCCCCGCCGCCCGCTGGCTGAAAGCCCGCCTGCTGTCCCGGGCCCTGGGGGAAGAAAAGGCCTGAGCCGGAGGTTGCCCGGGAAGAGGGGCCCCGTACCCTGCGCCCCAATCCGCCGCCCCCGAAAGCCTACCGATAACGGCAGTCTGATTCACAACACTGGGTCCCAGCCAAAAACGCCGAAGGCCCGCACAGGGCGGGCCTTCGAGGCGGCTACCCCATGCCTTAGCACGGGGTGAAGCGGAATTACTTGCCGGTGCTGGGAGTGGCGACGGGAGCGGCTTCGCCCTTTTCCGTTTTTTCCACCTTTTGCACCGCCTTCTTTTCTTCCTTCTTTTCCACTTTCTTCACCTTCTTTTCCACCTTTTTGGCAGGCTTGGCGGCCTTTTTGGCGTCAGGGGCTTCCGCCTTCGGGGCGCTGGCGCTGGCCGTGGGAGCAGGCTTGGCGGCCGGAGTGGGGGCAGTGGTTTGGGCAAAGGAAGCGGAGGTGAAGCCAGCGGCCACCACCAGGGCGATCAGGGTCTTGGAAACTTGCATGGTGTAACTCCTTCAAGAAATAGGGGGTGAAACCTTGGCTCGGTACCGGCTTTTTCCAGCACCTTGCTTCCTTTAACGCCTTCCCCCCGGCCCTTGATGTCAGGAGCTATGTAAGCCCAGGTATCCGACTGTCACCGAAAAGTAAGGGATTTGTATCCGGGGCCAGAAGGAGCCACTTTTCCCCCGGGCGTGGGAAGAAAAGGAGTGATCCTGTATGCTCCCGGTCCCCCCACGGGCCCGCCTATTTCCGGCATTTTTCCCCCTTACTCCCTTACCATGATCGTCCGACCTCCCCAGCATTGGTTCCGCCGCCTCTTTGATTGGCGCGGTTCGGTTCTGCCCAATATTCTCTTCCGCCTCAGCCTCAATTTCATGATGGCCGTGGCGGCAGTCATTTCCTTTCCCTGGTACGAGCGCCTCAGCCTCCGGCTTACCACCGCCCCTTTTAGCCTCCTGGGGGTAGCCATCGCCATCTTTCTCGGCTTCCGCAACAACGCCAGCTACGCCCGCTTCGTGGAAGCCCGCCAGCTCTGGGGCAACCTGCTCATCACCGAGCGCTCCCTGCTGCGCCAGGCGAAAAGCCTGGCCCTGGCCCCGGCGGCCCGACAATCATTCACCGCCCTGCTGGTGGCCTTTGCCTGGGCCCTTAAACACCAGTTGCGCCAGACCGCCCCCCGGGAATATCTGGAACGTCACCTGCCCGCCCGGGACCGGGCCGAAATCCTAGCCAGCCCCCTGGCCGCCAACCGTATCCTCCTGGCCCTGGGCCGCTGGCTGGGAGAACAGCGCCAGCAGGGAGCCTTGAGCGACATGCTCTATACGGGCATGGATCGCAATCTGGACGAGCTTTCCCACATCCTGGGAGGCTGCGAACGCATCGCCACCACCCCCATTCCCTTTGCCTACAGCCTGATCCTGCACCGTACCGTCTACCTCTTCTGCACCCTGCTGCCCTTTGCCCTGGTGGAGGACCTGCGCTATATGACCCCCCTGGTGTCCGTGTTCATTTCCTACACCTTCCTGTCCCTGGAATCCCTGGCGGAAGAGCTGGAAGATCCCTTCGGCACCGCGGCCAACGACCTGCCCCTGGACGCCCTGTGCAACACCATCGAAATCAATCTGAAGGAAATGGACGATCAGTCCCCCCTGCCGGAAAAACACCAGCCCGACGCCCACTTCAACCTCACCTAAAAAGCAAAAGGGGAAGGCCTCAGCCTTCCCCCCGTGGCGTTGCAAAAAGCCCCGCTCCTAGCCGCCGGAAGATTCCCCGGTACGCTCCCGCACCCCGCCCCCCAGCACCTTGTACAGGGTGACCAGATTGGTCTGCCGGTTAAGCTTGGCGGTAATGAGACTCTGCTGGGCGCCGTAGAGGGAGCGCTGGGACACCAGCAAATCCATATAGCTGGAAATCCCCGTGTTGTAACGGGCCCCGTAGAGCTTGAAGCTTAAGGCCGCGGCCGCTTCGTTGGCCTGGAGGGCCTGGAGCTGATCCCCCAGGGTGCCCCGCTGAGCCAGGGCATCCGCCACTTCCTTGAAGGCGGTCTGGATGTCCTTTTCGTACTGGGCCACCCCAATTTCCCGGTCCGCCTTGGCAGAGGCCAGGGCGAAGGTTAGGGCGCCGCCCCGGAAAATGGGCAGGTTGATCTGGGGCACGAAATTCCAGGTGCCGTTGCGCCCGAGGAACAGGCGGGACATTTCGTCGCTGCCCGTGCCCACTCCGGCGGTCAGGGTAATGCTAGGGAAAAAGGCGGCCCGGGCGGCACCGATATTGGCGTCATAGGCTCGCAGCAAATGCTCGTCCGCCACCAGATCCGGGCGCCGCAGCAAGACCTGGGAAGACACCCCGGCAGGCACGTCCTGCAACACCGGCGCCCCGTCCAGCAATTCCCCGCCGGGCAAAAGCTCCCCGGCCACCGGGCCGCCCACCAGCAGGGTCAGGGCATTCATATCCTGAGCCACCGCCGAGGTATAGGCCGCCACATCGGCCCGGGCCGTTTCCACGCTGGTCTGAGCACCGCTCACATCCAGTTGAGAGCCCACCCCCAGGGCAAAACGCCGCCGGATCAGGTCCAGGGTTTCCCCCTGGCTCCGTTCCGTGGCCTGGGCCAGGCTCAGCCGGGCCTGATCCGCCGCCAGGGTCAGATAGGCGCTGGCCACTTCCGCAATCAGGGTGATCTGCTGGGAATTGCGGGCCTCCACCGTATTCAGATAACGCTGGAGGGCGGCATCCTTGAGATTGCGGATACGCCCGAAAAAGTCCAGCTCATAGGCACTGAAGCCCAGGCTGGCCCCATAAACGTGGGTGGTACGGGCCGTGTCGGCGGGGGTCAAATCCTGGGCGGTGCGGGCATGGGTTCCGCTGGCCGCCCCATTCACCGAGGGGAAAAGGTCCGCCCGGGCGATGCCGTACTGGGCCCGGGCTTTTTCAATATTCAGGGCGGAAATACGCAAATCCCGATTCTGGGCCAGGGCCTGCTCCACCAGGGCCGCCAGACGCCGGTCCAGGATAAAGTCCCGCCAGCCCAGTTCCACGGCCGCCGGGCCCTTATCCCCCTGGGGCGCCCCAGCATAGGCCGGGCCCGTGGGCCAGGCCTGGGGTATGGGGGCGGCAGGCCGCTGATACTCGGGGGTAAGCAGGGAACCGCAGCCGGACAAGGCCAGGGCAACCCCCAGGGCCAGCAGGGGATTCCGCCAGGCACCGGGGAAAGGTGGGGGAAGGGGCAGAGAGGGAGCGGTTCTCATGGCTGGGACTCCTGCTGGGAGGCGCTGCTGGCACTAGGGCTGGCGCCACTATCACGACTGAAATATTTGCGGACCTGCACGAAAAACAGGGGGATAAGGAAAATACCCAGGGCCGTGGAGGCCAGCATGCCCCCCAGCACCCCGATACCGATGGCGTTCTGAGCCCCGGACCCGGCCCCGTTGCTGATGGCCAGGGGCAGCACCCCGAAGCCGAAGGCAATGGAGGTCATGAGAATGGGGCGGAGCCGCATCCGGGCCGCTTCCAGGGTCGCATCCACCAGGGACTTGCCCTGTTCCTGCAAGGTCTTGGCGAATTCCACGATCAGAATGGCGTTTTTGGTGGCCAGACCAATGGTGGTGAGTAGCCCCACCTGGAAGTACACGTCATTGGAAAGCCCCATGAGCTTGGTCAGGGCCAGGGCCCCCACCACCCCCAGGGGCACCACCAGCATCACGGAAAAAGGTACGGACCAGCTTTCATACAGGGCCGCCAGGCAGAGGAAAACCACCAGCATGGAAATGGCGTAGAGGGAAACGGCCTGGGAACCTGCCAGCCTTTCCTGGTAAGAAAGGCCGGTCCAGGAATAGCCGATGCCCGAGGGCAACTGGGCGGCCAAGCTTTCCATGACCTTCATGGCGTCCCCGGAGCTCTTACCCGGCGCCCCTTCCCCCAGGATTTCCACGGACGGCACCCCTTCGTAGCGTTCCAGTCGGGGAGAGCCGAAACTCCAGTGGGCCTGGGCAAAGGCGGAGAAAGGCACCATCTGGCCATCGCTATTGCGCACATACCAACGGCCCAGGTCCCCGGGCTGCATCCGGAAGGGGGTGTCCCCCTGGATATAGACCTTTTTAGTCCGGTTCTTGTCCAGGAAGTCATTCACATAGGTGCCGCCCCAGGCCGTGGCCAGCACGTCATTCACGTCCCCCATGCTGAGGCCCAGGGCCCCGGCCCGGGTCTGATCCACATCCAGCTTGTACTGGGCGCTGTCGTCCATGCCGTTGGGCCGTACCGCCACCAGATCCTTGCGCTGACTGGCTTGCATGAGGAGCTGATTACGGGCGGCGATGAGCTTTTCGTGGCCCAGGCCGGCCTTATCCTGCAACTGGAAGTCGAAGCCGGAGGCATTGCCCAGGTCCATCACCGCCGGAGGCACAAAGGCGAAAACCTGGGCCTCCCGCAGCTTGGAAAACGCCCCCATGGCCCGATTGGCCACGGCTTTGGCCTTCTGGGCCGCGGCCTTGCGCTGATCCCAATCCTTCAGCATGACGAAGGCAATGCCGCTGTTCTGGCCGCTACCGCCGAAACTGAAGCCCTGGACGGCAAACACGGAGGTCACGTTTTTGCCTTCCTCATTGAGGAAATAATCTTCCACCTTTTTCAGCACCTGGACCGTGCTTTCCTGGGTGGCCCCGGGGGGCAACTGAACCTGGGTGAAAATCACCCCCTGATCCTCATCGGGCAGGAAGGAGGTGGGCAGGATGAAGAAGAGCCCCACCATGCCCCCCACCAGGAGCAGATAAATCAGGGAAAACCGGGTGCTGCGGACGAGAATACGGCCCACGGCGCTCTGGTAACGGTTGGTGTTGCGCTCGAAAAAGCGGTTGAACCAGCCGAAAAAGCCCCGGTGGTGCTTGTCGTGGCCCTTTTCCACCGGCCGCAGGAAGGTGACGCACAAGGCGGGGGTCAGGATCAGGGCCACCAGCACGGACAGGGCCATGGCGGACACGATGGTGATGGAGAACTGGCGGTAAATCACCCCGGTGGAACCGCCGAAAAAGGCCATGGGCACAAAGACGGCGGAAAGCACCAGACCGATGCCCACCAGGGCCCCGGTAATCTGGTCCATGGAGCGCCGGGTGGCCTCCTTGGGCCCCACCCCCTCCTCACTCATCACCCGCTCCACGTTTTCCACCACCACAATGGCGTCATCCACCAGCAGGCCGATGGCCAGCACCATGGCAAACATGGTCAGGGTATTGATGGAAAAACCGCAGGCAAAGAGCACCCCGAAGGTGCCCAGCAGCACCACGGGCACGGCGATGGTGGGAATCAGGGTGGCGCGGAAATTTTGCAGGAACAGGTACATCACCAGGAACACCAGCCCCACTGCTTCCACCAGGGTTTTCACTACCTCATGGATGGAAATGCGCACAAAGGGAGTGGTATCGAAGGGATAAACGGTCTTCATCCCCCGGGGATAGAACTTTTCCAGTTCCGCCACCCGGTCCTGCACGGCCCGGGCTGTGGCCAGGGCATTGGCCCCGGTGGCCAGATTAATGGCCATACCGGTGGCGGGCTTGCGGTTGAAACGGGAAACGAAGCCGTAGCTTTCCTGGCCCAGATACACCCGGGCCACATCCTTCAAATGCACCGTGGAGCCATCCGGCAGGGTGCGCAGCAGAATGTTGCGGAATTCCTCCGGAGTCTTGAGCAAAGACTGGGAAGTGACGGTGACGCTGAAGCGCTGACCGGGCTCCGCCGGGGTGCCCCCCAGCTGGCCCGCGGACACTTCCGCATTCTGGGCATTGATGGCCGCCACAATGTCCGCGGGCACCATCTTGTAGTTGTTGAGCTTATTCGGGTCCAGCCAGACCCGCATGGCCCGGGGAGAACCGAAGAGCTGGATGCTGCCCACCCCGCTCACCCGGCTGATGGGATCCATGATGTTGGTGGAGACGAAATCCGCCAGTTCCGCATCGCTCATGCGCCCGTCTTCCGAGACAAAGCCCAGCACCATGAGGAAGTTGGGGGTGGCCTTGGCCACCGTAATGCCGGATTTCTGCACAATGGCGGGCAACCGGGGGGTGGCCAGTTGCAGCTTGTTCTGCACCTGCACCTGGGCGATGTCCGGATTGGTCCCGGCCTGGAAGGTCAGGGTGATCTGGGCGTTGCCCGCCGAGTCGCTGCTGGAGGACATGTAGGTCAGACCGTCCAGCCCCTTCATATTCTGCTCGATGAGCTGGGTAACGGTCTTTTCGATGGTGTCCGCCGAAGCCCCCGGGTAGAAGGCGTTAATGGACACCTGGGGCGGGGCGATGTTGGGATACTGGGAGATGGGCAAGCCCGTAATGGCCAACACCCCCGCCAGCATGATGATGATGGCGATAACCCAGGCAAAAATGGGCCGGTCAATGAAAAAGCGGGACATGGTTGGGGGCTCCCGGGCTTATTTGCCGCTATTGGTCAGGGCAGACACGGTCTTCACCGTCACCCCGGGGCCGATGGACTGAAGACCGTCCACCACCAGCTTGTCTCCGGACTTCAGGCCCCCCTTCACCAGCCATTGGTTGCCCACGCTACGGGGGGTCTCCACGCTGCGGGACTGGACCTTGTTGTCCGCCCCCACCACATAGACCGAGGACTTGCCCTTGGAATCCCGGCTCACCGCGTCCTGGGGTACCAGGATGGCCTGCTCGTTGATCCCCTCCGTAAGCCGGGCCCGAACGAACATGCCGGGTAAGAGCTCATGCTTGGGATTGGGGAAAATGGCCCGGAGGGTGATGGCCCCGGTGCTTTCATTAACCGTCACGTCGGAAAACTGGAGCTTGCCCTCCAGGGGATAAAGACTGCCGTCTTCCAGGATCAACCGGGCCACGGCCCCGTTGGCTCCGGCTTTTTTCAGGGTACCGTCCGCCAGATCCCGCTTCAGTTGCAGCAATTCCCCGCTGGAGCGGGTCACATCCACATAAATGGGGTCCAGCTGCTGCACCGTGGCCAGGGCCGTGGTCTGATCCACCGTCACCAGGGCCCCCTGGGTGACACTGGACTTGCCGATGCGCCCGGTCACCGGGGCCAGCACCCGGGTATAGCGCAGGTTGATGTCGGCTTGCTCCAGGGCAGCCCGATTGGCCTGCACCGTGGCCACCGCCGCTTTGGCCGCCGCCGCCGCGTCATCGTATTCCTGCTGTCCCACCGCCTTCACGGCCAGGAGCTGCTGGTAACGCTCCGCCTTGAGGCGCAGGGTGGTGAGATTGGCTTCGGCCTGAGCCAGATTGGCCTTAGCGCTGTCATAGGCCGCCCGGTAGGTGGCCGGATCAATCTGGTACAGGGACTGGCCTTCCCGCACGTCCGCCCCTTCGGTGAACTGGCGCTTGAGAATAATGCCCCCCACCTGGGGCCGGACTTCCGCCACCTTATAAGCGGAGGTCCGGCCCGGCAAATCCATGTCCAGGGCCACCATCTGGGGCTTGATGGTCACTACCCCCACGGTGGGGGTGGGTGCCTGGCCCTGGTCCGCCGGACCGCCGCAGGCTGCCAGCACCAGGCACAGGCCCAGGGACAGGGCGGCCCGGGAAGACAGGGGGGAAGGGAAACGGGGGGCGGAAAAGGGCTTCATCGGGTAGCCTCGTCGCAGAGATTTAAAAGGTGGTTGAGGAGCGCCGTACGGCGCGCTTCGGAAATGGCATAGATATCGAACATCTGGGCACACCAGAAACCATCCGCCGCCAGACGCAGGGCCAGGAGCTGATCCACCGCGGCGGGAGCTTCCTGGCGGTCTTTTTCCAGTTCCGCCAGCATGTCCTGGCGCCAGCGCTGGGCCGCATCCGGCCAATTCAGGGTGAGCAGGCCAATGGCCTTCTGGCGGCGGGGATCCATGGGCAGGAAACTGGTGCGGATATAGGCCCGGGCGTGGCGGCCGGGTCGGTCATCCTCCTCCGCCAGCACTGCGTCCATTTGGCGAAAGCACTCGTCGGTGAGGTGCAGGTAAAGTCCTTCCAGCAGGGCGGCTTTGGAACGGAAATGGTATTGCAGACCGCCCTTGCTCACCTCCGCCCGCCGCGCCACCCCATCCAGGGTCAGGGCGTGGAAGCCCTCATCTACCAGGAGATCCAAGGCGACGGAAAGGAGCTGGGCGCGCAACTGTTCCGGCTGTTTGGGGCGACGATGGGCGACTGACATAGAAACAATCCGTCCGGATGGATTGCATATGATTCCACAACCCGAAATGAATTACAACTTTGGGGAACTTTTTATTTTTGCTGGATTTTACCCATAAAAAAGGAGCCCCCAGGCTCCTTTTTTATGGGGCTTGCATAGCCCTCAGGACTTTTGGCCGCTGCTGCTGGAACTGGTGCTGGTGGCAGCGCTGGAAGAGGTGGTAATGGTGTGGATGAGGGAATTGAGCATGGAGGTCAGGGAGCTGGAACTGGTGGACGAAGCGCTGCTGCCGCTCATGCCGATCTGACCCGGCAGGGTCACGCCCCCGTTCTCATCCCCGGAGGCCAGCAGGGGGTCGGTCAGACCGCTCTGGGCGTTAAGCTGAGCCATCAGGCCCTGGGCGTTGTAGGTGCTGGTGGTACTGGAATTCGTGCTGCTACTGCCGGACAGGGAGCTTAGGGTCACCAGGCTCTTGTAGAGGCTGGCCGCCGTGCTATCCCCATTGGCTATGGCAGAGGAGACGGCGGCGGAAAGCTTGTCGGACAGGGTGGAGTTGGCACTGGAACTGGAGGAACTGGTGCTGTTGGAGACCGACTTCAACAGGGCATCCACCTGGGTCTGGGTATAGGCCGAGTAAATGGACGAAACGCTCATGGGGTTCTCCTAAATACGCCCCGCCGCCCCTACCGTTATCCCCCCGGCTTACCAAAGGGCGGCAATTCCTGCCGCCCGGACGGCAGCAAGCCCCAGGGGATGAATAAAAACCGGCAAAGTCGGCGCAGCTAGTGGGTGATGCCGGTGTTACAGCAGATTCCATGCCTGAGCCCAAGGTCGGCCAGGGCAGGCAGGGGCCTAACAACCGCCAGAGGATTGCCCCCAGGGCATAAGAACCCAGAAAATCCTTGTATTTCCTGGACCCTATTCATATTTCAGGTGGGCGAAGAAGTTCATCAATTTATCAATTTCGGAACGGGGGGCCTGCTGCTCACGGCTTTTCAGCAGCTTCTGGTAAGCCTCCGGGTCATTTTTCGCCAGGGCCTCGTACTCGGCCAGGGTCATACCCTGGGCCTTGCCCGCCTCTTCCCGCACCATGAGGTCCTGGGCAGAGCCCGTCTCCACCACCTGCATACGGTCATGGCCACTCAGAAAAGTCACCATTTCCGGACTGAACCAGCCAATCAGGCATAGGGCCACCAGGGTGGTGAGTAACAGGGCTTTCATCTTTCCTCCTTCAGGGAAATAGGGGCGGTGGGAGGATAAGCCCGGTGTTTCCAGGCCAACCCACGGCGGCCAATAATACCATTCACATAACCCTGTCACTCTTCCCGATAAAAATCGGAAAAAGCCTCCATCAAGAAAAAAGGCGCCCCGCAAGGCGCCCTTTTTCCATCCTCGGAAAGGTTCAGCTAGCCAGCGCCCGGCCAATCACCAGGCGCTGGATGTCATTGGCCCCTTCGTAGATCTGGCATACCCGCACGTCCCGGTAGATGCGCTCCACGGGAAAATCGCTCACGTAACCGTAGCCCCCGTGGATCTGGATGGCGTCCGAAGCCACCTTTTCCGCCACTTCGGAAGCGAACATCTTGGCCATGGAAGCCTCCGTCAGGCAGGGCCGACCCGCGTCCTTGAGCTGGGCGGCCCGCCAGACCATGAGCCGGGCCGCATCCACCTGGGTGGCCATGTCGGCCAGACGGAAATTCACCGCCTGGTGCTGGATGATGGGTTTACCGAAGGTCTCCCGCTCCTTGGCGTAGCGCAGGGCCGCCTCCAGGGCTGCCCGGGCCATGCCCACGGACTGGGCGGCAATGCCGATGCGCCCGGCTTCCAGATTGGAGAGGGCGATCTTGTAGCCTTCCCCTTCCGTCCCCAGCATGGCGCTGGCGGGCACCCGGCAGTTGTCGAAGAGAATCTGGGCCGTGTCCGAGGCCTTTTGCCCCATTTTTTCCTCCAGCCGGGCCACCTGGTAGCCCGGGGTAGCAGTGGGCACCAGGAAGCAGGAAATGCCCTTTTTCCCCGCTTCCTTGTCGGTAACGGCAAAGACAATGGCCACCTCCGCGTGTTTGCCCGTGGTAATGAACTGCTTGACCCCGTTAATGACCCAGTGGTCCCCGTCCCGCACCGCGGTGGTTTTTATGGCGGAAGCGTCCGATCCCACGTGGGGCTCGGTAAGGCAGAAGCAGCCCAGGGCTTGGCCGGAGGCCAGCCGGGTGAGCCATTCCTGCTTCTGGGCCTCGCTGCCGTATTTGAGGGTAATGCCGCAGGCCAGGGAATTCTGCACGGAAACGATGGTGGAGGTGGCCCCGTCCCCGGCAGCGATTTCCTCCAGGGTGAGCACCAGGCTCAGGTAATCCATCCCCGCCCCCCCGTAGGTGTCGGGCACCACCATGCCCAGGGCCCCCAACTCCCCCAGCTCCCGGAGGGCTTCCCGGGGGAAGGTGTGGTTTCGATCCCACTCCGCCGCAAAGGGCGCCAGGCGCTCCTGGGCAAATTGGCGCATGGTGTCTTGAATCATCTGGTGTTCCTGATCCAGCAGCATGGTTTGTCTCCTGATGTGATTGTTATGGCGGCCGGCCCCCGCCCCCAGGCAGGGTTCGGCCAGAATCGGCGCCAGGCGCCGAAGGGACGCACCGGGGTGAGCCGGCGCAGAAAACAATGGGAGCGGACGTGGGGGAAAGGGGAAGGAGGCGGGGGCCCCCCCCGGGACATCGGCAGGGCTGGAGGGTGGAAAAACCATCAGTACCCTGCCAAAAACCGGCCGGAAAGGGGCGTGGTTGCTGCATCTAGCCCAGCACCCCGGGCCCTGCCCCGTGGATCGGGCCGATGGGCCTAGCCCCGTCCCCCAGCCTTAAGGGCCGGGCCGAGCTACCCCACTAGGCCGCTCCACCTGATGGGACGGGCTTCACCGGAGGGGCCCGCCCGGGCTTGAGCCTTGGCACGCTCCGGGGCGATTTCGCCCCCGTCCCTGGCTTTCCTGCCCTTCCCTTGCTTTTCCCTTGCCCTGCCTTACTTGGCGGCCATGCGAATGGCCCCATCCAGACGGATCACTTCCCCGTTCAGGTAGGGATTGACCAGGATGGCTTCCACCAGGGCCGCGTATTCCGCCGGTTTGCCCAGCCGGGAGGGGAAGGGCACCATTTTTCCCAGGGCTTCCTGGACTTCCGGGGGCATGCCCAGGAGCATGGGGGTTTCCATAATGCCCGGGGCAATGGTCATGACCCGGATGCCGGAGCGGGCCAGTTCCCGGGCCACGGGCAGGGTCAGGGCCACAATGCCCCCCTTGGAAGCGGCGTAGGCGGCCTGGCCCAACTGGCCTTCGTAGGCCGCCACGGAGGCGGTGTTCACCATCACGCCCCGCTCCCCGGTGGCCAGGGGTTCCTTGGCCATGAGCCGTTCCGCCGCTAGGCGGATCATATTGAAGGTGCCCACCAGATTGATCTGAATGACCTTGCTGAAGCTTTCCAGCCGATGGGGGCCTTCCCGGCCCACCACCTTTTCCGCCGGGGCAATACCGGCGCAATTCACCAGGCCCCGGAAATCCCCCAGGACTTCCGCGGCATCGAAGGCGGCCCGGGCGCTGGCCTCGTCGGTCACGTCCGTGGCCACAAAACGGGCGTCCGGGCCCAGTTCCTCGGCCATGGCGGAGCCAGCTTCCCGGTTCACATCCGCCAACACCACCTTGGCCCCCTTGCCCAGCAACATGCGGGCCGTAGCCGCCCCCAGACCGGAGCCACCGCCGGTCACCACAAACACCTTATTTTGAATTTCCATTGTCCTTGTCTCCTTCACCGAAAATGGGGACCGGCCTGGGTCCGGCGCCAGGGCACCCTCTGGGCCCGCCGCCCGGCTTGGACCGGTTTTTGTGCGTCAGCCAGTCTAGGGAAGGGCCGCCCGGGGGCCCATGCCGGAAGCGCTCAAATGGGGTGATAGAATTTGCCAGATAGGAGTTGGCTGCCCGCCCCCAAAACCAGGAGATGGGGGCTTGCCGTGCCGCCGCTCAGGCCCCGCCAGGCGCCGGGCATCGAACCACGCCCCCGCCGCCCAGCGCCCCTGGGCGGATTGCTGCCCCCATTTCCCAACCACCTTCCCCGACCCTTCCCCTCTTCCACCATGCCCCCCCGCCCCGACGCTCCCGACAAAGGCACCATCGCCATCGCCTTCGTCCATGAGGCCCTGGCGGAAGTGCGGCGGCGGGGGCTGGAGGAGGGGCCGATTCTGACGGCGGCGGGCATTTCTCCAGAACTGCTGCACACGGACCAGGCCCGGGTATCCTCGGAACGCTACGGCCTACTCTGGCACGGCATCGCCCAGTTGCTGGACGATGAGTTTTTCGGCATGGACCGGCACCCCATGAAAACCGGCAGCTTTACCCTGCTGTGCCACGCCGTGCTCCATGCCACCACCCTGGAACAGGCCCTGCGCCGGGCTCTGCGCTTTCTCCGCCTGGTGCTGGACGGGCTGGCCGGGGAGCTGGTGGTCCAGGGGGAAACGGCCACGGTGCGCCTCCTGGAACCCGGATCGGCGGCGGACGCTCCGCCCCGCCGGGCCTTTGCCTACGGCACCTTTCTCCTCATCGTCCACGGCCTGGCCTGCTGGCTGGTGGGGCGGCGCATTCCCCTGAGCCGGGCGGATTTTCGATGTGCCGAACCGGCCTACAGCGGGGAATGGCGGGTGCTGTTTTCCCCCCAGCTGGCCTTTGACCAGCCCTGCTCCGCCATTCACTTTCCCGCCCATTACCTGGCCATGGCCACGGTGCCGGACGAGGGGGCCATGCGCCAATTCCTGCGCCGGGCCCCGGCCAATTTCCTGATCAAATTCAAGAATAGTGCCGGGCTCACCGCCCGCATCCGGCGCCGCCTGCGGGAAATTCCCCCGGAGGCCTGGCCCGATTTCGACACCCTGGCCCGGCGCCTGCACCACTCCCCCGCCACCCTGCGCCGCCGCCTGGAAGGGGAAGGCCAGACCTACCGCAACATTAAGGAAGACCTGCGCCGGGATCTGGCCATTTACCTGCTCTGCCACTCCCCCAAATGCGTGGCGGAAATCGCCGCCGATCTGGGCTTTGCCGAGGCCAGCGCCTTTCATCGGGCCTTCAAGAAATGGACCGGGGCCCGGCCCGGGGAATACCGGCAAAGCCTCCGCCCCCCGGCCACGCTGGCCGGTCGCTAAAAAAAAACGCCGGCGTCAAAGCCGGCGTGGGGAGGGCCGCCGGGCCTTTAAGGGCCGGCGGTTACAGGGGCACCCCTAGCAGGGGCATTTGCTGATCTTGCCGTTCTTGCCCGGATAGCGGGCATCCTGGCAGGCCCGGAAAAACTCCACCTCGGTCATGACCTTGTGGCCCGGATGGCATTGGGCCATGTGGGCCACATAGGTGGGGTAATCCTGCACCCCCACCATGAGCCGAGCGGTGCGGGCCGCTTGGCCCGCGAAATAGCGCAGTTTTTCAAGCATGGGCAGGCTCCCGGCGTTGGGGTTCCGACTCTTTCACCGTGGCGTGGGAAACGGCCAGGGCCTTGAGACCGGCCCGGATGCCGAAAAACACCATGCCCAGCACCACGGCCATGAAGAGACCGGTGAGAGTGGCATCCACATAGTCGTTGAAAATGATCTGTTGCATCTGGCCCAGATTCTTGGCCGGCGCCAGCACTTCTCCGCTGGCCGCCGCCGTGGCGAACTTGTGGGCGTGGGTGAGGAAGCTGATCTTGGGATTGGCATCGAAGAGCTTTTCCCAGCCCCCCAACAGGGTCACGATGAGGAGCCACACCGTGGGCACCAGGGTGACCCAGAGGAAGCGTTCCTTCTTCATCTTCACCAGCACCACGGAGGCCAGGATCAGGGCAATGCCCGCCAGCATCTGATTGGCGATGCCGAACAGGGGCCAGAGGGTGTTAATGCCCCCCAGGGGATCCACCACCCCTTGGTAGAGGAAGTAACCCCAGCTGGCCACGGCCAGGACGGTGGCAAGGAAATTGGCCGTCCAGGAATCAGTCCGGCCCAGGGGCTTGATAAAGCCCCCCAGCAGATCCTGAATCATGAAGCGGGTCACCCGGGTGCCCGCATCCACGGTGGTGAGGATAAACAGGGCTTCAAAGAGGATGGCGAAGTGGTACCAGAAGGCCATCATGGCGTGGCCGCCGATCACCTTGGAAAGGATGTGGGCCATGCCCACGGCCAGGGTGGGAGCGCCCCCGGCCCGGGAGAGGATGGAGTTTTCCCCCACCGCCTGGGCCGTCTGGGTCAGCATGTCCGGGGTAATGACAAAGCCCCATTGGGAAATCACCTGGGCCGCTTCCGCCGCCGTCTTGCCGATCACCGCCGCCGGAGCATTCATGGCGAAGTAGAGCCCGGGTTCCAGCACACTGGCGGCAATCAGGGCCATGATGGCGACAAAGGACTCCATGAGCATGGCGCCGTAGCCGATGGCCCGGGCGTTGGCCTCATTGTCCAGCATCTTGGGGGTGGTCCCGGAAGACACCAGGGAGTGGAAGCCGGACACGGAACCGCAGGCGATGGTGATGAACAGGAAGGGGAACAGGTTGCCGGAGAACACCGGACCGGAACCGTCGATGAAACGGGTCACCGCCTGCATTTGCAGGTCCGGGGCCACAATACAAATCCCCAGGGCCAGGGCCGCGATGGTGCCGATTTTCAGGAAGGTGGACAGGTAATCCCGGGGAGCCAGGAGCAGCCACACGGGCAGCACGGAGGCGATAAAGCCGTAGGCCATCATGGCCCAGGCCAGGGTTTCCCCGTTCAGGGTAAACCAGGGGCCGAAGGTGGGGCTCTTGGCAATGTCACCGCCGTAAATCAGGGCCAGCATGAGCAGGACAAAGCCGATGACGGACATTTCCCCGATCTTCCCCGGCCGGATAAAGCGGCAATAGATCCCCATCAGGAGGGCGATGGGAATGGTGGCGGCAATGGTGAAGGTACCCCAGGGGCTGCCCGCCAAGGCCTTAACCACCACCAGGGCAAGCACGGCCAGGAGAATGACCATGATCATCAAAATGCCCACGGAGGCAAACAGGCCGGGCACCGGCCCCAGTTCCGTACGGATGATTTCCCCCAGGGACTTGCCGTCCCGCCGGGTGGAAATAAACAGAATAATGAAATCCTGGACCGCCCCGGCAAACACCACCCCGGCCAGAATCCACAGGGTACCGGGCAGATAGCCCATCTGGGCGGCCAGCACCGGGCCCACCAGGGGACCGGCCCCCGCAATGGCGGCAAAGTGGTGGCCGAACAGCACCCATTTATGGGTCGGCACATAGTCCAGGCCATCGTTCAGGCGTTCGGCGGGGGTCAGGCGGTGGGGGTCCAGCTCCACCACGGTTTTCGCCAGAAAGCGGCTATAAAAGCGGTAGGCGATGGCGTAAACGGCCAGGGCGGCAGCCACCAGCCAGATGGCATTAACGCTCTCGCCTCGATTCAGGGCCACCACGCCCAGGGATAGGGCACCGCCCAGGGCAATGGCGGACCACAATAAGGTTTGTTGGAGTTTTCCCATGTCTCTCTCTCGGTAAAGCGGGCCCCAAGGGCCCACAATGTTGCCGGCGTAAAGCCGGAACCTCCTGTCGGGGGACCGCGTCGCCGAGGGATGGCCGGAGACGGCCCCGCGTCCGGGTGGCGCACGCGGGGGGAACGGAAGGGCAGCCGGGATGGGGCAGAGCTTCCGACGGTGAAGGGGAAAGAAGCCCAGTCAGGCTCCTATCCTGGGGAAGGGGTATACCCCAGGGAAAGTCCCCTGACAATGAGGGCTATCCCCTAGGATTGGCAGCCTTCTCCAGGGGGCACAGGGACGCTTGAGAAAAGACACGGAAGAGCGCCCCGGCAAGGCCAAGGGGAAGGGGCCGGGAAAGAATGGGGCAGGGCACCCCGCCCCCGGCCAGACGCGGGAAAAGCGGCCCCCCTTCCCTGCCCAAACGGGAGGAGCAGGGGGCGCTCAGGTCTTGGACTTAAGTCTTGAAATCAAATCTTGGCCTCAGCTCTTGGACTGAGGCCTGGAACTCAGGCTTTGGCAGCGGCCAGGGGCGCGGCGGCAGGGACGGGGGCCGGGCGCCGCAGATTGAGGTGGGTATGGATACGGCGAGGCACATCCAGCTGTTCCCCCTCCGCCTCGGGCAGGGAAATCCATTGGTTGAACAGGCCGGTGATAAAGGCTAGGGAATCCGCCGCCATTTCCTCCGGATCCAGGCCCGGGCGCAGTACCCCCTGGCTAGCCGCCTTTTGGTAAGCCAGACCCAGCTTGTGTTTAAAATCGCTGCAAGGCTCATTCACCACCTGGAGCACGGGGGTGAATTCCTCCACATATTCGCAGCGCAGCATCATGATTTCAAAGGTCTGCCGGGCATGGGGGGAAGCTTTCAGCAGACGGAAAAACTCCAGCATGGACGCGGCGATACCCTCCAGGGCATCAGGGAATTCATCGGATAACAGGGCCGCATCCGCCGCCTGAACCCCCTGGGTAAATTCGTCCCGCACGGCAAAAAACAACTCCGCCTTATTGGCGAAGTGCCAATACACCGCCCCCCGGGTGACCCCCGCTTCCTGGGCCACCTTTTCCAGGGAACTGCGGCTCACGCCGCAATTGTGGAAAACGCGGCGGGCCGCGTCGAGAATCTGCAAGCGGGTCAGCTCCGCTTCCGCTTTGGTTTTCCTGGCCATGATGCCGTCTCTCCTCCGTAGCCCCAGTATCGGGGCGGCTTCGGGGCTGCCTGCGCCAGACGAAAAGGCTGGCGCAAGGGCGATACTCTTTGTCTGATCCGACACAGTTTCGGACAGCCCGCCGCTTTACATACAACCGTGATTGTATATAATTCTGCGCTGTATTGCCAATAATGGAGAATTCCATGTTTCGCCACCCTCAACGGAAGAACGCCCCCTACCCCGCCCTCGCTGCCGCCGCCCTGGTGGCCGCACTGACCCTGGGCTGCTCCAAAGCCCCGGACGGCCAGGGCCAGGCCATGCCCCCCCTGCCCGTCTCAGTCCTCAGCGTCCAGCCCACCCAGGTCCCCAACGCCATTGAAATCATGGCCCAGACCGAAGGGGCCAAAGAAACGGAAGTCCGCCCCCGGGTGGGCGGCATCCTAATGAAGCGGCTCTATGAAGAAGGAGCCCCCATCAAGGCCGGTCAGCCCATGTACCAGATTGACCGGGCCCCCTACGAAATCGCCCTGGCCAACGCCAAGGCCAGCGCCGACCAGACGGCCCGGGAAGAAGCCCGGCTGAAGGGCCTGATTGCCCAGCAAGCGGTGAGCCAGAAGGAATACGACGATGCGGTTTCGGCCAATGAAATGGCCCAGGCCAATTTGCGCAACGCCCGGCTGAATCTGTCCTGGACCACCGTGGTGGCCCCGGTGTCCGGTGTCTCGGGCCGCTCCAACAAGTCGGAAGGCAACCTGCTGACCATTTCGGATGCCCAGGCCCTCACCTCCATCTACCAGACCAACCCCATCTGGGTGCGCTTCGGCCTGTCGGATAGCGACATGGCCAAACTGCCCCAGGGCCACATCACCCCGAAAAACGTCACCGGGGTGGAACTGGTCCTGCCGGACGGCACGGTGTACGACAAGAAGGGCAAGCTGAACTTCACCGCCAGCAATATCGACACCGCCCTGGGCACCCAGCAACTGCGGGCCGAATTCCCCAACGGGGATAACCGGCTGCTGCCCGGCCAATACGTCAAGGTGCGCCTGATCACCGGTATGCGGGACGGGGCCTTCCTGGTGCCCCAAGGCGCCGTGATCCAGAGCGACCAAGGGTCGGTGGTGATGGTGGCGGATGCCCAGAACAAGGTGGCCCCCCGTCCCGTGCAGACCGGCAACTGGCTCGGACAGAACTGGGTGATCCTGGGCGGCCTCAAGGCCGGTGACCGGGTCATCATCGACAATCTGATGAAGCTCAAGCCCGGTGCCACCGTGGTGCCCCATCCGCCCCAAGCGGCAGGTGCCCCTGGCGCCGCCCCTGGTGCTCAAGCCGCTCCGGCCAAGCAGCCCAAGGCCTGAGCGGAGACTAAACCATGTCAAAGTTCTTTATTAACCGCCCGATTTTCGCGGCGGTCATCTCCATCATTATCGTCATCGCCGGGATCATGGCCTCCCGGGTGCTGCCTATCGCCCAGTACCCGGACATCGCTCCCCCCACGGTGATTATTTCCGCCTCCTACCCGGGGGCTTCCGCGGAAACCCTGGCCAAGACCGTGGCTGCGCCTATCGAGGAGCAGCTTTCCGGGATTGAGCACTTGATGTACTTCAATTCCACGGCGGCTTCCAACGGCACCCTGACCATCACCGCCACCTTCGAGGTGGGTACGGATGTGGATATGGCCACGGTGAACGTCAATAACCGGGTGAAGATCGCCGAACCCCGTCTGCCCGACGTGGTGCGTCAGTACGGCGTGACGGTGCAGAAGCGTTCCAACGACATCCTGATGGTGGCTTCCATCACCTCCCCGGACGGCAGTCGGACGCCTCTCTACCTGTCCAACTACACCCTGGTGAATATCCTGGACGATCTGAAGCGCATCCCCGGGGTCGGGGACGCCCAGATTTTCGGCGCCCTGGACTACTCCATCCGGGTGTGGCTGAAGCCGGACCGGATGGCCCAGCTGGGGGTGACCACCACGGACATCGCCAACGCCATCACCGCCCAGAACAAGCAGAACGCGGCAGGTAAGATCGGCCAGGAACCGGCGCCCAACGGCCAGCAGCTCACCTTTACGGTGACCGCCAAAGGCCGCCTGGTGACCCCGGAACAGTTCGGCAATATCGTGGTCCGGGCCAAGGGTCCCCAGGGGGTGTTGTACCTGAAGGACGTGGCCCGTATTGAACTGGGCGCCCAGAACTATGATGCCTCCACCTCCCTGCTGGGCAAGCCGGTGGTGGGCGTAGGCATCTTCCTCCAGTCCGGGGCCAACGCCCTGGAAGTGGCAAGCGCCGTGCGGGCCAAGATGGAGGAACTGAAGCAGAAGTTCCCCAGCGGGGTGGATTACGTCGTCCCCTTCGATACCACCAAGTTCGTCGATGCCTCCATCCATGAAGTGGTCCACACCCTGGTGGAAGCCCTGATCCTGGTGGCCATCGTGGTGTACGTGTTCCTGCAAAACTGGCGCGCCACCCTGATTCCCATGATCGCCGTACCGGTGTCCCTGGTCGGCACCTTCGCCGGGCTCTGGGTCTTCGGCTTTTCCATCAACACCCTGACCCTGTTCGCCATGGTGCTGGCCATCGGGATCGTGGTGGATGATGCCATCGTGGTCCTGGAGAACGTGGAACGGCTGATGTGGGAAGAGAAAATGGCGCCCAAGGCGGCAGCCATTGAGGCCATGCGGGAGGTATCCAGCGCCGTGGTAGCCATTGTGCTGGTGCTCTGCTCCGTGTTCATCCCCGTGGCCTTCCTGGGCGGTATCGCCGGGGCTCTGTACAAGCAGTTCGCCGTGACCGTGGCCATTGCCGTGACCCTCTCCGGCATCGTCGCCCTGACCCTGACCCCGGCCCTGTGCGCCCTGCTGCTGCAAACCAAGCACGAGGAACACACCCTCTTCAAGCCCTTCAACCGGCTCTTTGAGCGCTTCACCAAGTCCTACACCACCACGGTGAACAAGACCCTGCACCACCGCATCATCGGCGCTACGGCCAGCACCATCATCGTCGGCGGCTGCATCCTGCTGTTCCGTCTGGTGCCCGGCGGCTTTGTGCCGGCGGAAGACCAGGGCTACCTGATCAGCGCCCTGATGCTGCCGGACGGGGCCAGCCTGCAACGGACCCGGGCCACCGGGGAGCAGTTCCGTTCCATGATCACCCAGGATCCGGGGGTGGATAAGGTGTTCGTCATCGCCGGTAACGACATTATCGGTGGCGGCGTCAAAACCAACGCGGGTACGGTCTTCATCCCCCTGAAGGATTGGGATCAACGGAAGACCGGGGCGGACGATCTGGCCAAGAAATTCACCGGCATGGGCATGATGCTGCCGGACGGTCTGGGGCTGGTGTTCAATCCCCCGGCCATCCGGGGCCTGGGCTCCGCCGGCGGTTTCGAAGCCTATATCCAGGCCCGGGGGGACAGCGATCCCATGAAGCTGGCCGGGGTCATCAAGCAGTTCATGGACGGCCTGAAGAAGCGGCCGGAGCTGGTGGGCATCAACACCTTCTTCCGCCCCACCTCGCCCCAGTATTACGTGGAAGTGGATGAAAGCAAGGCCATTTCCCTGGGGGTGTCGGTGGCGGACGTCTATACCACCCTCCAATCCACCATGGGCGCCTTTTACGTGAATGACTTCAACCTGAATGGCCGGACCTACCGGGTCCAGCTCCAGGCGGATGCCCCATTCCGTAGCAAGCCGGAAGACCTGGGCAAGATGTACGTCCATTCCGACAACGGAGACATGATTCCCGTCTCCGCCCTGATCAAGACCAAGCCCGTGGTCGGCGCGGAACAGCTGGAACGCTTCAATGGCTTCCTCGCCGCCAAGGTGCTGGGCAATTCCCTGCCCAACATCAGTACGGGGGAAACCATCAAGATCGTGGAAGAGGTGGCCAAGGAAACCCTCCCCGCCGGCTATGAGCTGGCCTGGACCGGCCAAGCCTTCCAGGAAAAGCGTACCGGCTCCACCTCCGCCATCGCCTTCGGCTTCGGTATTGTCATGGTGTTCCTGATCCTGGCCGCCCAGTACGAAAAATGGTCCCTGCCCCTGGCGGTAATCATGGCCGTGCCTTTCGCCCTCTTTGGGGCCCTGGTGGCAGTGCTGTTGCGGGGTATGCCCAATGACATCTACTTCCAGATCGGCCTGGTGGTGCTAATCGGCCTGGCCTCCAAGAACGCCATTCTGATTGTGGAATTCGCCGCCCAGAAACGGGCGGAAGGCATGGGCGTGCTGGAGGCTGCCCTGGAAGGGGCCCGCCTCCGCTTCCGCCCCATCGTCATGACCTCCCTGGCCTTCATTCTCGGGGTCTTCCCCCTGGTGATTTCCACCGGGGCCGGCGCCGCCGCCCGGAAGTCCATGGGGACGGGGGTGTTCGGGGGCATGATGGCCGCCACCTTTATCGCCACCCTGTTCATCCCCATGTTCTTCACCTGGATGACCGGTCGCAAGCCGACCCACCGGCCCGGGGACAAGACCCTGGAAAAACCGGAACAGGGCCCGGACCAAGAGGAGAAATCCGAATGAAATCCCTAAGCCAAACCCCAGCCGTCTTTCCCCTGAAGCGGGGAACGGCGGCGGCCCTGACGCTCCTGGCCCTGGCCGGGTGCGCCGTGGGTCCTGACTACAAGCGCCCCGCCACCGCCCTGCCCCAGGCCTACCAAGAAAACCAAGCCACGGCGGAAAGTACCGCCCCGGTGGAAGCCCAATGGTGGACCCTGTTCCAGGACGCCACCCTGAACGATCTGGTGCAGCAGGCCCTGGCCAACAACACGGACATGCTCACCGCCGTCGCCAAGGTAGAAGAGGCGGACGCGGTAGCCCGTCAGGCCGGTGCCGCCCTGTTCCCAGAAATCGACCTGGACGCCAACGGCAACCACAGCCGGGCCAGCCAAATGGCCAACAACCAGGTCAACAACCCGGTAACCAAGGATACCAAGGTGGGCCTCTCCACCTCCTTTGAACTGGACGTGTGGGGCCGCCTGCGCCGGGCCAAGGAAAACACCCTGGCCCTGTCCCTGGCCAGCCGCTACAACCAGGATACGGTGAAGCTTTCCCTAGCCGGTCTGGTGACCCAGTATTACCTGCAACTGCGGGCCCTGGACGCGGAACTGGCGGTGACCCGGGATGCCATCCAGACCCGGGAAACCAGCCTGAAAATCACCCAGGCCAAGCTGGCCCGGGGCCTGGTCTCCCCCATCGACGAGCAACAGGCGGTGGGCGCCCTGGCCGCCGCCCAGGTTTCCCAAGCCCAACTGGTGCAACAGCGGGCCATCGCCGAGCATCAACTGGGGGTCCTCACCGGCAAGCTGGATCTGAAGCTGGCCGCCGGGGATCTGCGCCAGCTGCCCCTGCCCCCCCTGCCCCCCGCCGGCCTGCCTTCCAGCCTGCTGGAATCCCGGCCTGACGTGCGGCAGGCGGAAGAAAACCTGGTGGCGGCCAATGCCAAGATCGGCGCCGTCAAGGCCACCCTCTTCCCCAAGCTGACTCTGACGGCGGGAATCGGCAGCGAAAGCGCCGCCCTAACCAACCTGTTTTCCTCCAAGGCGGGAACCTGGGCCCTGGGCCTGGATATTCTCCAGCCCCTGTTTGACGCGGGCCTGCGCTCCGCCCAGGTGGCTCAGGTAACGGCCCAGCAGAAACAGACCGCCGCCGGTTACGTGGCCACCCTGCGCACCGCCTTCAAGGAGGTGAATGACGCCCTGGTCACCGTGCGTCAGACCAAGGAAGCCAACACCGCGTTGGAAACCCAGGTGCAAGCTACCCGCAAGGTGCAGCAGCTAGCCACGGTACGCTATCAGGCGGGCTACGTGGCCTATCTGGACGTGCTGGATGCCCAGCGCACGGCAGACGACGCGGCCATCAGTTACATTACCAACCGTCAGGCCCAATTGCAGGCCGCCGTGGATTTGTTCAAAGCTCTGGGCGGCGGCTGGAAAGATGAACTGATCGCCAAGAGCGAAGCCCGGCCGGGCAAGGGCAGCTAAAGCCCACCGGCGGTTCCGGCAGCCCCGGACCGCCGCCCATCAACACTGGCAGCGCCCCCGCATCGGGTCTGCCGCAAAAGAAAGGGGAAGGCCTTAGCCTTCCCCCTCTTTCCCCCGAGGATCGGCCTGTGGCGGGCCGGTCCTTCTTTTCCCGGATCGTCTCCTTGCGGAGCGATCCGGTTTTTTTTTTGCCCGGATTCCCCGGTCAAGCCCCTTGTTCTAGGACGCCAGACCATCCGGACCAAGCCCGGAAACCCGGGACAGCCGCCACCTTACCCCATTCCCCGCCCCTCGGCTGGACGCCGATTAGCTACCTAGCCGGGGGAAAAAGCTTAAGAAAAGTCAGCAGGAAGGCGAAAAAGAGCGGCAAAGGGGGAAAATCGAGGGAAAAGGGCACCCAACCTGCGACACACGGCGCCATAAAGCGGACCGGAAGGCCCGAATTCCAACTTGATCCAACCCGACCCAACCCCGTACACGCCCCGTATCCCAGCCCGGCCCTGGCCCGGCCGCCTGACCGCCCTGGCAGGGAAAGCCCCAGTCGTTTCCGCAGAAAAAAGACGAACGGAGCCAGGAGCATCAAGGGCTACAGGGGGGTAACCCTTGGCCGAAGTTAGGCCGACGCTTGCCCCTTCCCCCGGCAGTCCGACAACGCCCTTCCGGCAACCCACCGGCGCTGGCACCAGCCCCCAGCAAATCTCCCCGCTAGGGAAGCCGCCCCGCCTCGCCTTAGGGCCGCCCTTCCACGCAGTAATCCAGCCGTCCCCGGGGAGCCAGATATTCCACCACGGCCAGGGGTAGGGTGCGGGGGTTCAGGGCCTGTTCCACCTTCAGATCCGCTTCTTCCAGATCCACCATGAGGGCTTCATTACGGGGAATATCCGGGTCATGGACCAGCACCAGGGGGCGCAGCAGGCGGGCCCCGTCACTTTCGATGACCAGCCCCACGGTGCCGTTGGAAAGGGCGACGAAGCTGCCCGGGGGATAAACCCCCAGGGTTTTGATGAACAGGGGCAGGAGGGCCGGGTCAAACGCTCCCCCTTCCCGCTTGAATATCTGGGCCAGGGCTTCCGCCGGGGTCGCGGCCAGCTTCAGATCAAAGGGATTGCAGAGATTGTCGTAACGGTTGGCAATGGCCGCCAGCCGGGCAAGACGGGGAATGCGCTCCCCCGCCAGCCGGTTGGGAAAACCTTCCCCGTCCCAGCGCTCGTGGTGGCAGGCAATCACGTTGCGGGCCGCCACCGCCAGGTTTTTTAGCCCGGCCACGGCCTTGATGCCGTAACCGATGTGGGCCCGGTAGAACTCTTCCTCCGGCGGGGTGCGGCTGGCCGCCCGCAGAATGCGGGGAGGGATTTCCGTCTTGCCCGCGTCGTGGAGCAGGCAGCCCAGGGCCAGAGCCCGCATTTCCTCCCCGGACAGTTCGGCGCTTTTGCCCAGGAGCAGGGCCAGCATCATCACATTCAGGGAATGGAAAGCCAGGCCCCCGTCCCGGCTCGGCTGATTCACCAGTTGAACCACCGCGCTGCGGGCTTCCAGCAGGCCGGACACCACCCGCTCCGCCAGGGCCTGGGCGTCCACCAGGGCTTCGGCGGGACGGCCGGGCAGGCGCTGGAAAACGGTTTCCAGGCGGGCCGCCTCCTGTTCGTACTGCCGTTCCCGCCGGGCCAGGGTTTCCCGCTGGTGCCGCACCCGGTCGATGCGCCGCTGCTTTTCGTCCAACATGCCCGCCAGGGCCGCCGCGCCGAAATCCAGCTCCTCCCCTGCCTCTGACTTGGCAGCCTCGGGCAGGGGCCGGGCGGTGCTGCGGCCCGGGTCCCAGACCACTTCCTTAATGCCCATTTCCCGCAGGGCCCGAATCTGCTTGGCGCTGGTCAGGCGAAATTCATTGAAGAGAAAGGGATGGCGAATCCAGCCCAGGGAAGCGAGGGAAATGAAAATGCCCGGTTGCAGGCGATCGACGCTCAAAGACGGCATGGAAGACTCGGGGAAAAAAGGGGAGCCCCGCCATTTTAGTGCACAGCTTGGAGAAAACGCGGCAATATCGGGGGTGAGCCAGGTGGCCAAAGGGGGGCGGCGGACGTAATATGCTTATGTATTAACGCTTTTCTCCCCCACCTTGTCTGCCCACCGTCCTTCCTCCCCGTCCTCTTCGCGCCCGCCGGAGCCTGACATGACTTCGACCTCCTCCGCCTCCCGCCGCAGCCGGCAGCTGGTCTGGCTTTTCGCGGGAGCCCTGCTGGCCCTCACCTGGTTCGCCATTCTCTACAAAATCCAGACCGAGCGGACCCGGGAAATCGACAATATCAACCGGGCCAATCTGAATCTGGCCAGCTCCCTGGAAGAACACACCCTGCGCACCTTGAAGGAGGTGGATCAGGCCGTACTGTTCCTCAAATTCCGCTACGAAAAGGAAAAGGGCCGGGTGCCGATCCGGGAATATGTGCAGGAGGGCATGTTGCTCAGCAACCTGTTCAACCAGATGGGCATTATCGACGCCCGGGGCATGTATATCCTGTCCAGCCTGCCCCGGCACCAGGTTATCGACCTGTCGGACCGGGAACATTTCAAGGTGCACCGGGAACGGGACTGCCATTGCCTGTTCGTCAGCAAGCCGGTGCTGGGCCGGGCCTCGGGCAAGTGGTCGATCCAGCTCACCCGGCGCATCAACCGGCCGGATGGCAGTTTTGACGGGGTGGTGGTGGTGTCCCTGGACCCCTTTTATTTCATCAAGCTGTACGGGGAAATGGACCTGGGCCGCCAGGGGGTGATTGCCCTGGTGGGCCAGGACGGCATTGTCCGGGCCCGCCGCTCCGGGGATCAGGTGTCCGTGGGCCAGGACCTGCGCTACACCCATTCCCCTCTCATCGCCCAAGCCAAAGACCAGACCCAGGGGGTTTATCACGCGGACAGCAGCATCGACCACATCCCCCGCTTTTACGCCTTCCGCCGCCTCCCCGATTACCCCTTTGTGGTGCTGGTGGGGGTAGGGGAAAAGGAAGCCCTGGCGGATTACCACAACCGGGTGCGCACCTATCTGCTCTTCGGCCTGTTCACCAGTCTTACCATCCTGGCCTTTTCCCTGGCTTCCCACCGGCTCATTGTGCAGCTGATCCGGGCCCGTAACCGGGCGGAGGAAGCCAACCAGCTCAAATCCGAGTTTCTCGCCTCCGTTTCCCACGAGCTGCGCACCCCCTTAAACGGCGTCATCGGCTATGCGGAACTCCTGGAAGACGGCCTGCCCCCGGGGGACAGCCAGCGGGAATACGCCCAGACCATCCGGGAAAGCGGCAATCACCTGCTCCATCTGGTCAATTCCATCCTGGATCTGGCCAAGGTGGAGGCGGGGCGCCTGGAACTGGATAACCAGCCCATCTGTCCCCAGGCCCTGGCCCACAGCGTGGTGGCCGCCCACCAGCCGGAAGCCGGACACAAAGGCCTCCATCTCAGCCTGGAAACAGCCCCGGACCTGCCCCCCCGCCTCAGCTGTGATCCCCTGCGCCTGACCCAGGTGCTCAACAATCTGGTCCATAACGGGGTGAAATTCACGGACCAGGGTCAGGTCACCCTGATCCTGGAGCGGGAAGGGGATCGGCTGCGCTTTACGGTGCGGGACACGGGCCCGGGCATCCGCCCCCAGGATCAGGAACTGATATTCGAGAAATTCCGTCAGGCGGATGTGTTTCTCACCCGCCCCCACCAGGGCGCCGGCCTGGGCCTGGCCCTCTCCCGCCAACTGGTGGAACTCATGGGGGGCCACCTCCGGGTAAAATCCCAGCCCGGTTCCGGTAGCGATTTCTTCTTTTCCCTGCCCGTGGCGGGACCGGACGCCCCCCTCCCCCCCTCCGGAGACCGATCATGATAGTGCTGGTGGTAGACGACCAGGAAATCAACCGCAAGTTACCCCTGGCCATTTTAAAGAAGCAGGGCGTGGCAACGGCGGAAGCCGCCGACGGGGAGGAAGCCCTGGCCCTGCTGGCCCGGGCGCCGGAAATCCGCCATATTCTCCTGGACGTGAGCATGCCCGGCTTAAGCGGCACGGAGGTCTGCCAGCGCCTGCGCAGCCAGGCGGACGGCGGGCGTTACCACATCGTGGCCTACACCGCCCACGCCTTCGATAACGAAACCCGGGCCATTATGGCGGCGGGGTTTGACCGGCTGCTGATCAAGCCCATCAACCGGGCCAGCCTGCTCCAATCCCTGGGCCTGGAAGAGCACCCGGCCCCTTAAGCCCGAGCCTCAGTGTTCCGCCGCCCCCGGGGAACTTTCCAGCCGGGCGGCCAGGGCCCGGTTCAAAGCCTCCAGCTCCCGGGTCAGGGCCTCCAGCGACGGCACCGGGCTCCCGTTTTTCACCGCCTTTTCCACCGCCGCCGCCCCGTCCACCACCGGACTGGGGCCAAAATTGGCCGCCGCTCCCTTGAGACTGTGGGCCAGACGACCCAGGGTAGCCCAATCCTCCGCCGCCCTGGCCGCGGCCATGGTGCCCAGATCCGCCACCGACTGTTGCAAAAACAGGGTGCCGATAATTTCCAGCACTTCCCCATCCGCCCGGGCCAGCAGGCTGGGGTAATCCACGGGAGCAGACACCGGGCTTACAGCGAGGGCGGAGGCTGGCGCGGAGGGGTCCTTGGCCTTGCCTAGCCCGTCGCCAAGGTCCGATCCCTTTGCCTGAGCCCCCCCTTCCCCGTTGAGGGAGGACGCCCCAGGAGGCCGGGCCTTTGGCGCACCGGACCGGGCCTGGGCCGCCCCCGCCGTGCCGGAATGCCCCAGCAGGGCCTCCACCCCTTCCAGGGTCAGGGGTTTAGCCAGACAACCATCCAGCCCCGCCGCTTTTGCCCGCTGCCGGATATCCGGCGCCAGATCGGCGGATAGGGCGTAGATGGGCAGGGGGGCGCTTCCCTCCGCCGCCTCCCGCTCCCGAATCTTGCGGGTGGCGGCCAGGCCGTCCAGCACGGGCATCTGCACATCCATGAGGACCAGATCAAAGGGTTCGGAAGCCGCCAGGGCCACGGCCTGGGCCCCGTCCTCCGCCAGACGCAGGCGGTAACCCGCCCCTTCCAGCAGAGCCTGGGCCAGGCGCCGGTTCACCGGATTGTCGTCCGCCACCAGAAGGCGGGGGGAAGCCCCCGGGGCGGGCACCTCGGCCGCCGGAGGGGACAGCCAGACATCGGCCAGGGCCTCCGGCAGCAGGGGACGGGAGAGCAGCACCACCCCGGGCCAGTCCTGGACCCGAGCCGCCAGACGCCCTTTGGTCAGGGCCCCGCCCAAGAGCACCGCCCAGGCCCCCTGCCCCGCCCCCCCCTGGTCCCGCCACTGCTGCAACAGCCGCCAGGCCCCGTCTTCTGGCCAATCCCCATCCAGCACCAGCCGCTCCCCGGAATGCGGGGGTGCCGCCAGGGCCTGGACCAGCCCCTCCGGCCCGGCCGCCAGACAAACCTCCCCGCCCCATTGTTGTATCCAGGGCGCCAGGGCCCGGGCCCGATCCCCGTCCTGGAGCACCAACCAAACCCGGACCCCGCCCAGGGCCGGGCCCGGGCCTGGGGACAGGTCTTCCCCTGCCAGGGGCAGGCTGAAATGAAAGCAGCTACCTTCGCCCAGCCGGCTTTCCACCCAGATTTCTCCCCCCATCAGGTCCATCAGACGGGAGCAGATGGTGAGCCCCAGGCCCGTGCCCCCGTAGTGGCGGGTGGTGGAGCTGTCCCCCTGGGTAAAGGGGGAAAAAATGTGGGCGCATTTTTCCGGGGCAATACCAATGCCCGTATCCTGAACCCAGCCCCGCAGGCAGACCCGGCCCGGGCCTTCCCGGGTAATGCCCAGGCCCAGGGTGACCCGGCCCGTTTCCGTGAATTTCACCCCGTTGCCCAGGAGATTGACCAGCACCTGGCGCAGCCGGCCCGGGTCCCCCACCAGACGGGCGGGCAGATCGGGGGCCAGATCGGCGCCCAGCACCAGGCCCTTCTGCTCCGCCTTGAGGGCCACGGTGGCCAGGGCCCCCGCCGCCACGGTCTGGGGATCGAAGGGCACGGCTTCCAGTTCCACCTTGCCCGCCTCGATCTTGGAGAAATCCAGGATGTCGTTAATGATGTCCAGCAGGGATTCGGCGGAGGCCTTCACGGCCAAGAGATATTCCCGCTGTTCCCCGTCCAGGGCCGTATCCAGGGCCAGATCGGTCATCCCCAGAATGCCATTCATGGGGGTGCGGATTTCGTGGCTCATGTTGGCCAGGAATTCGCTCTTGGCCACATTGGCCGCCTCCGCCGCCTCCTTGGCCTGGAGCATTTCCTCTTCCCAGCGCTTGCGCTCGGAAATATCCAGAATGGAGCCCACCAGGCCCCGGATGCTGCCGTCCGGCCGGGTCAGCACCGCCTTGCTGAAAATGGCGTGGCCCCGGCTGCCGTCGGGCTTGAGAAAGTCCGCCTCATAGACCTGACTGCCGCCCCCCGCCACCATCAGGACCCGGTCCTGGTCCGCGTGGGTACGGGCCATATCCTCCGGCAGCACGTCGAACACCGTGAGCTGGGCCTCTGCTTCCAGGGACTGGCCGAAAAATTCCGCGCAGGCCCGGTTAATGCCCTGGTAATGGCCCTGGGTGTCCTTGAAATAGAGAGGCACGGGGACGGATTCCACCAGCTGGCGGGTGAGCAGCAGCTGTTCGTCCAGCCGTTCCTCCGCCACCTTGCGGTCCGTGATGTCGGTGCGGATGGCGATGTACTGGTAGGGCCGCCCCTGGTCGTCAAGAAAGGGCACGATGGTGGCGTTGACCCAGTAGAGGGAGCCGTCCTTGTGCCGGTTGCACATTTCCCCCTGCCATACCCGGCCCTGGCTGATGGTGCGCCACAGGGTGGCGAAAAAGTCCTGGGGGTGTACCCCCGAATTGACCAGCCGGTGGTTTCGGCCCACCAGTTCTTCCCGCCCGTAACCGCTCAGTTCGCAGAACTTGTCATTGGCGTAGGTGATGACCCCGTCCACGTCCGTAATGCTCACCACCGCGTGCTGGTCCATGGCGAATTTCTGCTGGGCCAGGGCCCCGTTCAGCTCGTGGAGGCGGCGCTGGCTTTCCCCCTGCTCCCGCACCAGCTGGCCCACCAGGGCCGCCAGGGTTTCTAGATTGGCCTCCCCTTCCGCCATGGGCGGCAGGCCAGCCTCCGCCAGCAGCCGGTTCACCGTCTGGCCCAGGGAATCCATGGCCCCCTGGCGGGTTTCCAGATCCTGGCGCAGCCGGTCATTGGCGGAAACCAGCTCCTGGGAGCTCAGGTCCAGGCTGCGGGTACGCAGGGTCAGATCCCGCTCGCTCTGGGCATAGGCGGTGGAAACGGCCTGGAATAGGCCTTCCAGGCCGGCCATGGCTACCGCCAGGCGCGGCGGGGTGTCCCGCCGCGCCCCCAGTTCCAGAAGTTCTGCCAGGAGACTGCGGCATTCCTCCTCGTCCGCCACCCCCAGGGTGCGGCGCAGCTGGCGCAGCAGCAGCCGGTGCAGGGCGTTATCCGGCGGCAGGCCGGAGGGTGGGAGAACGGGGGACATGGAAGGACTCCCGGGCAGAGGGCTTCACCGCTCCGCCCACAGGGAAACAGTCATGGTCTGGTTGTGCAGGCGGCCATAATTGGCCCCGTCCAGGGGACTGATTTCCCCGTAGGCGTAAAAGCCGGTGAGGGGCACCCCGTGGCCTACCACGTCGGCCACCGCTTCCACCTCCTCGTCGGTCTGGGTGCCCATGACCACCCGCCGCCCCACGCAGCTCACCAGCAGGGCCAGCTGGGGGGGCACACCCAGGCGGGTGGCAGCGGACTTGGCGGCCCACAGGGCCCCGTCCACCAGGGCATCCCGACTGGCATGCATGAGCCGGAGATAGCCTTCCGGATCGATTTCCCCGGCCAGAATCATGCTGCCCTGCTGCCCATCCACCCCCAGGACGGAACGGATCAGGCCCGAACATTCCCGGTTGCGGCCTTCCATGGCCAGGGGGAAATGGAGGGCGGAGGCGGGCAGATCCACCGCATAGTCCCCCAGATAGCGCTTGTACACCTCCAGGGCCGGCTCCCCATCCAGTTCGTAGAGCACGTTGCCGGCACAGCGGGTCACCCGGCGGGCCGGGCCAAAGGGAGTCCAGCCGCCGAAAGCCCCGTAGCCCAGCTGCAGGGCCGAGCCATAAAGGCCCACCGCCACCAGATGGGTGGTACTGGGCCCCTGGTTAGACAGCACCCAGGTCTGGCGGAAGGCCGTACCGTCCCCGGCCAGACCGCCGATGATGGGCAGTTGGTCCCCCAGCACATCGGCCAGCCCCGCCACCACCGCACTGCCATTGACCCGTACCCCCTGGGCGAAAACCAGAACGGCGTCCAGCTCCGGCCCCACCAGCTGTTCCCCCAGGCGCATGCCCGCCGCCCGGGATTCCCCCATGTGGCTCAGTTCCGTCACCGCCTGGCGCACCTGGGTGTGGTCGAAATGGAGGGCGGTGACAGTGGCGGCCCCGGTCATGGCGCCACCGGGTACGATTTCCCCCGCCGTGCTGCATCCCGCCAGGCAGGCCTTGGGAAAGGCCTGGGCCAGGACTCCGGCCAGTTCACCGGCGATAAAGTGTTCCGGGGCGGCAAAGACCAGCACCAGCTGGGGGTCCATGTCCTGCCAGCCCTGCCATTGCAAGGGGGTCAGGGGGCCGCCGCCGTGGGCCCATTGTCGGACTTTGAGGGTCATGAAGGATTGTCCTTATCGGCTTCAGGCTCGGGCCTGTCCCCGTATTGGTCCCGGATGGTCAGTACCGCCCCCCAGTCATCCAGGAAGGCGTTCACACAGCGGGGATCGAAGTGGCTGCCCGCCCCTTCCTTTAACAAAGCTACCGCCTTTTCCAGGGGCCAGGCCGGCTTGTAAGGGCGCACCGAGGTCAGGGCGTCGAACACGTCCGCCACGGCGGTAATGCGGCCAAAGAGGGGAATGGCTTCCCCCGCCAGCCCTTGGGGATAGCCACTGCCGTCGAATTTTTCGTGGTGGCTGTGGGCGATTTCCGCCGCCGCCTGGAGCAGGGGGGAACGGCCCTGGCTGAGAATGTCGTGGCCCAGGGCCGCATGGCGCTGCATGATGCGGAATTCATCCGGGTCCAGGCGCCCGGGCTTTAAGAGAATGTGGTCCGGAATGCCCACCTTGCCCACGTCGTGCATGGGGGCGGCGGCCAGGAGCAGTTCCAGGGCCGCTTCGTCCAGGCCCAGATGGCGGCCGATGAGGCGGGCGTAGCGGGCCATGCGCAGAATGTGGGCCCCGGTTTCCGGGTCCCGGTATTCCGCCGCCTTGGCCAGACAGATGATGGTTTCCTGCTCCCGGGTCACCAGGGAGGCGGTGGCCTTGGCCACCTCTTCCGCCAGCCAGGCCGCCCGGTCATGGAGCAGGCGCTGGCTGCGGCGCAGTTCGCAGAGATTGCGCAGGCGGGCGAGGAATTCGGCCTTATCCACCGGCTTGGTGAGGAAATCGGAGGCTCCCGCCTCCAGGGCCTGGTAGCGCACTTCCCGCTGTTCATTGGCGGTGACCATGAGCAGAGGCACGGTTTCCATGCCGGGCATGGCGCGAAAACGGCGGATAAATTCCAGGCCGTCCGGGGCGGGCATCATGTAGTCCACCACCACCATGTCCGCCTGGCCTTCGGCGCACCAGGTCAGGGCTTCCCCGGAGCGGGGAAAGCACCATATCCGGGTTTCCGGGATGCGTCCGGCCAGGGCCTTGAACAGAGCCAGATTAATTTCCGCATCATCGACGATGACGATGTTGAGCAGCACGGCGCCTCCAGGGCAGAAGGGGTGGGAGCTGCCCCCGGGGCACCGGCCAGGGTGCGAATGGGGCCGGAGTCATTATCCCCAATTCCGGGGAAAAAAGCCTCGGTCTAACGCGGCTTTTTCCCCGTCGGATGGCTTCCCCTGGCCTTTTCCCGGTCAAAGGGAGCGGCCAGCCCCGCCCCCCGGGGATTTCGCCCTTCCGCCTCAGGCGGCAGGGCCGTCGCCGTCCAGGCCGGAGACTTCCCACAGGGCTTTGCCAAAGGCTTTCCAGGCGGTGCCCCCGTGGGTGAAAAAGCCCTCTTCCGCACTTATGGCCATGGTGCGCAGCATGAGGGCGGCAAAGCCGAACAACTCGGCCTTGGCCTGTGCCTGGTGATCCTTGCCCCCGTGGGCGGCCTGACGGGAAGCGTCCCGGCCATGGGAGAGGGCTTCCTCCGCCAGGGCCCGGACTTGGGCCGTATCGTTCCAGTCGATGCCCAGGATCACGCCGCGCCGCTCGATTTCTTTTTCCAAGGCCCGGGTATCCCGGTCCAAACTGGTCAGGGGACCGGTTGCCTGTGGCTTATCTGTCATGGTCTCTCCGGGGGAATAGGATTTTTGGTCGTCTATTTTCGCCCAGGGCCGCCCGAATCCCAAGGGGGAATTGGGCGGGCCCCGGCCTCAGGCCACCCGGCGGGCGGCTTCCCCTTCTCCCTCCCCTTCCCGCAGGCAGGCCAGCAGGGCCCGAATAGCCGCCGTATCGCCGCCCTGGCGCCAGACGGCCAGGGTGGCCACCCGACCCTCGTCCCCCGCCAGGGGATGGAGGCGCAGGCCGCTGCGGGCGCCGTAGCTTTCCACCACCCGCCGGGGCAGGAGGGCCACCCCCATGCCCGCCAGCACACAGCCCAGAATGGTCTGGTAGGAGGACACGGGCACGATGCGCTCCGGCATGATCCCGGCCCGGGAAAACCAGGCTTCCAGCCGGGTCCGGTAGGCACAGCCCTCTTCAAAGGAAATGATGGTGCGGCATTGCAGTTCGGTGGCGGCCACCATGGGGGGCTGGGCCGCGTCGGAGACCAGCACCAGCTCTTCCTCGAACAGGACTTCCCGGGCCAGGCGGGGATCGGCCACGGGGGAGGCCACCAGGGCCAGATCCAGTTCTCCGGCCAGGACCTGAGCCACCAGGCCCCGGGTGCCCCGGGTCTGCAATTCCAGGCGCACATCCGGATAGCGGCGGTGGAAGCGAGCCAGGGGCTCGGCCAAGCGCACGCCGGCGGTGGTTTCCATGGAGCCCAGGCGCAGCTGGCCCCGGGGCACGTCGTCCGCCAGGGATTGGCGGGCCTCGTTGGCCAAGGCCAGGAGCCGATCCGCATAGTCCAGCAGCTGGCGCCCGGCGTTGGTGGGCACCAGACGCCGCCCTTCCCGGAGAAACAGGGTCACCCCCAGGTCCTCCTCCAGCTGGCGTATGCGGGTGGTCACATTGGACTGGACCCGGTTGAGCCGGACCGCCGCCCGGGTAACCCCCCCTTCCCGAATAACGGTACGGAAGATGTGCAGATCGTTCAGGTCCATGGACGGGGCTCCGGTGTATTCATCTCAAAAAATGATCGTTTCGATCTTAATAATTCATTTTTCAAGAACATATTGCCCGGCTACAGTGCTTAGCACAAGACCCAACCCCAAGGAGAAACCATGCATCCCCAAAACGCTGCCTCCCCCGGCGGCCCTTCCCTCCGGAGCGGCTACCTGTGGGCCGGGCTCACGGTCATGATCTGGTCCGGCTTTATCCTCATGTCCCGCTTCGGCGGCAAGAGTCCCCTCACCGGCTGGGACATCACCGCCCTGCGCTTCGGCACCGCCGCCCTGGTGCTGCTGCCCGTGTGGCTGCGCCACCACCGGGACCTCCACTTCAACGGCCAGACCCTGGTGCTGGCCCTCACCGGGGGGGCCGGTTTCGGCATGCTGGTCTATTCCGGCTTTAAGTTTTCCTCCGCCGCCCACGCCGCCATTCTTCTCCCCGGCATGTTGCCCTTTGCCGTCTCCATCATGGCCTGGCTGATACTGGGAGAACGGCCCGGGAGTCAGCGCTGGGCCGGGCTGGCCGTTATTGGCGGCGGCCTGGTGTGCCTGGGCATGGATAGTTTCAAGGACGGCCTGGGCCACTGGCAGGGGGATCTGCTACTCCTGTCCGGCTCCTTTTCCTGGGCCCTGTACACCGCCCTGGTGCGGCGCTGGCGGGTCTCCCCCTGGGACGCTACCCTGGGGGTGGCCCTCACCTCCGCCGCCCTCTACATGCCGATTTATCTACTCTGGTTGCCCAAGGAGATCAGTCAGGTGAGCTGGGGTTTTCTGGCTTTTCAGGCGGCTTACCATGGCATTTTGGTGGTGATTGTGGCCATGCTCTTTTACATGCGGGCCATGGTCATCCTGGGCCCCACCCGGGTCGGCACCCTAATGGCCCTGGTACCGGCCATTGCCGGTCTGGCCTCCGCCCCTATTCTGGGCGAAGCCCTCTCCCCCCTGATTCTGCTGGGTCTGGGGCTGGTCAGCGGCGGCGCCTGTTTCGGTAGTCTCACCCGTATTCCTTTCATCCGGAGAAGCCCATGCCCTACGTAAATATCAAAATCACCCAGGAAGGCGCCACGGCGGAGCAGAAGGCCCGCCTGATCCAAGGCGTTACCGAACTGCTGCGGGACACCCTGGGCAAAAATCCCCAGACCACCGTGGTGGTCATCGAGGAAGTGCCCACGGATAACTGGGGCATAGGCGGCGAAACCATTACCCAGCGCCGCAGCCGGGGCAGCTGAGGCGGGCGGAGGAAGACCCCGGGGACGGGACGGTAACCGGATTCCCGCCCCCCAACGGTTCTTTCCCTCCCCCCGCCCCTAAGCCAGATAATACGGGCCTCTTGAGGCTACCCGCCGCAAGAGGCCCGTATTGCCTTCGGCTGCCAGAAGCCCTTAGCTAAATCCTTTATCCACGCCACTCTCCAGGCCGTTTTTTAGCCCGCCGGAAAAACTTTCTTCCCCCTTCCCCGGCCCCCCTTCCCCCCCGCCCCCTTTCCGGTCATCATGGCGCCCGTTTTTCTCTCCGCCCGTGCCCCATGCCCGATCTGGATCATCCCATCGACGTCAGCGAAGCAGCCGGCGTCCGCTATCTCCACTTTGGCTCCGACTGGGTCCAGGGGGCCATGCGCATCGCCCGCCCCTATTCCCTGGAGCTGGCCTATACCCGGGAAATGATGGCCGGGCTGCTCCTGCGGGAACGGGAGCCCTGGCCGGAGACCCTGCTGCTCATCGGCCTGGGGGCCGGTTCCCTGACCAAGTTCGCCTGGCGCCACCTGCCCCACTGCAAAGTCACCGTGGTGGAAATCAATCCCCGGGTGGCCGCCATGGCCCGCCAATGCTTTAAATTGCCCGAGGCGGGCCCCCACCTGGACTACCGCTTTGAGGACGGGGCCCGCTTCGTGGCCCGGGCCCGGGAGGCGGGGGAGCGTTACGACTGGATACTGGTGGATAGCTTCGATCCCCAGGCCCGGGCCGGCGCCCTGGATCGCCAGCCCTTTTACCGGGACTGTGCCGCCTTGCTAGGGCCCCGGGGGCTGCTGGGGGTCAATTTTCTCGGCCGCAGCCGGGGCTTTGGCGCCAGCGTGGCCCGGCTGGAAGAGGCCTTCCCCGGGCGCACCCTGGTCTTTCCATCCTGCGACAGCGGCAACGCCATTGCCTTTGCCGCCGTGGGAGAGCGGGTGGATGGGAGTCAGGAGGAATTGAAGGAACGGGCCCAGGCCCTGAAAAAAGACACGGGCCTCAACCTGCTGCCCACCCTGGCCCGGCTGGAGCAGGCCGGCCACTTTCAGGGACGGCGGCTGGTGCTTTAGGCACCACGGCCTTCTTCGGCACCACGGTCTGCTCGGGGCTTTGCCCCGAAAATGGGCTTGGGGAGAAAGGTGCCACCGGCGCCATGCCCGGCCCTCGCCCCCTTGCTCCGCCCCCAGCCTTAGCCCAGGCTGTCTTCCTGGAAACGGTTCTGGATGGCCGTCACCAGATCCGGGTGATCCACCAGTACCGCCACACAATCCTGATCCAGCTTGGCCCCCATTTCCCCGGTCATCACCGCCAGGGCTTCCCCGTTGCTCCAGGCTTCCTTATAGGGACGGCGGCTGGTGAGGGCGTCAAAAACATCGGCCACCGCCACAATCCGGGCTTCCAGGGGAATTTCCGTGCCCGCCAGCCGGTCCGGATAGCCGCTGCCGTCCAGGGCTTCATGGTGGTGGCGCACGATGTGGCGCAGCATGGCCGCCTGGGGCAGGCCGGAGAGGCCGAAATTGGCCAGCATGGCGTCCACCATTTCCGCCCCGTGCACCGGGTGTTCCTGAATGACCCGGAATTCCTCCCGGGTCAGCTTGCCCGGCTTCTGCAACAGGGCGTCGGGCACCGCCACCTTGCCCAGATCGTGGAGGGGCGCAAAGAGAAAAACGTATTCCACAAAGCTGTCGTCCAGGCCCTGGGCCGCCCCCAGCAGGCGGGCGATAAGGTGGGAATAGTGGGCCATGCGCTCCAGGTGCAGGCCGGTTTCAAAGTCCCGGTGCTGGGCGATCTGGGCCATGGTGCGCACCCCGGCCCCCAGGGTCCGCAGGCAGACCAGTTCGTTGATCACCACCAGGCTTAATTGGTGCCCCACTTCATCGAGGAAATCCAGGTCCTTTTCCTTGAAAGCGAAGGTCTGGCGGGAATTGAAAAAAATGAAGCCGAACAATTCCCCGTTGTAAATCATGGGCAGGGTGTAGCTGGTGCCGTAACCCTGGCCGCTAATGCGCCGGCTGTGCTCCCGGGAGCGCCAGTTGGCCGCCGCAATGTCATTCACCAGCCGGGGATGGCCCCCCTGGGCAATGGAGGAAAGGGACTGGGACTGGGCCAGGGGGCTGGCGTAGAAGGACAGGGGATCGGCGCCCCCGCTGGCGTGGAGAAAGGTTTTCAGCAGATCGGTACGGGGGTCGTAGGTGACCACCGCCACCCGGTCCAAATCCGGCAGCCGTTCCCGGGCGTAGCGGTGCAATTCCTGCAGTTTGTCCGGCAAGGGCTGGCTGGCATGGAGAAAGGCCAGCTTATCCCGGCGAAACACCGTATTCGGCAACACTTTGTCCTGCCCCAACAAACCGAAGGATTTGTCCCAATCCATCCTGACTCCCGAGCAAAAAAATCCCGTGCCGTGGCCCTTGTCACGCTTCCGACACGTAAGCCCTGCAACATGACTGTCATTGGTACGCCTGAAGGCGTTCTTTTTGGTGTGACCGGAAGTAAAACAGAAGAAGGGGCGGCATGCACGTACTGATGATATCCGACGTTTATTTCCCACGAATTAACGGGGTTTCCACCTCCATCGAGACCTTTCGCCGGGAATATCAAGCCCTGGGCATCCGGGTCACGGTGGTCGCACCGGACTATCCCTTAGCAAAACCCGAGCCAGGCATTATCCGCATCCCCTCCCATGCCATTCCCTTCGACCCGGAAGACCGGCGCATGGCCTACGCCCCCCTGCTGGCCCTCCTGCCCCAACTCAAACAGGAGGGGGTAAGCCTGGTCCATATCCAGACCCCCTTCGTCGCCCATTACGGCGGCCTACGCCTGGCCCGGGCCCTGGGAGTCCCCTGCTTGGAGACCTACCACACCCTGTTCGAGGAATACTTCCACCACTACATTCCCGGCTTGCCTCGGGCCTGGCTGCGGGCCGCCACCCGCCTCCTTTCCCGCCGCCAATGCAATGCCCTGGACGCCATTGTGGTGCCTTCCCGGGCCATGGCGGAGCGCCTCACCGCCTACGGCATCACCCGGCCCCGCCACATCATTCCCACGGGCATTCCCCTGGAACGTTTCCGCCCGGGTAACCGCCAGGCCCTGCGCCAGCGCCTGGGCATTGGGGAGGCCCCCATAGCCCTTTACGTGGGCCGGGTGGCAGGGGAAAAAAATATCGATTTTCTCCTCCACATGACCCGCCACGCCCTGGACAGCCAACCGGACCTCCATCTGGTGGTGGCCGGGGAAGGCCCGGCCCTCCCGGGCCTACAACGCCTGGCCCAAAAACTGGCCATCCACCAGCGGGTCCATTTCATCGGCTATCTGGACCGAAACCGGGAACTGCCCGACTGTTACGCCGCCGCGGACGCCTTCGTCTTCGCCTCCCAGACCGAAACCCAGGGCCTGGTGCTCCTGGAAGCCATGGCCATGGGCATTCCGGTGGTGGCCCTGGCGGAAATGGGCACCCGGGACATTCTGGAACCGGGCCGGGGCTGCCTGGTGCCCCCGGCGGAGCCCGGGGCTTTCGCCCAGGCCCTCACCGGCCTCCTGGCCGATCCAGCCTTGCGCCAGCGCCTCGCTCGGGAAGCCCAGGAGTACGTGCAGGAGTGGTCCGCCCCGGCCTGCGCCAAGCGTCTGGCGGATTGCTGCACCGCCATTTGCGCTCCCCAAAATCTTGGATAAACTGGAAGTCGGTTCTCCCACCCACAACACCCTGAACTTAAGGGGGAGCTCGCCGCGACCGGCCCTCGGGCCGACGGCCCGCCCCGGAACACCCGGTTCCGGGCATCCCCCAGGATGAAAACGTAGGAGAAAGCCCATGTTAACCCTGCAAGATTGTCTGGATTTTTGCGACATGGAGCGTGGCGAAATCGACGCCATCGCCTGCCATGAACACATTCCCCCGGTGGTGGCCGTGGAGCTGTGCGACACCCTGCTCCATTCCCCGGAAGGTCTGTGCAACCTCCACGCCATGTTTCTGGAAAATATCGAAAACGCCCTGGCCCATGGGGAAGGGGCCCGTGCCCAGGCCCTAACCTGCCAATATCGGCACTTTCAGGCCACCCATCCCCTGCCCTTGCCGTAAGCACCCTGGGCAAAAAGTAAAAGGCCGGAGCCTGTAAAGGTCCGGCCTTTTATTTGGGAGGAAGGGGCCTTTTCGTGCCCTTTTCCGTGCCCCTTGCCCTCCCTCGCGGCTCAGGCAACCGGCCCCAGGGCGTAGGCGGCCATGGCCGCCATGACTTCTGGCGCCTCCCCCACGGGCCCCAGGAGTTCCAGGGCTACCTGGGGAAAGCGTTGGCCCAGCATCTCCAGGAGGGCGGGCAAATCCCGGGTCAGATGGCCGCTGGAGGCCATGAACAGGGGCACCACCCGAATCCGGGTCATTTCCAGGCCCGCCAGTTCTGCCACGCAGGCTTCCAGACTGGGGTTCTGGGTTTCGAGAAACGCCAAACGGGTGACCGTGGTCGGAGACCGCTCTGCCACCATTTCCCGCAGCCGTTCCATAGCGGAGGCCCAGGCCGGGTTGCGGGAGCCGTGGGCAAAAAAGATCAGGGCTTGGGGAGGTTGTTCTAGGGGCATAGGGGGCAAAACTAAACGGTGGCGGTCAGACCATTGCCTTCCAGGGCGACGATGGCCTTGGCCTGGTTGAAATCCTCCGCATAGCCGCAGGCGTAAAGGCAGCAGGCCAGCTGATTGGCTAAGGGCATGGGGAGCGGCGCCTGGCCGTCCAGAATGCGCCGTATCCATTGGGCCGTGGCCTTGGCGTCGCATTCATCCGGGAGGCTGGGCAGGGATTTTAAGCTTTCGTGCTCCGCCTCGAACAGCACTTCCAGGCTTTCCTCATGGATGTATTCAATGCGGGGCCGGCGTTTGGGATTGGCGAAGGGTTCCCCTTCCGTGGCCCGCAGCAGCAGGGCCCGGCCCCCCAGATAAGAGAACACGTCCCGCATCAAATCCATGTAGGCCGGATGGGTGGCCGCTCCCAGCACCACCCCGGTGCCTTTGAAAGGGTCCAGCATTTTCACCAGGCTGTGGGCGCTGTTTCGCAGCCCCAACCGTCCCCGCAGGGCCAGCAGGCCGTTCAGACCGGGGGACAGGACGGGCAGGGGGATGAAGGCCAAGCCCTTTTCATTGAGGGTCTGCTGGGCAGAAACCACGGTGGTGCAGGGCATTACCCCCAGTTCCCGAAACACCTGGGCGGTGGTCACCCGGCCATAGCCTTCCAGCAGCCCGTGGACCACCACCGGGATATTGAAGCGCTGGAGCAGCAGGGCCAGCAGAGGGGTAAGATTGGCCCCCTTGCGGGCGCCGTTGTAGGAAGGAATGACCAGGGGGCGAATGCGGTTGGTGGCGCATTTGAGGCCATGGACCCGGTCATTGACAGCGGCCAGGAAGCCGATCATTTCGTCGGCGCACTCCCCTTTCACCCGCAGGGCCAGGGCAATGGCCCCCAGTTCCAGGTCCGGCACACCGCCGTCCAGCATGGCCCCGTAGAGCTGCTGGGCCTCTTCCAGGGTTAAATCCCGGGCACCGTCGGCGCCCCGGCCCAGTTCCTTGATATAGGGTACGAAATTCATCGGTCTCCGCTCCTCTCTTCCGGCCCGCTTCTTAGTTAGGGTGAAGCGGTCCTGTCGGCAGCTAGGCCTGGGTGCTGAACGCTTCCGGGAATTAGAACCCGGATGGTCCGAAAAAAATCCCCAAGGCCCCTCTTATCGCCAGGCGCGAAATACATACGCATGGCATAACTTTGGTTCGTGGACAATTAGCAACAGCCGTGCCACGCCTGGATTTGGGGAGAATCGGGGATCAGGGGCCCGGCCAGGGGGGCCGGGCCGCCTCGGGATGGTGCGTCAGCGGAGAGTTGGGCGCCACCCTGGTGCCGGGCGGCCCAATTTACTTCACCCGCTGCAACTTGGGGCGGCCGCCAGCCGGAGGGGCGGGAGGCTCGGGCTCGGGAGAAGCATCCGGCAGAGGGGTGTCTTCCACTTCGAAGGCCATGCCGGCGCCGTTTTCCTTAGCGTAGATGGCCACCACGTTGCCCACGGGAAAGGAAATATTCCGGGCCACGCCGCCGAAGCGGGCGACGAAGGAAATGTAGTCGTTGTCCATGGCCAGCCGGGACGTGGCGTCGGCACTGATATTCAGAACAATCTGGCCGTCCCGGGCGAATTCCCGGGGCACCTCGGTCCGTTCATCCACGACCACCGCGATATAGGGCGTAAAGCCGTTATCGGTGCACCACTCGTAAATGCCCCGAACCATGTAGGGCTTGGTAGATGGTAAATCCATGATGATGGGCCGAAAAAAGGGCGCCGCAGCGCCCGTGGTTGCTTACTTGCGCATGACCTTTTCCGACGGGGTCAAAGCATCGATAAACCCTTGTCGGCTGAAAATGCGCTCCGCGTACTTCATCAAGGGCGCCGCGCTCTTGGGCAGTTCAATGCTGTAATGGTCCAAGCGCCACAGCAAGGGGGCGATGGCCACGTCCAGCATGGAAAATTCGTCCCCCAGCATAAACTTTTGCTTGGAGAACATGGGCGCCAGTTCGGTGAGCCGGTTTTTCACTTCCGTGCGCGCCTTCTCCGCCGTCTTCTGGTTCTTTTCCAGGGCTTCGATGTGCACGAAAATCTCCCGTTCCATGGTGGACAGGAGCTGGCGCGCCCGGGCCCGCATAATGGGATCCGGCGGCATCAGCTGGGGATGGGGGAAGCGCTCATCAATGTATTCGTTGATGATATTCGGTTCATACAGAATGAGCTCCCGCTCCACCAAGACCGGCACCCGGTTGTAAGGGTTGATGACGGCGATGTCTTCCGGTTTGTTGAAGAGATCCACGTCGATGACCTGGAAATCCATGCCCTTTTCGTACAGGACGATGCGGCAGCGATGGCTAAACGGGTCAGTGGTCCCGGAGTAGAGGTTCATCATAGTCAATACCTCAAAATGGAATCGGCACCGCCGCCGGGGAAAGCCCCCGGCAAACGATGCCGTTGCCTGGATCAGGCGGGGTTAATGCACGTCTTTCCAGTATTCCCGCTTCAGCAGGTAAGCCAGAACACCCAGCACGGCGAGGAACAGCAGCACGCCGACGCCCAGTTGCTTACGGAAATTGGCGCCCGGTTCGCTCATGAACACCAGGTAGCCGACCAGGTCAGCCACTTCCTTGTCGTACTCGGCGGGGGACAGCTTGCCGGGCACTGCAAGTTTCAGGTGCTTATGTTCGTTACCGGCGGCATCCTTTTCCACGTCCAGCACTTGCTGGCCTTGGAGTTCCCACAGGACGTGGGGCATGCCGACGTTTTCAAACACGGTGTTGTTCCAGCCGGTCGGACGGTTGTCGTCCCGGTAGAAAGAACGCAGATAGGTGTAGAGCCAGTCGGCGCCGGAACCCGCCTCGGATTCCTTGGCCCGGGCGATAACGCTCAGGTCAGGAGGCGTGGCACCGAACCACTTCTTGGCTTCGTCAGGACGAATCCCGACGCGCATGGTGTCACCCACTTTTTCGCCGGCGAACATCAGATTGTCCTTAATCTGTTGCTCGGTCAGACCGATGTCCTTGAGGCGGTTGTAACGCATGGAGGAAGCGCCGTGGCAGCTCAGGCAGTAATTCACGAAGAGCTTGGCACCGTTTTGCAGGGCGGCCTGATCGTGGGAAACGTCAGGAGCCTTGTCCAATTCCAGGGGGGCACCACTGGCCAGCACCGTCAAGGGTGCGAAAAGCAGTGCGAGGAGCAGTTTTTTCATTTCTCTCGTCCTTTGCTTAGTGGGTGACCCGCTCGGGTTCCGGGCTGTACTTGTCCACCTTCGAGTACCAGGGCATGGTCAGGAAGAAGGCAAAGTAGATAACGCCGCAGATCTGGGAAATCTTTTCACCCCAGAAAGACGGCGGTTGGGTACCCAGGTAGCCGAGAATGACAAACGCCACCACAAACAGGGCCAGGAAGGTCTTGTAGATAGGACCGCGGTAACGGATGGACTTCACCGGGCTGCGATCCAACCAGGGCAGGAAGGCGATGATCACCACGGAAGCGCCCATGGCCACCACACCCCAGAACTTGGCATCCAAACCGAACAGGGGGTAGGTCACCGCCCGCAGGATGGAATAGAAGGGGGTGAAGTACCACACCGGAGCGATGTGGGGCGGAGTCTTCATGGGATCGGCCGGAATGAAGTTGTTGGATTCCAGGAAGTAACCGCCGCCTTCCGGCGCGAAGAACACCACGCAGGAGAAGACGAAGAGGAACACCACCACGCCAACGATATCCTTCACCGTGTAGTAGGGATGGAACGGAATCCCGTCCAGGGGAATACCGTGTTCATCCTTGTGCTTCTTGATTTCCACACCGTCCGGGTTGTTGGACCCCACTTCGTGGAGGGCCAGCAAGTGGGCAACCACCAGACCCAGGAGAACCAGGGGCATGGCGATAACGTGGAAGGAGAAGAAGCGGTTCAGAGTCGCATCCCCCACCACGAAGTCACCCCGCAGCCACACGGACAGGTCCGGGCCAACGAAGGGAATGGCGGAGAACAGATTGACGATCACCTGGGCGCCCCAGAAGGACATTTGTCCCCAAGGCAGGAGGTAGCCGAAGAAGGCTTCACCCATCAAGCACAGGAAAATCCCGATCCCGAACAGCCAGATCAGTTCCCGGGGCTTACGGTAGGAACCGTAGAGCAGACCGCGGAACATGTGCAGATAGACCACGATGAAGAAGGAAGAAGCACCGGTGGAGTGCAGGTAGCGGATCAACCAGCCCCAGGGCACGTCCCGCATAATGTACTCGACGCTGGCGAAGGCCACCGGCACACCGGCAGCGTTCAGGGAAGCATCGGGCTTGTAGTGCATGACCAGGAAAATACCGGTCACGATCTGGATCACCAGCACCAGCAGGGCCAGGGAGCCGAAGAAGTACCAGAAGTTGAAGTTCTTCGGTGCGTAGTATTCGGCCAGATGGCCACGCCACATGGCCGTGGCCGGGAAACGGGCATCCACCCATTCGAGCAAGTTGCCGGCCTTAGAGCCGTCGGACTTGTACTTTTCAAAGTTGGTATTGGCAGCCATTCCTTACGCTCCCTTCTTGTCTTCGCCAATCATCAGGCGGGTATCAGAGAGATACATGTGGGGCGGGACTTCCAAGTTGAGCGGCGCGGGTTTGCTCTTGAAAACCCGACCGGCCAAGTCGAAGGTGGAACCGTGGCAGGGGCAAAGGAAACCACCCAGCCATTCTCCGGGCATCCCTTCTTCCGTACCAGACTTGAACTTGGAACCGGGAGAACAGCCCAAGTGGGTGCAGATACCGATGGCCACCAGGTATTCAGGCTTGATGGACCGGTGTTCGTTGGTGCAGTAGGTCGGTTGCTGGGGCTTTTCGGACTTGGGGTCCAACACTGCGCCATCCAGCTTGGGCAGGGTCGCCAGCATTTCCTTGGTGCGGTTAATAATCCACACCGGTTTGCCGCGCCACTCCACGGTCATCATTTGGCCCGGCTCCAGCTTGGAAATATCCACTTCCACCGGAGCGCCAGCCGCCTTGGCACGCTCGGACGGCAGCATGCTGGAGACGAACGGCACGAGGGTGGCGACTGCCCCCACTCCACCGACGGCCGCAGTAGCGACCAGCAAGCGCCGCCTCCCGCAGTCCACTTTGTTCTCTTTGCTCATAGCGCTGATCCCTAAACTTAGAACGTAGAAAATTTTTGAAAGGCAAACCGCACACTATCCGACGATTAGCCGAATAAAACTTTGTGATTATACTTGAATCGCTCCGGGAACTGGAAGGCGGCCCCGAGGATCAAAGGCCCTTTTTATCAGGCTTTATCCGGGTCCCGCCGGTCCCGCAGGGCCTGGGCTAAGGTACCCGGGTCCACAAATTCCAACTCGCCCCCCACCGGCACACCCCGGGCAATACGGCTAACCTTAAGGCCCCGAGCCTTAAGCAGCTCCCCCAGATAGTGGGCGGTGGCCTCCCCTTCGTTGGTGTAATTGGTGGCAAGAATCACTTCTTGAACCGTGCCGTCGTCCGCCCGGGTAAGCAGGCGATCCAGGCCTAAATCCTTGGGCCCCAGGCCGTCCAGGGGGGAAAGGCGGCCCATGAGTACATAGTAAAGCCCGTTATAAGCCAGGGTCTGCTCCACCATATTCATGTCCACCGGGGTTTCCACCACACACAGCAGACTGGCGTCCCGCTTGGGGGAAGCACAGCGCTCACAGACTTCCTGCTCGGTCAGGGTATTGCACCGGGCACAATGACGCAGCCGCTGCAGGGCGTCCTGCAAAGCCCCCACCAAACGCTGGGCCCCTTGCCGATCCTGTTGCAGCAAATGAAACGCCATGCGCTGGGCGGATTTTGGCCCGACGCCGGGCAGGCAGCGCAACGCGGCCACCAGCCCGTCCAGACTGTTACCGATCATCAGAAGGGGAGCTTCAACCCGGGGGGCAGATTCAGGCCGGAGGTAAAGCCGGACATTTTATCCTTGGTCAGCTCTTCACCCCGACGCACCGCATCATTAACGGCTGCGGCAATCAGGTCTTCCAGCATTTCCTTATCGTCCATCACGGAAGGATCAATGCTGACCCGCCGGACGTCATGGGCGCAGGTCATTTGCACCTTGACCATCCCAGCCCCGGCCTGACCTTCCACTTCCAGCAGGCTCAGTTCTTCCTGGGCTTTGCGCATATTTTCCTGCATCTGCTGGGCTTGTTTCATCAGCCCGGCAATTCCACCCTTCATCATAAAGGTCTCCTCAAAGGGGTTTAATGGATGATTGAATCAACGTGGCGTCCAGCAACTGCACCGCCGCGTTAACAAAAGAATCTTGGGCCAGGGCCTCGGTAGCCTGGGCCAGCCTGGCTTTACGGGCCTTGGAAGCTTTAATGGCCGGCGTGTCCCCTGCCACGTCCCCCACCTGGATATGTAAGGACACTGGCCGCCCCAAGCGGGCCTGGAGCGCTTCCCGGAGTTTATCCTGAGAGGCCTTCAAAAGGAGATGGGATTTATCCTGGGCCAGACGTAAATTCACCGCCCCTTCAACCAGGGATTCCAACAAACAGTTCTGGGCCAGCTCCCGGGCCATGCCGCCGATGTCCAATTGACGCAACAGGCCTTCCCAGGTGCTAGGCACCTCCAGTTCCCCAGAGGCCTCGGACACGGGGGCCACCTCCGCCTTAGTCTGGGGAGCGGGGGAAGGTTCCTGGGCAGGAGGCGTTGAGCGGGAACCTGGGCGCTCAGCGCTCGAAGCTTTTTTTGCTGGAGTCTCGGGGGGAGGCGCCCCCAGCCCTTTGGCAGGGGAAAACGTTAGCAAACGCAGCAGGGTGACGAGAAAACCGCTGTAGGGATCTGGAGCCAAGGGCAGGTCTTTACGTCCCTGAATCAATATCTGGTAGGCCAACTGCAAGCCTTCGGGATCGAAACGCTCCGCCAATCCCTGCAAGACTTCCCGGTCAGGAGCATCCGGGGGTAAAGCCCCCGGCGCCAACTGGGCCACCTGGATTTGGGTTGCCAAAACAGCCAACTCTTCCAGGGCGGAGTTGAAAGAGAGGGATTGGGCCGCCATATCACCGGCCACACGAACCAGCGCCTCCCCATCCCCCGCCAGAACGTGGTTCAGAATCGCCGTCAAATGGCCCCGATCCACCGTCCCCAGCATTTCCCGGACTAGGGCGCTTTCCACTTTACCACTGCCGTAGGCAATGGCTTGATCCAATAGGGAAAGGGCATCCCGCATACTGCCATTGGCAGAGCGGGCCAGCATAGAAAGTCCCTCGCCCTCAAACGGAATCTGTTCCTGGCCCAGAATATAGGCTAGGTGATCCACAATGGCGTTGATGGGCATCTGCTTCAGATTGAACTGCAAGCAGCGAGACAGAACCGTCACGGGAATTTTCTGGGGGTCCGTGGTGGCCAGAATAAACTTCACATGTTCGGGGGGCTCTTCCAAGGTCTTCAACATGGCGTTGAAAGCCGAATTGGAGAGCATATGGACTTCGTCAATGACGTAGACCTTGAACCGGCCACGGGTGGGCGCATACACCGCATTTTCCAGCAGCATGCGCATTTCATCGACTCGGGTATTGGTGGCCGCATCCACCTCCAGCAAATCCACAAAGCGACCGCTATCGATTTCCTTGCAGGCAGAACATTCGCCGCAGGGCTCGGGGGTAATGCCCTTTTCGCAATTCAGGGATTTCGCCAGAATGCGGGCCAGGGTAGTTTTTCCCACCCCTCGGGTGCCCGTAAATAGATAGGCGTGATGTAGTCGGTTTTCCGCGAGCGCATGGGTCAATGCCTTAACAACGTGCTCCTGCCCCACAAGACTCGCAAAGTTCCGTGGGCGCCATTTCCGCGCCAAGACCTGATAACTCATAGTCGCATCGACAAAAGGGGAATCGGATATTCCGCCCGTAAAAACAAAAGTGGCGAGCCTTACCCCCGGCACTTGCAGTAAGTAGCTGTGGCTGCTTCCTTCCGGACCTGACCCGATTCACTACCCTGCAATGCGGGGAGACCCGCCGAGGGCCATTATACTGGGGAACGGGGGAATACACCAATAAACAGGATGGAGGAAGCTGTACGAGTTAATCACGGAGACGCAGAAGGACGTCACGGGGATCATGGAGGAGCACTACAACAGCCTGTCCCAGCGGGCGGCGTCGGCGATTGAAACGTCTTCGTCCAAGGCGCCGTTGGGAGGCGACGTAATGGCGGCCGCCATGAAGACCCTGATGGGAGCCTCCACCCAGGCTTTCGAGAACTTCACGAAGTTGAGCAAGCAGATCACAGAGATAACGGAGGGAGGGGTAACGGCGGGGAGCGTGACGGCGAAGGCAGCGCGGAGCACGGCGAAGAAAGCGTAAGCCAAGGAATAGGAAGAAATGGAACCCGGCGGAAGCCGGGTTTTTTTATGGGGGGGGCTGGGGGAAGGAGTTGGCGGGAAGCGCTGGCGGCGGGGAGAAAGGAAGCCTAGAGAGGGGATGCAGGGGTTTTCTCCGTCGGAGGCCGGGAAGCCCACAGCGGATAGCCTAGGCAGCAAGGAAACAAGGAGAGGGAGGAAGGTAAAGCGAGGAGAAACGAGTGGGGGGAGATACAAAAGTAAAAGCCCCCGCCAAGAGAATGGCAGGGGCTTTTGAGGAGGAGCCTGGCGGTGACCTACTTTCGCACAAGAGATATGCACTATCATCGGCGCAACTCCGTTTCACGGTCCTGTTCGGGATGGGAAGGGGTGGGTCCAGAGCGCTATGGCCGCCAAGCGTAACTTGTCCGTGCTCCGCTAGGCGGGGCACGCAAAAAGGAGAAAGAGTTGTGATTGCAGCTGAGTTGCTACTTAAAGTTATAGGATCAAGCCTCACGGGCAATTAGTATCGGTTAGCTTAACGCATTACTGCGCTTCCACACCCGACCTATCAACGTGGTGGTCTTCCACGACCCTACAGGGGGATTGAATCCCCAGGGAAGTCTCATCTTGAGGCGAGTTTCACGCTTAGATGCTTTCAGCGTTTATCTCTTCCGAACTTAGCTACCCGGCGATACGACTGGCGTCATAACCGGTACACCAGAGGTTCGTCCACTCCGGTCCTCTCGTACTAGGAGCAGCCCCTCTCAAACTTCCAACGCCCACGGCAGATAGGGACCAAACTGTCTCACGACGTTTTAAACCCAGCTCGCGTACCTCTTTAAATGGCGAACAGCCATACCCTTGGGACCGGCTACAGCCCCAGGATGAGATGAGCCGACATCGAGGTGCCAAACACCGCCGTCGATATGAACTCTTGGGCGGTATCAGCCTGTTATCCCCAGAGTACCTTTTATCCGTTGAGCGATGGCCCTTCCATACAGAACCACCGGATCACTATGACCTGCTTTCGCACCTGCTCGACTTGTGGGTCTCGCAGTCAAGCACGCTTATGCCATTGCACTATTAGCACGATGTCCGACCGTACCTAGCGTACCTTCGTACTCCTCCGTTACTCTTTGGGAGGAGACCGCCCCAGTCAAACTGCCTACCATGCACGGTCCCCGATCTGGATTCACAGACCAAGGTTAGAACCGCAAACAAACCAGGGTGGTATTTCAAGGTTGACTCCACCAGAACTAGCGTCCTGGTCTCACAGTCTCCCACCTATCCTACACAGGTCGGTTCACAGTCCAATGCAAAGCTACAGTAAAGGTTCATGGGGTCTTTCCGTCTAGCCGCGGGGAGATTGCATCTTCACAAACATTTCAATTTCGCTGAGTCTCAGGAGGAGACAGTGTGGCCATCGTTACGCCATTCGTGCAGGTCGGAACTTACCCGACAAGGAATTTCGCTACCTTAGGACCGTTATAGTTACGGCCGCCGTTTACCGGGGCTTCGATCAAGAGCTTGCACCCCATCACTTAACCTTCCGGCACCGGGCAGGCGTCACACCCTATACGTCCACTTTCGTGTTTGCAGAGTGCTGTGTTTTTATTAAACAGTCGCAGCCACCATTTCACTGCAACCCCATCGAGCTTCAATCGCGAGGATCTACACTCTACCGGGGCGCACCTTATCCCGAAGTTACGGTGCTAATTTGCCGAGTTCCTTCTCCTGAGTTCTCTCAAGCGCCTTAGAATTCTCATCCTGCCCACCTGTGTCGGTTTGCGGTACGGTCTCTTTGTAACTGAAGCTTAGAGGCTTTTCTTGGAAGCTTGGTATCAATCACTTCGCGGTCAAAGACCACTCGTCATCACGCCTCAGCTAAGCTTTCCGGATTTGCCTAGAAAGCACGCCTACACGCTTAAACCGGGACATCCAACACCCGGCTGACCTAACCTTCTCCGTCCCCCCATCGCATTACAAAGAGGTACAGGAATATTAACCTGTTTCCCATCGACTACGCTTCTCAGCCTCGCCTTAGGGGCCGACTCACCCTGCGCCGATGAACGTTGCGCAGGAAACCTTGGGCTTTCGGCGAGCGGGCTTTTCACCCGCTTTATCGCTACTCATGTCAGCATTCGCACTTCTGATACCTCCAGCATCCCTCACGAGACACCTTCGCAGGCCTACAGAACGCTCTCCTACCATATCTAAAAGATATCCGCGATTTCGGTGCATAGTTTGAGCCCCGTTACATCTTCCGCGCAGGACGACTCGACCAGTGAGCTATTACGCTTTCTTTAAAGGGTGGCTGCTTCTAAGCCAACCTCCTGGCTGTCTAAGCCTTCCCACCTCGTTTCCCACTTAACTATGTCTTTGGGACCTTAATCGGCGGTCTGGGTTGTTTCCCTCTTGACACCGGACGTTAGCACCCGATGTCTGTCTCCCAAGCTCGCACTCCACGGTATTCAGAGTTTGCTATGGCGAAGTAAGTCGCGATGACCCCTTCAACCATTACAGTGCTTTACCCCCGTGGGTGATACTTGAGGCACTACCTAAATAGTTTTCGGAGAGAACCAGCTATTTCCGGATTTGTTTAGCCTTTCACCCCTATCCACAGCTCATCCCCTAACTTTTCAACGTTAGTGGGTTCGGACCTCCAGTGCGTGTTACCGCACCTTCATCCTGGCCATGGATAGATCATCCGGTTTCGGGTCTACGCCATGCTACTAATCGCCCTTATCAGACTCGGTTTCCCTACGCCTCCCCTATTCGGTTAAGCTCGCAACATAACGTAAGTCGCTGACCCATTATACAAAAGGTACGCAGTCACCCCACGAAGGGGCTCCCACTGTTTGTATGCATGCGGTTTCAGGATCTATTTCACTCCCCTCCCGGGGTTCTTTTCGCCTTTCCCTCACGGTACTGGTTCACTATCGGTCGATCACGAGTATTTAGCCTTGGAGGATGGTCCCCCCATGTTCAGACAGGGTTTCACGTGCCCCGCCCTACTTGTCGCAAGCTTAGTTCCACTAAAGGGTTGTCGCGTACGGGGCTATCACCCACTACGGCGCAACTTTCCAGATGCTTCCACTAACCCTTCAGCTAAAACTTGCAGGCTGTTCCCAGTTCGCTCGCCACTACTTTGGGAATCTCGGTTGATTTCTGTTCCTCCGGCTACTTAGATGTTTCAGTTCACCGGGTTCGCCTCCCATACCTATGTATTCAGTATGGGATACTCCTTGCGGAGTGGGTTTCCCCATTCGGATATCTCTGGATCAAAGCTTTATTGCCAGCTCCCCAGAGCTTTTCGCAGGCTTACGCGTCCTTCATCGCCTGTGATCGCCAAGGCATCCACCACATGCACTTAGTCGCTTGATCCTATAACTTTAAGTCCTCCGAAGAGGCGTTATAGGCAACTCAGTTTGTGCGTATCGTGCTAGCTGTAACACGATACGATGCAATCACAACTTGTATCTGGTCTTCGGTTGTCGGCAACCAGATACATCTTTCTCCAATTTGTTAAAGAACGAACAGCATTTAAGCTTTCTGACCAAGGGTCAGAGATAAGAGCACTGCGTGCGCTTATCTCTAAGTCCTGGTGGAGGCAGACGGGATCGAACCGACGACCCCCTGCTTGCAAAGCAGGTGCTCTCCCAGCTGAGCTATGCCCCCGATAAGTTGGTGGGTCAGGTTGGAATCGAACCAACGACCCCCGCCTTATCAAGACGGTGCTCTAACCGACTGAGCTACTGACCCTGTTTGTCGGGGCCAGCGGCAAGACCAGGAGCCAGCACCTTTCGGTTACTCCTCACTCCTTGCTTCTTACCCCTTGCTGCTCTTTATTGACAACCGATAGGTTGTGGATACTTGGCGGATGCTTTCTCTAGAAAGGAGGTGATCCAGCCGCACCTTCCGATACGGCTACCTTGTTACGACTTCACCCCAGTCATGAATCCTACCGTGGTAATCGCCCTCCTTACGGTTAGGCTAACTACTTCTGGTAGAACCCACTCCCATGGTGTGACGGGCGGTGTGTACAAGACCCGGGAACGTATTCACCGTGACATGCTGATCCACGATTACTAGCGATTCCGACTTCATGCAGTCGAGTTGCAGACTGCAATCCGGACTACGATCGGCTTTCTGAGATTAGCTCCACCTCGCGGCTTGGCAACCCTTTGTACCGACCATTGTATGACGTGTGAAGCCCTACCCATAAGGGCCATGAGGACTTGACGTCATCCCCACCTTCCTCCGGTTTGTCACCGGCAGTCTCATTAAAGTGCCCAACTAAATGATGGCAATTAATGACAAGGGTTGCGCTCGTTGCGGGACTTAACCCAACATCTCACGACACGAGCTGACGACAGCCATGCAGCACCTGTGTCCAGGCTCCCTTTCGGGCACCAATCCATCTCTGGAAAGTTCCTGGCATGTCAAGGGTAGGTAAGGTTTTTCGCGTTGCATCGAATTAATCCACATCATCCACCGCTTGTGCGGGTCCCCGTCAATTCCTTTGAGTTTTAACCTTGCGGCCGTACTCCCCAGGCGGTCAACTTCACGCGTTAGCTGCGGTACTAATGGGTTTAACCCCACCAACACCTAGTTGACATCGTTTAGGGCGTGGACTACCAGGGTATCTAATCCTGTTTGCTCCCCACGCTTTCGTGCATGAGCGTCAGTACTGGCCCAGGAGGCTGCCTTCGCCATCGGTATTCCTCCACATCTCTACGCATTTCACTGCTACACGTGGAATTCTACCTCCCTCTGCCGTACTCTAGCCTCGCAGTCACAAGCGCAGTTCCCAGGTTAAGCCCGGGGATTTCACGCCTGTCTTACGAAACCGCCTGCGCACGCTTTACGCCCAGTAATTCCGATTAACGCTCGCACCCTACGTATTACCGCGGCTGCTGGCACGTAGTTAGCCGGTGCTTCTTATCAAGGTACCGTCATCTACACCAGGTATTATCCGGTGCAATTTCTTCCCTCGCGAAAGAGCTTTACAACCCGAAGGCCTTCTTCACTCACGCGGCATGGCTGGATCAGGGTTGCCCCCATTGTCCAAAATTCCCCACTGCTGCCTCCCGTAGGAGTCTGGACCGTGTCTCAGTTCCAGTGTGGCAGATCATCCTCTCAGACCTGCTACGGATCGTCGCCTTGGTGAGCCTTTACCTCACCAACTAGCTAATCCGACATCGGCCGCTCCAAGAGCGCGAGGCCCGAAGGTCCCCCGCTTTCCTGCTCACAGAATATGCGGTATTAGCGTAACTTTCGCTACGTTATCCCCCACTCCAGGATACGTTCCGATGCATTACTCACCCGTTCGCCACTCGCCACCAGGAGCAAGCTCCCGTGCTGCCGTTCGACTTGCATGTGTAAGGCATGCCGCCAGCGTTCAATCTGAGCCAGGATCAAACTCTTCAGTTCAATCTCTGCTTAAAACTCGCTTGACGGATGTGAATTCAAGTTTCCTTGAACTACATCTGTGTAAGCGCTCAATCTTTTGCCTGACTTACGTCAGTACATCCAACCAAGCACCCACACCTATCGGTTGTCTTCTTTTTAAAGAACTCTCTGCAAATTCAACTACTTACCGCTCTTTTGCAGCGCTGCCGTAGCAACGAAAGATGCGCATTTTACGCTGTTTTCTCAAAAAATCAACAAAAATTTAATTTTTGTTGATTTGGTTGCGGGGGCAGGATTTGAACCTACGACCTTCGGGTTATGAGCCCGACGAGCTGCCAGACTGCTCCACCCCGCGACCGAGAAGGCTGATCATTATATCAGAACAACCCATCTTCGCAACCCCTGTTTTTTGCTTTTCGCTTTAAAAGCTGGAAGCAGAAGAGCCAGACGGCTGCGACGAGGGGCGAACTATAGGCTATTCATTGAGCCATTGCAAGAGCGGCGCCCACTGTTCGATATCTTTCTTATTTTTACCCCTTGGGGGATCGAACAGACTTAGCCCGGAAACCGCCACGTTTACATAGCTTTGGGTGGTGCGCAGGTAAGTCACGATCGGGATATCAAAATGGGCCAGGAACTCCTCCAACATGGCGGCAGCCCTGGTGCGGGGCGCCACTCGCATGGCGACGATACCCACCCGCTCCCGAGCAGCAGGCGATTCCCGGCGTAAGGAGTGAAGGAAATCCTCCGTCGCCGCCATATCAAACACAGAGGGAACAACAGGGACCAGGATTTTGTCCGCTTTGTGCAAATATTCCGAGAGCTTGAAGCCCTGAAGGCCAGCGGGGGCATCCAGCACCACCCAATCTGCATCCTTCGGCGGGGAATAGAGCAGCTGGTTGCCGCCGAAATACCCGGTTACCGCAGGCACCCCCGCATCCCGAAAGGCCAGCCAACGCAGCGCGGACTGTTGACGGTCCAGATCGCACAACGTCACGGACTTTCCTTCGTTGGCAAAGTACCCCGCCACATTAGTAGCCAAGGTCGTTTTCCCGCACCCCCCTTTAGGATTCGCAACCAATACCGATCGCATCGCTCACCTTTCGATGTAGATATTTGAGGTGCATTCCTTATACCTCGCCGGAGCCCGGGGCCACAAGAGACTGAACTCGTGTAGTCCCCCTCAGGGGCTCAAGGGCAACACGTCGGTAACCAAGCGAGTTAATCTCTCCGGAGGTCCAATAACTCTCGCAACTGTCCAAGAGTTCCCTCATCTTTGATTACACTTCCCAGCCACTGGTCCAGGGGCATTTCTGCCCATTTAGCCGCTCGCTCTACCAAATAGGAGACCGGGCTATGGGGTTCGTGTTGGCGGAAATATTGGGCGACCTGGCGTAGCTGGTTTACGGCCGAGGCTCGATCCAGCCCCGCACGACCAGTCCCCAACTCTTCAGACTTGCTGCCAAACAAAGCCGAAAGAATTTTTTTGGGCGCGACACTCAGGTTGGAGGAACTTCCCTCTTCTGGAGAACCCTCTTCGCCTCCACTACAAAGCTCCGCTCCCTCAACGCCCCCACCTAACCGAGTAACCAAACCTAGACAGTCTGTTAAGGCCTGGCGAATATCCTTTAAGCTGGGGCTTTCCGATCCAAACAACCGATCCACATTGCCTTCCAGTTCTGACAGGCGCTCCAGGGATTCCTTTATTTCTTTGTGCAAACCTTCATAGAAAGCTCGGCCTGAGGCTCCCGCTGCCTTATCAAACACTTCCCCCGTCAGTTTGCCCTCTGCTACGGCTGTTTTCATAGCCTCAGCGTCTTTGAGGCCAAGGTTATTCACTTCCCGCGACTCTTCCCAATCTCGCCAGGAATAGCCTCCCGCATCTCGGGCCACGAGAGGGATGGCGCGGATAACCAGAGGCAGCTGGGAGTTAAACCACTCCAGCTTGCCCGCCCTCTCGTCCAAATCTGACAAATCCAGTTCCGGATAACAAAACTCCCAGAAATCCGACACGACCCCATTAAGAACAGCCACACCGAGGCTCAGCCCAGAAAAACCATCCAGATGGGTCAGGGCTTCTCCATACCAGCAGGCCACCTGAATGTCCTTGCTTTTGGTTTCGAGCAACACTTCGCATAACTGACGAACCCGCTTCCAATCGGAAGTTTTGAGCTCTCGCTCCCAATCGCCTTGAGCCAAGGCCGGGTCATCCGCCCGACGCGCCTCTTTTATTTCATCAAACTCCTGGCTGTAGGAAATATCTTGGCCCCCAGGGTTTTCTCCTGGGATAGGCATCAAAAGTCTGGACAACACATCTTCTTGGCCCATGCTTACCCCCTTCCCAAAGCAGACAACGTGGAAATCAACGTCGCTCCGCAACTGGTTTTATGCCCCTCCAGAGCTACCGCCCGTCCATCGATAACCCAATTGGGGTCACCCTCCACAATGACGGCCATAGGATGCCCCTTTATGGGACAGGTGACCTGATCCCCCACTCGAGCAACGGGTTTTCCCATAATCGTGTAGTTACCTGCGGCACTCACCACAACCCCACCATGGCTGGTGGGGTCTCCTAAACGAATCACGCCTTTCATGAGCCTCTCCCAAACAATTTAGACTTCCTTGGCGGCACCCACAGGGTTAGCGAAGCCTAAGAAAAAGCCAGCATCTTCTCGAAACCGAATCCAGCAACACGGGCCTTGAGTCTCTTCCGTCTTATTTGCCACCTGAGCCAACATCGCCAAAGGCAATACCGCGCCCAGATTTCCAACTTTCGCAGGGAAATTGGTCGCCTCATCAACGGGATTCATTTCCTGAGAAAATCCATGCAACGCCAGCCCAAGTGCAGCTAGCCGAGGGCCACAGACATCGACCCCCCCCGCGTTGTGGACTAACCATTCACACTGATACTGCTCGTCTTCGGATGAGTTTTCTTCAGCAGCCGTAGCTTCCATTCCAGGCAATAGGGCTGCATTCACCATGGCTCTTTCCATTGCTAAGCGCATCACCTCTCCAAGGCGATTGGAGCGCCCGCTTTTCTCCTCCCAGCGCCCTTCCGACGACTTATGAAAGCGAGCCAAGGCCCTTACGTTACAAAGGAAACCGCGACTCTCTCTCGGCAACTGAGCGAGGAAAATTTGATTCTGAGAAAATGCAACGCCCCGCTCCCAAAAAGGGGTATAGCAGTCCGCGATCTCTCCCTCGCCAGATAAATTTTCTTCTACTGACGCCACCAAACCTTTTAGCTCCGTGTTTGCAAACACCATGGCGACTACACCTTGGGAGGGTCGTCCGAGCCACTTATCCTGCGCAGACGGTGGCGGAGGCACCGCATCAAATTGCTGAGGTTGGGTACGACAGCAAGGGGCATCAAAGCCTACCACCACCACCCCTGGCAGATCGGGCTGCCCCTGGAATCGCTCAATCAGGCAGTCGATCAACGCCCGCCCCTCTCCCCCCAGGCAAGAAACGGGTGGAAGTAAGCGTGAAGCGTGATCCTCTCCTCCCTCCCCCATATCATAAGGCGACTCACCCTCAGCCACGGCCTGCACACGACGAATCAGGGTGCCAAGCATTTCCTCCGGCAGGGAATCCGGCCCTAACGCTAAAATCGGAAATGCCTCGGATCCAGGACATTGGGCATAGATATTGGAAAGCGTCTGGCCTATGACTTCCTCTAAATATTCCTCCGCTGGCGGGGCATCCCTATCCTCGTCCTCGTCAAAGAAATATGGGGGACGATCCAGCCTATCGACGCTCACCCGTTCATTGACGGCTTCGATAACGGACTCATCAGAGCCTGATCTTTCCCACAAGCCCCCAAATGCAACGGAAAGGCAATCAATGGCAAACCGCCTTTCGGACAACTCCTGCCGACGTTTGGCTACGGCCTCTTGTACTGCTTTTTGTGCGGACTCTCTCTCCAATTCTGCCTGACGCTGGGCAGTTTCCTGCTTCTTACGCAAAACGCCACGCCAAATAAGCCAACCGCAGGAGAATGCACCTACCGGCGGACCAAGGTGGGCCATAGCCAAAGCAAGAAGAGAATGCCCTCCCAAGTCAAAACCAACCACATACCACAAACAAAATATCCAGACACCAAGCAACAAAAGAAATAGAAAAATCTTTTTCAACATAGATCCACCAGATGGGAGCTCGGATATCTCACACCAAAGTTTTTACTATTTTTGAAATTTATAGGCCGCAAAAAAAGGGAGGCAAAATGCCTCCCTTTTTTCACCAATATCAGGCAATAGTCTTGTTGGCAGTCAAATCCCAGCCAGCATTCACATTACCGCCACCAGCACCATCCGCCCGTTTTTGCTGGGTATAGGTCCAGGTAATTTTACCGTAGCTAAAACTCACCAACTCATTGGGGAATCCTTCCGCCGCGGTACCGTGAGGTTCCACTTTGGATACCAAAACCTGTTCCAGCTTGACTTCCATATATTTCAGCTTATCACCGCCAGCCCGGCAAAGTTCGATACTCACATCTTTGATGTGCTTGCCGGTACAACAGGCCTCATAAATCTTCGGGCTAGCTTTATCCAAGAGGTGAACGATGTCGAAGGTGGAATGATTTACCCGTTCCGCCGTTGCACCGCCGGCAGAGCTCGCCGTTGCGGAAGCCGGTTGCTCCATTTTGTGAGCGAAATGGGTAATTTCGATCCAATCCTTATGTTTATCGTCCGTACTTTCCCCCGGAATGCCATCAATCTTGATGAACGCATCAAAAGCCATAAGACTCTCCTAAATAAATGATTTGAATATGCTCAAACTTCGTTACCGAGCGGGCTTGGGCAACTCAGCCACCAACCGCAAGGAGATGGTGAGTTCGTCCAACTGGAAATGGGGACGAAGAAAAGCTGCCGCCTTATAAACACCGGGCTTACCAGGCACTTCTACAACGTCCACATGGGCCTCCCGCAGAGGGTATTTGGCCTTGGCTTCTTGGGATGCAGAATCATCCAACAGCACATATTGGGCCAACCAGGTATTCAAATAATCCTGGACATTCTGGCGGGAAGCAAAACTACCTATTTTATCTCGCATAATAGCCTTCATATAATGAGCGATACGAGAGGCGGAGAATATATAAGGTAATTGGGTAGAAAGACGAGCATTGGCATTTGCCGCGTCAGTATTATAGGTCTTGGCTTTTTGGGTAGATTGCCCCCCAAAAAACGCGGCGTAATCCGTATTTTTACAATGCACCAGGGAAATAAAACCCAAGTCAGAAAGTAGCTTTTCCGTACGATCAGTAATAGCCACCTCAGTCGGACATTTCAATGCAATTTCCCCGTCATCGGTAGTAAAGGTATGGGTTGGCAAACCTTCCACTAGCCCTCCCCCCTCAACCCCTCGAATAGCGGCAAGCCAACCATATTTAGCGAAGGCATCGGTCAGACGGGAAGCAAACGCATAGGCGGCATTGGTCCACAGATATTTACTGTGATCTGAACCATCCGTATCCTCTTCAAAATTAAACTCCTCCACAGGTACGGTATCCCTGCCGTAGGGGAGACGGCCCAGAACATGAGGCAATACCACTCCAACATAACGGGAATCTTCCGACTCCCGGAATGACTTCCACTTGGCGTATTCAACAGTATCAAAAATTTTTGCCAAGTCCCGGGGCTTGCCTATATCCGTAAAACTTTCTAGCCCGAACAATCCAGGAGCAGCTGCGGTCAGAAAGGGGGCATGGGCAGAAGCCGCCACATGGGACATTTCATCGAGAAGATAAAAATCTTCCGGATGGCGGGTAAACTCATAATCACCGACCATCGCGGCATAAGGAGCCCCCCCAAAAGTACCGTATTCCTCCTCATACACTTTTTTAAACAGAGCGCTTTGATCAAACTCTGGCGCAGCCTTTAAATCTTTAACCAAATCTTTTTTACTAGCATTAAATACCTTAATTTTTAGAGTGGTACTTGTCTCACTCTGCATTACCAAATACTTTAAGCCACGCCAGGATGCTTCTAGACGTTGAAACTCGGGATGATGCATAATTGAATTGACTTGATCGGATAATATTTTATCCAGCTCCGAAATACGCAGGTCAATACTAGCAGCCAAATCCGAAGATACCGTTACGGCCCCTTCCAAGACTTGATCCACTAATTCCCCTATCAAGTCCCGAGCATGGGCTTTCTCACCTTCACTAACAGCTACCCGACTTTGGTCAATAATGCTGTCGAGAAGACTTGGAGTAACCGCCCCCGCATCAGCAACAGCCAAGTTTTCATCCTGTATAGCGGCTTCATTCATCGACTTACTCCTTATTAGCTTCACGCCCGGCGTTTAATTGATTAAGTTTCTCCGTATCCCGGACAATGTCATCCAATAACTCTTCCAGTTTGTCATTGCCAATAAGTTTATTGCGAAGATCAGCCAACTTCGATCGCACTTCCAGCAGCTTCTTCAAAGGCTCCACTTGTTTGATTACGTTTTGCGGCTCAAAATCTTCAAGTTGGGAGAAATTCAAATCCACAGAAAGCTGACTCCCGTCATTTTTCAGTTTATTTTCGACTCGGCCAGCAAATCGGGGCGCCATCCCTTTCAGCACATCATCAAAATTGTCCCGATCGATAGCAACAAACTTTCTATCTTTTACTTTTGGCAAGGGTTTTACCGGATTCCCAGAATAATCTCCAAGAACCCCCATCACAAACGGCAGTTCCTTAGTTTCGATAGCGTCCCCAATCTCCACATCATAGGTAATCTGGACCCGCGGCGGGCGCACTCTTGACAGTTTTTTTTGAGTACTTTCTTTTCCCATAATCACACCTCTTTATTGATGAATAATTTTTTGTCTTTTAGGCAGAAAGCTTTTCGCCGATTTCTTCAACAACACCCACAACCACAGATAGGGGTTGTTGGGGATCCGATACCACCCGGCTTAACGCAAACGCGGTTTGAGCATATTCAGCATGGGTTCTCCATAACCCGTTCTCTGTAGCCAAATCCAACGCGCTTTCTTTGCCCTGGCCTCCTAGTCCCTCAAAGACATACCCCAATTTCATTGGCATCCGACTAAAGGAGACAGACAACCCCGGGGTATCGGTTCCTGTATGGATAAAATAGCTACCTCTCCATGGAGTCTTGCCCCAGAGAGCGGACAGGATTGTTAGCCAAGTACTGGCAAATAGCGCTCCTTCCCCTTTGCCTTTAGGTAACGGCAGCGCAATTTCCTGGATTAATGCCGGATTATCGTAATTGCGCAGGAAAGCCAAATAGAAGGCAATATTCAATAAGGCTTGATGCAAGGACGGAATCCCTACACTGGATAAAAACAACTCCAAATCAGCCACGGTATGATCGGACAAAAACTGCCCCACCAATCCCCGTGCCAAATCCCTGTCAGCGCCCCCTCTCGATTCCATTCCTCCTTGGGATTGAAGAAACTCCCGGCAGGCAACGGCTTCCACTGAATTCTCGATGGCATTACTAATTTGGCTATGCAGGCTATCGAAATACACCTCATGGGAAATGGGTACTAAAGGAGCGTCCCAGGACAATTCCTCCACAGGCCGTATTAACCCCGCCCAGAAGGGATAACGTCGCCCGGACTGATCCCGACTCACTTGCCAGCCCCCATAAAACACCCAGCGACCGTCGGCGGACGTGTAGTAGAAGTCCGTACGTGGCGCCCTGTCATACAAGGCCTCCCACCCCAAATCCACGGATAGCTGCTCCAGAGCGGTTTGTACGACACCATCAAATTCCCGGATGACGGGATGAACCGCGTTATATCGGACGAAATCCGGGCGATTGGGGAGCTTGCCCAGTACCGCATAGGAACAGGTGTCAGGGGAAGAACGACTCATAAACGGAAGTGCCATATTTTTTCTCAATGAACGATGCTAGCCGGGAGCGCCAAACGACGAAGACTTGCCAATGCCAGGGGATTGGATCCACTAACCGGGTGGAAATTGAAGCGAATCAAGCCACCGTCCTCCCGGCCAGAGCCTCGCCATTGCAGCTGGCCACCTTGACCGCTTCTATCGGTCGTTCGCGCGAGGGACAAAAGCCTCATTAGCCCCATGCGTCCCGAATAATTCGCCACCTCCGTGGTTGCCCCACTATTGGATACCACCTGTAAACGTGCCCCTTGTCCACCAGCGGGATTGGGCCAAGCAAAAGTCGTCCAGGTTTGAGGACCATTCCGATAACGCATGACTTGGCCATCAATTTCCAACACGATTTCACTAATACCCGGCGTTGGAACCGGCTGTAATTCAAACTTGGAGCCGTCCCCTTCTTGGAATACCCCACTCGCCCCCAATAGTTTTCCCGCCCCGGACAGGAATGCCGGATTAAAGCGGATGCCCAAGTTGGCCCAAGTTCTGGGGACCAGAACATCGCCGCGCAGGGTCGCCAACGCACCAATCTGTTGGGAAACAAATTTGCTCAGCAAGCCCTCTCCAGGCTTAAAGAACTTGCCCATTTCCCCCACCGACGCCTCATTTCCCGTATCAGCAAAAGGGTATTTGCGCGCCAGGGAAGACCAGGGCCCATAAACTTGGGCAGTCCAGGCTTTATTGATTTCATTTTCCGCAGGAGGAATTAGGGCCGCGTAACTGTTGATCAACGGGCGCACCAACAGAGGCCGCAAATAATTCCGCGTTTCCTCACCGGCACTCCCCAACATAGACACATCCACCAGTTGCAAAGCATCCGCCAGTTCGGAACCACTACCCGCCAGGGTTTGTTGCATCAGCTGCCTAGCCCCCGCCCCTGGCTCATCCGATGCTGTAATGCTGGCCAGATGCATGCGCAGCTTTGCCAGGAGTTGCAGGTACTGCTGCAGCATTGGACCTGGTGCTTCTTTGGTGCCGGCCAGGCCTGCTAATAAAGCGAACTGACTACCGACAACACCGTATCGCCCCGCGGAATCCTGGGTATTGCCGGAACCGCCTTGGATAAACTCCTGGGTTTTTTCCAACACGGAGGATTTCGCTGACTCCAGACGCTTAGCGAGCTCAGAGGGATTGTCCCAAGCCGTTTCATAGGCCACCCGGGTAACAATGGCTTTCAAGGGGGAATTCTGGGCATCGCCCAGGCGTCCCAATGCGGCCTGAGCTTCCTGCATGCCGGTAAAGTCCTTAACTGCCACCCCTTGAAGGAATTTCTTCCATTCCACAGCGTAATCAGCCCGATACATGGCTTCCAATGCCGCTTGATTACGCAGAGCATCCCCGTCCTGACCAAGATTGGTCGTCAGGCTCGACGCCAGCACCCAGTCATCCCCCTTCACCTCTCCACGGCTCGCCTCGGCAATGGCATTACGAAAATACTTATCCCACGCTTCCCGGGTAAAACATCCCGGCACCGCATAACTAGCTGAAAACAAGTCACTATCTTTGTTATTCAGCAAGCGGGCCAACGTCATCGCGGGATAACGCGTATTCGCCCGAGCCTTTAATTCGTTATAGACCTGTTCCTTCGCAGACATATGCTTGAGAGAGGCGCGTAATACATGTCGGGCGTTCTCCACCACATCTTGCCGATTTGCGATCAACGGCAGATCCGGCTCTTTTAATTGAGTGAGGAAAAATGCCACGGTGCGTTCCGCCATGCGGGTCACTTCCGGATCAGGATGATTGCCCGTTTGGGACTCCAGCCAGGGACGCCAATAGCGAGGCAGTTGATCGGAAAGATGGCCGACCTCCAAACGCTCCCGCATGTGCAACATCAAATAGGTTTTGAGGGCGTTGTAGGCTTCCTCCAGATGTTTCTGATCGCCTCCGGAGTGATCCATAGATGCTGAGGTAGCCCCATCTCCAGCACTCTGACCCGCATCTTTTTGCTGCAACCGGGCCAAAGCCTCCCTGGCGTCTCTCGGCTTACTTCCTATCCCTGCGGGAAATTTCTGAGCCAGCGCCGCAACCGCTAATTTTGCTGGACTGGGTTGTTGTTCACCGGTCGCCATCCCCGCCTCATCCAGAGACTGCAACTTTTTCTCCAGATTCACCGTAATCGGCTGCAGCATCAAACGACGGATTCCAGCGAAGTACTGCAGCCGTAGAGCTTTCTCCACCTCCCCCCCCCGATACAGGCCAAAGCCTAATCCCCAGGGGTGACCGTTCTGACGATAGCCGTACAGCTGCTCAATCCGCAGTTGGAGGATAGACAAGCCCTTCAGCTGATCCGCTAGACTGGCGCTACGGCTCAAAGACAAAGCCGTCGCCATCTCCCCTTGGGCTGTCTCCTCCAGTTTCTGGTTACCGATAAAGGACCAGGTCCAAACACCCACCAAGGAAGCCACCCCAACCAAGCCCGCCACAATTCCCACCAAGCGGGCATTCCCAACCTGGGGACGAGTTTGGCGTCCTACCAGAAACTGGTCCTCAAAAATGATCTGACGGAATAAATCCCGAAGAAAATAGCTGTGGCTCGACGGTACTTGAGAGGCGTCGAATCCGGCCCGGGATAGATCGAATTGGGCTGACACCCGGGTACCCGCAGCAATGCGCGGCATCCCTTCCTGCAACGCACTACTGAAATAGAAACCTCGAAGCAGGGGCTTGGTGTGGTAAGGATCGTCTTCAAATAGCAGCTTGATGAAGTGACAAAGTCCGTCTTTCAACCCATGGAATTCAATGGGGAAGGCAAACAGGGCCGCATTTCCCGACGCCCCCCGATTATTCGCCAACTGAGCATGGCCGCTCTCTAGCAAGCCCCGATATAACAGATCGAAATGCTGGGCAACCACCCTAGCCGCATCAAAATCTCCCGCTTGCTCATGGGATAGCGTCGCCCCCCACACCCGCCCCCGCTCGTCTTCAGGCAACCCCATAAAAAACTGGGAAAATCCACCCAACAAATCCAGTTTTGTCAGTACCAGATAAACCGGAAGCTTCACGCCAAAGGCGTCATCCACTTCATTAATGCGCTCCCTCACCTGCCGGGCGTAGCTCGTAAACTCCTCAGTCTTGTACTTCGCCAACTCGGGCAGGCTAATGGCCACAACAATGCCATTCAGGGGAGCCTTGGGACGGTAATGGCGCAACAACTTGAGAAACTCCAGCCATTCCTGACGGTCCTCCCGCTGGGTCGAATATCGGCCAGCAGTATCTAGCAACACACCTTCCGACGAAAAAAACCAATCGCAATTACGGGTACCGCCTATCCCTTGAATTCCGGCTGCCCCTTTGTCTCCCAAAGGGAAGGTCAGTCCCGAATTCACAATGGCACTTGATTTCCCCGCAGAGGGGTGACCAATCACCATGTACCAGGGAAGTTCATATAGGGCCGCCTTGCCCCGGGTTTTACCGATGTTGGATTTTTTCAATACATCGATGGCATCGAGTAACCGGGTTCTTAAGGCTGCTACCTCCGCCCGTTTTTCAGGAGAAGCTGCCAACACCGCATCATCCCCCTGCTGCCGAAGAACTTTCTCCAGCAAACCTGCGGCCCGTTCCGAAAGCGCTTTTCCCACCAGGAGGATTGCCACCCAAAGCAACATCACCCCAAATATCCAGGCAAAGCGACTTTCAGAAGAGGCCAACCCCAACCAGGGCCCAACAAACCAGATCAAGGCGATCAACACCAAAAACACCACCGCCATGACAGCTTTCTGGTTGTGCAGCAATTTCCGAATCATGCTCAAACTTCCCTCAATCAGAATTAATCGGCGGAACTACTTGGCTTTCGCCATGGCCGCAGCTCTAAGATTTTTCGAAATTGATCCCGGGGCTTCGATATGCCCCAGATCACGGAAGCTCCAATGCCCCCCCCAGGTGAGCCCCACCGCTTCCGCTTCCTGCCCCAACAACTCATAGACCTTGGCCGCCCACGGGTCAGCTTCGGAAATAATCAAATGGCCGTCCCGGTAGGGTGCCAAATCCACCGCCAAACCAAACTGGTGCTTGCTCTGAAAAGCCCGGGCGTCCGTCACCTTATTGGCCTGATTAGCCAGGGCCTCCTGACGTTCAGGAGAGCGATAGCCTTCAAGCAACACGACTTCCACCCCTCGTTGCCGAAGCCGCTCCATAACCCGCAACACCAACTGAGAGAACACCGGGTCCAGTTTTGACCAGTCCCGATCCGCCCCCGTGAAAGACCGGCTTTCCGTATTGGCAAAAACAGCAGGAGGCAGGGGGGCAGGAGGCGCTAATTTCTGTTCCCGCAACACGTTGCCAACAGCGGCCTCATACAAATTCGCCTGAGCTCGAGCGGGAGCCACAACCACCCGGTCCCGCTGAGACAGCACGACCAACGCCGTCAGAACCACTAGCCCGACAGGAGTAAGGATTAACAAAACAGAGGATCGGGTTACACCTGACAAAAGGCAGCGAAAACCTTGTCCCCACCCGGACAACAAGGCCAACCAAGCACCCCAAAAATTCTTTCCAGACACTGAACGAGAGCGCTGTTCACTATCAACAGAAACCGGTGCCGGAACCATCACTCCAGCGGACATGGATGACTGCAGGAAATAAGCCCACCCCACCCAACCCAGGAGAGCCACTACCACCACCATCAAAACGATCAGCACACCGCTTTCCTTTAGAAAAACAGTTATTTATACAAAAAATTTTAAAAAATTGAAAAACAAGTAAATTTATAAAAAAACATTAATAATCAATTAATTAAAAATATTCCATATGCAATTTATCATAATATTTCGTGAAAAAAGTCACGTATTACGATAATCATATGAACTATTGGATGCATATAAATAGATTAATTTCTAAAATTTTGCGTATACTCATTGAATGACATACAATAGTCAACCGTCATAGCTCCATTCGTCATACAAAGTCACATCTAGGACTCAAAGGAAAGGAACAACATGCGTATCAAAGCATTCGGAGCGAGCGCCATTGCTACCATTGGCAGTCTGTTTCTATTCGGCTGTGCCGCGACTCCGACCAAATATCAAATCAAGACATCTGGAGACCCTGTCATAAACAGAGACACCACCGGCAAGCCCCTCTCGGTCGTGGTGCGCCTTTACCAACTCAAGGACTCTGCGGAGTTTTCCAAGCTAACCTTTGCCACCGCTGCCAGTGGCCGGAGTGACGCAGAACTTCTTGGCGCCGACTTAGTGGATCGTTCGGAAACAGTGGTAGTCCCAGGGGTACAACGGGTAGACGCAGGCACCCTGGGGACGGATACAAAATATGTGGGGATCGTGGGTTATTTCCGACGTCCGGACCGGCATTTTTGGCGCTATTTGGTCAAGGCCGATGACGTACGTCGCAACGGACTCACCTTCACAGTGAAGGATTGCTACATTGAGCTCTCCGGAATCAAGCCCGTACTGCTACCCAGTCAGCCCGCCAATGCCAAACCCGAATGTATTGACCCCAATGCCCCGGTAGTCACTGGCAGTGACGGCGTTCCGGTTCAATCCAGCGCTACCAATTCTGGAAGATCAAAGGCCAAGAAGCGGCTGCATAAGCACAAAGCGGCTCCTGCTGCGTTTTAACCAGGGAGCGGTATCTTGCCGGGATCTTTGCGCATCCTTTGGGGCGAAGGAATGTTCCTTCGCCCTCAACACTTCCAGCAACAAGCTTGCTATACCGATGTCCAACTGGCCCGGGTGGCAAGCTTGACCCACCTGCACCCGTGGGGCTTGCAGTCCCTGGAAATAGATCAGGAAGCATTGGCTGGCGGCTTTTTGCGCTTAGCCAAGCTAGAACTCCTATTTCAAGATGGTCTAGGTATCAAAGCCCCTGATGAAACACCGCTACCGGCCCAGAGGAACCTGAACGATCTTCCCCAATTGGGAGCTTCCAGCCTGGTATTCGCATGTCTCCCCGCCTACAACGAATTTGGGGGAAATTGCCAGGCAACAGATGAAAACGCCGCCCGCCCGGTACGTTTTGTCACCGACCAAGCACCAGCCCCGGATTTATTCTCCCAAGCGTTGGAAACGGATATCACCGTTCTCCGAGCCAACGTCAAAATCATGTTGGAGCCGGAAAACCGAGATGGGTTTCTGTGCATTCCCGTCGCGAGATTGGTAAAAAATGCCTCCGGAAGCTGGGGAGTCGATGAACAGTACATTCCCCCGCTTCTCTGCCTCCAAGCATCGCCTGCCTTAATGGCCCAACTCCGGCGCCTCATCGACATCCTGGAGGTCAAGAGCCAGGCCTTGGCGGCTACCCATAGGGAGCGGGTGAAAAGTGTCGTGGAATACGGCACCACAGACATCGCCTCTTTTTGGCTGTTGCACACGGTCAATCGGAGCTTTCCCCAGCTCAATCATCTACACCACTTCCCAGCAGTTCATCCAGAAAAACTGTATGAAGTACTTGCCCAGCTCGCTGGTGAGTTGCTGACCTTTTCCTCTTCACTCACCCTGGCAGAAATCCCCCTCTATCATCATATGGAAGCGGATCGGGTATTTACAAAGCTGGATGAGCTAATCCGGAGTTTGCTAGACACGGTTATCTCCAGCCGCTATCTGATCATTCCCCTCACCAACCCCAAGCCCTCGTTTTACCAAGGGCATTTGGATTCGGATCGGCTTCAGGACAAAACCGACTTTTACCTGTCCGTATCCAGCGAAATGGCACTCCCCAATCTGGTAGAAACGGTCCCGGTCAAACTCAAACTGGGCGCTCCTGATGATGTGGAGCGGGTATTGAATTCCGCGCTAGGTGGCATCCGTTTGCACCACACCCCCCAAACACCAGCGGCCATTCCTGTCCGGGTGGGCAATTACTACTTCGCCCTGGAACCCAGCGGCACCATGTATGAACGCATGATGAAAGCCCGATCCATCTCCATCTACGTCCCTCAAAGTTTGGATGGTCTGAAGTTGGAATTGATCGCCGTCTTCCATTAAGGAGATTGTGTTGAACGCTACCGCGCCTTTCCCCGCTTCCCCAGCGGCCCCAACCTCATCGGTCCAGGTACCGCTGACTGCGGCCAACAACGGCCCCACCTTGGATGAATTGCTGGAAGATGGGATTTATCTCCTGTTCCTGCTCAAGGATGGCAATCCCCCCAATAGCGTCGCCGAATTCAACAAGCGTATTGATCGCTTTCTCGCCCAGTTCGAAAGTAACGCCCGTAATTTCGGCAAATCTCCCGAAGCCATCAATGACGCCAAATTCGCGTTCTGCGCCTTACTGGATGAAATCATCCTGGGCTCCGACTTCGCCTTAAGGGACGAATGGGAACTGGCCCCCCTCCAGTTACGGCTTTTCGGCCAGCACCTTGCTGGCGAAATCTTTTTTGACAAGCTGGAAACCCTGCGTCTGGATCCGGTAGCCAATGTGGAACTCCTGGAAGTGTTCCGCACTTGCCTGCTGCTGGGCTTCCAGGGGAAATACCTGATTGAAGGCACAGAAAAGCTCAATTATCTGGTTGCCCGCCTGGAACAGGAAATCACCCATGCCCGGGGAGGTAAAGCGGAATTCGCCCCCCATTGGCGGCTACCCCTCAAATTCCAAGAGTTTGTCCGCCACGAACTTCCCATCTGGATGTACTACACCCTACTGGCCGTCGTTGCCGTTGTGGTCTTCATCGCCTTCCACTGGCAGTTAGGCAACAAGGCCTCCGCCTTGCAAGTCCCCGCCACTCCCTCCGCTTCTGCACCATTGAAGTCATGAGACTAGATAAGCAGCAGCAGGCGATCCAGCCCTCTTTTCTGGATCGCCTGTTGGACGATAGCCCCAAGGACAGTGAGGAACGGGCAGATAGCTTCTACCTGGATTTACGCCGTTATCGTCAGATCGTCGCCCGGGATTTGGAAGCTCTTCTCAATACCCGCCGCAGTGATCCGGACGAAAAAGTCATGGATTACGACGAGGCCTCCCGCACCATGTTGGCCTACGGGGTCATGGATTTAAACAGCCTCTGTCTGCAAGATCCGGATGACCGTTCCCGGCTCCAAGAAGACCTACTCCGCAGCATTGAGCGCTTTGAGCCCCGGCTCAAGCGTGTCCGGGTCTCCCTGGATTTGGCCAACGGCAATGAACGTTCCTTGCGTTTTCGGGTGGCCGCCGTGCTCGCCCCCTACCCCAACCGCCCCACCGTGACCTTTGATGCCACGCTTCAACTGGCATCCAACGCCTATCGGGTTCAAGACAAAGACTAAGCGCCATGTTGGACGAACTATTACCGTATTACGAACGGGAATTAGGCTATTTGCGCAAGCTGTCCGGTGAATTCGCCCAACGCTACCCGAAAATCGCTCGCCGCCTGCAACTGGAAGGGGAACAGTGCGAAGATCCCCATGTAGAGCGCCTTATTGAGGCCTTTTCTTTTCTGGCTGCCCGCATTCACCGAAAGATCGACGATGAATATCCGGAAATCGCCGAGTCCTTTCTGCAGGTGTTATACCCTCACTATCTCCGCCCATTTCCCTCTTGTTCCATCGTCCAACTAGACATTGATCCAAGCAAGCCCACCATTGCCGACCGCTATCCCATTCCCCGGCATCACCCCCTGATTTCTCCCACGATCAACGGCACCTCTTGCCGCTTCCGTACCGCCTATGATGTGGAAATTTGGCCGCTTTTAGTGGCCTCGGCCAAACTCGAACTAAGCCAGACCTCCGAATACTTGAGCCGTCTCATGCCGGCAGCGGCCGTCATCACCCTGGAACTGGAAACTCTCGGTGGTCAGGACTTTGGGGCGCTGGACCTGAGCTCCCTGCGCTTTTTCCTGGACGGAGAAGGTCCTCTGATGCATTTGCTCCACGAAACACTCTTCTCCCGCCTGAAAGCCATCCGTATTGATGACGGAAAAGACACGCCAGCCCATACCGTCCTATTGACGCCGGAGGCGCTGGAGGAGGTGGGGTTTGGGGAGGAAGAATGCCTATTGGATTATGACCAGCGCTCTTTCCTCGGTTACCGGCTACTCAGTGAGTATTTCGCTTTCCCGGAAAAATTTCTTTTCTTTCGCCTGAAAGGGCTGCGATCACCAGCGCTCCGCCATCCCGGGAATCGTCTGCGCATCCAGTTTTTCCTCAGCCAATACGGCCAGGATGAGCGTTACCTCCGGCTCCAGCAGACCCTGTCCGCCAGTAATTTCAAATTGGGCTGTACGCCGGTAATCAATCTTTTCCGCCACGCCGCCGAACCCATCCGCCTCACCCATTATCGGGAATCCTATCCCGTAATTCCGGACAGCCGGAAACCGCGGGCTTTTGAAGTGATTTCCGTGGATAAGGTGAATCGGGCGGAGCGTCTGGGTAACCAGGAAGTTTCGGAACAGGTTCCTCCTTTCTACGCCATCGGTCAGCATGGGGGACCGGCCGCCGCTTACTACTGGTACACCAGCCGTGACCGGGCCACCGGAGAAGGCGATGGGGGGACGGAAGTGCACATGCACCTCACCGATCTGCATTTCACCCCGGTACGCCCCGAAGCGGAAGTCCTGAGCCTAGATTTAACCTGTAGCAACCGGGACCTGCCAGCCTCTCTCCCCTTCGGGGGCAATCAGGGGGATTTCCAAATCCCCGGGCATTCGGTCATCAGCCGGGTCAAAGTTCTGCGCAAGCCCACGCCCAGCCTGCGGATTACCCACAAGAGAGGGCTGCAATGGCGGCTCGTTTCCCACCTGGCCCTCAACCATCTTTCCATTGCCAGCCAGGGCAAAGCCGCACTTCAGGAATTACTGGGGCTATACAACTTGACCGATAGCCAGGGCATCTCCCGTCAAATTCAGGGAATCCAGGCCATAGACAGTCGCCCCCACACCACCCGGGTCTCCGGCCCCCTATTTTCCGGTTTCGTCCGGGGAACGGAAATCGACTTAACCCTGGATGAATCTTTCTACGTAGGCACCGGCACCCATCTGTTTGCCATGGTACTGGAACGCTTTTTTGCGCTGTATTGCGCACCGAACAGCTTTACCCGACTCCGGGTTTTCACCAAGCAGCATGAAGGAATTCTCTTCCAATGGCCGCCGAGAACCGGTACCGCACTCGTGATCTGATTGACGAGTTGTCCCGACACCCGGAGCGTTTTGGCCTTTTCCAAGCGCTCCGGGTGCTGGCCAATGGCCGCGACCAACCGTCTACGGCAGCGCTACCGGAATCCCTACGCTTCCGTACGCCAGCCAATCTAGCTTTTCCCCCAGCAGAAATCACCCATTTTTCCGGGAAAGAAAAAGATGCTGCACCCGACGCTACCCAAGAGATGGTCGTCGCCTGCATGGGGTTAACCGGGCCTTCCGGTGCCTTGCCCACCCCCTATACCGAATTGCTCATTGAGCGCCAGTATCAATATCGGGATCACACCGCCCACGCTTTTTTCGACATTTTTTCTCATCGGGCCCTCAGCCTCTTCTATACCGCTTGGCGCAAATACCATTTCCCTTTGAGCTTTGAGCAATTACAAGGTCGGGATGTATTCACCCGCAGCCTGCGCAGCTTTATCGGCCTGGGTTGGCATGCGGATCAGCCCAAAAGGGAAGCCCCCGCCCCCGCCCCCGCACCGGAGGGAAACCCACCCAGGCCCCTTAAGGAAAAGCTCCTATTTTTCGCCGGCCTATTGGCGCAACGCCCCGTATCCGCGACCGCCATCGCCGAATTGGTGGAAGGCCTCTTCCAAGTCCCTGCCCGCCTAGAAAACTTCGTTGGAACCTGGATCACCGTTCCAGAAGAACAGCAAAGCCGTCTGGGCGCCAACGCTTGCACCTTGGGTAGCAGTGCTTTCGCTGGCCAACGCATATGGGACCGGCAAACCCGTGTCCGTCTGCACCTGGGGCCGTTGAGCAAAAGCCAATACCAGAACTTCTGTCCCGGCAATCCGGGAGCCTTGGAATTGAAAGAATTGTTGGCGTTCTGTGTCGGTCACGGTCTGGGATGCGACATCAAGCTCACCCTAAAAGGCACTGAAGTCGCCCCCCTGCAACTCCCCGGCCCTAGCCACCCTGCCCCCCGCCTGGGGCTGGACAGTTGGCTCACTCAGGAGCCTTTTCCCCACCATCCCAGCGATGCCGCATTCATGCTGCTCGCTTAGAAATACAAAGGATTGTTCATGAAATCCCTGGCGGAGCTATTGGAGAGTTACGGAAGCGGGTATTTGCAGGCGGGGCGGCAGTTCGGGTTGCAACTGGGGGATGGCCAAGTCTGGTCGGAGCGGCTGTTGCCCCACGCCCTGGAAGGGGAAGAAGGCCTCTCCCAGTCCTATCGCTACCGGGTGGAATGCCTGTCCCCGGACGTGGGTCTGGAACTCAAAAGCCTCCTGGGCTTAGCCGCCGCCCTGACGGTGGAAGGCCAGGATGGGGCCCCGGTGGTGCGCTGCGGCGTGGTCAGCGGTGCCGAAGCCCTGGCCAGTGACGGGGGCTTCGCCCGCTATGCCCTGACCCTGGAACCGCCCCTGGCCCTGCTCAAGCTCCGCCACACCAGCCGGGTCTTCCAGGACCTCACCCCAGACGCCATCATCCGCCAGATCCTGGACGAACACCGGGCCGCCAACCCGGTCTTTGCCGCCCAGCAACAGCTGGACTTCCACCTGACCCAGCCCCTCTCCCCCCGCAGCTACTGTCTCCAGTACCGGGAGACCGACTACGACTTCATCGTCCGCCTGCTCCACGAAGAAGGATTGGCCTGGCGCTTTGACCATAGCCAGGAAGGTACGCCCCACGTCACCCTGGTGGCCTTCGACGATCCCTATGCGGTCCCGGCCGCCCCCCTGGAGCGGGTACGCTTCCACCGCAGCGACGCCACGGAGCAAGAAGACGGCCTCAGCCACTGGGAAAGCCAGCGCCAGGTGGTCTCCAGCAAAGTGAGCCTGGCCAGCTTCGACTACCAGCCTGTCACCACCCTGCAAGGAGGGGATGGGAGCCACGTGGAACAGGGAAAAGACGGCCAGGCCGCCGGCACCACCCTGGAAGACTACGACCCCCAAAGCCTCTACTACGCCCAAGACCCGGATCAGCTGGAACGCTACGCCCGCCTGCGCCAACAGGCCCATGACCGGAGCGCCAAGGCCTTCACCGGCCAGGGCACGGTGCGGGGCCTTCTGGCGGGTCAATGGTTCCGCCTGGACGACCACCCGGCCCTGGACGGGAAGGGCAGCGACCAGCGGGAATTCGTGGTTACCCGGCAACAGTTCGCGGCCAGGAACAACCTGCCCGGAGAACTGGCCCAGCAACTGCCCCCCAGCCTTTTGGGGCAAAGCGCCCTGACCAGCCCCACCGCCGGCACCTCAGGCGCCGGGAGCCTCTCCCCCACAGAAGCCCAGCCCTTCCAGACCCACCTCACCGCCCAGCGCCGGGGCCTCCCCCTCACCCCGGCCTATGCCCACAGCGACCAGGCCAAACCCACGGCCCGGGGCGCCCAGACCGCCACCGTGGTGGGCCCCTCGGGGGAAGAAGTGCATACGGACGCCCAGGGCCGCATCAAGGTCCAGTTCCACTGGCAACGGCCCGACGAACACCCCACCGTGGGGGCCAATCGGGACGACACCTCCAGCTGCTGGCTCCGGGTCGCCATGCCCAGCGCCGGGGCCGCCTGGGGCCACCAGTTCATTCCCCGCATCGGCCAGGAAGTGCTGGTGGACTTCCTGGAAGGGGACATTGACCGGCCCCTCATCACCGGGGTGCTCTATAACGGCAGCCACCTTCCCCCCACCTTCAGCGGCGCCGGCACCCTCCCCGCCAACAAAACCCTCTCCGGCATCAAGAGTAAGGAACACCAGGGGGGCCAATACAACGAACTGCTCTTCGACGACACCCCGGGGGAAGTGCGGGCCAAACTCTCCAGCGAACACGGCAAAACCCAGCTCAACCAGGGCTTCCTCACCCATCCCCGGACCGAGGGCAAAGCCACGCCCCGGGGAGATGGCTTTGAACTGCGCACCGACCGGCAAGGCGCCCTAAGGGCGGGCCAGGGCCTGCTCCTCAGCACCGAAACCCAGGCCAACGCTGGCGGCAAACAACTGGCCCGGAGCGGCATCCAGCACCAACTGGAAAGCGCCCTGGCCCTAAGCCAGGCCCTGGGCGAAAACGCCACCCATCAGCTAGCGGATACGGTGGAAACGGGCCCGGAACAAATTCAGCCCAACAACGCCAAGGCCAGCAAAACCCCCACGGGCCACCTGCACCACCAGGTCAGCGCCTTGAAAGCCTGGGAAGGGGGCAGCAACACGGACCCGGAAGGGAAAACCGCCCAGGACCAGACCGGGCGCCAGCCCCTCATGATCCTCTCCGCCCCCGGGGGCCTGGCTGCCGGCACGGAACAGAGCGCCACGGTGAGTGCCGGCACCAACCTGGACCTGATCGCCCAACGGGACACCCAACAAACCTCGGGCCGCCGCTGGCTCCACAACGTGGGCCAACACATCAGCCTCTTCGTCGCCGGAGTGAAAGATCAGATCGCCCTCAAGCTTATTGCGGCCAAGGGCAAGGTCCAGGTGCAGGCTCAGAGCGATGCTTTGGAAATTACGGCGGATAAGGATGTCACCATTACTTCCTGTAAAGGCAAGGTACAAATCCTGGCGAGTCAGGAACTGCTGCTGACCAGTGGCGGGGGATATATCCGACTGAAGGGCGGCAATATTGATGTGCATTGCCCAGGAACGACCAGTATCAAGGGGACGGATTACACTCTTAGTGGACCAGCAAAAATATCAAAAAAATTCACAAACATTCCAAAATTGGAATCCAACTTTACAGAATGTTTTGTACTAAAAGACAAATTAAAAAAACCATTGGGAAACGCGCTGTACACCGCGGTATTCAATAATGGCGAGCGTTTTTTTGGAGAAACAGATAGCAACGGGAAAACAATTCGTTTTCACACTAGCACCCCCAAAAATATAAAAATATACCTAGGGCACCTGGAAGACTAAATTATGGCAATTAACAGCACCACCAACGAAAAAACAGAATCTGAAAAAGAAGGCATATCGCCACGCCTGTGGAAGCCCTGGAAAATATCAGATTCTGGATTGAAATTTTTAGCCATTCAGGAAAGTGGAATAGAAAATGGTACATTTTACGACAAGAAACACAAAAAAAAATACCCCGTCACAAATGGATTTATTCTGACATGTTACTTAGACCAAAGAGACCTTCCGACGATCGGAATGGGGCACCTAGTAAAACCGTCAGATAAAATATCAATTGGGGATAGCATACCCTTGGAAAAAGCCCAAGAATTTGCCTCTAACGACTTAGCTTCAATAGAAGAAAAAGTAAACTGCGGCGTAAAAGTTCCATTACACCAGTACGAATATGATTCCTTAGTATCTATAGGCTACAATTGTGGAACAAACGGAATATCAAAATTATTAGAATCCATAAACACAAAAAAGTATTCAGAAATACCCTCAGCAATAGAAAAATACAGAGCAAAAGGAAATTCACGCAGAAGGAAGCAAGAAGCTTCACTATTCTTTTCTGGGGAATACAATGCCAATCATTAAAATTCAAAAAACGCAAAACCTTCTATTGATTATTTCAATAATCTACCCAATCTTTTCTTTGGCTGATGATGGATACGCAAAACTATTTTTTATTTGTTCTAAGTCAACATCGAATCTTACCGTTACAGTTAGGCAGCCCCCCGCGAACGACAAGACATCCGTGATGGCAAAAGAAATTAACTGGCAAAGTTTATTAATAGAAAAAAACAATGGGGGCGTTATAACCAAAAACGGATCAAAGACCAGTACGCACAACTGCGGGCAAGCAACGGTAAAAATAAAATACGGATACGTAAGTAATGACTTCAACGCAGCATCTGGAGCGGACGACTTTCCTCTAGTCGCCCTACATTACAAAAAACAACTAATAATCCCATTTACCGCCATGGAAGCATGTGATGTAACTGACAAACTTGCTCAATCGGCAATGGGAGATTGCTACCACGCATGGGCGGAACAAATATCTATAAATAAAAAAACAAACCTTGCTTTAGTAACAAGAAAAATAACAGACAAAACAAACAACACAAAAGATTTTATAACAAAAATAAAGCTCCCATAAAGCCAAAAACCAACCCAACGAAGACCATAAGTCATGGCCAAGTCGCTTAATTTCTCTCGATCAATCGTGGCTCCACTGATTCTGCTGCCCTCTTTTGCCTTTGCCGATCACTTATTTCGTCCAGTGGGCACCATTTCCCTAAGTAACGGCTATCACGTTGATGTCATGACAGAAAAAGCTGCAGATTGGGGGCAAGCGATCTTTACTCTGTTCAAAGATGGAGATTCCCATCCTATTGCCGTTCAGAGAGCCCCAACATACCCAACAAAAATTTCTCGCCTAGGTTTATTGAATATCGACCTAGACCACAACAATCGTCCAGAATATTTAATTATCGGAGGCGCAGGTGCGGAAACAAGCGATGAAATTACAACAAAGCAACAAATATCTTGGCCATCAGCCAACAACCAAAATACTGATTGGGTATGTGGGTTTACTACTATCATTATCATTCATGATGACATGAAACACATGGATGTCATCAAATACTCTAACGCCGACAATCCTCTCGCATCCTCTTCTTTTCAAGTCATGGGGCCAGATCGCGCCAAAGCAATTATCGGGGGAAAGACAGAGGAAAGGCTAAGTGTAACACCCGGTTTTTTAATTGACATGTGGAAGACGTACGTCAACCACTTTAACCCAGAATGCAAAAAATCTGGCACTGATTTACCGCTTCCTCTTGCCATAAAGGAAATTCCATTAAACGCGCTAAAGTGGCAAGACTATCTCCCCTATTTATTAGAAATGTACGCCAATGCTCAACAGGCTTATCAAGATGCCATTCGAGAAGGGGGTGCAGACTATCGCAAAAAAGCTTTGGGCGTCTTTCGCTTTAGGCATTTCTTTTCCACATTTCCTTTCGATGCAGTAGACCCTGAAAACAAGGAACCACGATACACAGCACTAATGAACGATTATGCGTTTTATTTATACAACTATGACATAGACGGCCTAGATCAACTAAGAAAGGAAAATAAGTCCTCAGAAGTGGATTATTGCGAAAGGAATCTGAGAGAGTCCGCAATTCCAATCTTACAGCATGTATTAAAACGTGAGCCTACCCGCACGGTGGCGTGGCTGAACCTAGCCGACGCCCAATGGGAAGTTCCCGAGCTCCACGCAGAATCAGCCAATACTTATCGCCGATATCTGGATTTACTCCATCGCAGCGCTCCACACAGCAAACCACCAAAACGCGCTTTGCAACGAGCCAAATGACCTCCCATTTATTCAACCGGGTCTTTTTTATAAAGAAAACAATTTGATGGCTAGGCGTTGCCACCCAGATATCCTTTAAAAAAAATAATTACCTGCCAAAGCCATTTATTTTTTCCTTTAATTCTTCAATAGACGGATAACTTTTCATTCCTATCTATAACATCCCCATGACCAACCTAAAATCCCTGATCGCCAAGCTATCTCCCGCTTCCCGCCGTGCCTTGGAGGCTGCAGCCAATGTTGCGTTGTCCCGAACCCACCATGAGGTGGATATTGAGCATGTGTTATTGGAATTACTCAGCCAGGGGGATGGGGATTTACCCCCCATGCTGAAAACCCTGGGGGTGGCAGAAAGCCGGCTGCGGGATGAGTTGATGGGCGGGCTGGCCCGGCTGCGTAGCGGTAATACCCGTAACCCTGTGCTTTCCGAACGCATCCCGCGCTGGCTGGAGGCTTCTTGGCTAATCGCCTCGGTGGATTTTGGCGCCACACAATTACGGGGAGGCTTCCTGTTGCTTGGCTTACTGGCCACCCCGGAATTGTGGCGGTCCGTGGAAAGCTCCTGCGCCAGTTTGACCCGGGTAACGCCCGATCAACTACGGGAATTGCTCCCGGAACTGCTGCGTCGTGCCCCGGAAGCGCGAGTGGCCACCACTGCCACCGAAAAGGATATTTCCGGCAGCGAAGGGGAAAGCGCCCCTACGGGAGCTCTTGGGGCAGGTGTCCCCACGCCCTCTCTGGACCGCTTTACCGTGGATTTGACCACCCAGGCCCGGGCAGGAAAGATCGATCCGGTATTGGGGCGGGAAGGGGAAATTCGTCAGATGGTGGATATTCTCCTGCGGCGGCGCCAGAACAACCCCATCCTCACAGGGGAACCGGGGGTAGGGAAAACCGCCGTAGTGGAAGGCCTGGCCCTGCGCATTGCCGCAGGGGAAGTCCCCGAGCCGCTTCAGAATGTGGCCCTGCGTACCCTGGACCTGGGATTGCTCCAGGCGGGCGCCAGTGTCAAAGGGGAATTTGAGAACCGACTGCGGGGCGTGATCGATGAGGTCAAGGCCAGTCTGGTCCCCATTATTTTGTTCATCGACGAAGCGCACACCATGATTGGCGCCGGAGGCCAGGCAGGGCAAAGCGATGCAGCCAATCTGCTGAAACCCGCCCTGGCCCGGGGAGAACTGCGCACCATCGCCGCCACCACCTGGGCGGAATACAAAAAGTACTTCGAAAAGGATGCGGCCCTGGCCCGACGCTTTCAAGTGGTCAAAGTGGAAGAGCCGGACGAAGAAAACGCCATCCAAATGCTGCGGGGAGTGGTCGGCACCATGGAGACCCACCATCGGGTGCGCATTCTGGACGAAGCGGTGGTGGAAGCGGTAAAGCTCTCCGCCCGCTACATCGCCGGGCGCCAACTGCCGGACAAGGGGGTAAGTGTTCTGGATACGGCCTGCGCCCGGGTCGCCCTTTCCCGAGCATCCAAACCGGCGGTGGTGGAAGATTTGACACGGCTGGTGGAAAACGTGGATCGGGAAATCGCCGCCCTGGGCCGGGAACAGGACGAGGCCGCCCACGGCCCTCGCCTTAAGGAGCTGGCGGCCCGCAAGGAGGAACTGGCGAAGAGCCTGAAAGAGGCCCAAGACGCCCAGGCCGCCCAGCAAGCCCTGATCGACACCATTCAGGAAACCCGCCAGGCCCTGGCAGCACTCCCTCCGGAAGGCGCCGAAGCCCCCAAGGGCAAACGCAAGGCAGGGAGCCAGGAAAGCCAGCGGGCGCAATTACGGGCAACCCTCCAGGCCACCCAAGCCCAGCTCCATGAATTGCACCAGCAAAGCCCCCTGGTCTATGACTGTGTGGACGGAGCAACGGTGGCTGAAATCGTGTCAGCCTGGACCGGCATTCCCCTGGGACGCATGTTGAGCGATGAAATCGACAATGTGCGCCGCCTCCAGGACCTGCTGGAACAAAGGGTCGTGGGGCAAAACCACGCCCTGGCCTTGATTGCCCGGCGACTGCGCATTGCCCGGGCTAATCTGGAAGATCCGGGGAAACCCAAGGGCGTTTTTCTCCTCGTCGGCCCCTCTGGCGTCGGCAAAACGGAAACGGCCCTGGCCCTGGCCAATGAGCTTTATGGAGGAGAACGGAATCTGGTCTGCATCAATATGTCCGAGTACCAGGAAGCTCATAGCGTTTCCGGCCTGAAGGGCTCCCCTCCGGGGTACGTGGGCTACGGTGAAGGAGGCGTGCTCACAGAAGCGGTGCGCCGCCGCCCCTACAGCGTAGTGCTGCTGGACGAGGTGGAAAAGGCCCACCCGGACGTACTGGAGCTGTTTTTCCAGGTGTTCGACAAGGGAGTGTTGGAAGATGCGGAAGGCCGAGAGGTGGATTTCCGTAACACGGTCATCCTGCTCACCTCCAACGTGGGCACCCAGCTCATCATGCAGGCCGTGGAACACGGGGTCACGGTGAACGGCCAATCCCGGGCCCCCACCCCGGAAGACCTGGCTGAATTACTGCGCCCCGACCTGCAAAAAGCCTTCAAACCAGCGTTTCTCGGACGGCTCAATGTGGTGCCTTATTACCCGGTTCAGGATGACGTAATGAAGCGCATCATCCGCCTCAAGCTGGAACGGGTTCGGGCCCGAATCGAGGCCAATCACGGTGCCAGGCTGGACTTTGGTGACGCCCTGGTGGAGCTCATTGCCAGCCGCTGCACCGAAGTGGATAGCGGTGCCCGCAATGCGGATGCCATCATTGCGGACACCGTTCTCGCCAATCTTTCCGACGCAGTTCTAGAGCGCATGGCGGCGGGGGAACCGGTGCGCAAGATCAGCCTCAAGGTCAAAAAGGACAAACTCAGCGTCAGCGTCGCCTGACCCGGGGTAGCTAAAGAAGAAGGCCGCCCTTATCCGGCGGCCCTCTTGTTGGTAGAACCGCCGCCATGTCCGGGTTTGGGGGGGAGGGGGAGTCTATGAGACAATCCGGCTCCTTTTCTGGGCTTATGGGGCAGAAAAAGGCAACAGGGCGCAGGCGGAAACGAACGCAGCCTGAGCAGAAATACCTAAGGGAATTTGGTGCCGAGAGAGGGACTCGAACCCTCACGTTGTTACCAACGGCGGATTTTGAATCCGCTGCGTCTACCGATTCCGCCACCTCGGCATGAGAAGCGCCGGGAGATTTCCCGGGCTGGGGAAGGCGCGCATTATCGCTTATTCCCCCCGGCCCCACAAGCCGTTAAAACCATCCACCGTATTTTTTCATGTCAGCCTCCGAACTTACCCTCGACGATTTCGATTTTCCCCTTCCCCCGGAATTGATTGCCCAGCATCCGGCCGCCCAACGCACCGCCAGCCGCCTACTCCATGTGGACGGTAACCAACTGGAGGACCGGCATTTTGCCGACCTGCCCCAGTTCCTGGCCCCGGGGGATTTGCTGGTCTTCAATGACACCAAGGTCATCAAGGCCCGCCTGCTGGGGCGCAAGGAAAGCGGCGGCCAGGTGGAAGTGATGCTGGAGCGCATTGTGGACGCCCATCACGCCCTGGCCCTAGTGCGGGCCAGCAAATCCCCCAAGCCCGGCTCCCGGCTGATTCTGGATGAAGCCTTCGCCCTCACCTGCACCGGCCGCCAAGGCCAGTTTTTCGAGCTGGAGCTAGCGCCAGGGGATGGGGATTTGTGGCAACTGGCCGAAGCCCACGGCCGCCTGCCCCTGCCCCCCTACATTACCCACACGCCGGAGGCGGAGGACCAGTCCCGCTATCAGACGGTCTATGCCAAACACCCGGGGGCCGTGGCCGCCCCCACGGCCGGGCTCCATTTCGATGAGGCCCTGCTGGCCACCCTGGCCGCCCAGGGCATCCAACAAGCTTGGCTGACCCTCCATGTGGGGGCCGGCACCTTCCAGCCCGTGCGGGAAGACCGCATCGCGGACCACCAGATGCATAGCGAACGTTACAACGTGCCCGAAGCCACCGCCCAGGCCATTCGGGACACCCGGGCTCGGGGCGGCCGGGTCGTCGCCGTGGGCACCACCTCCATGCGCACCCTGGAGGCTGCTGCCTTGGGGGACGGCACGGTACGGGCGGGGAGCGGGGAAACGGACATTTTCATCACCCCGGGCTATCGCTTCCAGACCGTGGATCGGCTCATCACCAACTTCCACCTGCCCCGCTCCACCCTGCTCATGCTGGTTTCCGCCTTTGCGGGCATGGAACCCATCCGCCGGGCCTACGCCCACGCGGTGGCAGAGCGCTACCGGTTTTTCAGCTATGGGGACGCCATGTTGCTGGAAAAGGCGGCGCCGACCCAGGGCTGAGGAGCCCAGGGCGCCTTCGGGCACCCCGTCCTCTTCCCCTTAAGGCCAGGAGCCTTACCCCGACGGAGGCGGAGGGATTGGAACCCTTCACCCACCCTTTTCCCCTTAAGATGGGGCCTTTGCCCCTTCCCTGATCCGGCACCACCCTTGGCGCCCTTTCCCGGCCGCCGCTTTACCAGGACTTGCCATGCACTACGAACTACTCACCACCGACGGACAGGCCCGGCGCGGCCGCCTCACCCTCGCCCACGGCGTTGTAGAAACCCCCGTGTTTATGCCCGTGGGTACCTACGGCTCGGTCAAGGCCATGACGCCCCAGATGCTGCGGGACATCCAGGCCCAGATCTGTCTGGGCAACACCTTCCACCTCTGGCTGCGGCCGGGGCTGGAAGTCATCCAGGCCCATGGCGGCCTGCATCGTTTCATGGGCTGGGAAAAGCCCATTCTCACCGACTCCGGCGGCTTCCAGGTCTTTTCCCTGGGGGCTCTGCGCAAAATCAGCGAAGAGGGGGTGAAATTCCAGTCTCCCCTGAACGGGGACCGACTCTTCCTCACCCCGGAAGTGTCCATGGCCATTCAGAAGGTCCTCAATTCGGACATTGTGATGAGCTTTGACGAATGCACCCCCTTCCCCGCCACCCGGGACCAGGCGGCGGATTCCATGCGCCTCTCCCTGCGCTGGGGCAAGCGCTCCCGGGACGAATTCAACCGACTGGAAAATCCCAACGCCCTCTTCGGCATTGTCCAGGGCGGCATGTATGAAGACCTGCGGGACGAATCCCTGGCCGGACTCACCCAGATCGGCTTCGACGGCTACGCCATCGGCGGTCTTTCCGTAGGGGAACCCAAGGAGGACATGTTCCGGGTGCTGGGCCACATCGCCCCCCGCCTCCCCGCCGACCGGCCCCGGTACCTGATGGGGGTGGGTACGCCGGAAGACATAGTGGAAGGGGTGACCCAGGGGGTGGATATGTTCGACTGCGTCATGCCCTCCCGTAACGCCCGCAACGGCTGGCTATTCACCCGCTATGGCGACGTGAAGATCAAAAACGCCGCCTATCGCCAGGATCTACGTCCCCTGGACGAAAGCTGCGACTGCTATACCTGCCGCAATTTCACCCGGGCCTACCTGCACCATCTGTTCCGGGTAGGGGAAATCCTGGGGGCCCAGCTCAACACCATCCACAACCTGCGCTATTACCAGGTACTCACCGGGGAACTGCGGGAAGCCATTGCCGCCGGGCGTTTGACGGAATACCGGCAACGCTTTGCCACGGACCGGGCGAGAGGGCCCCTGGCCTAGGCGTCAGGGGGCATTCCACCGACACGGCAGGGTCATGGACCGGTGGTACAATGGCCCGTTTAATCCATCACCAATCCGAGAGGAGTTAGACCGTGCTGATTAGCGCCGCTTATGCGCAACAGGCCGGCCAGGCCGCCGCTACCGATCCCGTCAGTGGGATCATGTCCTTTCTGCCCATGATCGTCATTTTCGCCATTTTCTGGCTGCTGATGATCCGCCCCCAAATGAAGCGCGCCAAGGAACACAAAGCCTTGCTGGGCGCCATGCAGAAGGGTGACGAAGTGGTGACCCAGGGCGGCATTGCCGGCCGGGTAACCAAGGTGGGCGAGGAATACGTCCACGTGGAAATTGCTCCGGAAACGGAAATCGTGGTGCAAAAGCCCGCCGTGCAGATCATTCTGCCCAAAGGCACTCTGAAGTCCCTCTAAGAACGCGACGCCAGGGCGGGAGCAATTCCCGCCCGTTGTTTTTGGCCGCGCCTCTTTTCTTGCGCGAAGAAACACACTATGAATCGCTACCCCCTCTGGAAATACATCACCGTTGCCGTGGCGCTGGTGATCGGCTTCCTTTACACCCTGCCCAATTTCTTCGGCGAATCGCCGGCGGTGCAGGTCTCCCCCACCCACGTCACCATCAAGGTGGATAACCAGCTCCTGGCCCGGGTCGAAGGCACCCTGAAAGACGCGGGCGTGACCAGCGAAGGCATTTTCCTGGACAGCAACGGGGTCAAGGCCCGCTTCCGGGATACGGATACCCAGCTGAAAGCCAAGGATCTACTGGAAAAAGCCTTCAATCCCGATCCGGCCAACCCGGAATACGTGGTGGCCCTGAATCTGCTCTCCGCCACTCCCCAATGGCTCACCAGCATGGGCGCCCTGCCCATGTACCTGGGCCTGGACCTGCGGGGCGGGGTGCACTTCCTGCTGCAAGTGGATATGCAGGGGGCCCTGACCAAGCGTCTGGATTCCACCGCCGCCGACCTGCGCAGCCTGCTGCGGGACAAGAACATCCGCCACGCGGGCATTGACCGGCAGGGTAGCGGGGTCATCATCCGCTTCCGGGACGAAGACACCCTGAAGGCTGCCCAGACCGCCATTGAAGACAATCAGGCGGATCTGCAACTGGCGGAAAGCGGCAGCGGCTCCGATCTGAAGCTCTACGCCACTATGAAGCCGGAAGCCATCAAGCGCATCCAGGACTTCGCCATCAAGCAGAACATCACCACCCTGCACAACCGGATTAACGAACTGGGCGTGGCCGAGCCGGTGATCCAGCAACAGGGCGCTGACCGTATCGTGGTGCAGCTCCCCGGGGTGCAGGACACGGCCAAGGCCAAGGACATCCTGGGCCGCACCGCCTCCCTGGAAATCCGCATGGTGGATGACGATCCCAGCGCCATTGAAGCCGCTCGGGCCGGACAGACGCCCTTCGGCGACGAAATCTATTCGGAGCGGGCCGGCCTGCCCATCCTGGTGAAGAAGCAGGTGGTGCTCACCGGGGATCGGCTCACGGACGCCCAACCCGGCTTCGACGGCCAAACCCACGAACCGGCGGTGCACCTCACCCTGGATTCCGCCGGCGCCCGGATTTTCAAGGACGTGACCCGGGATAACGTGGGCAAGCGCATGGCCATCCTGCTCATCGAAAAGGGCAAGGGGGAAGTGGTGACCGCTCCGGTGATCCGGGGTGAAATCGGCGGCGGCCGGGTGCAGATCAGCGGCAAGATGAGCACCCAGGAAGCCAGCGACACCGCCCTGCTGCTCCGGGCCGGTTCCCTGGCCGCCCCCATGGACATCGTGGAAGAACGGACCATCGGCCCGTCCCTCGGCGCGGACAACATCAAGAAGGGCTTCCACTCCAATCTGTGGGGCTTCTCCGCCATCGCCATTTTCATGATCCTGTACTACATGGTCTTCGGCATGGTCTCCGTGGCGGCCCTGGCTTCCAACCTGCTGTTCCTGGTGGCCATTCTCTCCATGTTGCAGGCCACCCTGACCCTGCCCGGGATCGCGGCTATCGCCCTGACCCTGGGGATGGCCATCGACTCCAACGTGCTGATCAACGAGCGGATCCGGGAAGAGCTGCGTAACGGGGCCAGTCCCCAGGCGGCCATCTCCGCCGGTTACGAACGGGCTTTCGATACCATCATCGACTCCAACATCACCACCCTGATTGTGGGGATCATGCTCCTGGCCTTCGGTTCCGGCCCCATCCGGGGCTTTGCCGTGGTCCACTGCCTGGGCATCCTCACCTCCATGTTCAGTTCCGTGGTGGTCTCCCGGTCCCTGGTGAATCTGATCTACGGCCGCCGTCGCAAGCTGGAAAAACTGGCCATCGGCCAAATCTGGAAGCCCGGCAACGTTGCCGGCAGCGCCAAGTAAGGAAACCGCCATGGAATTCTTCCGCATTCACAAAGACATTCCCTTCATGCGCCATGCGCTGGTGTTCAACGTCATTTCGGCGATTACCTTCGTAGCGGCCATTTTCTTCCTCGCCACCCGGGGCCTCCACCTGTCCGTGGAATTCACCGGGGGCACCCTGATCGAAGTCCATTACAGCCAGGCCGCCGATCTGGAGAAAATGCGGGGCGCCCTAGAACACTCGGGCTACAGCGATTTCTCCGTGCAGAATTTCGGTTCCTCCGAGGATGTGCTGATTCGCCTGCCCCTGAAGGGCGAACAGAACACCGCCAAGCTGGGTGAATCCGTCATGGGCGCCCTCCACGCCGAGGACGCTTCCGCCTCCCTGCGCCGGGTGGAATTCGTGGGGCCCCAGGTGGGTCAGGAACTGGCCACCAACGGGGCCCTGGCCCTGCTCCTGGTGGTCATCGGCATCATCATCTACCTGGCCTTCCGCTTTGAATGGCGCTTCTCCATTTCCGCCATCATCGCCAACCTGCACGACGTGGTGATCATCCTGGGCTTCTTCGCCTTCTTCCAGTGGGAATTTTCCCTCTCGGTGCTGGCGGCGGTCCTGGCCGTGCTGGGCTATTCGGTGAATGAATCCGTGGTGGTGTTCGACCGGGTGCGGGAAACCTTCCGCAAGGTGCGGGGCTTAAGCACCCATGAGGTGCTAGACCATGCCATTACCAGCACCATCTCCCGGACCATCATCACCCACGGTTGTACCCAGATGATGGTGCTCTCCATGCTGGTCTTCGGCGGCGAAACCCTGCACTACTTCGCCCTGGCCCTGACCATCGGCATCTGCTTCGGGATTTACTCCTCCGTGCTGGTGGCCAGCCCCCTGGTGATGTGGCTGGGGGTTTCCCGGGAGCAGTTCATCAAGCCCCTCAAGGCCAAGGACCCCAACGTGAGTTCCGACGGCGCCTGCGTCTAAGGCGCGCCAGTCGTACCGGACAGGCCTTCATGCTCTTTGGCGTGAAGGCCTTTTTTCTTTTCTCCTTCGGAGTATCCCCATGAGTGACACACAGCAAATCAAATTATGGGACCTGCCCACCCGCCTCTTCCACTGGACCCTGGCCGCCGCCGTCATCGCCGCCATCGTCACCGGCCATGTGGGGGGCAACGCCATTGAATGGCACGGCCGTCTGGGCCTGCTGGTGGTAGGCCTGGTAGTGTTCCGCCTGGTGTGGGGCTTTATCGGTTCCACCTACGCCCGCTTCGCCACCTTTTTCCCCACCCCCGCCGGTATCCGCCGCTACCTGAAAGGCCAATGGCAAGGCGTGGGCCACAATCCCCTGGGGGCCCTCTCTGTTTTCGCCCTCCTCGCCCTGACCGCCTGCCAGGTGGGCACCGGGCTCTTCGCCAATGACGACATCGCCTTCCAGGGCTATCTCTTCAACCTGGCGGGCAAGGACCTGTCCGATACCCTCTCGGGCATCCACGAGCTGTGCGGCAATCTGCTCACCGGCCTGATCGTGCTCCACGTGGCCGCCATCGTTTTCTATTTCCACATGCGCCACCACAACCTGGTACGCCCCATGATTACCGGCAAAGCTCCCGCCCCCGCAGGGACGCCGGATGCCCAGGGCGGCCGCCTAGTGGCCTTTATCGTGGCCCTGGTCCTGGCCCTGGCCGCCGTATGGGGCGCCAGCGGCACCTGGCTGCCCGCCCCGCCCCCCACCACCAGCAATCAGGACTGGTAGGCACGGGGAAAGGCGTCAGGAAACCCCTTTCCTCCGCCCCAAAGAAAAAGCCGCCCAAGGGCGGCTTTTTCTTTGGTCACAGCGGTTTGGCCACTAGGACCAAGAGCCCGCTGGGGTGAAATCCCGGGGCTTATTCCTTTTCCCGGAACTTGTCGTGGCAGGACTTGCAGGCTTCCCCGGTCTTGCCGAAGGCCACCTTGACGGCCCCCGCATCACCGCTGGCAGCAGCCCGGGCCAGTTCGTTGGTGGCCTTGGAAAGGCCGATGGCCAGTTCCTTCACCTTTTCCGGCTGCTTGAAGAGTTCGGGCTTCACATGGGTATGCACCCCGGCACCAGCCTTGTCGGAACCGGCGGGATAGAGGGCGCCCATGCCGGAATTGGCGATGGCGTTAATGGTGTTGGCAGCGGCGGCCACCTGTTCCTTGTTGTAGTTGCCCGCCAGATTTCCCTTGATCTTGCCCATGTTCCAGGCCATGAACTTGTAACCGGCCTGCCGGGTGACAATGGCTTCATCGGTGGGGCTCATGTTTTCCCGGGCCAGGGCCAGGGAAGCACTGCCGACCAGGGTGGCGCCAAGCACCAGGGAAACGAGCAAAGAAGAAGACTTCATGGGTGATACCTCCAGGTTGGGTTGAGCGGAAGGGTCTTCCCGGACGGGAAGCCCGTTTCTTCTGGGTAAATTATAGAGCCCCCACCCCCGGGTCATGCCGTGGGGATGGTAAAGATAGGTAAAAGGAACGCTGAGGAACGCCAGCCCATCCCGCCTAGAGATTGAAAACGTGCTTGACCCGCAGGGTGGCGCCGCTGGCGATCACTTGCAGCAGCCGGTCGATATTGGGGTGCTTGCCCGGATGGCGCTTGGCATCTTCCCCATGTTCGGCAAACAGTTCCACCCCTTTTTCCGCCGCCTGGGGGGTAATGGCCCCATAGGTCTGGGCCAAGTGGTTATAGACCGCCAGGGAACCCTGGCTGCCCGGCTTGTTTTCGATCAGGCCCACGGCGTTGCCCTCCCCATCCAGCAGGTTGATGGCGGACAGATGGGAAACGCCGGGTAGTTTTTTCAGGTTTTCGGCAAAACTCATGGAAGGAACTCCGGTTTGGGGTTAGGAAAGAAAAACGGCCCCGCAAGGCCGTTTTCAAAGCAGGGAAGGCGGAGGCGGCACCGCCCCCGGCCCGGGTTAAATACGCTTGGCCAGCTCGGCAGCCTTACCCGTGTAATCCCAGGGGGTAAGCTGCAACAGGGATTCCTTGGCGGCCTCCGGAATCTCCAGGCTGCGCACGAAATTCTGCATGTCTTCCCGGGAAACCCGATGCCCCCGGGTCAGTTCCTTCAGCTTTTCGTAGGGATTGGCAATGCCGTAGCGGCGCATCACGGTCTGGATGGGCTCGGCCAGCAGTTCCCAGTTGGCGTCCAGGTCCGTCTGCATGTTCTCGGGCCGGGCTTCCAGCTTGCCCAAGCCCTTGAGCAGGGAATCGTAGCCCAGGAGGGTGTAACCCAGACCCACCCCCATGTTGCGCAGCACGGTGGAGTCGGTCAGATCCCGCTGCCAGCGGGAGATAGGCAGCTTTTCCGCCAGATGGCGCAGCACCGCGTTGGCCAGCCCCAGATTGCCTTCGGAATTTTCGAAGTCGATGGGATTGACCTTGTGGGGCATGGTGGAAGAGCCCACTTCCCCGGCCTTGACCTTCTGTTTGAAGAAGCCCAGGGAAATGTAGCCCCACACGTCCCGGTCCAGGTCGATGAGGATGGTGTTGGCCCGGGCGTAGGCGTCAAAAAGCTCCGCCATGGCGTCGTGGGGCTCGATCTGGATGGTGTAGGGATTGAATTCCAGCCCCAGGCTTTCCACAAAGCGCTTGGCGAAGCCTTCCCAGTCAAAGCCCGGGTAGGCGGCCAGGTGGGCGTTGTAGTTGCCCACTGCCCCGTTGATCTTGGCGGTGAGGGACACCCCGGCAATGCGGCTGTAAGCCCGGCCCAGGCGATAGGCGCCGTTGGCCATTTCCTTCCCCAGGGTGGTGGGGGTAGCCGGCTGGCCGTGGGTACGGGCCATCATGGGCACTTCGGCCAGCAGATGGGCCAGTTCCCGCAGCCGTTCCACCACCTTGCCCAGGGTAGGCAGCAGCACCTCTTCCCGGGCCGCCTTGAGCATGAGGGCGTGGGACAGGTTGTTGATATCCTCGGAAGTGCAGGCGAAGTGGATGAATTCCCCCACCTTCATCACTTCCTGGTTATGGGCCAGGCGCTTCTTGATCCAGTATTCCAGGGCCTTCACGTCATGGTTGGTGACGGCCTCGATTTCCTTCACTTCCGCCGCCTGTTCAGGGCCGAAAGCCCCTACCAAGGCATCCAGTTCCGCCACGGTGGCCGGGGAAAAGGCCGGAATTTCGGCGAAATGGGGTTCGGCGGCCAGGGCCTTAAGCCATTCGATTTCCACCTGCAGGCGGCGGTGGATCAGCCCGTATTCGGAAAATTGGGGACGCAGGGCATCCACCTTGGCGGCGTAGCGGCCGTCCAGGGGAGACAGGGCTGTAAGAGCAGTGAAAGACATGAATAGCATCCTATTGAAACGAGGGCGGAATTTTACCTGTCGGGGCTCCCTCCGGGCAAACCGGCCGTTCCCCCGACCCCGGCGAAAACGCCGGGAACACGGCAGAAGGGCCCGCCGATGCTATAATCGGGGCGCAACAAAAATGACATAGCGACACCAGATCGGCTCGTTCCATAAAGCCTTTATCCTAGCCCCGGCAGTTCCCTACAAGAGCGCCCATGAAACTGATCGGCACAACCACCAGCCCCTTCGTACGCAAAGTCCGCGTCGTGCTGGCGGAAAAGAAAATCGAAGCGGAATTCCAGATCGACTCCCCCTGGACTCCCGACACCCATGTTCCCGATGTGAATCCCCTGGGCAAAATTCCGGTCCTGATCCTGGATGACGGCAGCCCCATGTTCGATTCCCGGGTCATTGTGGAATACCTGGACAACGTCACCCCCAACAACAAGCTCATGCCTGCCCCCAACCGGGAGCGGATGGAAGTGAAGCGTTGGGAAGCCCTGGCGGACGGGGTCTGTGAGGCCGGGGTAGCCGCCTTCCTGGAAGGCAAGCGCCCCAAGAACGAAAAAAGCCCGGCCTGGATCAAGCGTCAGCGGGAAAAAATCACCCGCAGCCTGGACTTTATGGCCGGGGAACTGGGGGAAGGTACCTGGTGTATGGGTACCCACTTCTCCCTGGCCGATGTGGCCGTGGGCGTAGCCCTGGGCTACCTGGATTTCCGCTTCCCCGATATCGACTGGCGGGTGGCCCATCCGGGACTGGCCCGGGTGTACGAAAAGCTCATGCAACGCCCCTCCTTCGCCGAGACGGTGCCCCAGGAATAAGCCTCCAGGCCCCCAAAGAAAAAGCCGCCGCATTCGGCGGCTTTTGCGTTCACGGTCACCGGCCGTGACCGTCCCTCAAAGCTTGAGACGCTTAAAAATGGTCTCCGGCACGTGGCGGATGATGAACATGATGAAGCGCCAGAAGCTGGGCACATAGACCACGTCGTCCCCTTCCGATACCGCTTCCACGATGCGGGCCGCCACGGTTTCCGGCTTGGCCCACAGGGGGCCCTTGGGGAAAGCAGCGGTCATGGGGGTATCCACAAAGCCGGGCTTCACCAGCAGCACCCGCACCCCCAGGGGAAAGAGGCGATTACGCAGGCCCTGGAAGAAATGGTCCACCAGACCCTTGGCGGCCCCATAGACGTAGTTGCTCTGACGCCCCCGGTCCCCGGCCACGGAGCCGATGGCAGCCAGGGTGCCCCGCCCCCGCTCGGCAAAATACTGGCCGAAGCGGGTGGCCAGGGCCACCACACTGGTGCCGTTGTTGGCGATTTCCGCCAGGGTCTTTTCCACCGAGGCTTCACAGGCCACCTGATCCGGCAGGGTGCCGTGGGCGATGAAGAGCACATCCACTTCCCCCAGGGTATCCCGGGCATGCTGTAACAGGGCCCCGTGGGCAGCCACATCGGTGGCGTCCATTACATAGGTGGCAATGGTGCAGGATTGGCCCCCGGCCCGGACCTTAAGATCCGTGGCAATGTCTTCCAGGCGCTGGGGATTACGCCCCACCAGCAGCAGGGAATTGCCCAGGGTGGCCCAGAGACGGGCGCAGCGTTCCGCAATGGCCGAGGTGGCGCCGACGATGACGATATTGCTCATGGCTTACTCCATCATCCGACGCCGGAAGTCGGACGAAAATTGGGGGTCGATAAAGTTCTGAAAGCGTTCCCACTGGGGATAACCCTGGCGGAACAGGCTGGCGGGCATACGGGCGTCCTTGGCCGGATAGAGGCGCCCCCCGGCCTGGGCCACCAGGCTGTCCAGCACCTGGAAGAGCTGCCGGGTCTTGTCCCCCAGATTGGGGAAATCCAGGGCCAGGGTAACCCCAGGCTGGGGAAAGGAGAGCATGCCCGGGCTGGACACGTCCCCAAAGGTTTTCAGCACCGCCAGGAAGGAGCCCTGGCCGCTTTTGGCAATGGCTCGGAGCATGGCCGCCACCCCGTCCCGCCCCACTGCCGGGGGCAGCACGCACTGGTACTGGTAAAAGCCTTTGCGGCCGTAGAGCCGGTTCCAGTGCAGCACCGCGTCCAGAGGATAAAAGTAGGGCTCGTAGTGCATCAGCCCCCCGGGCCGCCCCAGGGGCTTGCGGGCATAAACCGCGTTAAAGAGCCGCAGGCTCAGATTATTGATCAGGGAAATGGGGGGCTGGACCGGCACATTGCGGGGATGGCTGCGGTATTTGGGCAAGCGGGAAACCGGCCCGGCGTGATCCCCGGCCATGAAAATGCCCCGGCCCAGTTGGGGCCCCTTGGCCAGGCAGTCGATCCAGGCCACCGTGTAGGCGTGTTGGGCCTCCGCCTCCTGATTGATGGCGAAAAATTCGTCCAGATTGCCGAAGCGGGTGCTGGTGACGGAGAGGAAGGGATGGTGAATGGGGATCAGGCGCAACTCGGCCCAGGTAATCAGGCCGGTAAGACCCAGGCCCCCCACTGTGGCGGCGAACCACTCCGGATTCACCTCCGGGGAGCACCAGCTGCGGGAACCGTCGCTGCGCAGCAGCTCCAGCCCCCCCACATGGCAGCCGAAGGTGCCCGCCCCATGGTGATTTTTGCCATGGACGTCATTGGCGATGGCGCCTCCCACGGTAACGAACTGGGTCCCCGGGGTGACCGGCAAAAACCAGCCCTGGGGCACGGCCAGGGCCAGGATGTCGGACAGCAGCACCCCGGCCTCGCAACGCAAAACGCCCGTGGCCGCATCGAAAAAGAGGAACCGGTCCAGGGCCCGGGTCAGCACCAGGCCGCCGTCCCCGTTCAGACACACGTCCCCGTAACTGCGGCCGTTACCCTGGGGAATGAGGCTCACCTCATCCCGGGGCAGAAGGGCATGGCGATCCGCCAGGGGAAACACCCGCCGGGGCGGCCGGGAAGGCAGATTGCCCCAGGAAGGATAGGGATTCATGAAGACGCTCCGGAAAGACGGATTTCCCGCTGCTGCCGCCCCAGGGCCACAATGCCCAGGACCACGGCAAACCACAGGGTAGCCAGACGGGTAATGAGGGTCACGGTCACCGCCAGGGGATGGGCCACCCCCTGCCAGACCAGCAGTCCGATCATCACCGCCTCGCTACCCCCCAGCCCGCCGGGCAGGAAGGAGAGGCCGCCGATGAGCATGGCAAAGGAGTAAATAAAGACCGCCATGGGCAGGCTCACCTGGCAATCCAGGCGCACCAGCAGCCAATGAAAAGCCAAGGCCTCCGCCCCCCAGGCCGCCACCCCCAGCACCAGGGCCAGGGCCAGGGTGGGCCAGGCGAAGCAGCGGCGGAAGCTCAGCACCAGCTGGCACAGATGGCCCAGCAGCACAAAGATCCGGCCCCGGCGCCCCTCACTCCACCGTTCCACCAGGGCAATCCAGCCCGGGTATTGGACCGCAAAGAGCAGTACCCCCACCCCGGCCACAATGGCCAGAAGCAGGCTGGCTCCCGCCGGGTAATGCCAGAAACCCAGGGAAGAGAGAATGAGGATGCCCATGAGATCGGCGCACCGCTCCGAGAAAAACGCCGCCGTGCTGGCCAAAAGGCCGATGCCATAGGGCTTGAGCAGGGCGCCCCGGAGCAGTTCCCCCAACTTGCCCGGGCTGGTGGTCAGGGCAAAACCGGCGAAATAGATGCGCAGGCTGGGGCGCCAGGCCGGCGCACCGCCCAGGAGATGGAGGTAATGCTGCCAGCGTACGAAACGCAGGGAGTAATTGACCAGAGAGAGGGCCAAGAGGCCCAGGGCCACCCCAGGGCCAATACGGTTCAGGGCGGCGGCAATGGCATCCCAACCGGCCCAGACGGACAGGGCCAGATAGCCCAGCACGGCCAGAATGACGGTAATCAGGGAGAGGCGCAGGGTACGGGGGGAAAGGAACCCGGCCACGCTGTCCCGGGATTCCCCTGGGTCCCGAGAGGGCTGCAATTCGGGAGCGCTCATTGGATGATGCCGCCTCCCAGGCAGACCCGGGATTCATAAAGCACCACGGACTGGCCCGGGGTGACCGCCCACTGGGGTTCGGCAAATTTCACCGTGCAGGCCTCATCCCCCACCCGTTCCACCTCGCAGGGGGCATCCTCCTGGCGATAGCGGGTTTTGGCGTTGTACACCCAGTGGGCATGGGGCGCCCGGCCCGCCACCCAGGACAAATCCCGGGCTTCCAGCTCGCTCCGGTAGAGGGCCGGATGGTCGTGGCCCTGAACCACATAAAGAATGTTGCGGGCCACGTCCTTGCGGGCCACGAACCAGGCGTCGTGTTCCCCGCCGCTGCCCTTGAGGCCGCCGATGTGCAAGCCCTTGCGCTGGCCCAAGGTGTGGTAGGTCATACCGTCGTGTTCCCCCAGGACCCGATCCGTATCCAGATCCCGGATTTCCCCCAGCTTGGGGGGCAGGTAATGCATGAGGAAGTCCTTGAAGGGCCGTTCTCCGATAAAGCAGATGCCCGTGGAATCCTTCTTAGCCGCCACGTGGAGACCGGCGTCCAGAGCCATTTTGCGCACATCCCGCTTATACACGTCGGCTAGGGGAAAGAGAGCCTTGGAAAGCTGGGCCTGGTTCAGGCGATGGAGGAAATAGCTTTGATCCTTGGTGCCGTCCTCCGCCTTGAGGAGCTGGTACTCCACCCCCAGGCCGCTGGGGCTGGGCACTTCCCGCACCCCGGCGTAATGGCCCGTGGCGATTTTGTCCGCCCCCAGGGTGAGGGCGTGTTCCAGGAAGGCCTTGAACTTGATTTCCGAATTGCACAGCACGTCCGGATTGGGGGTGCGCCCGGCCTGGTATTCCCGGAGAAATTCGGAAAACACCCGTTCCTTGTATTCCTGGGCGAAATTCACCACTTCCACGTCAATGCCGATGGTGTCCGCCACGCTCATCACGTCGATCAGATCCTGGCGGGAGGAGCAGTATTCCTCCGTGTCGTCGTCTTCCCAGTTTTTCATGAACAGGCCGATCACCTTCCAGCCCTGGCGCTTCAGCAGCAGGGCCGCCACGGAGGAATCCACCCCGCCGGACATGCCCACCACTACGGTCTTTTCCTTCATGGTTTTTCCTTTACCTGTGTTTGCTTGGCCGCCAAACGGGCCAGGGCGGCCTGGAGCGCCTCGGGCAGCAGTCCGCCCCTGGTGGGAGCCCCTGCCTTGGCGGGCGCCCCCACCTTGATGGGCGCCGGTACCTTGGCGGGGACCGGGCCCGGGGGCACCGGGTCCCCTTCCACCATTTCCCGGGGATATTGGAGCAGGGGCTGGCCCGGTTCCCCGGGCAGGCTCCGGTGGATCACCTCCGGATCCCGCCCGGCCCGCCAGTCCGCCAGGGGCAGCACTTCCGCCGGGTCCCCGTTGTCGCCGAACCAGCTATCCACCGCATACAGTTCCCCGCTGGCCTTGTCCCGCAGCACCGCCGTCCAGTGGTCCATGACCAGGAAGCGGCTGCGCATGACCCGGGGCTGAATGGTGTGGAAGCGGAGGCGACCGGAGGCCACCAGCATTTCCAAAAAATGGGTGGTGGTGGTGGAGTGGTCGATGCAGTCCATGCGCCCTTCCACCCCGTCATCCTCCGTATTGCCCCCCTTGTCCTGCCAGATGGGGGTACGGGTCCCCGCATAGCGGTAGAGCCGGCCAATCACCTCCCCCAGGGCCGCCCGTTCAGCGGCGGCATCCTTTACCCCGACCAGGGGCGCGGCGGCGGCCGCCAGCACCGCGGGGGGAAAGGGAACGGCGGTCTCCATCCGGCAGCCATAGTCGTAGCAGACCGTGGCCGTCGGTTCCGCCCCCCGGACCGGGCCGGAGAGCACCAGGGCCAAGCCCAACAGCCAGGGAACCGGACGTCCGATCATTGGGGATTGTCGGTGAGAAGGTCCAGGGGATAGCGCTTACCCGCGGCGTAATCCTCAATGCAGCGCAGGATCATGGGGCTACGGTGCCGGGCGGCGGTGGCCCGGACTTCGTCCAGGGTCATCCAGCGGGCCGCCACAATCCCCTCGTCCAGAGCCCGGCCCACCTCTTCCCCGGTGATTTCCCCGGCGAAATTGAAGCGCAGATAGGTCATGTCCTTGGTGGGATGGGGCCAGCGGTAGATGCCCACCAGGGCCGTGGGCCGGAAATGGTAGGCGGTTTCTTCCAGGGCTTCCCGGATGCAGGCGTCCACCAGGCTTTCCCCTTCTTCCAGGTGTCCGGCGGGCTGGTTGAACTGGAGGCCGAATTCGGTTTCCTCTTCCACCAACAAAAAGCGACCGTCCCGCTCCACTACGGCGGCCACGGTCACATGGGGTTTCCAACGGGTCATGGGGGTGTCGAAAAAGCAAAAGACGCATTTTACCTTGTTGCTTCCGGGAAGGTGGGGCCGGGACCGGCAGGCGCCGCTCCGCCCCCCGCCACCCCTCGCAAACGCCCCGTGGGCCGGGCCTTAGCCCCCCCTTGCCCCGCCCCGCCCCGGGGGGCGCCCATGCAGGCGGGGTCGAAATCGGCTAGAATCCTGAGCTTTAGAAAATACGCAAGCGAATTGGAGAAGCAACATGTCTATGTCGGATCGTGACGGTTTTATCTGGATGGACGGCAAGTTGGTGCCCTGGCGGGAAGCCAGCACCCACGTTCTCACCCACTCCCTCCATTACGGTATGGCCGTATTTGAAGGGGTGCGGGCCTATAAGACCGTCAAGGGCACCGCCATTTTCCGTCTCCAGGACCACACCGCCCGCTTGATGCGCTCCGCCCACATCTTCCAGATGAAGATGCCCTTTGACGCCCAGACCCTGGACGAAGCCCAGAAGGAAGTGGTGCGTTCAAACAAGCTGGAATCCTGCTATCTGCGCCCCATCGCCTTCTACGGCTCGGAAAAGATGGGGGTGTCCCCCAAGGGCGCCCAGGTGCACGTGGCCATCGCCGCCTGGCCCTGGGGTGCCTACCTGGGCGAAGAAGCCCTGGAACGGGGTATCCGCATCAAGGTGTCCTCCTACACCCGGCACCACGTGAATATCGCCATGGTGCGGGCCAAGGCTTCCGCCAACTATCTGAATTCCATCCTAGCCAATAACGAAGTGACCGCCGCCGGTTACGACGAAGCCGTGCTGCTGGACCCGGAAGGCTACATCTGCGAAGGTTCCGGGGAAAACGTGTTCATCGTGCGCAAGGGCGTGCTCTACACCCCGGACCTGACCTCCTGTCTGGAAGGCATCACCCGGGACACCATCATCCAGCTGGCCGGTGAAATGGGCATCAAGGTGGTGGAAAAGCGCATCACCCGGGACGAAATGTACAGCGCCGACGAAGCCTTCTTCTGCGGTACCGCCGCCGAAATCACCCCGATCCGGGAACTGGACGACCGGGTCATCGGCGTCGGCCACCGGGGCCCGGTGACCAAGGCCCTGCAAGACAAATTCTTCGACTTGGTGAATGGCCGCAGCGACACCCACGCCGACTGGCTGGCCCTGGTTTAAGGAGACCTCCCCCATGAGCGACAAGCAAGACGCCCTGACGGTCGAAGTGACCGCCGCCGACCTGCCCCTCCACTGCCCCACCGCCGAGGCCCCCCTGTGGGCCCGGCATCCCCGGGTATTCCTGGATGTCACCAAAACGGGGGAAGTCACCTGCCCCTATTGCAGCGCCCACTACGTCTTCAAGGGCGAACTGCCCAAGGGCCACCACTAAGGCTCGCCGGGGCGGCAGCCCGGGTCCGGAACGCGCCTCGCGTTGCCGCTCCCACCGGTCGCCGCCCCGCCTCTTCCTCTCCCGCCTATGCAAGGCCTGATCGTCGCCCCCGCCTGGATCGGCGATGCCGTCCTCGCCCAGCCCCTATTTCAGCGGCTGAAAGAACGTCATCCCGATCTGGAGCTGGACGCCCTGGCCCCCACCTGGGTGGCCCCCGTCCTGGCCCGGATGCCGGAAATCCGGCACACCCACGCCAGTCCCTTCGCCCACGGCCAGCTGGCCCTGGGGGAACGCTGGCACCTGGCCCGGCAACTGGCCGCCCAGGGCTATGACGCCGCCTGGGTGCTGCCCAATTCCCTGAAATCCGCCCTCATCCCCTGGATGGCCGGTATTCCCCTGCGGGTGGGTTACACCGGGGAAGCCCGCTACGGCATTCTGAACCGGCGCCACACCCTGGACAAAAAGGCCACCCCCCTGATGGCGGAGCGCTTCGCTCAGCTGGCGGAAGCCCCGGGTGCCGCCCTGGCCCGGCCCCTGCCCCAGCCCCGGCTGATCAGCGATCCGGACCAGCGCCAGGCCACCCTGGACGCCCTGGAACTGGAGCGCCCCATCAAACTGGCCGTGTTCTGCCCCGGGGCCGAGTACGGCCCGGCCAAACGCTGGCCCCCCCGCCATTTCGCCGCCCTGGCCGCCCTTCTGGGGGAACAGGGCTGGTGCGTGTGGCTCCTGGGTTCCCCCAAGGACAAGGCCGTGGGGGAAGAAATCGCCGCCCTGGCCCCGGGCCGGGTACGCAATCTCTGCGGCCGCACCCGGCTGGATCAGGCCATCGACCTCCTGGCCCAGGCGGATCATGTGGTCTGCAACGATTCGGGCCTGATGCACGTGGCCGCCGCCCTGGGCCGCCCCCTCACTGCCCTCTACGGCTCTTCCTCCCCGGGCTTCACCCCGCCCCTGTCGGACAAGGCGGGGGTTCTCTCCCTGGGCCTGGAATGCTCCCCCTGCTTCAAGCGGGAATGCCCCCTGGGCCATTTGCGCTGTCTGGAAGACCTGGGCCCCCTGAAGGTGCTGGCCGCCATAGAGGAGGCCCGGTCATGAGTGACAGCCCCCGTTTTGCCACCCCGGAGGAGGTGGAAAACGCCTTTTACGAAGCCTGGGAGCGGGGCGACCTGGAAGCCCTGATGGCGGTCTGGGCCGACGACGAGGATGTGGTCTGCATCCACCCCGGCAGCCCCCGGCTCACCGGCCACGCCCAGATCCGGGAAACCTGGCAGCAGATCCTCAGCCAGGCCCCCAACTTCAGCGTCCGCCTGCTCCAGCGCATCCGCTGGCAGGGCGGTCTGCTGGCCATCCACAGCCTGCACGAACAATTCCTGATCCCGGGAGGCGACGCCGAAGTGGAGCCGGTTCTGGCCACCAACGTCTATGTGCGGGGCGGGGACGGCTGGCGCCTCCTGTCCCACCACGCTTCCAACGCCCCCGAGCTGCCCGACAGCCTGGGGGAGGTCCCCCGGGTACTGCACTGACCCCCATGCGGAAGACCTCCCCGCGTAAGCCCCTGCCCCCCTACTCCGCCTACCGGTCCCCGGCCTGGCTGCCCGGCGGGCATCTGCAAACCATCTACCCCCTGCTCATCAAGCCCCGTCCTCCGGCCTACACCCGGGAGCGCTGGGATACCCCGGACGGGGATTTCATCGACGTGGACTGGCTATCCGCCCCCGTCCCGATCACAGCCCAGGACCCGGCCACGCCCCTGGTGGTGCTCTTCCACGGCCTGGAAGGCAGTTCCCGCAGCCATTACGCGGTCAGCCTCATGAGGGCCCTGACCCACCTGGGCTGGCAGGGGGCCGTACCCCATTTTCGCGGCTGTTCCGGGGAATTGAACCGGCTGCCCCGGGCCTACCATTCCGGGGATTCGGCGGAAATCCAGTGGGTGCTGGAACGCTTCCGGCAGCGCTATCCCCAAGCACCCCTCTACGCCGTAGGGGTCTCCCTGGGGGGCAACGCCCTGCTCAAATGGCTGGGGGAACGGGGGGAGACCGCCCAAGCCCTGATCCAGGGCGCCGCCTCCGTCTGCGCCCCCCTGGACCTCACCCTCTGCGGCCATGCCCTGGCCCGGGGCTTCAACCGGCTCTATACCGCCAATTTCATGGGCACTTTGAAACGCCGCGCCCTGCTTCAGGCCCAGCACTTCCCCGGCCTGCTGGATACGGCCCGGGTCAAGGCCGCCCGCAATCTCCACGATTTCGACGAGGCGGTCACCGCCCCCATGCACGGCTTTGCCAATGCGGACGACTACTGGCGGCGCTGCTCCAGCAAGCCCTGGCTGGCCGCCATCCGGGTCCCCACCCTGGTGTTAAATTCCCGCAACGACCCTTTTCTTCCCGCCGCCGCCCTTCCCTCCCCGGCCCAGGTGTCACCCCAGGTGCATCTGGAACTGCCCGGCGAAGGCGGCCATGTGGGCTTTGTCGCCGGCACTCTGCCGGGACGGTTGGACTGGCTGCCCCATCGCCTGCTCCATTTTTTCCGCAACGAAATTCCCCAGTGAGACTGATGGTCATGAGTACTCCCTCCCTTCCCGCCGAAATTTTCAAGGCCTACGACATCCGCGGCATTGTCGGTAAAACCCTGACCCCGGACGTGGTCCGGGCCATCGGCCAGGGCCTCGGTTCCCTGGCCCGGGAACGGCGCCAGACCGCCATTGCGGTGGGCCGGGACGGCCGCCTCTCCGGTCCGGAACTGACCGAAGCCCTGGCCGAAGGCATCCAGGCCGCCGGCATGGACGTGATCGACATCGGCTGCGTACCCACTCCGGTCACCTATTTCGCCGCCCACCACCTGGGTTGCAATAGCTGCGTTTCCGTCACCGGCAGCCACAATCCGCCGGACTACAACGGTCTGAAAATGGTCATCGGTGGAGAAACCCTGGCCGGTGAAGCCATCCAGGCCATCCGCCAACGGGTGGAAGGGGGGCGCCTGACCCAGGGCTCAGGCCAGCTGAGCCACACCAATGTGGTGCCCGCCTATCTGGAACGGATTCTGGGGGACGTGAAGCTGGCCCGCCCCATGAAAATCGCCATGGACTGCGGCAACGGGGTAGGCGGCGCCGTGGCGCCCCAGCTCTTCAGCCGCCTGGGCTGCCAAGTGGTGCCCCTGTTCTGCGAGGTGGACGGCCAGTTTCCCAACCACCACCCGGACCCCTCCAAGCCGGAAAATCTCCAAGACCTGATCCGGGCCCTGAAGGAAACGGATGCGGAAATCGGCATCGCCTTTGACGGGGATGGGGACCGGCTGGGGGTGGTGACCAAGGACGGAGAAATCATTTTCCCCGACCGCCAGCTCATGCTCTTTGCCGCCGACGTGCTCTCCCGGGTGCCCGGCGGCCAGGTGATTTACGACGTGAAATGCACCCGGCTCCTGGCCCCCTGGGTTCGGGAAAAGGGCGGCGAACCGGTGATGTGGAACACGGGCCACGCCCTGATTAAGGCCAAGCTCAAGGAAACCGGCGCCCCCCTGGCTGGGGAAATGAGCGGCCACGTGTTTTTCAAGGAGCGCTGGTACGGCTTTGACGACGGCCTGTACGCCGGCACCCGGCTGCTGGAAATCCTTTCCCGCAGCCCGGACGCCAACGCCGTGCTGAAAGCCCTGCCCAATTCCACCGCCACCCCGGAACTGAACATCAAAATGCAGGAGGGGGAACCCTTCGCCCTGTTGGACAAGCTCAAGGCCCAGGCCCAGTTCCCCGCCGCCCGGGAAATCATCACCATCGACGGCCTGCGGGTGGAATATCCGGACGGCTTCGGCCTGGCCCGGCCCTCCAACACCACCCCGGTGGTAGTGCTGCGCTTCGAGGCTGACTCCGACGCCGCCCTGGCCCGCATCCAGGCCGATTTCCGGACCGCCCTCAACGCCGCCTGGCCCGGCTTAAGCCTGCCTTTCTAAGCCATGGACCCGGAACAGCTGCCCCCCCACCCGGACGCCTTGGCGGGCGCGGAAATTTTCCTCGCCCGTCAGCCTATTCTGGATCGGGACCAGCAGCTGGTGGCCTATGAACTCCTGTTCCGGGGCTCCAAATCCAACCGGGCCATGGTCCAGGACGAAAAGCTGGCCACCGCCCAGGTGGTCACCCACGCCTTCGGCGAACTCTCCTTCGGCGACGTGCTGGGCCCCTACCGGGCCCACATTAACGCGGACCCGGCCTTTCTCCTCTCCGAAGCGGTGGAAATCCTGCCCGGAGAGAGCGTGGTCCTGGAACTGGCCGCCGAAACCCCGGCGGACCCGGAACTGATCCAGCGCTGCCGCCAGCTGCGGCGCAAGGGCTTTTCCTTCGCCCTGGGGGGCGTGGCCCGCTACCCGGACAGCCACCTGCCCCTGGCCGGGGAGGTGGATATTCTCAAGGTGGATCACCAGCTCCTGAACAACCATGAGCTTTTCCTTCTCACCTGCCATTTAAAGCCCCTGCACAAAAAGCTCCTCGCGGAAAAAATCGAGGACCGGATGCAGATGGAGCACTGCTTCGACCTGGGCTTCCAGTATTTCCAGGGCTATTACTTCGCCCGCCCCACCCTGCTGGAAGGCCGCAAGCTTTCCCACGGCGCCCTTTCGGTGCTGAATCTGCTCAACCTGATTCTCACCGATGCGGACACCCATGTGCTGGAGCGCACCTTCAAGCAGGAACCCGGGCTCAGCATCAATCTTCTGCGCCTCACCAATTCCTGCGCCAGCGGCCTGGCGGTGCGCATTGCCTCGGTACGCCATGCCATCACCATCCTGGGCCGGCGCCAGCTGCAACGCTGGCTGCAACTCCTGCTCTACGCCAATCCGGACGGGGGTCCTTTGAGCCCCCTGCTGCAACTGGCCGCCACCCGGGGCCGGTTCATGGAGCTGGGGGCGGAGCGGCTGCGCAGCCGGGACCGGGACCTGCCGGACCGGGCCTTCATGGCCGGCATCCTCTCCCTACTGCCCACGGTCATCGGCCAGCCCATGGCCGATATCCTAGCCCCCCTGTCCCTGCCCCAGGACGTCCATCTGGCCCTGCTGGAACGGCGTACGGAACTGGGGTACCTTCTCTCTCTTACGGAAAAGCTGGAGGAAGATCAGGACATGGACTGCGCCGAATTGCTCACCCAGCTGCCGGGCCTGCGCCCCCGCAGTGTCAGCGAATGCCTGGCCCAGGCCCTGTCCTGGGCCAACCGGCTCACCCAGGAACGCTGATCCGTGGTCGCCCCGGTTTCCGCACCCCCCATCTACCTGGGCCGCCAGCCCATCCTGGACAGCCAGCAGCAGCTTTACGGCTACGAACTGCTGTTCCGGGCCGGGCCCAATCCCAATCGGGCCCTGGTGCACGATTCCCTCTCCGCCACCGCCACCGTGGTGGCCTACGCCTTCGGGGAACTGGGGCTGGGGGACGCCCTGGGCCAGCACCGGGGCTTCATCAACGTGGATCAGGCCTTTCTCGACAGCAGCGCCTCCGAACTTCTGCCCAAGGATCAGGTGGTGCTGGAAATCCTGGAAGACGTGCCCCTTACCGCCGACCTCCTGGAACGCTGCGCCAGCCTGCGTCAGGCGGGCTTCACCCTGGCCCTGGACGACGTCACCGCCCTCACCCCGGCGGTCCAGGCCCTGCTGCCCCTGGCCCACATCGTCAAGGTGGTGATCGGCGCCCTGCCGGGAGACAGCCTCAATGAACTGGTGGCCGCCCTGGCCCCCTACCCGGTGGAACTGCTGGCGGAGCAGGTGGAAACCCGGGAACAGATGGAACGCTGCCGGGCCCTGGGCTTCCGCTACTTCCAGGGCTACTACTTCGCCCGGCCCGATATTCTCACCGGCCACCGCCTGGGCCACGCCCGTCTCTCCCTCCTGAAAATTCTTACCCAGGTGCTGGACGATGCGGAAACCGCGGCCCTGGAAAGCCTGTTCAAACGGGAGCCGGGCCTCAGTATCAATCTCCTGCGCCTGGCCAATTCCGCCGCCGTGGGCGCCCGGGCCCAGATCGACTCCCTGCGCCACGCCATCACCCTGCTGGGGCGCCGCCAGCTGCAACGCTGGCTACAACTGCTGCTGTACACCGACCCCAGCGGCATCACCTACGCCACCCCCCTGCTGCAACTGGCCGCCACCCGAGCCCGGCTCATGGAAATTCTGGCCGGGGCCCAGCAGCCGGACCTGCCGGCCTACGGGGACAAGGCCTTTCTCACCGGCATCCTGTCCCTCACTCCTGGGCTCTTCAATCTCACCATGGAAGACATCCTGGCCCAGATTTCCAATCTGGCGGATGACGTGTGCCAGGCCCTGCTACAACACCAGGGGCCCCTGGGCCAACTGATCCGCCTAGTGGAAAGCCTGGAAGAGGAAAAACTGGAGCAAGTTCCCCGCCTTCTGGCCCAAATTCCCGGCCTCAGCCCGGAACAGCTCAATCAGGCCCAGGCCCAAGCCCTGGCCTGGACCGCCGCCCTGGAAGAAAACCACTCCCGCTAAGAGCGGCCCCGCCTGGGTCCGGCCCCTGACGTGCCCTAGGCACGGCCTTTCCGGGCCTTTTGTTACCCCCAAGATCATGCAGCGAGGAACGCTCTCGTCCGGGCGTCCCTTGGTGCACCGCAGCTTGCATGGCCCAGCGCCATGGCATAAAAAGAAAGCTCCCGTCCCACCGTTCCCGAACCGATTCCCCGTGGCCCCCTCCGGCCGGAAAGGAAGCCCCATGTTCGAGATTCGCCGAGCCCAAGGCGCCGATCATCCGGCCATACTCCATTTGCTGGCCCTGACCCCGGTAGGGGAACCCACCCATCCCCTGCGGGAAGACGACGTGCTCTACGTGGCGGAAACGGACGGGACCCTGATCGGTATCAGCGGCCTGGCCCCCTGCGCCCCCCACATGGGCCTCTTCCACTCCCTCCTGGTACGCCCCGGTTTCCGCAAACGGCACATCGCCCGCCAGCTGTACCAGCGGGTCATGGACCATGCCTACGATCTGGGTATTCGGGAGCTGTACACCCTCACCGCCAGCGGCCGCACCTATTTCGAGACCCTGGGCTTTCTCCCCGCCTCCCAGGAACAGCCTCCCGCTCCCCTGCAACGCCTGTTGCATGACGCCAGCTATGAACCGGGCCAGACGGCCCTGCTGGTGCGCTCCCTGGCCCGCCAGGGGGATGGCCCCCCGCCCCGGCCGGAGCCGGGCCGGGAGGAGGATCCGGGGCTGGCCGCCGCCCGCCATTTCGACCAGGGCTATTACTGCGCCGAAAGCGTGTTGCTGGCCCTGAGCCATCATCTGGGCCGGGACAATCCCCTCATTCCCCGCATTGCCACGGGCTTTTGCACCGGCCAGTCCCGCGCCTGGGGCACCTGCGGCGCCCTTTCCGGGGCCATCATGGCCCTGGGGCTGGAACTGGGGCGCAGCGACCCTCAAGCCTCCGCCAGCCCCGTGTACCGGGCAGTGCAGCGCCTCACCCAGGAGTTCGGCCAGGCCTGCGGCGGTACCCGGTGCAGCGAATTGCTGGGCTGCGATCTGGATACGGAAGATGGCCGCCAGGTCTATTGCCGCACCCAGGCCCACGTCCAATGCCGGGAATACGTCAGTCTGGCCGCCCGGCTGGCGGTCCAGATTATCGCCGCCAGCCCGGCCCAGGACCCCAACGGCAGCCTGTTCTAGGGCCCGGGCGCTCACTGAATTGGGTTCCCGGAAGGAATCCCTGGCTTAGCTCTTAGTTTTGGCCGTAGCTTTGGCTTTGGCTTTGGCTTTGGCTTTGGCTTTGGCTTTGGCTTTGGCTTTGGCTTTGGCTTTGGGCTTTGGGCTTTGGGCTTTGGCAACAGCGTAAAAACTTTCGGCTCCGGATCACCGGAAAACCAACGCCCATCGGGGCCCTGCCTAGGACCCGTCAATCCTGGTGCTAGGCCCAGGGGGCTTGACCCCAGCGCCTAAACCCCGCCCTCCGGCTGGCGCTTGGCCAGCCAGTCCCGCACCGCCAAACCGGTGCCGAAATCCCAGCCCTGGAGCTGATCCGGGGCCACCAGTTTGACCTCACACAATTCTTCGCTAAGGCGAATTTCCCCCTCCGCCTCCACGTGGTAGGCGATGATCACCTCATTTTTCCGGGGGAAGGGGTAGGCGCCGATCAGGGACCAGCGCTGGCAATCCAGATCCAGCTCTTCCTTCACTTCCCGCATAGCCCCGGCCTCGGGGGATTCATCCCGCTCCAGAAAGCCGGCGATGATGCCGAACTTTTTCTCCTCCCAGGCCGCGTTGCGGGCCAGAACCATCTGCCCCCGCCATTGCACCAGGGCCGCCACCACCGGGGTGGGATTGTTCCAGAATACATAGCCGCACAACTCGTCCCGACAGGCCAGCCGGGCCAGCCCCCCCAGCTCCCGGGGACTCAGGGAGGCGCCGCAATAGGGGCAGAAACGGGGGGCACGAACGATGGGAGGCAAAACCAGTTCATCAGACATGGCAAAACTTTCCGAGACAGACGGGGCCCTGGCACCGGCCCCGGGCAAGGGCCCGGCACGGCGGCAGGGCGGCAGGGCGGTAAAAGAATCAGCGGCCCTTGGGATTCAGGCTGCCCCGGTTGTAATCCTTGTCCCCGGGCATGATGGCCCGGGAGCCGGGCACCCAGCCACCCTGGGCGGAAATGGGACGCACCTGGTTTTCCGGGTACTTGGCGGCCTGATCCCGGGCAACGGCGGCCTTGGCCTTATCCACGTATTCCCATTTCCCCGTGGGGTAGAGGCGCACCTTGTCCCCCTGGGCCGTGGTGGCCTCCAGGGGCGTGCGATCCAGATCATCGGCCCAGGACTGAAGGGCGGGCAGGGCAAGCAGAAGGGTCAAGGGCAGAGCGGAGAGGGAAAGACGGGGCATGGCTCACCTGGCAAAAAGTGGGAGAACGGGCCCCGCCACCAAGGGCAGGCCCGGGAAAAGTCCCGAGCATACCACCGGGGGGCGGGGGTTTTGCCAGGGACCGGGCGGGGACCGCCCCGGGGTGGCTTAAGAAAAACGAGGGAGAAAAGGTCAGGGGTAGCCGGGGCCAGCAAGGCTGGGGCTTACCGCGGGAAGGCTGTGGCTGTGGCTGTGGCTTGTGGCTTGTGGCTTGTGGCTGTGGCTTGTGGCTGTGGCTTGTGGCTGTGGCTGTGGCTGTGGCTGTGGCTGTGGCTGTGGCTGTGGCTGTGGCTGTGGCTGTGGCTGTGGCTGTGGCTGTGGCTGTGGCTGTGGCTGTGGCTGTGGCTGTGGCTGTGGCTGTGGCTGTGGCTGTGGCTGTGGCTGTGGCTGTGGCTGTGGGCTGTGGGCTGTGCGGCCAGCCCACAGCCCACAGCCCACCAAGGCAGAAGCTGATCCGCGACGACCCACCGCCGCCCCAGCGCCAAAGCCCCCGGGGTAGGCGTAAGCGGCCCCCGGGGAACCGGCTTCAGCCCTTTACCGGACGCAGGTAGCCGGTGACTTCTTCCCGGTCGTGGTAGAGCTGCTTGAAATCCAGGCGGTATTTGATGCCCGCCTCGGCCAGCCGGGCATCCATGATGTCCCGGCAGCGCTCCAGTTCGTCGTAGCGCTTTTTCATGGGGAGTTTGAGATTAAACAGGGCTTGACGGCACCAGCCGCTGGCCAGCCATTCCCCCATCACCCCGGCGATACGGGAGGGGCTTTCCACCATGTCGCAGACCAGCCAGTCCACGGGCCGCTTGGGGTGGTAGTGGAAGCCATCCACCCGCAGGTGCTCCACCTGGCCCGAGGCCATCAGGGCCGGGTCCATGGGACCGTTGTCGATGGCGGTCACATTCAGTTCCCGCTGCACCAGCTGCCAGGTCCAGCCCCCGGGGGCGGCCCCCAGGTCCACCGCCGTGAGCCCGGCGTGGAACAGGTTATCCAGATGCCGTTCCCCCACCAGTTCCAACAGGGCTTCCGCCAGCTTCAAGGTAGAGCGAGACGGAGCGGCCCTGGGCATGCGCAGCCGGGGAATGCCCATGAACCAGCCCGAATGGTTGCCCGGGAAGGAGACCCCTACATAGGCCGCCGCCGAGCCGAGGAAAAAGAGGTGGAGCCAGGGCAGGTCCGCCGCCTCGGGCTGAAGCAGCCCGGCTTTTTCTAGGGCCCGGGTGAAGGGGGTGGAAAATTTGCGGCAAAAGGCCAGCAATTCCTTGGCCTCGTTGGTATCCGCCGTTTCCACCTGGAGGCTGGAAAAGGCACAGCCCAGGGATTTGGCCCGAGCCAGGAGGGGCGTCACCCGGTCCGTCGTGGGCAAGTCGCCGTCCAGGGGGGCCACAAACACCAGCTGGCGGGCAAAAACCAGGCGCTTCCAGCGCAGCTTGTCCATCAGGATGGCCATATCCTCCTGCTGGTGGGGCACAAAGAGCACATAGCCCGAATCGGGCTTGGCCTTCACATAGCCGAAGACGGCCAGTTCCGCCCCCCGGTCGGTAATTTCCTGGGCCATTTCCTTTTCAAAGCCAGGACGGCAATAAAACAGCACAGCGGAAAAGGCGGAGGGAGCAAGGGAGACCCCGGAGGCCGGGGTGACAGCAGGTTTTTTCATGGCCCCAAGGATACCGGGAAGGCAGGAGGGAAGCCACCGGGCCGGGGAACGAGCCAGTGGCGAGGCGGGGATTCCGCCCACCGGGAGGGCTGCTGCTGGGGCCCGGGCCGGGGTAGCCGGGAGGCGCAAGGGAGGGCGGGGAGATGGGCCTCCCACCACCCCCGTGAGGCCGCCCCGGATGGGGATCTAAGCGCCACGGCCCTCCCGGGCAAAGCCGCTGCCTAGTCCTTTAGCTTGCTGGCTCGCCACCAGACGCTCCCGGGGGCAGCGGTCTCCCCAGAAGGGAATACCGCCGAATGGCGCAGCCCCGGCAGAATCCGTCCGGCTGCCGATGGCGCCCGGACGCTGGAAGGGTAGGATAGGAAGCTTTTCACCCCCCATCGGCAAGGAGCAGCTCCATGGATTACCGCCAACTGGGCACCAGCGACCTGCGGGTTTCCGCCGTCTGCCTGGGCACCATGACTTTCGGCCAGCAAAACAGCGAAGCGGAAGGCCATGCCCAACTGGATTACGCCCGCAGTCAGGGCATCAATTTCTTCGACACCGCCGAAATGTACCCGGTCCCGGCCCGGGGCGAGACCACGGGCGCCACGGAAAAAATCGTCGGCACCTGGCTGAAACGCCAGCCCCGGGATCAGATCGTTCTGGCCACCAAGGCCGCCGGTCCGGGCCGGGGCATGGGCTGGCTGCGGGGCGGCCAGGGGCCCAAGGATTTCAGCAAGGCCAGCCTGGAAACGGCCCTGAACGGCTCCCTGGCCCGACTCCAGACCGACTATGTGGATCTCTACCAGCTCCACTGGCCAGCCCGGAACCAGCCCATGTTCGGCCGCTGGCAGTTCGATCCGGCCGGGGAAGGGGAAGCCGCTTCCCACGACACCCCCCTACGGGAAACCCTGGCCGCCCTGGCGGACCTGGTGAAGGCGGGGAAAATCCGCTACGTGGGGGTCTCCAACGAACACCCCTGGGGGCTGATGCAGTTCCTCCGCCTGGCGGACGAGATGGGCCTGCCCCGGGTGGTGTCCCTCCAGAACGCCTATAACCTGATGAACCGGGTGTTCGACATCACCCTGGCGGAAGTCTGCTATCGGGAAAAGGTGGGCCTGCTGGCCTATTCCCCCCTGGCCTTTGGCCTGTTGAGCGGCAAGTATCTGGCCGATCCCCAGGCTCCGGGGCGGGTCAATCTGTTCCCCGGCTTTGCTCAGCGCTACAGCAAAACCAATGTGCAGGAAGCCGTGGCCGCCTACCAGGAACTGGCCGCCCGCCACCATCTGAGCCTCACCCAGCTGGCCCTGGCCTTCTGCTACCGGCGCTGGAGCGTCACCAGCACCATCATCGGCGCCACCTCCCTAACCCAGCTGGAAGAAAATCTGGCCGCCTACGCCACGCCGGTGACGCCGACGCTTCTGGAAGCCATGGACCAGATCCATCTCCGCTACCCCAATCCGGCGCCCTGAGGCGCCCCGGGCCCTCCATCCGCTCCCCGGCGCCAAGCCGGGGCCCCGGAGGCTCCCGAAGGGGAAAATGTCATGGAACTACGGGCGGGGGCTGTTATATTGCCCCCGCCCGTTTTCTTTTCCGGTCCCTCTTTTCTCCGACCATGAGTTCCCAATTTTCCCTGCTGCGCAGCCGCCGTTTCGCCCCCCTGTTCTATACCCAGTTTCTCGGGGCCTTCAACGACAACACCTTCAAGAACGCCCTGGTGGTGCTGCTCACCTTCCACGCCGCCAGCTGGACCGACCTCTCCCTGGGGGTGCTGGCCAATCTGGCAGCGGGCCTTTTCATACTGCCTTTTTTCCTCTTTTCCGCCAGCGCCGGGCAACTGGCCGACAAGTACGACAAGGCCCGTCTGGCCCGGTTGGTGAAGGGACTGGAAATCATCATCGCCCTCCTGGCCGGTCTGGGCTTCTGGAGCCATAGCCTGGCCCTGCTCCTGGGGGCCCTGACCCTGCTGGGGCTCCATTCCACCCTCTTCGGTCCGGTGAAATACGCCCTTCTGCCCCAGCACCTCAAGGAAGAGGAATTGCTGGGGGGCAACGCCCTGGTGGAAGCGGGCACCTTTATCGCCATTCTGCTGGGCACCCTGGCCGGAGGCCTGCTGGCGGCCCAGGACCAAGGACCAGCGTGGATCACCGGGGTGGTGCTGGGGGTGGCCCTGGTGGGATACCTGGTGAGCCGCCACATTCCCCCGGCCCCCGCCCCGGACCCGAACCTGGCGTTCAACCCCAATCCCCTGGGGGAAACCTGGCGCAACCTCCGGGGCGCCCGAACCAATGGGCCCGTATTCCTGGCCATTCTGGGCATTTCCTGGTTCTGGCTTTACGGCGCCCTGTTCCTGGCCCAATTTCCCGCCTACGCCAAGCTCACCCTGGGGGGAGAAGAAAGCGCCGTCACCCTGCTCCTAGCCCTGTTCACCCTGGGGATCGGGGCCGGTTCCCTGGCCTGCGACCGGCTCTCCCGCCACCGCATTGATGCCCGGCCCGTGCTGCTGGGCGCTCTGGGATTGAGCCTCTTCGGTGTGGATTTCGCCTGGACCTCCGCCACCCTGGTTCCGACCGCCAATCCCCTGGCCCTGGGCCCCCTCCTGGCCCGGCCGGGGGTCGGGCATGTGATGCTGGACCTTCTGGCCCTGGGCTTTTGCGGCGGTCTTTACGGCGTGCCCCTCTATGCCCTGATGCAGCAGGGCAGCGCCCCCAGCCATCGGGCCCGGATCGTGGCCGCCAACAATATTCTCAACGCCCTGTTCATGGTAGCGGGCGCCCTGGGGGCCGCCGCCCTCCTCAGCCGGGGCGTTTCCCTGGCCCACCTGTTCGGCCTGGGGGCCGTCCTCAACGCCCTCATCACCCTACCCCTAGCCTGGCTTACCTTCCGGCCTGCCCCGGGGGCAAGCGTCGAGAAGCCTTAACCCCCTCAGGAAGTGGGGCTGGAACCTGGGCTAGATGGGGCGGGCCGGACGGGGCCACTCAGCCTCCCAGCCCCGGGAAAGCAGGCGTGGGGCCCGGGCGGAACACTTCGTCCAGGCTAATGGCTTAGGACTTGCCCTCGCCTGCCGCCTTGGCCTCATCGCCTCCAGGGGAGCCCTTGTCCCCGTCGCTACTGGGAGCGGTCGTCCCATCGGCGGGGGCAGGGGCGGGGGCCCCCTCCGCCGCCTTCTTCTTTTTCTTGGCCTTGGGATCTTCCGGGGGCGGAGGCGGGGGCAACACGGGCTTCACCGTATCCAGCTTGTTGTCCCGCATATAGGCATCCATTTCCCGCCAGCCAGCAAAGACGGCGGCCTTGGGCAGCCAGTTATACAGGCTGTAGCAGTCCTCGATGGCCCGACCGGACTGGCGACAGGCACCGCCCACCGCCTTGCCCTCCGCGTCCTGCTTGGCGGCCTTGGCGGCGGCGTCCTCGATGCCCAGCTTGCTCTCCAGCTGATCACAGCCGGAAAGCCCCAAACTCAGGGCCAGGGCGGCCCCCAATGCGACGATCGCTTTCATCTTTTTCCTTTTTTCCCGACGCCTTTCCCGACAACGGGAGCAGCGTCCGGACCTTATTCTACCCGGCGGCCGGGGACGGTTTGGCGGCGTCCGGGAAGGAGAATTCCGGCAGCGGCCCCAGGGCTCCGGCCCGATAAACGGGCCGGGAATCGGCCCTATCCGGGCTTATAACGGCATTCCGCCGCCGCCCTTTACGGCTGGACGGGCCCCGCCGGGGAAAATATGTCCTCCGGGTCCGCCAGGCGCCCAAAGCCCGCCTCTCCTGAAATGGTTACAACTTTGGCCCTATTTTTAAGCAAAATTGGGGCGCTATAATGGCAAGCTCAACCGTTACATGAGGATCGGCGATGTCTTTCCGGCTTCACTCTTTGATTAGCAACCGTCTCAGCCGCGCCCTCCTGGCCTCCGGTCTCCTTTCCCTTTCCCTAGGCGCCAGCGCCGCCGTGGAAATCACCATCGCCCACCAGCTGGACGACGCCCGGGCCAACCGCCTGCAACAGGTGGTGGACCGCTTCAACGCCGAGCAAAAGGATTACCACGTCGTACTCAAATTCCACAACGACGGGGAAGCCCCCGGGGACCTCAACCTGGCGGACCGGGACAATCTCTCCCATTTCGTCGGCGGTAAGGTGGAATACAAGCCCCTCTTCCAGGTGCTGAGCGACGCCCGGGTCAAGGTGGATTTGTCCCATATCGCCCCGGCCCTGAAGGGCGGAGTGACGGATAGCCGGGGCCGTCTGGTGGCCCTGCCCGTGGCCTATTCCACCCCGGTATTGTTCTACAACAAAGCGGCCTTCCGCCGCGCCGGTCTGGATGCGGAAAATCCCCCCAAGACCTGGTGGCAGGTGCAGGCAGCGGCAGGCAAGCTGGTTAAGGCGGGCTATTCCTGCCCCTACACCACCTCCTGGCCGGCCTGGGTGCACATTGACAATGTGAGCGCCCGGAGCGGGGCGGAACCGGTGGTGCACGGAACGGAAACCACCTTCAACAGCATGGCCCAGATCAAGCATATCGCCCTGCTCTCCAGCTGGTACAAGGCCAAGTATTTCGTCACCTTCGGCCGTACCAACGAAGCGGATGCCCATTTCGCCAAGGGGGAATGCGGCATGCTCACCAGCAGCTCCGACCTCTACGCCAGCCTGCGGGACAAGTCCGATCTGGAAGTGGGCGTGGCGCCCCTGCCCTACTACGACGACATCTTCGGCGGCGCCCGTCAGGCCCTGGCCGACGGCGCTTCCCTGTGGGTAGGCCCGGGCCGCAAGCCGGTGGAATACAAGGGCGTGGCCAAGTTCGTCTCCTTCCTCATGGCGCCGGACATGCAGCTGGAAATCTCCAAGGCCGGGGGTTTCCTGCCCCTCACCACCGCCTCCGCCTTGGCGACCCGGGGTAAGCTCCTGGGCGCGGACTTCGCCAACCAGCAGGTAGCCTATTCCCAACTGGGCGGCGCTGCCCCCCGGTCTGCCTATAGCAAGACTGGCAGCAATCTGACCATGGTTTCCCGCATTGAACCGGTGCGGGTCATCATTGACGAGGAACTGGAAGCGGTATGGGCCAACAAGAAACCGGCCAAGGAAGCCCTGGACGACGCGGTAGCCCGGAGTAACGCGGTGCTGCGCAGCAACCGTCCCCTGCAACACGTGGCCACCATCCGCTAAGGTCCGCCACTCCCGGGCCCCCGGTCGAAACCCGCCTACTGGCAAGGTTTCCCCGGGGGCTTTGTTTTTGGGGGCCGCGGATTGCCGCCCCCGAGTTGTTTTGGCGTTGCTCGGCGTCGGCCCCTTAAGCCCGGTTAAACCAGGGATACGAGCCGCAGCCGCCTTAAAGCAGGACCCGCCGCACGCCACAGCCCCACCCAACCCCATTGCGGGAGTTTCCCCATGACCACCACCGTTCCCTGGCCCTATCCCCGCCTCATCGCCCATCGGGGCGGGGGCAAGGCCGCCCCGGAAAACACCCTGGCCGCCCTGGCAGTGGGCCGCCGGGCCGGTTTCCTAGGCGTGGAGGTGGACGCCATGTTGAGCCGGGATCGAACCCCCTATCTGCTCCACGACCCGGACCTGGAGCGCACCACCAACGGTCAGGGCACCCTGGCGACTACCGGGGATGGGGAAGTAGCCCGGCTGGACGGAGGGGCCTGGTTTTCCCCCCAGTTTGCCGGGGAACCCGTGCCCACCCTGGTCCAGGCCCTGGACCGGTGCCGCAGCCTGGGCCTCTGGATCAATGTGGAAATCAAACCCGCTCCCGGTTGGGAGGAGGAAACCGGGGAGGTGGTTGCCGCCACCCTGGGGGACTGGCTGGCCCACCAGCCAAAAGGCCCAATACCGCCGCCCCTGCTTTCCTCCTTTTCCCCCCTGGCCCTGGAGGCAGCCCGCCGGGTCGCCCCCGCCTGCGCCCGAGCCTGGCTGGTGGGCCAGGTACCGGAAGACTGGGCAGACCGGGCCCGGGCACTGGGGGTGGTCGCCCTCCACTGCCAGGGGGAAAGTCTGGGGCCGGATCAGGCCCGGGCCATCAAGGCGGCGGGCCTGGGGCTGGCCTGCTATACGGTCAATGGGGGAGAACAGGCCCGGGCCCTGCTGGCCCAGGGGGTGGATGCCCTGATAACGGATAATCTGGCCCTGGGGCAGGAGCTGGGGCTACTGCCCCAGGCAAGCTAGCCCCTTCGGCAAACTCCAGGGGAACCGGAGTCGTCCCCGGCCCGCCTCAACTGCCCACGGCGGGTGCCGCCGCCAGAGCCTGTTCCGCCCGCACCGCCAGTTCCCGCAAATGGCCTTCGGAACGGCGGAATTCCGCCAGTTCCTCCGCCGCCAGGGTGTAACTCAACACCCGCTCAATGCCGCTCCGCCCCACCACGCAGGGCACGCTGATCACCACATCCCGGGTCTCATATTCCCCATCCAGCAGGGCCCCCACGGGCAGTACGGAATGCTCGTTGGTCTCAATGGCCCGAATAATGCGGAAAACGCTGGCCGCAATGCCGTGGTTGGTATTGCCCTTGCGCCGGAAAATCTCGAAGCCCGCCTCCAGCACCTGGTGATGGATCTGCTCCCGATCCACCGGGGTAATGGCGTTGTCCTGGCAATAGGTGTCCAGGTCCAGGCCGCACACATTGCAAATGCTCCAGGGGATAAAGCTGGTGGAGCCGTGTTCCCCCAGCACATAGCCGAAGATATTTTTCGGGTCGATGCCCACATGGTCGCTGAGGATGCGCAGGAAACGGGCGGAATCGATCACCGTCCCGGCGCTGATGACCCGCTCCCGGGGCCAGCCGCAGTGGCGCACCGCCACCCAGGCCAGCACATCCACCGGATTGGTAACCATGATTAGGATGGCGTTGGGGGAATAGGCCTGCACCTTGGCCAGGATGTTGCGCACGATTACCGCATTGGCGCTCACCAGATCGCCCCGGGTCTGGCCCGCCTTGAGCTGAGTGCCGGCGGTCACCACCACAATGTCGCTCGCCGCCGTATCCGGGTAGTCGCCCACGGTGAGGAGAGGGTTCTTGCTGTAGGTAAAGGCGGTGGTATGGGCGAAATCCCACATTTCCGCTTCCGCCTTGGCCCGATCCCGGTCCACGGCGACGATTTCGGAAATGTCCGTGAGATTAATGAGGTTGCCGACAATTTCGGTGCCCACCGCACCCATGCCGATAATAGAGACTTTCACCGGAAAACCTTTCTGTAAAAGGGGACCGATCCGTCGCGGCGGGCTTGTGGCCCCCAGTGCGACCTGATCCCGGGGTGAAAAGGGGAGGAGTTACCGGCCCATTTTACCCGCCCCCGGCATCGGCGCCAGCCGGTCATGTCTCCCGCCCTCCTCTGAAGAGTGGCGTGGATTGGGGCTGACAGACCAGTCCCAGGATAGAACGCCGGTTTACGCCCTTCTCCAAGGCAAAGTCCGGTCCCCCGGGCGTCGCCCCCGCCTCCTGGCGCTGCCCATTTCCCACCCCATTTCCCGCCCCGGAGCGCAGCCATCCGGGCCCGAAATGCTAAAATGCTTCCTTTGCCATAGATCGCCTCCGACCGACCCGGTTCGGGGCCAGGAATGCCACGACGATGAAAAGCGCCGAAATCCGTCAAAAATATCTTCAGTTTTTCGCCTCCAAGGGCCACCAGATCGTGCCCTCCAGCTCCCTGGTCCCCCACGGCGACCCCACCCTGCTGTTTACCAACGCGGGGATGAACCAGTTCAAGGACGTGTTCCTGGGCTTTGACAAGCGCCCCTATTCCCGGGCCACCACCGCCCAGAAGTGCGTGCGGGCCGGGGGCAAGCACAATGACCTGGAAAACGTGGGTTACACCGCCCGCCACCACACCTTCTTCGAAATGCTGGGCAATTTCAGCTTCGGGGATTATTTCAAGCACGACGCCATCCACTACGCCTGGGAACTGCTCACCCAGGTGTTCAAGCTGGCCCCGGAAAAGCTCTGGGTCACCGTCTATGCGGCGGATGACGAAGCCTACAAAATCTGGAACGAGGAAGTGGGCGTGCCGGCGGAACGCATTGTGCGCATCGGCGACAACAAGGGCGCCCCTTACGCCTCCGACAATTTCTGGATGATGGGGGACACGGGCCCCTGCGGCCCCTGCACGGAAATTTTCTACGACCACGGGGAAGACATCGCCGGGGGGCCTCCCGGGTCTCCCGATGAAGACGGCGACCGCTACATCGAAATCTGGAACAACGTGTTCATGCAGTTCAACCGGGACGAAGCCGGGGTCATGCATCCCCTGCCCAAGCCCAGCGTGGACACGGGCATGGGCCTGGAACGGATTTCCGCCGTACTCCAAGGCGTGCACAGCAATTACGACATCGACCTGTTCCAGAACCTGATCCGGGCCGCCGCCCGGGAAACCAGCGACTCGGACATGGAAAGCCCCTCCCTCAAGGTGCTGGCCGACCACATCCGGGCCTGCACCTTCCTGGTCTCCGACGGGGTCATCCCCAGCAACGAAGGCCGGGGCTATGTGCTGCGCCGCATCATCCGCCGGGCCATCCGCCACGGTTACAAGCTGGGCGCCCGCCAGGCCTTCTTCTACCGCCTGGTGCCCGACGTGGTGAAGGAAATGGGGGAAGCCTATCCGGACATTAAGACCGGCCAGGACCGCATCGCCCAGGTGCTGCGCACGGAAGAAGAGCGGTTCTTCGAAACCATCGAACACGGCATGGGCATCCTGGAAGGGGAACTGGCCGCCATGGCCCAGTCCGGCAACACGGTTTTCAACGGGGAAACCGCCTTCAAGCTCCACGACACCTACGGCTTTCCCCTGGATTTGACCGCCGACGTCTGCCGGGAACGGAATGTGACGGTGGACGAGGCGGCCTTTGACGCCGCCATGGCCCGGCAAAAGGAACAGGCCCGGGCGGCGGGCAAATTCAAGATGGCCCTGGCCCTGGAATACAACGGCCCGGAAACCACCTTCCACGGTTACGACACCCTGAACTGCCAGGGCACGGTGTATGCCCTCTACAAGGACGGCGCCCCGGTCACCCAGCTCAATGAAGGGGATCTGGGCGTGGTGGTGCTGGACAACACCCCCTTCTACGCCGAATCCGGCGGCCAGGTGGGGGATCAGGGCGTGCTCCAGGGCGCGGCCCTGTTCCAGGTGGAAGACACCCTGAAAATTCAGGCCAAGGTCTTCGGCCACCACGGGGTGGTGAAGACCGGCACCCTGAAGGTGGGGGATAACGTTACCGCCAAGGTGGATACGGAAATCCGGGCCCGCACCCGGCGCAACCACTCCGCCACCCACCTGATGCACAAAGCCCTGCGGGAAGTACTAGGAGGCCACGTGCAACAGAAGGGCTCCCAGGTGGACGGGGACAAGGCCCGGTTCGACTTCGCCCACAACTCCCCCCTGAGCGCCGAGGAAATCACCCGGGTGGAAGCCCTGGTGAATGGGCAAATTCTGCAAAACACCGCCACCCAGACCCGAGTGATGAGCATTGAGGAAGCACAGGAAACCGGCGCCATGATGCTCTTCGGGGAAAAATACGGCGCCACCGTGCGGGTGCTAGATATCGGCAATTCCCGGGAATTCTGCGGCGGCACCCACGTGACCCGCACCGGGGATATCGGCCTCTTCAAGATCGTGGCGGAAACCGGCGTGGCCGCCGGGGTGCGTCGGATTGAAGCGGTCACCGGGGACAATGCCCTGGCCCTCATTCAGCAACAGCAGGACGTGCTGGCCCAGGCCGCCGCCGCCTTCAAGGCCCCGGTAGGGGAAGTGCCCGCCAAAATCGCCCAGCTCCAGGACCACATGAAGGCCCTGGAAAAGGAACTGGCCAAGCTCAAATCCAAGCTAGCCGCCAGTCAGGGGGACGATCTCCTGGCCCAGGCCACCAAGATCAAGGACGTGGCCGTGCTGGCCACCCTGCTGGAAGGGGCGGACGTGCCCACCCTGCGGGAAACCCTGGACAAGCTCAAGGATAAGCTGGGCTCCGCCATCATCGTCCTGGGTAGCGCCAACGGAGACAAGGTGAGCCTGATCGCCGGCGTCACCGCCGACCTCACCGGCAAGGTGAAAGCCGGGGAACTGGTGAACTTCGTTGCCCAGCAGGTGGGGGGCAAGGGTGGCGGCCGTCCCGACATGGCCCAGGCCGGCGGCACCCAGCCGAAAAACCTGCCCGCCGCCCTGCAAGGGGTGGGCGCCTGGGTGGAAGGCAAGCTGTAGGCACCACGCTAATACAAGAAAGAATTCGGGGAGCCACGGCTCCCCGTTTTATTTCCAGCTTCCAGCCCCCGAGCTAACCGCGGCCACGCTTCCTCGTTCGTAAAGCGCAAGGCCACGGGAAAACAGGGAACGAACTACGATCTTTCCTCCCCTCCGCCCCGAAAATTAGGGATACATCTGAGGCTGGAGGCGATGCCACAACTCTGGCCAACGCTCCGCCCAGCAACATTGATGATCAAAGCCAGGAACGGTCACCACATGAGGCCGTTGGCCAGCCGGGAAACGGGCAGCAAAGCCTTCCACCAGGGCGGGGGAAATATTCTCATCCTTGGCCCCCACAAAATGCCATTGGGGCACCGAGGCCAGGGCGGTCACTTCCTCCACCGGACTAAGAGAGCCAGATAAGGCTTCCAAGCCATGCCACTGCACCCAGGCTTGGGGGTCCAGGTTTCCCGCCACCGTCACCAGCCCCACCACATCCCGACGCCGGGATGCCACCAGGGCCGCCACCGCACCACCACCGGAATAACCAACCAAAATCAAGTGCTGGGCCTGAAAACGCCGTTTCAGCGCCTCCACCCCCTGATTGGTGGCCTCAATCACTTCCGGGGCAAAGCGCCGGTTGGTCCAAAAGGGCATTCCGCAAGGAACTGACTCAGCCTGACCATACTGGCATGGCCGCCCCAGGTAAGCCGCATTGCCCTCAGGTTGGGCCAGGGCCAGAGCGAGGCCGAGGGGATGAATTGGGGTAGGGTCGGAAGACGGAGTTGAAGGAGAAAGCCAAGCCAGTCCATCCCCCTCCACATACACCGTCAGCACGGGAGCAGGAGTTACTTGCCGGGGAAGATAAGCCCGTAAGCCAAATGGCTGGGAAGGAATGTCCCAGGCTTGCCATTCCAGGGCTTGAGCCTGGCGGTCAATCGCCAACATCCGCTCCTGGGGCGTGGGTAAGGCGAGGCAGGCCGTCAGCGCCAGGCTAGCCACACCGGCTAGGCTTTTCCAAAAGCGACCGATCCCCATCCCGCTTCTCCAAAATAAAGGCCACAGGATGCCCCGGGGGCTTTGGGGGCGCAAGGCGACACCTTGGAACAACCAACGCAGACTGGCGGAAATGGTTTGCCCCCCCCCCGATGCTCCAGATCACAAGGAGCGGTCAATTCGAAGCTCGATTTCAACTTCATTACCGCCCCCCAGGCCTCCACGGTACAACACGGGGCAAGAGCAACTACCGTAGGTCACAAAAGTGGCACTGCTGGCACCGGCAGAGACAGAAATCAGGCTATTCCGCTAATTCTTGGTGTTCTAACCGATCCCGCCATCCACCGCCAGAGTGGTCCGCTCACTCAGCTGGTGTGCAATTTCCCCCCGACGACGAGCGCCTCCGTAGCATGGCCCTGCACCTTGAGGTTCGCCAGCCCTGCCCTCTTTTCCTGATAGCCATCGCCCCGGGTTTCGGTGTAGTCCGCGCTTACGGAAAGCGTGAAGCGGGCTTTTTTGCTCAGGGCATAGGTCCGCCCCAGGCTGGTCCCCAGGGGCCGGGTCTGGCTATCTATCGTCATTAGGCGCCGCCGTGGTCCCCATAAAATAAATCCGGCGCTTGCCTTGGTTGGTGTTTTACCCAACATCCGCCGGAAACTTCACTTCCGCTCGGTCATTCGGGGACCAGCTACCGTGGCCGGTTAGCTGATACCACTGAATATCCCCATTTTTTTGACCATACTGGAATTGCCATCCACATAACTGGCCCCATAAGCAAAGGCGCCCCTACGCACGGGGTTGAGTAAGCCGCGCCATCAACCCCCTTGGCAAAGCCATAGATGTCGGCTTTGTAGCCCGCTCCCCGTTTTGATTTTCCGGATCAGCCCGGGAGGCAAAGGGTTTGATCCAGAGATGCTGGTCACCATAAAAACTATCCCCAGGCGCCCTACCATTGCCCCCATCCGTCCGGGCATTCACCTCATTGTTGATGCTGTCCTGGGTATGGCGGGCAATGGACATCGACGCCCCGGTCAGCACAGGCTGGGGCACCGTGATCCTGTTGGACAGGTGGGCTTTGGTAGCCAAAGGAGCAAACAGGAACAACAAGCTGGGATTGGCCTCAATGGTGCGGGCGCCGGCAAGTCGGCTGAATTCCCCTGGGCCGCAGCGGCACTAGCCACCCGGCTGGCAGAAATGGTATCGATCGCCAGATTCCAGGAGGTGTCACTTTCAGCATCAACCAGGTGATAGGTCACCCCGCTGATAATTTTCCAGCAGGTTAACGGTCAGGCCCCTATTGGAGAGCGTTCCCCGGTATGGGAGTTCACAGCATCATTCTGTCCATCAGCAATACGGAGATCATAGGGGTAAGGGGTGCTCCACCCGAAGAAGAGAAGGTAATCATCCCCTAATGGGCGCAAGTATTGAAATAGGACACATAGCCCCCTGGTAACTCCTACTAAAAACTCAAATCACTCCGACCATTAGCCAAGTGGGTAATGCCTCCGCGAGAGCCCGCGTCGTTGAAAATACCCGCAGCCCCTCCGCTCCCTCCTTCTCTATATAGGAGAGAGCCTGCGTTATTGATCACACCACCGCCAGGGGGATAACCAATGGCATCTGCTCCATTTCCTCATTTCCACCAGCGCCGCTGCACCAGAAGCCCCACTCAAAGTGCCTACACAGGGAATTAACCAATCGAGAACCATCCACTTCACAGAATTTGCCGATAAAAATCTGGCAGGCGAAGCAATAGAAATTGCTTTTTTATCCCAGCATCTTTTATTAATTATTTTTTTGATATGAATCCTTGATGGCGCATTTTATTAACACAGAACCCTTAGAAACAAACAAACCGCAAACTTCATTAAATGAATAAATTAACACAATCAAATCAACCACTAAATTTTAGCACAAGCAACAACCACAAGAATTTTAAAATAAAGCCACGCCAAATAAAATATTAAAAAGCATTAGCTTTATATTTAAAAAATACCTCCGAATTATTATCATTACAAAAAATCCTAACGAGCGTTTTAAAATTAGAATCATCGTCCCCTCTAGTCTCGGGGAGGCCCGAGCGGGGGTGTATAATGGTGATCTATATCTTTGATCTCTCTTCCTCTTTCTTGTGGAGACGCACCCTTTGCGTTTTGATGAGCTGGGCCTGGCGCCCGAAATCCTGAAAGCCGTTGCCGACCTGGGCTATGCCGAGGCCACCCCCATCCAGCAGCAAGCCATTCCCCTGGTGCTCCAGGGCAAGGATCTGAAAGCCTGCGCCCAGACCGGCACGGGCAAGACGGCGGCCTTTACCCTGCCCCTGATCCAGCGCCTGCTGCCCTTCGCTACCCCCAGCCCCTCCCCGGCCAAACACCCGGTACGGGCCCTGATGCTGGCCCCCACCCGGGAACTGGCCCTGCAGGTCTACGAGTCGGTGAAGGCCTACACCAAATACACCCCCTTCCGCAGTATCTGCCTCTTCGGCGGCGTGGACATCAAGCCCCAGATCGCGGAAATGAAAAAGGGGGTGGAATTTGTGGTGGCCACCCCGGGCCGTCTCCTGGATCACGTGGAGCAAAAGAGCATCCACTTCAACCACGTCCAGGCCCTAGTGCTGGATGAGGCGGACCGGATGCTGGACATGGGCTTTATCCCGGACATCCAGCGCATTCTCAACATGCTTCCCGCCGCCCGGCAAAGCCTGCTTTTTTCCGCCACCTTTTCCACGGAAATCCAGCGCCTGGCCGATTCCATGCTGCACGAGCCCATCCTGGTGGAAGTGGCCCGGCGCAATGCAGTCAACGAAACCATCAGCCATCGGGTTTATCCCGTGGCGGAAGAACGGAAAAAGAGCCTGCTCATCAAGCTGCTCCGCTCCGGGGAAATCACCCAGACCCTGGTCTTCGTGCGCACCAAGCAGGGCTGCGGCCGTCTGGCCCGGGAACTGGAACGGGCCGGTATTCCGGCAGACGCCATCCACGGGGACAAATCCCAGGGGGAACGGATCAAAGCCCTGGACGCCTTCAAGAGCGGTGCCTGCAAGGTGCTGGTGGCCACGGACGTGGCCGCCCGGGGGCTGGACATTGAAGACCTGCCCTACGTGATCAATTACGAGCTGCCCCACACTCCGGAAGACTACGTGCACCGCATCGGCCGCACCGGTCGGGCCGGACGCCAGGGCAACGCGGTGTCCCTGGTGAGCGCCCACGAGGTGGTCTATCTGGTGGACATTGAAAAGCTCATCAAGAAGCAGGTGGAACAGGTCATCCTGGAAGGCTACGGTCCGGAAGCGGACTGGGAATATCCGCCGGGGGAAAAGAAAAAGCACCACGCCCGGGAAGTGCACGCCGCCGCCAAACCGGTGGCCGGTCGGGCCCAGGCCCCGGCCCGGAGCGGGGAAAACCGGCGCCGCCATGTGGCCGCCGACGGTTTCGATTTCGACAAACCCTACGAATCCGCCGCTGCCGCCAATACGGAAACTCCGGAAAAGAAGCCGGCTCCCGCCGCCAATCCGGGCAATCCCCATCAGCGCAAAAAGCCGGTGGTGGCAGCCCTCCTGGGGGGCCTGGGACGCTAAGCCCCCATCCCACCGGGCCCGTCCTCCCGGGATCGGCCCCACCCCACAAAAAAGCCACCCTTACCGGTGGCTTTTTCTTTATCCCGCCCCATCCTTGGACCGCTCCCTGGGCCTCATGCTTAGGGAATCAGCAAGTTCTCAGGCCTCTCCAGCCCCAACCTCAAGCTTTCAGGCGCTCACCCCTTGGAGACCACCGAAAAAGATTTCGCTCTGACCACTCCCCACGGTGATGTAGGGATTCTGCCGCTCCTGGGCCACCCGGGCCTCCACCAGGGCGGCCTGGGCCTGGGGATTGCCCACCAGCTTGGCGTAGCTGTTGGCGTAATCCCCATAGGTCTGGGCGGAGCGCAGCAGGCTGGCGCCGGAAGACACCTTGGCAAACTGATCCCGCAGATTTTTGTTGGTGTGGAAAAGCTGCTCGATCTTGGCCTTGTCCGGATGATTGTTGGCCACACTCACATAGCCCTCACTGTCCGGGGTCAGCACGGCCTCGGGAGGCACCCGGATGCCCGCCTCCCGGAACGCTTCCCGGGTGCTGGCGGTAAAAGTTGCCGTGGCGGCGGCAAAGGATTCCCGGGTGGGGAGTTCCAAAGGTGGCACCGAGACAGTCCCGCCGCTGTTGGACCAGCCGGGGGCCGTGGTCTGGGCGGCGCTAGGGCTATCACTGCTCGCCGCCTTGGTGGCACTGACGCTGGAGGCAGAATAGGTGGGCAGCAGGGCGGCCAGGGCGGCGATATTCATGGGCGGGGCTTTCCAAAGGGAGACCCTCACCTACAGCACTTTCCGGGCCAGCATGGCCGGGGGATTCAGGCCTTGCCTGCCTCCAGGCGCAGCACCGCCAGGGAACAGTTGTCCCCCTTGCCCCGGCAACGCTGGCGGGCCAGATCAATGAGAATGGCTGCCCCTTCCCGGGCGGAATTGGCAGCCAAAATACGGCCCAGCTCTTCCTCGGAAAAATAGGCCCAAAGACCGTCGGAACAGAGGAGGAAGCAGTCCCCGGGCTGGACCTCCCCGTGGCCCCAATCCACCCGGGGCTCTTCCCGGTCCCCCAGGGAGGTGAGCAGCACATTGCGGTTGGGATGGGATAAGGCCTGGGTCGGGGTGATTTTCCCCTGATCCACCAGATGCTGGACGTAGGAATGGTCCCGGCTACGGCACAGGAGCGCCTCGCCACGGAAATGGTAAAGCCGGGAATCGCCACAATGGGCCCAGGTGGCCTGACGCCCCTGGAGCAGCAGAAGCACCACGGTGCTATGGGGGTCCTGCTCGTTGAGCAGGCGCCCCGTGCGGATCAGCAGATGGGATTCCCGGATAATTTCCGCCAGCAGGTTTTCCGGAGTTTCTTCCCGGGGGGCGTAGGCCTGGAGGTCATTGGTGGCGGTGACAATGACCTGTTCCGCCGCCTGGGCGCCCCCGGTATGTCCCCCCATGCCGTCGGCCAGGACTGCCAGGGCCACCTGGGGCTGACGGGGATGGGGGACCAGGGCCACCCGGTCCTGCTGTTCCCGCCGATCCCCCTGATGTTGGGCAACGCAGGCATCCAAAATCAAAGACATAGAAAAGACAAAGGCCCGAGGAAAGGAAGCCGAGAGGGTGCCCGCCGCGGGCAACGGCCCGGGCACCGGCAGAAAGCCCCGAACCGGGTGTCCCCGATCCGGGTTCTGGGCGGAGGCGCCGCCCCTAGCGCAGCAGTTCCGCCGCCACGCTGTCTGGGGACGGGGCCTGACCGCTCAGGTGGGGATTGCGCCGGTGAAATACCCGGCTGGCGGCGATGATCACCTGGTGCACCTCTTCCCGGGTCAGTTCCGGGTAGCTTTCCCGCACCACCCGATAGGCCAGCTGGCCCAGGGACTGGCCGCCCCAGGTATTTTTCGGATCAAAGAAGGGCTCGATCTGCACATACACGGCGTCAAAAACGCTGCGCAGGGCCGGATTCTGGCGCCGTTCCGGGTGTGCCTCGCCCGTGGCCGGGTCGATGAAGGTGTCGCTCACGTCGTACCTCGCTTCTTGAAAAAGCCATCCTGTACCGGATGTTGTCCTGATCGGTGCCCCTGGGCACCCCTCCCCGTCAGGCGTAAGGCCGAGGCCTCATTCCCCGTCGGTCTGAAAACGATACAGCAATTCTTCCACGTATTCCCGCTCTTCTTCCGGGGCCAGCCCCAGCTCTTCCCCCACATCCCCCCGCAGGGTAGGCCAGTCCGGCTCATCCAGGCGATGTTCCAGGTGATAGGCGTGCATGGCCAGTTGCAGAATGGCCGCCAGGGAGCGGGATTCCCCCCCTACCAGGCGGGGCAGGTCGTGGTGGAAGCGGATGGCGTCCGCAATGAAATCGGGCAGGCCCCAGTGCCGGGCGATGAAATAGCCCACCACGCAGTGATCCGCCTGAAAGCGCCGATCCTCTTCCCGATAGTCGATCCAGCCCTGATCCCCCTCCAGGCCCATGGCCTCCCCGTAGGAAGGAAAGCGTTCCAGCAGCAGGGGCACGCCGCAATCGTGGAAAATCCCCGCCAGATAGGCCTGGTCCGGGAAAACGTTGCACACCGCCACTTTGTCCCCGGCGATCAGCATGGCGAGCCGGGCCACATCCTGGGAACGGCTCCAGAAGCGTTCATAGGCCTTGCGCCGCCGGGTCACCCGCTGACTTCCGGCCAGGGCCACGGCCTGCACCAGATGGAGAGTCTGGCTCAAACCCACGGCCTGGAGAATTTTTTCCAGGGAAGAAAAGGGTTGGTGCTGCCGATAGGCGGAAGACTGGACCGCCTTAAACAGCAGGGAGGTAATGCCCGCATCCTGGGCAATGGTGCGGGCGATAGCCCGCAGATCCGTATCCAGCCCCTGGATCTGGCGCTGCAACTGCTCCACCACCCGGGGTTGGGGCGGCAATTTAATGCCCTGGCCCAGAATCCGGTCGAGTACCTCCTGATCCTGTTGCTGTTGGGCTTCCCGGGAAACCGGGGCCCCGGGGGCGGGTGGGGAAGAACGGGTCATAGGGCAAAGGGCAGGGAAGAAGCCATAGGGAAGGGGGAGTTCAGGCCGGCCCGGAACAGCCGGGCGGCGCAAACACCTGTTGCCATTCTAGCCTGAAAGTGGGGGCGCCCACCGTGCCATAGGACCTTGCCGGAAAAGCCCCATTGTGCCGGGAATAGGGGGGCCGGCGCCCCTGGTCTCCAGCCCCGCCGGCCCCGCCCTGGAACCGGGCCAAACATTCCCACACATCTTGTTACGGACCGTTGCACACAAGGCTCCCGGAAACCCCTATAACGGACCCCATGGATCAGCCGGGGCCCGCCCCCCACCGTCAAGGAGACATCATGACCCCCCAAGAACAGCAATTGCTCAGCGCTTTTCTCCAACAAATGGAACAACTGCCCGGCCAGGTGCTGGACACGGAAGCCAACCAGCTCATCCAACGCAGTCTGGCGGCCCGCCCCGACGCCCCCTATCTGCTGGTGCAGAAAGCCATACTCCAGGAACAGGCCCTGCACGCCGCCCAGGCCCGCATCGCGGCCCTGGAAAATGATGTGCGCCAGCTGCAAGCCGCCCAGGGCGCGGCTCCCGCCACCGGCGGCTTCCTCGGCGCCTCCGCCTGGGGCAATTCGGCGGCCGCACCCCAGGCCCCCGCCGCCCCCCGCAGCGTGGCAGGCTACAGCAATAGCGGCCTGCCCATCAGCAATTACACCCCGGCCAACAATCAGGCCCCGGCCGCTCCGGCCCGGAGTTCCGGCGCCATGGGAGGCTTTCTCGGCACGGCGGCGGCCACTGCTGCTGGCGTGGTGGGGGGCTCCCTCCTCTTTCAAGGGGTGGAAAGCCTCTTCGGCCATCACCAGAGCGGTTTCGGCCAGGGCGGCGGCTGGTTCGGCGGCGATGCCCAGAACAACCCGGAAAATGTAACGGTAAATAACTACTACGGTGACCGTCAGGACAGCCTGACGGACAGCGGCAGCGCCGATTTCGGCGATATTGGCGGCGACGCCAGCACCATGGATTTCGGTACGGACGACGATTTTTCCTGACCCACCCTTTCCCCCCATCCGGACCTCGGCGATCGGGTCCGGCATGTCCTTTGGCCCGGGCCCGTCCCGGGCCTTTTTCTTGCCCGCCCCCCGGGCCAGGGGCGTCCCCGGGCTTGACCCAGATCAAGAGGCCCAAGGCCGATCCGTCTTAGGCTGATGGAAACTTTTTTCCGGGTCTGCCCATGGTGACCACTGACCTTTCCTATGCCTGGAACGATGCCTACAGCGTGGGCATCCAGGAGGTGGACGAACAGCACAAGGTGCTCCTGCAACTACTGGATGCCCTGCACCTGGCCATCCGGGCCGGCCAGGGGGCGGAAAGCCTGGCGGTGCTGAACCAGCTGGTGGATTACACCCGCCACCACTTCACCATGGAAGAAAGTCTGATGCGGGTCACCAATTACCCGGATTTCGGCCCCCACAAGGAGCTGCACCAGAATCTCATGGCCCAGATTCACAAGGTCCAGGATGAACTGGCGGGTGGCCAGCTGGACCTGGACGGAGAAATGCTCCAGTTCGTCAAAATCTGGCTGATCCAGCACATCAACGAAACGGATCGGCGCTTCGGGAAGTTTTTCCACAGCACGGGCCTGGAGCCCCAGTGGTCCCCCGCCGTGGCGGAAGCCATGGGCAAAAAGAAGTGGTGGTGGCAGTTCTGGTGAGCCGAAGGGCGGGGCTCTAAGCCTTGGCGGACGCCAGGGCGCTCGTTTCCAGAGCACGCCGAGCACTCAGGATACGACGGTTTAAAAACCCCGTTTCTGGGACAACTGGAACCTGAAACAGGGAAGCAGCCAATTCAGCGGAGTCCGGCGGTACCGCCCGAGCGTAGGGAGACCCGCCCTGCGCCGCTCTAGCTTGGCGAAGCCCTGTCCCTTGCCGCAGCTCCCTTGCCTAACAAGGCTAGGTCCCACACCGCGCCTTTGAGACTTTGGGGCCACCTTGAGCCGGCCCGTCCATGCTTTCCTCCGCTTCAGCCCGTCCTCCGGGCCTAACCCCTGGGCCCGTTAAGCCCTCAAGGCGCCCGACGGCAGCCAGCCCAGGCCCGCCGCCGTTGTTGACTGGGGCTTGTATTCGCAGCCAATCCAGCCCTGATAGCCGAGCCGTTCCAGAAGGGCAAAGAGGAAGGGATAGGCGATTTCCCCCGTGCCCGGCTCGTGGCGCCCCGGGTTGTCGGCGATTTGCAGGTGGCCGATGCGGGGCAGATGCTTTTCCAGAAAGCGGGCCAAATCGCCGGCCATGATCTGGGCGTGGTAGAGGTCGTACTGGAGCGCCCCGCAACCCGCCCCATCCAGGGCCGCCAGGCCCTTGTCCGGGGTATCCAGCCAGAAACCGGGCATATCCACCCGGCTGTTGATGGGCTCGGTGAGCAGGGTAATGCCCGCCGGGGCCAGGCGGGCGTGGGCATAGCGGAAATTTTCCCGGAAGGTGGCAGCTACCTCCGCCTCCGGCACCCCGACTGGACGCAGCCCGGCCAGGCAGTTGAGACGGCGACAGCCCAGGGTCCGGGCGTATTCCAGGGCCAGCCCCACCCCCTCCCGGAATTCCTCCTCCCGCCCGGGCAGGCAGGCGATGCCCCGCTCCCCCCCGTCCCAGTCGCCGGCGGGCAAATTAAACAGCACCTGGGTGAGACCCTCTGCCTTCAGGCGGGCCGCCAGTTCCGCCGCCGGATAGGCGTAGGGAAACATGAACTCCACCCCCCGGAAACCGGCCCGGGCCGCCCAGCCAAAGCGTTCCAGGAAAGGGGTGTCGGCAAAGAGAAAGCTCAGATTGGCGGCAAAACGCAGCATGGGACATCCTGAAGACAAAGGGGAACGGACTTGGGGACCGGAGCCCCGGGGGGGAACGGGGAGAAAGGGGGATGCAGGCCAGGGCCGGGAACGGGGGACTTTCAGGCGAGGCTGCGCTTCCCCGGCCCATCCCATGCCCCATCGCTCCGCCAAGCCCCGTCACCCCGACCGAATCCCCCTGGACTCGGCGGGCATTGTAGCCCAACTCCCCAGGCCCCTTGTCGGGCTGAAACCGGGGCAGTGGGAGACAAAACGGGGAATGGCTCGGGGGCAGGACCGGGGCGCCCCACCCCGCTATAATGGCCCCTCCACCGGGCCCCCCATGCCCGTTCATGTTCATAACAAAAGGAGACACCCCATGGGCCACCGGCTTTCCAAAATCGTCACCCGCACCGGCGACCAGGGCGAAACAGGTCTGGGAGACGGCTCCCGGGTCGGCAAGGACTGTTTGCGCATCGACGCCATCGGGGAAGTGGACGAGCTCAATTCCAGCATCGGCCTGATCCTGGCCGAACCCCTGCCCCACCCGGTGGATGTGGGGATGCGGGAGATGCTGATCCAGGTCCAGCACGATCTCTTCGACCTGGGGGGAGAGCTGTGCATTCCGGGCATGGTGATGATCAAGGAAGACCACATCCTGCGCCTGGAAGACTGGGTGGAGGAACTGAACGGCAATCTGCCCGCCCTGAAGGAATTTATCCTCCCCGGCGGCACCCGTCCCGCCGCCCTGGCCCACCTGGCCCGCACCGTCTGCCGCCGGGCCGAACGGGCGGTGGTCCATCTGTCCCGCAGCGAAAATGTGGCCGACGGCCCCCGCCAGTACTTAAATCGCCTCTCCGACCTGCTCTTCGTCCTGGGCCGGGCCCTGAACCAGGCCTCCGGGAGCGGGGACGTGCTCTGGAAGCATCAGCGGGTGCCCCGCCCGGCGGCTTGATACACTGGCATTCCCATTCATCATCGAAAGGCCAGTCCTATGGAACGTCGGGATATGTTGAAAACCGTGGCCGGGACGGTGGCCGGAGTCCTGGCCGCCCAGGCCATGGCGGCGGAATCCACCGGTACTCCGGACGCCCATCACCACCACCAGCACGGCGCCATGGGTCAGCCCTACACCGCCCTGAGCACCACCGCCGGCCATTGTCTCCAGGCGGGGGAAACCTGCCTCAGCCACTGTCTGGTGCTCCTGGGCCAAGGGGAAACCCACATGGCCCCCTGCGCCCAGGCGGTGCGGGAAATGCTGGCGGTCTGCGACGCCCTGGCCCGGCTGGCCCTGCAACAATCCTCCTTCACCCCGGCCCAGGCCAAAGTGGCGGCGGAGGTCTGCGCCCATTGCCAGAAGGCCTGCCAGGAACACGCGGACCAGCACGAGGAATGCCAGGCCTGCGCCATAGCCTGCGCTGCCTGCGAAAAGGAATGTCGGGCCCTGGCGGCCTGAACCCGCACCAGGCCCGGAACCAGCCCGCCCACCGGCGGGCTTTTTTCTGCCCGGTGCCGCCGCCTTTCCGCCTTTCCGCCTTTCCGCCTTCTACCTAAACGCCTGAACGCCTGAACGCCCCCCCGTCTTTACAGTTCCTTACCCGGGCTTAAGCCTGTCTTAAGCTTGGCCAACTAGACTGGGGGTCAAAATCACTCCGGGTATTGCCATGATCTCTCGCCCCTTTTCCCTCACCGCGGCGGCCGCTTTGCTGTGTGCCGCCTTCGCCCTGCCCCTCCAGGCTGCCCCGGCGGCCCCCGCCAATTTCGTTCCCATCAGTCCGGCCCAGGCCCAGGCCCTGGGAGTGGTAAGCCAGCCCCTGGCCCCGGCCGGACAGGGCCAGATCGCCAGCTTGCCCGCCAAGGTGGTGGTGCCGGTGGAACAGCTGCGGGTGGTGGCCGCCCCCCTGGCCGGCTTGATCACCCAGGTGGCGGTGGTGGCTGGCCAATCGGTGAAAAAAGGCCAGGTGCTAGCCCGGCTCTCCAGCCCGGGGCTCCTGCAAATCCAGCGGGATTATCTCCAGGCCCGGCAACAGGCGGACCTCATGGGGCGTAACGCCCGGCGGGACGAACAGCTCTACCAGGAAGGCATCATTGCCCAATCCCGCTATCAGGCCACCCGGGCCGGACAAAAGGAGGCGGAAGTAGCCGCCGCCGCCCTGGGTGAGGAATTGCGCCTGGCCGGGGTGGCCGGGGGCAAACACGGCATCACCCCGGAAGTGGCCATTGTGGCGCCCCTGACCGGGGAGGTGCTGGACGCTCCGGCGGCCATCGGCACCCGGGTGGATATGGCGGCCCCCCTGTTCACCGTGGGCCGCCTTTCCCCCCTGTGGCTGGAAATCCAGGTGCCCGCCGCCCTGGCCGCCCAGGTAAGGGAAGGCCAGCCGGTCCAGGTGGTGCGCAGCCCGGCCCGGGGCCGGATCATTAATGTGGGACGGCAGATCGCCGGCACCAGCCAGACCGTGACCCTGCGGGCCCGGCTGGATCAGGGCACGGACAGTCTGCGGCCGGGCCAGCTGGTGGAAGCCGCCGTGGGGGCCGCGCCCGGCGCTGCCCCTGCCGGACAGGCGTCTTTCCTGGTGCCCCAGGGGGCCCTGGTGCGGGAAGGGGGCAAAACTTACCTCTTCGTGGCTGTGGCCAAGGGCTACCAGGCCTGGCCGGTACGGGTCCTGGGCACCACGGGGAGCGGCGCCCTGGTGGCCGGTCCCCGCCTGACAGGTGGACTGCGGGTGGCGGTGAAGGGCCTAAGTTCTCTGAAATCCGCCTGGACCGGCGCTGCGGCTGAGGGGGAATAATGCTCTCCCGTCTGGTCGAATTTTCCCTCACCCAGCGCCTCCTGGTGCTGGTGCTCACCGCCCTGATGGTGGTGGCGGGCGTCATGGCCTACCGCAGCCTGCCTATCGACGCCTTTCCCGATGTATCCACCACCCAGGTCAAAATTATCATGAAGGCCCCGGGCATGACCCCGGAAGAGGTGGAAAACCGCATTGTGGTGCCCATTGAACAGGAAATGCTGGGCATTCCCCACCAGCGCCTGCTGCGCACCACCTCCAAATACGCCATCGCCGACATCACCATCGACTTCGACGACGGCACGGACATTTACTGGGCCCGCCAGCAGGTGGCGGAGCGCCTGGGTAACGCCAGCGGCGCCCTGCCGCCCCAGGCCAGCGGGGGCATGGCCCCCATTACCACCCCCCTGGGGGAAATGTTCATGTTCACCATTGAAGGCCCCTTGAGCCTGGAACAGAAGCGCAGCCTGCTGGACTGGACTATCCGGCCCCAGCTGCGCACCCTGCGGGGGGTGGCGGATGTGAATAGCCTGGGGGGCATGGCCCGGGCCTTTGAAGTGGTGCCGGACCCGGCTGCCCTGAACGCCCGGGGGGTTTCCCTGGCGGACCTGAAGGCAGCCGTAGAGGGCAATAACCGCAACGACGGGGCGGGCCGCCTCACGGAAGGGGAAGAAACCCTGCTGGTGCGGGTGGAAGGGGCGGTCCGGTCCCTGGACGATCTGCGGGCCATCGTCATCGCCAACCGTAACGGGGTGCCGGTGCGGGTGGGGGATGTGGCCCAGGTGCGCCTGGGCTCCCTGACCCGCTACGGGGCCGTCACCAAGGACGGCAAGGGCGAGGCGGTGGAAGGCCTGGTGCTGGGCCTGCGGGGCGCCAACGCCCAGCAGGTGGTGGCCGGGGTCAAAGACAAGCTGGCGGATATCCAGAAAACCCTGCCCAAGGGCGTCACCATCGAGCCCTTCTACGACCGGGGCAACCTGGTGGAACGGGCCGTGGGCACGGTGGCAGAAGCCCTGGGGGAAGCCATTGTGCTGGTCATCCTCCTGCTCCTGGCCTTCCTCGGCAATTTCCGGGCGGCCCTGGTGGTGTCCCTGATTCTGCCCCTCTCCGCCCTGCTCACCTTCATTCTCATGAACTGGTTCGGCCTTTCCGCCAATCTCATGAGCCTGGGAGGCCTGGCCATCGCCATCGGCATGCTGGTGGACGGGGCCGTGGTGATTGTGGAAAACGTGGAATCCCACCTCTCCCAGCCCGCCGACCAGACCCGTCTGCCCCTGCTCCACGTGGTCTATCGGGCGGTGCGGGAAGTGACCCTGCCCGTAGCCTCCGGCATCGCCATCATCATCATCGTCTTTTTCCCCCTGCTCACCCTGGAGGGCCTGGAAGGCAAGCTCTTCATTCCCGTGGCCCTGACCATCGTCTTCGCCCTGGCCGCCTCCCTGGTGCTGGCCCTGACCGTGATTCCGGCCCTGGCCTCCCTGCTCATGCGCCAAGGGGAACACCATGAATCCTGGCTGGTGAAAAAGCTCAACGCCGCCTACGCCCCCCTCCAGGCCTGGTCCTTCACCCACACCAAGGCCATGGTCCTGGGCGCCCTGGGCCTCCTGGCCCTGGCGGCGGGGGCCTACACCCTGCTGGGCAAGACCTTCCTGCCCACCATGGACGAGGGGGACATGATCATGCAGCTGGAAAAGCTGCCCTCCATCAGCCTGGATAACACCACGGCCATGGACAGCCGCATCCAGAAAGCCATCCTGGCCCGGGTGCCGGAGGTGAAAAAAATCGTCGCCCGGGTGGGGGCGGATGAAATCGGCCTGGACCCCATGGGCCTCAATGAAACGGATACCTTCCTGGTGCTCAAGCCCATGGACCAGTGGCGCAAGCCGGACAAGGATTGGCTCACGGACCAGGTGCGGGGAGTCATGGCCGACTTCCCGGGCATCGCCTACAGCTTCACCCAGCCCATCGACATGCGGGTTTCGGAAATGCTCACCGGGGTGCGGGGGGATATCGCCATCAAGATTTTCGGCACGGACCTGGACCGGCTCAACCAGCTGGCGGACCAGACCGTGGCCATCGTCAAGGCCGTGCCCGGGGCGGAAGACACCTTCACCAAGAAAAATGCCGGGGTCCAATACCTGAAGGTGGATCTGGACCGGCTGGCGGTGGGCCGCCTGGGCCTGCCCGTGGAACAGGTGCAGGACGCCCTAAAGACCCTGCTGGAAGGCCTCCCCGCCGGTCAGGTGGTGGAGCCGGGACGGCGCACCCCGGTGTTGCTGCGGGGCGGGGCTGACCTCCAGGCCAGCGTGGACCGCTTTGCCGACCTGCGCCTCACCCTGCCCGATGGAGGCACCGTGCCCCTGGCCCAGGTGGCCCGCCTGGAGCGGGTGGAAGGGCCGGTGAAAGTGGATCGGGAAAACGCCCAGCGTTACGTGGTCATCCAATCCAATGTGCGGGGCCGGGATCTGGTCAGCTTCGTCCAGGACGCCCAGGCCGGGGTGGCCCAGAAAATCAAGCTGCCCGCCGGTTACCACATTGTCTGGGGCGGCCAGTTTGAAAACCAGCAACGGGCCGCCCAGCGCCTCATGCTGGTGGTGCCCGTGGCCCTGGGGCTGATTTTCCTGCTCCTCTTTTCCACCTTCGGTTCCCTGCGTCAGGCCGGTCTGGTCCTGGGCATGATCCCCTTCGCCCTGGTGGGTGGCGTGCTGGCCCTGCTCATTTCCGGCCAATACCTGTCCGTGCCCGCCTCCGTGGGCTTCATCGCCCTCCTGGGTATTGCGGTGCTGAACGGGGTGGTAATGGTCACCTATTTCAACCAGCTCCAGGCCCAGGGCCTGCCCCTGGATCAGGTGGTGCGGGACGGGGCAAAGCGGCGTCTGCGCCCGGTGCTCATGACCGCCTCCATCACCGCCCTGGGCCTGGTGCCCCTGCTTTTCGCCAGCGGCCCGGGCTCGGAGATCCAGAAACCCCTGGCCATTGTGGTCATCGGCGGGCTGGTGAGTTCCACCCTGCTCACCCTGCTGCTCCTGCCCATTCTTTACCGCCATTTCGAAGCCAAGGCCCGGTCATGACCTCTATCCCACGCCCCAGCGCCCCCCGTTTTCCCGGGCATTCTCGGGCCCTGGGGCCCTTGACCAGCCTTAGCTCTATCGACGGAGTTATTCATGCATAACCCCTCCCGCCCCGTGGATATCTGCCTCACCCTGGTGATTCCTCCCACCCTGGAGGATGCCATGGTGGATTTTCTCCTCGCCCATAGCGACGCGGTGGGCCATTTCACCTCCCGTCCGGTGGATGCCCATGGCAATGATTTGGACTACGCCTCCGCCGCTGAACAGGTCCGGGGCCGGGCCCGCCGCATGCGCCTCCAGGCCCTCATGGCCAGCGGCGACGTGCATCAACTGCTACGGGAATTACAAGACCAGTTCAAAGGGGCGGACCTGTTTTACTGGACCACCCCCGTCCTGGAAACGGGCCGGATCTAAGGGGCATTTCCGCCCCCCGGCCCCTTTGTCACGAGACTGCCATGCCCCATCCTCATTTTCCCCGTCCCCTCCGCCCCCTGGGCCTGATCCTGGGGCTGTGCTACGCCCTGTCCGGCCCTGCCTGGGGCGCCGAGGGTCTGCCCACGCCCCCCTATCCCAGCGCCGACCTGCCGCCGCTCCAGGCCGCTCTCCAGGCCATTCGCAATGCCCCCATGGCCAAGGAGGCCGACGCCATGTTGAGCGCCGAACAGGCCAACCGGAAACGTCTGGAAGCCGGGCCCTACGAATGGACCACCCGGCTCACCACCCAGCAACGCCGGGTCAATCCCAGCGATGAGCGTTTCCGGGAATGGCAGGGCGCCCTGGAACACACCCTGCGTCTGCCGGGCAAGGCCGCCCTGGACGCCAAAATCGGCGCCCAGGGGGAAGCGACGGCCCATACCGCCCTGGGGGACGCCCTCCATGAAACCTCCCGCAGCCTGCTGCAAACCTGGTTCGACTGGCTGCGGGCCCGGGAAACGGCCCGCCAGTGGGCCGCCCAGGCCGATTCCCAGGAAAAGCAGCGGCGCACCACGACCCGCCGGGTGCAGCTGGGTGACGCCCCCAAGCTGGAACTGATGCAGGCGGAAGCCGCCGCCGCCCAGGCCCAGGCCGCCCGGGAACAGGCCCGGCTCCAGGAACAGGTGGCTCTGGCGGCCCTCAGCGCCCGCTTTCCCACCCTGCCCCGGCCCGAAAATATCCATCCCAGCGAGCCCCAGCCCCTGGAACCGGGCCCCTGGCAGGAACGCCTGCTGACCCAGAGCCATGAACTGACCCTGGCCCGGGCCCAGACGGAACACGCCCGTCTTCTGGCCTCCCGGGCCGATGCGGACAAGCTGCCCGATCCCACCGTGGGCGTGCAGATTGGCTCGGAACGGGCCGGGGAAGAACGGCTGGCCGCCCTGACCCTGACCATTCCCCTGCCCGGGGGCGCCCGCCGGGCTGCCGCCGACCAGCAGGTGGCCCTCTCCAGCGCCGCCGCCAGCCGGGAAGCCGCCGCCCAGGCCAAGGTCAGCGCCGAAGTAGCGGGCCTGCTGGCCACCGCCCGGGCCGCCTACGACAGCTGGCGCCTGGCGGAAGACGCCGCCCGGCGCATGGAAGAGTCGGCCCACCTCATGGGCCGGGCCTATCAGCTGGGGGAAGCGGGCATTGCGGAATTGCTGGTGGCCCAGCGCCAGGCCAACGAGGCCCGGCTGGGCGCCAACCGGGCCCGGCTGGACGCCCTGGAAGCCCGCTATCGGGTTTATGTGGATGCCCATCTACTCTGGGACGCGGACGAGGATTAAACTCCTGCTTTGCTCCGGGGGAGGCCGGGGCAAAACCCTAAAAATCTTACCCGGCCGGGTTATGCCGTAATGCTAAACTTGGCCGCCAACGTCCAGATTGTTTGCCCAGGGGCCCGCTATGCCACAGACCTCCATCCGACAGCGCCTTTTTTTCCTCACCGCCATTCCCCTCCTGGCCCTCCTCCTGGGGGCCGCCGTCCTACTCCTTGACGCCTACCGGGGCCTTTCCGGGGCCCAGCGCACCGCCGAACTACTGCGCTATTCGGTGGCCGCCGGCAACCTAATCCACAGCCTGCAAAGCGAACGGGGGGCCAGCGCGGGCTTTCTCCAATCCCAGGGAAGCAAGTTTGCCGATGTCCTGCCCGGCCTGCGCCAGGAGACAGACAGCCGTCTGGCGGCCTACCGGGACCGGCTGGCAAACCTAGCACTGGACGACCTGCCCACCCTCAAGGCCGGGGTCGCCCAAGTGGACCAGCAGTTGGCCGAATTGGCCTCCATGCGCCAGGGGATCAGCGCCCTGCAAACCACCCCGGCCCAATCCACCCCCTATTACAGCCGGACCGTGGAAACCCTGATCGGCGCCATGGGCCGGGTGGCGGACTACAACACGGATGCGGCCATCAGCACCCGGATCACCGCCTATATCGCCTTTGTCCGGGGTAAGGAAAACGCCGGGCAGGAACGGGCCCTGACCACCCAGATTCTGGTGGCCGACCGGGCCCCCCTGCCCTTGTACCGCCAGCTGCTGGAAAGAATCCATAAGCAGGATGCCTATTTCAGCCTCTTTTCCGGCTACGCGGAGGAGACGGAAAAAGCCGCCTTCGATGCCGTCATGGCGGCCGCCCCGGCCCAGGAAGTCAGCCGTATGCGGGAACTGATCGGGGGCAAGGTGCCGGAGGGCGGCTTTGGGGTGGACCCGGCCCTGTGGTTTAAAACCGTCACGGAAAAAATCCAGGGCCTGCATCAGGTGGAAGAAACCCTGGCCGCCCACATCGACCGGGAAGCCAACGCCCTGATCGCCAGCCACCGCCACACCCTGATCCTCACCGCCAGCGGTGCCGCCCTGGCCCTGGCCCTGACGGTAATCCTGGCCTGGGTTATGGGCCGCAGCATCAGCGGCCCCATGGAGGCAGCGGTGGCGGAAGCGGAATACGCGGTGGCCCACAACGATTTCACCCGCCAACTGGCCACCGGGGGCGCCACGGAGGTGGTCCGGGTGGCCCAGGCCTTCAACAGCCTGTTCCAGAAATTCCGCCAGACCCTCCAGGAAACCGCTGCTTCCAGCGCCCAGATTGCCGCAGCGGCGGACGATCTGGTGCGCTCTTCCGCGGAAGTGGACCAGACCGCCTCCCACGCCGCCGATTCCACCTCCACCGTGGCCGCCGCCGTGGAACAGGTTTCCGTCAGCGTCAGCGAAACCGCCTCCAGCGCCCATGCGGCCAGCGACCTGGTGAGCCGCTCCGGACAGGAGACGGAGGAAGCTCTGGGGGTCATGAGCCGGGCGGTACAGAACATCGACCGGATTGCCCTGCTCATCGGCCAATCCGGTCAGCAGGTCACGGTCCTGGAACAAAACTCGGACAAAATCGGCGGCATTATCCAGGTGATTCAGGATATTGCGGACCAGACCAATCTGCTCGCCTTGAACGCCGCCATCGAGGCGGCCCGGGCCGGGGAACAGGGCCGGGGCTTTGCCGTGGTGGCGGACGAGGTGCGCAAGCTGGCGGAGCGCACCTCCCAATCCACGGGGGAAATCACCGGTCTGGTGGATACCATCCGGACCCAGATCGGCAACACGGTCACCTCCATGCAGGGGGCCCAGGAGGCGGCGGAAAGCAACAAGACCCTGGTGGGGGAATCCCAGCAGGCCCTGCGGGGCATCGGGGACAATTCCAGCCAGGTGGTGAGCCATGTGCACAGCATTGCGGACGCCATCCAGGAACAGGACCAGGCCCTGCAACAGGTGGCCACCAATGTGGAACAGATCGCCCAGCTCACGGAAAAAAGCCGGGAAGTGGCGGATAACAACAGCCGCACGGCAGACCAGCTCAACGCCCTGGCCGCCCGCTTGAAGGAAATCGTGGGCCGCTTCAAGGTCTAGGTCGGGGTACTTGCCCCAAACGCAAAAAAGCCGCCCGAGGGCGGCTTTTTTATCGGGCTGGAACCGGAGTTCCAGCCTTTTACGGTGGCCTCAAGGGCTTACCAGAGTTTCATGGCCTTGGCCTGTTCCGTCAGCTCATCCCGGAACTTGGGGTGGGCGATGGCAATCAGGTCCCGTACCCGCTGGTGCACCGGCTTGCCCCGCAGTTGGGCCACGCCGTACTCGGTCACCACGTAATTGATGTCGTTCTTGGTGGTGCTCACGTGGGTCCCCGCCGTCAGGGTGGGAACAATGCGGGAGATGGTGTCGTCCTTGGCGGTGGAAGGCAGCACGATGAAGGACTTACCCCCCTTGGAACGATTGGCCGCCCGAACAAAGTCCAGCTGACCGCCGGTGCCCGAATGGGGCTTGGCCCCCAGGCTTTCCGAACCGCACTGGCCGAGGAAGTCGATCTGCATGGTGGCGTTGATGGACACCAGCTTGTCGTTCTGGGCAGCCACGAAAGGATCGTTGGTGGTATCCACCGGATGCATGGCCACTTCCGGATTGTGGTCCATGAATTCGTAAAGCTTGTTGGACCCCAGGGCGAAGGTGGCCAGCATCTTGCCCGGCATGAAGGTCTTTTTCCGGTTGGTCACGTTGCCGTTTTCCACCAGGGCCATGATGCCGTCCCCGATCATTTCCGTGTGGATGCCCAGGTCATGCTTGTTCTTGAGCTGGACCACCACCGCGTCCGGAATGCCGCCGTAGCCGATTTGCAGGGTGGAGCCGTCTTCGATCAGGTCCGCCACGTATTTGGCGATGGCTTCCTGGAGGGGGCCGATTTCCGGCAGACCCACGGCGATCACCGGGTCCTGGCTTTCCACCAGGGCGGCCACTTCGGAAATGTGCACGTGGCAGTTGCCGTAGGCGAAAGGCACGTTGGGATTCACTTCCAGCACCACGGCCCGGGCCTTCTTGACGGCGGCCATGGTGTAGTCCGGCGCCAGGGAGAGGGAGAAGTAGCCGTGTTTATCCATGGGGGACGCCATGGAAAACACCACGTCGGACGGGTAGTAGTCCCGCTCGATGAGGGAAGGGATTTCGGAAAAATGGTTGGGCACGAAGTCCACCCAGCCTCCCTGGGCCCCGGGACGGGTCGGGGAGCCGAGGAAAAAGGCCACGTGACGCACGTGTTCCGCCGTTTCCGGGTCCATGTAGCCGAACTTGCGCAGGGTCAGAATCTGGCTGACCCGCACGTCGTGGAAGCGGCGCCGCTCTTCGGAAAGGGCGGTGAGCAGCTGGGGCGGTTCGCCAGCCCCGGTGGGAACGATAATGGTGTCGCCGTCCTTGACCAGTTTCAGAGCGTCAAGGGCATTGACCCGCTTTTGTTGATAGAGAGCCTGCACGTCCAAGGTTTCCTCCTAGGTTTTATGGGTGTTAAAACTTTTTTCGTTGGACCGATGCTCATGAGCATCAGCTTTTTATTATAGTCCCCGACGCCTTTCCCGAACCTTACCCCGTCCGGGAAAGCCCCGCCCCGCTTCATTTCCCAGAGCGGAGGCGGGGTTTGGCCGCCACTTTGCGCGATAAAAATCCCGGGGCCCCCAAGGGGGCCGGAGGAGAACAGAAAAGAGGGGAAAGCGCCCCTCAAGCGGCCTTCCCGGGCCGGTGGAGGAAGGCCTCCATGGCCGTGGCGTTGATCGGCCGGGTATAGAAGTGGCCCTGAATTTCGGCGCAAGCCCGACCTTTGAAAAAGCCCGCCTGGTCCGCCGTTTCCACCCCCTCCGCCACCACCTTGAGTTGCAGGGCACCGGCCAGGGAAATGAGGGCATCCACAATGCGCCCTTCCGCCTGATCCCGGCCCAGGCGGGCCACCAGGGAGCGGTCGATTTTCACCGTATCCACCGGCAGCTTCTGCAACAGATTGAGGTTGGAATAACCGCTGCCAAAGTCGTCCAGGGTAATGCCCACCCCCAGGGCCTTCAAGGCGGCCAGGAGTTCCAGATTGCTGTCGCTGTTCTGCATCAGCACGGCTTCGGGAAACTCAAAGACGAACCAGCGCCCTTCTAGCCCTTCCCGCTGCAACAGCTGGGCGAAGTCGTCCACAAAATGGGGCAGGCGTAGCTGATTCTGGCTCAAATTAACCGCCAGGCGCAGCAGGGTGAGTCCCTCATTGCGCCAGGTGACCAGCTGACGCACGGCGGTGCCCAGAATCCAATGGGTAAGGGGCTGGATGAGCCCCGTATCCTCCGCCAGGGGCAGGAAATCCCCGGGCAACAGCAGGCCCAGGCGGGGATGGTGCCAGCGAATCAGGGATTCGATACCATGCACATGGCCGGTCACGTTGTCCAGCTGGGGCAGGTAGAAAAGCTCGAACTCGCCCCGCTCCAGGCCGTGGCGCATATCCACTTCCAGTTGCAGGCGGTTTTCCGTACCCGTTTCCAGGTCGGCGGAAAAATACTGGTAATTGTCCCGACCCAATTGCTTGGCCCGGTACATGGCCAGGTCCGCGTTCACCACCAGGCTTTCCCCGTCCTGGCCGTCCTGGGGATAGCAGGCGATGCCGATACTGGCGCTGACGGCGATTTCCTGGCCCTCGCAGAGCACAGGCCGGGCCAGGGCGGAGAGAATCTTGGAGGCCACGGCCCCGGCCTGCTGGGGCCGACTCAAGCCGGACAGGAGAATGACGAATTCATCCCCGCCCCGACGGCTCACTGTATCGTCTTCCCGCACACATTCCTTGAGCCGGGCGGCGATGGTCTGCAATAGCTGGTCCCCGGCCCGGTGGCCGAGGGAGTCGTTGACCCGCTTGAAGCGGTCCAGATCCAGGAACAGCAGAGCCACGTTCTGGTCTGTGCGCCGAGCGTGTACCAGGGCCTGCTGGAAGCGGTCGGCAAACAGCACCCGGTTGGGCAGGTCGGTGAGCACATCGTAATGGGCCAGGTAATTGATCCGGGCCTCCGCTTCCTTGCGCTCGGAAATGTCCGACCACATGGCAATGTAGTTGATTACCTTGCCGTCGTCCCCACTGACCCGGTCGATGGAAAGCCATTCCGGGTAAAGCTCCCCGTTCTTGCGCCGGTTCCAGATTTCCCCCCGCCAGTGGCCGTCCGCATTCAGGGCGGCCCACATTTCCCGGTAGAACTCTGGGGACTGGTTGCCGGAGCGGAGCAGGCGGGGATTGGCCCCCAGCACCTCGTCCCGGCTGTAGCCCGTAATGCGGGTGAAGGCCGGGTTGGCATCCACAATGCGGTTTTCCCCGTCGGTGATAAGAATGGCCTCGCTGGCATTGCGGAAAACGGAAGCCGCCAGCCGGTGCTCCAGACGCACCCGGGCCTGCACCGCCACAGCCTGCAACACCTCCAGCACGGCCCGAGCCTGGATGGGCTTCAGCACATAGCGATCCACCCCCGCTTCAATGGCCTGTAACAGCCGTTCGCTGTCGCCGAAGGAGGTGGCGATAATCACCGGTACATGGGGGTCCAGGGCCTTCACCTCCCGGGTCAGGGAGAGGCCATCCCGGCCCGGCATTTGCAGGTCAGTAAGCACCACGTCGGGCCGGTGCTGGCGGAATAATTCCCAGGCCTCATCCCCGTCACCGGCCTGCCACAGCTGGGCCACCCGGGGCGCTACAATGGCAGCGATGGCGTAGCGGGTCACGGGCTCGTCTTCCACCAGCAACACCCGCAGCCCCCCCAGCAAATCCTCCGCTGCCGGCACCGCGGCACCGACGCCGCCGCTAGCTGCGGTTTCCGGCGCAGGAGACAAACCCGGCAAGGAGGAGGAAGCGGGCCAGTGGCTCATGGATAATGGGGGCGAGAAAGCACAACACCGAAACCGGTATCGAGCCCGCGCCCGACGCCATGCCGGTGGAAAGTCGCCCATTCTAACGCCTCTTCCGGGCAAACATCAGCATAAAAATACACCATGCGCATTCTCTTGATCGAAGACGATCCCCTCCTGGGGGACGGCATCCAGGTGGGCCTGGGCCTCACTGGTTTTGCCGTGGACTGGGTGCGGGACGGGGAAACGGCCTGGACCCGTCTGGAGACCGAGGCGTTCGATGCCCTGGTGCTGGACTGGAACCTGCCCCGGCTCTCGGGCCTGGACCTGCTCAGCCGCTGCCGCCAGCGGGGCCAGAATGTCCCCATCCTGGTCCTTACCGCCCGGGACACGGTGCCGGACAAGCTCCGAGCCCTGGACGGAGGGGCCGACGATTACGTGGTCAAACCCTTCGATCTGGACGAGCTGGCGGCCCGGCTGCGCAGCCTGATCCGGCGCAGTCACGGGCGCACCAGCCCGCGCCTGGCCCACGGCCCCATCGAACTGGACCCGGCGGCCCGGCGGGCCTACCTGGCCGGTGAGGAAGTGGAACTCTCCCCCCGGGAATTCACCCTCCTGGAAACCCTGCTGGAAAACGCCGGTCGGGTACTGACCCGGGCCCAGCTGGAAGAAGCCGCCTACGGGGGCGACGGGGCGGTGGAAAGCAATGCGGTGGAGGTATACATCCACCATCTGCGCCGCAAATTCGGCAATGACCTGATCCGCACGGTGCGGGGGGTAGGCTATCTGGTGGACCGCCCGGCCCCCACCGGGGAAAGCCCCGCCCCATGACCCTTCCGCCTTCCACCCCAGGGGAAATCCGGGCCCCGGCGTTGCCCACCGCCCCCCTGCCAGCCAACGCTCCCTCCCAGCCCCCGGGCAATGAATACCGTTATTCCCTGCGCCGCCGCCTGCTGGGGGTGCTCATCTCCACCCTGGCCCTGCTCTGGCTGGCCACCCTGGGGGCGGCTTTCCTGCGGGCCCACGCGGTGGCGGACGATATTTTCGACGCCCACCTGGAGCAGACCGCCCACATGCTCCTGGCGGCCCCCTTCGTCGGCGCCGCCGTGCTGCCCCCGGTGCCCGCCTCCCACCTGCCCCCGGCCAACGACGCCATTCTTTTCCAGGTTTGGGAAACCCGGCCCGGCCAGCCCCCCCACCTACTCTTCCACGCGGCGGGGGCGAACAACGGTCCCCTGACCCGCCAGGATGGCTTTTCCGAGACCCAATGGCGGGGGGACCGCTGGCGCTTTTACAGCGAGCGCAGCCCGGACGGCCGGCGTCAGGTGCAGGTGGCCCAGAGCCACGACATCCGCTTTGCCCTAGCCCAGGACGCGGCCATCCGCCTGCTCCTGCCCCTTTTGGCCGGACTGCCCCTCCTGGCCCTGGCCGCCTGGATCGCGGTAAGCCGCTCCCTGGCGCCCCTGGGGCGCATCGCCACCCACCTGGAGCAGCGCCGGCCGGAAGCCACGGAACCCGTGGCCCGGGACGCCCTGCCCGACGAGGTGGCCCCCCTGGTCACGGCCCTGGACCGGCTCTTCGCCCGCATTGGCCGGGTGCTGGAAAACGAACGCCAGTTCACCGCCAATGCCGCCCACGAGCTGCGCACCCCCCTGGCTTCCCTGAAAACCCAGGCCCAGGTGGCCCTACGGGCGCCCCGGGAGGACACCCGGGAACGGGCCCTGCATCAGGTGCTGGAAGGAGCGGACCGGTTGGGACGCCTGGTAGATCAACTGCTCACCCTGGCCCGGCTGGACCCCACCCTGCGGGAATGCCCGGGCCAGCCGGTGGATTTGCTGCCCATTGCCCGGGAAGTGCTGGCCCAGCAGGCCCCCGCCGCCCTGGAACGGGGGGTGAATCTGGCCTTGGAAGCGCCCCCCGCTGGCACGATGACGGTACTGGGCAATCCGGATCTGCTGGCCATTCTGCTGCGCAATCTAGTGGATAACGGGGTGCGCTACAGCGCTGCCGACACCCAGGAAGAGGGGAGCCAGGTCCGGGTCTGCCTGGAGGGGAGTCCGGCAGGCCCTCTGCTCCGGGTCTCGGACAGCGGCCCGGGCATTCCGGCAGATCAGCGAGAGGCGGCCCTGGGCCGCTTCACCCGGCTGGCCCCGGAGCGGGCGGAGGGAAGCGGCCTGGGGCTCTCCATCGTGGCCCGCATCGCCACCCTGCACGGCGCCCACCTGACCCTCAGCGACGGGCAGAATGGCCGGGGGCTCACGGTGACCGTCCGCTTTCCCTCCGGCACACCGGTTGGCCCGGCCTGAGGGCCTTGCGCCCTCCCCCACGGCCCGGAGAAGGTGCGCACTCCCGGCCTCCATCGGGCTTCAGATCGGGCTTCAGATCGGGCCTCGGATCGGGCCTCGGATCGGGCCTCGGATCGGGCCTCGGATCGGGCCTCGGATCGGGCCTCGGATCGGGCCTCGCTAAAAAAAGGGCGCCGCAGCGCCCTTTTTTCTTGGGGGAGGGAAACGCCCTTGCCCCGATCTCATGGCCCCACTTCAGGCAAGCAGACCCACCACCGCCACCAGCCAGCCCAGGAAGGCCACCAGGAGATGCTTGTCCCGCAGCAGTTCCGCCGCCGGATCCCCGCCCCCGCCCCGACGATGGAGGAGGAACAGGTAGCGGAAAATGCCGTAGACCACGAAGGGCACGGTATAGATCAGGTAACGGCTGCCATGCAGGGCCACGGTTTCCGGAGCCACGGTGTACAGGCTGTAGCTGACGATGGCGGCCCCGGCGCTGATGGTGATGAACTGGTCCAGCATGGCCGGATCGTAGTCGTTGAGCACCTTGCGATGGCTGCCCGCCTTGCCCGCCAGGGCGTCCAGTTCGGCCCGGCGTTTGGCGAAGCCCAGGAAGAGGGTAAGCATCAGGCCGCAGAGCAGGAGCCAGGCGGAAGGAGCGATGCCCACCCCCAGGGTCCCGGCCAGAATGCGCAGCATGAAGCCGGCGGCGATAATGAAGACGTCCAGCACCGCCACATGCTTCAGCCCCAGGGAATAGGCCCCGTTGATGAAGAGATAGATGGCCACCACGGCCAGCACGCCCCAGGAGACCTGCCAGGCCAGGGCCAGCCCGGCCACCAGGCAGAGGGCGCCCAATACCACGGCCTGGGGCGCCTGTACCGCGCCGGAGGCGATGGGGCGATGACGCTTGGCGGGATGCTGCCGGTCCCGTTCCCGGTCCGCCAGATCATTGAAGACGTAGATGCAGGAGGCGGCCAGGGAAAAGGCCAAGGCCGCCAGCACCACCTGGGCCACCAGGGCGGGCTGTTCCCAGCCCCGGCTAAAAATCAGGCCGACAAAGACAAAACCGTTTTTCACCCACTGATGGGGGCGCAACAAACGCAAATAGGGGGATAAACCGCTCATGGGCGGGCACTTTCCTCGGAAAAATAACGCTCACAGAATTCGCAACGGCCCGGGGGCAGCCAGGAAGGAAACCGGTAGAACCGCTCCCGGATACGGGTCAGCACCCGCTGCCGATAGGTGTCGTAATCGAAACCGTGGCCCAGCACCAGATAAAAGGTCACCCCGTCCTGCTGGAAGGCCAGGGTTTCCACCCGGCGGAAATAGGGCTCGAAAGCCTCCCGTTCCGGCTCGGTTTTTTGCAGGACCAGGATATTACGCCCATCCAGGGCGCGAAAATCCGTAATCAGATCGTCCTGGCGGGCGTGGGACGCCCCTTCGCCAAAAATAGGGAAATAGCGCCGGGCGTGAAAGCCCAGCACCGCCCCATCCGAATAGCCGTCGCTGGCCAGCACGTAATCGTCCCCGTAAGGGGCCAGGCGCTGCACCAGGGCGTCCGTACGGAAGGTCAGCACAATGCCGTCGTAGAGATGGCTGTGGCGCCAGGTGGACAGGGGCAGCTGGGCAATGGCCAGAATCAAGGCCAGATGCAGCAGGGCAAAGCCCCCCAGCCAGCCGGACAGGCGCCGCAAGCGCTGGGGCGGCAGGGCCAGGGCCGCCACCACCACCAGCAGGGGCACAAAGGAGAGTAGCCAATGGAGCCCCACTTCCTTGACGAAGGAAAGCAGGCCGAAGAGGGCCAGGGGCACCAGGGCCAGCCAGGCGGCGCCCCGGGCCACGGGGGAAGCAGCCAGGGTAGCCCGGAGATCGGCCCGGTAACGCCAGCCATAGACCAGCAGGAAGGGGGTAATCAGGTAGGCCAGGGTGGCCCCGTAGACCACCGGGGTTACCAGGGACCAGCCATTGCCGCTGCCGTCGTGGCGGTTGAGAAAATTAAAAAGAATGTTGTCCCAGCAATGGCCCCAGTTCCACCACAGATTGAGGAGGGGCCCGGGCAAGGCGCAGAGAACCAGGAGGGTCAGGCCAATCCAGGGCCATTTGCCCTCCCCCCGCCGCGCCAGGAGGGTGTGGGCCAAGATGCCCAGGCCCAGGAGCACGGCGAAATATTTGGAGAGGAAAGCCATGCCTAGCCAGAACCCGGCCAGGGCGTAGCGGGCCAGGAGACGACGGCGGCTGATGCCCTCATGGAGGGTATCCAGATAGGCCAGGGCCGCCAGGAGGGAAAAGAGAATGAGGGGGGTGTCCGTGGTAATGAACACATTCCACACAGAGGTAGGCAGGAGCAGCACCAGCAGGGCCACCAGCCAGGACCGTTCCTTGGCAAATTCCACCGGGGCACGGCGCACCATGGTGCCCGCAATGGCGGCCATGGCGGGGGACAGGAGCAGAGCCGGCAGCCGGGCCAACCAGGGGGACCAGGAAATTTTCAGCAGGGGAATCAGCCACCAGCCCACCATGGGGGGATGGTCGTAATAGCCCCAGTCCGGATGGCTGGCCCAGATGGCGAAATAGGCTTCATCCCCCGTAATGGGCATGACCGCCGCCAGCCAGCAGCGGAAGAGCAACAGCAGCCCCCCCACCAGGAGCACCAGCCGGGGCAGGGGCAGGCCAAAGGTGTCCAGCACGGGAGGCGGCGGCGGGGGCGTATCTTCCCCCTCCCGACGCCCTTCACCCCGGTCCCGGGGCTCCTCTCTGGCCCCGCTACGCCCGTTGCCCGGCTCGGCCCCCCGTTCCAGGGAGGACATGCCCCGGCCCCGCACCGGGGCCTCCGCCGAGGGCGCCTGACCGGCTTCATCGGCCGCCTCCCCCGCCCCTTCCGGCGCGGTCCGGCGGAAATGTTTGGCGAACCAGCCCATGTCAGCCGGCGGCCTTCACCACCCGCCGGGCCCGCACCGCTTCGGCCAGCAGGTCCAAGACCCGCACCGAATCGTCCCAACCCAGGCAGGGGTCCGTAATACTTTTGCCGTAGGCCAGGGGCTTGCCCGGCACCAAATCCTGGCGGCCTTCCTGGAGATTGGATTCCACCATCACCCCCAGGAGCCGTTCTTCCCCGGCGGCCACCTGGGCGGCCACCGCCTCCGCCACTTCCACCTGGCGCTGGTACTGCTTGAAGCAGTTGGCGTGGGAGCAATCCACCATCACCCGGGGGGCCAGCCCGGCCCCGGCCATATCCCGGCAGGCCTGATCCACGCTGGCGGCGTCGTAATTGGGTTCCTTGCCACCCCGCAGGATGACGTGGCAATCCTCATTGCCCGTGGTGGAAACAATGGCGGAGTGGCCCGCCTTGGTCACGGAGAGGAAATTGTGGGGCGCGCTGGCCGCCCGAATGGCATCCACGGCAATTTTCACATTGCCGTCCGTGCCGTTCTTAAAGCCCACCGGGCAGGAAAGGCCGGAGGCCAGTTCCCGGTGCACCTGGGATTCGGTGGTGCGGGCGCCGATGGCGCCCCAGGCCACCAGCCCGGCAGTGTATTGGGGAGAGATGGTGTCGAGGAACTCGGTGGCGCAAGGCATGCCCAGCTCGTTGATGTCCAGGAGCAGCTTGCGGGCCAGGCGCAGCCCTTCGTTAATGTGGAAGGAGCCGTCCAGCCGGGGGTCGTTGATCAAACCCTTCCAGCCCACGGTGGTCCGGGGCTTTTCAAAATAGACCCGCATCACCACCAGCAGATCGTCCTTGAGCCGTTCCCCCTCCTTGGTCAGGAGCCGGGCGTATTCCATGGCCGCTTCGTAGTCGTGGATGGAGCAGGGGCCGATGATGGCCACCAGCCGGTCGTCCGCCCCGTGGAGCACCCGGTGCAGGGCCTGGCGCGCCTGACTGGTGGTGGTGGCGGCCTTCAGGGTAACCGGGTATTCCCGAAAAATATGGGTGGGGGGCACCAGCTCCCGGATCTCCCGGATGCGCAGGTCTTCAGTGGCAGGTTTGGTGAGGGGATTCATAGCAGGCACTCCCCGCCGAAGCGGCGGCAACGGGGGCGGCCAGGGAAAAGAAGCCGGAAATCCCCGGCCTGCCTGAAATTCCGCCCTAGAAAGGCCTAGATTCTACCCAAAGCGGCCCGTCCCGGATATGTACCCCCCCTTTCCCCCTCCCCCGGCCGGGCCTTGCCCTGTCTTTTTCATCCTTTTGCCACCCTTTTCTCCCCCATTTTCAGCCCCCTGGCCGCCTGCCCCCCCAGAGTTTTCGGCCTGATTTCCGGGGGAGGGCATCGCTGTCTTTCTATCCCACCGGTAGGTGGTCAAAGGGCCCCGCCCGGCCCCGGTCGCCCCCATTTACTTGCCAATATCATAGCCATCCACCGCCAAGCCGCGCCCCGCCTGGATCGACAAAAATCCATGCAATCAATGGCCTAATGGGCTTACGGGAGGACTATACTTTCGTCCTAGTCTGCCCCGGGTTCCGGCCCTTTTCTCCCTTTTTATCCTTCGGCTTTGCCGTCTTCCTTCCATGTCTTCCGCCGCCTTCCGCCGTTCCCCACCGCCGCCCTCCCGGGACGAAGAGGCGCCGGATACGGCTCTGCCCGCGGCGGTATTCAAAGGACGGGGCGCCATCGGCAATCCGGACAGCCGCCATGTGGCCTGGACCCGGGTGCGGGAAGACGACGGCTGGCAGTCTCCAACCACCCCGCCCCCGGCAGCGCCCCGGGCCCCCAAGTCCTCTTTCCGCAGCGGGCTGGGGACCGCCTCCCGCCTCGCTCCCGGTCACCCGGGGACGTCTCCGGCAGCACCGGAGGCCGGGACGGACAAGGGGGAAAGGGCTGCCCCCCAAGAAGAGGTCCCCCCCAGCGCCCCCCTCACCCGGCTGGTGGAAGACCATAGCCGCAGCATCCTCAGCCACAACGATTCCCCCGATCTGCCCTTTGACCAGTCCCTCAACCCCTACCGGGGCTGTGAACACGGCTGCATCTACTGCTATGCCCGGCCCAGCCACGCCTGGCTGGGACTCTCCCCCGGTCTGGATTTCGAGACCGTGATCAGCCACAAGCCGGAGGCCCCGACCCTGCTTACCGAGGCCCTGGCCAAGCCGGGCTACCGCTGCCGTCCCCTGGCCCTGGGCACCAACACGGACGCCTACCAGCCCGTGGAACGGCGTCTGGGCTTGACCCGGCGGGTGCTGGAAGTGCTGGAGGAAACCCGCCACCCGGTCACCCTGATTACCAAGTCATCCCTGGTGGAGCGGGATCTGGATCTGCTCACCGCCTTGGCCCGGGACGGCCTGGTTCAGGTGATGATTTCCATCACCAGCCTGGACCCGACCCTGGCCCGCCAGCTGGAGCCCCGGGCGGCGGCTCCGGCCCGGCGCCTGGAAACCGTGTCCCGCCTGAGCGAGGCGGGCATTCCCGTGGGGGTCATGGTGGCCCCGGTGATCCCTGGGCTGACGGACCGGGATATGGAATCCATCCTGGCCGCCGCCCGCCAGGCCGGCGCACTGGATGCGGTCTATACGGTGCTGCGCCTGCCCCGGGAGGTGGGGGATCTGTTCCGTGCCTGGCTGCACCACCACGCCCCGGAAAAATCCGCCCGCATCCTGGCCCTGCTCTACGACCTGCGCCGGGGCAAGCTGGATGCCCCCCGTTTTGACAGCCGCATGACCGGGCTCGGCCATTACGGGGATTTACTCGGCCAGCGTTTCGCTCTGGCCAAGCGGCGGCAGGCCTTCCCCGGCCTGCCTGCCCTCAATACCGGGCTTTTTCAGGCGCCCCCTGCCCCCCTTCAGGCCCCGGCACCCACCCCCCAGCTGGATTTGTTCTAGCCCCTTCCCCCCTTTCCCTCCCAAGTCTCTGTTTTACCTAAGTAATAGATGTTTAAAAAATCTATTGCCTGATCCTAAATCCATGACAAATAATTCCTAAAACACGACTCCCCTTGCCCCCATAATGGGAGTCATCTAGGCGCCCCCGCGCCCCCCCCACTGGAGACAAGGAGCGAAATGTGACGGACCCCGCCTGCCATGTGGCCATCGTGGATGACGATCCGGTCTTGCGTCTGGCCCTCCAATCCGCCCTGGAGGACCATTTTTCCGTCACCGGCCATGCCTCGGGTGACGACTTTCTCGCCGCCCTGGAAAGTGCCGCCCCGGACGTGATCCTGCTGGATATCGCCATGCCGGGTCAGGACGGCTATGAGGTCTGCCGCCGCCTGCGGGCCAATCCCAGCCATCGGGGCACCCCCCTGATTTTTATCTCCGCCCATGAGGATAAGGCCTCCCAGCTGGCGGCCTACGAGGCCGGGGGCGATGACTTCATCGTCAAGCCCTGCGCCCCGGAGGACGTGCTGCGTAAGGTGCGCCTGGCCACCCGGTTGGCCGCGGAACGCAAGGCTCTCGACCGGCAGGTGGGGGAAGCCCGCCAGGCGGCCTTCGCCGCCCTGTCTTCCATGGGGGAATTAGGGGTAGTGCTCCAGTTCGCCCACGACGCCGCCCTCTGCCCCGACCCGGAAGCCCTGGCCCTGGCCCTGATCCGGGCCCTGGACCAGTACAGCCTGGGGGCCACGGTGGCCCTGCGGGATGACCAGGGGCAGGTGCTCCAGTCCAGCGACGGCCCCCCCTCTCCCCTGGCCAGCGCCGCCGTGGACAATCTGCGCACCATGGGCCGTCTGGTGGAATTCCACTCCCGCCTGGCGGTGAATTACGACCACGTCACCCTCCTGGTCCACAATCTGCCCCAGGCGGACCGGGAACGCTGCGGCCGCATCCGGGACAATCTGGCGATTCTGGCGGAAACGGCGGAAAACCGGCTTTGCAGCCTGATCGACCGGCGTCGGCTGGACGCCCAGAGCCTGGGCATCCGCCAGGCGGTTCAGACCCTGAGCCACACCCTGGCCCATTTCGAGCAATCCCAGTTGCAGGCCCTGGCGGACAGCCGCAGCCTGATCGCCGACGGCCTGCGCCAGCTGGAAGAGGGGCTGGTGGGCATGAATCTGAACGAGTCCCAGGAGGTCTTCATCCTGGGACTGCTGCGGGAATGGGGCCAGCAGATGGTCCAGCTCCTTACCCCCGGAGACGGGGTCCTGGCGGGCCTGCGCCAGGGTATCGCCGATCTCCGCCCCCTGCTCCAGGAACTGGCCGCCGCCCCCGGGGACAGCCCCGGCCCCGGAGCCTGACCCCATGGCCGCCCCTCCCCCCAACGCGCCCCCCACCGGCGGACGCCCCACCCGACTGGTGGTGGTGGGCACCTCCGCCGGCGGTCTGGCGGCCCTGCGGGCCTACCTCCGGGGCCTCCCCCAGGAAGGGCCCCAGCTCTGCCACATCATCGCCCAGCATATGGCGCCCCGGCATCGCAGCCGGCTGGCCGAACTGCTGGCCCCCTTCACCGTCCAGCCGGTGGTGGATCTGGAAGACGGCCTAAGGCTGGAGGACGGCACCGTTTACATCATGCCCCCCGCCGCCCACCTCCACCTGGATCGGGAAGGCCGGGCTCATCTCAGCCAGGAAGAAAACCCGCCCAGCCCCAGCCCCAACATCAACGATCTGCTCCACCAGTGCCTGGGCTTCGCTCCCCAGCTGGGGGTGGCCATTCTCTCCGGTACCGGCCACGACGGCCTGGCTGGCGCCCGGGAAGTGGCGGCGGCGGGCGGCGTGGTGGTGAGCGAAGGGTCGGCCGAATATCCCCAGATGCCTGGGGCCATCCAGACCACCGGTCTCAGCCGCTTCACCGCCCCCCCGGGGGAACTGGCCCGCTATCTGGTGGCGGCCTTAAGCGGCCGTCTGGATGAGGCCCCCCTGGCCCACCTCTCCCCCCTGGAGGAAGTGCTCCAGATTCTCCAGGGAGATGGCTTCAATTTCATCGGCTACAAGGGCAATACCCTGCACCGCCAACTGGACCGCCGGCAGCGGGAAAAGGGCCTGGATTTCCCCGCCTATCTGGCCCTTCTGGAGCGAGATCGGGAAGAACGGGAACGGCTGGGGGCCAGCTTCCTCATTTCCGTCACCAGTTTTTTCCGGGACCCGGACGTGTTCCAGGCCCTGGAACAGCAACTGGCCAGCCTGGTGGCCCGCCGCCCGGAAGGCCATTGCCTGCGTCTCTGGGTGCCGGCCTGCGCCACCGGGGACGAGGCCTACAGTCTGGCCATCCTGGTGCAGGAGGAACTGACCCGCTGCGGCCGCCAGGACATGGACTACCGAATTTTCGCCACGGATCTGGCGGATTCGGCCCTGGCCGTGGCCCGCCAGGGCGTTTATCCGGAAAAGGCCCTGAGCCACCTGCCGCCCCTGCTGCGGCAACGCTGGTTTCTCCCCGCCGGACGGGATTTCCGGGTCACCCCGGAGCTACGGGAACACCTGATTTTCTGCCGCCACAATGTGCGCCATGCGCCCCCTTTCCTGCACATGGACCTGTTGTCCTGCCGCAACCTGTTTATCTACCTGCAACCGGCGGAGCAGGAAAAGCTGCTGCAAATCTTTCACCAGTCCCTGGTGGAAGGGGGGCTCCTGATCCTGGGGCGCAACGAATCCGTCCCCGCAAGCTCGGAGCTGTTCCAGGTGCTGGACGGTAAAACCCGCATCTACCAATCCAATCCCCTGGACCAGAGCTTAAGCCGCCCCCTCCTGCCCGGCCTGGGGCGCCCGTTTTCCGGCGATACGCCCCGTCCCGCCGGGGCCGAACCCAGCCTCTCCCAGCGCATTCTGGATGCCCTGGCCCCCAACGGGGTGGTGGTGGATCACAACGGGGTGTGCCAGCAGTTTCTCGGGGAAATCCGCAATTTCCTCCTCCTCGGCCAAGGGGAGGCCAACCTGGCCCTGGCCGCCCTGCTGCCCAAGACCTGGCGCTTCGCCTGGCGGGAGCTCCTGACCCAGAGCCGGGAACACCCGGGGGAATGCCTCTATTCCGTCGCCCTGCCGGAGGGGCAGGAACTGCCCGTGGGTGGGCCTTTCCGCCTGCGCCTCCTGCCCCTGGCCAGCACCACCGCCAGCCTGTCCCTGGTGCTGGTGGAACCCCTGCCCGCCCCCATCGCCGCGCCCGACACAGCCCCCAGTACCCCCCAGGTGGCGGCTCTGGAAGGGGCTCTGGAAGAAATTTCCGCCCGCTACCAGCTCACCCTGGAGCAGCTGGAAGCCACCAACGAGGAAATGCAGTCCGCCAACGAGGAGCTCCAGGCCACCAACGAGGAACTGGAAACCACCACGGAGGAAATCCGGGCCGCCAATGAGGAACTGGAAGCGGCCAACGAGGAACTGGAGGTGCGCAACCGGGAAGTTCAGGCGGCCGGGGAGGAACTGCAACAGCTCCTGGACTCCTCTGCCCTGGCCCTGGTGGTACTGGACGAAAGCCAGCTGATCCGCCGCATCAATGCCCAGGCCCAGAGCATTTTCCGCATCAAGTCCGGGGCCGTGGGCCACGGGCTGGACGAAACCATCCTGCCCACCCTGGTGCCTAATCTGCCCGCCATGGTCAAAGACACCCTGGCCGGGCAGGTGGCAGCCCCGGAGGAAATTCTCCTCGGGGAACAAAGCTATCTGCTCCGAGTTCAGGCCTACCAGACCCTGGAGGGCGGCCGGGCCCGGCTGCTGCTCACGGCCATGGAAACCACGGAGGTGCGCAAGGCCTACGCCGCCCTCCAGGAATCGGAACAGCGCCACGCCCTGGCCATGGAAGCGGCCCAGGACGGCATCTGGGACTGGACCGTGGGGGACAACCAGCTCTACGTCTCCCAGGCCTTTCTCGACATCATCGGCTGCCGCCGCAAGGATTTCGACAATTCCGTGGGCCATTTCTTCGACCGGGTCCATCCGGACGACCGGGATATTCTGGAACAGGCTAACCGGGACTTCCTCCGGGGACGGCGCAAACGTCACCACCTCACCTACCGGCTGCGCCACGAGGACGGCAGTTTCCGCTGGGTGGAAACCCGCTACATCGCCCTGCGCCACCCGGATGGTCAGGTGTTCCGGGTGGCCGGCTCCACCCGGGACATTACGGGCCGCAAGGAGGCGGAAGACGCCCTGCGGCAACGGGAAGTTCTCCTGCAAAAATCCTTCGATGCGGCCGCCATCGGCATGGCCATCACCGACCTGGAAGGCCGCTTCATCCGGGTGAACAGCGCCTTAAGCCGGATCAGCGGCTTCAGCCCCAAGGAACTGCTGACCCGGAGTTATCTGGACATCACCCACCCGGACGATGTAACGGAGGACCGGGAAATGGACCGCCGCCTGGTGGCGGGGGAACTGCCCCAGTTCCAGCGGGACAAGCGCTACGTCTGCAAAAACGGCCAGACCCGATGGATTTCCGTCTCCGTGGCCCTGGTGAGCAAGGACGACGGGGCGCCGGACTACTTCATGCGCCAGATCCAGGACATCGACGCCCAGAAGCGCATGCTGGACGCCCTGCGCCTCAGCGAGGAACGCTTCCGCCGCACCATGGTGGATGCCCCCATCGGCATGTGTCTGGTGAGCCCGGAAGGCAAATTCCTGCAAGTGAATCAGGCCCTTTGCGATCTGGTGGGCTACAGCGAGGACGCCCTACTCAACCTCACCTTCCAGAACATCACCCACCCGGACGACCTGGAAATAGACCTGAGCTATGTGGGGGAACTGCTGGCAGGCAAGCGTAGCCATTACCGGCTGGAAAAGCGCTACATCCGCAAGGATGGCCGGGAAACCTGGGTGCAGCTGGCGGTCACCATGCTGCGGGATGCCCAGGAACAGCCCCTCTACTTCCTCGCCGAAATCGTGGATATCGACGAGCTGAAGCACAGCCAGCGGGACCTGGAACAAAGCGCCGCCCTGGTGGAAGACCTCTACAACCACGCCCCCATCGGCTACCACTCCCTGGACGCCCGGGGGGTCATCGTCCATATCAACGACACGGAACTGCAATGGCTGGGCTACCGCCGGGATGAGGTGGTGGGCAAGCTGCGCTTTTCCGACATCATCACCCCGGCCAGCCAGACCACCTTTAACTCCCATTACCCCACGTTCAAGCGGGAAGGGGTGTTGGAGGACATGGAATTTGAAATGCTGCGCAAGGACGGCGGCAGCTTTTTCGTGCTCCTCAGCGCCAGCGCCATTTTCGACGCCCAGGGCCATTACCAGATGAGCCGCTCCACCATGGTGGATATTACCCAGCGGCGGGCGGCGGAGCAGGCCCGGCGGCGCAGCGACGAGCTGTTCCGCCGCACCATGACCTACGCCCCCATCGGCATGTTGGTGAGCGCCACCGCCGGCCGCTTCCTCCAGGTCAATCCGGCCTTCTGCAATCTCCTCGGCTACTCGGAAGCGGAGCTACTGGATAAGGGCTATGCGGACATTACCCATCCGGAAGACCGGGAAATGAGTGTGCGCTACGCCACCGAACTCCTGGAAGGCCGGCGGGGGGATTACCGGCTGGAAAAGCGCTATCTGCGCAAGGATGGCTCCCCGGTCTGGGTGCTGGTGTCCGTGGCCCTGCTACCGGACATGGAAGGGGTGCCCCGCCACTGCGTCGCCCAGATCGTGGATATCGACCGGCGCAAGCGCATGGAGGAAGACCTGCGGGACATGGGCCAGCGCATCGACCTAGCCTTAAGCGCCGCCAATCTGGGCACCCTGACCTGGGACGTGGCGGCGGGCAAGGTGGGCTACGACTCCCGTCTGGCGGCCATCCTCAACCAGCCCCCGGGCCAAGGCCCCCTCTCCCTGGGGGAATTCAGCGCCATGATTCTGGATGTGGACCGCTCCCACGTGCTCCAACAACTGGAGGAAACCGCCCGCCAATTCAGCCAGTGCCAGCTCCAGTTCAGCCTGCGCCGCAACGGGGATCAGGCCCTGCGCCATCTGTCCGTACACCTCATCGTCCCGCCCCCCGCCCCGGACCGGCCCTTGCTGGGCATCGCCATCGTCCAGGACATCACCCAACTGCGGGAGGCGGAACAGGCCCTCCAGGAAAGCGAAGGCCGCTTCCGGGCCATTGTGGAATACCTGCCCGTAGGCATCAGCTACCAGGATCTCCACGGCAAGGTGCTGTTCGTGAACTGGCACTTTTCCCAGATGTTCGGCTACACCCAGGAGGACATGCCCTCTGCCGGGGCCTGGGGCCGACTGGCCTATCCGGACCCGGACTACCGGGCCAAGATCAAGGCGGAATGGAAAGAGGACCTGGCCCGCTACCGGCGCGGCGACATCAACCACGCCCCCCTGCGGGAACACCGGGTGCGCTGCCGGGACGGTACGGAAAAGGTAGTGGAAATCAATTTCACCCTTTACGGGGACGGCATCTACGCCGTGTTCAACGATGTCACGGAAAAACGGCGCATTTTCGAGGCCCTGCAACAGGCCATGGAGCAGGCCAATGCGGGGGCGGCGGCCAAGTCCGAATTCCTGGCCAACATGAGCCACGAAATCCGCACCCCCATGAACGCCATCATCGGCCTTTCCGACCTGGCCCTGCGCAGCGTCCAGGACAGCCGCCAGCGGGACTATCTGGCCAAAATCCACGCCGCCGGCAGCTCCCTCCTGGGCATCATCAACGACATTCTGGACGTGACCAAGATCGAGGCGGGCAAGCTGTCCCTGGAAAGTGAGCCCTTCCTGCTCCACGACGTTCTCGCCCGCATTCTGGATATGCTCTCCCCCCTGGCCCTGACCAAGGGCCTGCGCTTCGAGCTGGACATCACCCCGGCGGTACCCGACGCCCTGGAAGGCGACGCCCTGCGTCTGGGCCAGGTACTCCTCAATCTACTCAACAACGCCATCAAATTCACCGCCAAGGGCTTTATCCGGCTCAGCATCAGCCTGGTAGGGGACGAGCCCCCGGCCCTGCGCTTCGCCATCGGGGACAGCGGCATCGGCCTCAAGCAGGAACAGCAGGCCCGGCTCTTCGAAGCCTTTTCCCAGGCCGACACCTCCACCACCCGCCGCTTCGGCGGCACGGGACTGGGGCTCTCCATTTCCCGCCGTCTGGTCACCATGATGGGGGGCACGGTGACGGTGCGCAGCGAATACCGGGTGGGCAGTGAATTCAGCTTCACCATTCCCTGCCGGGAAATGGCCCATCCGGGAGGCCCCGCCGCCCCCCGGCTGACGGACCTGGAACTGCCGGAAAACCGCATCGTGGTGAGCAGCGACTGCCGCCAGATCCTGGGGGACCCCCGCCCCCTCCTGGAACATTGCGGCCTCCAGGTGGTGGAAGAGGCGAAAGCCGTGCCCCGGCCCGGGGAGCTTCCCCCCCTCCATCTCCTGGCCTGGAGCCCCACCCTGCCGGCCAATCTGGAAGCCATCGCCCGCCTGGCGAACCGGGAGCCGGGCAAGGCCGGGGACCGGACCGGGCGCCTGCTGGTGGTGGTGCCCCGGGGCGATGATGTGCCCCCCCTGCTCCGTTCCCTGGAAGGCGCCCAGGCCATCGCCCTCCTGTCCTACCCCTTCCTGCCCCAGGAACTGGCCCGGGTGCTCCTGGCCCCGGACACCCGCCCCCCCCACCTGAGCGCCGGCCATTCCCCGGACGTGCGCCTGGACGGTTTCCGCCTGCTGGTGGCAGAGGACAATGGGGTGAATCAGATGATTATCCGGGAATACCTGGAATCCGCCGGGGCCCAGGTGGTTATGGCGGACAACGGTCGGGAAGCGGTGGAGGCCCTGCGCCAACCGCCCCCCGGGGGCTGGAGCGCCATTCTCATGGACGTGCAGATGCCGGAAATGGACGGCATTACCGCCACCCAGGTGATTCTCCAGGAACAGGGCCCGGACCATCCCCCCATCATCGCCCTCACCGCCCACGCCCTGCGGGAAGAGGTGGACCGGTGCCTAGCGGCGGGCATGGTGGCCCATCTGACCAAGCCCATTGAACCGGGTCTGCTGCTGGAAACCCTGCACCGCCTGGCCCGCCCCGTGGGGGCCCGGATCGGAAGCGGAGCAGCCGAGCCCGTGGAGGCCCCCCGGGATTTCCCCGGCCGGGAGGATTTGCCGGGCATTCAGGTGGACGTGCTCCTGAGCCGGACCAACCACAAGGCCCACATCGTCCAGCAGGTGCTGGAAGCCACCCTGGAACACCACCGGGACGACCCGGACAATCTGATAGCCCTGGTGCAGAGCGGGGACCGGGCCACCCTGGCCCGCCAGGCCCACACCCTGAAAGGCCTGGGGGGCACCCTGGGAGCCATGGAACTGGCCGATCGGGCCCTGGCCCTGGAAAACCTGCTGCACTCGGAAGGGGCGGACGGCGCCGCCCTGGAAGCCGCCACCCGTTCCCTGGGGGACGGCCTGGCCCAGATCATTGGGGGCATTGCCACCTACCTGGAGCGGACCCGGAGCTGGCCCCCGGTAGAAGCCGATCTCCCGGTCGGGGAACGGGACGCCCGGCTGGCCCGGCTACACAGCGCCTTAGCCAATAGCGACGGCAATGCGGGCAACCACCTAAAGAGCCTGTTCGGCGCCCTGGATGAAACGGAACGCCAACATTTGCGGTCAGAACTCATGGCACTGGAACACCAGATTACCGAATTCAATTACGAACAGGCCCTCCAAGACCTGGATAACTTAACCGCCCGGCTGTGCCACTGGGCGAGGAGCGAGACCCCATGACCCCCCCTCCCCCTCTGGACCGGGAAGCCCACGTGATTGCGGTGGACGATCAGGTGGAAAACCTGGCCCTGCTCACCGAACTCCTCTCCCCCCATTTCACCGTCCATCCCCTGCGGGACGGGGAAGCCCTGCTGCGCTACCTGGAACAGGACAAACCAGCGGATCTGATTCTGCTGGATGTGGTCATGCCCGGCATGGGAGGCTATAACGCCTGCGCCCATCTCCAGGGCGATCCCCGCTTCAAGGACATTCCCGTGGTCTTCCTCACCGCCATGAATGCCCCGGAGGACGAGGAAAAAGGCCTTTCCCTGGGGGCCATGGATTTCATCACCAAGCCTTTCTCTCCCGCCGTGGTGCTGGCCCGGGTGCGCAACCACCTCCATCTGTCCCGGGCCACCCGGCTGATCCGCCAGCAGAATCACTGGCTGGAAGAAAAGGTGGCGGAGCGGACCCGGGAACTCCAGGACAAAAACCAGGAGCTGGAAGCCCGCTCCGCCCTCATCAGCGCCACCCGGGACGCCACCATCGGCGCCTTCTGCGCCCTGGCGGAAACCCGGGACAACGAAACCGGCGCCCACATTCGCCGTACCCAGAATTATGTGCGCCACCTGGCCCTGTCCCTGCGGGCCCGGCCCCGCTACGCCGAAGTGCTGGGGGACAATACGGTGGATTTGCTGTTCAAATCCGCCCCCCTCCACGACGTGGGCAAGGTGGGCATTCCGGACCACATTCTCCTCAAACCGGGCAAGCTCACCCCGGAAGAATTCACGGTCATGAAAACCCACACCACCCTGGGACGGGATGCCATCCGCCAGGCGGAAAGCCAGCTCGGGGAAGACAGCTCCTCGTTTTTGAGCTGCGCCCGGGAAATCGCCTACGGCCATCATGAATGGTGGGATGGTTCCGGCTACCCGGAAGGCCTTAGCGGGGAAGCCATTCCCCTCTCCGCCCGGCTCATGGCGGTGGCGGACGTCTATGACGCCCTGATCAGCAAACGGGTGTACAAGGCCGCCCTGGCCCATGAACAGGCGGTGGAAATCATGGCCCTGGACCGGGGCACCCATTTTGATCCGGAAATTCTGGATACCTTCCTGGATCAAAGCCAGGCCTTCCAGGCCATTGCCCAGCGTTACCAGGATTAGGCCGTCCCCTTGCCGGGGCAGCTACCAGCCGAAGAAAACCCCGCTGCGCCCGTAAGGCCCAAAGCCCCCGTAGCCCCCATAGTCCCAGCCCGGCCCGTAATAGTAAGGGTAGGCGGCGGGCCAGGTAGCCTGGGCTTGCTGGGCCTGTTCTCTGGCGGCGGCCGCCGCCTGACGCTGATTCTGGGCCACGGTCTGGGCCTGGGCCAGATCGGCTTCCAGTCCCCGCCGCCAGGCCTGATGCAGGCCGTCCAGTACGGCCAGGGGCACGCCCTGACCATGGAGTTCCCAAACCTGAGTAGGCGTCAGTTCCAACCGGGTGCCCGTACTGTGAATCCGGGCCAGAATGGCTTCCGCCCCCAAGCCCTGGCGATGCAGGACAAGAATATCCGCCACCGTGAGGGGCTTGGAGGGCGCCGGAAGGGCAGCCACCGCCGCCGGACTCATCCGGGCGATAACCGGACCGGTTTGGGGACCGGGAGCGGGGGCGGCGGCGCAGCCCCCTAAGCCCAGGCCCACCCAGCCCGCCACCAGCCACGCCCGAGACCGGCCGCTGACCGGCTTCCCCAGCGGAGGGGCAACCGTCGCCTTAGCCTTTTGAGGCTGGTGCCAAGGGCGGCCCTCGGGCCGCCACGAAGACCGTTGCATGGGGCTCAGGCCGTACCGCCCACGGTCAGGCCGTCCATGCGCAGGGTGGGCTGGCCCACCCCCACGGGCACACTCTGGCCTTCCTTGCCGCAGGTGCCCACCCCCGGGTCCAGAGCCATGTCGTTGCCGATCATGGACACCTGGGTCAGGGCGTCCGGGCCGTTGCCGATCAGGGTGGCCCCTTTCACCGGATAGGTGATTTTGCCGTTTTCGATCATGTAGGCTTCGGCCATGGAAAACACGAATTTGCCGCTGGTGATATCCACCTGACCGCCGCCGAAATTGACGGCATAAAGGCCTTTTTTCACGGAGCGGATGATTTCCTCCGGCGCCTTGTCCCCGGCCAGCATGTAGGTGTTGGTCATGCGGGGCAGGGGCAGGTGGGCAAAGGATTCCCGCCGCCCGTTGCCCGTGGATTCCCCGCCCATGAGCCGGGCGTTGAGGGAATCCTGGAGATAGCCCTTGAGAATGCCATCCTCGATGAGCACGGTGCAGCGGGTGGGATTGCCCTCGTCGTCGATATTGAGGGAGCCCCGGCGGTCCGGCAGGGTGCCGTCATCCACCACCGTCACCCCCTTGGCCGCCACCCGTTCTCCCACCCGACCGGAGAAGGCGGAGGTGCCCTTGCGATTAAAATCCCCTTCCAGGCCGTGGCCGATGGCCTCGTGGAGCAGAATGCCGGGCCAGCCCGGGCCCAGCACCACGGTCATGGGGCCGGCGGGGGCGGGCCGGGCGTCCAGATTCACCACCGCCTGATGCACCGCCTCGGCGGCGTAGCCCTTCAGCACCGCTTCCGTGAAATAGCTGTAGTCGTAGCGGCCGCCGCCCCCGGCGTAGCCCTGTTCCCGATGGCCTTGGCCGCCGTCCACGATCACCGTCACCGAGACCCGCACCAGGGGCCGCACGTCGGCGGCCAGGCGGCCATCGCTGCGGGCCACCAGCACCACGTCGTATTCGGAGGACAGGGAGGCCATGACCTGGGTGACCCGGCTGTCGATTTCCCGGGCATAGGCTTCCAGGCGCTCCAGCAATTCCACCTTGGCCGCCGCCTCCAGGGAGGCGATGGGGTCCAGGGGCGGGTAAAGGCCCGCGCCCTTGCGATGTTTCAGGGCTGGCACCTTGCGGTTTTGCCCGGCGGCGGCAATGGCCCGCACCGCCAGGGCGGCGTCGTTCAGAGCGGGCATGCTGATGTCGTCCGAGTAGGCGAAGGCCGTCTTTTCCCCGGACACGGCCCGCACCCCCACCCCCTGGTCGATGTTGAAGCTGCCCGATTTGACGATGCCCTCTTCCAGGCTCCAGGCCTCGGACCGGTTGTACTGGAAGTAGAGATCGGCGAAATCCACCCCGTGGGCCATGATCTGGCCGAATACCCGGGACAGGTCCCCCTGGTCCAGGTGAAAGGGGGTCAGCAGCAGGTCGCTGGCTTGGTGGAGGATTAACTCGGGTTGGGACTTCTTGCTCATAACTGGCTCGAAAAAGGGAAAATCAAGAAGAAAGGCAATCTTAGCGGCAAATGGGGCAAAGGCCCCGGTTTTCAAGGCGCGCCGGGAATGCCCCTAGGGCGAGGGCCGGGGAATGGGCCCGGCAAGGGCGGGGGGCTGGGGGCTGGGGAGCCAAGGCCGCCGGGCCTGACCGCCCGGCCCTGCCGTAGCCCCAGGCAGGGCCGCCTTCTGCCGACCGGCCGTGCCAGGCACCCCGTGAATCGGGGCGCCGCCGGCAGCCAAAAAGAAGATCGTCTATCCATGGGCCTCTCCGGCCCGTTTTCAGGAGGCAATGGGCCATCCTCACAGCACCCGGTGACGCAGGGCGGGCAGATTGGCCCGCACCTCGGCAATGAAGGCCGGGTCCAGGGGGGCCAGCACCAGGCCCGGCCCCTTTTGCTTGCGGTCCAGCACCGTGCCCCAGGGGTCCACGATCATGCTGTTGCCGTGGGTTTCCCGGCCGTTTTCATGGCGCCCTCCCTGGCCCACGGCCAGGACGTAGCATTGGTTTTCAATGGCCCGGGCGCGGAGCAGCACCTCCCAGTGGGCCCGGCCCGTGGTTTCCGTAAAGGCGGCGGGCACCAGAATCAGATCCACCGGCCCCAGGGAACGGTACAGCTCGGGAAAGCGCAGGTCATAACAGATGGACAGGCCGACCCGGCCAAAGGGGGTGGTGAAGGCCACGGGCTGGCTGCCGGGCTCAATGGAGGCGGCTTCGTCGTAACGCTCCTGGCCCTTCTGGAAGCCGAAGAGGTGGATTTTGTCGTAGCGCGCCACCCGTTGCCCCTGGGGGTCGTACACCACGGAGGAATTGAGCACCTTGGCCGGGTCCCGGGCGGCCAAGGGAATGGAGCCCCCCACCAGCCAGATGCCGTGTTTGACTGCGGTTTCGGCGAGAAAGTCCTGGATGGGGCCGGCCCCGTCCGTTTCCCGCACCTTGAATTTGTCCCCGTCGGTCAGGCCGATGATGGGGAAATATTCGGGCAGCACCACCAGACGGGCACCCTGGGCGGCGGCTTCGGCCACCAGGCGGCCCGCCTGGGCCAGGTTGTCCCCCACCCGGGGGGAGGACACCATCTGCACCCCGGCAATAAGCACGGGGGCCGGATTGGGGACATTACGGTTTGCCATCGCTCTTGTGGCCTCCCACAGGTAGTCGGCTCAGTTTTTCCACCTTGGGATCGTCCCAGGTGCCGGTGACGTGATACTGGTAGGCAAAGACCTGATCCAGGGGATTACGCAGAATTTTCTGGGCCACCAGGGCCGCCACTCCGGCCACCGGATTGGCCAGCACCGCCGTGCCCAGGGCCACGGAACTGCCCAGGGCGGGCTGGATGCGCACCTGCAAATCCTGGCTTTCCTTTTCCAGATTCACCGTGCCCTGCATGTCCACCTTGGCCGCCGGGCCGTTGATCTGGAAGTCCCCGGTCTTCATCAGACCGTTTTGTACCTGAACCGTGCCCTCGATGTGGTCAAAGGCGAAGCCTTCGGAAAATACGTCCCGGAAATCCAGGGTAATGCGCCGGGGCAGAGACTGGAGGCTGAGGAGGCCGATGAGCTTGCCGATGCCCGGTTCCACCTTGGCAAACTGGCCCTTTTCCGCCGCCAGCTTCATGTCCCCGCTCAGGCTGGGGTAATCCAGGCTGGTGGGGGGGCCCTGCCAGGTGAGATGGCCGGAAAGCTTGGCCCCGCCCCGTTTCACCGTGCCGGGGAACCCCAGCCGGTCCAGGAGCTTGCCCACATCCGCCGCGTCCAACTTGAAATCCAGCTGGGTGCGATTGATGGCCTTGGCCCCGGGCCGCCATTCCCCACTACCGTTCAGGCTGCCGTCCGGATTGGTGAGGCCGATCCGGTCCAGGCGCCACAGCTTGCCTTCGTTACGGGCCTGGAGATCGAGGCGGCCGAAGCGCTTGTTGTCCAGGGTAAAACTGTCCGCCACCACATCCAGGGCGGGCAGTTCGTCCAGCACCTCCCCGGCTTCCCCAGCCTTGGCCGCCTGGATTTGGTGGGGCGTGGCGTCGGGCATGACCAGGTGGCGCAGGCGGGCTTTCAGGCGACCATGGCCGAAGCCATCCCAGTTCAGATTGCCCGCCAGTTCCTTAGCGCCGATATCTACCTGCCAGGCATTGCCCACAGGCACCGCTTTAATGGTCACGTCGTGGAGACGACGCCCGAAAATGTCCAGCTGGGGCGTTTTCAAGAGGGTCTGGCTGAAAGAGAAACCGCCGGCACCACTACTGCCGGCACCAGTGCCGCTCCCTGTGGCATCACCGGCATCCGACATGGCCCGGCGCCAGAAATCCCCATCGATGGTGGGTTGATTGACGCTCAGCACCAGGCCCTGGGCGGGCAGGGGGGGCACATCCCCCAGGGCCACATAGCCCCGTTCGGTAACAAAGGCGTTGCCTTCCTTGCGGCGCAGGATCAGGGCCGTGGCCACCTTGCCCAAGCTTATCTTCAACTGCTGGCGCAGGGGAGCGTTCTTGCCCTTGGCCCCATCCGGGGGCAGGGCTCCCTCTTCCAGATGGAAGGCCAGGGGCTGGGTGGCGCTCTTGTTCAGGGGGGCGGGCAGGCTGGAGGAAATACCCAGCAGATTGGAGTCGATCACCAGGGTGGCGGCCTTTTTCTGCACCGTTACCGAGCCCCGCCAGTTGGCGCTGCCGGACAGATGGTCCAGCACGGGCAGGCCCAGGGTACGGCGCAGACCGGCCGCACTCAGATTGCCCTGGGCATTGACCTGGACCTTGTCCCCCTCCGTGCTGGCGTTCAAGCGCATGGGGGCGCCGAACATCTGGGCCCCCAGATTCTGGATGCGCATGCCCTTTTCGGTGAACTGGAGACGGCCACTGACCTGGGTCAGGGGTGGCAGGTCCGGATCCACCGTCACCTGGTTATTGAGGAAATCGAAGTCCCCCGCCACCTTGGTATCCCCCATGTGGTTGAGGGGCAGGTGGAATTCCAGGCCCAGGCGGCCATTGCCCTGGGCCTTCATGTCAGCGGTGAAGTTGCCGATCATGTCCCCCACCGGGCTGCGGGCGATAAAGCGGAGGAATTCCCCGGTGGCCCCTTCCGCCTTGCCTTTCAGGTGCAGCACCGGGTCCCGGGCATCCAGATCGGAAATTTCTGCCGTCACCCCGGTGACCCGGGCCCCCAGAATGCGCCCCGATTGGGCCAGGATGGTGAGGGCCGGACCGGCAAAGCGCAGTTCCCCCTGGATATTGTCGGCCACGGGCCACCCCGGGCCGTAATCCAGGGTGGCGCCCCGGACCTTGGCGGTCAGGGCAAACTGGCCGTCCCGGGGGCTGCGGAAGGGGAAGCGGTCCAGATCCCCTTTGAGCACCAGCCGGGCGTCGCTGGCCTGACCGGCGGTGACGGAACTCTGCACCCAATCCCGGGCGTCCTTGGCCACCACCCAGGGCAGGTAGCGCCACACCGCCTTGCCCTCAGCCCGGGAGAGATTGGCCTTGAGATCGATAATGCCGCTGCCGTGGCCGGTGTAGCGGTAGGTGCCCAGGGCCACCCCCGCCGCGTCGGCGTTGGCGAACACGGCCCGCTTCAAATCCACTTCCAGGTTCTGCCCATCCCATTGCCAATCCGCCAGGGCGGTCAGGCTATCCAGGGAAATTCGGGACTCGGGGAAAATGGCGGGGAAGTCCAGGGCCGCCCGGCGAGCGTCCAGGCTCAGGCTGCCCCCCTTCTGATCCGCTTCCAGCTTGCCGCTCAAGCCCGCAAAGCCGGGCCGTTCCCCCTGGGCCGCCAGGCCCAGGTTGGTGAAATCCCCCTTGAGCTGGTATTGCTTCAGTTCCGTCCCTTCCATGTGCCAGGAGGCTTCCAGATTGCGCAGCAGCCCTTGGGGGGCGTACTGGGCCAGGAGCTGGCGGGTGGCATTACCCAGGGGCAGGCGTCCGGCCAGGGAGGCGAGAGCCCCCAGGTCCAGGGTCTGGGCCGTGAACCGGCCCTGGGGCTTCTTCCCCTGGCGCCAGGTGGCGGCAAAGTCCGTGGGGCCCACCCCCGCCCCGTCCCGGGGCTGGATGACCAGCTGGCGACCGGACAGGGTGGTGTCATCGTCCGCCGCCGCTCCTTCCCGGGTGTATTGGAGACGCCCCTGCAAGCGGCGCAAATCCAAGGCTTCCAGGCTAGGGGCCAGGCGCAGCCGGGTATCCACCAGGGCCACGTCGCCGGTGGCCTGGGTCAGCCGCCCCTCGTCAAATCCGGCCCACAGGCGCAGCGCCCCTCGACCCTGATCCAGGTGGACGGGCAAATCCAGCCACTGGCGCCAGCGGCCCAGGTCGGTGTAATCGAATTGGGTAAACAACTGGCCCCGCCAGTCTTCCAGGTGGGCAAAGCTAGCCCCCCGCACATCCCCCCGGATATCCAGACGGGACGCCAACTCCGCCGGGGGCAGGGCGGACAAGCCGAACTGGTGGTGCCGGCCACTGTTCTGCACCACCAGATTCACCGCCTCCAGGGCCAGGGGCGGAGCGCCCCGCTGGGCGTCTTCCCACACCAGGGTGGCGTCCTTGACCACAATGGCATGCTGGATCAGGAACCAGTCCCCCAGACCGCCGCCGCTTCCCTGGGTATTGACCGGAATGCCCGCCACCAGCAGGCGTCCGTCCGCCTCCCGGCGGATTTGCAGGGCCGGATTGTCAATTTCCAGGCGCCGCAGCCGCAGTTCCAGGGTGGGCAGGGACCACCAGGAGAGCACCCCTTCCACCCGGGGCAGAATCAGGGCCGGGCGTCCGGCCCGGTCCGCAATGCGCACATCTTCCAGGGCCAGTTCGGGGCGCAGGCCCTCCCAACTCGCTTGAATTTTGCCGATGCTCACCGGCAGCCCCACGGCCTGGGTGGCCAGACGCTCCAGATCGGGCCGGTAAACCGTGATATTGGGCAGAATCCAGTAGCGCAGGGCCAACACCAGGGCGACAAAGGCGAAATAGCCCACAACCCCAGCCACCGCCGCCACCCGCCCGGCAATACGCCACCCCCGCCGAGCCCGGGGGCTAACTAGCCAGGGCAGCAGGCGGTAAAAGCGGTGATAGAGCGCGGAGCGCAGTTGGGGATCGGGCATGAAGGATCGGGGCGCCCTCCCGCCCGGGCACGCTTTGCCAAAGCCGAAGGAGGGTCACTACAATGGTCGGGTATTCGGAATGGGCATTTTACCCTAGGCGGCAGCGCCCGCCCCGCCTGATTCCGGGAAATCCCGCCGGTTTTCCCGGGGACCGGGTCCAGGGACGCTGCCCCTCCCTGGCCGGAGCCCTCCGCCCCGGTCCCCTCACCCGTTCCGCCCGACTCACCCAACCCTACCCTGCCTATGACCGCCGACCTCCCTTCCGCCCTCCCCTCCCTGCCCCCCACCCCCACCGGCTGGCAAGCCGGGCTGGAGCACAGCTTTTTCCTGCGCCAGCTCCTGGCCACCCACGGCTGGCTCATTCCTCTGCTGGAAAGCACCTGGGAACGCCCCTTGAGCGCCGCCGACATGGAGCAATGGATAGCCCAGGATGCCCCGACGGATGAGGACAGCCTGAAGCGCAGCCTGCGCCGCCTGCGGCAACGGGTCATGGCCCAGCTGGTGATCCGGGACCTGGGGGGACTGGCGCCCCTAGCGGAAGTGGTGGAAACCATGACCCTGCTGGCGGACGTGACCACCAACCGGGCCCTCGACTGCCTGCACCGGCAGCTGGTGGAACAATACGGGGAGCCCCTGGACCACCAGGGCCGCCCCCAACGCCTGCTGGTTATCGGCATGGGCAAACTGGGGGGCCGGGAGCTCAATGTGTCCTCGGACGTGGATTACATCTTCGTTTATCCGGAGGAAGGCAACACCGCCGGGCGCCCGGACGGGGGCGGGGTCATCGAGGCCTATGACTTCTTCTTCCGCCTGGGCCGCCGCCTCATCGCCGCCCTGGGGGAACTCACCGCCGATGGCCAGGTGTTCCGGGTGGACATGCGCCTGCGTCCCAACGGGGATTCGGGTCCCCTGGTCCTTTCCCTGGACGCCCTGGAAAACTATTTCATCACCCAGGGTCGGGAATGGGAGCGCTACGCCTGGATCAAGGCCCGGGTCATGAACGCCGGCCCCAACCAGATCGGCGACTGGAGCCAGGCCCTGTCCGCCACAGCCCGCCCCTTCGTCTTCCGCAAATACCTGGATTTCGGCGCCATCAACGCCATGCGGGAGCTCCACGCCCAGATTCGCCGGGAAGTGGCCCGCAAGGACATGGCCAACCACGTCAAGCTGGGGCCGGGGGGTATCCGGGAAATTGAATTCATCGCCCAGGTCTTCCAGCTCATCCGGGGCGGCCGGGACCGGGGCCTGCAGATCAAGCCCACCCTGGGAGTCCTGGCCCGACTCAAGGACAAGGGCCTGCTGGCGCCCCAGGCCGTGGATGAACTGAGTCAGGCCTATGAATTCCTGCGCCGCCTGGAACACCGGATCCAGTACGTGGCCGACCAGCAAACCCACAGCCTGCCTGAAGAACCGGCGGCCCAGGCCCAGATCGCCCGATCCATGGGCTTTGCCGACTACCCGGCCCTGCTGGCCGTGCTCGACGCCCACCGGGAGAAGGTGAGCGGCCACTTCCACCAGGTATTCGGCGCCCCGGAAGCGGAAGGGGAGGAAAACGAAACCCTCACCGCCCTCTGGCAGGGCAGCGGGGACGAGGACGGGGCCCTGGCGGACCTGACCCGGCTGGGCTTTCAGGACGCTCCGGCGGCCCGGGAACGGCTGGCGGAATTCCGCCACAGCAGCCGCTACCGGCAGCTCGCCGCCTCCAGCCGGGAACGGCTGGACGCCCTGGCCCCCGGCCTCATCGGCGCCGCCAGCCGCACCCCGGAACCGGATGTGACCCTGGCCCGGGGCCTGGGCTTTCTCGAAACCATCGCCCGCCGGGGCGCCTATCTGGCCCTGCTGCAGCAGTATCCGGAAGCCCTGCACAAGGTGGCCTCCCTCATCGGAGCCTCCTCCTGGGCCGCGGATTATCTGAATCGCCATCCCCTGCTCCTGGATGAACTGCTGGACCCCCGGCTCCTGGACGTGGCCACGGACTGGTCCGGCTTCCGCAACGAACTCCGGCTCCAGCTGGCCCAGTGCGGGGAGGATACGGAACGGCAGATGGACCTGCTGCGGGAAATGCACCACGCCCAGGTGTTCCGCCTCCTGGCCCAGGATCTGGCCGGACTCCACACCCTGGAGCGCATTTCCGACCACCTGACCCAGCTGGCGGACATCATGGTGGCCACCACCCTGGACCTGTGCTGGAGCAAGCTGCGCAAGCGCCACCGGGATAAGCCCCGCTTCGCCGTGATCGGCTACGGCAAGCTGGGGGGCAAGGAACTGGGCTACGCCTCGGATCTGGACATGGTCTTCGTCTACGACGACCCGGCCCCGGAGGCGGAGGAAAACTATGCCCGCCTGGCCCAGCGCCTGAGCACCTGGCTTTCCACCCACACCGCCGCCGGCCAGCTGTTCGAGGCCGATCTGCGCCTGCGCCCCAACGGGGAAGCCGGGCTCCTGGCTCTATCCCTGGAAGCTTTCCGGGAATACGAGCTGCACCACGCCTGGACCTGGGAACACCAGGCCCTGACCCGGGCCCGGTTCTGCGCCGGGGACGCCCAGGTGGGGGGCAGTTTCGAGGCGGTGCGGGAGGAAATCCTGCGCCTGCCCCGGAACCCGGAGACCCTGCGGGTGGAGGTGCTGGCTATGCGCCGCCGCATGCTGGACGCCCACGCCTCCAATCCGGAAGCCGTGGCCCGGGGGGAATTCGACCTGAAGCAGGACCCGGGGGGCATCATCGACGTGGAATTCATCGTCCAGTACCTGATCCTGGCCCACGCCCAGCGTTATCCCCAGCTCTGCCTTAACCTGGGCAACATCGCCCTGCTCAAGATGGCTGCGGACCTGGGCCTCATTCCCGCCGATCAGGCGGACCCGGTGCGGGACGCCTACCGCAGCTACCGACGCCGCCAGCACGCCAAACGCCTGAACGGCAGCCCCCAAGCCCGGGTCAGCCTGACGGACATCGCTCCCCATGTGGCGGCGGTGCATCGGCTGTGGCTCACGGTGTTCGGCCAGAGCGCCCAGGAAGGAGAGCTGCCCGGGGTGGGAGAAACAGCCCGGGGCCCGGTACCCCTGCCCCCGGAAATCCCCTGACCGCTCCCTAGGTCTGGGGACTGGCCCCCGGCGGGCCCGGGCGCTACCATGCCCGGGACATCCCTCGCCCCGGAACCCCGGGGACTTGGCCCAGGAAAACGGGGAACGCCCCGGCCCGGGCCGTTGCCCCGGGAACTAACGCCCTTGCCCCGCCCCCACCTTCGGGGGCCGGACTTTTTTACCCGCCGCCTTCAGGAGTTGCCATGGCCGCCCTTCCCCCTTCCCACGACTGGCGCTTTTTCCGCGCCGGCGGATTCGACCAGGTCCGGCTCGACCGGGGTACGGACCTGCTCCATCTGGATGAACTGGATCAAAAGCTCTGGGTCGCCCTCTCCTGCCCGGTCTCCGGCCTGGAATTCGACGCCCGTACCCTAGCCCTGCTGGACACGGACGGGGATGGCCAGATCCGGGCGCCGGAGCTGATCGCCGCCCTGCAATGGGCCGGTAGCCTGATCCAGGACCCGGACCTCCTGGCCCGGGGCACCGATCCCCTGCCCCTGGCCGCCATCGCCGCGGACACGGAGGCGGGAGCCCAGCTCCTGGCCTCGGCCAAACGCATTCTCCACAGCCTGGGCAAAGATCAGGCAGAAACCATTTCCGTGGCGGACACGGGGGACAGTACGGCCATCTTTTCCCAGGCCCGACTCAACGGGGACGGCATTCTGCCCCCGGAAGCCTGTGGGGACCAGGCCCTGGCCGCTCTAGCCCTGGCCATTATGCAAACCCTGGGGGGAGAAACGGATCGGAGCGGCGTTCCCGGAGTTTCCCGCCCCCTGGTGGAACGCTTTTTTGCCGAAGCCCGGGCTTGGCTGGACTGGCAGAAGGAAGGGGCCGCCGATCCGGCCCGCCGTCCCTTGGGGAATAACACGGCGGACGCCTATACGGCCTATGGGGCGGTACGGGAGAAGGTGGAGGACTATTTCACCCGCTGCCGCCTGGCCGCCTTTGACCGGCGGGCCGGGGACGCCCTGAATGGCAGCGACGAGGAACTGGCGGCCCTGGCCCCCCTGGCCCTGAATCCCCAGGATCCGGCGGTGGCCCGCCTGCCCCTGGCCCGCATCGGCGCCAATCAGCCCCTGCCCCTGGGCAACGGCCTCAATCCGGCCTGGACGGAGGCCATGGCCACATTTCACCACCAGGTGGTAACACCCCTGCTAGGGGAGCGGGAAAACCTGAGCCGGGCCGACTGGCAAAGCCTGGAAGCCAGCCTGGCCCCCTTTGGGGAATGGCAGCAGCGCCGAGTGGAAACCCCGGTGGCCGACCTGGAAGCGGTGGATCTGGGCCGGTGGGTGGCAGACGGCAGCGAATCCCGTCTCCTCGCCCTGATAGACGAGGACGCCGCCCTGGCCCCGGAATTTGCCGCCATGGGGGAAGTGGACCGGTTGGTGCGCTATCTCCGGGACCTGGGCCGACTGGCCAATAATTTCGTCAATTTCCGGGACTTTTACACTCGCCGGGACGGGGCCGGGCAACCGGTCCAGGCCATTTTCCAGGCGGGCACCCTGTATCTGGATGGACGTAGCGCCGACCTGTGCCTCAAGGTCACCGACCCGGCCCGCCACGGCGCCCTGGCCAGCCTCTCCAAGATTTACCTGGCCTATTGCGACTGCCGCCGGGGGGACGAAAAAATGACCATTGCCGCCGCCATCACCGCAGGGGATGCGGACCAGCTCATGGTGGGCCGCAACGGGGTGTTTTACGACCGCCAGGGCCGGGATTGGGACGCCACGGTAGTGCGCATCGTGGATCACCCCATCAGCATTCGCCAGGCGTTCTGGAGCCCCTACCGAAAAATGGGCCAGTTGGTGGCAGAACAATTGCAGAAATTTGCCGCCGCCAAGGCCAACGGAGTGGAACAGCAGGCCGGAGCTGCCATCAGCAGCGGGGCCAAACAGGTGGAAAGCAGCGCCGCCGCCCCCAAGCCTCCGGAAGCCAAGCCCACCCCCTTTGACGTGGGCAAATTCGCCGGCATCTTCGCCGCCATCGGCCTGGCCGTGGGAGCTTTAGGTACGGCCCTGGCCTCAGTCATTACCGGTTTTCTCAACCTGCACTGGTGGCAAATGCCCGTGGCCCTCATCGGCCTGATCCTGATGATCTCCGCCCCGGCCATGATCCTGGCCTGGTTCAAACTGCGTAAACGTAATCTAGGCCCCCTGCTGGATGCCAGCGGCTGGGCGGTAAACGCCCGGGCCCTGATCAACATCCCCTTCGGCACCACCCTCACCCAATTGGCCCACCTCCCCGAAGGTGCCGACCGGTCCCTCACCGACCCCTACGCGGAAAAGCCCCTAATCTGGCCCTGGGTGGTGGGTGGCCTGGCCGCGACCCTGGCCCTGGCCTGGTATTTGGCCCACAAAATGTTGGCGTAACCAAGGCAAAAACGAAAAAAGCCCACCGAAGTGGGCTTTTTTTCACAAAGGGGAGTCGCTGCTCGGGCCAGGTGGTAATGACACACGCGGGTAGCCCATGGAGCATTTTGAGAATCTAAGGGAGACGCCTGACGGCTGGACTGATGCGGTACCCCAGAGAGGCACCTGAGCCCCTTAACAGAGGCGGCGGGAAAAATACTAGCAGCGGATTTCAAATCTCCCAGGCGCAAAAACGCTCAGAAAACCAGGAGTTGGCTGGTGCCGGAGATAGGAGTCGAACCTACGACCTTCGCATTACGAATGCGCTGCTCTACCAACTGAGCTACACCGGCAGCCAAGCGGGCGGATTATACGCAAGAGGCCCCGGCGAGGCAAACGGGACAAAAGCCCAGGAAGGAAGCCGCAACCGCCTCTACCCTGGTCTCCCCCTCCCCCATGATTTGTCCCCTTTGATGGCATAAAATCCCAGGGGGCTGGCGGGGACCGTGATGGAGACACCGATCATCGCTTACATCCTACCGCTAGTCTTTTGTCACTTACGCAGCCCCAGTCCGCCGATAAACTTTAAGAGAAGAGGAGAGTCTCCCAATGAAACCCCTGCGTACCTTCCCCATGGCGGGCTTTACACTGATCGAGCTAATGGTGGTTGTAACCATCGTAGCCATTCTGAGTAGCATCGCGATACCAGCGTATCAAGACTATATCCGGCGCGGCCAGATTTCTGAGGCATTCACGGAATTGGCCACTTTAAAAACCAACATGGAACAGTACTATCAGGACAACCATAGCTACGCTAACGGAGGAGCCTGCGGAGTTGCTATGCCGTCTTCCACAACCGGTGCAGTGAAATACTTCGCTTACGCCTGCGCCCCAACCGCTGCGGGGGGATATTTGATCACCGCCACCGGCAACGCGGGCAGTGCTACAGGTAACGTTTACACCATAGACGACAGTGATACCAAGCAGACTACCTCCTTTAAAGGAAACACGGTGGCAAAAAGTTGCTGGCTAATCAAAGGTGATGAATGCTGAACCAAGGATCTGTCTGCCGAAGTGGGAGCCAGGGGGTTACCCTCATTGAATTGCTTGTCGGCATGGCAATTTTCGCCATTCTTATGCTGTTTTCCATTCCCGCTTATCAGGAGTGGATACAGAATGTAAAAATCAGGACTATGGCGGATGGGCTGCAAAACGGTCTACAAATAGCTCGCAACGAAGCCGTCAAGCGCAACCAAGAGTCCCGTTTTCAGCTGGTAAGCTCCATGACTGGCGCTTGCGCGTTGAGTGCCACCGGTCCCGACTGGATAGTGAGCATGTACCCCGTTACCGGGCTATGCGACCAATCCCCGGATCCTAATACGTCCCCCCTCAGCGCTGACTTTTCGGCGGCAACCAATCCCCTGATTATCCAAAAAAGCCCCCCCGCCCCCGTCACCAATCCCCTGGTGCTCTCCGCCACCCAGGCGGGGGTTTGCTTTACCGGCATGGGTGCTATGACCGGAGATGCGGACTGTGGCTTGATTACAACCAAGATAGATATCAAACCGGCCCAGGGTACGTGCAAAGCAGATGGTGGAGACTTGCGCTGCTTAAGAGTTTGCATCTCCACGGGAGGCCTGATTCGCATGTGCGATCCGGCTGTCACAGACCACTCTGATCCCCGCTATTGCAGCACGGATGCAGGGGCATGTTAGATATCCCCATGAAACAACCAACGATCCAACGCCAAACCGGCACCATCCTTATTGAGTCCCTGGTGGCCATATTGATTTTTTCCATCGGGGTCTTGGCCCTGGTGGGCTTCCAGGCCAATGCCATCAAAGCCAATACGGACTCCCGGGCCCGGGCGGAAGCCAGCTATCTGGCAGACCAGATTCTCGGGGATATCTGGGCTGGCGATAAGAAAAACCCAGGGAACTATGCGGGAACCTATAGCAACAACTCCACCGCTTGGGGAAAGCAGGTTCAAGCTCTGAATTTTACTTCTGCGACTGTTGAAGTAACCGCGGACAAGGTTACGGTGACCATCGCCTGGAAAACCCCGGGGGGCGGAAACCACAATTTCGTTCAGACCAGCCGGGTCAATACAAGCTCTTAGGAATAAAGACGGTGTCCCAAAAACGCCCCATCCCCCGCCAAAACGGCTTCAGCCTGATTGAAATCATGATCGGCTTGGTCATGGGCATGCTACTGGTGATCATCATCATGCAAACCCTGTCCGTTGCTGAAGGGTTGAAAAGGACTACCACTGGAGCTGGTGATGCCCAGACTACTGCGGCCATCAGCCTTTTCACTCTCGAACAGGATCTGCGAGCAGCCGGCTTCGGATTCAACAACGTGGACGCCAATGGCCCCATGGGAGTTTGCACCCTGGGAACCCTAACCGCCAACAATAGTAATCGCAGCCCAGCGGATATTTCTTTTACCGCAGGAAACTTCGCCCCCTTTGTCATCAATCCCAGTCAGATTCCGGCGGGCGATGGGGGCAGTGACGTCATTCAGGTGGTTTATGACAATAACTTTGGCATCGGCAGCATGGGAACCACCTTTACCCAGCAAGGAGGAGCGGACGGGGATTACAAAGTCAAAAGCCGGACGGGTTTCCGTCAAGGGGACATGGTTCTGGTCGTGCAGCCCGGATATGCCTGTAGCCTAGCCGAAATCACCAGTTTGCCAGGCTCCGGCCGCTGCGGTGACGCCCAAAGCAACGTCAATACGGACATCATCAAGCACACCGCGATCACCTACAACAGCTTTTACGTAGACCCTACCAACTGCGCCCTGAGCACCCCCTCCACCTGGAACGGGGGAACCAAAGTCACCTACACCAGCGGCATGATCTATAACTTTGGTCCCTCCGCAGGGGTCATCGTCCGGGTGTACGCGGTGCGAGGGCAGCGCCTGACCGTCTGTAACCGGATGGCCGCCGACTGCACGGATGCCACCAAGTTGGCTGATTCCACGGTATGGACACCCATTGGGGATGACATCGTAGCCCTAAAGGCTATCTACGGTAAGGATGACGGGGCAACCGGAACCGCTGGGGACGGCATTGTGGATACGTGGGACATCAACACCCCTACCACTTTCGAGGGCTGGACCCAGGTGGTGGCAACCCGGGTGGCCTTGGTAGCCCGCAGCAAACAGTATGAAAAGAACACAGTCACTACCGTTTCTGCACCAGCGTGGCAGGGATCTACGGTAAATCCCATTGATTTAAGCAATCTGAGTGATTACGGCCATTATCGATATCGGGTTTTGCAAACCACCATCCCCTTTAGAAATCTGTTGTGGGGACATTAATAATGTCAAAGTTTCCCCCTAAATCAACAGCCTCCGGTCAATTTCCGGCAAAACACCAACAACAGGGGGTGGTGCTGTTTTTCGCCCTCATTTCCCTGGTCATTCTGACCTTGGCGGGATTGGCCATTATGCGTTCCGTAGATACGGCCACCCTCATCGCCGGCAATATCGCTTTCCGGCAAAGTGCCGCCCAGGCCGGAGATTACGGGGTAGAAGATGCCAGAACCTGGTTAATGAACCGGAATACCAGTGAGCTCTCCCAAAATAATGGAGGGGGCGCCTATAACTGGTATTGGGCCAACTGGCAGGATACTTTTGATCCCCATGTTTACGACTGGAATAACGCCGCCTTCACTATGAATGATACTTACGCGGGCAATACAGTTTCCTATGTCATTCACCGCATGTGCCAATATGCGGGGGATTACACAGACCCCAATACCTATTGCCTGACCGCCCAACTGTCTGCCACGCCGGGGAATTCCAACCGGGTTTCCGGCTATGGCGGTAGCGCTGCTGTCAACGCCTCCGTCGCGCCTTACTACCGCATTACGGTAAGGGTTAGTGGCCCCCGTAATACCCAGGTATTTGTCCAGTCGGTCGTTTATTGATCGGGGAGTGACCTCATGAAAGCCAAACTTCTACTCAAAGCGGCCCCCTTGTATTGGATCGGGAGCCTCATTGCCCTAGGCTTTTCCAATCAGGCCATGAGCGCCGCCGTTGATTTAACTCAGGTTCCCCTGGCTTCCGCCACCACGACCCTGGTTAAACCCAATTTGATGTTTATCTTGGATAACTCCGGCTCCATGGCTTGGGATTTCACCCCGGATCACGTCGGTCCCGGACAGGACAGCACCTCCAGCTATATGTGTGCGCGGTCAGGAGGTGGCACCACCACCTGTAACATTGGGGATCCTCCCAGGATGTCTGCGGATTTCAATTATCAGTATTACAACCCCGCCATTAACTACACCAATGGGGTGGATAGCTCTGGACATCCCTACCATGCACCCACCTCCGTATCATCCGATTCTTCAACGGTTTATGTAGACGCCTATGACACGACCCAAGGCACCATAAATCTCACCAACAGCTACCCTGATTTGCAATGGTGCAACACTAGCTGGGGATGGGGGCAGGTCTGTTATAAAAACAGCAACTATTCTTATCCGGACTACACGTACAAATATTCCAGCAGCACCAGCGGAAGCCCATATTACTATACGATCCAAGTTTCCGAATATTGCACCGACAACAACCTCACTAGCTGCCAAGCAACGGCGGATGCCAACCACACGGTTCCGGCAAAAATGCGGTGGTGTAATTCCAACAAACTCACTACCTGCCAGGCGAAACGGACGCCAACCTTCGCCTATCCCCGCTATCTGGGTAGCCACAACGGTTCCAGCACCCTGGCCCCCTATACTTTTGTACGTACGGATATTGTTCCCAGCAACAACTCCTATCCCAAAGCCAGCACCCGCACAGATTGTGCTGGCAGTACCTGTACCTATAAAGAGGAATTAGCCAATTTTGCCCGCTGGTACACCTATTACCGGACCCGGATTCAAATGATGAAGTCGGCGGCCGGACAGGCATTCAGCTATATCGGCAGCAATTTCCGGGTAGGTTTTACCACCATTAATTCGGATACCAGCAATTTCTTGGCTATCCAGGATTTTGATACCACTCAAAAAGGTGCCTGGTATGCTAAGTTTTACGCAATCGACCCGAGTGGGGGAACACCTTTAAGAACGGAATTGACGAAGGTAGGACGTATGTTTGCTGGGCAACATCCGTTTAATCAAAATGATGACCCCATGCAGTATTCCTGCCAGCAGAATTTTGCATTGATCACTACGGATGGATGGTGGAACGACAGCGACTCCGGACCGCGCCTCATTGACGGTAGCCAATCCACCGTAGGGGTAGGGAATCCGGACCATGCCACCGGGGTAGTCACACCTTATTTTGATGGCTCGAATACATCTACCACTTCTTGTGTAGCCACTTCCAGCAGCTCTTGTAAATTCAGCTCCTGCACGGCCAGCCACAGCAGCTATTATTCATCCTGCAATACCTTAGCCGACGCCGCCTACTATTATTATTGGACAGATTTACGCACTCCCGCTTTAGGGAATTGTACTGGAGCTGCAGTAAGTGGCACATCTTATGACGTGTGCGCCAATAATGTACCCAGCGGCGCCAATGACACCAATCAGCAGCAGCACATGACCTTGTTTACCTTAGGGCTAGGGGTGGATGGTTATCGGACCTATACCTCCGACTATCTTTCCGCCACCTCCGGGGATTATTACGCTATTAAACAGGGGACTTTGGATTGGCCCCAGGTTCTGGCCAATAACATTTCCACCGTTGATGATCTTTGGCATGCGGCCGTGAATGGCAAAGGCCAATATTTCAGCGCCAAAAACCCCACTACGCTATCCAATGGTTTGAATAGTGCTCTGGCCGGTGTTTCCGCCCGTCTGGGTTCGGGGGCGGCGGCGGCTACCTCCAATCTCCAGCCGGTTGCAGGAGATAACTACGCTTATATTGGCAGCTATACCAGCGTCAAATGGTATGGCAATTTGGAATCCCGCAGCGTGGACGTTAATACGGGAGTGATCGCCCCCAATGCCAACTGGTGCGTCAGCGACATTACGGCCAATGCCACCACGGGGGCGACCGCCTGTACAGGGCAATTAAAGGGCCAGGTAGGCAGCCGGAATATCTATTTCTATAAGGCGAATACCGGCAATAAACTCGCCACCTTTTCTTATACCAATCTGTCGTCTACCCAGCAGTGCTATTTCAATGTGGATCCCACCAGCAGCAATCCTTGCGCAGGGAAAACCCTTAGCCAATATCCCACCTTATCGTCCAATGCCCAGGCAGCGTCCACCGGCACTAATCTTGTGGAATATCTGAAGGGCAGTGCAACCTATGAGATGCGGGACAGTAACCCGGTGGACCAGCAGGTGTTCCGAGCCCGGGACTTCATTTTCGGGGACGTGGTGGACTCCCAGCCTGTCTATGTGAAAAAGCCCTATTACTCCTATACGGACCCGGGCTATTCTGCCTTCAAAAACAATAGTACTCGGGTCGGAACGGTCTATATCGGCTCCAATGACGGCATGCTCCACGCCTTTAATGCGGACAATGGGCAGGAACGTTGGGCCTATGTGCCCAGTCAGGTCATGAGCCAGATGTACCGGCTGGCCGATTCAAACTACAGTTCCGGCCACCACTACTACGTTAATGGTTCTCCCACGGTAAGCGACATTTGTACGGCCAACTGCAATAGCGACAATGCCACCTGGAAAACCATCCTGGTCGCCCCTCTAAACGGTGGCGGTTTTGGCTATTACGCCCTGGACGTTACCAATCCGGACAGCCCCATAGGCCTGTGGGAAGTGGATAACACCACGGATCCAGACTTTGGTTACAGCTACGGCTCCCCCATCTTTACCAAGGACGCCTCCGGGAACTGGATTATGTTGGCCACCTCCGGTTATAACAACATCACCAGTGTCACCAACGGCGCTTCTGGCCGGGGTGTGCTGTTCGTCATGAACCCCATGACCGGGAGCATCATCCGCAAGATCGCCACTTCCGCCGGGGACACCACCACCTCCAGTGGTTTAGCTAAAATCGCCGCATGGACCAGCAACCCCATGCAGAACAACCAAGCCAGCTACGTCTACGGAGGGGACTTACTGGGCAATGTCTGGCGTTTCGATTTCAACGGAGGCACGGCAACCAAAATTGCCCAGCTGACTGACCCCAGCGGTACGGCCCAACCCATCACCACCGTACCGGAACTCACCACCATCCAGGATGGTAACGGAATGGAGCGCACCCTGTACTTCGTGACGGGCAAGTACCTGAGCACCGCAGATTTGTCCAACACCCAGACCCAGACCGTCTATGGCTTCAAAGACCTGTATGACATCAATGGGGTGCTGACCACCCCCCGTTCCACCCTGGTTAAGCAGACCATCGTCAATAGCGGCCCTAATTCCTCCGGCGTCAATATCCGCTCCGTAAGTAGCACCTCCAACACGGCGGATATGAGCGGCACTGATCGGGGCTGGTATGTGGATTTGCCAGAATCCGGAGAACGGGGCAACGTGGACCCCATTCTGGTGGCTGGTTCCCTGGTAATTGCCTCCAATGTGCCCGAATCCAGCGCCTGCACCACAGGGGGACACAGCTGGTTCAACATCTTCGATTACAAGAAAGGGGCCACCACCTGGGTTTCCACCTATGCGGGCAATGCCATGATCGTGGGCTTCGTGGTTTTGCAAACCTCCGGCGGGCTGGTCATCAGCCCCATCATGTCGGACGGTAGTGGGGGCGCCAATCCTCCTGCGGTGCCGTGGAAATCCGCTAACGGAACGGTGCAAGGCTTCCGGGCAACTTGGCGCCAGCTTCCCTGAGTGACCCGCTTCGCCCGCCACAAAGGGCTGATAGGACCTCTGGTTCTATCAGCCCTTCTCCATTTGCTCGCCTGCTTTGGCCTCCCTCTGCACCTACAGGGAGGGAGAACCAGTCATGCCGGCTTTCCCCGAGCCGCTTCCCGTGCCACCCTGGCCCTGGATGTCCGTCTCCCGGAAAAAGCGCCAACCCCAGCCTCCCTGCCACTCCCCAGTCTTAAGGTTCCCAGCCCCCGGCTACCGCCCATGCCCCTTCCCCCGGCACTACAGCCGGAAACGGGCAAGCCCTCGGAAAAACCAGCTTCCACTCCTGCTGCCCGCCCCCATCCGGATGGGACCTCCAGCACCTCCCAGTTAGCCCCCCGCCCTGGATTGCTGGATGTGCATTACTACCCGGTGGCAGAAACCAATCCTCAACCCCTGGTCCAGGAGCTGGTGCCTTTGGAATTCAAAGATCTGGGCCAATATCAGGAAGGGGGAAAGCTGATCCTGGATATCTGGATTAGCCAATTCGGCGGGGTGGATGATGTGACGGTGGAAAGCAGTGAGTTACCGCCCGCCTTCCTGAACCACGTGCGCCAGGCTTTTCTTGGGGCCCGGTTCTCTCCTGGCTACAAGGATGGGGAGGTAGTGAATTGCGTCATGCGCATTGAGGTCAATTACGCGGAATTGCTACGTCTGGTGCCCGTTCGGCCCATCAGTCAGAATGCGGGGGAGCACCTCGCCCCCCAACATTGACCACACCCAGGGTAGCCCTACTCCGCCAGATTGCGGGGTAGCGCAAACACCACCTGTTCTTCCACCCCGGACAAATCCCGCACACTTGCCGCCCCCAGTTCCCCCAAACGTCGGATCACCGACTGGACCAGCACCTCAGGGGCGGAAGCACCAGCGGTAACCCCTACCCGCTGTTTGCCCGCCAGCCAGGCACCATCAATGCCCGCGGCCTCGTCCACCATGTAGGCGGGAACGCCGCATTGTTTGGCCACTTCCCGCAGGCGGTTGGAATTGGAGCTGTTGGGGGAGCCGATGACAATGACCAGCTCCACTTGGCTAGCCAGGGCCTTCACCGCGTCCTGGCGATTCTGGGTGGCATAGCAGATGTCGTCCTTGCGGGGGCCGACGATGGCGGGGAAGCGGGCTTTCAGGGCTCCTACCACGGTGGCGGCGTCATCCACGGACAGGGTGGTCTGGGTGACGTAGGCCAGCCGCTCCGGGGTTTTCACGGTCAGTCCGGCCACATCCTCCGCCCGCTCCACCAGATACATGCCGTCCGGATTCTGGCCCATGGTGCCTTCCACCTCCGGATGGCCCTGGTGGCCAATCATCACCACTTCCATGCCCTGGTCGTGCATCCGGGCCACTTCGTTATGGACCTTGGTCACCAGGGGGCAGGTGGCATCAAAAACCGTCAGGCCCCGCTTTTCCGCCTCGGCCCGCACTGCCTTGGGCACCCCATGGGCGCTAAAAATCACCGTGGCGCCAGCGGGCACCTGGTCCAGCTCATCCACAAACACCGCCCCCTTGGCCTTCAGGTCCTCCACCACAAAGCGGTTATGCACCACCTCGTGACGCACATAGATGGGGGCGCCAAAGCGGGCCAGGGCCCGTTCCACAATGGCAATGGCCCGCTCCACACCGGCGCAGAATCCCCGGGGATTGGCTAACAAGACTTCCATGATGGCTCCAGAACGACGGGGGCCGGGCGCCCTGGCCCGGCCGGAATGGAAAAAGGCCCTCAAACAAAGGGCCTCAGGGGCATTTCCTTGGTTAGAGAATACCGATGATCTGCACTTCGAAACGAACCTGCTTGCCCGCCAGGGGATGGTTGAAATCCACCAGGGCATAGCGATCCGTCAATTCCCGGATGAAGCCGGCGAAATCCCCTTTTTCCGAATCGGAAAATTCCACCAGGGCGTTTTCCTTCAACTCCACCCCGGCAGGCATAGCAGACAAGGCAATGCGTTCCACCAGCCGGGGATTGTGTTCGCCAAAGCCCGTATCCGGCGGCAGGTCGAAACTATGCACTTCCTTGCCCGCAGGGAGCCCCAGGAGGCAGCGCTCCAGGTTTTCCGCCAGCTGGCCACTGCCCATTTGCAGGGTGGCGGGCTTCATCTCGAAGGTGTTGAGAATTTCCGTCCCGTCCCCCGTAGTTACCCGGTAGTGGAGGGTCAAAAAACTGTCGGCTTGTACCGTGACTGGGGTTTCTGCGTTCATTCCGCGTATCTCTCTTCTTTCCAGGGATCTGCATCGTTATGGTAACCGCGGACTTCCCAATAACCGGGGCGGTCCTCGGCGTGAAATTCCAGGCCCACCAGCCATTTGGCACTCTTCCAGGCATAGCGGCGGGGTACCACCAGGCGCACCGGTCCGCCATGGGCATCGGCCAGGGGCCCGCCGTCCAGGCCATCCGCCAGGAGCACGTCCGGGTCCAACAGGGCTTCCAGGGGCAGATTGGTGGTGTAACCATCCGCCCCGTGGAGGGTGACAAAGCGGGCGTCGGCCAGGGGCCGGGCCAGAGCTATCAGGGTCTTGGCGGCCACGCCTTCCCACTGGGCATCCAGGCGGCTCCAGTGGGTCACACAGTGGAAATCGCTGCACCGGGCCTCCCGGGGCAGGGACTGGAAGTGGTCCCAGTCCAGGCGCAGCTCCTGTTCCACCAGACCGAACAGGGCCAGGGACCAGTTTTCCGGCCTCAGGTCCGGGCGCAGCCCCAGGTCCAGCACGGGCAGTCCGGTGGTCAGGGTCTGGCCGGGAGGAATACGGGGCTGGTCCATGGGGACTCCAAATCAGGAAGAGAGCCTATTGGACAGGCTTTTTCCTCAATTGATCCCAGGCCAGCAAAATGGCCCCCAGGGTAATGGCGGAATCCGCCACATTAAAGGCGGGCCAATAGTGGCTCCCCGCATGGACCTGAATGAAATCCACCACGGCGCCGAAGCGCAGCCGGTCGATCACATTGCCCAGGGCGCCCCCCATGATCAGGGTCAAAGACCAGGACAGCAGACGCTCCCGGGGCCCCTTCCAGAGAGCCACCCCGATCCAGGCGGCGACCCCCAGGGCCAGGGCGGTGAAAAACCAGCGTTGCCAGCCATCCGCCCCCGCCAGGAAGCTAAAGGCCGCCCCCCGGTTGAAGACGAACACCCAGTCGAAAAAGCCGGTGACGGTGCGGGTGCTGGCATAGGCCAGGTTTTCCACCACCCACCACTTGCTCAACTGGTCCAGCACAATGACGCCCAGGGCCAGGCCGTACCAGGCAGCCGGGCCTTTGCAGGGGCAGGCGCACTTAGGCATGGTGGCGGGACTCCCCGTCACCGAACAGATTGGCCACACAGCGGCCGCACAGTTGGGGATGGTCCGGATTGGTGCCCACATCGGCCCGTTGATGCCAGCAGCGTTCGCACTTGGGGGCCGGGGTGGGTTCCGCCAGAATGGCTTCCTGGCCTTCCGCCACAGCACTCACCGTGGCCGCCGAGGTAATCAGCACAAAGCGCAGGTCGTCCCCCAGGGACGCCAGACGGGCCGCCCGTTCCCCGGCCGCCCGGATTTCCACCTGGGCCTGGAGAGAGGAGCCGATCTTGCCCGCCCCCCGCAGGTCCTCCAGGGCCTTGGAAACCTCGGCCCGCACATTGCGGATATCCAGCCATTTATCCAGCAGTTCGGCTTCCCCGGCTTGTTGGGGCAGGTCGTGCCAGGTGTGGAGCATGACCGACTCTTCCGGGTCCCCGTTATGCAACACGGCCCAGATTTCTTCGGCGGTAAAGGCCAGAATCGGCGCCATGAGCCGAACAAAGGCTTGGAGAATGTGCCACAGGGCGCTTTGGGCGGAGCGGCGCGCCAGGGAGTCGGGGGCCGAGGTGTAGAGGCGATCCTTGAGGATATCCAGGTAAAAGCCCCCCAGGTCTTCGGAACAGAAGGTCTGCAATGCCTGGGCCACCCGGTGGAATTCGTAGGTGTCGTAATCCGCCCGGCACTGATCCTGGAGTTTGCGTGTCAGGGCCAGGGCGTAGCGGTCGATTTCCAGCCATTGGTCCAGGGGCACCTGATTCTTGGCCGGATCGAAATCCGCCGTATTGGAAAGGAGGAAGCGCAGGGTGTTACGAATGCGCCGATAGGCTTCCACCACCCGCTTGAGGATTTCCTGGGACAGGGCCAGTTCCCCGGAATAGTCCGTATTGGCCACCCAGAGGCGGAGAATTTCCGCCCCCTGCTTGTCGTTGATCTGCTCCGGCAGAATGGTGTTACCCAGGGACTTGCTCATCTTCCGACCCTTTTCATCCACGGTGAAACCATGGGTGAGCAGGGCCTTGTAGGGGGCATGGCCGTCAATGGCCGCCCCGGTGAGCAGGGAGGAATGGAACCAGCCCCGGTGCTGGTCCGAGCCTTCCAGATACAGATCGGCCCGGGGCCCCTGGTCGTGGCCCATGGGGTGGGAGCCCCGCAGCACATGCCAGTGGGTGGTGCCGGAATCAAACCACACGTCCAGGGTATCGGTGACCTTTTCGTACTGGTCCGCCTCATCCCCCAGCAATTCCTTGGGGTCCAGCTTGAACCAGGCTTCGATACCTTCCTTTTCCACCCGCTGGGCCACCTGTTCCAGGAATTCCCCGGTGCGGGGATGGAGGGTGCCGCTTTCCTTGTGCAGGAAGAAGGGAATGGGCACGCCCCAGTTGCGCTGGCGGGAGATACACCAGTCCGGGCGCCCGGCAATCATGGCGTGGAGCCGGGGACGGCCCCAGGCCGGGTAAAAGTCGGTGTGGTCAATAGCCTCCAGGGCCTGCTGGCGCAGGGTCTTGCCCTCCTTGCCCGGAATATCCATGCCCACAAACCACTGGGCCGTGGCCCGGTAGATCAGGGGCGTTTTGTGGCGCCAGCAGTGCATGTAGCTGTGCTTGATGGTCTCGTGCTTGAGCAGGGCACCCACTTCCTCCAGCTTGGCCACGATCAGGGGATTGGCCTTCCAGATCAGCTGACCACCGAAGAAGGGCAGGCTGGCGGCATAGACCCCGTCGCCCTGTACCGGGTTGAGGATTTCGTCAAAGCCCCGGCCATTGGCCCGCCATACGGCAAAGTCGTCCGCCCCGTAGGCAGGGGCGCAGTGGACCACCCCGGTGCCCGCGTCCAGGGCCACGTAGTCGGCCAGATAGACGGGGGCGGAGCGATCGTAGAAAGGATGGCGGAATTCCAGTCCGGCCAGATCCGCGCCCTTGGCCCGGCCAATTTCCTTGCCGCTCAAGCCATAGCGTTCCAGGCAGGCGCTCACCAGTTCCGCCGCCAGCACAAGACACCGATCGCCCGTATCCACCAGGGCGTAATCGAATTCCGGATGAACGTTCAAGGCCTGGTTGGCCGGGATGGTCCACGGGGTGGTGGTCCAGATCACAATGGCGCTGGGCTTGGGCAGAGCGGCCAGGCCGAAAGCCTTGGCCAGAGCGGCTTCCGAAGCCGGGGCCACGGTAAAGGCCACGTCGATGGCATCCGACTTCTTGTCTTCGTATTCCACCTCCGCTTCCGCCAGGGCGGAACCGCAGTCGAAACACCAATTCACCGGCTTCAGGCCTTTGAACACGTAGCCCCCCTTGACCATTTCGGCCAGGGCCCGGATTTCCCCGGCCTCATTGGCGAAATTCATGGTCAGGTAGGGGTTATCCCAATCCCCCAGCACCCCCAGGCGGATAAAGCCCGCCTTCTGGATTCCCACCTGTTCCTTGGCGTAGGCCCGGCACAGCTCCCGCACCTGATCGGCGGGCAGATGCTTGCCGTGGGTCACTTCCACCTTGTGTTCAATGGGCAGGCCGTGGCAATCCCAGCCCGGCACATAGGGGGCGTCAAAGCCAGATAGCGTCTTGGAACGGACAATGATGTCCTTGAGCACCTTGTTCAGGGCATGGCCCAGGTGCAGGCTGCCGTTGGCGTAGGGAGGGCCGTCGTGGAGAATGAACTGGGGACGGCCGGCGCTGGCCTTACGAATCTTCTGGTAAAGCTTGCGCTCCTGCCATTCCTTCACCCACTGGGGCTCCCGCTTGGGCAAATCCCCCCGCATGGGGAAAGGGGTGTCGGGGAAATTCAGGGTTTTCTTGTAGTCAGCCATAGCAGTCTTCCGTATCAATCCGATTCAGGCCGGGCCTCAACGCCCGAAAAAGGCCCGGGCGGCCTGCACATCCCGGCCGATCTGCGCTTTCAGCGCCTCCAGCCCGGAGAATTTCATTTCATCCCGCAGCTTGTGCAGGAAAGCGACGGACAAATGGGCGCCGTACAAATCGCCCTGAAAATCGAACAAATTCACTTCCAGCAGGGGCCGGGGCGTTCCCAAAGTGGGCCGCACCCCCATGTTGGCCACCCCTTCCACCGGCAGTTCCCCCGCCCCGGTAACCCGCACCGCAAAAACCCCGGTAAGGGGCATGGGATTGTGGCGCACCCGGATATTGGCCGTGGGGAAGCCCAGCTGGCGGCCGATCTTGTCCCCATGGACCACCCGGCCATCAATGCCGTAGGGGCGACCGAGGAGCTTGGCCGCCTGTTCCAGCTCGCCAGCGGCCAGGGCCTCCCGGATGCCGGAACTGGAAGCCCGCTCCCCTTCCATGAGCACCGTATCCATGGCCTCCACGGTAAAACCGTGGCGGCGTCCAGCGGCTTCCAGGAAGGCGAAGTCCCCTTCCCGGCCAGCGCCGAAGCGGAAATCGTCGCCGATAATCAGATGCCGCACCCGCAGGCCCTGCACCAGCACCCGGGTCACGAATTCCTCGGCGCTCAAGGCGGCAAAGCGCTGATTGAAGCGACAGACGCAAGTCAGCTGGACCCCGTAGCCCCCCAGCAATTCCAGCTTTTCCCGCAGGGTGGTGAGCCGAGCGGGGGCGGAGTCGGGGGCGAAAAATTCCCGGGGATGGGGTTCAAAGGTCAGCACGGCCCCAGGCAGGCCCAGGGCCTCCGCCTTTTCGGTGAGCCGATGCAATAGGGTACGGTGGCCCAGGTGCACCCCATCGAAATTACCGATGGTCAGCACGGTCGGACCGGGCGCCGGGGTGGACACACCTCGCAGGACAAGCATGAATCTGCCGCTAAAAAGCTTGAATTATAGCGTTTTTACCCGCTCCCCGTGGCACCGATGCCGGGCCCCTTGGGCGGAGACAACACGCCACGCCCCACCTCCCCCGGGCATCCCCCCTAAGCTTTCCCCTTGCCCATACAAAAAGCCGGGCATGGCGCCCGGCTTTTGAGGGAAAGAAAGCTTTTCCTAACGGATCAGCCCGGTGGATTCATCAATATCCGCCCGAGCCAGGGTGGATTTGGGATGGGGCGGATTTCTGGCGAAATACTGCTTGATGCCCCGGAACAGGGCATCGGCCATCTGCTCCTGATAGCCCTGGTCGATGAGCTTCTTTTCCTCTTCCGGGTTACTGATGAAAGCGGTCTCCACCAGCACGGACGGAATATCCGGGGCCTTGAGCACGGCGAACCCTGCCTGCTCCACCGCCCCCTTGTGCAGGCGGTTGATGTTGGAGAGTTCCCCCAGCATGGCCTTGCCCAGTTTCAGGCTGTCGTTGGCGGTAGCGGTCTGGGACAAATCCAATAGGGTCTTGGCCAGCACCGGGTCCTTGCCCCCCAAATTGACGCCACCGATCAAATCCGCGTCATTCTGCTGCTTGGCCAGCCAGCGGGCCGCCGAACTGGAAGCTCCCTTGTCGGAGAGAACAAAGACGGAGGAGCCCCGGGCTTCCGGATTAACCCAGGCGTCGGCGTGGATAGACACGAACAGGTCGGCCTGGACCCGCCGGGCCTTCTGCACCCGCACCCCCAGGGGCACGAAAAAGTCCGAATCCCGGGTCATCAGGGCCCGCATATTGGGTTCCCCATCAATCCGGGCCTTGAGCAGGCGGGCGATATTGAGCACCACATCCTTTTCGTGGTTACCCATTTTGCCGCTGGCTCCCGGATCTTCCCCGCCGTGCCCCGGGTCCAGGGTCACCGTCACCAGCCGGTCCACCACCCCCTTGCCACTCCGCTTGGTGTCGGCGCGCTTGGGGGTGGGGGGATCCGCCGGCTTGGGATCCTGGCGAGCCACGGTTTTGGGACTACTGGGGGTACTAGGGGTGCTAGGTGCGGGCTGGAGATCTGGAGCAGGCGCCACATGGTCCGGCTGTCCCTGCAAAAGGGACAGGAGGGGATCCACCGGATGGGCCGGATAGATGTCCAACACCAGCCGGTCCGCGTATTCCCCCACGGGCTTCAGGGCAAACACCTGGGGCGCCACCTCGGTCTTCAATTCCATGACCAGACGCACCACCCCGGGCTTGAAGCGGCCGGCCCGCAAAAGCTTGATATAGGGATCGTCCGGGCCCACCTTGTTAGCCAGGCCTTCCAGAACCCCATTGAATTCCACGCCCTCGATATCCACCACCAGGCGTTCCGGGTTTTTCACCGTAAAAAAGGAGTACTTCAACTCCCCATCATGTTCCAGAGTCACCCGGGTGTAATCGGTGGCGGGCCAGACCCGCACTGCCAGAATGCCCGGACGGCCCATGGCCGCCTTGGCCAGGGGCGTGACCAACAAAGCCATGGCGGCACCGCCAGCCTGCAACAGACGGCGGCGAATCAGGCGTTGGGATTTACTGAATTGAGCTGTTTTACGCATCGCTTCCCCTCCTCGCTACCCGGCTGTAGCACCACTGTCCGCCCCCCTTCTCCCTCCTGGGAAAAGACCACCCGCAAGTCGGGCGGGGGCAGGTAAGTTCCTGCTTTTTCGGGCCATTCCACAAAACAGAGGGCCCCCTGCCGGAAATATTCGTCCAGTCCTGCATCGAGAAACTCATCTGGATGATTGAAGCGATAAAAATCAAAGTGATACAAGTATAAGCTCGAAAGTTTGTAAACTTCAACCAGGGTATAGGTAGGGCTTTTCACCGGACCGGTATGGCCCAGACGCCGCAACAGGGCCCTCACCAGGGTGGTTTTCCCACTGCCCAGATCCCCTTCCAGGAACACCACCATGCCCCCTTGCACCAGGGGCGCCAGGGCCTGACCCAGGGCCTGGGTAGCAGCCTCATCAGGCAGATGCAAAGCCGGCGTCGGCTGGTTATGATCGGACGTATGCACGAGTTAGACTCCACAGAAAATATGCCCCAAACCACCCTCCCGGGCCCTTTGGGCACGGAAGACGGGACGGATTGGCCGACCACCCTGGGGCAATGGGCCCGGGAACTGGGCTTCAGCGCCCTGGGCATCGCTCGCCCGGACCTGAGCCGGGCCGGGCCCCAGCTGCACCGCTGGCTGGAACTGGGGCGCCACGGCCACATGGATTATATGGCCAAGCATGCGGACCTTCGCCTGGCCCCGGAGCGCCTGGTGCCCAACACCTTGAGCGTTATTTCCGTGCTCCAGTCCTACCTGCCCCCCGGGGCCGACCCGGCCCAAATCCTGGCGGACGGGGAACGGGCCTATGTGGCCCGCTATGCCTTGGGCCGGGATTATCACAAACTCCTGCGCAGCCGGCTGCAAAAACTGGCGGAACGGCTGCAAGAGACCATCGGCCCCTTCGGCTTCCGCTGCTTTGCCGACTCGGCCCCGGTGCTGGAGGTGGAACTGGCGGGTCAGGCCGGTCTGGGCTGGCGGGGCAAGCACACCCTGCTCCTCACCCGGCAGGGTTCCTGGCATTTTCTTGGGGAAATCTATACGGACCTGCCCCTACCCGCCGCCCAGCCCCAAACCAATCACTGCGGCCAGTGCCGGCGCTGTCTGGACGTCTGCCCCACCGGCGCCATCCTGGCCCCCTACGAACTGGACGCCCGGCGCTGCATCTCCTACCTGACCATCGAACTCCACGGCCCCATACCGGAGGCCTTCCGCCCCCTGCTGGGCAACCGCATCTACGGCTGCGACGACTGTCAGCTGGTTTGCCCCTGGAATCGCTTCGCCACCCCGGGGGACCCCCAGTTTTCTCCCCGGGAGGGCCTGGATGCGGCCACCCTGCTCCAGTTGTTCGCATGGGAAGCCACGGATTTCAACGATCGCCTGGCGGGCAGCCCGATCCGGCGCATCGGCCATGAACGCTGGCTGCGCAATATCGCCGTGGCGCTGGGCAACGGTCCCGGAGGCCCAGCGGTGATGCAGGCCCTGCGCCGCCGTCTGGACCACCCCTCGCCCCTGGTGCGGGAACATGTGGCCTGGGCCCTTAATCGGTTAACGGGAAAAAAACCCGACTGATTTCCCGGGTATTCCGTTTTTCCCTGTAAAAACAAGTTTCAGGACGTTGGAAAAAGAAAAAGCCAGGCAAAGCCTGGCTTTTTCCAGCATCGTTTAAAAAAACGATTACTTGGCGGCGTCAGCAGGAGCGGCGTCGGCAGGAGCGGCTTCAGCAGCCTTCTTAGCCTTCTTGGCCTTCTTGTGAGCCTTCTTGTGAGCCTTCTTGGCAGGAGCGGCAGCAGCGGTGTCGGCGCTGGCTTCAGGAGCGGCAGCGGGAGCGGGAGCGGCATCAGCAGCGAAAACGGAAGCGGCGAACAGGGAGGCCACCAGGGCGGAGAGGAGCTTGCTCATTATTTATACCTCGTCAAATGATCAATTGATGATGGTTCTTGTAACCCACCCGCGTTGAGCGGGTTACAGGCAATAACGTATCAGTTTCTCGGTCGGTTGACACTATTTTTCATAAATTCACTTTTCCACCGGCCGGGCAGGGTCGCTGCACCACTCACTCCAGGACCCGGCGTAGAGCTTGGAGCCGGGCAGGCCCGCCACTTCCATGGCAAGTACATTGTGGCAGGCGGAGACCCCGGAACCGCATTGGTGGATCACCTGTTCCGGGCTCAAGGAGCCCAGGATTTCCAGGAATTCCCGTTGCAATTCATGGGCCGGTTTAAACTGGCCTTCCGGGGTGAGATTGTTGCGGAAGAAGCGATTCCGGGCCCCCGGGATATGGCCGCCCACCGGGTCCATGGTTTCGTTTTCCCCATGAAAGCGGTCCGGCGCCCGGGCGTCCAGAATCAGGCGCCCCGGATGCCCCAACCCCGCCAGGACCTTGCTGGCCAGCACCACCCAGGGCTGCACCCGGGCTGTGAAATGGCCCAAACGGGGCTGGGGCGCCGCCCCGTCCACCGGCTGGCCAGCCCCTACCCAAGCGGGGAAGCCCCCATCCAGGACGGACACCGCCCCGTGGCCTAGCCAGCCCAGCAGCCACCACAGCCGGGCCGCCATCATGCCGCCACAGTCGTCGTAGGCCACCACCCGGGTCTGGTTGCCGATGCCCAGCATTTCCAGACGGCGCACCAGCAGCACCACCTCGGGCAGGGGATGACGGCCGTTATGGCCGGTCTTGGGGCCGGACAGATCCCGGTCCATGTGCATGAACACGGCCCCGGGAATGTGATTTTCCTGGTAGGCGGCTTCCCCGGCCTCAGGAGCCGCCAGGTTATGGCGACAATCCACCACCCGCCAATCCGGGTCTTCCAGATGGTCGGCCAGTTCCGCCACGGAAATCAGGGGGGAGACGGTCATCAGGCCTGCTCCGCCAGCCAGGCCTTGGCTTCGGCTTCGTCGCTGAAAACCTGCACATCGGCGTGCACAAAGGCCTGGGATAGCCAGGCGCTCCAGGCCACCCACTGGCTATCGGTCAGGACCGCCACCCGGCGGAAGGCGTCCCCGTGGGTCCGGCCGAATTTCACTTCGGCCCAGGCAACGTCCAGGGTGAAATCGGCCATCTCCCGCAGATCGAAGAAGAGATCCACCGGGCCTTCGAATTTAGTCTTGTAATTGACCAGCTCTTCGAATTCCCGGTAATCGGCCAGGGTAAATTCCCCGAAAACGGACACCGATACCAGGCTGCCTTGATGGTCGGTTGCGATCATAGTTTTGCTCTCCACTAAAAATTGGGGATGCCCAAGTGTATCCCAAGCCCCGGCCAAACGCGGCGTCCGGCGCCCCGGGCAAGGGCAAAGAAAAAGGGCGCCCCCTGGGACGCCCTGTTTCGGCTGACCACCCGCCCTACAGGTGGGGGGCCATGATGCGACGATAGAATTCGTGGAAGTGCTGCATGCCGTCTTCCATGGGAGATTGGTAGGGCCCCACTTCGCTGCGGCCTTCCTTGAAGAGACGCCAGCGACCCCGGTCCATGCGTTCGCCGATGTCGTCGTCCTCAATGGCGGTTTCCATGTAGGCGGCCTGCTCGGCTTCGATGAACTCCCGTTCGAAATCCACGATTTCTTCCGGATAGTAGAACTCCACCACATTCATGGTCTTGTTCACATCCTGGGGTACCAGGGTGGACACCACCAGGACGTGGGGATACCACTCCACCATCACATTGGGGTAGTAGGTCAGCCACACGGCGCCCTGCCGGGGGGATTCCCCCTTGGCGGCGTAGAAGTCCCGCACCGCCTTCTGCCAGCGGGCATAGACCGGGGAGCCTTCCTTGAGCAGGGAGGTAATGCCCACCCGCTGGACGGAATACCATTCGCCGAACTGCCAGGTAAGGTCGTCGCAGGTGACGAAATTGCCCAGACCCGGATGGAAGGGGACCACGTGGTAGTCCTCCAGATAGACCTCGATGAAGGTCTTCCAGTTGTAGTTGCACTGGTGCATTTCCACCCGGTCCAGCTTGTAACCGGCGAAATCGAATTCCCCAGCCACATTCATCCCGGCCAGATCCTGACCGACGGAGCGGGGCCCCTTGAAGAGCAGTCCGTTCCAGGATTCCAGCTTGCGCTTATTGAGATTGAGGCAGGGATTGGCGGGGAAATGGGGGGCGCCGATGAGGCTGCCTTCCGTGTCATAGGTCCAGCGGTGCAGGGGACACACCACGTTTTCCGCATTGCCGCTGCCCTGCAACATGACAGCCTGGCGGTGGCGGCAGATATTGGACATGTCGTACACCCCGTCCGGCTGGCGCACCACCATACGGCCATGATCCTGCCATTCCAGGGTCCGGTAATCGTGCACATGGGGCACCATCAGCTCATGGCCGACGTACCCGGGCCCCTGCTCGAAGAAGAGTTTCTGCTCCAATTCGAACATTTTTTCGTCGAAATACCAGTCGACGGGGAATTGGGTTACGGCCGGAGCCAAATGGTTGCTGGTGACGATCTCGGACATCTCCACACCTCCGGGAAGTGGCAAAGGGTAGAAATCAGTTAATAAATCAAGGGAGGCGGGATTGTAGCCTGGATCAAATTTGACCAAAAGCCCCTGAATAAGTTATTTTTTCCCGTTTCTGATGGCTATTGACATGGATCAAACCGCCCCGTCATCCACGCCTGCGGACGGGCAAGAACCCGCCCCTCTCAAATTCGAAACCGCCCTTACCGAACTCGAGCGCATCGCCCAGGCCATGGAGGGTGGCAAACTGTCTCTGGAAGAATCCCTGGAAGCCTATCGCCGGGGCACGGAACTGCTCCAGTTCTGCCAGCGTCAACTGCAAGTCGCCGAGGAAAAAATCCAGGTACTGGAAAACGGCTCCCTGCGCGACTTTCGCCCTACCGAATCCCACTGAAAGCCTTGTCCATGTCCGCCACTGCCCTGCCTTTTCCGGAATGGATGGGGGCCGTTCAGGCCCGCACCGAAGCGGCCCTGGGCCGCTTTTTGCCGGCCCCGGATCACGCCCCCGCCACCCTGCACCAGGCCATGCGCTATGCCGCCCTGGGCGGGGGCAAGCGGGTACGGCCCCTGTTGGCCTTCGCCGCTGGGGAAATCACCGGGGCCCCGGCGGATCTGCTGGACAGCGCCGCCTGCGCCGTGGAGCTGATCCACGCCTATTCTCTGGTCCATGACGACCTCCCGGCCATGGACAATGACGTGCTGCGCCGGGGCCGCCCCACCTGCCACGTGGAATATGGGGAAGCCACGGCCATGCTGGCCGGGGACGCCCTCCAGACCCTGGCCTTCGACCTCCTGGCCCGGCCCCTGGAACTGGCACCGGCCCGGCAGGTGGAATTGCTCGCCCTCCTGGCCCAGGCCAGCGGCTCCCGGGGCATGGCCGGCGGTCAGGCCATTGACCTGGAGGCGGTGGGCCGGGCCCACGACCAGGCCCTGACCCAGCCCGAACTGGAATTGATGCATGCCTTAAAAACCGGCGCCCTGATCCGGGCCGCCGTGCTCATGGGCGCCCTGTGCGGCGAGGCCCTGGCACCGGAGGCCCGGGCGCGCCTGGACACCTACGCCAAGCGGGCCGGCCTGCTGTTCCAGGTGGTGGATGACATTCTGGACTGCACGGCCAGCACCGCCACCCTGGGCAAAACCGCAGGCAAGGATGCGGCGGCGGACAAACCCACCTACGTCAGTCTCCTGGGCCTGGGCGGCGCCCAGGACTACGCGGAAGAGCTGCGCCGCCAAGCCGTCACCGCCCTGGATATTTTCGGCCCCCGGGCCACCCGCCTCATCGCCCTCACCGACTTCATCACCCACCGCAAATTCTGACCGGCTTATCGGAGCGCAAGCCCAGCCATGTCCGCCTACCCCCTCCTCGACACCATCCACGATCCCAGCCAACTGCGTCGGCTGGAGCGGCGCCAGCTGTTGCCCCTGGCCGATGAAATCCGGGCCTTTCTCATCGAATCCGTGGCCCGCACGGGGGGGCACCTATCCTCCAACCTGGGAACGGTGGAACTGACCATCGCCCTCCACTACGTCTTCGAGACCCCCCGGGACCGGCTGGTCTGGGACGTGGGGCATCAGTGCTACACCCACAAGATCCTTACCGGCCGCCGGGAGGGCATGGCCCGGCTGCGCATGGCGGGAGGCGTTTCCGGCTTTCCCAAGCGCACGGAAAGCGAATACGACACCTTTGGGGTCGGCCATTCCTCCACCTCCATCTCCGCCGCCCTGGGCATGGCCCTGGGGGCCAAGCAGAAGGGGGAAAAGCGGGCGGCCATCGCCATTATCGGCGACGGGGCCATGTCCGCCGGCATGGCCTTCGAAGCCCTGAATAACGCCGGGGTGGCGGACGCGGACATGCTGGTCATCCTCAACGACAACGAAATGTCCATCTCCCCCCCGGTGGGCGCCCTGAACAAATACCTGGCCCGGATCATGTCCGGCAACTTCTATTCCGCCGCCCGCAAGGCCGGAGAAAAGGTGCTGGGCATGGCCCCGCCCCTGCTGGAACTGGCCAAGCGGGCGGAAGAGCACGTCAAGGGCATGCTCACCCCGGGCACCCTGTTCGAGGAACTGGGCTTCAACTACATCGGCCCCATCGACGGTCATGACCTGAATGCCCTGATCCCCACCCTGCAAAACCTGAAGGACATGAAGGGCCCCCGTTTCCTCCACGTCATCACCAAAAAGGGCCATGGCTACAAGCTGGCGGAGGCGGACCCGGTGCTCTACCACGGGGTCTCCAAGTTCAAGCCGGAGGAAGGCATTCAGACCGGCAAGGGCGGAGGCAAACTCACCTACACCCGGGTGTTTTCCGACTGGCTCTGCGACATGGCCGCCGCCGATCCCCGGCTGGTGGGCATCACCCCCGCCATGGGGGAAGGCTCCGGCCTGGTGCGCTTTGCCGAGCTGTTCCCGGAGCGCTACTACGACGTGGGTATCGCGGAGCAGCATGCGGTCACCTTCGCCGCCGGACTGGCCTGCGAAGGGTTGAAGCCCGTGGTGGCCATCTATTCCACCTTCCTCCAGCGGGCCTATGACCAGCTCATCCACGATGTGGCCCTGCAAAACCTGCCGGTGACCTTCGCCATCGACCGGGGCGGCCTGGTGGGGGCGGACGGGGCTACCCACCACGGCGCCTTCGATCTCTCCTTCCTGGCCTGCATCCCCAATCTGGTGGTGATGTGCCCGGGGGACGAAAACGAATGCCGGCGCATGCTCACCACCGCCTTCCTCCACGACGGCCCCGCCGCCGTGCGCTACCCTCGGGGCGGCGGCATGGGCATAACGCCGGAGACGGCCCTGGAACCCCTGCCCCTGGGCAAGGGGGAAATGCGCCGCCGGGGCCATAAACTGGCCTTTCTGGTCTTCGGCAGCCCCCTGGGTGCCGCCCTGGAGGCCGCCGAGGCCCTGGACGCCAGCGTAGCCAACATGCGCTTCGTCAAACCCATGGATGAAAAGCTGTTGTTGGAATTGGCAGGGAACCATGAGGGCCTGATTACCCTCGAAGAGAATGTGGTGAGCGGTGGCGCGGGCAGCGAGGCGGCCCGTATCCTGGCCAGCCATGGGGTGGTCAAACCCCTGCTGCACCTGGGCCTGCCGGACCGTTTCATGGATCACGGCGACCAGGGGCTGCTCCTGGCGGAAGCCGGACTGGACGGGGCGGGCATCCTCCGCAGCGTCCAGGAATGGCAGGCCCGGCAGTTTCCCGCCTGAACCGCCCCGTCAGCCACCGCCTCCGCCCCAACCCCGACCAACAGGACAAGAATATGAACGCACCCCAACACCCCGCCGCGCCCATGCCCGACGTGCAGAGCAGCGCCGATACCCGGCACCTGGCCATTAACCGGGTGGGCATCAAAGCCATCCGCCACCCGGTCCGGGTGCGGGATGAGCATGGACAAGATCAGGCCACCATCGCCGTCTTCAACATGTACGTGGGATTGCCCCATAATTTCAAGGGCACCCACATGTCCCGCTTTGTGGAAATTCTCAACAGCCAGGAAAACGCCCTGTCCGTGGAGTCCTTCCCGGTGATGCTCCAATCCATGGTGGAGCGCCTGGAAGCCCAGACCGGCCACATTGAGATGAATTTCCCCTATTTCATCAACAAATCCGCCCCGGTTTCCGGGGTCAAAAGCCTGCTGGACTACGATGTGACCTTTATCGGGGACATCTGCCACGGGGAAATCAGTTCCACTATCAAGGTGGTGGTGCCCGTCACCAGCCTCTGCCCCTGCTCCAAGAAAATCTCCGACCGGGGCGCCCACAACCAGCGTTCCCACGTCACGGTGACGGCCCGCACTAACGACCTGCTGTGGATAGAGGAACTGGTCCGGCTCATCGAGAAACAGGCGTCCTGCGAGCTTTACGGCCTGCTCAAGCGCCCGGATGAAAAGTACGTCACGGAAAAGGCCTACGACAATCCCAAGTTCGTGGAAGACATGGTCCGGGACGTGGCCGCCGCCCTCAATGCGGAGCCCCGCATCGATTACTACGTGGTGGAATCGGAAAATTTTGAATCCATCCACAACCACTCGGCCTACGCCCTGATCGAGCGGGACAAAAAAGCCAGCCACTAGGCCAAAGGCTAAGGGCGGTCTTCGGCACCAGCCTGCCACCGCCCCTTACCCACCAAGGCGCCCCATCCGGGCGCCTTTTTTTTGCCCGGTAGCCGCACGCCGCCTCCCTGGCCCGGAAAATCGGTGCTCCGAAACAGACCAGGGCAGCGCATGGGCCTTCACACTAGGCGTGGCGCCCCCCCTCCAAGGCCACCGCCCAATAAAAAAGGGTGCCCAGGGGCACCCTTTTAATACCGGTAAAGGCTGGATTAGCCTTGCTTGGTAACGAGCTTTTCCTTGATCCGGGCAGACTTGCCGGAACGTTGACGCAGGTAGTACAGCTTGGCACGACGCACGTCACCACGACGCTTCACTTCGATGGAAGCGATCATGGGGGAATAGGTTTGGAAAGTCCGTTCCACGCCTTCACCGGAAGAAATCTTCCGCACGGTGAAAGCGGAGTTAAGACCCCGGTTGCGCTTGGCAATGACCACGCCTTCATAGGCCTGGACCCGCTTGCGGCTACCTTCCACCACGTTCACGCCAACCACCACGGTATCGCCAGGGGCGAATTCGGGAATGGTCTTGCCGGCGGTCAGGCGGGCCAGCTCTTCCTGTTCCAGTTGTTGAATCAGGTTCATGTGAGTTCCTTCAGTTATGTTTTATCTCACCGCATTGCTCCTCTCGCGATAGCTCGCTGAGGAGTTGCGTCACTTCCTTGGAAAGCTTTTTGCCTTCCGCGGTCTGCTGCGCCAGCCATTTGGCAAACAACTCCGGACGGCGCTTCCGGGTTCGGGCCAGCGACTGTTTCAGACGCCAGCGACGAATGGCTTCGTGGTGGCCGGACAACAACACCGGCGGCACCTCCATGTTTTCATACACTTCCGGCCGGGTGAAATGGGGGCAATCCAGGAGCCCTTCCACAAAGGAATCCTGCTCCGCCGAAGCCGCATCATGCAAGGCTCCCGGCAGTTGCCGAACGATGGCGTCCATCAGGGCCATCGCCGGGATTTCGCCCCCCGACAGGACAAAATCCCCCATGGAAATCTCTTCATCCACGCAGCGTTCAATCACCCGCTCGTCGATGCCTTCATAACGGCCGCACAACAGAATCAGCCCCGGCTCGTCCTTAAGACGCATGACCGTGGCGTGGTCCAGAGGGCGCCCCTGGGGGGAAAAATGCACCACCCGGGAATGCTCCAGCCCCAGATCCCGCTGCCGCTGCTTGGCGGCGGCAATGGCTTTTTCCAGAGGAGCGGGCAACATCACCATACCGGGGCCGCCGCCATAGGGCCGGTCATCCACGGTACGGTAATGGTCTTCGGCAAAATCCCGGGGATTCCAGGTCGCCAGATGCCACAAACCGTTTTCCAAGGCCCGGCGGCTAATGCCGTAATGGGCCAGGGCGTCAAACATTTCGGGAAAGAGGCTGATGACATCGAAGACGGGGGACGGCCCCTTTTCCGATCGGGCTTCCTGCTCCGCCCCGCTCACCAGTCCCGCTCCCACGCCACGCGAATCAGGCCCTGGGCCTGGTCCACCTGGGTCACCACCGCATTCACGAAGGGGATGAGGCGTTCTTCCCCATCTTCCCCATGAACACGCAGCACATCATTGGCGCCGGTCTCGATCAAACCCTGGACCACGCCCAGGCATTCATCCCGGGTGTTTAGCACCTTGGCACCGATTAAATCGGCCCAATAGAATTCGTTTTCCCCGGTTTCCGGCAAAGCCGTCCGGGGAGCCGCCACCAGCAGTTTCTGGAGGGCTTCCGCCTGGTTACGGTCGGTGACGCCATCAAAGGCCACCACCAACCCATCCCCTTGCAGCCGACAGCGGGAAATTTTCATCTCCTGCCACGGACCAGCCTCAGGGCCCAGCCACCAGACGGGCATTTTCGACCAACTTAAGGGATCATCCCCGAAGGGATGCACCCGTACCCAGCCGTGAACCCCATGGGGGCCGGTCACGGCCCCCAATACAACCATGGTGTTCCCGGCTGCGTCAGACAAGGCGATTAGGCAGCAGCCTTGGCGGATTGCTTAACCAAGCGGGCCACGGTGGGGGACAGCTTGGCGCCCTTTTCGGCCCAGTAGGTAACGCGATCAGCCTGGATCACCAGACCGTTTTCGCTATCGGCAGACATGGGGTTGTAGTAGCCCACGCGCTCGATGAAACGACCATCGCGACGGTTACGGGAATCAGCCACGACCAGATTGTAGAAGGGGCGCTTCTTGGAACCGCCGCGAGAGAGACGAATGACGACCATCGTGAGTTCTTCCGGAATCAGAAAAAGGGGGAGAGTATAGCAAAAATCCCCGACAATGGAAGAGCTTTTCCTTAGGGTTTTGCTGCCAGAACAAGCAATTGGATCATCCCGGCTTTAACCCGGGCTGAAACCCTCCGGGCGGCCCTTCCGCCTTCCGCCTTCCGCCTTCCGCCTTCCGCCTTCCGCCCCCGGAGTTCGCCTTCTCGCCCTTCTCGCCCTTCCCGCCCTTCCCGCCCTTCCCGGCCTTCCCGGCCTTCCCGGCCGCCGGCCACCATACGCCACCCGGGCCGGGGCGACACCCTCCAACGCCACAAGGCCAGACGGGAAAACCCTTGTCTTTTTTGTCTTTGGAGGCCCTTGCCCCCTTTTTTCTCCAGTCCCAAACCGTCAAAAACCGTGACTTTTGTCACAGAAAATCCACCCTAAGTCATTCAATTTTCTGGATTAGTCCGGAACTCCCTATAATAGCCATCCGGTATTTCAACCTCGGGACACCATGACCCTTAATGCTCCGGCCACCGCCTCCACTCGTCCCGATCCGGGCGCCATGTTGCAATGGTTCGCCCAGCCGGAGGAGGCGCTTGGCCCGGAGGTTTTAAGCACTCTCCAGGATTTTCTCGACACCCTGCGCCAATCCCCGGCCAGCCCCCAACAGCGCCACAAGCTTCTGGAGCTGATCTATCAGCGGGCCATGGGTCTGGGCCGGGCGTTGGGGCCGGAAGTAAGCGCCAGCCCCCTGCCCCTGGGGAAGAAAATGCGCCAGCAGATACGCCAGCAACAGCGCCTGCTGGAAGCTGTGGCCCTGGATTACCTGGCGGACGTGGAAAATCCCGTGGATTTACACTTGGTCAAAGGCCTGCGCCAGCCCCCGGAAGTGGGGCTGTGGCGCATGCTGCAGTGCCTTTACCTGCATCTGCTCATCAGCGCCCTGGCCGCCGCTCCCGCCGGCATCGGTATTTGGCAAACCATCCACCGGAGCTACCGTCTGGCCCAGAGCAAGGGCTTAAGCCGGGCCACGCCGCCGGGGGAAACGGAGGATATCGCCCGGGCCTATGGCAGCACCCTGCTCCTGGCCTGCGCCCAGCCCGCCTCCTATTCCGGGGAAGAGCTGGCTTTTGTGGCCGCCATGACCCACCGGCTGAGCGAGGACATGGAAATTCTTTCCGTGGCCGACGAACGCCATCACGGCCTTTTCTGGGTGGATCCGGAGCGGGACGGGGGGCCGGTGGCCATGGTGCGCCGCCTGCCGCCCCCGGAAACCACGGTGCTTTGGTTTTCCTGCGACCGGCTGGCCCGCCAGCTGGATACCTGGGTCGAAGCACTGAATGGGGGCGCCAGCCCGGACAGCCTGCAGCTCCCCCCCGGAGCGGCGACGTCCACCGGTCAGGGGCTGATGCACCGGCTAGCGAAAAGCTGGGGTCATCCGGCCAAACGCCGCTTTCCTCGCCGTCGCCAAAGCTTCCGGGCCAAGCTGTGCCTGGGGTTGGAACAATTGTGGCTGACCCTGGAACAGGGAGAACGGGAAGACAGCCCCCTTTCCCAATGGATGGTCACCAATGAAAGCCCGGAAGGCTACGCCATCATGCATCTGGCCGGTCACACCACGGGCCTGGCGGTGGGCAATGTGGTGGCACTGAAACGGGAAAACGGCGCGGATTGGGAAATCTGCCTGGTACGCTGGGCCCTCTCGGAAAATCCGGAGCATCTGGAGCTGGGTCTGCAAATCCTTGCCCCCCGGGCCATTCCCGCCACCTTCGCCGTTCCCGGGAAAACCCAGGAGGCGGTGACCGGCGCCCTGCTCTTTCCCCCCATTCCAGGACTGCGGCCGGAGGAACATCTGCTCGCCCCCGCCGGGGCCCTGCGCCCGGATATGGGCATGGTGGTGCTGCTGCTTCAGCAGGAAAACCTGGCCGTGCGGGAAATCGGGATACAACGGCTGGAAGAGCAGACCGGCGCCGTGGAGACCTTCGCCATCGCCCCCTACGTCCCGGCCGCCAACGCCTAGCGGTGCCGATGCAGGGTGGCGGCGATGAGGCCGCCCAAGAGCAGCACCAACCAGCAGAGATAGAGCCACACCAGGAATATGGGCACCACGGCAAAGGCGCCATAAATCAGGGTGTAGGACGGCACATTGCTCAGGTAAATTTCAAAGCCCCGCTGCATGAGGGAAATGCCCACGGCAGCAAACAGCCCCCCGGCCAGGGCATGACCCAGGCGCACCCGGGCATTGGGCACGGCGTAATAGAGAAAGGCGAAAAAGCCCCACAGCAGGGCCAGGGACACCCCTTTGAAAAGGTAGTGTTGCAGCCAGGGGGGCTCCCCGAACAGGCCCAGGGACACGGTCACCCCGTAGGACATGGCGCCGAAAATGCCCCCCAGGACCAGGGGCCCCAGGAGCAGCATGATGCAGTAGAGCTTGATCCTTTCCCCGATGGGCCGGGAAGCATTGACCCGCCACACATGGTTGAAGGTTTTTTCCACGGAAACCATGAGCAGCAGGGCGGTTAGGGCGAGGAAGGCCAGGCCCAGCCAGGTCATATCCTGGGCCTTCTGGGAAAAGGTCAGGGTATATTGGGCAATCACCGCCCCCGCCTTTTCCGGCAACAGGTTTTGCACCAGAAAGCGGTTAACCTGGGCCAGCACCGCGTGGAAAAATGGAAAAATGGAAACGATCCCCACCACCAAGGCCACCAGGGGCACCAGGGACAGTAGGGTGGTATAGGCCAGACTGGCGCCGATCTGGAAAAAGCGCTCCTCCACAAAACGGTGCAGGATTTCCCCCACAAAGCCCCGCTGTCTGCTGTTGCCCCGCCTGCTGCTTGCCATGGATGCGCTCATCCTTACCCAGTTTTGCTTGCCGTTATAATACCCGCCCAACCTGAATCCGCCCCGCCATGCCCCAACGCCTCGTATTCCTGGCCAGCGCCAGTCTGATCGCCCTCATCGCCCTGTGTCTGGCCTGGGAACTGCGCCTTGCCCCCCTCCATCCGGGGGGCTCGGCCCTGGCCTTTAAGGCCATTCCCCTGCTGGCGCCCCTCTTCGGCATTCTCAAGGGACGGCGCTACACCTACCAGTGGAGTTCCCTTTTCATCCTCTTCTATTTTACGGAAGGGGTGGTGCGGGCCACCTCGGACCAGGGCCTGAGTCAGTGGCTGGCCTGGGGGGAAACTGGGCTAAGCGTTATTTTCTTTACCGCCGTGGTGCTCTACGCCCGGCTCACCCGCCCGGGCAAAGAAAAGGCGGCCTAAGGCCGCCTGGGCACCGGATCGCCCCTGGCTTCAACAGCGGGGCGGGCACCGGTCGGGCAGGGAAAGGCCAGTGGGTCACACCGGCCCCTCCCAATCCAAGGAAACGTCAGTCCATCACACCCCGGCGCCCTGGGGATTAAGTTTCACCAGGGAGGAATGGAGCTTGTTCAGGGCATTGAGATAGGCCTTGGCGGAGGCGATGACGATATCCGTATCGGCGCCCTGGCCATTGACGATGCGGCCCTCCTTGGCGAGGCGCACGGTCACTTCCCCCTGGGCGTCCGTACCCGTGGTAATGGCATTCACCGAATAGAGGAGCTGATCCGCACCGCTCTGGGCGATAGCTTCAATAGCCTTGAAAGTGGCGTCCACCGGACCGCTGCCTCCGGAGGTGGCCTTTTTCTCCCCCCCATCCACGGAGAGGGTAACGGTGGCCATGGGCTTTTCCCCGGTTTCGGAACAGACCTGGGAATAGACCAACTTGTAGCGTTCCAGCTCGGGGGTCACCACCTCGTCGGACATAAGGGCCTGGAGATCCTCGTCGAAAATCTCGTGCTTTTTGTCCGCCAGTTCCTTGAAACGGGCGAAGGCCGTATTCAGGGCCTCATCGCTGGACAGCTCGAAGCCCAGTTCCGCCAAGCGGGTCTTAAAGGCATTACGGCCGGAGTGCTTACCCAGCACCAGCTTGTTCTGGGTCCAACCCACATCCTGGGCCCGCATAATTTCGTAGGTTTCCCGGTGCTTCAGCACCCCATCCTGGTGGATGCCCGATTCGTGGGCGAAGGCATTGGCCCCCACAATGGCCTTGTTGGGCTGCACCGGGTAGCCGGTGATCTGGGACACCAGCTTGGAGGCGGGCACGATCTGGGTGGCGTCGATGCGGCTTTCCACGGGGAAATAGTCGCCCCGGGTCTTCACCGCCATCACCACCTCTTCCAGGGAGGCGTTGCCCGCCCGTTCCCCCAGGCCGTTGATGGTGCATTCCACCTGGCGGGCCCCGGCCAGCACGGCGGCCAGGGAATTGGCCACGGCCAAGCCCAGGTCATTGTGGCAATGGACGGACCACACCACCTTGTCCGCATTGGGCACCCGGGCCAGCAGCTGGCGGATGGTTTCGGCAAACTGGTTGGGCAGGTTGTAGCCCACCGTATCCGGCACATTGATGGTGGTAGCCCCGGCCTTGATCACCTCTTCAAAAATGCGGCAGAGGAAATCCAGTTCGGAACGGCCCGCATCCTCGGCGGAGAATTCCACGTCGTCCGTATATTGGCGGGCCCAGCCGATGGATTTCACCGCATGTTCCACCACCTGATCCGGGCTCATGCGCAGCTTCTTTTCCATATGGATGGGGCTGGTGGCGATGAAGGTATGAATACGGCCCCGGTTGGCGGGCTTAATGGCTTCCCCGGCCTTACGGATGTCGTTTTCGTTGGCCCGAGCCAGGGAGCAGATGGTGGAATCCTTCACCACCCGGGCAATGCTTTCAATGGCATCCGCGTCCCCCGGGGAGGCGGCGGCAAAACCGGCCTCGATCACATCCACCTTCATTTTTTCCAGCTGGCGAGCCACCCGCAGCTTTTCTTCCTTGGTCATGGAAGCGCCGGGGCTTTGCTCCCCGTCCCGCAAGGTGGTGTCGAAAATTACCAATTGATCTTTCATGGTCTGGCTCCAATGGGTACGCCTGATACACGGTCGGGCGCCGGAGGCGGCGGCCGAAGGAATACGGGGAATTTGGGGGGAAGAATATTAGCGCGCGAGGCGCAGCAGCGGGCGAGCCAACAGCAGGGTTCGCAGGGTAAAGCGGGAGGAAAAACGGTTGCCGATGGGATTAGCCATAGTGGGGAAAACTATAATGGCTTTTGCCGCCCCCGGCAAGGGCATGGCCGGGTCAAGCCCAGTGGCCAGGCCCCTTTCCGGGGCATTTTCCTCCCCAAGGGGCCTGGCGGGCGAAACTAACGCTGGGTCTTGCACATGGCGGGGAACAGGAGGGGCAACAGCACCAGGGTGAAGATGGTGGCGGAGACAATACCCCCCACAATCACCACGGCGAAGGGCCGCTGGGTTTCCGAACCGATACCGTGGGACAGGGCGGCAGGCAGCAGCCCCAGCCCGGCCATGAGGGCGGTCATGAGAATGGGCCGCAGGCGCCCCACCGCCCCTTCCCGCACCGCATCGGTCACGGAATGGCCGTTGCGCACCCCTTCCAGGAACTGTTCCACCATGATCACCCCGTTCTGAACCGAAATCCCGGCCACGGCGATGAAGCCCACCGCCGCCGAGACGGACAGATGCAACCCAGCCAGCCCCAGACCGAGAATACCGCCGATCCAGGTAAAGGGCACCATGAACAGAACCAGGAGGGCGAAGCGCATGGAACGGAAGGCCCAGAACAGCAGGACAAAGATGCCCAGCACGGACAGGGGCACGATCACCATGAGGCGCTTGGCCGCCCGCTGCTGATTCTCGAACTGGCCGCCCCAGGTCATGGTGTAGCCGTGGGGCAGACGCACCTGGGCTTTCACCTTCTGCATGGCTTCGGCCACGAAGCTGCCCTGGTCCCGGCCCAGCAGGTTGGCCTTCACCGCCACATAACGGCCTCCCGCTTCCCGGGAAATGCGGGCCGGGCCCTGGCGCACCTCAATATTGGCAATGGCCGCCAGGGGAATGGTGGCGGGCGCCGCCCCATCCCCGCTCCCAGGCAGGGCCACGGGCAGGTCGGAGACATCATCCACCGCATCCCGGTAGGGCCGTTGCAGGCGCACGGAAATGTCGTAGCGCTGGTCATGGTCATAGAAGGAAGACACGGCCTGGCCCGCCAGGGCGGTCTGCACCGTGGCATTCACGTCCGCCGCCTTGAGGCCGTAGCGGGACATGCGGGCTCGGTCCAGGGTAATGTCCAGCTCGGTCTGGCCGCTCACCTTGATGGCCGCCACATCCGCCGCCCCCTGGATACTGTTGAGAATGGCCGCCACCTGCTCCGCCTTGTCTTCCAGAATATCCAGATCCGGGCCGAAGACCTTCACGGCAATTTCCCCCTTGACCCCGGAAATGGACTCTTCCACATTGTCCTCAATGACCTGGGAGAAGTTGGTGGGCACCCCGGGAATGGTGTGGATTTTCCGGGTCATGTCCCCGATCAGGGCGTCCTTGTCCGGGAAACGCCACTGGTCGTGGGGTTTCAGGTCGGCCAGGATTTCCAGATTATTGGGGCCCTTGGGGTCCGTGCCGTCATCCGGGCGCCCCACCTGGGCGATCACTTCCCGCACCTCCGGGTAGCTCAGGAGAATGCCCCGCACCTGGCGTTCCACCTCCTTGGTCTTTTCCAGATTGGTGGCGGGCGGCAGGCTGATGGTGAGCCAGATATTGCCTTCATCCAGCTTGGGCAAAAATTCGCTGCCCAGCTGGGGAGCCACCGCCAGGCAGGCAACCAGCAGTCCTAGGGAAGCGGCCAGAATGGCCTTACGCCGCCCTTCCGTCCAGGCCATGACCCGGCGGTAAAAGTCCTGGAGTTTGCCCATCCAGGCCAGATGCTGTTCCGCCAGATTGTGCTGCTTCAGGTAGAAGGAGGTCAGGGCCGGGGTCAGGGTGAGGGTCAGAAGAATGGCCCCCAGAATGGCGAAGGACAGGGTGTAGGCCATGGGGGTAAAAATCTTCCCTTCCACCCGCTCGAAAGTGAAGATGGGCAGGAAGGCGAGAATGATGATGGCCTTGGAGAAGAGAATGGGATGGCCCATTTCCACTGTGGTGTGCTTCAAGGTCAGCATGCGCCATTGCAAGGTGCCGTTGGGCGGCCCTCCTTCCTGCTCCGCCGTGGCCAGACGCACCATCAGGGCCTCCACCAGCACCACCGCCCCGTCGATGATGATGCCGAAGTCCACCGCCCCCAGGGAGATAAGATTGGCCGCCACCCCCTTGACGTGCATCATGATGAAAGCGGTGAGCAGGGCCAGGGGAATGACCAGGGCCACCACGGCAGCAGCAAACCAGGAGCGCAGGAAAATGATCAGAATACTGACCACCAGACAGGCGCCCACCACCAGGTTTTCGCTCACCGTGTGCACCGTATGATTGACCAGCTGGGTCCGGTCATAGATGGGCACCAGCTTCACCCCCGGGGGCAGCTTGTCTCCCAGACGATCCAGTTCGGCCTTAACCCCCGCCACCACGGTGGAGGCATTCTGGCCCTTGGTCATCTGCACCACCCCCTGAACCACGTCGTCCCGCTCATTGAAGGAGACGATGCCGGAACGGGTGTGGGGGCCGATGGCCACATCGGCCACGTCGGAAACCAGCACGGGCTTGCCGTTATTCACCGCCACCGTCACCCGGCCAATGTCGTCCAGGCTGTTGAGGAGGCCAATGGAACGCACCACCAGGGCTTCGTCCCCCCGGTGGATAACGCCGCCCCCCGTGTTGGCATTGCTGTTGGTCAGGGCCTGGGAAAGCTGATCAATGCTGACCCCGAATTTGCGTAGCCGGTAAGGATCCACCTTGACCTGGTATTCCTTCACCGCGCCGCCAAAGCTGACCACATCCGCCACCCCGCTCACCCGGCGGATAGCCGGGCGCACCACCCAGTCCTGGAGGGCACGGAGTTCATAGAGGGGCATATCCGCCGGGCCTTCCAGCACGTAGCGGTACACTTCCCCGACCGCGGTGGACAGGGGGGCCAGGGAGGGCTGCACATTGGGGGGCAGGGTCACATCCTGGAGATGTTCCGTCACCTGCTGGCGGGCGAAGTAATCGTCCGTGTTGTCGGCAAAGGTCAGGGTGACGATGGACAGGCCGGTGATGGACACGGAGCGCAGCTGGGTCATGCGGGGCACCCCGTTCATTTCCCGCTCAATGGGCAGGGAAATACTCCGCTCCACCTCCTCCGGCGCCAAACCCTGGGCCTGGGTAACGATATTCACCTGCACATCCTGCACATCGGGAAAGGCCTCAATGGGCAGGTTGCTCACCGCATACCAGCCGAAGACCACCAGAATCACCGCCGCCGCCAGCACGAAAACCCGCTGGGAGAGGGCAAAAGTTACGAGACGTTCCAGCATCATCGGCCTCAATTACCGCCCAGTTCGGCGTTCAACAGGAGGGCGCCGGCGGTCACCACCCGCTCCCCGGGATTCAGGCCTTTTTCCACGTAGCTGGCCTCATGGCCCCGGTAGGCAAGCTGGACTTCCCGCCGTTGCAAGGCCCCCGGTTGGAGTTCCACGAAAATGTAGGTGTGCAGGCCAGTGGTCACCAGGGCCGCATTAGGCACCCGGGGCAGATGGCGCCCCTCTTCCACGGGCATCAGGCGGGCAAACATTTCCGGCTTCAGTTTCCGGTCCGGATTGGGCACGGCGCAGCGCACCGGCACCCGGCGGGATTGGGCGTCCAGCACGTCCCCCACGGATTCCACCACGGCCTGGAAGCGCTGATCCGGATAGGCATCCACCATCACCGCCATGGGCTGGCCCGGGTGGACCTTGGCCAGATCCTTTTCCGGCAGTTCCGCGTAGGCCCAGAGATGGCGGGGGTCGCTGACCACGAAGAGGGGATTGTCGCTGTCCGGCCGCACCTCGGAGCCCGGGGTGGCCTGGCGTTCCGTCACCACCCCGGCCAGGGGGGTGCGCAGGGCGAAGCCGGCTTGACCCGGCAGGGCTTCCACATTACGCAAGCGGCTGCGGGACCGGTCCGCCTCGGCGGCGGCGGCCTGAAGATCGTTCTGAGCCCCCTCCAGATCCTTGCGGGCCAGCACCTCCCCGTCGAACAGGGCCTTGGCCCGGTTGTAGGCGGAACGCTTCATGGCCAGATCCGCCTCCGCTTTGCGCAGGTCCGCGTAGTCCGGAATATCCAGAGTCACCAGGGGCTGGCCCGCTTTGACCTGGGTCCCGGGCTCGGTGAGCACCTTGAGCACCCGGCCCTGAACCGGGGCAAAGACCCGGGCGGTATGGTTTTCATCGTAAGCCAGCCGGCCGTTAAGGGGCTCCAGCAGGGGCACCGGGCCTTCCACGGCGGCCTCGATGCGCAGATAGGCCAGCTGGGGCGCTCCGGGGGCGAAATGGAGGGTCTGATTTCCCGTAGTCGCCGGCGCCTGGAGCGCCCCCTTGTCCGGCAAGGGGGCCGTGCTGTGCCGGGAGAGGGCCCAGGCAGCCAGGGCCACCAGGGCCACCGCTCCGGCCCCCAGGGCCAGGCGGGTGGATTTCCGTTGCAGGGAGATCATGGTCTTGTTCCTTGTCCGTTAGCTTGGCTCGGCCACCGGCTCCCCAGGGGGCTCCGGTCACCGCTTCACAGGGTTCTGTGGGGCACCCCGGGGCTTACTTGCCCTGGGCCGCTTCCCAGGCGGCCAGGGCCTTGGCGTAATCCGCCCGCAGGCCGACGCCGTCCAACTGCACCGCTTTCAGGGTACGACGGGCATCCAGCAAATCCACCAGGCTGGACGCCCCTTTGGTGTAGGCAAATTCCGCCGCCTTGGCAGCCCGCTCCGCATCCTGGAGCAGCCCCCCTTCCAGGCGCTGGCGACGTTCCCGGGCGGAAGCCAGCTGGGACGCCGCCTGGGCCAGATCAGTCTGGGCCTGGCCCCGCACCTGATCCAGGGCTTCCCGGGCCTGCTCCAGATCCGCCTCGGCCCGGGCAATTTCCCCTTCATAGCTGTGGCGCAGGAACAGGGGCACGGAAACGCTCACCCCGTAAGTATTGTTGGCCGACTGGTCCGGTTCGGGGAAATGCTCAAACTGCACCCCCACGGAAATATCCCGGCTTCGGTTGGCCCGGGCCAAATCCCGGGCGTGTTCCGCCGCTTCCACCCGGGCCTGGGCCGCCCGCACATCCGGACGCTGATCCAGGGCCTGGCTCTGGGCTGTGGGGCTGGCTTCCCCCCCATTCAGGGCCGGCCAGGGGTCCGTGGCCACCAGATCGGCAGCCCGAATTTCCCGGCCCAGCTGATAGGCCAGGGCGCTCTGGGCCTGGGCCAGGTCGCTCACTGCGCCCCGGGCGTCGTTATCCGCCCGGGCCGCTTCCACCTTGAGCCGGGCCAGATCCGCCGCTGCCACGTCCCCTACTTTGAGGCGCAGTTCCGTGGCCCGAATGGTGCGGTGATAAAGCTCCGCCGTGTCCTGGGCCAGACTGAGCCGCTCCTGAGCCTGACGCAGATCCCAGTAGGCGGACACCAGCTGCATGCGCCCCTGGCGCAGGCTCTCCTGAAGGTCTTCCCGGGCCGCCTGGACCAGGGCCCCGGCGGTCTTGGTGCGCAGTTCCCGCTTGCCCCCCCGTTCGATCTGCTGGTCGATACGGATCACCGAATCGGCCCGCTTTTCCCGCAGGCTGCCGCCACCGATACCGGTACGGGGATTGAGGGAGGTGGAGGACAGGGTAAGCTGGGGATTGGGGGCCTCGTTGGCCGTCACCCGGTCCGCTTCCGCCGCCTTAACGGCGATGCGGGCCTGTTGCAGTTCCCGGTTTTTCTCCAGCCACAGCTTTTCCGCCCCTTTTAGGGACAGATCACCGCTCCCGGCCTGAAGCCCGGTGCTGGCCTGGGCCCAAGCGGAGGCGCCGGGGTAGACGGCGGCCAGCCCGGTGGCCAGGGAAAGGGAAATAAGGAGGAAACGCCCCATGGATTTTCTTCCGTTGAAGGAGGCTGGTATTGTATGAACCCTTCCTGACCAGCCAATGACGCGCATCCGGGCATTAGCCCCTTGATAATCTGGATAAAAATACCATGCGGATACTGCTTGTTGAAGACGACGCCCTGCTCGCCGACGGTCTGACCCGGGCCCTGCGCCACTCGGGCTACGTGGTGGACTGGACCAAGGACGGACGCCAGGCCGACCAGTGGCTGGCGGACAATGAATACGACCTGTCCATTCTGGACCTGGGCCTGCCGGGCCTGGACGGCACGGAGGTGTTGCAGCGCCTGCGCAGCCGGCACCAGCCCACCCCGGTGCTCATTCTCTCCGCCCGGGAAGCCCTGGAGGAGCGGGTCAAGGTGCTGGACATGGGGGCGGACGATTATCTGGTGAAGCCCGTGGCCCTGTCCGAGCTGGAAGCCCGGGTACGGGCCCTGATCCGGCGCGGCCGCACCCAGCCGGAACCGGAACTGGTCCTGGGCCAGCTGCGCCTGGACACGGTGGGCAAGCGGGCCTGGCTGGGCCAGGAGGCCCTGGATCTCACGGCCCGGGAATGGGCGGCCCTGGAATTCCTGGCCAGCCGGGCCAACCGCATTGTGAGCAAAGAGCAGATCATGCAGTCCCTCTACAGCTGGGACGAGGACATTACCCCCAACGCCATCGAGAAATTCATTTCCCGGCTCCGGGCCAAGCTGGAACCGGGCGGCATCTCCATCCGCACCGTCCGGGGTCTGGGCTATTACCTGGAAAAGCCCCAGGATGACCCGGCGGCCTAGTCTCCGCCGCCTGCTCCTGGTGTGGCTGCTGCCCGCCATGGTGGGCCTGGTCACCGCCGGGGGCATTACGGCCTACGCCATCGCCCTGCGCAGCGCCACCCGGGCCTACGACCGGGCCCTGCTGGACACGGCCCTGGCTATCGCCGGGCAGATTCAGATCGTGGGCGGCGTGCCGGTACTTAACCTGCCCAACCAGGCGGAGGAAATTCTCCTCACGGACCGTTACGACCAGGTCTATTTCGAGGTTCTCGGACCAGAAAATAATTTCGTCGCCGGCCACCGGGGCCTGCCCCCACCCCCCTGGGGCATGGAGGAGGACGGGCGGCTTTACTACGACGGCTGGTATGGGGGCCACTCGGTGCGCATGGCGGCCTTTTTCACCGAGCAGGAAGGGGTTCCCCTGGTGATTCTGGCGGCGGAAACCCAGAACAAGCGCAACAGTCTGGCCCACGAAATTCTTCTCTCCATGCTCCTCCCCGAGGTGCTGCTGGTGGTGGCCACCCTGGGCCTGGGCTGGGTGGGCATCCGCCACGGCTTAAAGCCGGTGGAGGATCTGCGCAGCGAACTGGCGCGCCGCTCCCACCATGACCTGAGCACGGTCTCCACGGCCCAGGTGCCGGAGGAAATCACCCCCCTGGTGGAGGAACTGAACCACCTGCTGGCCCGCCTGGAAGCCTCCCTCACCGCCCAGCGCCATTTCGTTTCCGACGCGGCCCACCAGCTGCGCACCCCCCTGGCCGCCCTCCAGGCCCAGGCCGAACTGGCCCTGCGGGAGGTGGATGGACCCAAAACTCGGGAGGAACAACGGCAGCAATTACAGCGCATCCTGAGCGCCACCCGGCGCCTCACCCACCTGACCCATCAGCTCCTGGCCCTGGCCCGGGCCGAGCCCGGGGGCCAGCAATCCATGGAAGCAGTGGATTTGGCGGACATCGCCCGGGAAAGCGCCGAAACCTGGCTGCCCCTGGCCCTCCGGGCCAATGTGGACCTGGGCTTCGATCTTGCCCCGGCAACGGTTTCCGGCGCCCGCCTATTGGTCCAGGAACTGCTCGCCAATCTCATCGACAACGCCATCCGCTACACCCCCCGGGGAGGCAGCATCAATGTGCGCTGTTTCAATACGGCGGAAGGCGCCAGGCTACAGGTGGAAGACAGCGGCCCGGGCATTCCCCCGGAAGATCGGGAACGGGTCTTCGAGCGCTTTCAGCGCCGGGATTCGGAACATACGGATGGATGCGGTCTGGGCCTGGCCATTGTGCGGGAAATCGCCCGCCAGCATCAGGCCCAGGTGACTATCAGCAGCTCCCCCAACCTGGGGGGAGCGCTGTTTGAGGTGCGCTTCCCGCCGGCCTGATCAGCCGAGGCGGGAAGCGGTGGGACGGCGACGCAGCAATTTCCAGGCGGAAATCACGTAGCCGGAGATGGCATAAACGACGAAGAGGCCGAAGAGAATTCCCGGGGGATAGCTGGAAATCAGCACAAAGCCCAGGGCAATGAAGGCCACCACAAAAAAGGGCACGCTCTTACGCAGATTAATGCCCTTGAAGCTATGGAAGCGGCAGTTGGTCACCATGGATACCCCGGCAAAAATGGTCAGGGCAAGGGCGACCCAGCGCACATCCTGGCCGCTGATGCCGTTGTCCAGCATGAGCCAGACAAAACCGGCCACCAGGGCGGCGGCGGCGGGGCTGGGCAGGCCTTGGAAATAGCGCTTGTCCATGACTTCCAGGGTGGTATTGAAGCGGGCCAGGCGCAGGGCCGCCCCCACGCAATACACGAAAGCGGCGATCCAGCCCAGCTTGCCCATGCCCCGCAGGGCCCATTCATAGGCCACTAGGGCCGGAGCGGCACCAAAGCAGACCATGTCGGACAGGGAATCGTATTCGGCGCCGAAAGCGCTCTGGGTATGGGTGAGGCGGGCCACCCGCCCATCCAATCCATCCAACACCATGGCCACAAAAATGGCCACGGCCGCCTGTTCAAAGGCGCCATTCATGGCCTGCACAATGGCGAAAAAGCCCGCAAACAGGGCAGCGGTGGTGAAGAGATTGGGGAGGACGTAGATGCCGCGGCGCTTCAGTTCGGGATTAAAAATCGCCTTACGCGGTTTGAGTTCTGGCATGGATTATGAGAGTTCGGCTAAGACCGACGTGGAAGCATACACTTTTTCCCCAATGCTCGCCTTGACGCGGGCGTTCAGGGGCAGATACACATCCACACGGGAACCGAAACGAATAAAACCGTAGCGCTGACCCCGGGCCAGGGGAATGTCGGCGTCCACATAATTGAGGATACGGCGGGCCACTAGGCCGGCCACCTGGACACAGGTCACGTCCTGACCGTCTGCCGTCTGCAGCCACAGGGCGCAGCGCTCATTTTCCACGGAAGCCTTGGCCAGGGCCGCATTGAGGAAAGAGCCCGGGTTATACCACTTGCGGCGCACGGTGCCGTCAATGGGGGAACGGTTGGAATGGACGTTGAAGACGTTCATGAAGACGCTGATTTTCAGGGCTTCACGGCTCAAATAGGGGTCTTGCACCTTTTCCACGGCCACGATACGGCCGTCGGCGGGCGCCACCACGGTCTTGCCGTCGCCGGCGATAGGACGGGCCGGGTCACGGAAAAACTGCAGCACAAACAGGGCGATGATCCAGAAGGGCGAAGCCCAGAGGATACCGGCGGAGAGTTGCACCAGCAGGGCAACGACGAAGGCAATGGCGAGAAAGGGCCAGCCTTCCCGGGCAATCAGAGGGTGGGGATAATTCATAAGCAAGGCAAAGTGGGCGTGGAAGGGAAGGGACGAAAAAACGGCAGGCGCCCGAAGGCGCCTGCCGTTCCACGCGGACTTAGTTCTTGCTCTTGTCCACCAGTTTGTTCTTCTTGATCCAGGGCATCATGTCCCGCAGCTTGGCGCCAACCTGTTCCACAGGATGGTCGGCCATCAGACGGCGACGGGCGCTCATGGACGGATAGCCGGTCTTGCCTTCCAGGATGAATTGCTTGGCGTATTCGCCGTTCTGGATGCGCTTCAGGGCGTTGCGCATGGCATCCCGGGATTGGGCGTTAATGACTTCGGGGCCGGTCACGTACTCGCCATACTCCGCATTGTTGGAGATGGAGTAGTTCATGTTGGCAATGCCGCCTTCGTAGATCAGATCCACAATCAGCTTCATTTCGTGGAGGCATTCGAAGTAGGCCATTTCAGGAGCGTAGCCCGCTTCCACCAGGGTTTCGAAACCGGTCTTGATCAGCTCCACGGCACCGCCGCAGAGCACGGCCTGTTCGCCGAACAGGTCAGTTTCCGTTTCTTCCTTGAAGGTGGTTTCGATCACGCCGCCCTTGGTGCCGCCATTGGCAGCAGCGTAGGACAGGGCCAGATCCCGGGCCTTCTTGGAGGTGTCTTGGTAGACGGCGATCAGGGAAGGCACGCCGCCACCCTTGAGGAATTCGGAGCGCACGGTGTGGCCCGGGCCCTTGGGGGCAATCATGATCACGTCCAGATCTTCACGGGGCACCACTTGGTTGTAATGCACGTTGAAGCCGTGGGCGAAGGCCAGGGCGGCCCCCTTCTTCATGTTGGGTTCCACTTCGGCGTAATAGACTTCGGGAATGGTTTCGTCCGGCAGCAGCATCATGACCAGATCGGCGCCCTTCACGGCCTTGGCGATTTCTTCCACTTTCAGACCGGCCTTTTCGGCCTTGGCCCAGGAGGAACCGGTTTTGCGCAGGCCAACGGTGACCTTGACGCCGGAATCCTTCAGGTTTTGTGCGTGGGCATGGCCTTGGGAGCCGTAGCCGACGATGGTGACTTTCTTCCCTTTGATCAGGGAGAGGTCGGCGTCCTTGTCGTAATAAACTTTCATAGTTACCCCTTAGAGCAAATTAACCGCGCAGGGTCGGCGGATGGACAGCCACCCGGTCCGCCCCTGCGCGGCGCGAATCAGACCTTGAGGATGCGATCGCCGCGGCCAATGCCGCAGACGCCGGTCCGCACGGTCTCGAGAATCAGGCCGCTGTCGATGGCGGCCAAGAAGGAATCCAGCTTACCGCTGGCACCGGTCAGTTCGATGACATAGGTGGAATCCGTCACATCGATGATACGCCCGCGGAAAATATCCGCCATGCGTTTCATTTCTTCCCGGTCCTTGCCGGTGGCCCGTACCTTGATGAGCATCAGTTCCCGCTCGGTATGAGCGGCTTCTGACAGGTCGACGACCTTGATCACATCCACCAGCTTGTTGAGCTGCTTGATGATCTGCTCCACCACCTCCTCGGTTCCGGAGGTGACGATGGTCATGCGGGATAGGGAGGCATCCTCCGTGGGTGCCACCGTCAGGGATTCGATATTGTACCCCCGGGCGGAAAACAGGCCGGCGACCCGGGACAGGGCCCCCGCTTCGTTTTCCAGGAGGATGGAAATATTGTGCCGCATGGTATTCAGTTCCGCGCTCATAGGTCCTCCGCCAGAATCATTTCCGCCAAGCCCTTGCCCGCCGCCACCATGGGGAACACATTGGCCGTCGGGTCAATGAGGAAGTCCATGAACACCAGGTCATTCTTGTGTTCGGTGAAAGCCTTGCGCAGAGCCGGTTCCACATCCTCCGGCTTGTCGATGCGCATGCCCACATGGCCGTAAGCTTCGGCCAGACGTACGAAATCGGGCAGGGAGGAAACATAGGACTGGGAATAGCGGGCGGAATAGAACATTTCCTGCCACTGACGCACCATGCCCAGATAGCCGTTGTTGAGATTGATGATCTTGATGGGCAGCTCGAACTGCTTGCAGGTGGACAGCTCCTGAATGCACATCTGGATGGAGCCTTCCCCGGTAATACAGGCCACGGGCATGTCCGGGTTGGCGAACTGGGCCCCCATGGAATAGGGCAAGCCCACCCCCATGGTGCCCAGGCCACCGGAATTGAGCCAGCGCCGGGGCTTGTCGAACTTGTAATACTGGGCGGCAAACATCTGATGCTGGCCCACGTCCGAGGTAATAATGGCGTTGCCGCCGGTCACTTCGTGGAGCTTCTGCACCACGAACTGGGGCATGATCTTGCCTTCCTGCTTGAAGTCCAGGCAATGCTTGCCACGCCATTCTTCCACCTGGCGCCACCAGTCGGCCACCGCCGGATCGGCCTGGAAGCCGCCATCGGTCAGGCGCAGCAGTTCATCCAGCACATCCGGCACACTGCCGACGATGGGCACATCCACCTTGACCCGCTTGGAGATGGAAGAGGGGTCGATATCCACGTGGATGATGCGCCGGGGCTGGGCGGAGAAATTGTCCGGATTGCCGATCACCCGGTCATCGAAACGGGCGCCAATGGCCAGCACCACGTCCGCGTACTGCATGGCCATGTTGGCTTCGTAGGTGCCGTGCATGCCCAGCATGCCCAGAAATTGGGGATCGGAGCCAGGGAAACCGCCCAAGCCCATGAGGGTGCCGGTCACCGGGCAGCCCAAGCGCTTGGCCAGCTTGGTGAATTTTTCCGAGCCGTTGGAGAGGATCACCCCGCCACCGAAGTAGATGATGGGCCGCTTGGCCTCACCCAGCAGTTGGGCCGCCTTCTTGATCTGCCCCAGATGCCCCTTCACCACCGGGTTGTAGGAGCGCATCTGGATGGTCTCCGGATAGGAGAACTCGCAGCGGGCGGCAGTCACATCCTTGGGGATATCCACCACCACAGGCCCGGGACGACCGGTCTGGGCGATATGGAAGGCCTTCTTCAGGGTCAGGGCCAGATCCTTCACGTCCTTCACCAGGAAATTGTGCTTCACACAGGGGCGAGTAATCCCCACCGTGTCGCATTCCTGGAAGGCGTCCTGGCCAATGGCCGCCGTAGGCACCTGGCCGCAGAGCAGCACCAGGGGAATGGAATCCATGTAAGCCGTAGCCACGCCGGTAATGGCATTGGTAACGCCCGGGCCAGAGGTCACCAGGGCCACCCCAATTTTTTGGGAGGACCGGGAATAGGCATCCGCCGCATGTACGGCAGCCTGCTCGTGACGGACCAGAATGTGCTTGATGCTGTCTTGCTTAAACAGCTCATCGTATATATGCAGCACCGAACCGCCCGGATAGCCGAACACATGCTCGACCTTTTCTTCCTGGAGGCACCTGATTACAATCTCCGCACCGGTAAGCGTCATTTTCTTGGCCTTACATGAGAGCTTTCGCTCGAAAAACCTGCTACGTTATAGGGTCGATCAGGATTGGTCAAGGCGTAAAATAGCGCCGCTGATTCTCCCTTTCCCCGAAGGAACCTCCCCTGGCCTCACCCAAAGAACTTTCGGATTTTCTCGCATCCGTTGAACGTCGTGCCTTCAAACAGGCAGCTTTTGCCACGCGCGACGAAGAGGCCGCCCTGGACATCGTGCAGGACGCCATGATGCGCCTGGCGGAAAAGTACGGCGACAAACCGGTGGAAGAGCTGCCCATGCTCTTCCAGCGCATTTTGCAGAATGCCACCTACGATTTCCACCGCCGCAGCAAGGTCCGCTCCCTGTGGACCACCCTGCTGTCCTCCTTGGCGCCGGGCAACGATGAAGACGCAGACCCTCTGGAAACCCTGGAGAGCGAGGACGGTGCCTGCAGCAAAGACACGCCGGAAAGCGCGCTCCTGCAGGCCCAGACCCTGGCGGCAATCGAAAAGGAAATCAAGGAATTGCCCACGCGTCAACGGGAAGCCTTCCTCATGCGTTACTGGGAAGACATGGATGTCGCCGAAACTGCCGCCGCAATGGGCTGCTCAGAAGGCAGCGTCAAAACCCATTGCTCCCGCGCCACTCACGCGCTCGCAGCGGCATTAAAAGCAAAAGGGATCACATTATGAACGAGCAATATTTCGCCCATCAGGTGAAGCAACACCTGAACCGGAGCCTGCAAAAGCTCCCGGAAGACACGCTGGCCAAGCTTGCCGCTGCCCGCGAGGCGGCGCTCGTTCACCAAAAGCAAACCGAAGCGATCAGCCACCCCATCCTGGCCGGTATCGGCGCCCACTTCCGGGACCACGGGCACAAGCCCGGTCGCCTGGCTTACGCCCTGGTTTTTGTCATGGCCGTGGCCTCCCTCGTTTACTGGCAGGCCCAGGACCATCTGTCCGACCTGGAAGACGAAGACAGCGCCCTCCTGTCCGATGATCTGCCCATCAACGCTTACCTGGACAAGGGCTTCGATACATGGCTTGCTCAGAATTCATCCGGACGATAGTCCTGGCCCTGGGCATCACCCACGGTCCGTGCTTCGCCGGCGGTACCGTCCTACCGCCGGCGGTCATGGTTACCGCCCCCCAGCCGAACTGGAACCAGCTGTCCCCTGAGCAGCGCCAAATCCTCGCCCCCCTCGCTGGAGAGTGGGACCGGATGGAGGATTACCGGCGCAAGAAGTGGCTGGGTATCGCCCAGCGCTACGCCAAAATGAAACCGGATCAACAGGCTCGCATGCAAGCCCGTATGCGGGAGTGGGCCTCTTTGACCCCGGAACAACGGCGGGCCGCCCGGGAAAAGTACAACAACCTAAAAAAACTGCCTCCGGCCAAGAAGGCGGTGGTCCAGGAAAAGTGGCAGCAATACAACCAGCTACCTCCGGACGAAAAGCAGAAACTGCAAGCCAAAGCCGCTGCCCGCAAACCCCGGCCGGGTAAGGTAACGGAGGTCCCGAACCTGACGCCCCTGCCCACCTCTGTGCCAGCTCCCGCCGGCATAGCTGTCAGCCCCGTGCCTGTGGCACCGGGTACGCCGCCCGCGCCAGCGCCGGCAACCCCAGCGACCTCCGTTACCGCCCCCCTTCCGGTTGCTCCTGCCCCCGTAAAGCCCTAAGCTAGGCGCCCTCTTTCTTCCCGGACCCTGACGGGCCTACCGATGAAACAAGACGCCCCCCGCTCCACCCCCATTCCCAATCTGGCCCCCGGCCTGCCGCGCCGGCTGGCCAGCATGTTTTACGAAATGCTGCTGCTCTGTGGGGTACTGCTGTTTCTGGTGCTGGCACCCCAGATGGTGCTGGCCATGTTAACCCACCACCTGCTAGCCCCCCGCCTGGCATTCGCCCACCTTTTCCTAGTGCTACTGGCCTATTTTGGCTGGTTCTGGATACATACTGGTCAAACCCTGGCCATGAAAACCTGGGGCCTGCGCCTAGTCACCCGAGAAGGCCACCAAATGCGCCCTCTGCAAGCCCTGCTGCGCTTCCTCTACGCCTGGCCGAGCCTGGGTCTAGCCGGCGTGGGCATCCTCTGGGCCCTGGTGGATCGGGAACACCTGTTTCTCCACGACCGTTTGGCGGATACCCGGATTATCCAGCTCCCCCGCTAAGGCAAGCTCCAGGAACACCAAAACAAAAAGGGGAGGAACCGGCAGCGGTTCCTCCCCTTTGTTTTTCAGCACCTCCCCTGCCCCAATAGGGCTGGGGGGAATTACCCTGGACGTCCCAGGCCTAGCGCCGCTCCACCCACCAGATCATAGCCCCCGCCGCCAGCAGAAACAGGGCGGACGGAGCCACCGCACTGGAGAAGGGGGGCCAGCTGTTAATCACCCCCAGATTGGCGAACAGGCCATTGAGCATGTGGAAAAACACCCCCAGCATGACCCCACCGAATATGCGCAGGCTAACCCCCCCCACCCGGTCATGGGTATAGCCAAAGGGCAGAGCCAGGGCCACCATGACGAAGCCCGCCAGGGGATAGATGATCTTTTTCCACAGGGCGATCTGGTAGCGCTGGGTCTTCTGGTGATTGACGGATAGGTGCTTCAAATAGGTGACCAGATTGATGACCGACATGCGCTCCGGCACCACCAGCAGCACGGACAAAATGTCCGGGCTGAGGGCAGATTTCCAGGTCAGGGACGGCAGGCGCTGCACCCGCCCCCCGTTGTTATCCACAAAGGTCCGCACCACCCCGTTGAGCCGCCAGGCATCCGGGGGCACGTACTCCCCTTCCTTGGCGTCGCTCACCGATACCAGATGGCGCTGGGCGTCGAATTCGTAAATACGGATACCCAGCAGCCGGGTATCCGGCAGCACCTGGGCCACGTTAATGAAGCTCTGGCCGTCCTTGACCCACAGGCCGGTACGAAAATCCGCGGCCACCACCGTACCCATGGCCTTGAGGCGCACTTCCTGGGCCATTTGCTCGGCGGGCGGCGCCACAAATTCCCCGATCAGGAAGGTCACGAGGGCAAACACCCCGGCCACCCGAAACAGGGACCCGAGTAAATCCCGGGTGGACATGCCGGAAGCCCGCAGCACGGTGATTTCCGAGTGGCGGGCCAGGGTGGACAGGGCATAGAGGGCGCCGATCAGTACCGCGATGGGCATCAGCTCATAGGCCCGGCCCGGCAGGCTGAGGAGCACATAGACAAGGGCGTGGTGGAACTGGAAGCCCCCCTTGCCGATGTCCCCCAATTCTCCGATCAGGTCAAAAAAGCCGAAAAGCACCAGAAACGCCACCAGCACCAGCAGGGTTCCCAGCATGACCTCCCGGAAGAGATAGCGCTGGTAGGTCAGGGCAAAAATTTTCTTCATCGACGGAAACTGAACAAGGAATGCAGGGCAATGCGGCGGAAAAAGAGCAGGGGCAGCAGGGCCAGCATAAGCAGGTGGATGGGCCACCAGGCGGCGTCAAAGCTCATCTTGCCCTGGGCCACCCAGGCCTGGCTGACGGACAGCAGATTGCTGTAAATGGCGTAAATGAGCAGGGCCATGATCAGGTTGGAGGAACGCCCGGCCCGGGGATTGACGAAACTCATGGGAATGGCCAGGAGGGCCAGCACCAGGGCGGAAATGGGCACCCCGATACGCCACAGCAGTTCCGCCATATTGGCCGGATTGGCGGGATGGCGCAGCAACTCCCGGGTGGACGTGTTTTTCGGCGTTTTTTCGATGCCCTGGGATTCCTTCGTCTCCACCCGCAGAGCGTAACGGGCGAAATCCACAATGCGGAATTCCGGGCTACCCGGAGTCACTTCATAGCGTCGCCCGTTTTCCAGCACCATGAACCGGTCCCCGTTAGGCGCGTGTTCCTGATGGCCGCCAGCAGCCATCATCACCCCCAGCTGGCCGTCCTGCATGGAGCTGACAAAAACGTTGCGCACCTGGGAAGCGTCGTCGGACAGGGCTTCCACAAAGACCACTCGGTCCGCCGTCGTGGCTTCCTTAAACGCCCCGGGGGCCACCTGGGAGGAATCGCTCCGATCCGTCACCTTTTGCCGGAATTCGGCGCTCTTGGAGAGAGCCCAGGGGGAAAGGAGTAGGGACAGCAAAGCGATAGCCGCCACCACAGGCAGGGCGAAAGCCAGCACGGGCCGCACCCAAGCGGTCAAAGGCAGGCCGGAAGAAAACCACACTACCATTTCCGAATCCCGGTAACTCCGGGACAGGGTCAGGAGAATGGCCATGAACAGCGTGAGGGACAGGAGAACGGGCAGATAGTTGAGGGCGGAAAAGCCCAGCAGGGCCGCCACCGCCTCAGAAGCCACGCTCCCCACCGCTGCCTCATTGAGCAGCCGAATCAACTGGGTGGTCAGCAGAATGGCGAACAGGGCCACGAACACGCCTATTGCCGTTTGGGTAAATTCCCGACGGACGGCCCGGTGGAAAATCATATTTTGACTTGGAATAAGGGAAACGGTGATAATCAGTGCCGAATTTGAATTTCAGCGTTTTTTGGCCGATTTATCACAAATAGCACTGGGTGCCAGATAGGAGCGGACGGTGGAATTTAGCATAAAAAGCGGCAGTCCGGAAAAACAGCGCAGCGCCTGCGTCGTCGTCGGTGTCTTCGAACCCCGCAAGCTGACCCTGCCAGCAGAACTGCTGGACAACGCCGCCCGCAGCTACATCTCCGACATCATCCGCCGGGGCGATCTGGAAGGCAAACTGGGCACCACCCTGCTGCTCCACAATGTGCCTGGCACCCTGTGCGACCGGGTGCTGCTGGTGGGTCTGGGTAAGGAAAAGGAGTTCCGGGAAAAGGAATTCCGCCAGGCCATGCGCACCGCGGTCAAAACCCTCAATGAAACCGGTTCCTTCGACGGCGTGGTATTTCTTACCGAAACCGCCGTCCGCAAGCGCTCCATCAGCTGGCGGGTACGTCAGGCGACCATCGTGGCCCAGGAAACGGTTTATCGCTTTGACCAGCTGAAAAGCAAAAAGGATGAATTGCGGCGCCCCCTGCGCAAGCTCACTTTCGCCGTGGAACGGCGTAACGAGCTAACTCCGGCGGAAGAAGCCCTGGCCCAGGGCCTGGCCATTGCAGAAGGCATGACCCTGGCAAAAAACCTGGGCAATCTGCCGGCCAACCTCTGCACCCCCACCCATCTGGCGGATGAAGCCAAATCCATGGCGGAAAGCCTGGGACTGGACTGCCAGATCCTGGAAAAGGCCGATATGGAAAGCCTGGGCATGCAGGCCCTGCTGGCCGTGGCCCGAGGCTCCCACCAGCCGCCCAAATTCATCGTGCTCCAGTATAAGGGGGGCAAAAAGGATCAAAAGCCCATCGTCCTGGTAGGTAAAGGCATCACCTTCGATAGCGGCGGCATTTCCCTGAAGCCCGGGGCGGGCATGGACGAAATGAAATACGACATGTGCGGCGCCGCCACCGTACTGGGCACCATCAAGGCCACCGCCTTGATGAAGCTGCCCCTGAATCTGACCGTGCTCATTCCCACCACGGAAAATATGCCCGGGGGCTCCGCCACCCGGCCGGGGGACGTGATCGCCACCCTGTCCGGCCAGACCGTAGAAATCCTCAACACGGACGCGGAAGGCCGCCTGATCCTCTGCGACGCCTTGTCCTATGCGGAGCGCTTCGAGCCGGAAACCGTGGTGGACGTAGCCACCCTCACCGGCGCCTGCGTCGTGGCCCTGGGCCATGTGGCCACGGGCCTCTTCAGCAATAGCGACTCCCTGGCCAAGGACCTGTCCCATAGCGGTGACGAGGCTTTCGACCGGGTCTGGCATCTGCCCATGTGGGACGATTACCAGGATGGGCTAAAGAGCAATTTTGCCGACATGGCCAATGTGGGAGATCGATGGGGAGGCGCCATCACCGCCGCCTGCTTCCTGTCCCGCTTCACCAAGAAGTACGACTGGGCCCACCTGGACGTGGCGGGGACGGCGTGGAATTCCGGCAGCGACAAGGGCGCCACCGGGCGTCCCCTACCCCTCCTCGCCCACTATCTGCTGGAACTGGCAGGCAAGCTGGATTAAGCTTCGCCCCCCCATGACCCGGATCGACTTTTACTACGACGTTCCAGACAAGCTGGCCATTGCGGTCAAGCTGGCTCACAAGGCCTATGCCCAACGTCTGCCCCTGCTGCTCTACGCCTCCACGTCGGAGCGGGCCATGCAGGTGGACCGGTTGTTATGGACCCAACCGGCCCTGGGCTTTCTCCCCCATTGCAGGGCTACTTCCCCCCTGGCCAAGGAAACCCCAGCCCTCATCGCCGAAACCCCTGAAGCCGTCGGCAGCGCACCCCACGATGAGCTGCTGATCAATCTGGATGACGACGTGCCGCCGGGCTTTGCCCGCTTTCAGCGGGTCATCGAAATCGTCGGCCGGGACGAAGCCGACAAGGCCCCGGGCCGCCACCGTTATAAGTTCTATAAGGACCGGGGTTACGCCATCCAGCGTTACGACCTGTCCAATAAATAAATGATTCCCAGCGACAACCTGACCTCCCGTGCCGATGCCCTGATGCGCAAGCGGCGCAGTTTTGTGGCCAAAGCCACCCCCCGGAGCACCCCGGCGGAAGTGATCGCCTTCGCCCCTCCGGCGGAAGCCGTCCCCCAGGCCATCCCCACGCCGGAAGCTGCTGCCCCCGCTCCCGAGGACGATCTCCCGGTCCTGACCGAGGTGGTGGACCCGGCCCTGGTCTCCCCGGAAGTGCCCGAACCTCCGGACCCGGAAGCCATCCGGGCCAATCTGGAAGTCCTCCTCAGAGGGGAACTGGCCCAAGCCCTGGAAGCCCGTCTCTTGGAAGAAATCCCCGCCCTGGTGGCCAGCTTCCAGGCAGATATGGGCGGCCTGCTGGAACAGCGCCTCACCGCGGTGGCCGCAGCCACCGTCCAGGACTTCCTCACCCGCCATCAGCCCGACCCGGCCGATCCAGCCCCCCTCCCAGACCCGTCCTGACGGGCGGCCCGGAAAGACCGGTGCCGTTCCGGTATAATTAGCGGCTTTTCCAGCACTTTCCCCCCTTTTTCAGATCCCCTATGGAACTCGCCAAAAGTTTCGAACCGGCGGCTATCGAACGCCACTGGTACCCCCTCTGGGAAGAGCGCAATTACTTTGCCGCCGGCCTGGACACCTCCAACCCCAACGCCTTCTGCATTTTGCTGCCGCCACCCAATGTGACCGGCACCCTGCACATGGGGCACGGCTTCAACCAGACCCTGATGGACGCCCTCACCCGCTACCATCGCATGAAGGGGGATAACACCCTATGGCAGCCGGGGACGGACCACGCGGGCATCGCCACCCAGATCGTGGTGGAACGCCAGTTGGACAAGGAAGGCATTTCCCGCCACGACCTGGGCCGGGAAAAATTCCTGGAACGGGTCTGGCAGTGGAAAGAATATTCCGGCGGCTCCATCACCAAGCAGATGCGCCGCCTGGGCACCAGCCCGGACTGGAAGCGGGAACGCTTCACCATGGACGCGGGCCTGAACAAAATCGTCACCGAGACCTTTGTCCGCCTCTACAAGGAAGGCCTGATCTACCGGGGCAAGCGTCTGGTCAATTGGGACCCCAAGCTGCATACCGCCGTATCTGACCTGGAAGTGGTGTCGGAAGAGGAAGACGGTTTCCTCTGGCACATCCGCTATCCCCTGGCGGACGGCAGCGGTAGCCTGACCGTGGCCACCACCCGGCCGGAAACCATGCTGGGCGACACCGCCGTCATGGTGCACCCGGAGGATGAGCGCTATCAGCACCTGATCGGCAAAACCATCAAGCTGCCCCTCACCGACCGGGAAATTCCCATCATTGCCGACGCCTATGTGGACATGGCTTTCGGTACGGGTTGCGTCAAGGTTACCCCGGCCCACGACTTCAACGACTACGCGGTGGGTCAGCGGCATCACCTGCCCATGATCTCCGTCCTCACCCTGGACGGGCATATCAACGACCAGGTGCCGGAGAAATACCAGGGCCTGGACCGTTTCGAGGCCCGCAAGGTGATCGTGGCTGACCTGGAAGCCATGGGCATCCTGGAAAAGGTGGAAAAGCACAAACTCAAGGTGCCCCGGGGCGACCGGACCGGGGTAGTCATCGAGCCCATGCTCACGGACCAGTGGTTTGTAGCCATGTCCAAGCCCGGTGCCAACGGTGCCTCCATCACCCAACAGGCCCTGGATGTGGTGGCCTCCGGAGAAATCAAGTTCTACCCGGAAAACTGGGTGAACACGTACAACCAGTGGCTCAACAACATCCAGGACTGGTGTATTTCCCGCCAGCTCTGGTGGGGCCACCAGATTCCCGCCTGGTACGGGGAAAACGGGGAAGTGTTCGTCGCCCATAACGAGGCGGAGGCCCAGGCCCAGGCAGATAAGCTGGGTTACGCCGGCCCCCTGATGCGGGACCCGGATGTGTTGGACACCTGGTTCAGCTCCGCCCTGTGGCCCTTCTCCACCCTGGACTGGACCCCGGACTACCCGGCCCAATCCAATCCGGCCCTGGATCTGTATCTGCCCTCCTCCGTGCTGGTCACGGGCTTCGACATTATTTTCTTCTGGGTGGCGCGCATGGTCATGATGACCAAGCACATCACCGGCAAAATCCCCTTCAAGCACGTCTATGTGCACGGCCTAATCCGGGACAGCGAAGGCCAGAAGATGTCCAAGTCCAAGGGTAACGTGCTGGACCCCATCGATCTGATCGACGGTATCGGCATCGAAGATCTGGTGAAAAAGCGCACCTTCGGCCTGATGAACCCCAAGCAGGCGGCCCAGATCGAGAAAAAGACCCGCAAGGAATTCCCGGAAGGTATTCCCTCCTTCGGCACCGACGCCCTGCGCTTTACCTTCGCCTCCCTGGCCAGCCCGGGACGGGACATCAAGTTCGACCTGAACCGCTGCGAAGGCTACCGGAATTTCTGCAACAAGCTGTGGAATGCCACCCGCTTTGTGCTGATGAACGTGGAAGGCCAGGACCTGGCCCTGGAACACCAGCAGACTGGTCCGGGTTGCAGCGGCGGCGCCGGCTCGGAAAAACTGGATTTCTCCTTCGCCGACCGCTGGATCGTCAGCCAACTGCAACGCCTGGAACAGGATCTGGCCCAGTATTTCACCGATTACCGCTTCGATCTGGCCGCCCAGGCCCTCTACCGCTACGTCTGGGATGAGTTCTGCGACTGGTATCTGGAAATTGCCAAGGTCCAGATCAATGGCGGCAGCGACGCCCAGGCCCGGGCTACCCGGCGCACCCTGGTGCGGGTGCTGGAGGTGATCCTACGCCTGGCCCACCCCTTCATTCCCTTTATCACGGAAGAGCTGTGGCAGGCCGTGGCTCCCATCGCCGGCAAGAAGGACCAGGAATCGGTCATGCTCTGCGCCTATCCCCAGGCCAATCCGGACAAGCTGGACCCGGACAGCGAAGCCCGGGTGGCCCAGCTCAAGGAACTGGTGGGCGCCTGCCGTAACCTGCGGGGGGAAATGAACCTGTCCCCGGCCCAGAAGGTACCCCTCATCGCCGCAGGGGACGCCGCCGCCCTGGAATGCTTCGCTCCCTATCTGGCTGCCCTGGCCAAGCTCTCCGAGGTGCAGATCGTCAGCGACATGCCCAAGGACGCCCTGGCCCCCGTGGCGGTGGCCGGAGAAATCCGCCTCATGCTCAAGATTGAAATTGACGTGGCGGCGGAAAAGGACCGCTTGAGCAAGGAAATCGCCAAGCTCCAAGGGGAAATCGCCAAGGCCAAGGCCAAGCTGGACAACGCCAGCTTCGTCGCCCGGGCTCCCTCCGCCGTGGTGGAACAGGAAAAGAAACGGCTCGCCGACTTCTCCGCCACCCTGGAAAAGCTCCAGCCCCAGTTGGACAAGCTAGCCCAGGCCTAAGCCCAACGCCTCACGGGGGGCGGCCTGATCGCCCCCAAGCCCGCCCTTCCCCCAGGGGAACGGCGGGTTTTTTTCGGTCCTTATTCGCACCATCGGCCCCGTACGGATGGCTCATCAGAGGGAGCCTATTCCCGTCCCCAAGCCACACCAGGCTAGGCTTCCGGCAGTTCCCCGGCCAGGGTCACCGGCACCAGGCCCCGCAGGCTGTTGCCCATCCACAGGGCTTCGGCCTGCTGCACATCGGACCAATACAGCACCCGTTCCCGCACCGCCCCGGTGTCCAGCAGATGGCGGCGCAACACCCCGGGCAACAGGCCCGAGGCCAGGGCGGGGGTCCAGCACTGGCCGTCCAGCTGGAGGAACAGATTGCTCCTGGCCCCTTCGCAAACCTCGCCCCGCTCATTGAGGAACAGGGCGTCAAAGCCCCCCGCCCGGGCGGTCACCCGAGCCAGGGTCTGGTCATACCGGCCCCGTACCGTGGTTTTATGGGCCAGGAGATAGTTGCCGCTATCCAACACCTCCCGGGCCAGATACAGCCGCTGTTCTCCATGCAAGGGGGTCAGGGGCTGAATGAGGTGGGTCAGGCGCCCCCCATGATCCAGGCTCAACCGGAGGCGATAACGGCCCTGGGGATGGTCCGCCGCCAGACGATCCAAGAGGGCATCGAAAGCCCCTGGGTCAAAGGCAAACCCCAGACTGCGGGCAGAAGCTTCCAGGCGCTGCCGGTGGTAATCCCGGTAGGGCAAAGCCCCGTCATGGAGCCCCAGGGTTTCCAGCAGGGCAAAGCCTGGATCGTGGTCCGTAAGAAAGCGGGCCTTGAGCAGGCACTCCCGGTATTCCCGGTCTGGCGCCGCGTCCAGGGTGATACCGCTGCCCACCCCCAGACTGCCCGTCCCCCCTTCGTTCCAGAGTAGGCTGCGGATCGCCACATTGAGGCAAAAGCGCCCGTCCGGGGCCTGCCAGCCCAGGCTGCCCGTATAAAGGCCCCGGGGGCGCCCCTCCAGTTCACCGATGATTTCCATGGCCCGTAGCTTGGGTGCCCCCGTAATGGAACCGCAGGGAAACAGGGCAGGCAGCAGCCGATCCCAGCTTTGTGCCGCCCCCCGGGCCTGAATGGTGGAGGTCATCTGAAACAGGGTGGGATAGGCCTCCACGGTAAAGAGTTCGGGCACCGTCACGCCTCCCGGGGGGGCCAGACGCCCCAGGTCGTTACGGAGCAAATCCACGATCATGAGGTTTTCCGCCCGCTCCTTGGGGGAAGCCCGCAGGTCGGCGGCCAGGGCCTGATCCTCCGCCGCCGTAGCGCCCCGGGGAGCGGTGCCCTTCATGGGCCGGGCGGTCAGCAGCCCACCCTCCCCCGCCACGAATAATTCGGGGGATAGGGACAGGCAGGTCATTTCCGGCATGGCCACCAGGGCGCCCAGGGGGCCGGGCTGACGCCGACGCAGCGCGGCGTAGAACAGCAGGGGGTCCCCGTAGCAGCGGAAATGGAGGGGGATGGTGAAATTGACCTGGTAGCAGTCCCCCGCCCGGATATAGGCGTGGATGGCCTGAATGGCCCGGGTGTAGGCAGCTTCATCCAGCGCCGGGCTCAGGGCGCCGACCCCCGGGTAGCACCGGGCTTCGGGCAGACTGGCCCGATGGCATTCCAGGGCTTGGGCAAACTCCGCCTCGTCCAGCCGCCGGGGCTCGGGAAAGGCCCAGAGATGCCCCAGCCCCCCATCCTCCGGACCGGGCAGCTTGGCGGCCCGGGGCTCCAGGGCCGTCCCCAGTTCGTAATCCAGGGCCAGATACAGCCAAGCGCCCCCGGCCCGGGCCTCTTCGGCCTGGGACAGGCTGCTACGCCAGTTGTCCCGGGTCAGGCGCCAATGGTGGGAGGGCTGGCTGAAGAGGCGTAACCCATCCTGGGTTTCACTGAGAATGAAACCGTTGGCGGGAAAGGGAGAAGGAGGAACGGCGGGGCGGCCCCCCAAGCCGGAAGCGGTCTCCCGGCGGGGACTCATTTACGCCGGAAGTAGAATTCAAAGACCTGATCGGTCTCCGTGGAAGACAGCAAGTCATTGCCCGTTTGCCGGGCAAAAGCTTGAAAATCCTTCACCGAGCCCGGATCGGTAGCCTGGACCCGGAGGATTTGGCCGGTTTCCATAGTAGCCAGGGCTTTCTTGGTACGCAAAATGGGCAGGGGGCAGTTCAGGCCCTTAACGTCTAATTCCCGGTCGAAGGTCATTTTAATTCAGCAAGTGGAACGGTTGGGAGGCCATTTTAACCCTGGCACCAGCCTCCCACCCAGGGTCCGGGGCTAACGATCCTTCATTTCATCCTGCTGGCGCCGACGCAGTTCCCGCAGCCGGGCATCCACCATGGACAGCTCATAGAAATTGCCGTCCCCGGCCTGCTGGGCCAGTTGCAATTGCTCAATGGCCTGAGCCGTCTGGCCCAGCAGGGCGTAATACTCGGCCTGGGCCCGATGCTGCTGCAAATGACGGCCCATGGCCGAATAGGTCTTGGCTTCCAGGCCGTAGAGCCGGTAATCCTGGGGCCGGTACTGGCGCTGGTTATCCAGGAACGCAATCAGGGTGCTGTACTGGCCCTCGGCGTAAAGGGCATCCCCGTAGGCGTAAATCAGGGCCGGATTGCCCGGATAGGTTTTCATGGCACTACGCAGCAAGGCTGCCGCCCCCGCCGGGTCACCCTGGGCGGACCGCAGACTGGCCGCCAGATTATCCACCAGGGGAGAAACAGCTTTCAGGCGGTGCAACAGCTGCACTTCCTTCTCCGCCCCGGCAAAATCCCGGGCCCGCAGCTGGGCCTGGGCCAGGCCGTAATGGGTGGCCGCCTCGCTGGAAAACTTCTTTTCCTTAAGCAGGCTGGAGAAATCTGCCACCGCATCCGCCGGAGTCCCCTGCTGGGCCCGGAGTTTGGCCCGTATCAGTTGAAAATCCAGGCTGTCCGGCACCTGCTTGTAGTGGGCGTTCTGGGCCCGGTTTTCCATATCCGCGATCCGCTCCGTAGTCAGAGGGTGGGTGCGCAGATAGGCAGGGGCATTGTTTTCATAGACCCGGGTGGCCTTGGCCAGACGGCTGAAAAATTCCCCCATGGCCCGGGGATCAAAACCCGCTTTTTGCAGGGTCTGGAAGCCGATACGGTCCGCTTCCCGTTCGTAATCCCGGGAATAGGCCAGCTGGGATTGGACCGCTGCCGCCTGGGTGGCCGCCATGGCCCCCCCGGCCACCTGGGGATTGTTACGGGCCGCCAGGAGGGCCAGACCCATGGCCACCATGGCCGCAATGGATTGCTGTTTGGAGGTGGTAATGCCCCGGGCCAGGTGGTGCTGGGTCACGTGGGACAGTTCGTGGGCCAATACCCCAGCCAGTTCCGACTCACTCTGGGCCGCCAGCAAAAGGCCCGTATTCACCCCCACATAGCCCCCGTAGGTGGCAAAGGCGTTGATGGTGGGGTCTTTCATGGCAAAAAAGATGAAGCCGTAGCCCGGGTCCGGGCAGGCCGCCGCCAGCCGCCCCCCCACCTGATTCAGGTAGGTGGTCACTTCCGGATCGTCGAGAAAGCTGGGGTCCTGGCGGATCTCATTCATCACCTTCTGGCCGATCTGCTTTTCCATGGCCGGACTCAGCTCGTTTTGGGAAACATCCCCCAAATCCGGCAAATCATCCGCATGAAGCAACGCCGGATAGGCCAACAACAGGGAGAGGGCCAGGGCGGAAAGGCGAGACAAACGGGAAGCACGGGACAGGGAAAGGAACATGGCCAGAAAGCCCGAAATGAGGAAAGCAAGGTACTATGATACTCGAAGCCATTTCCCCTGATCCTGACCATGCCTGACGCCTCTCCCCTCACCCATTTCGACAACCAAGGACAAGCCCACATGGTGGATGTGGGCGACAAGCCGGAGACCCATCGCCGGGCCGTGGCGGAGGGCCGGATCACCATGGCCCCAGCCACCCTGGACCTGATTCTTGCTGGCAGTGCCAAAAAGGGCGACGTGCTGGGGGTTGCCCGCATCGCCGCCATTCAGGCCACCAAGCGCACGGGTGAACTGATTCCCCTGTGTCACCCCATTCCCCTCACCCGGGTTGCCGTGGAACTGATCCCCGAGCCGGAACAACAGGCGGTCCGCTGCATCGCCACCACGGAATGCTACAGCCGCACCGGGGTAGAAATGGAAGCCCTCACCGCCGTCAGCGTGGGCCTGCTCACCATCTACGATATGTGCAAGGCTGCCGACCGGGGTATGTGCATCGACGGCATCCGCCTGCTGCGGAAAGAAGGGGGAAAGTCGGGGATTTGGACGGCGGAAGCCTAGGGGCAGGATTCCCTGCGTCGCAGAAACGGGCGGAATTTCCGGGGAGCCACGGACACCAGGATAGCCTCTCGGTCCCCCTGACCAGCCCCCCAACCTCACAGAACAACGGCAGGTTCGGTACACTGGCGGCTAATAGCGGGAAGCGGCAGGCTAGAAAAAGCCCTTGGATGCGCGGTTTCGCTTACACACGCCCCCCATTCTCCATCCCACCCAAAGAAAAAAGCCCGCCAAAACTGGCGGGCTTTTCTGGGATCCAGCGAACGATTAGGCGCGTTGGATATTGGAAGCTTGCTTGCCCTTGGGGCCTTGGGTCACGTCGAAGCTGACCTTTTCGCCTTCCTTCAGGGTCTTGAAACCATTCATGGTGATGGCGGAGAAGTGGGCGAACAAATCTTCACTGCCGTCGTCCGGAGTGATGAAACCAAAACCTTTGGCGTCGTTAAACCATTTAACCGTACCAGTTGCCATAGTGCTACTTTCCTTCATGAATATAGGTGAAACCGGGAACTACTTTGCGTTGACTCCCCGACTGTCATGTTTGGATTTCAAGGAACGGCATGCAGTCGAGGTTGTTACCACGGCAAAACCAGTACGGCTTGAAGCCAAACACTTTGGGCTTTTTACGCTAAGTTATTTAGAGACGTCAAGCTTTTTTGCAGTTTGCAAGGAAAATTATTTCGGCATAAACCAGAAATGCCTATTTTTTAGGCACTTTGGGCGTATTGCACATTACTGAAACCCTATTAGAATGGACCACATGGGCACCCTACAGGAAAACAGTCAGGACGGCGTTTTGCTTGAGAAGGAGAGATCCAAGTTAAAGCCGCCGCCCCTCTTTAAGGTACTGTTGTTGAATGACGATTTCACCCCGATGGATTTCGTTATTGTGGTCCTGCAGAAGTTTTTTGCCATGAACCGAGAACAAGCGACGCGAATCATGCTCAAAGTTCACAAGGAGGGTCGAGGTCTCTGCGGCGTCTACCCCCGAGATATTGCCGCCAGCAAAGTGGAGCAAGTCGTTGCATTTGCGCGCCAGAACCAGCATCCCCTGGCGTGCGTCATGGAGGAAAACTAAATGATTGCGCAGGAACTGGAAGTCAGCTTGCACATGGCCTTTGTGGAAGCGCGACAAAAACGCCACGAATTCATTACGGTGGAGCATCTGCTGCTGGCTTTGCTGGACAACCCGTCCGCCGCAGAAGCTCTACGCGCCTGCGCCGCCAGTCTGGAGCAATTGCGCCGGGATCTGGGCAATTTCATCACCGAGCACACCCCCACCGTGGCCGGTGAGGAAGACATCGACACCCAGCCCACCCTGGGCTTCCAAAGGGTTATCCAGCGGGCCATCCTCCACGTCCAATCGTCGGGCAAGAAGGAAGTCACCGGGGCCAATGTGCTGGTGGCCATTTTTGGGGAAAAGGATTCCCACGCGGTCTATTTCCTGCAAAAGCAGGGGGTAACTCGGCTGGATATCGTGAATTTCATCGCCCACGGCATCAGCAAAGCGCCCCAGGCCGCCAAGGCGGAAGCGGAGCAGGAAACGGAAGGGGAAGCCCGGAGCGAAAGCGGCCCCCTGGAGAACTACACCATCAACCTGAACGCCCTGGCCCTGCAAGGCAAGATCGATCCCCTGATCGGCCGGGACAAGGAACTGGAACGGGTAATCCAAACCCTGTGCCGGCGCCGCAAGAACAATCCCCTCCTGGTGGGGGAAGCGGGGGTGGGCAAAACCGCCATCGCGGAAGGCCTGGCCCGGCGGGTGGTGGAAGGCAATGTGCCGGACATTCTGTCTCAGGCCAATGTCTACGCCCTGGACATGGGCGCCCTGCTGGCTGGCACCAAGTACCGGGGGGATTTCGAGCAACGCCTGAAGGGGGTGTTGAAGCAGTTGCAGGAAAACCCCAACGCCATTCTCTTCATTGACGAAATCCATACCCTGATCGGCGCGGGTGCTGCTTCCGGGGGCACCCTGGATGCGTCCAACCTGCTTAAACCGGCCCTGTCCGGCGGCCAGTTGAAGTGCATTGGCGCCACCACCTACACGGAATACCGGGGCATTTTCGAGAAGGACCACGCCCTCTCCCGGCGCTTCCAAAAGATCGACGTGAATGAGCCTTCCCAGGCGGAAACGGTGGAAATCCTCAAGGGATTGAAGACCCGCTTCGAGTCCCACCACGGGGTCAAGTATTCCTCCGCCGCCATTCACTCCGCCGTGGAGCTGTCGGCCCGCTTCATCACCGACCGGCACCTGCCGGACAAGGCCATCGACGTCATCGACGAGGCAGGGGCAGCTCAACGCATCCTGCCCAAGTCCCGGCAGAAAAAGCTCATCGGCAAGCCGGAAATCGAAGAAATCGTGGCCAAGATCGCCCGTATTCCCTCCACCCACGTGTCCAATGATGACCGGACCGTACTGAAGAATCTGGAGCGGGATCTGAAAGCCACCGTTTTTGGCCAGGATCAGGCCATCGACGCCCTGGCCAAGGCCATCAAAATGGCCCGCTCCGGCCTGGGCAATCCGGGCAAGCCCATCGGCGCCTTCCTCTTTTCCGGCCCCACCGGGGTAGGCAAGACGGAGGTGGCCAAGCAGCTGGCCTATTGCATGGGCATCGACCTGGTGCGTTTCGATATGTCCGAATACATGGAGCGCCACGCCGTCTCCCGCCTGATCGGAGCGCCTCCCGGGTATGTGGGTTTTGACCAGGGCGGCCTGCTCACGGAAGCGGTGACCAAGAAGCCCTATTGCGTCCTGCTCCTGGACGAAATTGAAAAGGCCCATCCGGACATCTACAACATTCTGTTGCAGGTCATGGACCACGGCACCCTGACGGACAACAACGGGCGTAAGGCGGATTTCCGCAATGTGGTGATTATCATGACCACCAACGCGGGAGCCGCCGATTTGCAAAAGCCGGTGATGGGCTTTACCAACGCCAAGGAAACCGGGGACGAACTGGTGGAAATCAAGCGCCTCTTCAGCCCCGAATTCCGCAACCGGCTGGACGGGGTAATTTCCTTCCGGCCCCTGGACCACGACATCATCCTGCGGGTGGTGGACAAGTTCCTCATGCAGCTGGAGGAACAGCTCCACGAAAAGAAGGTGGAAGCCATCTTTACCGACGCCCTGAAGGACATGCTGGCGGAGCGGGGCTTTGATCCCCTCATGGGGGCCCGGCCCATGGCCCGCCTCATCCAGGACACCATCCGGTCAGCCCTGGCGGACGAGCTCCTATTCGGGCGGCTGCTCCACGGGGGTAAGGTAACGGTGGATGTGGATGAAAAGGATCAGGTGAAGCTGGCCTTCGCGGAAGAAGCGGAAACCGTGGCCTGACCCCGTTTTCCATCCGCTGTTACAACAAAAGCCATGCCCCCGGGCATGGCTTTTTTGTATGCTGTGTCTCCAACCGGCAACTAGGACCGGCTTTTCACGGAGACCATCATGACCTTCACCACCCCGGATTTATGCGACGCCCACGAGTCTGCCATCGGCAAGACCCTGCGGGTGGTCACCCCCATGTTTAAGCGCTACGGCGCCCGTCCCCGTTTTGTGGGGCGCATCGTCACCCTCAAGGTGTTCGAGGACAATTCCCTGGTACGGGAAGCCCTGAATCAGCCTGGGGAAGGCAAGGTACTGGTGGTGGATGGGGGCGGCTCCCTGCGCTGCGCCCTGCTCGGCGACCAGCTGGCGTTTCTTGCCAACGACAAGGGCTGGGAAGGCATTGTGGTCTATGGCTGCATTCGGGATTCGGCGGAAATCGCCCGCATCGACCTGGGCGTCCGGGCCCTGGACACCCATCCCCAGAAGAGCATTAAGAAAGGCGTGGGGGAGAATAACGTGCCCGTCACCTTCGGCGGCGTAACATTCCATTCGGATGAATGGCTTTACGCTGATGAAGATGGCATTCTGGTTTCCGCCACGCCCCTGCTGTAGGGCCTGGGGAAGCGGCGAGGCGGCGCCGGAATACCGCCCTGCACCGGCCCCGGTCATTTCACGCCGGCAAACGCCGTTTCGCAATATGAAAATGCAATTTTAATATGATGATTTAAATAGAAAAAATAATGTCTTCTGTCTTATATAAGACATGATTCCCCAGCTCCTTTTGTCGCTATACTTTTTTCCCATCGACGGACCGTTGTAGAGGGAAGTCGAAACCATCCCCCACGACATTTAGAGAGGAACCAAAGATGACCACTCGCGAACAACAGATCGCTGCGCTGGAAAAAGACTGGGCCGAGAATCCCCGTTGGAAGGGTATCAAGCGGGGTTACACCGCTGCCGACGTGGTGCGTTTGCGCGGTTCCCTGGTTCCTGAAAGCACCTTTGCCCGGGCTGGCGCGGAAAAGCTCTGGGAACTGCTGCACACGGAAGACTACATCAACTGCCTGGGCGCCCTCACCGGCGGTCAGGCCATGCAGCAGGTCAAGGCGGGCATTAAGGCCATCTACCTGTCCGGCTGGCAAGTGGCCGCTGACAACAACTCCTACATGGCCATGTACCCGGACCAATCCCTGTATCCGGTGAATTCCGTGCCCACCGTGGTGGAACGGATCAACAGCGCCTTCCAACGGGCCGACCAGATCCAGTGGTCCAAGGGCATCCAGCCCGGCGACAAGGGTCATGTGGATTACTTCGCCCCCATCGTGGCCGACGCGGAAGCCGGCTTCGGCGGCGTGCTGAACGCCTATGAACTGATGAAGTCCATGATCCGGGCGGGCGCTGCCGGGGTGCACTGGGAAGACCAACTGGCCTCCGTGAAGAAGTGCGGCCACATGGGGGGCAAGGTGCTGGTGCCCACCGCCGAAGCCATCCAGAAGCTGATCGCCGCCCGTCTGGCCGCCGACGTCATGGGGGTCCCCACCCTGGTGATCGCCCGGACCGACGCGGAAGCCGCCGATCTGCTCACCTCCGACGTGGATGCCAACGACCTGCCCTTCTGCACCGGCGAACGGACCGCGGAAGGCTTCTACCGGACCAAGAAGGGCCTGGATCAGGCCATCTCCCGGGCCGTGGCCTACGCCGAATACGCGGACCTGGTGTGGTGTGAAACCGGCACCCCGGATCTGGAATTCGCCCGCAAATTCGCGGAAGCGGTCCATGCCAAGCACCCGGGCAAAATGCTGGCCTACAACTGCTCCCCGTCCTTCAACTGGAAGAAGAACCTGGACGACGCCACCATCGCCAAGTTCCAGCGGGAACTGGGCGCCATGGGCTACAAGTACCAGTTCATCACTTTGGCCGGCATCCACTCCATGTGGTACAACATGTTCGATCTGGCCCAGGACTACGCCCAGCGCGGCATGTCCGCCTACGTGGAAAAGGTGCAGGAGCCCGAATTCGCCGCCCGGGACCGGGGCTACACCTTCGTTTCCCACCAACAGGAAGTGGGCACCGGCTACTTCGACGACGTGACCACGGTGATCCAAGGGGGCGTCTCCTCCGTGACCGCCCTGACCGGTTCCACGGAAGAAGAGCAGTTCCACTAAAGAACGGTTTGCATCATCCCTTCTCCCTCCATTCAGGGAAAGCCGGTACCGGTGGTACCGGCTTTTTTTTGCCCGCTCAACGGGGCCCTTCCCAGAGAACGCCGTCCCCAGCCCGCCTGATACAAGCCAGTACAAAGCCCTCGGAATGCCTGTGGTATCTTGAAAAGACACACTCATATCGAGGAGCCCCATGCACGTCGAGACTCCCCTCATCTCCACCATCGTCGCCGGTCTGGTTCTGGCCTTTGCCTTCGGCAGCCTGGCTCTGCGCCTGCGCTTACCACCCCTGATCGGCTATCTGGTAGCCGGTATCCTGGTGGGCCCCTTCACCCCCGGCTATGTGGCGGACCAGTCCCTGGCCCAGGAATTGTCCGAAATCGGGGTCATTCTCCTGATGTTCGGGGTGGGCCTGCATTTTTCCCTGAAGCACCTGCTCTCCGTCTGGACCATCGCCGTACCCGGCGCCCTGGCCCAGATCGCCCTGGCCACCCTGATGGGGGCGGGCCTGGCCTACGGCTGGGGCTGGAAGCCCGGTGCCGGGCTGGTCTTCGGCCTGGCCCTGTCCGTGGCCAGCACCGTGGTACTGCTCAAGGCGCTCCAGGAACGGGACCAGGTGGACAGCCAGGATGGCCGCATCGCCGTGGGCTGGCTCATTGTGGAAGACCTGGCCATGGTCCTGACCCTGGTGCTGCTCCCCGCCCTGGCCGGTTTTCTCGGCGGCAAGGAAAGCGCCCAGGGCAGCACCAGCCTGGGGCTCACCCTGCTCCTCACCCTGGGCAAAGTCGCCGCCTTCGTGGCCGTCATGCTCCTCATCGGCCGCCGCTTCATCCCCTGGATGCTGGAACGGGTGGTGTGGACCGGCAGCCGGGAGCTGTTCCGCCTGGGGGTGCTGGCCACCGCCCTGGGGGTGGCCTACGGGGCCTCCCAACTGTTCGGGGTGTCCTTTGCCCTGGGAGCTTTTTTCGCTGGTATGGTGCTGGCTGAATCCGAATTCAGCCAGCGGGCAGCGGAGGAATCCCTGCCCCTGCGGGACGCCTTTGCCGTGCTATTTTTTGTCTCCGTGGGCATGCTCTTCGATCCCCGGATTCTCCTGGAAGCGCCCCTGGCCGTGCTGGCCACCTGCTTCATTATCCTGGTGGGCAAATCCCTGGCCGCCTGGGCCATCGTCCGCCTGGGACGCCGCTCCCAGGCCACGGCCCTGACCATTTCCGCCAGTCTGGCCCAGATCGGGGAATTCTCCTTCATCCTGGCCAGCCTGGGCCTGAGCCTGGAACTGTTGCCGGAGCGGGGTTACACCCTGATCCTGGCGGCGGCCATTCTTTCCATCATGGCCAATCCCCTGGCCTTCCGTCTGGCGGACCGGTTCGGGGGCAACGCCAAGGCAACCTGAGGCCCCCAGGTTTACCCCACGCCTATACTGAAAGTCGTATGATAGACGGGATCGTCTCCCCCGCTGCCGGGGCTAGGCGATACGCCCAGCAGAATATTTCCAGTATAGGAAAGGAGACAAACCATGCCGCAGCGCCTTGTTCGTGATGTGATCTCCAACCGCCCGCCCGTCAGCGTCAGTCCCCAAACCACCGTCCGTAAAGCCGCCCAGACCATGACCCTGACCGGGGTAGGCGCGGTGCTGGTGATGGAACGGGGAAAAATCCAGGGTATTTTCACGGAGCGGGATGCTCTCAACCGGGTGCTGGCCGTGGGCCTGGACCCGGACACCACCCCGGTGGATGGGGTCATGACCGCCCATCCCCGCTGTATGGAAGCGGACCGGCCTTTGAGCTACGCCATGGAAGTCATGCATGACAGCGGTTTCCGCCACATGCCCGTGACCGCCGACGGGGAAGCCGTCGGGGTCATTTCCATGCGGGACGCCCTGGGGGTGGAATTGATCCACCTGGAACAGAACGTGAATGATCTGGAGCACATCGCCCAGTCCCTCTGAGCTTTCCCTGCCCGTTCCCCCATCCCCGCCCCGTCTCCCGGGGCGGTTTCGTTTTCAGGCCTGCCGTTCCCAGTATTCCGGATTGCCGTAGGTGTTTTTCAGGTGGTCCATAAAAAGCCGCACCCGCAAGGGCAGATGGCGACGCTGGGGAAAAACGGCGTAAATGCCCACGGGGGGCGCCGCCAGCTCATCCAGCACGGGCACCAGGCGCCCCGCCGCCAAATCCCGCCCCACCTCCCACATGGAGCGCCAGGAAAGGCCCATCCCGGCCAGGGACCATTCGTGGAGCACGGCCCCGTCATTGCATTCCAGGCGCCCGCTCACCTTGATCATCACCGTTTCCCCGGGCCGCTCCGGATCGCTGAAGGTCCAGCCCCGCTGGGGCCCCAGGGACAGGCATTCATGGCGGGCCAGCTCCTCCAGGGTCCGGGGCGTTCCGGTCCGGGCCAGATAGGCGGGGGCGGCCACCACCACCCGGCGCATTTCCCCCAGTTTCAGGCTCACCAGGCTGGAATCAGACAATTCCCCGATGCGCACGGCGCAGTCGATGCCCTCGTTCACCAGGTCTACCAGCCGGTCTGACAGGTCCAGATTTACCGTCACCTCCGGATTGCTTTCCAGGAATTCCCCCACCAGGGGGGCCACATGGCGCCGCCCGAAACCGGCGGGGGCGGACACCTTGAGGTGGCCCGCCGCCTTCACCCCTCCCAGGCTCACGGAAGCCTCCGCATTGGCCAGATCGTTGAGAATACGGCTGCAATCTTCAAGAAAGGCCGTGCCCTCAAAGGTAAGGGAAAGCTTGCGGGTGGTGCGGATCAGCAGGCGCACCCCCAGGCGGGCCTCCAGGGCATCCAGGCGGCGGCCGATAATGGCCGGGGTGACCCCTTCCCGGGCGGCGGCGGCGGAAAGACTGCCCTGGGTCGCCACATCCACAAAGGCGGAAATCTGCTTGAAGGTATCCATGGGCTATTTATACAAAAAGTAAAAAATCATTACCGATTTATGGGGCTTATCTTTTACCTCGGGCAACAATACACTGTTTTCCAACCGAGGCAAGGCTATGCCCCTCGCCTTTTTTCCCTCCCCTCCGGTGGAAAACCATGGCCCTGCAACGCCCCATTACCGCCATCGCTTTCGACGCCTACGGCACCCTGTTCGACGTGTATTCCGTGGGCGCTCTGGCGGAGCAGCTCTTCCCTGGCAAGGGGGAGGCCCTGGCCCGGCTGTGGCGGGAACGGCAGATCGACTACAGTCGCATCCGCAGTATGAGTGGCCGCTACAAGCCCTTCTGGGCCATCACCCAGGATGCCCTGCACTTCGCCGCCGCCAGCCTGGGGCTGGACCTGGGGGCGGACAAGGGGGCCCGGCTCATGCACCAGTATTCCTGCCTCTCCGCCTTTCCGGAAAATCTGGGGGCCCTGAAAGCCTTGAAAGCCCTGGGCCTGCCCCTGGCCATTCTTTCCAACGGCAGCCCGGAAATGCTGGAAATCGCCGTCAAAAGCGCGGGCATGGCCGGGCTCTTTGACCACCTTCTCTCCGCCGACACGGTGGGTCAGTACAAGACCGCCCCTGCCGTGTACCAGCTGGGGCCCGACGCCTTCCGCTGCCCGGCCCGGGACATTCTCTTTGTTTCCGCCAATGCCTGGGATGCCTGTGGGGCCACCTGGTTTGGCTACACCAGCTTCTGGGTGAACCGGGCAGGCCAGCCCCTGGAAGCCCTGGACGTGGAACCCACGGCCCGGGGCCGCCGCCTCACCGATCTGGTGACCTGGCTGCAAGGGGAGGAAACGGCATGATGGGCAGCCAATGGCTCCTGGTGGGCGGGGGCGCCTTTTTGGCCGGGGGCATGAACGCCCTGGCCGGAGGCGGCACCTTCTTCTCCTTTCCGGCCCTACTGGCCGCCGGGGTGCCCCCGGTGATGGCCAATGCCACCAACACGGTGGGCCTATGCCCGGCCAGTCTGGCCGGCGCCTGGGCCTATCGCCGGGAAGCTTGGCGCCATGGCTCCTGGGCCCTGGTTCTGGCCCTGTTCTCCCTGGTGGGCGGGCTGGCGGGGGGACTGCTGCTTCTGGCCACGGGGGACGCGGCTTTTTCCCGGCTGATTCCCTGGCTGCTCCTCATCGCCACCGAGCTATTCGCCTTCAGCCGCCCCATCGCCCATCTGGTGGCCCGGGGCAAGCAACGGTTTCTGGGCGCCGTCCAAGGGGATCGGCGCCCCGGCAGTCCCGGGGGCGCTCTCCTGCAACTGGCGGTGGCCGTGTATGGGGGCTTCTTTGGCGCCGGGATGGGCATCCTGACCCTGGCGGCCCTGTCCATCCAGGGCTTTGAGGACATGCAGGAACTCAATGCCCTGAAAAACCTGACTTCTGGCCTGAATTACGCCGTTTCTGCCCTGACCTTCATCATCGCCGGGGCGGTCAGCTGGCCCCATGCCCTGCTCATGCTGGTCACCGGTCTGGCCGGGGGCTACGGCGGCGCCCGCCTAGCCCGGCGCATCCCGGGCCCCTGGCTTAAAGCCCTGGTGGTCGGCCTGGGCACCCTGCTGACCCTGATTTATTTTCGTAAGACCTACTTTCTTTAGTCACCGTACCCACTTTTCAACAAGGAGCCACCATGAGTCTGAATCTTCCCGCCGGCGTGGCCATTACCGGCCCCCTCCTGCCCCGTTTCGACCAAATCCTTACCCGGGAGGCCCTGGAACTGGTGGCCAAGCTGCACCGGGCCTTTGAACCCCGGCGCCAGGAGCTGCTGAAGGCCCGGGCCGCCCGCCAGGCCCGCATGGACGCGGGGGAAATGCCCGACTTTCTGCCGGAAACCAAGCACATCCGGGAAGGGGACTGGAAAGTGGCCCCCGTGCCCCCCGCCCTCCACTGCCGTCGGGTGGAAATCACCGGGCCGGTGGAACGGAAGATGATCATCAACGCCTTCAATTCCGGCGCCGATTCCTACATGACGGACTTTGAGGATTCCAACAGCCCCAACTGGTACAACCAGATCCAGGGCCAGGTGAATCTGTTCGACGCCATTCGCCGCAACATCAGCTTCACCAACGAGGCAGGCAAGGAATACCGGCTCAACGACAAAATCGCCACCCTGCAAATCCGTCCCCGGGGCTGGCACCTGGACGAAAAGCACGTGACCGTGGATGGCCAGCGGGTTTCCGGCGGCATTTTCGACTTTGCCCTGGTGTTCTTCCACAACGCCAAGGAACAGCTGGCCCGGGGTGCCGGTCCCTACTACTACCTGCCCAAGATGGAATCCCATCTGGAAGCCCGGCTGTGGAACGACATTTTCGTCATGGCCCAGGACCACATCGGCCTGCCCCAGGGCACCATCAAGGCCACCGTGCTGGTGGAAACCATCCTGGCCACCTTTGAGATGGAAGAAATCCTCTATGAGCTGCGGGAACACTCCGCCGGGTTGAACGCCGGGCGCTGGGACTACATTTTCTCCTGCATCAAGAAATTCAAGAAGAACAAGGACTTCTGCCTGGCCAACCGGGGCGCCATCACCATGGAAGTGCCCTTCATGCGCAGCTACGCCCTGGCCCTGGTCCAGGCCTGTCACAAGCGGGGCGCCCCGGCCATGGGAGGCATGAGCGCCCTGATCCCCATCAAGGGCGATCCGGAAGCCAACGAAAAGGCCCTGGGCGGCATTCGCCGGGACAAGGCCCGGGACGCCAAGGACGGCTACGATGGCGGCTGGGTGGCCCACCCGGGTCTGGTGCCCATCGCCATGGAAGAGTTCGTCAAGGTGCTGGGGGACAAGCCCAACCAGTTCGCCAAGCAGGTGGAAGGCAGCTTCGGGCCCAAGGACTGGCTCAACTTCCAGCCCGAACAGCCCATTACGGAAACCGGCCTGCGCAACAACATTAACGTGGGCATCCACTACCTGGGCTCCTGGCTGGCTGGCAACGGCTGCGTGCCCATCCACAACCTGATGGAAGATGCGGCCACCGCCGAAATCTCCCGCTCCCAAGTGTGGCAGTGGGTGGTGAGCCCCAAGGGCGTCCTGGACGACGGCCGCAAGGTGACCGCCGACATGGTGCGGGCCATGATCCCGGAAGAACTGGCCAAGGTGAAAGCCACGGTGACCGCCCAGGGGGAAAAGACCGAGACCTACGACCAGGCCGCCGGGATTTTCGAAACCATGAGCTTGAGCGAAGACTTCCCCGAGTTCCTCACCCTGCCCCTCTACGAGGCCATGGAATAACAAAGCGTCACCCCAACCCCAAGGAAGCAAAAGCCCCGGCCAAGGCCGGGGCTTTTTTTATGGGCGGCGGTCCCAAGGGCTGACCGCCCGGTCCGCTTTAGTCGAAGCGCCGCACCAGCTCGGCCATGGACTGGCGGCGCTTTTCCGGCTGGGGATTTTGCCGGTAGCCGAAGGCCACCATGAGGGCGGGGCGGAAGTGGGCCGGGTCCATGGCGCACTGGTCGGCCAGAACGGCGGTGACGCCTTCCGGATCGAAACCTTCGATGGGGCAGGAGTCGATGCCCAGCAGGGCGGCCACGGTCATCATATTGGCCAGGGGGATGTAGCACTGCTTGGCGGCCCAGTCCCAGATGGCCCGGTCGCTTTCCAGGAGCTTGAATTCCTGGGTCTGGAAATTGCCCAGCACGGCCCGGCGCTTGTCCGCCACCTCCGGGGGCAACTGGTCCACCGCCGCCAGATGGTGAGCGATGTAGGGGCTGTCATAGCGCATGTCCAGGCCGGTGCGGGCCAGAAGGATGACGAAGTGGCTGGCGTTATCCAGCTTGGTCTGGGCGCCCCAGGCCGGCCCCCAAAGCTTCTGCCGCAGGGCCGGATTCTGGATCACCAGGAATTGCCAGGGTTCCATGCCGAAGGAGCTGGGGGACAGGCGGGCCGCTTCCAGGAGGACCTGGAACTGGTCCTCCGGAATTTTCCGGGCCGGGTCAAACACCTTGCAGGCGTGGCGAAAGCGGAAGGCCTCCAGAATGGCTTCCGGGGCGAGGGTCAGGGGCGCGTTCATGGGGCAATCTCCTAAGAAAAGATGGGGTTGAAAAATATGAGGAAAAAACTGGGCGCCCAGGGGCATGGATAGGCGATCTAGCCTTTGGCCCCCGGCCCATGGGCTGAGGGAGCCGGGTTCCAGGGGAATGGGTTAAAGATTGGCTTAATCCGCCACTCTATGACCCCATAACCCTCTCAGGCTGATCCCTAGGGGCTAACAGGGGTAGGGCAGAGAAGAAGGCCGCCCTGCCTGGCTCTCCCGCCATTTTTTGGGAAGGGGGCGGCACCAATGTTGGTGGGCCACCGCCCCCCGCCTCACCTTCCAACCAGCCGGGTCCTGCTGGAAATGGGCGGCAGACGGGCAGCGGAAGCTAGCGGGCATCCAGCTCCCCCCTTCCGGCCCCGAATCAGGCTGGGAAATACCCCGGATAGCTGGTGTAGCCCTGTTCTCCGCCGCCAAACAGGGTGGCCGGGTCCGGCTGGGCCAGGGGCAGGTTTTCCTCCAGGCGCCGGGGCAGGTCCGGGTTGGCGATGAAGGGGCGGCCAAAGGCCACCAGATCCGCGTATCCGGCACCCAGCACGGCCTCCGCCCGGGCCCGGTCGTAGCGGCCAGCCACCACAATGGCGCCGTGGAAGGCCTGACGCAGGTCCTGGCGGAAGGAATCGGGCACCGTGGGGGCATCGTCCCAATCCGCCTCGGAGAGGTGGAGATAGGCCAGTTTCAAGGCATCCAGCTCACCGGCGGCATAAAGAATGGTGGGAATGATGTCCGGGCAATTCATGTTGCGGGCGGTGATGTAGGGGGCCAGCCGCACCCCGGTGCGGGAGGGGCCCACGGCCTCCGCCACGGCCCGGGTCACTTCCAGGAGAAAACGGGCCCGGTTTTCCCGACTGCCGCCGTAATCGTCCTGGCGCCGATTGGAGGTGGTGCGCAGAAACTGGTCGATGAGATAGCCGTTGGCACCGTGGATTTCTACCCCGTCAAAGCCCGCTTCCAGGGCATTCAGGGCCGCCCGCCGGTAGTCCAGGACAATGCCCTGGATTTCCTCCTGGCGCAGCTCCCGGGGCACGGGGCAATCCAGGAGGTGGCCCTGGCCGTCCCCCCCCGCCACCCACACCTGGGCGTCCGGCGCCAGGGCGGTGGGGGCCACGGGCAGGGCCCCGGCGTGGAAGACGGAGTGGGACATGCGCCCCACGTGCCAGAGCTGGGCGAAAATCCGCCCCCCGGCCCGATGCACCTGATCCGTCACCCCCTGCCAGCCTTCCACCTGGGCGGCGGTGTACAGGCCCGGGGTCCAGGAATAGCCCTGGCCCTGGCGGGAAATCTGGGTGGCCTCGCTGACGATCAGCCCGGCCCCGGCCCGCTGGGCGTAGTACTCCCCCATCAGCCGGTTGGGGATGTCCCCGGGCTGGCTGGTGCGGCAGCGGGTCATGGGGGCCATGACGATGCGGCTGGGCAGCTCCAGGGCGCCAAGGCGGAAGGGGGAAAACAGCAGTTCGCTCATGGAATTCTCCTCGCCGCGCCCGTCCGGGGCGGCTACCGTGGGAAAGCAATCGGGAACCATTATGGCCCCGGGCACCCCAGAGAAAAAGCGCCGTTTCGGCATATAATTTTCAACATTTCATTGATAATGAGCCGACCATGGACCGCCTCACCGATCTGGCCCTCTACGTGGCCGTGGTGGATACGGGCAGCATGAGCGCCGCCGCCCGGCGCCTGGAAACCACCCCGGCCCAGGTGAGCAAACGGCTTCAGCTCCTGGAAGCCAGCCTGGGCGCCCGTCTCCTCCACCGCACCACCCGGCGCCTCACCCCCACCACGGAGGGGGAACGGTTTCTCGAGCGCTGCCGCAACATCCTGGAAGAGGTGCGGGAAGCGGAGGCGGAAATCCGGGCCGAACAAAGCCAGCCCGCCGGGATCATCAAACTCACCGCCTCCGCCTCTTTCGGCCGCCGCCACATCGCCCCCGCCCTGCCCCAGTTCCTGGCCCGCTACCCGGCGGTGCAAATCCACCTGCTGCTCACGGACGCGGTGGTGGATCTGGTGGAAGAAGGGCTGGATCTGGCCATCCGCATCGGCGCCGCCCCGGACAGTCGGCTGGTGGCCTTTCCCCTGGCGGTAAATCGCCGGGTGCTCTGCGCCAGCCCGGCCTATCTGGCCACCCATGGCCGCCCCCAGACCCCGGAAGACCTGGCCGGGCACAACTGCCTGCTCCTGGACCGGCCCGGCATTCGGGAACAGAGCTGGCGCCTCCAGGGCCCCACCCAGCTGCACCGGGTCAAGGTGCGGGGCAATCTGGTGGTGAACAACGGGGAAGTGATCGGCGCCGCCGCCGAGGCGGGTCTGGGCATTGCCATCAAATCCACCTGGGACATCGGGGAAGCCCTGGGAGCCGGGCGCCTGGAGCGGGTCCTGCCCGACTACCGGCTGCCGGAAGCGGATCTGGTGGCCCTCACCCCCCACCGCCGTCACCTGCAACGCAAGGTACGCCTGCTCATCGACCACCTGAAACAGCACTTTGGCCCGGAACCCTATTGGGATCGGGAGACGACAACCGGGGAAGGAAGGGGCCCCGCTGCCCCCCAACCGGCAGCGGAAGACGGGGCAAGGGAAAACGGGGGACAAACGGCGGACTAAGCCGGAGGCACGCGCCACCTGGGCCGGGCCCCCAGAAAAGAAGGGGGCGGCCTAAAACCCAGGCGGGATGCCCAATGCCCCTCGGAGAGTCGGGGAGTGGAAGAAAAGAGGGAAAAGGAAAACGCCCAGGCAGCGTCACCGAGAGGTGGCCCTGCCGCTGCCCAGCCCTCGTCGGCGCTAGCGGAGCCTGGCGGCAACGCCTCCCCGAGACCCTTACAGGGAGGCCCCCGGCGCCGATCAGGCCTTAACCTGCATCAGGCTCAGCAAATAATCCACGGCCCCGGGGAAATCCGCCACCACCTTGGCGGGGGCGGGGGACATGCGGGTTTCGTCCCCAGGCCGGTATTTGCCGGTTTTCACCAAAATGCCCGGAATGCCCAGGGACTGGGCTCCCAGCACGTCGTCCCGCCAGTCGTCACCGATCAGCACCGCTTCCCCGGGGGGAACCCCCAGTTCCCGCAGGGGGCTGAGGAAAAACAGGGCGGCCGGTTTACCCGCCACCTCCGCCGCCACTCCGGCCCCGCATTCCAGGGCGGCCACAAAGCCCCCCAGATCCAGGGTCAGGCCGTCCGCCTCCTGAAAATAGCGGTTGCGGGCCATGGCGATAAAAGGATGGCCCGCCATGATGAGGCGGAAGGCCTTATTCATGGCGTCAAAGGAGAAATAGGAGCCCGCGTCCCCCAGCACCACCGCATCCGGCTCTTCCCCGTCCGGCCCCACCTCCTCCCGAATATCGGGATGGACCAGATAGTAGGGGTGGAGCCCCTGGTCCTTCACCAGTTGGCAGGTAGCCTGAACCGCCGTGCGCAGCTCCTCCGGCTGAATATCAAAGCCCAGGCCCTGGAGCAGGCGCACCAGGGCGGACCGGGGGGAACGGGTGGTGTTGGTGAGAAAACGCAGGGGAATACCCGTGGCCCGGAGCCGCCCCAGGGCTTCCACCGCCCCCGGAATGGCCTGGTTCCCCACATGGAGCACCCCGGCCAGGTCAATGAGAATGGCCCGGGGCCAGGGGCCGGCAGCGGCAGGAAGGGAGAAAGGGGGCATAAAGGGCCATCAAAGGGAAAAATCAGGCGCCATGCTAGCGCTTCCCCGGGGGAAAAGGGAGCCGAATAATTCCGCTTTTGCTGCACCGCACCCACCAACCCGGCGCCCCCATTGGCTGGGGGCGGGACATCATTTTTTTTGATGGGGGAAAAAGTGGAAAAAAAGCATTGATCAATTACTTGTAACCCATCAAATCTTTGCTCGGCCTCTATTACCCAAGCCAACAGATTAAAACTTACCCACTCCGAATAATTTACGGAATAGGAAATAGCCCCCCCTGACATTAAAATTCAGCACAAGCACAACCAAACAGAAAGCAATCAATCTTGGCAAAGCTTACTTATTCTTTTAACGGGTTGCAATGTTTCAGCATCTATAACCCCCAAGCTGCAACCCAGCTTTTCAGAAAACAGTAACGCATTAGTTTTAATAACACTAGCACCGCCAATAACTTTATATCGCCTACCTTCTTCTAGCTGCCCACCAAATACAACACTGCACACCGCATCCCCCGAAGAGCGACGCGAACTACTTGAATAGGAAATAAAAATTGGCCCATCCGTTGGCACCTGAATCTCTTTCCCCGTTTGATAATCGCCAGCCTTCATCTCAAATAAATTGCCATAGTGATAAACCTTATCTTTTTTACCGTTGCTATCATGCAAAGCAGCACAGCTATCCAAACCAATTGTCAGACTCGCCCTATCATTCTTTTGCAAGACTGGCTCCAACTCGTTTACAAGAGTAGCTTTTGGCCCAGTCTCAGGAGGTATATAAGTTTTGTATTCATAATGGGTAGTTCCCCCAGCGCACGCCCCAAGGAATAGAGAAAGAACGCAAATATATCGCCGAGAGCTTAATGAAACATATTTCATCTTTTTCTCACAATAGAAAATTTCTTCAAGAACATTAAAGCCAGAATAAAATCCCCACAAACAGACAACCAGAGTCGCAAATATAACTCCTCCATCGACCTAGCGGAAGAGAAGCCAATAAAATAGCATCACAACAAAAAATAATAGCTCCCGGCTTTTGGTGTTAAGAACACTCGAAGGAACTTAGCCGTTATTTTCCAATAACTACAAAATCCAGATAATTTTCAATGCACTAGCTAATCAAGCCATAAGATATGGCCTTGCTTTTTGTGATGTAATTTATCTCTTGTTGCGACTTTTTTGGTGAAGCCCAAATAGGGTACGCACTGATCCAAGGGAGAAACCGGTATTTCCAGCGCATACCGGTATGAAGGAATAAGTATTCCTTCCTCCGTTTGGTCCTCCTACCTTACCGCGCTAGAATAGCCGGGCCGGGCTTTCAAGCCCGGCATCGTTCGTCTTCAGGGCGGGGTGAAATTCCCCACCGGCGGTAAGGCTCCCCGTGGGCCGAGCCCGCGAGCGCTTTTTCCCGCGGTTTGGGGAAAAAGGTCAGCAGATCCGGTGTAAAACCGGAGCCGACGGTCACAGTCCGGATGAAAGAAGACGCCGCCAGGAACCCGGGGCGGGGGATGTTTTGCGTCCTCCACCCCGGGCGGAGCATTGCCCGTTGCCGCCCCATCCCCCCACCGTCCCTCCTTCGGGAACGGGTGGTCTGGCCCATGGGAAAAGGCGACCGGTCCCCCAAGGACCGGCGCTGGCTCGCCCCGCCCCCCGGTTCCGGCCGGTTCCCCGCATTGGGGTCCCGGCCTTTGCGCGCCTCCCCCTGAAACGTTTCTTGTCCCTTTTTTGTCAGGAGCGTTTCATGTCCCACATGTTGTCCCCCCAAATCCTGGGCCGTCCCGCCCCCACTCCCGCTCAACTGGTTCCAGAGCAGGTGGATGAAGCCGTACACCGGGCCCTGGCGGCCCTGAAACAGGGCCTGGCCGTGGTTTTGCAGGATGACCCGGACCGGGAAAACGAAGGGGATCTGGTGATCCCCGCCGCCACCATGGACGAAGCCATGATGGCTTTGTTCATCCGGGAGTGCAGCGGCATCGTCTGCCTCTGCCTGGAGGAAGCCCAAGCCCAGGCCCTGGACCTGCCCCCCATGGTGGCGGATAACCAGAGCCGCTATGGCACCGCCTTCACCGTCACCATTGAGGCCCGGGAAGGGGTAACCACCGGGGTTTCGGCCCGGGACCGGCTCACCACCATCCAGGCCGCTACCCGGGCAGGCGCCCGTCCCGAGGATTTGGCCCGGCCCGGCCACGTCTTTCCCCTCCGGGCCCATTCCCAGGGGGTACTGGGGCGACGCGGCCACACGGAAGGATCGGTGGATCTGGCCCGGCTGGCAGGCTTTGCCTCCGCCGCCGTGCTCTGCGAATTGATGAACCCGGACGGCACCATGATGAAGGGCTCGGCCCTGGCAGAGTTCGCCGCCAGCCACGGCTTTCCCCTGCTGAGCATTGCCGAACTGGCGGATTACCGCCTGCGCCACCACTGTTAAGCCCTGGGGGCGGGCCTGGAGTCCGCCCCTTTCTGCCCCGGCGGCAATCCTGGCCGCCGGAAATGCCTTCTTCCCCCTAGCCTCGCCCCGGGGCATCCCCCTCCGCCCCCTGAACGGCCTCCTCCCCGGAGAGCCAATATCCATGAGGCATAGCGCCTGGTCGAACATAATCAGAAATAGCTAATGCTAGGGATTGTGCGGGAGGCCACCCTAGCCGAACATCCGCCTGCCTAGAAAAGCCATAATAATGGTGAGATTAACCCTCACCTGGGAATTGTCATGCGCCATCCCGCCGCCCGTCTGCTTCACATCGATCCCTCCGCCACCTTCCGTGCCATCGTCGCCCAAACTGCCAAGGACGAAGGGTGGCGCGCCCACGGTTGCATTTCCGTGGAGGAGGCCCTGGCCCATCTGGACCATCACCCCTGCGACATGGTGGTCTGCGCCGCCCTGATCGGGGCGGAAAGCTATAAGGATCTGGTGGACCAAATCCGGCGCCGGGAAGACCAGCAGCAGATTCCCATCATGCTGCTCACCACCGGCACCCCGGAAATGGCGGAACAGGCCATGCAGGACGGCATCACCGAGGTGTTCTACAAGGACCACCTGGAAGATTTCGGCTTTTACCTGCGCATCGCCCGGGAGCACGAAACCAGCCTCACCCCGGCGCCCATGAAGCGGGCCCTGCTGGTGGAAGACGACAAGGCCCAGGCCAAGTTTCTCCAATGCGTCCTGGCCGACCTGGGTTACCAGGCGGTGCTGGCCTCCACGGCGGAAGAGGCCATGGCCCAGGTGGAGGCGGAAGACTGGCATTTGGCCGTGGTAGATCTGGTGCTGGCCCAGGGCCAGTCCGGCAATGCGGTAATCCGCTACATCCGCAGCCACGGCCTGCGCAACCGCATGCCCATCGTGGTTATTTCCGGCCTGCTGGACGAGGCCCGGCGGGTGGAAGCCCTGCGTTCCGGCGCCAATCTCTATGTGGAAAAGCCCATCCAGGCCGACACCCTGGGCCTCTACATCCGCAATCTGGAGGCCATCCATGGGGGCGGCCAGCAGAATGGGGACGCGGGCCTGGGGGACCGGATTCGTTCCCTCACGGAACGGGAACGGTCGGTGTACGAACTCATGGCCGGGGGCCATTCCGACAAGCAGATCGCGGAACGGCTGGGCATCAGCTTCTGGACCGTGCGCACCCACGCCGGGCGCATTTTCCGCAAATTCGACGTGACCAACCGGGTGGAACTGATCCGTAAGAGCAGTTCGGGCCAGGGGGCGGAAGCCGCCCTGCGCCCCGCAGACCCGGAAAGCGCTGAAAACGGGGGCATTGCCGCCTGCATGGAAGAATTCGCCCTGGGCATTGTCTGGGTGGATGAAAACGGCCTGATCCGCTTTGCCAACCGTTACGCCCAGGGCCTCACGGGCTACGACCGGGAAGAGCTGCTGGGGCTTTCCGCCGCCCGCCTCATCGCCGGACGCCACGGGGAACAGGCCATGGAACGGATCATGGCGGACGTGGACCGGGATGGGCGCTGGCTCAACCAGGGCCAGCTGCGCCGCAAGGACGGCAGCCGGGTGCGCAGCTGGGTTATCGCCCGTACCTTCCGCGCCCCCAAGGAAACCCGGCGCCTTTACGTAGTGCTCTTTTCCGACGTATTCATTGGCGACCCGGCGGGCCAGCAGCCCCTTTCCGTGCGCCTCCTCCACGACCCCCTCACCGGCCTGGCCAACCGCACCCTGCTGGAAGACCGGGGCCGTCAGGAAATCGCCCGGGCCTACCGGCAACACACCCTGCTGGGGGTGCTATTCCTGGATCTGGACCGGTTCAAGGCCATCAACGACACCTACGGCCACCGGGTCGGGGACAAGGTATTGAAGCGGGTGGCCCAGCGTCTGGAACACATTTTCCGTAAGACCGACACGGTGAGCCGCTTCGGCGGCGACGAATTCGTCATCCTGGTGCCCGATCTGAAGGAAAAGGAAAGCTGCGTCCTGCTCGCCATGAAGGCCCTCCAGGCCTTGCAGGAACCCATCCGCATCGGCGAGGTGGAACACCGGCTGGGGGCCAGCATCGGCATTTCCTGGTATCCGGATGACGGGCTAGAAATGACCACCCTGATCGGCTGCGCCGACCAGGCCATGTACCGGGCCAAGGCGGACGGGGGCAATGTGACCCGCTGCTTTAACGAGGCCATGCGCCAAGCCGCCAGCCACGTACAAAGCACCGCCTCCCAGCTACGCAGCGCCCTGGAAAACGGCGACCTGCGCCTCCATCTCCAGCCCCGCCGCCACCTGGACGGCAGCCCGGTCGCCTGCGCCGAGGTGTCCCTGCACTGGTTCCAGGGCACGGAAGAAATCCCCGCCCCCCGCCTGTTGCAGATCGCCGAGCAGAGCGGCCAGATCGACACCCTCAGCCATTTCCTCATCCAGGCCAGCTGCAAGACCCTGCGGGAGCTGCGCAAAAAGCAGGGGGGCTCCCTCATGCTGGCCCTCAACGTCACCCCCAGCATGCTGTATCTGCGGGGCTTCGGCCAATTCCTGGCCAGCTGCCTGGCGGAAAACGGCCTGGCACCGACGGATTTGGCCCTGGAATTCCCGGAAAAAGCCTTTATCAATCCCCCCCAGACCGGCCACGCCACCATGGAGCGGCTGCGCCAGCAGGGCTTCCGCCTGGTTCTGGACAATTTCGGCGCCGGAGCTTCCAACCTGGAACTGCTGCACCGCTTCCATTTTGATGCGGTGAAAATCGCCGCCCCCCTGGTGGCGGACCTGCCGGCAAGCCCCTACAGCCGGGCCCTGGTCAGCGCCCTGGTGGATATGGGCCGGGAACTGGGCCTGGTCATTATCGCCGCCGGGGTCAGCAACGCCGCCCAGGCCACGGCCCTGGAAGAACTGGGATGCCAGATCGTCCAGGGGCCCTGGGTATCCCCTCCCCTGGAAGTGGAAACCTTTCTCCGGGAAACCCCTTCCCCTCTGATCCGGGAGCGACAGCGCCCCTCGGCCAAAGAAACCCTCAAGTAAGTAAGGTCTGAACCATGCAGTGGACGGTCAAACGTAAGATTCTCGGCGGTTTTTATGCCCTCCTCGCCCTGATGCTCCTTTCCAGCGGCATTACCGCCTTAAAGCTTTCCCGGCTGGTGGGCACCCTGGATGAAATCGTGCAGCAACGCTATGTGCGCATCCAGCTGGCCGCCACCATGCACACCCGGGCCCTGGAAGTGAGCGGCTATCTCACCCGGGCCATCCTGGCGGGGAATGCCCAGACCGCCCGCCAATACCTCCAGTCCGTGGCCGACATCCGGCAACAGAACGGGGCCGCCCAGGAAAAGCTCCAGGCCCTGGCCACGGAGGAAGAGGAAAAGGCGCCCCTGGCGGAAATCGAGACCGCCCGCAACGCCCTAGCCAGCAAATACGCCCCCCTGCTGGAACTGATCCAGGCCGGGGATCAGTCCCGCAGTCTGGCCTATTTCTATAACGACTTCATGCCGGCGGACCACGCCTTCATCCAGGCCCTGCAAAAGGGCCAGGACTTCCAGCAGCAGCGCATGGCGGAAGCCCAGGAAGAAGCGAAAGGAGAATACCGGAGCGCCTATCTGATCCTGGGCCTGGCCTGCGCCATTAGCCTGGTGGCCGGGCTGGTGCTGGCGGGCATGATCGCCCACGGCATCGGCACTAAGGTGGAACAGGCCAAGGATGCCCTGGGCCGGGTGGCGGGGGGCGATCTGGCCACCCCCATTCGCCTGGCGGCCCAGCCCCAGGACGAGCTGGACCTGCTGCTCCAGACCATGGAAGCCATGCGCCGGGATCTGGCGGGCACCATGCAATCGGTGATTGGGGACGCCCAGCAGCTCATCGCCTCCGCCAGCCAGCTTTCCGCCAGCTCCCACACCGTGGCGGAAAGCTCGGAAACCCAGTCCCAGGCCACCTCCTCCGCCGCTGCGGCCATTGAGGAAATGACCGTGAGCGTGGATCACATCGGCAGCAATGCGGAGGACGCCGCGGGCAACGCGGAAGAAGCGGGGCGCATCGCCCAGGGGGGCGGCGACGTGGCCCGCTCCGCCGCAAAGTACATCGACGAAGTGAAACGCAGCGTGGAAGTCACCTCCCGGGACATTCTGGTGCTCTCCGACCAGGTGCAGAAAATCGGCAGCATTGCGGTGGTCATCAAGGACGTGGCGGACCAGACCAATCTCCTGGCCTTAAACGCCGCCATCGAGGCCGCCCGGGCCGGGGAACAGGGCCGGGGCTTCGCCGTGGTGGCGGACGAGGTGCGCAAGCTGGCGGAGCGGACCACCAAGTCGGTCCAGGATATTTCCAGCACCATCGCCACCATCGCAAACGATGCCCAATCCGTGGTGGCCAGCATGGAAACCAGCCGCAATGCAGTGGGAGAAGTGGTGGATATGGCGGAAAAAACCTCCGGCGCCATGCTGGACATTTGCCAGGCCACGGACTCGGTACGCCAGTCCATCGGGGAAATTTCCCTGGCCCTGCGGGAACAGCGGGCTGCCTCCACGGACCTGGCCCGCAATGTGGAAGGCATCGCCCGCATGTCGGAAGACAACAATGCGGCGGTCCAGACCGTGGCCAGCACCGCCGAAAATCTGGGCGCCATTTCGGACAATCTCAAGGCCAGCATCGCCCGCTTCCGCCTGTAATTTCCCGCGCCGGCCCCGGGTCGGCGCGCCTTCCCTCGCCCCAGCCGGGCTTTGTTTCTCCCCCCGGCTGTGGCAGACTTGCCCCATGGCAAGCCATTTCGCCCCCCTCTTCCTGATTCGCCGACGGCGCCGGTCCTTCGACCGGCCGTGCCGTTGCGCCTTCCTTTCCGACGCCTGAAGCCCTCAGTCGTCCCCCGTTTTTCCCAAGGCCACGGTTACCCGTGGCCTTTTTATTTTCTGCCAACCCAAAGGAGTTTGTTCCATGGCCCCATCCCTTGCCGCCCAAAATTCCCTCATGTGGATTACCCCCCGCCCCGATCTGGTATTCGTTGCCGGTCAGGGCTCCTGGCTCACCGACGGGGATGGCAAGCGGTATCTGGACTTTATTCAGGGCTGGGCGGTGAATTGCCTGGGCCACGGCCACCCGGCCCTGGTCCAGGCCATCACCGACCAGGCCGCCCGGCTCATCAATCCCAGCCCGGCCTTTTACAACGCCCCGGCCCTGGCCCTGGCCCAGGGGTTGGCCCAGGCCTCCGGCCTGGAGCGGGTGTTTTTCGCCAACACCGGAGCGGAAGCCAATGAAGGGGCCATTAAGCTGGCCCGCAAATGGGGCCAGGTGCATCGCCAGGGCGCCCACCAGATCATCACCTTCACGGACGGCTTCCATGGCCGCACCCTGGCCACCATGTCCGCCTCGGGCAAGGCGGGCTGGGATCAGCGTTTTGCTCCCCAGGTGCCCGGCTTCCCTAAGGCCCGTTACAACGATCTGGATTCGGTGGCCGCCCTGATCGACGACCGCACCGTGGCGGTGATGCTGGAACCCATTCAGGGGGAAGCGGGGGTCATTCCCGCCACCCGGGAATTTCTCCAGGGCCTGCGCCAGCTCTCCACGGAGCGGGGCCTGCTGCTCATCGTGGATGAGGTACAGACCGGCATGGGGCGGAGCGGCAAGCTGTTCGCCCACCAGCACGCGGGCATCCGCCCCGACATAATGACCCTGGGCAAGGGCATCGGCGGCGGGGTGCCCCTTTCCGCCCTCCTGGCCCGGGAGGAATGCTGCTGTTTCGAAGCTGGGGACCAGGGGGGCACCTACAATGGCAATCCCCTCATGACCGCCGCCGGGGGCGCCGTGCTGGACATTCTCACGGCCCCCGGTTTTCTCGATTCGGTGGTCGCCCTGGGGGATTACCTGGGAGCCGGGCTGCAAAAGCTGGCGGAACGCCACGGTCTGCCCGGGGAACGGGGCACGGGCCTGCTCCGCGCCCTGGTCCTGGCCGACGACCGGGGGCCCCGGCTGGTGGCCGCCGCCCGGGCCCGCCAGCCCGAGGGCCTGCTGCTCAATGCCCCCCGGCCCCACCTGCTGCGCTTCATGCCCGCCCTCAATGTGAGCCGGGAGGAAATCGACCTGATGTTGGGCTGGCTGGACGAACTCCTGGCTGACCCGACCCTGGCCTGAGGACTAGGCTTTAGGCTTATCCTGGCGGGCCCCATAGCGGTTCGCCAGGATGGAGCAGATGAAGAGCTGGAGCTGGTGGTAGAACATGATGGGCAGCACGATCAGGCCCAGGGCCGGATGGGCGCCGAACAGCACCTTGGCCATGGGAATCCCGGAGGCTAGGGTTTTCTTGGAGCCACAAAATACGGTGGCGATTTCATCCTCCTTGGAAAAGCCCAGGCGCCGGGTGAGCCAGGTGCTGAAGAGCAACACCAGCCCCAGGATCAGCCCGGCCCCTACTAGGGCCAGGGCAATCACCCCCAGTCCATTGTTGCGCCACAGGCCCGAGGCCACGGATTCGCAAAAAGCGTTATAGACCAGGAGCAGGATTACCCAGCGGTCCAGCAAATTGGTGAAGTGCTTGTGGCACAAATGCCAGGCATGGAGCAGGGGCCGCAGCACCTGACCCAGCACCAGGGGCAGCAGGAGCAGTTTGGCAATGCCCAGAATAGCTTCCCCCAAGGAAATCCAGTGGCCCCCGGTGGACACGAACAGGGCCACCAGCAAAGGGGTGAACACAATGCCCAGGAGGCCGGACAGGGTGGCGTTGAAGATGGCTGCCGGCACATTGCCCCGGGCCAGACCGGTCATGGCCACGGAAGACGACACAGTGGACGGCAAAGCGCACAGGTAGCAAAAGCCCAGGGCCAGCCCCGTGGGCATCCAGGGGCTCACCACGCCCCGCAGGGCGAACCAGAGCAGGGGGAAAAAGACGTAGGTCAGGCACTGCACCGCCACGTGTACCTTCCAGCGCATCACCCCATCCCGCAGGTTGGCCATGGACAGGCCCAGACCGTGGAGAAAGAAGACCAGGGCAATGCCCCAATCCGTCACCAGATCGGCCCGCAGCACCCCGCCGCTCTTGCCCAGATCCGGGTACAGGCTGGCCAGGGCCACGGCCCCCAACATGCCCACCAGGAACCAGTCCTTATGCAGGCGGCCAAGGAGACGACGGCCCAGTCCGGGGCGGGGAGCGGGTGAGGGGGCAAGGGGTTTGGGCTGGGACATGGGCAACTCCAACAACGCAAGAATGGGGGCAGACGCCGAGGCCGAACGCTAACGGCATAATGCTCCGACCCGATGACGGGAGGGACGGCGCTCCCTAAAGAAAATCCTCCGCCGCCCCACCCCGGAAGGCGGTTAAACTGTGCCTCCGGCTCCGCCCAACCGGGCCGGGCTGCGGCACCGGAAACGCTTGAATTGGGGGGACTAGTGAACGGGGAGGATGAAAACAGCCCCATGGTACCCGGCCCCATTCCGTCTTTCTAGCGACAAACTGACCACTTATATCGACAAACAGACAGCCTTTTATTCCCATTCCCCGTCCCACCCCATGGCCGCCCAAGAACGTCTACTCCCCGAACTGGAAACCCTACCCCGCCCCTTTTACAGCCGCCGGGAAAGTCTGGTGGTGGATACGTGGACGCCGCCCCACACCCATCCCTGGGGCCAGTTTTCCTACGCCAGCCGGGGGGTACTGGGGGTGCGCACTTCCGCCGGGGACTTTACCGCCCCACCCCGCTACGGGGTCTGGCTACCCCCCGGGGAAGGCCATCAGGTCCTCAGCCACGGACCCACGGAAATGCGCAGCTTCTACCTCACCCCCGAGGCCGCCCGCCAGTTGCCAACCACCTGTCAGGTACTGGAAGTCACCCCCCTGGCCCGGGAACTGATCCGGGCGGCCGGGGAATTGCCGGTGGATTACGAGGAAGCCGGCCCGGCGGGGCGCCTAGTGGCCGTGCTCCTGGACCAGCTGGCCGCCCTGCCCCAGGCCGCCTTCACCCTGCCCATGCCCCGTGACCCGCGCCTGGTCATGCTCTGCCGAGCCCTGGAAGAAGCGCCGGATGACCGCCGCCCCCTGACCGCCTGGGCCGCCCAGGTGGGGGCCTCGGAACGCACCCTGGCTCGGCGCTTCCGCCAGGAAACGGGCATGAGCTTCCGGGAATGGCGCCAGGGCCTACGCCTCAACCTTTCCCTAGCCGCCCTGGAGCGGGGGGAAAGCGTCACCGCCGTCGCCCTATCCCACGGCTACGACTCCCCCTCCGCCTTCATCGCCGCCTTCCGCCTACGCTTCGGTACGACCCCGGGGAGTTTGGGGGGTTAGGGGGAGAGGAAATGGGGGCATCCGCCAAGGAACCCTCGTTTTGCGGGGGCTAAAAAAAACAGCAAGGGGACAACGGGCGTGAAAATCCTCAAAAGGAGAGTAACGGCCATAGGCAAACTTGGAGCTCCCCCGCCGAAACTCCCTTTCCGGACCTTTGGCGTTCCCGCTTTGTTGCTCTCGTCCCCAGCTTAAGTTGAGACCTTCGCCGCTTAGGTCGAGATAGCCACTATCTGGTGCCACGAAAGTTTCCGAAGGTTCTCCACCGCAGAGGGCAGCAGAATCACGCGAATCTGGAAACCTGAGCATTGCGACACGGTTGAAGACGCCCGCTTTTCAAACCGACGAAAAGCACTCTGTCTGGCAGACGTGTCGGCCCATCCAATCGTTGGCCGATCCCAGCAAATCGGGCGACAAAATGGTAATTAACGGCCGGTGAGTTTCAATCAAACTAAGCGACCGCTTCCTACCCCAGCTCCCCTCCCAACCCAATGCAGCCTAATAATATTTTCATACATAAAAAATATTTCGAGCGAGTGCCTTGCCGTATCGAACAGATCGCGCATTGGCTGATGGGGAGGCGTTATTACGGGCACTTCAGCCTTCACCATGAGATATACTCTAGTCATTAGACTTGGTGCACACACAATGAACTTACTTATACTCCACCTCAGCGACATTCATATCAAAGATGAAAGTGACGCTATCCTTAAACGAGGAAATGCAATTGGCCGCACTGCATTTAAGGATATTCCATTAGTAGATGCGGTTGCTATTGCGTTAACTGGGGACATTGCGTTTAGCGGCAACGCAACTGAATATAATCTAGCGCGCACTTTCGTATCCGATATCGTTAAGTCTATTAAAACACAAAGCGATATACCAATTCACGTATTGATGTCTCCCGGCAATCACGACTGTGATTTTGGCTCTAGAAATGCAGACGTAAGAGAAATTGTAATCGAAAAAATTAGAGCCACAGACCCTGATAACATCAAAGAATCAATTATTGAAGAATGCACAAAAATCCAAGAAAGTTTTTTTAAATTTCGCGACGACCTTACGGTTAGCCCACCCCTACATTCAGACAAATTATGGCAATCATATATTATCGAGGTTGGTGGGAAAACGGTTATATTCCACTGTTTAAATGTTGCTTGGATGTCACAGTTGCATGAACAGCAAGGGCAAATTGTATTCCCGACGACACGCTATGAAACAATTTCTACCATAAAGGCAGATGCATCTATCGTTTGCATGCATCACCCAATCAATTGGTTTTCTCAAGCTAGCTACCGTCCATTCCGGCAGTTTGTAAGGAAATGCGGGCATCTAATTCTGACCGGGCATGAGCATGAACAGGCGGTTGCTTTTGTAGATGAAACTGATAGTGGCGAAAGCGTCTCTATTGATGGCGGTGTTCTTCAAGCAGATAATGAAGAGCAATCGCGATTCAATCTAATTTTCTTAGCTATTGAAAAACAGGAATATTCCGTTAGCTTCCACGATTGGGATGGTACGCGCTATGTTCCGATTGAGATTGACTCATCGTGGTCATCGTTTCGGCGTCTGCCTGAAAAGCGAAAAAATGAGTTCGAGATATCAGCAGATTTCTCTCGACAACTTGACGATGCTGGTGCTCGATTTACACATCATGGAAAAAGTAGAGATCTCGCATTAGATGATGTGTTCGTATATCCTGAAATGCGGTTGCTTGGAGAGGATGAAAAGAGGCGAAAATTTGTTGACTCGGCTAACCTACGTCGCCCCGAAAATTTAGAGCGCGGTGCGCTAATTAGAGGGCGTGAGCAATACGGAAAAACATCTCTTCTGAGGCAACTATTCCGTAGCTACCATTCCAGAGGCTTTGTGCCTATTTTTGTACCAGGAAAATCCATTATTAATAGCTCGCCTCGTGAAATGCAAAAAATTATAGAGGCTGCTGTAATTAAGTGTTATGGAAAGAGCACTATAACGTCATTTTGGCAGGTTGGACTTAAAAAACGCGTCTTGCTTCTAGACGATATTGACGAATCAAAATTATCGGGGAAGTTTTTTTCAAACGCCATTGAATATCTTAGCAAAACATTCGCCGTTTTAATCGTCACTTGTAGTGAAATGTTTGAATTCCGTGCACTCTTTGCACCCGAAAGTTCGAATTTTTTAAAGAGCATCAACCAATATGAGTTGCTAGAGTTTGGGAATAAACGCCGACATGACTTGATTAAACGCTGGGTTAGCCTTGGAGACGGAGCGGTTTCAGTAGAAAAACTGATCGCTCTTATCGACCAAGGCGAGGGATTAGTGATGGCAGTCTTGGGCGAGGGAGTCGTCCCATCAACACCTTTTTTTGTATTAACTCTACTTCAAAGCGTTGAGTCTGGCAGCATTGCCAATCTTCAGTACAGCGCTCTTGGCGAATACTATCGATACTTAATTATTCATAGTCTTGAGTTGCAGTCAGTTAGCAGAGAAGAGCATAACGAAATATTAAATTATTGCGCTCATTTAGCCTGGTTTATTTATCGATCATCCAATGAATGCGGACGAATTGATAAAAACGCATTCGAAAAATATCATCATACATTTGCTGATCTTCACGGATTATCACTGCCGTTCTTCGATAGGCGTGAATTACTGTTGGCTGCTAAGCTCTTAGATTCCCTAGATGGTGGATATGGGTTTAGGTACCCATATCTGTACTATTTTTTTCTTGGAATGTATCTGGCCGAGCATCTGGACGAGGATGAGGTGCAAGGCATAATTAGAGAATGCTGCAAAAATCTTCACCGCCAAGAAAATGGAAACATTATTCTATTTTTAGCGCACCACTCCAGAGATAAACGCGTATACGAAAGCATACTTACTGTAATGCAAACTCATTACAGTAAGCACCGTCCGATCACTTTCGATGATGATGTTGGCGTAGTAAATCGTCTCGTCGAATCCGCACCGCAGCGCATTTATGAGGACACCGATATTCTTAAGAATCGTGCTGAACTGTGTGAATTGCGGGATGAGCATAATAATGCTAATAGGGTTATGCTGGAAAATCCTGACACCCTCCCAAGCGAACTAATCGCAATTATGTCGCTAATGAGGACGATAGATATTCTTGGGCAATTTTTAAAGAATCATTATGGACAGTTGCCAGCGACGATTAAGATCACTCTGATTAAAGAACTATTTGATGGTGGCCTTCGGGGGCTTAGGGACCTCTTTGAGTTACTTTTTGCCAATTCAGATGGACTTGTTCGCAGCATTGAAGGTGTTCTCGAAAAGCGTGGCATTGAAAACAATCCAATTCGTCGAAACGCCCGAGCAAAACGAGAGATGTTTGAGTTTTTGGGAATTTTAGCATTTGCCTTTATTCGACGTTGTGGGGTATCGGTTGCTTCACCTCACCTGCGAAAAGTAATCGAGAAAGTCATCGAAAACTCACCGACTACCGCAAATCGATTAATTCTTTCCGCTATAGAACTTGAAAAGTGTGGAGGCCTTGAAAATTTTGAGGCACTAAGAAGCTTTAACAAGGAAATAACGAGTAATTCGTTTGCGCAGTCCATTTTACAACAATTGGTCGTCACGCATATGCATCTATATCCGACTTCGGCGGCACAGAAACAGCGGGCTTGTGCTGAACTAAAAATCGAAATACGCGCACAAGGCGCCTTGGATCTGGTAAACAAAGGCAATAAGCGAATGTATAGATAATTTCTTCACGGAAGGCCTCCGCGATTATAAAACTTTGTTGCCAATTCCTTCCGTTTGCGTAACGAGCCAGGTTTGGGAGACCCATGGGCGCACGTGGAAATGCAACAGGCTTCCTTCCCGAATTAAGCAAGGGCGAGAGCCGCTTACCTTGCCCCCGCTCTGGCCTCCCCAGCCGGAGCCCCCCCCCCCCATTCCCGGATACCCCCCGCACCTAACGCCCCAGGCAAGCCTTCCCGAGTTCCATACTCAAAGTAAAGAATGCTTCGCCATTCCTACGGCTTATCATCCTGTTTTGCACTGAATACACTTCCCCTATCCCAACTCGGAGGTCTGTCTGTGATCGCCGCCCTGACTCAAATCCTGGTGTTCCAGCTGGTGGGTGAAATTATCGCCCACCACTTCAATCTTCCCGTGCCCGGCCCGGTGCTGGGTATGTTGCTGCTCTTCGCCTTTCTGGTGCTGAACCAGGGACCCAGCCACCAGCTCCACGACACGGGCCAACAGCTGTTGAAACACCTGTCCCTGCTCTTTGTCCCGGCGGGCACGGGCATCATGGTTCATCTCCACCGGCTGCAAAGCGAGTGGTTTCCCCTGGTCATGTCCCTGGTGCTGAGCACCGCCCTGGCCCTGGCCGCCACCGCCGGGGTCATGCTGTTGCTGGGCAAACGTCAGGCCCGGGCCAAGGAGGAAGCATGAGCGAAGGCATCTTTTCCATCTGGGTCTATCTGGAAACCTCCCCCCTGCTCTGGCTGACCCTGACCCTGCTGGCCTACCAGGCAGGCTGCTGGCTTTTCGCCCGGCTCAAATTCCATCCCCTGGCCAATCCGGTGTTTGTGGCGGTGGTGCTGCTGGTGGTCCTGCTCATGGTCACGGGCACCCCCTACCAGACCTATTTCAGCGGCGCCCAGTTCGTCCACTTTCTCCTGGGACCGGCCACCGTGGCCCTGGCCCTGCCCCTGTACGCCCAGTTTCACCGGGTTAAGGCCCTGGTGCTGCCCCTGGCCCTGGCCTTGCTCACGGGGAGCCTGGTGGCGGCCTTAAGCGCCGTGCTCATCGCCAAGGCCTGTGGTGCCAGCCTGCCCACCCTGCTTTCCCTGGGCCCCAAGTCCGTCACCACCCCCATCGCCATGGGCATTGCGGAGCGCACCGGGGGCATTCCTTCCCTGGCGGCGGTCATGGTGATACTCACGGGGATTCTGGGGGCGGTGGCTGGTCCCCCTTTCTTCCGCCTCCTGGGCATTCGGGATGACGCGGCCCGGGGCTTTGCCATGGGCCTGGCCTGCCACGGGGTGGGCACGGCCCGGGCCTTTCAGTGGAGCGAGCAGGCCGGGGCTTTCGCCGCCCTGGCCATGGGCTTGAACGGAGCCCTGACGGCCCTGCTGCTGCCCCTGGTGCTGAGCTGGATTAAACCCTGGCTGGCCTGACGCCCAGGCGGGGAGCGGGTCTCCCCGCCCCCCGCCCCTTCAGGCCGCCCGCCGGGCCAGGACTTCGTCCACCCGGTTTTTTTCCATATCCATGACCTCGAAACACCAGCCATCCCACTCGAAGCTTTCCGTCTTTTTCGGAATGCGCCCCAGCTGGTAGATCACGAACCCCCCCACGGTGTGGTAATTGCCCAGGTCTTCGTCGGGGAGTTCGGAGAGGTCCAGCAGCTCCTTCAGTTCATCCGTGGGCAGGAGGCCATCCAGCAGCCAGCTGCCGTCGTTGCGCTGCATGGCCATGGGGGATTCCACGGCCCCGGAGAGTACATCCCCCACCACCGTCCCCATCAGGTCGGAAAGGGTCACCAGGCCCTCCGTAATGCCGAATTCATTGACCACCAGGGCAATCTGGGTCTGTTTGGCCTTGAAAAACTCCAGAAGGCCGATGAGGGAGAGGTTGCTGGGCACGAAAAACGGGGTGGCGGGGGACAGCTTGCCGAAGTCCAAGGCCCGGCCTGAGAGCACCTCCCGCAGCAGTTCCCGGCTTTCCACAAAGCCTAGGGGATTGGCCAGGCCGCCCTTGCAGACCAGGAAGCGGGACACAGCCCGTTCCTCCAGGGTGCGCAGATTGGCATCCCGGGGCAGGGCCAGGTCCAGGATGGCAATGCCCGAGGCGGGGGTCATGATGGCCGCCACCTTCCGGTTATCCAGGCGGAACACATTGCCCAGAATTTCCCCTTCGGTCTGGTCCAGGGCCCCTTCCTTGCGGCTGGATTCAATAAGAAAGCGGATTTCGTCGGCGGCGGAGGCTTCCTCCCCGGCCTTCACGGGCAACAGGCCCAGGACCAGATCGGCACAGCGGGATACCACCCAGACCAGGGGACGGCAGAGGCGCAGAAGCCAATGCACGGGGGCGGCCAGGGCCACCGCCACCGCTTCCGGATAGGCCAGGGCCAGGCGCTTGGGCACCACTTCCCCGAACACCAGGGTAAAAAAGGTGATGCAGGACACCACCAACACCAGGGCCAGGCCGTAGCAGACCCCGAGGGATAGGGGAAACTGGGCCGCCAGCCAGGCTTCCACCCGGGGCACCCAGAGGGATTCCCCAAACACCCCGGAAAGCATGGCCAGGGCCGTGATGCCCAACTGGGTGGTGGCCAGGAGCCGGCTCAGGTGCTGGCGGAAGCGCAGCACCGTGGCGGCCCCCAGGGAGCCTTGCTCCTCCCGCATGGCCAGGTGGGTGTTGCGGCTCGCCCCCACGGCCATTTCCGCCATGGCCAGGAGGCCGCTGCCCAGAATCAGAAACACCAGTATCCAGAATTCCATGGCTCATCCTTTTTTGAAACCCGCCAGGGCCAGTCTTGGCGCCCGCCCCGGCTGGGGTCTTGGGCTGCCTGGGGGATTTTCCAGGCGACGGCTCGCTCCTAAGGAAGCCTCCGGGGCGCCAGCCGCCCCTTTACAGCTCCGTGTATTTCACCGCCCGGCCCCGCACCTTATCCGGCGGGTATTTGGCCCGGTTGATGGCCATTTTGGCGGTGAAAGCCTGGGGAATGTCGATCTGGAGCAAATCCGCCACCCGGATCACCCCCATCAGCACGTCGCACAGCTCATAACCCACCTGTTCCCGTTTTTCCGGGCTCAGATGAAAGCTTTCCTCCGGCGTCAGCCACTGGAAGTGTTCCAGCACCTCCGCCGCCTCCACGGCCAGAGCCATGGCCAGATCCTTGGGGTTGTGGTGGGCGTCCCAGCCCCGTTCCGTGACAAAGCGGCGGATGTCCGCCCCCATTTCTTCCAGCTGGGTCATGCCCCGCTCCTTACCGTATCAGCAGGCCCCCATGATAACCGAGGGGGCCAATGCCCCTACCCCCCAGGCATATCCATTGCCGCGCCGGGCCGCCTATCCTCTACAATATTCCCCTTTTCCGTCCCTCTTTAGGCCATTCCCATGCGCTTCCGTCGTGCCGCCGCTCCCCTGTTCCTGGCTTGTCCCCTGCTGCTCGCTCCCTGGGCCGCCCGCGCCCAGGAAGGGATTCCGGTGGATCAGCCCTCGGCCCTGCGCAATTTGGTCCCGGCCCAGGAAATTGAGCAGAGCGCCAATCAGCAATACCACGCCCTGCTCCAGCAGGCAGCGGCCAAGCATGCCCTGGCTCCGGACGACAATCCCCAGTTGAAACGCCTGCGCACCATCGTCAAACGTCTCATCGCCAACGCCCCCCGCTACAACTCCCGGGCCAAGGAATGGCATTGGGAGGTAAATTTGATCGGCTCCAAGCAAATCAACGCCTTCTGTATGCCCGGCGGCAAAATCGCCTTCTACACCGGCTTGGTGGAAGGCATGAAGTTGAGCGACGACGAAATCGCCATTGTCATGGGCCACGAAATGGCCCACGCCCTGCGGGAACACGCCCGGGAACAGACGGCCAAGAGTCAGCTGACCCAGATCGGGGCCAGCATCCTGGGCCAATTCATCGGCCGAGGCCAATACAACAGCCTGTTCCAGCAAGGGGGCAGCCTGCTTACCCTGAAATTCTCCCGGGATGACGAATCAGAGGCGGACCTGGTGGGCCTGGACCTGGCCGCCCGCTCCGGCTTTGACCCCCGGGCCGGGGTGGCCCTGTGGCGCAAGATGGCGGCCCAGAACCAGGGGGGCTCCCTGGAACTGCTGTCCACCCACCCGGCGGACGAAAACCGCATCGCCGCCATAGAGCAGCATTTGCCGGAAGTTATGCCCCTCTACGAGCAGGCCCGGGCCAAGCGCTAGGCCCATCCCGGGAAAACGCCCGGACAGGGCCGGCTTCCGGGGCTTTTGCCCGCTTCGCCCTCACCGCCAACGGCCCCATTCGGGGCCGTTTTTTATGTCTTACGTCATAACTTATGGAACATATTCGGTGAAATATTTCACATTTGAAAAATTGACATAAAACAATAAATAAATTTTATTGAAAACCAGCCATTTAACCTGGCTTTGTTTTCCTATACCATGGCCATTGTTTTCGCTGAAACAAAAAAATATATTTTTAATAATATCGAGTTAGAAGCACTTGTAATGCCATAACCATATAACAAAAGTTATATTTCTCGCCCCATTCGCCACAGGAAAACCATTTCATCATGAAAACGATTTTTCTCGTCGATGATTCCGCCACCATTCTCCTCAGTATCTCCAACATTCTGGGCAAAGCCGGCTACGGGGTGGAAAAGGCCAATTGCGCCGAAGAGGCCCTGAAAAAGTTTGCCGCCGGGGTGCAGGTGGATTTGCTCATTACCGACCTCAACATGCCGGGCATGAATGGCATCGACCTCATCAAAGAGGTGCGCAAACTAGCCCGCTACAAGTTCCTCCCCATCCTTTTCCTCACCACCGAATCCCAGCAGTCCAAGCGCATGGAGGCCAAGGCCGCCGGGGCGTCCGGGTGGATCGTCAAACCCGCCACCGCCGACGAATTGCTCAACACCATCAAGCTCGTGCTCCGGTAGACCGCCATGAACTTCCGCCAGATACTCAAACGGGCCACGGTGGTGTTCTTTATTGTGGCCTTCGCCGCCGGGGTGACCATCTACCTGTTCAACGACTGGTTCGATAACACCTTCCTTCCCGCCATCCACGTCACCCATCCCCTGGGGGACGCCATCGGCACCGTACTCATCGTGGCAGTGGCCTATCTGGCCCAGCGCCTAGCCTCCCTGGCCTTGTACCGGGATTACATGTTCGGTCTGGCCTCCCAGGCCAAACAGCCCCGCACAACGGAAATCACCGCCATCCACGAGGAAGTGGCCAAGGAACTGGACGGGGTGCCGGATTACAACCGGGTGCTAAAAAAGCAGCTGGAAGACATCGTGGCCCAGACCGAGCAGGCGGCCTATCAGATTACAGAACGCCTCCAGGCGGTGGATGAGGTGGTGGGCCACCTAAACAGCTTCGTTGCCCAGAGTTCCAGCCAATCCACCGAAATGGTGGAAGCCTCGGAAACCCGCATTGCAAACAATCAGCGGCTTATTGGGGAAATGGGGGAATACATCAAGAACCGCATCAGCGAAGCCCAGCAGGATCAGGAGCGCATTGCCCTGGTGGTGCAGCGGGCCCATTCCCTGGAATCCCTCACCAAGCTCATCAAGGACATCGCCAGCCAGACCAATCTGCTGGCCCTCAATGCGGCCATTGAGGCGGCTCGGGCCGGGGAAGCAGGACGGGGTTTCGCCGTGGTGGCGGACGAGGTCCGCAAGCTATCCGGGGAAACGGAAAACGCCGTGGTCAAAATCAATCACGGCATCAAGGAAGTAGCCGATTCCATTGAGGCCCAGTTCCGGGACAAGCTCTCCAATTCCAATCTGGACAAGGAAAAGCTGGCCCTGGATCAATTTGCCGCCCAGCTGGGAGATTTGGGCACCAGCTACGCGGAGGTGATGACTCACCAGAGCCACGTCATCGGCACCGTGCAGGACAGCGCCACGGCCCTGGCTAAGACTTTCATGGACGCCATGGCCAGCATCCAGTTCCAGGACGTGACCCGCCAGGAAATCGAGCACCTGATCCTGGCCCTGGCCCATCTGGAGCAACACGCCCAAACCCTGGCCCAACGCCTGCGTCAGGCGGATAACCCGGACTTTTCCTTTACCCCCCTGGCCAAGCATCTGGACCAGCTCTACGACCAGTACGTCATGCAGCAACAACGGGAGACCCACCAGCAGGCCCTGCAAGGGAGCACAACCGCCCCCGCCGCCGGGACTCCCAAAATCGAACTCTTCTAGGAGGGATCATGGCCGACCCTAGCCAGGCCCCGGGTTACCGGCAGCGCCTCAGTCTCACGGACAACCTCACCATCTACCAGGCGGAGGCCCTCAAGGCCCAGCTGCTCCAGGCCCTGGCCGCCGCCCCGGAACTGGAGCTAGACCTGTCCCAGGTGGGGGACATGGATACGGCAGGCCTGCAACTCCTCATCATGCTCAAGCGGGAAGCCCAGCAGCAGGGCAAGCAGCTCAGCCTCCAGGGCCACAGCCCCGCCGTGCGCAGTGTCATCGATTTCTGCAATCTGGCGGCGGAGTTTGGCGACCCCCTCTACCTCACCGCCGGGGAAACCCCTTAACGCCCCAAGGAGCCATCCATGGATGAACTGACCAGCGTCTTCGTGCAGGAAAGCCGGGACCAGCTGGCCGAAATGGAAGCCGGCCTGCTGCGCCTGGAACAAGCTCCGGAAGACCAGGACAACATTAACGGCATTTTCCGGGCCGCCCACACCATCAAGGGCGGCTCCGGGGTGATCGAATGCCATTTCGTGGAAGCCTTCACCCACAAGGTGGAGAACGTTCTGGACAAGCTGCGTAACGGGGAACTCCCCGTCTCCTCCCCCCTGGCCACCCTGCTCTTGGAATGCTGCGACCACATGGGCCGGCTACTGGACGTGCTAGCGGAGGGGCGGGAAGCCCCGGCGGGGGATCTGGCCCGCCAGGGAGACGCCTTGCAGGAACGGCTGGGCAGCTTTATCGCCGCCCCCGCCACCGAAAGCGCCGGGGAAGAAGCCACCATCCTCAGCACCACCCCGGCCCCGGGACCGGAGGGCAACCTGGCCGTGGAAGGGGGCGGGGTGGTCAGCACGGACGCCTGGCACATTTCCGTGCGCTTTGGCCCGGACGTGCTGCGCCACGGCATGGACCCCCTCTCCCTGCTCCATTTCCTCACCTCCCTGGGGGAAATTCTGGATCTGGAAACCCTGGCCGACGCCCTACCCCCGGCCGGGGAAATGGACCCGGAAAGCTGCTACCTGGGCTTTGAGATCCGCTTCCAGAGCCGGGCCAGCAAGGCGGAAATCGAGCACATTTTCGATTTTGTACGGGATGAGTGCAGCCTCCACATCCTCCCCCCCAACAGCAAACTCAGCGATTACCTGGCCCTCCTGCGGGAACTGCCGGAAGACAAGCTGCGTCTGGGGGAAATTCTCATCCGTACCGGCGCCCTGACCCCGGCAGAGCTGGAAGAGGGGCTCCGCATCCAGGCCCAGCAACAGGATCAGGCGGCGGGCAATCCGGAGGCAGCGGCCCCGCCCCTGGGAGAAATTCTGGTGGCTCAGCAGGCCGTGCCCCCGGAACTGGTCACCGCCGCCGTCCAGCGCCAGGGGGAAATCGCCCAGAAAAAGGCCACGGAAGCCCGCTTAGTGCGGGTCCAGGCGGACAAATTGGACCGCCTCATCGACCTGGTGGGGGAAATGGTCATTGCCGGAGCCTCTGCCAATCTCCTGGCCCAGCGCAGCGGCAAAACCGATCTGGTGGAAGCCACCTCCATCCTTTCCCGGCTGGTGGAAGACATCCGGGATTCGGCCCTGCAACTGCGCATGGTTCAAATCGGGGAAACCTTCAACCGTTTCCACCGGGTGGTCCGGGACGTGGCCAAGGAAATGGGCAAAGACATCGAACTGGTGATTTCCGGCGGAGAAACGGAGCTGGATAAATCCGTGGTGGAAAAAATCGGCGACCCCCTCATGCACTTGGTGCGCAATGCCCTGGATCACGGCATTGAGGCCCCGGAAGCTCGGGTCGCCCGGGGCAAACCGGCCCGGGGCCGGGTCTATCTCAATGCCTTCCACGATTCGGGCAGCATCGTCATCGAGGTGAAAGACGACGGCAACGGCCTCAACAAAGAAAAAATCCGGGCCAAAGCCCTGGAAAAGGGCCTCATCGGCCCCACCCAGGTGCTCTCCGACAACGAGATCGTCAATCTCATTTTCGAGGCGGGGTTTTCCACGGCGGACAAGGTTTCCAACATTTCCGGCCGGGGCGTGGGCATGGATGTGGTGCGCAAAAACATCCAGGGCCTGCGGGGCATGGTGGAAGTGGTCACCCAGGAAGGGCAAGGCTCCACCTTCAGCATCCGCCTGCCCCTCACCCTGGCCATTATCGATGGCTTCCTGGTGGGGGTGGGCCCGGCGGCCTACGTCATTCCCCTGGATACGGTGCAGGAGTGCATGGAACTGCCGGACTGTCAGACCGACCGCCACTACCTGAATCTGCGGGGCGAGGTACTGCCCTATATCCGCCTGCGAGAACTGTTCGAACTGGGGGGCGACCCCCCGGAACGGGAAAACGTGGTGGTAGTTAGCTTTGCCGGGCGTAAGGCGGGCATTGTGGTGGACATGCTGATGGGGGAATTCCAGACCGTCATCAAGCCCCTGGGCAGCCTGTTCCGCCATCTCCGGGGCATCGGCGGTTCCACCATTCTGGGCAGCGGGGAAGTGGCCCTGATCCTGGATGTTCAAGCCCTGGTCCATCACTCCTCCCGCCGGGAAGAGCAGGGTCAGGGCGGCCCGGAAGCCTTGCGTTCCGTTTCCTCCTCTTAATTTACTTTTTTTGCATCGACCTTTTCCCAAGGAGTTTTCCCCATGAAAAACCTGAAATTAGGTCAGCGGCTGGGCATCGGCTTCGGGCTGGTCGTCGCCATTCTGATCCTGCTCTCGGCCATCGCCGTCTTCCGCCTGGCGGCGGTGGGCGCCACCACCTCGGACGTCATCGACAACCGCATGCCAAAAATCGAGATGTCCTCCACCATGGTCATCAACACCCTGACCCTGGCCCGGGCGCTGCGCAACCTAGTGCTGGCGGACGACAAGATTTTTGAAAAAAAGCAGATGGATCTGATTGCCGACCTGCGCAAGAAAAACGGGGAAATCCAGGACACCCTGAAGCCCTTGATCAACACCCCCCGGGGCAAAGAACTGTTCGACAAAATCCAGACCACCCGCGCCCGCTTTGAAAGCACCCTGGACGTCGCCCTGCCCCTGGCTTACAGCCAATCGCCCCAATACAACCAAAAGAAAGCAAGCGAATATGTACTGGGGGAATACAGCGTGGCAGCGGGGGAATATACGGACGCCCTGCAGGCTTTCAGCAGTTACCAGAAAGACATGGCCACCGAAACCGGCAAAAGCGCCTCCGATCTGGTGGGCAGCACCCGGTTTTTGGTCACCACCCTGGCCCTGCTGGGGGTGCTCCTGGCCGTTTTCATCGCCTATCTGGTCACCCGCAGCATTACCCGCCCCGTGGGGGACGCGGTGAGCGCCGCCCGCAAAATGGCCCTGGGGGATTTCAATTTCAAGCTGGAAAGCGACGCCAAGGACGAAATCGGCGAAGTCATCCGGGCCGTGGCCGCCATCCAGCAGGCGGTGGGCGCCATGATCACCGATGTGGGCACCCTAAGCGAAGCCGCCGTTCAGGGCAAACTGGCCACCCGGGCCGACGCCGCCCGCCACCAAGGGGATTTCGGCCGCATCGTGGCGGGGGTCAACCAGACCCTGGATGCGGTCATCACCCCCCTCAACATGGCGGCGGAGTACATGGATCGAATCTCCAAGGGAGACATTCCCCCCAAGATCACCGACGCCTACAACGGGGATTTCAACACCATTAAAAATAACCTGAACATCTGCATTGAAGCGGTGCAACAGCTCATCGCCGACACCCGGATGCTCAGTGAAGCCGCCGTCCAGGGCAAGCTGGCCACCCGAGCCGACGCCGCCCACCACCAGGGCGACTTCCGGCGCATCGTGGAAGGGGTAAACCACACCCTGGACGCGGTCATCACCCCCCTCAACATGGCGGCGGATTACGTGGATCGGATCGCCAAGGGGGACATTCCCCCCAAGATCACCGATAGCTACAACGGGGATTTCAACACCATAAAAAACAACCTGAATATTTGCATTGAAGCGGTACAACGCCTCATCGCGGATACCCAGAAGCTTTCCGGCGCGGCCTTGGCGGGCCAGCTGGACACCCGGGCGGAAGCCGAACAGCACCAGGGGGATTTCCGCAAAATCATCCAGGGCATCAACGCCACCCTGGATGCCATCGTCCATCCCATCAACGAAACCCGCCGCATCATGAGCGCCCTGGAAAACGGCGACCTGACCCAGCAAATCCAGCAGGATTACCGGGGAGATTTCAAGCTGCTGAAGGAAGCCATCAACAATACGGTGGGCAAGCTGGCGGGCACGGTGGCCCAGGTCAAATCCTCGGCGGACAACCTTTCCAACGCTTCCAATCAGGTGTCCGCCACCGCCCAATCCCTCTCCCAGTCTTCCTCGGAGCAGGCGGCCAGCGTGGAGGAATCCTCCGCCTCCATTGAGGAAATGACCGCGTCCATCAACCAGAATGCGGAAAACGCCAAGGTCACGGACAACATGGCCACCAAGGCCGCCAAGGAAGCCAGCGACGGGGGCGAAGCGGTGAAAGACACGGTGGTGGCCATGAAGTCCATCGCCAACAAAATCGGCATCATCGACGACATCGCCTACCAGACCAATCTGCTGGCCCTGAATGCGGCCATTGAAGCGGCCCGGGCCGGGGAACACGGCAAGGGCTTCGCCGTGGTGGCGGCGGAGGTACGCAAGCTGGCGGAACGGAGCCAGGTGGCGGCCCAGGAAATCGGCCAGCTGGCCTCCAATTCCGTCAGTCTGGCGGAAAAGGCCGGGCAGCTGCTGGGGGAAATTGTCCCCTCCATCAACAAGACTTCCGATCTGGTCCAGGAAATCGCCTCCGCCTCCCAGGAACAATCCGCCGGGGTGGCCCAGATCAACACGGCCATGAGCCAGCTCAACCAGACCACCCAGCAGAATGCCTCGGCCTCCGAAGAATTGGCCGCCACGGCGGAAGAACTGGGCGGTCAGGCCCAGCAGTTGCAGGATTTGATGGACTTCTTCGTCATCGCCGGACAAAGCGCCGGACACGCCCAGCCAGCCCCCCGAGGCGGGCATTCGGAACGCCCGGTCCATGCCATTCCCCTGCGCCAGCCGTCCCGGGGGGATGACGGCGACTTTGAAAAATTTTGAGTCCGGGAGCTGCCATGAATGACCTTGTGCCCAGCCGGGCGCCCCAGACCTCCGGGGAGGAAGAGGACGGCGCCCAATATCTGACCTTCACCCTGGGGGGAGAAATGTTCGCCCTGGGCATCCTCAATGTGAAGGAAATTATCGAATTCGGCAGCATCACGGAAATTCCCATGATGCCCGGCTTTATCCGGGGGGTAATCAATCTGCGCGGTGCCGTGGTGCCGGTAATCGACCTGAGCAGCCGCTTCGGCGGCCATCCCACCCCCATTTCCCGGCGCACCTGCATCGTCATTGTGGAACTCCAGGAAGACGATCAACGCCAGGACATCGGGGTGGTGGTGGATGCGGTTTCCGAGGTACTGGAAATTCCCCACAGCGAAATTGAGCCGCCGCCCCCGTTTGGAGCGAAAATAAGGGCGGATTTCATTTATGGCATGGGCAAGATCAATGGCCGGTTCGTCATTATTCTGAACATCGCCAAGGTCCTGTCCATCGATGAAATCGCCCTGTTGGGCCAGTTGGCTGGGGAGGATGCTCCTCCTCCGGCTCCGGGGGCTGCCGCGCCCCAACTGGCTTCGCCCTGAGCAATATCCCCAGCAAGCCTCCCTACGCCTGTCGCCATGGACTTCGCCAACCTGCCCCCCCGGGAAATTGAACGCATCGCCCGGCTCATCCCCCCCGGGGGCTGGGGCGTGGAGAACACCCGGCCCCTGTCCACCCTGCTCGGCTCCTGCGTGGCGGTGTGCATGTACGATGTGGGAATGGGCATTGGCGGCATGAACCATTTCATGCTGCCGGTCATGCAGCGGCGTAACAACAGCGACGTGGATGCTCTCCTGGCCGGGGATTACTGCATGGAAGCCCTGCTCAACGCCTTAATGAAGCGGGGTGCCCGGCGGGGGAGGCTACAGGCCAAGGCTTTCGGTGGGGGCACCATCATCGAAGCCCTGGGCCAGAAAGCCCTGACCATCGGCAAACGCAATGCGGATTTCACCCAGGAATGGCTGGACCGGGAAGGCATTCCCCTGGTGGCCGCCGATTTCTTGGGGCCCTGGTCGCGAAAATTACTCTTCATTCCCGCCACAGGGGACGCATATTGCCGGAAAATGGTGACCAGCATGGCCACTGAGGAATTGATCGCCAAGGAGCAGGCCTACGCCCGCTCCCTCAGCCAGCAGTTCCCCAGCCCGCCAGAGAAAAAAATCGAACTGTTCTGAGGCTCTATGCCCTACATGCCCGCCGCCACCAACGCCTCCGTGGCCATCACGGACCAGGAATTCGCCCTTTTCCAGCGTCTCATCTACAAACTGGCCGGGATCCATCTAAGCGACGCCAAAAAGGTGCTGCTGGTGGGCCGTCTTTCCCGCCGCCTGAAGGCCCTGGATCTGAGTACCTTCAGCGAGTATTACCGCCTGCTCACCGGTGACGAGCAGCCGGAGGAAATGCAGCGCATGGTGGATTTGCTCACCACCAACGAAACCTATTTTTTCCGGGAACCCAAGCATTTCGAGTATCTGCGGGACAAAATCTTGCCCGGTACCCCTCTCCAGCCCCCCTTCCGGGTCTGGAGCGCCGCCTGTTCCTCCGGGGAAGAGCCCTACACCCTGTCCATGGTGCTGGCCGAATACCGCCAGGGCCCCTGGGAGGTGTTCGCCTCCGATATCAGCACCGTGGTTCTGGAAAAGGCCCGCAACGGCCACTACCCCTTGGAACGCCACGAAGGCATCCCGGCAACCTTTCTCAATAAATATTGCCTCAAAGGAGTGCGCTCCCAGGCCGGCACCTTCCTGGTGGCCAAGGAACTGCGGGACCGGGTGCATTTCCGCCAGATTAACCTGACCCACCCCATTCCTGCTGAAATCGGCGAATTTCAGGTAATCTTCCTGCGCAATGTGATGATCTACTTCGATACGGAGACCAAGCAGAAAGTCATCGACAACCTGCTGCCCCGGCTCAAATCAGGCGGCTATTTCATTATCGGGCACTCGGAATCCTTGAACGGGGTTACCGACAAGCTCCGCCCGGTGCAACCCACCATTTATCGCAAGCCCTAGGGCCTGCTTCTCCAGCCCCTTACGCCACCAACGACCATGACAGAAAAAATCAAAGTAATGATCGTGGACGACTCCGCCATCGTGCGCCAAGTCGTCGCCCAGGCCCTCAACGCCGACCCCGGCATCGAAGTCATCGGCGCCGCCTCCGACCCCCTTTTCGCCATGGAGCATATGAAGCGCCAATGGCCCAATGTTATCGTTTTGGACATTGAAATGCCCCGCATGGATGGACTCACCTTCCTGCGCAAAATCATGGCCGAGCATCCTACGCCGGTGGTGATCTGCTCCTCCCTGGCGGAAAGCGGCGCCCAAGCTTCCCTGAACGCCCTGGCCGCCGGCGCCGTATCCATCATCACCAAGCCCAAGGTGGGCCTGAAACGTTTTCTGGAAGACGCCAGTTCGGACGTGGTGGGAGCGGTGAAAGCCGCCGCCCACGCCAATGTGCGCCGTCTGGTAGCCACCCGGAGCAGTGGTGACGCCGTTCCCGCCCCCCGGGACCCCAGCCTCATCACCCGCCCCAAGCTTTCGGCGGATGCGGTCATTTCCGCCACCGGCCTGGGCAACGGGGCCTCCATGGTGCAGACCACGGAACGGATTGTGGCCATCGGCACCTCCACCGGCGGAACCCAGGCCCTGGAGGCGGTGCTCACCCGCCTGCCCGCCGTCAGCCCGGGTATCGTCATCGTCCAGCACATGCCGGAACGTTTTACCGCCATGTTCGCGGAGCGCCTCAATAACCTCTGCCAGATCGAAGTGCGGGAGGCCAAGAACGGGGATCGGGTGATGCCCGGTCGGGCCCTCATCGCCCCCGGAGGCAAGCATATGCTGCTCAACCGTAGTGGCGCCCAATACACGGTGGAAGTGGTGGACGGCCCCCTGGTGAACCGGCACCGCCCCTCCGTGGATGTACTGTTCCGCTCCTGTGCCAAATTTGCCGGCCGCAACGCCCTGGGCATTATCATGACCGGTATGGGGGACGACGGGGCCCGGGGGCTGAAAGAAATGGTGGATAGCGGCGCCGATACCATTGCGGAAGACGAATCCACCTGCATCGTCTTCGGTATGCCCAAGGAAGCCATCAAAATGGGGGCGGCCAAGCGGGTCATGCCCCTGGAGCGGATTCCGGAAGCCATTGTGGCCTCTTGCAAGCACTGACGGCCCCTGCAGCCATGATCGAAATCACCGAATTGCAACGGGACGCCCTGGTGGAGGCCTTCAACATCGGCATCGGCCAGGCCGCCGCCAGCCTGGCCGCCCTGGTTCAGGACGAGGTCAAGCTGTCCGTCCTGTCCCTGCAACTTCTGCCCCCGGAAGAAGCCTACCGGCGCTTCAGCTTCCAGGAAGAGCGGAAAATTTCTGCCGTCAGCCAGCGTTTCAGCGGCGCCTTCAATGCCCTGGGCTTTCTCATTTTTCCGGAAGACCAGGGTCTGGAAATCGTGCGCCGCATGGTGGGGGAAACCCTTTCCCTCCAGGAACTCACCGAACTGGAACGGGAGGCCATGAGCGAAATTGGCAACATTCTGCTCAATGCCTGCGTCGGCACCCTGGCCAACCTGTTCCAGTCCGAATTACAAAGCTCCCTGCCCACCTATCTGCTGGGCACTCCCGAAGAAGTGCTGAGTGAAAATCTGGGCAGCGAAGTGGTGCTCCTACTGCACCTCAATCTGACCCTGGAACAAAATCACACCCGGGGCTATGTGGCCTTCCTCCTCAACCTGGACGCGGTACATCAGCTGCTGGCCCAGGTGGACCGCTTCATCGCCCGCATCGGCAACTAAGGCAACACCCATGTTTTCCGAATACACCAATTCCCCCTCCTTCCTCCTAGAACTAACCCAGGTCGTCAACCTGGGTCTGGTCCTGGTGGATGGGGAAGAACGCATCGTGCTCTGGAACCGTTGGATGGAAGAGCGCTCCCAGCGCACCGCCGCCCAGGTGCTGGGCCAATCCCTCACCAGCCTGTTTCCCGACCTGCAAGGCAGCCGCCTGGAACACGCCATCCGCACCGCCCTGCAACAACACCTGCCCTCCGTCCTCTCCCAGTCCCTGAACCGCTCCCCCTTTCCCCTCTTCGACCCCATCCGGCGCCAGGGGGACCGTCTGGAGCAGGCCATTACGGTCCTGCCCCTGATCCGCAGCGACCAGGGCCATTGCCTGATCCAGATCCAGGACGTAACCGCCGCCGTGCACCGGGAACGGACCCTGCGGGAGCAGGCCCAGCAATTGCAGATGCTCTCCAGTACCGACGGTCTGACGGGGGTTCCCAACCGGCGCAGCTTTGACGACCGCTTTCAGGAGGAATTCCAGCGCTCCCTACGCAAGGGCACTTCCCTTTCCCTGCTCATGCTGGATATTGACCACTTCAAGCTCTACAACGACACCTACGGCCACCAGGTGGGGGACGCCTGCCTGATTGCCGTGGCCCATGTGCTGCGCAGCAGCCTGCAACGGGGGAGCGATTTCGTCGCCCGCTACGGCGGCGAGGAATTCGCCATGCTGCTGCCGGAGAGCGATCCGGAAGGGGCCGGGCACATCGCCCAGCGAGTGCTGGAGCGGGTCGCCGCCCTACGCATTCCCCAGGGGACGGGACGGGGCTTTTCCCAGGTCACGGTCAGCATCGGCATTGCCTCCCGGATTCCCCATCGGGGCGACACCCCGGAAGTTCTGCTCCAGGAAGCGGATCAGGCCCTCTACCAGGCAAAAGAACAGGGGCGAGCCCAGGCCAGCCTCTCCCCCGCCGCCGATGCCCCCGCCGGGGACAACCCGGCCTAGAAGGGGCAGCCGCTCCCTCGGCTACGGCCCCTTTAGCCCGCCTGAAGTTTCCCCGATTCCCGCCGGGCCAGGGCCCGGTCATGGACAGGCCCCAGCACCACCAGGGCCATGGCCGCCCCCATAAGGGCGGTAAACATGTCCCACTGGGTATCCCAGGGGTCTCCCTGGGTGGCCAGGAAATCATCCGCCTTCTGGCCCCAGGCCACTGCCGTCCACCACTCCAGTAATTCGTAGAAGGCGGAAAAAGCCAGGCAGACGCACAGCACCAGGAAATTACACCAGGCCTTTCCCCGCACCACCTGCCGCCGGAGCAGAATTTCCCGGGCCGCCAGGGCAGGCACGAACCCCTGCATGAAATGGCCGATCCGGTCATAGGGATTTCGGGACAGATGGAGCCAGTCCTGTATCCAGAAACCCAGGGGCACCCGGGCGTAGGTGCAGGCGCCGCCCCAGATCAGCACCAGGGCATGGAGACCGATAAAAAAATAGAGCAGGTGGGTAAGGGGAAAGGTGCGCCGGCTCAGGTAGAGCAGGGGGAAGACGATGAGCACCGGGAAGGTTTCCAGGAACCAGGTGGCCCGGTCATAGGGCCACAGGCCGGTCCCGACCCAGGCCAGCATTACCCCGGCAAACCACAGGCGCAAGGGGAGGGAAAGGACGGCGGGGCCGGGCGCCGCCCCTCCCCGGGCAGGGTTAGACCAGGACAAAATTCACTTCCCCCACGCCGTCGATGGTTCCCTGGAGCCGATCTCCCCGCAGCACGGTGGAAACCCCGGCGGGGGTTCCGGTAAAAATCAAATCCCCGGGGGCCAGACGCACATAGCGGGAGAGATTGGCGATAATTTCCCCCACTTTCCAGGTCATGTCCGCCATATCCCCGTCCTGCCGCAGCTCCCCGTTTACCTGGAGGCTCACCCGGCCCGAGGCGGGATGGCCACAGGTGGTCACCGGCATCACCGGGCTGATGGGGGCAGACAGGTCAAAGCCCTTGCCCATATCCCAAGGATGGCCTTTTTCCTTGGCCTGGGCCTGCAAGTCCCGGCGCGTCATGTCCAGACCCACGGCGTAGCCAAAGACACAGTCCAGGGCCGCCACCGGAGGAATCACCGCCCCTCCGGCCTTAAGGGCCACCACCAGCTCCACCTCATGCTGGAGCTTTTCCGTCAAAGGCGGATAGGTGACCCGGGCCGGTTCGGGCACCAGGGCGTCGGCAGGTTTGCTGAAGAAAAAGGGGGGCTCCCGGCCATCGGCCTGATCCAGGGCCCCCATTTCCCGGGCATGTTCCGCATAATTGCGCCCGACGCAATAAACCCGGCGGACGGGAAAGCGCCGGCTGTCGCCCACCACGGGCAGGCTCACCAGGGGCGGCGGGGTAAAGACATAATCCATGACCATCTCCTAGACGGGGTTGGGAATATCCACAAAACGGCAATCCAGGCCGCAGTGGGTTTGCAGATGGGTAGCCAGGGCCTGGATACCGAAGCGCTCCGTGGCATGGTGGCCGCAGGCCAGATAGGGAACGCCCGATTCCCGGGCCAGATGCACCGTCTGTTCGGAAACCTCTCCGGACAAATAGGCATCCGCGCCCCGCAGAATGGCGCCTTCGAAAAAGCCCTGGGCGCCTCCGGAACACCAGCCCAGGCGCTTCACCAGCCGCTCCCCGTCGCCGAAGAGCTGCACCGGCCGCCCCAGGCAGGTGGAGACCCGCTCCGCCAGGGTGGCGGCGTTGAGGGAAATGGGCAGATGCCCGAGCCAGCCCAGATCCTGGTCGCCAAAGCGGCCTTCCGCCGCCCAGCCACAGGCCTTGGCCCACTGGGCGTTGTTGCCCAGGACCGGGTGGGCATCCAGGGGCAGGTGATAGGCGAAGAGGTTGATATCCCGGCCCAACAGGGTCGCCAGGCGCTGCTTGCGAAAGCCCGTCACCCGACCATCTTCGCCCCGCCAGAACCAGCCATGGTGCACCAGCACCCCATCTGCCTCCTGGGCCACCGCCGCATCCAGCAAGGCCTGGCAGGCGGTCACCCCGCAAACCAGGCGCTGTATGGGTTCCCGGCCTTCCACTTGCAGGCCGTTTGGGCAATAATCCTTGAAACGGCCGGGTTCCAGAAGCTGATCCAGATAGGCCGCCAGTGCGTCTCTTTGCATTTTGTCCTCGATAAAGTGCCAAATCCTTCGAATTCCGGGTCCGCCACGCAGATGCGTAAACTTTGGCTGATTTTTGCACAATCCGTTACTGTCAGTCTCGCCCTGTTGTTCGTCATCACCACCCTGAAGCCGGAATGGCTGAATCAGGAGAGCGGCGGCACCATTTCCCTGCGTGAGGCGGTAATTCCCGGCGGCAGCCGCAATGCCCCGGATTCCTACCGGGAGGCGGTGCGCCATTCCCTGCCCTCGGTGGTGCATATTTACACCAGCAAGGCGGTGAAAACGCCCCGCCATCCCCTTTTTGACGACCCCATGTTCCGCCATTTCTTTGGCGACCGCTTTGACGGGGAAGCCCAGCGGGCCGCCGGTCTGGGCTCCGGGGTCATTGTCAGCCCGGAAGGCTACATCCTCACCAACTACCATGTGGTGGAGGCGGCGGATGACATTGAAGTGGCCCTGAACGACGGCCGCACCTTCAAGGCCGAGGTCATCGGCACGGACCCGGACACGGATCTGGCCGTGGTACGCATCCGCCCGGGCAAGATGCTGGCACCCAAGCTGCCCGCCATCACCTTCGGCCAAATGGACAATGTGAGCGTAGGGGACGTGGTCCTGGCCATCGGCAATCCCTTTGGCGTGGGCCAGACGGTGACCATGGGCATTGTCTCCGCCCTGGGCCGCTCCCACCTGGGTATCAACACCTTTGAAAACTTTATCCAGACCGACGCCGCCATTAATCCGGGCAATTCTGGCGGCGCCTTGGTGGATGCCCGGGGCAACCTGATCGGTATCAACACCGCCATCTATTCCCGTTCCGGCGGCTCCCTGGGGATCGGTTTTGCCATCCCCGTCTCCACGGCCAAGAACGTCATGGAACAGATCATCCGCTCCGGCACCGTGGTACGGGGTTGGATTGGGGTAGAAGCCCAGGAACTGACCCCGGATCTGGCCGATTCCTTCGGCCTCGCAGACAACCAGGGCGCCATTATCGCCGGCGTCCTGCGGGGCAGCCCGGCGGCAGGGGCGGGGATTAAACCGGGGGATATTCTCACCAAGGTGAACGGTCGGCCGGTAAAAGATCCCCAGGCCATGCTCGACCTGATCGCCAGCCTGCGCCCGGAAAGCGTGATTCCCTTTGAATTGCGCCGGGGCAAGCAGACCCTGGATCTGCCCGTCAAAGTGGGCAAGCGCCCCCCCATGCAGCGCCCTAAGGGCCAGGACGACGACGACCTGGACCCGGATCAATAAGCCCCAAGGAGTTTCCCATGTGCCAGTTGCTCGGCATGAATTGCAATGTGCCGACGGACATCTGCTTTTCCTTCACCGGCTTTCGCGCCCGGGGCGGGCTCACGGACGTGCATCGGGACGGCTGGGGCATCGCTTTTTTCGAAGGCCGGGGTGCCCGGCTGTTTCTTGATCCCCAGCCCTCCGCCCAATCCCCCATTGCGGAATTGGTGCACAACTACCCGATCCGCTCCCGCAACGTCATCGCCCACATCCGCAAGGCCACCCAGGGCCAGGTGTCCCTGGAAAATACCCATCCCTTCATGCGGGAGCTGTGGGGGCGCCATTGGATTTTCGCCCACAACGGCAATCTCCTGGATTTCGACCCGCCCCTGGACGGCCTCTACCTGCCCGTGGGCAACACGGATAGCGAACGGGCCTTCTGCTGGCTGCTCCAATCCTTGCGCCGCCGTTTTGGCCAGACCCCGCCCCCTCCGGAAGCCCTGTTCCAGGCCCTGTTAGAACTGACCCGGGAAGTGGGGCGCCATGGGGAATGTAATTACCTCCTATCCAATGGGGAGCGGCTCTTCGCCCACTGCTCCAACCAGCTCACCTACCTGATCCGCCAGGCCCCTTTCCGCAAGGCCCATTTAAAGGATCAGGATGTCACCGTGGATTTCGCCGACATCACCACCCCGGATGACCGGGTAGCAGTCATCGCCACCCAGCCCCTGACGGACGACGAACATTGGATCACCCTGCCCCCGGGCAGCCTGTGGTGGTTTGAAAACGGTCAGGTAATCAGTCACGGGGAAACGGTACCCGGACCGGTGAAAGGGGCTTGCAGACAAAACGGCGGGTAAGCAGAGGAAGAACCCGGCCGGGACATGAGGGCACCATCCACTCCCCCTGAATCTCCGGCATAAAAAAAGGCGCTCAAAGCGCCTTTTTTATGGGGAACCAAGCGCTCCGAACCTATTCGTCCTTACCCGCCTGACGCTCCCGGAGCTCGGCCTGGGCCGCTTCCATCTCCGCCGCGTTCAAGGCCTGCCAATCGCCCTCTTGGCCTTCCTGGGCCGGAGTAGCTGCGGGGGGCTGGGCGAAAAAGCGGGCCAGCAGCACCCCCAGTTCAAAGAGGAGCCACAGGGGCACCGCCAGCATCAACTGGGAGAGCACGTCCGGCGGCGTAAAAATGGCCCCCACTACGAAGGCTCCCACAATCACGTAGGGCCGCCATTCCTTGAGCTTGGCCACGGAGACCAGGCCGATGCGCACCAGCACAATGACAATCACCGGCACTTCAAAGGTGACGCCGAAGGCCATGAAGGTGGACAGGACAAAGGACAGGTATTTGTCGATGTCCGTCATCCAGGCCACTCCCTGGGGCGCCACCCGGGCCATGAAGCCGAAGACGGTGGGGAAAACCAGGAAATAGGCGAAGGACATGCCGGTGAAGAAAAGCACCACGGAAGCCACGATCAGGGGCGCCACCAGGCGCTTTTCGTGGGCATAGAGGCCGGGAGCCACAAAGGCCCAGGCCTGGTACAGCACGTAGGGCAAGGCGATGAGGAAGGCCACCATCAAGGCCACTTTGGTGGGCACCAGAAACACCCCCACCACGTCCGTAGCGATCATTTGCCCGCCCTTGGGCAGCACATGGAGCAGAGGTTCGGCCAGCAGGGCATAGAGGTCTTTGGCCCAGGGAAAGAGGCAGACAAAGACGATAAGGACGGCCAGCAAGGCGTGAATCAGCCGGTCCCGCAATTCCATCAAATGGGAAAGGAAGGACGCTTCCGGTTCAACTTCGCTCATGACTGGTGGTTCTTTTCAGGGGAGGGAGGGGGAACAAGGGGGGCAGGCTCGGGCACCGCAACCTGCCGGGGGGGCACGGGGATGGGCATGTCCCCTTCCCCCACCACCGCCGGAGTAGCAGCCCCAGGCAGGGCCTCCACCCGGGCGGGTTCTGCCGCGGGAGCCTGGGTCCCAGGCGCCGCCTCTCCGACCGTCGCCGCCGGGGGCTCTGCTGGCGGCGGGGCCACCAGTTCCTTAAGGGAAGCCTGGGTGGATTGGAGCTGGGAGGAAACCGCGTCCTGCAATTCCCGGGCCGATTCCTGGACCTGGGACTGGAGGCGTTTCAATTCCTCGATCTGCATTTCCCGGTTGATGTCCGCCTTCACGTCATTGACGTAGCGTTGCAACCGTCCCAGCAGATGGCCTGCCGTGCGGGCCACCCGGGGCAGGCGCTCCGGGCCGATAACGATGAGGGCCACCACGGCGATGACCACCAATTCGGAAAAACCAACGTCAAACATGGGATTCCAGACGAAAAAGGCTGGGGCCCAAGGCCCCCGCCTGTCAGCTGTTGGTCTTTTCCTTCACTTCTTTCACTTCGCCTTCAATGGTCTGACCGCTGTTACCGGTCAGCTGTTGGGACGGGGCGGCAGGCTTGGCCTCCTCCGTACCTTCCTTGAGGCCGTCCTTGAAGCCCTTCACCGCACCGCCCAGATCCTGGCCGATGTTGCGCAGCTTCTTGGTACCAAAAATCATCATGACGATGACCAGTACGATCAGCCAGTGCCAAATGCTCAATCCACCCATGTCGTTCTCCTTACAGTCGCTTCAGCATGGGCCCCACGGGCTCCGGGCCGCCCACGATGTGGGCGTGGAGATGGGGCACTTCCTGTTGGCCGATCCGGCCGGTGTTGATAATTACCCGAAAACCGTCCGGGCTGCCTTGTTCTTGGGCAATTTTATTGGCCACGGCCAGAATTTTACCCAACACCGGCACATCTTCCGGGGTCACATGGGCCAGGGAGGTGATGTGGCGCTTGGGAATCACCAGCACATGCAGGGGCCGCAGGGGATTGATGTCGTGGAAGGCGAGCACATCCTCGTCTTCATAGACCTTGCGGGAGGGAATGTCCCCCGCCGCGATTTTGCAGAAAAGGCAGTCGCTCATTTGGCGGTCCGGGAATTCTTTTCGTCAATGCCGGAAATGCCTTCCCGGCGACGCAGTTCCTGCAACACGTCCTCCATGGTCAGGCCGTAGAAGGCCAGTAGCACCATGGCGTGGTAGAGCACGTCGGTGGTTTCCCAGACGATGTGGAGGCGGTTGCCTTCCTTGCCCGCCATGATCAGCTCCGCCGATTCCTCGCCGATTTTTTTCAGGATGGAATCCGGGCCCTTGGCCATCAGCTGGGCGGTATAAGAGGTTTCCGGATCGGCGTTGCGGCGGGACAGCAGGGTCTCGGAAAGCCGTTGCAGGACGTCAATGTTCATCGGTAGATTTCCTTAGGGTCTTTCAAAACGGGATCCACGGCTTGCCAGCGTTCCCCGTCCAATACATTGAAAAAGCAGCTCTCCCGGCCCGTGTGGCAGGCGATGCCGCCCTCCTGGTCGATGCTAAGCAGGAGCACGTCCCCGTCGCAGTCGGTGCGTAATTCCCGCACCCGCTGGTAGTGGCCGGATTCCTCGCCCTTGCGCCAGAGGCGGCCCCGGGAACGGGACCAATACACCGCATTGCCGGTGCGCACCGTTTCTTCCAGGGATTCCCGGTTCATGTAGGCGAACATCAGCACCCGACCGCTTTCCCTGTCCTGGGCGATGGCGGGGATGAGGCCGTCCCGGTCCCAGTGCAGAGCATCCAGCCAGGGCAGAGCAGGGTTCAAATCCTGGCTCACAGGCGCACCTCTATGCCCTGATCCCGCAGATATTCCTTGGCCTGCCGCACCGTGTATTCACCGAAATGGAAAATGGAAGCGGCTAGCACCGCATCGGCGCCGCCCCGGGTCACCCCGTCGGCCAGATGCTGAAGATTGCCCACCCCACCGGAAGCGATTACGGGCAGACTCACCGCGTCGGAAACGGCCCGGGTCAGGGCCAGATCAAAACCGTTTTTGGTACCGTCCCGGTCCATGGAGGTAAGCAGGATTTCCCCCGCCCCCAGTTCCTGAACCTGGCGGGCCCAGGCCACCGCATCCAGGCCCGTATCCTTGCGCCCGCCGTGGGTAAAGACGTGCCACTGGCCGTCCCCCACCTGCTTGGCGTCGATGGCCACCACAATGCACTGGGAACCCACCTTGTCGGAGGCTTCTTTGACCAGGTCCGGGTTCTGTACGGCGGCGGTGTTCATGGACACCTTGTCCGCCCCCGCATTGAGCAGGCGGCGCACATCCGCCACGCTGCGTACCCCGCCCCCCACGGTGAGGGGGATGAAGACCTGGGAAGCGCAGGCTTCCACCACATGAAGAATGATGTCCCGCTGATCGGAACTGGCGGTAATGTCCAGGAAGGTGACTTCGTCCGCCCCCTGTTCATCGTAGCGGCGGGCGATTTCCACCGGATCCCCCGCGTCCCGCAGGGAAACGAAGTTAGTGCCCTTAACCACCCGTCCGGCGGTCACATCCAGACAGGGGATGATGCGTTTGGCCAGTCCCATGACTACTTGGCACCCTTGGCAACAGCCGCCTGATCGGCGGTGGCCTGGGCCGACTTGAAGTTTAGGGAGCCGTCGTAAATGGCCCGACCCGCAATGGTGCCCATAATGCCTTCGTCTTCCACGGCGCAGAGCTTGCGCACGTCGTCTTCGCTGGACAAGCCACCGGAGGCGATCACCGGAATGCGCAGGGCTTGGGCCAGACGTACCGTGGCGTCGATATTAATGCCGGACAACATACCGTCCCGGCCGATATCCGTATAAATCACGGATTCCACGCCGTAATCCTGGTACTTGCGAGCCAAATCCACCACGTCGTGGCCGGTGAGCTTGGACCAGCCGTCCACCGCCACCTTGCCGTCCTTGGCATCCAGGCCGACGATGATGTGGCCGGGAAAAGCAACGCAGGCGTCGTGGAGGAAACCGGGGTTTTTCACCGCCGCCGTACCGATAATGACGTAGCTGATGCCCCCGTCCAGGTAACGTTCGATGGTGTCCAGGTCCCGAATGCCGCCCCCCAGCTGTACGGGGATGTCATCCCCCACAGCCTTGACGATAGCCTTGATGGCCGCTTCGTTCTTGGGTTTACCGGCAAAGGCACCATTTAGGTCCACCAGATGGAGGCGGCGGGCGCCCTGTTCCAGCCAGTGGGCGGCCATGGCGCCCGGGTCTTCGGAAAAAACCGTGGCCTGGTCCATCACCCCTTGTTTCAGACGGACGCATTGGCCATCTTTCAGGTCAATCGCGGGAATGATCAGCATGGGAAATTTTCTTGCAGAAAAAGAAGAAGGAAAACGGGGGCAATCAGGGTTGCCAATGTAGGAAATTCTTCAGCAGGGCCAAGCCGTCCCGGGCACTCTTTTCCGGGTGGAACTGGACCGCAAAGATATTATCTTGGGCCACCGCACAGGTAAAGGGCAGGCCGTACTCCGTACGCCCCACAATAATGCCATTGTTCTTAGGCTCCACATAGTAGCTGTGCACAAAATAAAAACGGGCCTGATCCCCAATCCCCTGCCACAGGGGATGGGTGGCGCCGGCCGGAGCCATCTGGGCCACCTGATTCCAGCCCATATGAGGCACTTTCAGGCGTTGACCGGCGGCATCCGTCATTCCCTCCAGGGGAAAACGTTTCACCTGCCCCGCCAGCACCCCCAAGCCGGGCACATCCCCTTCCTCGCTATGCTGGAAGAGCATTTGCAGGCCGATACAGATGCCCAAGAAAGGCTTGTCCCGGGCGGCTTGCAGCACCGCCGGTCGCAGCCCCCGAGCATCCAGTTCAGCCATGCAGTCAGGCATGGCGCCCTGGCCGGGAAACACCACCCGGTCAGCGGCCGCCACCTGGGCCGGGTCGGCGGTCACCACCACTTCCCGGCCATCGGCCACCTGCACCAGGGCCTGCCAGACGGAGCGCAAATTGCCCATGCCATAGTCGATAACGGCAATCTTGCCCATTACAGCGCTCCCTTGGTGGAGGGCACCACCCCGGCGGCCCGGGGATCCGCTTCCACCGCCATGCGCAGGGCTCGGCCAAAGGCCTTGAACACCGTTTCGCACTGGTGGTGAGCGTTGTCGCCCCGCAGGTTATCCACGTGCAGGGTGATAAAGGCGTGATTTACCAGGCCTTGGAAAAATTCATGGACCAGTTCCGTGTCCAGATCCCCCAGGCGGGCCCGCTGAAAGTCCACATGGAATTCCAGACCGGGGCGACCGGACAAATCCACCACCACCCGGGAGAGGGCTTCATCCAGGGGCACGTAGGCGTGGCCGTAACGGCGTACCCCTTTCTTGTCACCCAGGGCTTGGGCGAGCGCCTGACCGAGGGCAATACCGATGTCTTCCACCGTGTGGTGGCCATCCACCTGCAAGTCCCCCTTAGCCTCCACCTGCAAATCCACCAGGCCGTGGCGGGCAATCTGGTCCAGCATGTGGTCGAGGAAGGGAATACCGGAGGCCAGCCGGGCCTGACCGGTGCCATCCAGATCAAGGCGGACCGTGATCTGGGTTTCCAGGGTGTTACGGGTAATTTCGGCTTGCCGCATGGGAGTTACCGTGGCGTAGGGTCGGAAAGGGAAAGAAAGGAACGCAAAAAGATGGGGAAACGGGGGCATGATACCATTTCGTGTTTTCAACGTGCTTCGCCGCGCAAGCGGAACCACCGTCCATGAGCCGATTTTGGAGTCCCCGGGTCCATCAGTTGACCCCCTATACGCCGGGCGAACAGCCCAAGCTGACCGATCTGGTCAAGCTCAACACCAACGAAAACCCCTATCCTCCCTCCCCCCGGGCCGTGGCGGCCATGACGGGGGAAATCGGGACGGATGGGGCCAGTCTGCGCCTCTACCCGGACCCCAACGGGGATCGGCTCAAGGAGGCCATTGCCGCCCATTACGGGGAATGGGGCCTGACGCCCCGGCAGGTGTTCCTGGGGAATGGCTCGGACGAGGTGCTGGCCCATGTCTTCATGGCCCTCCTGCAACAGAACGCCCCCCTGCTCTTCCCGGACATTACCTACAGCTTCTACCCGGTCTATTGCGGTCTCTACGGCATTACCTACCGTACCGTGCCCCTGGACGGGGAGTTTGGCCTGAACCCTCGGGATTACGAAGACAGCCCGGACAGTCCGGTGATTTTCCCCAACCCCAACGCCCCCACGGGCCGCCTCCTGCCCCTGGACCAGATTGAAGCCCTGGCCGCCGCCCACCCGAACCGGGCAGTGGTTATCGACGAGGCCTATATCGACTTCGCGGAAGACGCCCAGGGTCGCATTCCCACCGCCGTCAGCCTGATCCAGCGCCACCCCAATCTGCTGGTGATTCAGACCCTGTCCAAATCCCGCTCCCTGGCCGGGCTGCGGGTGGGCTTTGCCCTGGGCAGCGAGGAGTTGATCGAAGCCCTGGAACGGGTGAAGAACAGCTTCAACTCCTACCCCCTGGACCGAATCGCCCAGGCGGGAGCCCAAGCCGCCATGTCGGACCGGGAATGGTTTGACCGCACCCGGCACCAGGTCATGGCCAGCCGGGAACGGCTGAGCGCTGAACTGGCACAGCGGGGCTTCCAGGTGCTGCCCTCCGCCGCCAATTTCGTCTTTGCCCGGCATCCGGCCTGGGCCGGAGCCGATCTGGCCCAGGCCCTGCGTCAGCGGGCCATTATCGTGCGCCACTTCCAGGCCCCCCGCATTGATCCTTTCCTGCGCATTTCCATCGGCGCGGACGCCCAGTGTGATCGGCTGCTGGCGGCCCTGGATCAGATCGGAGTCACCGCCGCTTAAGCCTCCGCCCCGGGCTTCACTATCCAGTCCCTCCAGTCCCGGAAGAAAGCGCGCAGCGCTCCAACCAAGCGCCCACAAAAAAGCCCCGGCCACCCTCCCAAACAGGAGAGGGGCCGGGGCTTTTTTCAGTTCTGATCCGACGGCGGAACTAAGGACTAATCCTCAACCCGATAGGAAGCGGATTGGGCGTGGGCCGGCAGGCCTTCCCCGTCCGCCAAGGTGGCGGCAATGCGTCCCAGGGTTTGGGAGCCTTCCCGGGAGACCCGGATTAGGCTGGTGCGCTTCTGGAAATCATAGACCCCCAGGGGCGAGGAAAACCGGGCGCTACCCGAGGTGGGCAGCACGTGGTTGGGCCCGGCGCAGTAGTCCCCCAAGGCTTCCGAGGTATAGGGGCCGATGAAGATAGCCCCGGCGTGGTGGATTTTTTCCACCCAGGCATCCGGTTCCGCCAAGGACAGTTCCAAGTGTTCCGGGGCCACCCGGTTGGCGATGAGGCAGGCTTCTTCCAAATCCCGCACCTGAATCAGGGCGCCCCGGTTTTCCAGGGAGGCCTGAATGACAGCCCGACGGGGCATAGTGGGCAGGAGTTTTTCAATGCTGGCCTGCACCCGGTCGATATAGGCCCCATCCGGGCAAATCAGCACGGCCTGGGCCAGTTCATCGTGTTCCGCCTGGGAGAAAAGATCCATGGCCACCCAGTCCGGGTCCGTGGAGCCATCCGCCAGCACCAGAATTTCCGAGGGGCCGGCCACCATGTCGATGCCCACAATACCGAACACCCGGCGCTTGGCGCAGGCCACATAGGCGTTGCCCGGACCCACGATCTTGTCCACCTGGGGCACGGTCTGGGTACCGAAGGCCAGGGCGGCCACGGCCTGGGCCCCGCCAATGGCAAAGACCCGATCCACGCCCGCCAGGCAGGCGGCGGCCAGCACCAGGGGATTCCGTTCCCCCCCCGGGGTGGGCACCACCATGATCAATTCCTTGACCCCCGCCACCTTGGCGGGAATGGCGTTCATGAGCACGGAGGAAGGATAGGCGGCCTTGCCGCCGGGCACGTAGAGCCCCACCCGGTCCAGGGGAGTCACCATCTGGCCCAGCAGGGTGCCGTCTTCTTCCTCGTAACGAAAACCATGGCCCAACTGGCGTTCGTGGAAGGCGCGAATACGGCCCGCCGCCGCTTCCAGGGCTTGGCGCCGGGGTGCGGGCAAGCCGTCCAGAGCCGCCTGAAGTTCAGCCCGGGGCAGTTCCAGGGCGTCCATACCGGCCACGGCGAGGCGGTCAAAACGGTTGGTGTATTCCACCACCGCCTGATCCCCCCGGGCCTTCACGTCCGCCAGAATGGCGGACACGGTCCGGTCGATCTGGTCGTCCTGGGCCGCTTCAAAGGCCAGCAGGGCGTCGAGCCGGGCCTGAAAATCCGGCGCCGTGCTCTGCAAACGTTTGATGGCAACACTCATGCGATTTTCTCCACCGCTTGGGTAAAGACTTCCAGAATGGGCCCCAGGGTTTCCCGCTTCAGCTTCAAGGCCGCCTGATTGACGATGAGCCGGGAGGAAATGGGCATCACCTCTTCCACCGCCACCAGGTTGTTGGCCTTCAGGGTGTTGCCGGTGGACACCAGATCCACGATGGCATCGGCCAGCCCGGTGAGGGGCGCCAGCTCCATGGAGCCGTAGAGCTTGATCAAGTCCACGTGCACACCCTTGGAGGCGAAGTGGTTACGGGCGATGTTCAGGTACTTGGTGGCCACCTTGAGCCGGGCCCCCTGCCGCACCACATGGTCGTAATCAAAGCCCTGGGGCACCGCCACGCACATGCGGCACTTGGCGATTTTCAGGTCCAGAGGTTGATAGAGTCCGGCGCCGCCGTGCTCGATGAGCACGTCCTTGCCCGCTACCCCCAAATCCGCCGCACCGTACTGCACATAGGTGGGCGCATCGGTGGCGCGCACAATCACCACCCGCACATCGGGCCGGTTGGTGCCGATGATGAGCTTGCGGGAGGTTTCCGGATCTTCCGTAGGAACGATACCGGCTGCCGCCAGAAGGGGCAGGGTTTCGTCGAAAATGCGGCCCTTGGAAAGGGCGATGGTAATGCCGTTCAAGGCCAAATCCCGTGCAAAAGCTTGATTTTACCGTAACGGCTCGGGTTTTTCTTCTTTACCGTCAAGACCCTCCTGAAGCCTGGCCCCGCCGCCCGGAACAGAGCGGCCCGGGGCCAGCCCTCAATCAGCAGCCGCCAAGGCCTGGGCGGCGACTTCGTCCTGGGTCAATTCCTCCGGCAGACAGCCCACGGGAGGCCCCAGTTGCTCATTCGCCTGTTCAAAGCGCACCAGGTAGATGAACTGCTCTTCCGGCCCCATCCCGGCGGCCACCCGGCCGATCTGGACCACCACGCCCCGGTCGCCGGGGGCGGCCAAGCCGGCCTCCGCCGGAATATCCGGAATATGGCCGTCGTTGTAGAGGGCCTCCCGGGCGAAAACGATGTCGCCGATCTGAAACATTGCGCTCATGCCGTACTCCTTGGGTTTGGGGGATAAGTCCATCAAGCAAGGGGGATACCAGGCCTCTGTTTCCTGGGCCCCGCGCCTAGCCTGCCAGGAAGGCACCAGGCCCCTGTCAGCTTTGCGACACAGGGGGATGTCCGGATTTTCCCTTTCCCGGGGAAACTCCCGGGCATTCCATCTGTCCTACCAGCGCCCCAAGGCCCAGGGACCGCCTGACAAGGTCCCGCCGGGGGCCACGGACCCCGATCCGTGTCCGCCACCCCCACCTCAACCGGAGACCCCCTTCGCTATGCTTTACCCCGAACTCTTTCACAGTCTGGAAAAAGCCCGCTGGAACATGGCCACGGACATTCCCTGGGACCAGTTTGCGCCCGATCGCCTGAGCGACGAACAGGCCCTGACCGTGAAGATGAACGCCATTACGGAATGGTCGGCCCTGCCCGCCACGGAAATGTTCCTGCGGGACAATCGGGAGGATTCGGACTTTTCCGCGTTTATGTCCATCTGGTTTTATGAAGAGCAGAAGCATTCCCTAGTGCTCCAGGAATATCTGCGCCGCTTCCGCCCCGAACTGGCGCCCACGGAAGCGGAATTGGACAAGGTGCGTTTCGAGTTCGATCCGGCCCCGGCCCTGGAAACCCTCATGCTCCATTTCTGCGGCGAACTGCGCCTCACCCAGTGGTATCGGCGCGCCAGAGAATGGCATACGGAACCGGTGATCAAGTCCATCTACGACCACATTTCCCGGGACGAGGCCCGCCACGGGGGCGCTTATCTGAAATACATGAAGCGGGCCATGGACCGGTTTGGTGACACGGCCCGCACGGCCTTTGCCAAGATCGGCATGCTCATGGCCAGCTCGGGCCGCTCCGGCAAACCCCTGCACCCCACCAACCTCCACGTGAATCAGTCCCTTTTCCCCAACGACACCATCCAAAGCCGTTTGCCCGACCCGGACTGGCTGGAACACTGGCTGGATAAGCAAATTCAATTCGACAAGACGTGGGAGAGCCGGGTGGTCGGTGGTATCCTGCGCAACTTATCCAACCTCTTCGGCCAGACCTTCGAGACCCTGCAGGATCTCAACCGCTACAGAAAGGCCCTGGCCCCAGCTTAATCCCCCATGGTGTCCTCCCACTTCGCCCTCGATACCCGCTCCCTGTTGGCTATGGCGGTGGGGCTTTCCGGGCTGTGGTGTGCCGCCATGTGGCTTAACTGGCGGCGCCATCGCGCCATTCCCGGTCTGGGGGCCTGGACGGCAGCCGCCGGCTTCATCATGGTGGGCACCCTGGGCCTGGCCCTGCGGGAGCAGATTCCCGGCTTTGTTTCCATTGTTCTCTCCAACACGGCGGTGGTTCTGGGCAATGCCCTGCTCTGGTCCGGCATCCGCAGCTTCCGCTTTCGCAGCCCGGGGTATCCCCTGGTCCTGGTGCTGGTACTGGTCTGCGCCCTAGTCCAGACCCTGGCTTCTTCCGTCCTGGATTCCCTCCTCTTCCGGGTCGTTTTCATCTCCTCCCTGCTGGGCGTCCTGGATCTGCTCTGCGCCTGGGAGCTGGTCCGGGCCGGTCCCTGGCCGACCCGCCGCCCCGGCCTCATCGCCACCTGGCTGACCCTCTTCAATGCCTTCGGCCACTTCCTCCGGGTCGGCGCCACCCTGCGCTATCCGGAAGCGACGTCCTACCTGATGGCGGCCAACACCATGCATGCGGAATTCACCTTCTGCTTCATCCTGCTCCAGATGGGACGCATGTTGTGCCTGCTCACCCTGGTCAGCGACCGGCTCCAGGAAACCCTCAACCAGCTGGCCACCCGGGACCCCCTGACCCGCCTTTTCAACCGCCGGGCCTTTCTCGAGCAGGCCGAACTGGAACGCTCCCGGGCCAACCGGAACGGCCACAACAGCGTGGTGCTGATCCTGGACCTGGACCATTTCAAGGAACTCAACGACAGCCACGGCCACAACCACGGGGATTTGGCCCTGGAAGGCTTCGCCGGCATTCTCACCCGCAGCCTGCGCCAGCACGATCTGGCCTGCCGCTGGGGCGGGGAGGAATTCTGCGTTCTGCTGCCGGAAACGGAAATGGAAGAAGCCCTGGTGGTGGCGGAACGCATCCGCCTGCGCTGCGAAGAGCGGGCCAGCCGCTCGGAAACCTTTACCACCGTCAGCGTCGGTCTGGCCCTGCTGGGACAGAGCGGGGAATTGACGGATGCCATCACCCGGGCCGACCGGGAGCTGTATCGGGCCAAGGAGCAGGGCCGCAACCAGGTCCGTTCCAGCGACCGAGGGGATGCTTTAAGCAACGCCCCGGCGGCCTAGGGCCCCGCGCCCCCGTGCTATCCTTGCCCGGTTTTTGTTCTGGATTTCCCCATGTCCGCCTATCCCCTGCCCACCTTTGAAGACAAAATCTGCCCGCCGGACCAACTGGCCGCCCGGGCCGCCCAACTGGCCCATCCCCTGGTATTCACCAACGGCTGTTTCGACATTCTGCACCGGGGCCACGTCACCTATCTGGCCCAGGCTCGGGCCCTGGGCGCCGCCATGGTGGTGGCGCTGAATACGGACGCCTCGGTGAAGCGCCTGGGCAAAGGGGATGACCGGCCCATCAACTGTCTGGAAGACCGGCTGGCGGTCATGGCCTCCCTGGAATGTGTGTCCCTGGTCACCTGGTTTGACCAGGACACGCCCCTGGAAGCCATTCTGGCCAGCCACCCGGACATCCTGGTGAAGGGCGGGGACTGGGCCCCGGAAAAAATCGTCGGCGCCCGGGAAGTCCAGGCCTGGGGTGGCAGCATCCATTCCATCCCCTTTCTCCACAACCGGTCCACCACCGCCCTGGTGCAAAAAATCCGTAGCCTTTGACCCACGTCAAACGGAATATCCCTAAGAACAGGGACACTGACTTTTTCCCAAAATCTTCATAAATAGGTCAAACCATGAGTGGATTCCGCATTGCCGTCATCGGTGCCGGGGATACCGGTACGCCCTTGTTGAAACAGCTGCTGGCCGCACCTTTCGTCACCGTGCTGGGGGTTGCCGATCTGGATCTGTCCCTGCCCGGCATCGCCTTGGCCCAGGAAGCCGGTGTGCCCACCACCAATAATTTCATGGACCTGGCCAAGCTGGGCACCTCCGTGGACATCATCATCGATGTCACCGGCGCCGCTGCGGTCAAGGACACTCTGCGCAAATACATGGTGGAAAGCGGCAACGACCACACCCTGATCATGGCGGAACAAATCGCCCTCCTGCTCATGTCCCTCTCCGCTGGAGAGCTGGTGGATGGCAAGCACGGCACCCAGCACTACAGCTAGGCAAAGCCGCCCATCCGCCGGTCGCAGGGCCTTCCCCCACCGGCCCAATAAAAAACCGCCCCGAGAGGCGGTTTTTTATTGGGCGGCAATCACCCCAAACCTAAAGCACCACCTGGGTCCCCAGTTCCACCACCCGGTTGGTGGGAATTTTGAAAAAGGTGGTAGCCGACCCGGCGTTGCGGAACAGGGCCACAAAGAGCTTTTCCCGCCAGAAGGCCATTTCCGAACCCAGCCGGGGAATGAGGGTTTCCCGGCCAAGGAAAAAGGAAGTTTCCAGCATTTCAAAGCGCAGCCCCGCTTCCGCCGCCAACTCCAGGGCCCGGGGAATATCCGGATCGTCCTTGAAGCCGTACTGGACAATGACCTGGTAGAAATTTTCCTTGAGCCGGTGCACTTCCACCCGGTCAATTTCCGGCACATAGGGCACGTCGAAAATTTTCACGGACACAATGACGATGCGCTCATGGAGCACCTTGTTGTGCATCAGGTTATGCAGCAGGGCATGGGGCACCCCGTTGGGGTCCGCATTCATGAACACCGCCGTGCCCGGCACCCGCACCGGGGGCGCCACTTCGATGCTGTCGATGAAGGGCAGCAGTTGCAGGGCTTCCCCTTGCAGCCGTTCCGCCAGCAGTTGGCGGCCCCGCTTCCAGGTGGTCATCATGACGAACACCGCCACTCCCACCACCAAGGGGAACCAGCCGCCATCGGGAATCTTCATCACATTGGCGGACAGGAAGGTAAGTTCCACCACCAGGAAGCCGGTGAAGAGGGCGATGGCCCGGGGCCAGCCCCAGCCCCACACCCGGGCCACCACGGCGGTAGCCAGCAGGGAGGTAATAACCATGTCCCCGGTCACCGCAATACCGTAAGCCGCCGCCAGGTTATTGGAGGATTTGAAGCCCAGCACCAGCACCGCCACGGCACAGAACAGACCCCAGTTCACCCCGGGCAGGTAAATCTGGCCCTGTTCCTTTTCCGAGGTGTGCTGCACTTCCATACGGGGCACAAAGCCCAGCTGCATGGCCTGGCGGGTGACGGAAAAAGCCCCCGAAATCACCGCCTGGGACGCAATCACCGTGGCCACGGTGGATAAACCCACCAGGGGATACAGAGCCCATTTGGGAGCGGAAAGGAAAAAGGGATTCTGGATGGCGTCGCTGTGGGCCAGGATCAGGGCCCCCTGGCCGAAGTAATTGAGTACCAGGGCGGGCAGCACGAAGGTGAACCAGGCCAGCTGGATGGGACGACGGCCAAAGTGGCCCATGTCCGCATAGAGGGCTTCCGCCCCGGTCACCGCCAGCACCACGTTGCCCATGGCCACCAGGGCCATGGCCTGGTTGGCCAGGAGAAATTTCACCCCATAGAGCGGATTCAGGGCCAGGAGCACATGGGGATTGTGGAGAATGGCCCCGATGCCCAGGAGGGCCAGACAGGAAAACCAGAGCACCATGACCGGCCCGAAGAGGGCCCCCACGGTGGCCGTGCCCCGCTTTTGCACGGCAAAGAGGGCGAAGAGCACCAGCAGGGTAATGGGAATGACGAAGTGGTCCAGGCCGGGGGAGGCAATTTCCAGCCCCTCCACGGCGGAAAGCACGGACATGGCGGGAGTCACCATGCCGTCCCCGTAGAACATGGCTGCCCCCAAGATGCCGATGATCACCACCGCCTTCTGACGGCGCCGGTTACCCGCCGCATCGTGCAGGGCCAGGGCGATGAGGGCCATGATGCCCCCTTCCCCCCGGTTATCCGCCCGCATAATGAAAGCCACGTATTTCAGGGACACCACCACAATCAGGGCCCAGAAAAACAGGGACAGACTGCCCAGAACATTGGCCTCGTTCAGGGGAATGGGATGATTCCCGGCGAACACTTCCTTCATGGCGTACAGGGGACTGGTCCCGATGTCGCCATAGACCACGCCCAGAGCCGCCAGGGCCAGGGCCGCCAGGCGGGAATGGGAAGAAGCAGAAGAACCGTGCATGACTACTCCGACAAAAAAGACCGCCCGACCCCGGATATCACTCCGGCACCGGTCCGGCCATGCGTTGCTTGAGCTGTTCCCAATAGACCGACTCCAGGCTGAGATTAACCGCCTCCCCGCGCAACAGGGAAAGCCGGGTCATCAACAGACAGAGCCGCTTCCAGGCCCGGTCCCGCTCGCCTTCGTCGAGCAGTTCCAGCTGGCTGCGCAATTCCGCCACCTCCCGCCGTAATCCCACTTCCGGCGGCACAAAGCCCGCATTTTTGAGAATGCGATTGGCCATGCGCTGTTCCTCCGGCACCAGGGGATCCTCCGTCAAATCCAGGGGCTCACCGCTGCCCGGCAGATCGGATAACTCGCCCCGCTCCAGGGCTTCCTGGATGCGTTGCTCGGCCAGGGTGACAAAGGTGAACATGGACACCTCCCTCCCCACTAAACAATCTGGGTGAGAACGGTAAAAACGGGGTGTGGGCCTAGAACCGGAAAGGGTTCTGGGAAAAGGCGGAAAAGCGGGACGGCAGGTACATGGAAACCCCCAAAAACAGTTTTTTTCTAATATAAATTTTTCGCCATTCTACCCGCCCCCGGGCTTTGGGAAAAACCGGCGCCCCGCCGCCCCTTTTCCCTGGCGGATCAAGGCTATGCCAAATGCTTTAAGGGCCCTAATGGAGATGATTAAAAGCGAAAGCTTAGGGGAAACTCTTAAGCTTTCGCTTTAATCTGCCTCAAGCCTGATCCTGACCGTGCTCCGAGCTTCCCAGAGCCAGCCGGGCGGCCAAGGCACCCTTGACCGCGGCCACCACGGAGGCCCAATCGTCCGTTGTTTCCTGACGGAAAAGGCGCAGGGACGGATACCAGGGACTATCCTCCCGGCCCTGCAACCAGCGCCAATCGGGCTTGAAGCGGGACAACAAAAGCCAGGCGGGCAGCCCCAAGGCGCCGGCCAGATGCACCGCCGCCGTATCCACGGAAATAAGCAAATCCAGCTGCTCTAGCACCGCCGCCGTATCGGCGAAATCCCGTAATTCCGGCCCTACGTCCAGCAGGGGCAGGTCCGTGGGCAAGGTCACCCCCGGCCCGGGGGGCACCAGGCAGATCAGGCGCAGGCCGGGCAGGGACCAGAGGGGCGCCAGCCCATGGAGATCGGGCAGGGAGCGGTGCCGGTCATTTTCAAAGCGGCTATTGCCCCGCCACACCAGGCCCAGGCGAAAACCATCGGCGGGCAAGCGACAACGCCAGTATTCCCGCCGTTCCGGAGAAACGGACAGATAGGGGACGGTAGCGGGCAAATCCGCCAAAGTGGTATGAAAAAGAGCCGGCAGACTAAGGGGCAGGACGCAGAAATCGTGGGGAGCCAGCGCCAGGTCCGGGGACCAGGCCACCACCTGGTCAGGCCCGGACAGGGTCTGAAATAGGGGCAACAGGGGCGCCCGGCACACCAGGGTCAGGCGGCTCACCCCCCGGGCTTTGAGCAGGGGCACATAACGGCAGAACTGGATTTCATCCCCCAAGCCCTGTTCAAACCACACCACCAGGGAACGTCCCGCCAGGGGCTCCCCCCGCCATTGGGGAAAAGGTAGATCGGGCACATGGATGCCCAGACGGTTTTCCGGCGCCAGCCGGGCTTCCAGCAGGGGCCAGGCCTCGGCCCAACGCCCCTGACGCAACAGCAGATAGCTGTAATTGAAGCGGGCCTGGGCATGGTCCGGATTAAGAGCCAGGGCCTGGCGAAAGCAGGTCTCCGCGGCCTGATCTCGATTCAGGCAGGCTAGCAGCACCCCCAGATTGGAATGGGCTGGCCCCAGGCTGGGGTCCAGGGCCAGGGCCTGCCGGTATTCCGCCTCAGCCTCGGGGAAACGCTCCAGGTCTGCCAGGAGACGGCCAAAACTGTTGTGGATGGCCGCTATCCCGGGCAACAGGGTCAGGGCATTGCGGAAGCTGATTTCCGCCGCCCTGTGCCGCCCCACCTCCCCCAGAACAATGCCCAGATTGGCCCAGGCTTCCCCCAGACCGGGGTTGGCCTGCAAGGCCCCCAGGAAATGGTCGGCGGCCTCCGCTGGATTCCCCTCGGCAAGCAGGGCGCAGCCCCGATGAAAGGCCTCGGCCCCAGGCACCGCCGCCGTTTCCATATCCGTTCCCGTTTGGGACCCCAATGTTTCCCCATCCATGGTCCGCTCCCCCTCCACAAAAAAACAGGCCCGGAGCGCTAGGGCGGTCCGGGCCTGCTATTAAACGGCAAAGGCTGCCGAATTAAAACGGAATGTCGTCATCCATGTCGTCGAAAGACGGGGCCTTTTTCTTGGCCGGGGCGGGAGCGGCGGAGCGCTCATAGTCCCCACCGGCGCTACCGCCACCGTAGGAATCCCCAGCGGGGGCGCCGCTGCCTTCCCGGCGGCCCAGCATCTGCATTTCCGTGGCTTCGATTTCCGTGGTGTAACGCTCCTGGCCTTCCTTATCCTGCCATTTGCGGGTGCGGATGCGGCCTTCGATATAGACGGAAGAGCCCTTTTTCAGGTACTGGCCGACGATTTCCGCCAGCTTGCGGTAGAACACCACCCGGTGCCATTCGGTCACTTCCCGGCGTTCACCGCTAGATTTGTCTTTCCAGCTTTCGGTGGTGGCCAGACGGACATTGGCCACCGCATCCCCATTAGTCATGTATCGGGTTTCCGGATCGGCGCCCAGGTTGCCGACCAGGATTACTTTATTCACAGAAGCCATGCAGCCCCCCTTGAAAGTGTTGGTTTAAAAGAATTATTGCGCCTGCTGCTGGGAGCGGGGCGGCGGGACCACCATGGACAGGCTGAACACCAGCCAGGCCAGCCCCAAGACGGTGGTACATCCCCAGACCGCCCCGTTGCCCAGGCGATGGGCCAGGGTGCCCCCCACAGCCCCGCCGAGGAACAGGCCGATGGACTGGGTGGTGTTATAGATGCCCAGGGCCGCCCCCTTGGCTTCGGGGGGTGCGATCCGGGAAATCAGGGACGGCTGGGTGGCTTCCAGAATGTTGAAGGCCACAAAAAACAGGGTCAACCAGATGGCCAGGGGCCAGAGGCCACTGCCGAAGAAGAAAAAGCCCAGTTGCACTACTACCAGCAGGGCCACGGCGGCGTTGAACACCAGCTTCATCTTGCCGTACTTTTCCGCTGCGATCACGGCGGGCACCATGCCCACAAAGGAAATCAGCACGGCGGGCAGGTAGATTTTCCAGTGTTCCCCCACGGCCAGCCCACCGCTTTGCACCAGAGCGGAGGGAATGAGCACCCACATGGCGGTTTGCATGACGTGGAGGGCGAAAACGCCGAAATTGAGGCGCCCCAGACGACCGTCCTTCAACACCCGGCCAAAGCTGGCGTCCCCTTCCGCCTTCACCGCGGGGGGCGCGTCTGGCACCACCTTGAGCACTACCCCGATGGCCAGCACGGAAAGGGCCCCGGTAATGAGGAAAATACCCGGCATACCGATAAGGCCATACAGCACGGGAGCCGCCACCATGGAAAAGGCGAACACCAGGGCGATGGAACCGCCGATCATGGCCATGACCTTGGTGCGATGCTGTTCCCGGGTCAGGTCCGCGGCCAGGGCCGTGACGGCGGCGGAAATGGCACCGGCGCCCTGAATCACCCGGCCCACCAGGATCATGGGCAGATCCTGGGCCACAGCGGCCACAAAACTGCCAATAGCAAACAGCACCAGGCCGAAGACGATCACCGGCTTACGCCCGAAGCGGTCGGAGGCCAGGCCGTAGGGAATCTGGAAGAGGGCCTGGGTCAGGCCGTAGGCCCCGATGGTCAGGCCCACCATGGCCAGGTTGCTGCCGCTGGGCAGGGAATGGGCGTACACCGCAAAAACCGGAAGAATCAGGAAGAGGCCCAGCATGCGCAGGGCGAAAATACCGGCCAGGCTGACCCCGGCTTTCTTTTCCTGGGCATTCAAGCCGTCAGCGACGGCAGGGGAAACGGAAGACGACATGGGAGTGGTAAGGGAGATAAACCCAAAGAGACCGGTTTTCCGGCGGGAAGTTGCGTATCTTATCAGGTTTGCCCTGACCCCAGTCTGCCCGCCCAGCCCACCGAGGGGGGCGAAAAAAGCGGGGCGTGGCCGCCGCCCGGCCCGGATGGCGGTAGAATTCCCCCCGCCGTATGACCACCGCCCCACCCGCCCCGGCCCATTCCTCCGCCCAGCTTTATCCTTGGTAATGGCCGTCCGAATTCCGTATATTTCAAGGTTTGGCCTCGGGCCCCTGGCCCCGCCCTCACCCCACAGCTGAAAATCCATGGACGAAATCAAGATCCGCGGTGCGCGGACGCACAATCTCAAAAACATCAGCCTGGACCTGCCCCGGGACAAACTTATCGTCATCACCGGCCTTTCGGGCTCGGGCAAATCCTCCCTGGCCTTCGACACCCTCTATGCGGAAGGCCAGCGCCGTTATGTGGAGTCCCTTTCCGCCTACGCCCGCCAGTTTCTCCAGCTCATGGAAAAACCGGATGTGGATTTGATCGAGGGTCTGTCCCCCGCCATTTCCATCGAGCAGAAGGCCACCAGCCACAACCCCCGGTCCACCGTGGGCACGGTGACGGAAATCCACGATTACCTGCGTCTCCTCTTCGCCCGGGCCGGCACCCCCTATTGCCCGGAGCACGGGGAGCCCCTGGAGGCCCAGACCGTCTCCCAGATGGTGGATGCGGCCCTGGCCCTGCCGGAGGAAACCAAGCTAATGATCCTGGCCCCCGTGGTGGCCAACCGGAAAGGGGAACAGCTGGACCTGTTCGCCGACCTTCGGGCCCAGGGCTTCGTACGCCTGCGGGTGGACGGCAAAATTTACGAAATCGACGCCCTGCCCAAGCTCACCAAAAGCCAGAAGCACAACATTGACGTGGTGGTGGACCGGCTCAAGGTACGGGAAGACATGCGCCAGCGCCTGGCGGAAAGCTTCGAAACCGCCCTGCGCCACGCGGACGGCCGGGCCATCGCCCTGGAAATGGATTCGGGCACGGAACATCTGTTTTCCGCCAAATTCGCCTGCCCCATCTGCTCCTACGCCTTGCAGGAACTAGAGCCCCGGCTCTTTTCCTTCAACAATCCCATGGGCGCCTGCCCCAAGTGCGACGGCCTGGGGGTCATCCAGTTCTTCGACCCCAAGCTGGTGGTAGCCCATCCGGACCTGTCCCTGGCGGCGGGAGCCATCCGGGGCTGGGACCGGCGCAACCAGTTCTACTTCCAGATGCTGGGTTCCCTGGCGGACCACTACAGTTTCGACGTGGACACCCCCTTCAAACAGCTCCCCGACGCCATTCGGGAACTGGTGCTGTTCGGCTCGGGCAAGGAGGAAATTCCCTTCCGCTATATGAATGAGCGGGGCCGGGTGGTCATCAAGGAACACCCCTTTGAAGGCATCATTCCCAACCTGGAACGGCGCTACAAGGAAACGGATTCCATGGTGGTGCGGGAAGAGCTGGCCAAGCTCATCAACAACCGCACCTGCCCCCATTGCGAAGGCAGCCGCCTGCGCCTGGAAGCCCGCAATGTGCGGGTGGGCAGCAAGACCCTGCACCAGATCAGCCACCTGCCTCTGGCCGAAGCCCGGGAATATTTCCAGCACCTGGAACTCCATGGGCACAAGGCTCAGGTGGCGGAAAAAATCCTCAAGGAAATCGTCGCCCGGCTCCAGTTCCTCATCAACGTGGGCCTGGATTACCTGTCCCTGGACCGGTCGGCAGAAACCCTGTCCGGGGGTGAAGCCCAGCGTATTCGCCTGGCTAGCCAGATCGGTTCCGGCCTCACCGGGGTCATGTATGTGCTGGACGAGCCCTCCATCGGCCTGCACCAGCGGGATAACGACCGGCTCCTGAAAACCCTGGCCCAGCTGCGAGACATCGGCAATACGGTGATTGTGGTGGAACACGACGAGGACGCCATCCGGGCCGCGGATTACGTGGTGGATATCGGCCCGGGGGCCGGGGTCCATGGGGGCTACGTCACCGCCGAAGGCACTCCGGAACAGGTGGCCGCCAATCCCCAATCCCTCACCGGCGCCTACCTGTCTGGGCAAAAGAAAATCGCCGTACCGGCCCAGCGCCGCCCGGCGGACCCGGAACGCCAGCTGCGCATCATCGGCGCCAAGGGCAACAACCTGAAAAACGTCACCCTGGAAGTGCCGGTGGGCCTGTTCACCTGCATCACCGGGGTGTCCGGCTCGGGCAAATCCACCCTGATTAACGACACCCTGTACGCCGTGGCCGCCCGCCACCTCTACAACGCCTCCACCGAACCGGCGGAATACGAGGAAATCCAGGGGCTGGACCACTTCGACAAGGTCATCAACGTGGATCAGAGCCCCATCGGCCGCACCCCCCGCTCCAACCCGGCCACCTACACCGGGGTCCTCACCCCCATTCGGGAGCTGTTCGCCGGGGTGCCCGAATCCCGCTCCCGGGGCTACGGTCCGGGCCGCTTTTCCTTCAACGTCAAGGGCGGTCGCTGCGAAGCCTGCCAGGGGGACGGGGTGCTCAAGGTGGAAATGCACTTCCTGCCCGACATTTACGTACCCTGCGACGTCTGCCACGGCCATCGGTACAACCGGGAAACCCTGGAAATTCTCTACAAGGGCAAAAACATCCACGACATCCTGGGCATGACCGTGGAACAGGCCCGGGAATTTTTCGACGCCGTACCCAGCATTGCCCGCAAGCTCCAAACCCTGGTGGATGTGGGTCTCTCCTACGTCACCCTGGGGCAAAGCGCCACCACCCTCTCCGGCGGCGAAGCCCAACGAGTCAAGCTGGCCCTGGAACTCTCCAAACGGGACACGGGCCGCACCCTCTACATCCTGGACGAACCCACCACCGGCCTCCATTTCCAGGATATCGCCATGCTCCTCAAGGTGCTGCAACGCCTGGCGGATAACGGCAATACGGTGGTGGTCATCGAGCACAACCTGGACGTGATCAAAACCGCCGACTGGCTGGTGGATCTGGGGCCGGAAGGGGGGGACGGGGGCGGCCGCATCATCGCCACCGGCACCCCGGAAGCCATCGCCGCCACCCCGGACAGCCACACGGGACGCTTTTTAAAGCCCCTGCTGGCCCGCTAGGCCCAAAGGGCCAGGTCCGCTCCAGGACCTGGCCCCCACCCGGCCGTCTATTTACCGAAGTGGGCATACCGCTGCTCCCCCGGAAAAAACGTGGAATATTGCCGCGAAAATTCCCCCCGTCCCTTCCATACTCATCACTAGGCCATTCGTCATAGACAAATTACCAAGAGGTGAGGCCATGAAAGCCACCCGCCATCGCCAGGTCCAGGACCGGCGCCAAACAGAAAGCGGCCCCCCTGCGGGCTGGAAAGACCGGCGCAGCGGCGTAGAACGCCGCCTGCCCCAGGTCATCGAAAACGAGGTCAGCCTGGCCGAATTTTTCGCCGCCTATCAGCAGACCCAAACCGTCCTGCGGGAATCGGCGGAAGACACCGTCCCCCTTCCGATTCCACCCCTTACCAAGATAGTTTGAGGGAGGGATAGGCACGGGGAACGGTGTGATTTTCGGCCTTGCCCCCCATCCCTGGGCCACGAAACCTAGCCCCATTCCCGGGCGCCAGCCTTTTATCCCGGTAAACGAAAAAAGCCAATGAATCTGCATTCATTGGCTTTTCCAAATCTTTTGGTGGAGCGGATGAGGATCGAACTCACGACCTTCGCATTGCGAACGCGACGCTCTCCCAACTGAGCTACCGCCCCACACCGAGGAGGCGGATTATAGCAACTCCGCCGCTCTTGTCAAAAAACCACCCGGCTCTTGGGGGGTTCGGGAGGCCTGGAGAGAATCCGGGGCCCGGGCAATACGCGGGAAGGGAAGAAAGCACCGGAAAGCTATCCGGAAGGATTCTCCAGCCTAAGCCAACAGCCCTGCCCCCTACAACCTCGCCAGACAGGGCCTAGCGACCTTGCCCGGCCCCGAAGGCGGCGCGGCGCAGGCGGTCGGCCACGGCGGTCCAGTCCGGGCCGGTGGGGATGGCTTCCACCACGATTTCCTCCGCGCCGGATTCATCCGCCGCCCGCAGGGCGCCGTACAAATCCCGGGCGTAACCTTCCGGGGTGATGGGCAGCATGCGCCAGAAATGGGGCATCCCGGCCTGGGGCGGATGGCTGTGGGCCAGTACGGCGCAGCGGCCGCCGCGATGGCGCACCACGTTGAGGTAATCCAGCAGCCGCTCCGGGGCCAGGATGCGCAGAGCGGTGCGGGGCGCATAGTGCCCCGGCAGGGTGCCGGAGGCCCGGGGAGAGGCGGCGTCGGGACGCTGGGGCAGGACGCCGATCACGGCGGCAATCTGTTCCGGGGTGATGTGGCCCGGGCGCAGCAGATGGGGCTCGCCCCGGGAAAGGTCGATGATGGTGGATTCAATCCCCACCCGACAGGGGCCCCCATCCAGCACCATGGCCACCCGATCCCCCAGTTCGCTGACAACGTGGGCGGCTTCCGTGGGGCTGATGCGGCCAAAGCGGTTCGCGGAAGGGGCGGCTACCCCGCCGCTCCCCCCGGCGGCGGCAAAGGCCCGAAGCAGGGCCTGGGTCACCGGATGGGCGGGAATGCGGATACCCACCGTGTCCTGGCCGCCGGTCACTGCATCGGGCACTCGGGGCGTCTTTTTCAGAATCAGGGTCAGGGGGCCGGGCCAGAAGGCTTCCGCCAGCTCCCAGGCTTCCCCGGGAATGTCCATGGCCCAGTCTTCTAGGTAGGAAGCATCGGCCAGATGGACGATCAGGGGATGGTTGGCCGGGCGGCCTTTGGCGGCGAAGATATTGGCCACCGCCTCCGGATTAGCCGCATCCGCCGCCAATCCGTAGACGGTCTCCGTGGGAATGCCGATCAGGGCGCCCGCCTGGAGCAGGGCCACCGCCCGGTCAATATCCGCCTGGCTGACCGTGTTCATGGTTTAGGGCTCCCCGATACCCAGGGCACTGCGGGCCGCCAGGGCGGCGGCCTGAACCTGGGCGGGGTCGCTGCCGATCACCGTAAAGTGGCCCATCTTGCGCCCCGGCCGAGCCTGACGCTTGGCGTAAAGGTGGAGCTTGAGATTGGGCACGGCCAAGAGGCGCTGCCAATCCGGCTCCCGATAGGTGCCGTCCGCCCCGAACCACAGGTCCCCGAGAATATTTACCATCACCGCCGCCGAGTGGGCCCGGGCTTCCCCCAGGGGCAGCCCGCAGAGGGCCCGCACCTGCTGCTCGAACTGGCCGGTGACACAGGCATCCAGGGTGTAATGGCCGCTGTTGTGGGGCCGGGGCGCCATTTCATTGACCACCAGCTTGCCCCGGGTGACGAAAAATTCCACCCCCAGGGTGCCGATGTACCCCAGCCGCTCCCCGATGCGCTCCGCAATAGCGTGGGCGTTATCCAGGGTGCAGGTGGAGGCCCGGGCAGGGACGATGGAAACATCCAGAATGCCGTTACGGTGCTGATTCTCCCCCGTGGGGAAGCACTGCACCCGGCCTTGGGCGTCCCGGGCTAGAACCACGGACACTTCGTAGTCCAGGGGCAGCTTCTGCTCCAGCACGCAGGCCTCTTCCTTAAAGCCCCGGAAAGCGGCCAGAGCTTCGTCCCGGTTTTCCACCACCGCCTGGCCCTTGCCGTCGTAACCGAAGCGGGCCACCTTGAGAATGGCGGGGAACAGGGCCCCATCGGCCCGCTCCAGGTCGGCCACGCTGCGGATCACGGCAAAGGGGCCGTGGGGCAGACCGTTGTCCCGCAGGAAGGTCTTTTCCGCAATGCGGTTCTGGCAAATGGCCACGGCGGCGGCGGAAGGATGAACCGGCTTGCTGCGGGCCAGGTATTCCAGGGTTTCCGCCGGCACATTTTCAAACTCGGTGGTAATGGCGGCACAGGCGCCCGCCAGCTCGTCCAGGGCACCCCGGTCGCTGTAACCGGCCTGGAGATGGCGGTCCGCAATGCGCCCCGCCGGGCTTTCCGGGTCCGGGTCCAGCACCCAGACCTGATAGCCCATTTCATGGGCTGCGGTGACGAAAAAGCGGCCCAGTTGGCCGCCGCCGAGCATACCGAGGGTTGCGGGAGGAAGAATCATGATCTTGCTTTACTGGCTCCAGGGAAGGGACGGGGCCTCACGGGCCCCGCCCCCGGCACCGGCATACTGCCGGCGCATGAGAAATATCACACTTCCGGCAACTTCATGGCCAGCACTTTGGCGCTCTGGGCTTCCCGGAACTTGGCCAGCTTGGCCGCCAGTTCCAGGTCCCGGGTCGCCAGCTGGGCCACCACGAAGAGGGCCGCATTGGCGGCCCCCGCCTCGCCGATGGCGAAGGTGGCCACCGGAATGCCCTTGGGCATCTGGACGATGGAGTAGAGGGAATCCAGACCGGAAAGGGCCTTGGAAGTCACGGGCACCCCCATCACGGGCACGGTGGTCTTGGCGGCCAACATGCCCGGCAGGTGAGCGGCGCCCCCGGCCCCGGCGATAATGGCCTGGAGGCCCCGTCCGGCGGCGCTTTCCCCATACTGGAAGAGCAGGTCCGGGGTACGGTGGGCGGAAACCACCCGGGTTTCAAAGGGCACACCGAAATCCTTCAACTGCACGGCAGCGGCCTGCATCACCGGCCAGTCGCTGTCGGAACCCATGACAATGCCGACCAGGGGCTGGGAAGTCTGACTCATGGAAGCAATCCTTTCTGGGTCAAAAAGCCGGAGGGCTTAAAGCCCGGCCTTGCGCTCGGCGGCCTCAATGGTATTGGCCAGGAGCATGGTGATGGTCATGGGGCCGACGCCACCGGGCACCGGGGTAATGAGGGACGCCACTTCCTTGCAGGAGTCGAAATCCACGTCACCGCACAGCTTGCCCCCCTGTTCCGGCGGCAGGCGGTTGATGCCCACGTCGATAACCACGGCGCCGGGCTTGATCATGTCCCCGGTAATCATTTTCGGGCGACCCACGGCGGCCACCAGCACATCGGCCCGGGAGGTATGGAATTTCAGGTCAGCGGTACGGGAATGGCAGACCGTCACCGTGGCGCCCTGGGCCAGGAGCAGCATGGCCATGGGCTTACCCACAATATTGGAGCGCCCCACCACCACGGCTTCCTTGCCGCCCAAATCCACGCCGCCCTTTTCCAGCATTTTCATAACCCCGTAGGGGGTGCAGGGAATGAAGCGGGGATTGCCCTGCATCAGAGCCCCCACGTTTTCCGCATGGAAACCGTCCACATCCTTTTCCGGGGCAATGGCTTCCAGCACCTTATCCGCATCGAACTGGGACGGCAGGGGCAGTTGCACCAGAATGCCGTGGATTTTCGGGTCGGCGTTGAGTTCGGCAATCTTGTCCAGCACCACCTGGGGCGCCACATCCTTGGGATAGGTGAGCTTTTCCGAGTAGAGCCCCACCTTTTCGCAGGCATTGACCTTATTGCGCACATAGACCTGGGACGCGGGGTCTTCCCCCACCAGAATCACCACCAGGCCGGGACGGTGCCCCTGGGCCGTGAGGGCATCCACCCGGGCGCGGAAACTGGTGCGCAGTTCTTCCGCCAGGGCCTTGCCGTCGAGGATTTGAGCCGTCATGAATTCCCTTTTCGAGACGCTAGAACGTAAAAGGGGAAAGGCCGCTGCCTTTCCCGCAAAGAAAACAGTATTTTACACCATGGGACGGCCGGACACAGCCGCCCCGTCCGGGCCGCCCCGGCAAAGTAAAAAATGAAAATATGTGAAATTAAGCATTCCTTTTCTGGCCGTTTTATCGCAAGCTATAGTGACAAATAACAACCGCCGCACGCCCCATGTCAGCGGCGGGACCTGCTGGAGACGGAGATGAATGCTTTTTGGCGGCTGTACGAGACCGTAGAAGAAACTTTTTTTAATTCCCTGTCGAAAAAGCTCTCCAGCTTTTTTCTCCTGTTTCTGCTCAATCTGGCCTTCCTGGCCACCTATTTTTATTACATCGGCGACATTGAGCAGCTGGCCCGCCAAGGGGCGGCCGCCCAGGGGCAGATCCAGTCGCTCCTGGATAAAAGCTTTTATGTCATGGTGGGCCTCACACTGGTGAGCTTTGCCGCCACCATCGGCCTGGTGTTCTACCTGCGCTTTCTCATTGTCCGCCCGGTCAAGGGCATCACCCACATCTTCAATGAAATCGCCCGGGGCGAAGGGGACTTCTCCCGCAATCTGCCCCTCATTACCCACGACGAGCTGCGGGAATTAGCGGAAAGCTACAACCGTTTCGCGGAAAAAATGCGCCAGATCGTCAGCGAAGTGCGCAAGATGTCCGTGGTCATCGCCCGGGAAGCGGTGCACGTCAAAGTGCGGGTGGAGGCCAGCGCCACCAGCGCCCGGGAACAGGGGGATCTGACGGATCAGGTATTCACTTCCAGCAGCGAATCCACCCGGGCCATCGAAGAAGTGGGCTCCAGCACCCACGCCATTTCCGATTCCACCGCCGCCAATCTGGCCATGGCCCGCCAGTCCCTCCAGGAAATGCAGGAGGTGGCGGGCAAAATCAATTCGGTGAATGAAAAGGTGCTGCGCTTCAACCACACGGTGGATGACCTGTCCCAACGCTCCGCCAGCGTGAACACCATTGCGGCCCTGATCCGGGCCATTGCGGACCAAACCAATCTGCTGGCCTTGAATGCGGCCATTGAGGCAGCCCGGGCCGGGGAAGCAGGACGGGGCTTTGCCGTGGTGGCGGACGAGGTGCGCAAACTGGCGGAACGGGTGAACAAGGCCACGGAAGAAATTACCGGCAATATCACCGGCATGATCGACCTGGTGAGCAACACTCGGGCGGAAAACGACGAAATCAGCACGGACATCGGCCAGACCCGGGAGGTGGTGGACCGGGCCGCCCACCAGTTTGAACACATGGTGGAAGACTTCGGCAAGACCAGCGAAGCCCTGCTCCAGATCGCCTCCGCCATGGAGGAATTAAGCGCCACCAACGGCCAGGTCCATGACGACGTGACCGTGGTCCATGATCTTTCCGGCAAGGTGGCTCGCCATATGGAGGATTCGGAACAGCGCACCGCCAGCCTGACCTCGGCCACGGAAGCCATTCAGGAGCTAGTGTCCCGCTTCAAGATCGGCCAGGGAGCGTTCGACTTCGCGGTGAACCGGGCCCGCCAGTTCCGGGACCAGGTTCAGGACGCCCTGGAGCAGATCGCCCACAGCGGCAAAGACGTATTCGACCGCAATTACCGGCCCATCCCGGACACCAATCCCCCCAAATTTCGGGTGGTGTGGGGCGAAGACTTCTCCCGTCTGGCCCAGGAAACCCTGGACAGCTGTCTGCGGGACATTCCCGGTGCCGCCTTTGCGGTAGCCGTGAATACGGACAGCTACCTATCCACCCACAATCAGAAATTTTCCCAGCCTCTCACCGGGGATTACGAAAAGGATCTGGTGGGCAACCGGACCTGCCGCAAATTCGAGCGGCCGCCGGAAATGCGGGCAGCCCAGAACAAGGAAGCCATGCTCCTGCAAACCTACCAGCGGGATACGGGGGAAGTGCTCTGTGATCTGGCCATGCCCATCCTGGTGGGGGGCCGGCACTGGGGCAATATCCGGGTGGGGGTACCCACGGAAGCCTTGCTGACCCACTGAGACAGCACTGGGCCGGCGCCCCGCCGTTCCACCGGCGCCACCCAATAAAAAAGCGGGCATGTAGCCCGCTTTTTTATTGCCCGGTCGAGCCTCAGTTTTCCTCCCCAAGGCCAGGGAGCCCGCCCGATATCAGGCCGAGGGGCGGCTGCCCACCCCCAACACGCACTGAACCAGTTCCGCCAGGGAACGCACCCCCATTTTTTCCATCACCCGGGCCCGGTGGGCTTCCACGGTTTTCATGCTGATGTTCAGGTCGTCCGCAATCTGCTTGTTGAGCTTACCTTCCACCACCCGGTCCATCACCTCCCGCTCCCGGGGGGACAGGCTTTCCAGGCGGGTAGCCACGGAGCGCTGCCGATCCCGCTGGGCGCGCCGATCCCGCTCTTGCAGCAGGCAATGCTGGATGAGGCGCAGCATATCGCTGTCGTTAAACGGCTTTTCGATGAAATCCACCGCCCCCCGCTTGAGGGCCGCCACGGCCATGGGCACATCCCCGTGGCCGGTAACGAAAATCACGGGCAGGGTGGATTGGCGGGCCGCCAACCGCTCGTAGAGCTCCAGCCCGCTGATGCCCGGCATACGCACATCCAGCACCAGGCAACCGGCCAGACCATCGTGGTAGAAATCCAGGAATTCCTCCGCCGTGGCGAAGCTCTGTACCCGGTAACCATCGGATTCGATGAGCCAGACCAGGGAATCCCGCATGGCTTCATCGTCATCCACCACGAACACCCACTGTTCGACGCCGTCGGTGTCGGCGGGAAGATGGGTCATAGCTCACGCTCCAGAGGCAAGGTAAATTTGAAAAGGGCGCCGCCGTCCGGGTTGGGCTCGGCCCACAGGCGCCCCTGGTGGAACTCGATCATGGAGCGGCAAATGGAAAGCCCCATACCCATCCCTTCGGTCTTGGTGGTGAAAAACGGGGCAAACAGCTGGTCGGCGCTCTTGTCGCCCAGACCGTGGCCATGGTCCGCCACCGTCACCTCCACCGTCCAATTGTCCGCCAGCCGCGCCGAAACCGTCAATTGACGCCGCTCCCGGGGCACTTCCCCCATGGCTTCGATGCCGTTTTTGACCAGATTGAGGAGCACCTGCTCGATCATGATCCGGTCCGCCCAAAGGGGCGGCAGCTCGGGGGGCAGGTCCAGGCAAATCATCACTTCCAGGCGATGGGCTTCAATATTGGCAAAGCCCAGGGTTTCTTCCACGATATCCGCCAGGGCCACGGCGGCCCGGTGGGGCTCGCTTTTTTTCACGAAATCCCGCATCCGGTGAATGATTTTGCCCGCCCGCTCGGCCTGGGCGCTGGCCTTGGCCATGGCGGACAGGAGTTCCTCCGGCTTGCCCCGACCGCTTTGCAGGCGTTTAACGCAACCGGCGCAATAGGCGGCAATGGCGGCCAGGGGTTGATTCAACTCGTGGGCCAGGCTAGAAGCCATTTCCCCCATGGTAATGAGGCGGGAGGTCTGTTCCAGGCGCTTTTGCTGTTGCAGATTCACCTCGTCCAGGCGCTTGCGCTCGGAAATGTCCGTGGCAATCTGGACCCGCACCACCCGACCATCTACCCAGCGGATAGCCCGGTCATGGAGGTGGTACCAGGCCCCCGTTTCCTCGTTGCGCACCTCCCCGTCGAAGAGGGGACGGGGCAGCACTTCCGGGGACAGGAGCCGGGGATCGCAGTCGAAGGCGCCCCGGGGCGGGCGGCAGGAGCCGGTCACTTCCCAGCAGTCCCGGCCCACCGCGTCGGCGCCGAACAGATATTTGAAGGCCCGGTTGGCGAAGAGAATTTCGTTGCTATCCACGTCCGCCACATAGACCGCCGAATCCAGGCCATCCAGCACGGTGACAAAACGTTCCTGGGAACGCTCCAGCTCGGCCCGCACCCGCTTGGGCTCCGTGATGTCGGTCATGGAGCCCATCCAGCCGGTCTGGCGGCCATCCCCGTCGATCAGGGGGGAGATGTAGAAGCGCACGTCAATACGCTCCCCGTTTTTGCGCATCACCCGCTGCTCAAAGCCCCGGGGGGGAATTTTGCCCGCCAGGGTCTGGGCGAAATTGGCTTCCAGAGTGGGACGTTCCTCGGGGGGCCAGTAGGGGAAAGGGGGCTTCAAGCCCAGGAGTTCGGTCTCGGACCAGCCCAACATGCGACAAAAGGCCGGATTGACGTCGATGATCCGGCCTTCCAGGTCAATGGCCCGCAGCCCCGTGGAAACGGATTCCTCAATGGCCTTGCGAAAGCCGTATTCCTCCAGCACCGCCGCCTCAGCTCGCTTGCGGTCCGTGATGTCGTGGGCCACCGCGTAAAGCAGGCCGTCCTGGGGAGCCGGATTGAGATTCCACAACAGCCATTTTTCTCCGCCACTGGCACAACGGAAGCGCCCTTCGAATTCCCAGGGCTTGCCCTGGGCCAGGCGGGCCAGGCCATCTTCCACCTTGGAATCGTCCGGGGCCACCGCCAGTTCCACCAGGGAACGCCCTACCAATTCTTCCAGCCGATAGCCCAGCACCCGCTGGAAAGCCGGATTGGCCCGGCGAATGCGCCCCCCCAGGGTAGCCACGCAGAGCAGGCCCAGGGAGAGGGAAAAAAGCCGATCCCGATCCCGTTCCACCTTGCGCCGGGAGCGGCGCTCCCAGAGGAAAGCCCCGGCCGCACCGGCACCGAGCAGAAGCCCGGGAATCAGGCCATAACGCCAATCGGTACCGGAAACGGGGGTTGCCTCAGGGGCCGGGATGTCGGGCGTTGTCGCGGAAGCCGCCGGCACCGGGTCCGCCCCGGGGGAAGGCATGGACGCCGCATCACTGGCAGGCGAGGTCTGAAGATTTCCCGCCCCGGCCCGATCCCCGGCGCTGCCCCTGGAGGAGGTGCCATGACGGACCGGAGCTGGCTGGCCGGTCTCCCGCCCCCAGCCCACCTCGTCGGGGGCGGGCATGGCCAGGCCGTTGCCGCCCCCCACGGGGCGCAGGCCGGCCCCTTCGCCCCAGGCGGGAGCACCGCCTGCAAGCAGCAGCCCCCCGGCTAAAGCCAATAGGGACGCCCGTTTACGGGGAAAAAAGAAAACCGGGGAAGTACGCATGAAAAAATCAAACCGCATGACAGGGCCAGGGCAATCGGCAGCAGGGCCCTATTGTAAAGCCAGCAGCCCCCTTTCCCGGGGAAAACTTCCGGAGAATGGGCATAGAAGCGGCGGGCAACCCAGCTTTTTGCCCCGCACCGCCGCTTGGCGGAGAAATCCCACCCGGGTCCCCATCCGCCGGGCTTTTCCTCCGGAGCATCCCCTCTCACCGGGGAATTTAGGCCCCATTTCCCCCGCTTTTCCCACTCCGCCCCAAATGGGGAAAGCCAGGACTGGCGCTTGTTGCGCCGCAATATTGCACATTACGAACCTCGTTTTTATAATGCGGAACGACGCTAGGCGAAGTCCCCATTTCGATCTAAGCTAGGCATTGCTCCATACCCTGGAGCGATGCAAGAGCGTCCATCCAGGCCTAACAAGACCGACATTCAGGAGACAAAATCATGGCAGCTCCCTCCCCTTCCCCCCTTTCTCCCAACCCCGATCTGGACCCCGGTGAAACCCGGGAATGGATTGACGCCCTGGCCGGGGTCATCGATAAGGAGGGCCCGGACCGGGCCCATTTCCTCCTCTCCCGCCTGATTACGGAAGCGCGGGAGGACGGCATCGACCTCCCCTATAGCGCCACCACCGAATACATCAACACCATCCCGGCCAATCAGCAGCCCAAATACCCGGGGGACCCGGACATGGAGGAAAAAATCCGCTCCGTGATCCGCTGGAATGCCGCGGCCATGGTGGTCCGGGCCAACAAGCACACCAACGTGGGAGGCCACATCGCCTCCTTCGCCTCCAGCGCCGTGCTCTACGACGTGGGCTTCAACTGGTTCTGGCGCGCCCCCACGGCGGAGCGGGGCGGGGATCTGATTTACTTCCAGGGCCACTCCGTGCCCGGGGTTTATGCCCGGGCCTTCATGCTCGGTCGCCTCACCGAAGAGCAAATGGACAGTTACCGCCAGGAAGTGGACGGCAAGGGCATTTCCTCCTACCCCCACCCCTGGCTGATGCCGGATTTCTGGCAATTCCCCACCGTCTCCATGGGCCTGGGGCCTTTGCAGGCCATCTATTCCGCCCGCTTCATGAAATACCTGGATAGCCGGGACGTGGCCAAAACCGCCGGTCGCAAGGTCTGGGCCTTCCTGGGGGATGGGGAAATCGACGAAGTGGAATCCCTGGGGGCCATCGGTATGGCGGCCCGGGAAAAGCTGGATAACCTGATTTTTGTGGTGAACTGCAACCTGCAACGGCTGGACGGCCCGGTGCGGGGCAACGGCAAAATCATCCAGGAACTGGAAGGGGACTTCCGGGGCGCTGGCTGGAATGTCATCAAGCTCATCTGGGGCACCCACTGGGACGCCCTCTTCGCCCGGGATAAAAAGGGCATCCTGAAAAAACGCATGATGGAATGCGTGGACGGGGAATACCAAACCTTCAAGGCCAAAAACGGGGCCTATGTGCGGGAGCATTTCTTCAACACCCCGGAACTGAAGGAACTGGTGGCGGACTGGACCGATGACGACATCTGGGCCCTGAACCGGGGCGGCCACGACATGTTCAAGATTTACACCGCCTTCAAGGCTGCCACGGAAACCCAGGGCCAGCCCACGGTCATCCTGGCCAAGACCATCAAGGGTTACGGCATGGGGGTGGCCGGGGAAGCCATGAACATCGCCCACCAGGCGAAGAAAATGGGCACGGACGCCTTGAAGCGCATGCGGGACCGTTTCGGCCTGACCATTCCGGACGACCAGATCGAACAGGTGCCCTACCTGAAATTCCCGGACGATTCCCCGGAAGTGGCCTACATGAAGGCCCGGCGGGACGCCCTGGGGGGCTATATTCCGGCTCGGCGGCGTACTGCCGAAGCCCTGCCCATGCCTCCCCTGTCCGCCTTTGACAGCCTGCTCAAGGCTTCCGGCCAGGGTCGGGAATTTTCCACCACCATGGCCCTGGTACGCATCCTCAGCCACCTGCTCAAGGACAAGGCCCTGGCCAAACACATTGTCCCCATCGTGCCGGATGAATCCCGCACCTTCGGCATGGAAGGCATGTTCCGCCAGTTCGGCATCTGGAATCAGGAAGGCCAGAAGTACGTGCCGGAAGACCACGACCAGCTGATGTTCTACAAGGAATCCCGCACCGGGCAGATCCTCCAGGAAGGCATCAACGAAGCGGGGGCCATGGCGGACTGGATCGCCGCCGGGACCAGCTACAGCACCCACGGGGTGCAGATGGTGCCCTTCTACATCTTCTATTCCATGTTCGGCCTGCAACGCACCATGGATCTGTGTTGGGCGGCCGCCGACCAACGCACTCGGGGCTTCCTCATCGGGGGCACCTCCGGGCGCACCACCCTGAACGGGGAAGGGCTGCAACACGAGGACGGCCATTCCCACCTGCTCTCCGCCGCCATTCCCAACTGCATTTCCTACGACCCCACCTTCGCCTATGAAGTGGCGGTGATCGTCCAGGACGGCCTGCGCCGCATGTATGTGGAGCAGGAAGACGTCTATTACTACATCACCGTGCTCAACGAAAACTACGAGCACCCGGAAATGCCGGAAGGAGTGGAAGCCGCCATCCTCAAGGGCATGTACCAGCTGAAGAAGGGGGTGGCGTCCGACGGTCCCCGGGTGCAACTGCTCGGCTCCGGTTCCATCCTCCGGGAAGTGATCGCCGCCGCCGACCTGCTGCGTCAGGACTGGGGCGTGGAAGCAGACATCTGGTCCTGCCCCAGCTTCACCGAGCTGTCCCGGGACGGCTACGCCGCCCAGCGCTGGAACATGCTCCACCCCCTGGAAACGCCCCGCCGTTCCCACGTGGAAGCCTGCCTGGAAGACACCCGGGGCCCCATCGTGGCGGCCACCGACTATGTGCGCCTGGTAGCCGACCAAATCCGTCCCTTCCTCAACCGCCGCTACACCGTACTGGGCACGGACGGCTTTGGCCGCTCCGACACCCGGGCCAAGCTGCGCCACTTCTTCGAAGTGGACCGCTACTGGGTCACCCTGGCCGCCCTCAAGTCCCTGGCGGACGACGGGCTCCTGGCCCGGGAAAAGGTGGCCGAAGCCCTGACCAAATACGGTCTGGACCCGGAAAAACTCAACCCCCTGCACGCCTGATGCCCTGACGGAGACAAACCATGAGCCAAGTGATTGAAGTGAAGGTTCCGGACATCGGGGATTTCAAGGATGTGCCGGTCATCGAAGTAATGGTCAAACCCGGGGACACGGTCCAAGTGGACGACGCCCTGGTCACCCTGGAATCGGACAAAGCCACCATGGACGTGCCCTCCCCGGCCGCCGGGGTGGTCAAGGAAATCAAGGTACAACTGGGGGACCGGGTTTCCGAAGGTAGCCTGGTTGTGCTGCTGGAAGCCTCCGGGGACGCCACCGCAGAAGCGCCCGCCGCTCCGGCGGCAGCGCCCACCCCGAACGCCCCGGCCCCCGCAGCAACGACCGCCCCCGCCCTGGTGGAAGTGACCGTGCCGGATATCGGGGACTTCAAGGACGTGCCGGTCATCGAGGTATTCGTCAAACCCGGTGACCCGGTGAAGGTGGATGACGCCCTGGTGACCCTGGAATCGGACAAGGCCACCATGGATGTGCCCTGCTCCGTGGCCGGGGTGGTCAAGGAAGTGAAGGTGAAGCTGGGGGACAAGGTGTCCCAAGGGGTCGCCGTGGTGGTGGTAGAAACCGCCGCCCAGGCATCCGCCCCGGCCCCGGCAGAAGCCCCCGCCGCCCCCTTCCGCATCACCCCCCCGGAATTTACCGGCCCGGCCCCCACCCAGCCCTACGCCCCGGCGGCCCTGGCCCCCGTACCGCCCCTGGGAGGCAAGACCCACGCCTCTCCCTCGGTACGGGCCTTCGCCCGGGAACTGGGGGTGGATTTAACCAAGGTGGCCGCCACCGGCCCCAAGGGTCGCATCCTCAAGGAAGACGTGACGGCCTTCGTCAAGGGCGCCCTGTCCGGCGCCGCTCCGGCTGCGGCTCCTGGCGGCTCCCTGGGCGGTGGGCTGGATCTGTTGCCCTGGCCCAAGATCGATTTCAGCAAATTCGGGGAAATCGACACCCAGCCCCTGTCCCGCATCAAGAAAATCTCCGGTCAGAATCTGTCCCGCAACTGGGCCATGATTCCCGCCGTGACCTACCATGAGGACGCGGACATCACGGACCTGGAAGCCTTCCGGGTCCAGCTCAACAAGGAAAACGAAAAGGCGGGCATTAAGCTCACCATGCTGGCTTTCCTCATCAAGGCCAGCGTCCGGGCCCTGCAGCAATTCCCCGAGTTCAACGCCTCCTTGGATGGGGAAAATCTGGTGCTGAAAAAGTATTTCCACATCGGTTTTGCCGCCGACACCCCCAACGGTCTGGTGGTGCCCGTGGTGAAAAACGCGGATCAGAAGTCCATCGTGGAAATCGCCCAGGAAAGCGGTTCCTTGGCCAAACAGGCCCGGGACGGCAAGCTCAAACCGGCGGACATGCAGGGGGCCTGCTTCACCATTTCCAGCCTGGGAGGCATCGGCGGCACCTACTTCTCCCCCATTATCAATGCGCCGGAAGTGGCCATTCTGGGGGTGAACAAGAATGTGATGAAGCCGGTCTGGGACGGCAAGGCCTTCGCGCCCCGGCTCATGCTGCCCCTCTCCCTGACCGCCGACCACCGGGTCATCGACGGGGCCCTGGCGACCCGCTTCAACGTCTATCTGGCCAAGCTCCTGGCGGACTTCCGCCGGGTCATGCTGTAAAGGGAGACGGATATGGATCTGATCGAAGTGAAAGTGCCGGACATCGGGGATTTCAAAGATGTGCCGGTGATCGAGCTGCTGGTCAAAGCCGGGGACACGGTCCAGGTGGATGACGCCCTGGTCACCCTGGAATCGGATAAGGCCACCATGGACGTGCCCGCCCCCACCGCCGGGATCATCCGGGAAGTGAAGGTGCAATTGGGGGACCGGGTTTCCGAAGGCTCGGTGATCGCCCTGGTGGAAGCCGTTGCCACGACCGCCTCCAGCCAAGGGGAAAGCGCCCCGGCGGCCCCCGCCGCCGCCCCCACGCCAACGGCCAGTGCGCCAGCCCCGGAAGCGGGCAGCTTTGCCGGCCAGGCGGACGTAAGCTGCGACATGGTGGTGCTGGGCGCCGGGCCCGGCGGCTATTCCGCCGCCTTCCGGGCGGCCGACCTGGGACTCTCCACCGTACTGGTGGAACGTTACCCCACCCTGGGGGGCGTCTGCCTCAACGTGGGCTGCATTCCCTCCAAGGCCCTGCTCCACGTCGCCCAGGTGCTGGAAGAAGCCCAGCATCTAAGCGCCGCCGGGGTGAGCTTTGGGGCACCCCAGGTGGATCTGGATAAGCTCCGGGAACACAAAAACCGGGTGGTGGGCAAGCTCACCGGCGGTCTGGCGGGCATGGCCAAGGGCCGCAAAGTGCAGCATCTCCAAGGCCTAGGCCGCTTCCTCGACCCCCATCATCTGGAAGTCACCGCCGCCGACGGTACCCGTCAGGTGGTGCGCTTCCAGAAGGCCATCATCGCGGCCGGCTCCCAGCCCGTGGCCCTGCCCTTCATGCCCAAGGACGATCCCCGGGTGGTGGATTCCACCGGCGCCCTGGAACTGCGTACCCTGCCGAAGAAAATGCTGGTCATCGGCGGCGGCATTATCGGTCTGGAAATGGCCACGGTGTATAGCGCCCTGGGGGCCCGCATTACCGTGGTGGAACTGGGGCCCAAGCTCATGCCCGGGGCCGACCGGGATCTGGTCAAGGTGTGGGAAAAGAAAAATGCCCCCCGCTTCGACCGCATTCTCCTGGGCACCGGGGTCACCGCCGCCGAAGCCAAACCGGAAGGGGTGGAAGTCACCTATTCCACGGGGGAGAAGGAAGCCTTCGACCTGGTACTGGTGGCCGTGGGGCGCACCCCCAACGGCAAGAAAATCGCCGCCGAAGCCGCCGGAGTAGCCGTCACCGAACGGGGCTTCATCAACGTGGATGCCCAGCTGCGCACCAACGTGCCCCACATTTTTGCCATCGGGGACATCGTGGGTCAGCCCATGCTGGCCCACAAGGCGGTCCACGAAGCCCATGTGGCGGCGGAGGTGGCGGCTGGGGAAGTGCAGGGCAAGGCGGAGCTGGCCCGGGCTGCCTTCGATGTGCTGCAAATTCCCAGCGTGGCCTACACCCATCCGGAAATCGCCTGGGCAGGCAAGACAGAGGAACAGCTCAAGGCGGACGGGGTGGCCTACGAAAAAGCCCTGTTCCCCTGGGCCGCCAGCGGCCGGGCCATTGCCAACGGGGCGGAGGACGGCTTCACCAAGCTGCTCTTCGACCAGGCCAGCCAGCGCCTACTGGGGGGCGGCATTGTGGGCATGGGGGCCGGCGACCTGATCGGGGAAGTGTGCCTGGCCGTGGAAATGGGCTGCGATGCGGTGGATATGGGCAAGACCATCCATCCCCATCCCACCCTCTGCGAATCCGTGGGACTGGCGGCAGAAGCGGCCCATGGCAGTTGCACCGATCTGCCCCCGGCCCGGAAAAAATAGGCCCGTTTCGGGTATACCCACGCCGCCTGCGGGCGGCGTTTTTTTTTGGCCTCGTCCCCATCCTGTCTGCGGAATTGCTGCCCATTTTGGTAAAGCCAAGGTAAAAGGGTATAAATGTCAAAAATTTGTGGAATGGGTCACTGACATAGCTAGCTACCCGGGGCTAAGATAATCGGCCAGACAAAAGTCATAGTCCCCTAATATTTCCGGAGTTCGCCGCCCCCATCGACGACCCCCCAAGGCAGCCACCGCCCCATGTTGAACTGGATACTGTCCCGTATTCGCTCCGAAGACGTGAGCCACCCCCTGGGCAGCGAAAAAGCCATCGCCGCCTATCTGGCCCAGGTCCCCGTGCTCAATCCGGGCAAGACCTTGCAGGAGCTGGGCCTGTGGCTGGGCAATCCGGACCGGCTGGCCGCCGAATTGCCTCCCACGGCCCTAGCCCGGGCGGTGGAACGCCTGGACGAATTCGCCCAGCCCGCCGCCGTGCTGTGCCTGGATGCCTATCTGGCGCAAAAGCAGCAGGACTACGCCGCCGAGCAAAGCCTGCGGCCCCTGGAAACCTATTTCCATCAGGCGGCCCTGGCCAACCGGCTGACCCTGGACCGGCTCCTGCTGGTCTTCAAAGACCCCAAGCAACGGGAAAGCAACCGGGCCACCCTGGCCAATTTCGCCGTGCGGGCCATGTACGCCCTGGTGCAGGAAAAGAAGCTGACCCGCTTCACCTACCGGGAAATGGACGCCACCTGGTGGGAGGCAGTGCACCAGCTGCTCTACCTGGCCCGGGACATCGGCATCATCCACTACATCCAGCCCCCCTATCCGGATAGCCCAGCCCTCACCTCCGTCTGGCGGGAATATCTGGCCGGAGTCTTTCTGGAAGTGGCGCCGGTCTCCAATCTCACCCCCCTGCGCCTGGAAGTGACGGACCGCCTCATTCACCGGGTCAGCGAACATTTTCTATTTGTGGACAGCTTCTCCCCCCACACCCCCTACCGTATCCGTCTGGATGGGGATCAGGGACCGGAGCGCTGCACCCCGGATCAGCCCAGCGGCCCCACCTGGCGCCATTTCGGCGCCGGTGCGGCCCACGCCCAGCTGATTCGCCTGCGGGCCACCATCCAGCTCAGCAAAGAAATTCCGGAATGGCTGGAAAGCAGCCACGCAGACCTGCTGGACATTCTGGATGTGCTGCAACTGCTGATCCAGCATTGGTCCCTGACCCCGCCCCGCCGGGAAAAGGAGCGGCAAAAGGTAAAGCGCCCCCTGCTGGTGGTGTCCGGCCTGCAAACCATCCGCCGGGCCCTGGCCGCCACGGAATTCGCCAAATCAGGCCGCCGCCTGGACTATGAGGGCCACATCCGGGTTCTGGACCTGCAACGGGAGGGGGGCGCCCGTCCCTCGGAAGTGCCGCCGCCCCCCCAGAATCCGGCGGAAGTCCTGGCCCTGCTGGAGAGTACGGGCATCCGCAGCGTGGTGGAGGAATGGGACAGCGCGGACGTGAGCCCGGGGGGCATGGGGGTGCGCTTTCTGTTCCGCAAGCCCTGGCAGGCCATTGGTGCCCTGGTGGGCTACCGCTGGCAGGACGAACTGGAATGGCGGGTTGCCGTCATCCGCCGCCTGGGCCGCAGCCACGGGGTACCCAACGCAGGCCTCAGCCTCTTCCCTGGCCAGCCCCTCTGCGCCCAGATTCAGCTCATGGATCAGGAGGACGACAGTCCCTGGAGCCAGCAGGCTGGGGATGGGGGCAAGAGTGGCTTGCAGGACGCCATTCTCCTCAGCCCGGAGCACCGGATGCTGCTGGTGCCACCGGACACCTTCCGGCCGGATCGGCGCATTGATCTGGTAGTGGGGGGAAAGCGCTACCCGGTGCGTCTGGCCGGGCTCCAGGCCCAGGGCGGCGACTACGAACTGGTGCTGTTCCGGGGCGCCTGAAGCCCCGGTTGGGGCGCTTTTCCCGGACGGCCCGGGCCGGCTCCGGTAAAATGACTGGCCTCTTCCACCCATTTTTCCCTCCCCATGACCCAGGATGAATTGAAACAGGCGGTGGCCAAAGCGGCCGCCGATTACGTGAACCGGACCGTGGCCGATGGCGCCATCATCGGCGTCGGCACCGGTTCCACGGCCAATTATTTCATCGACGAACTGGCCAAGGGGGCATCCCGCTTCAAGGGCGCCGTAGCCAGTTCGGAAGCCACGGCCAAGCGTCTGGCCGGTCACGGCATCCCGGTTCTGGACCTGAATGACGTCACCGACCTGCCGGTCTATGTGGACGGGGCCGATGAAGTCACCCCGGGCCTGCACATGGTCAAGGGCGGCGGCGGCGCCCTGACCCGGGAAAAAATCGTCGCTGCCGTGGCCCAAACCTTCGTCTGCATTGCGGACGGCTCCAAGCTGGTGACCACCCTGGGCAAATTTCCCCTGCCCGTGGAAGTCATTCCCATGGCCCGGGCCCAGGTGGCCCGGGAACTGGCCCAGCTGGGGGGTACGCCCCGGCTGCGGGAAGGCTTTGTCACCGACAACGGCAATGTGATCCTGGATGTTCACGGCCTCACCATCACCGACCCGGTCGCCCTGGAAAGCCGCATCAACCAGATCGTCGGCGTGGTGACCAACGGCCTCTTCGCCTGCCGGGGTGCCAATCTACTGCTCCTGGGCACGGCGGACGGGGTGCAGCAACTGGAAGCCCGGGTTTAATTGGGGCTGCAACTTTCCTGTCACAAACCTCTGCTAAGTTTGCCGGTTCCCATCCCCCGAACGGCAACGATCATGGACGCTATGAGCGAACACACCTACAAGCAATTCGACATTGAACTGGAAACCCTGCGCACCCGAGTGCTGCAAATGGGCGGGCTGGTCGAACAGCAGGTCAAAAAGGCCATGGAAGGCCTCTATGAAGGGGACACGGGTCTCCTGGAACTGGTAGTCAAGGAAGACGCCCGGGTGAACCAGCAGGAGGTGGAGCTGGACGAGGCCTGCAATCAGATGATTGCCAAGCGCCAGCCCACGGCCATCGACCTGCGCATGGTCACCACGGTGATCAAGTCCATCGCCGACCTGGAAAAAATCGGGGACAAGGCCCACAAAATCGCTCGCCTGGGCCTGGCCCTGAACAACCAGCACACCGGCTTCACCCCGGAAGTGGAATTGCGCCACATGGCGGAGCTGTCCCTGTCCATGCTGCACACCGCCCTGGACGCCTTCGCCCGCCTTAATGTGGTAGCCGCTGCCGAGGTGGTGCACCAGGACGAACACGTGAATACGGAATACGACTCCGTGGTGCGCCAGCTCATCACTTACATGATGGAAGATCCCCGCACCATCTCCCGCTCCCTGGACATCATGTCCATTGCCAAGGCCATCGAGCGGGTCGGTGACCACGCCAAAAACATCGCCGAATACGTCATCTACATGGTGAAGGGCCTGAACGTGCGCCACTCCACCCTGGACGAAATCGACCGGGAAATCGCCAACGGGGATTGAGCTTTCCCCGCCCAGCAAAAAGGCCGCAATTGCGGCCTTTTTTTATGGTGCCCGGCATTGGCTCCGGGCGAAGCCCAATGTCCCTTAGTTGGCGGGAGGCACATAACCCTGGACCTGTTCCGCCCCTTCGCCGAAGAAGTGCTTTTCCATTTGTTCGGCCAGATACTGACGGTGGCGGGGATCGGCCAGATTCAGGCGGTTTTCATTGATGATCATGGTCTGGGTACGAATCCACTGCTGCCAAGCTTCCTTGGACACGTTTTCAAAAACCCGCTTGCCCAGTTCGCCGGGATAAGGCTGAAAATCCAGGCCTTCCGCTTCCCGGCCCAGCTTGACGCAGTTCACCATTCTTGCCATGGGTTTCTCCAGTTGGTTGGTCGCCCCAATTATAGCGGCAGGCCCCCGCCTCGGCAGGGCTTTTTGTCCCGCTTTTTACCCCTGATGGCAGCAGGGACAAGCCTTTGCGGGCCATTCCCACCTACGCCTATGGTGATATGACTATAGCCATCATAAGGGCTGGCCCATGGGAAGGGCCCGGGGCCGTTGCTACACTGGTTGCGCATAGAGAATCTTTTATTCCCAACAATTACCCCAACCTCCAGGAGAAACCCCCATGCTGCTTTCCCGCCTCAAGCGCGCCAGCGCCTGTCTGGCCCTGGCCCTGGGCGTCGCCGCGCCCAGCTTCGCCGCCGATCCGGTCAAAATCGGCTTCGTCTATCTGGGCCCCACGGGCGACCACGGCTGGACCTTTGCCCACGATCAAGGCCGCAAGGCCCTGGAAGCCAAGTTCGGCAACAAGATCAAGACCACCTTCGTGGAAAACGTACCGGAAACCGCCGATTCGGAGCGGGTCTTCCGCCAACTGGCCATGGATGGCAATAAGGTTATTTTCGGCACCTCCTTCGGCTACATGAACCAGATGGTCAAGGTAGCCAAGGAATATCCGGGGGTGATTTTCGAGCACTCCACGGGCTACAAGACCGGCAAGAATCTGGGGGTCTATAACATCCGCCATTACCAGAGCGCCTATCTGGCCGGGGTCTTGGCCGGGAAAATGAGCAAGAACGGCAAGCTGGGCTTTGTCGGCTCCATCCCCATTCCGGAAGTGCTGCGCAACATCAACGCCTTCACCCTGGGGGCCCGCAGCGTCAATCCCAAGATCACCACCCGGGTGGTCTGGGTGAACAGCTGGTTTGACCCGGGCAAGGAACGGGAAGCCGCCCTCAGCCTGATCTCCCAAGGGGCCGACGTGCTCCTGCAAAACACCGATTCCCCTGCCGTGGTTCAGGCCGCCCAGGATAAGGGCGTCTATGCCTTCGGCTGGGATTCGGACATGGCCAAATTCGGGCCCAAGGCCCACCTGGCCGCCGCCGTGCTGCACTGGGGCGTGATCTACGACGCCGTGGTCACCGAAGTTATTGAAAACAAGTGGAAGAGCGGCAACATTTTCTGGGGCATCGAGCGCAATGCGGTGGACCTGGAAAACTATGGCCCCATGGTGCCTGCCGACGCCAAGAAGCTCCTGGCGGAACGCCGGGCCGAGCTGAAGAGCGGCAAGCTCAACGTCTTCGCCGGCCCCCTGAAGAACCAGGCCGGGGCGGTCATCGTGCCCGCCGGCAAAGCCCTGGGCGACGCCGATCTGGTGAAGGTGAATTACTACGTGGAAGGGGTGGAAGGCGCCCTGCCCAAGTAAGCCCCGCGTCTCCGACCCGGGAAAGCGTCCCCCGCTTTCCCCTTTGGACTCCCCGCCCCGCCTCCCCCGGCCGGGCGGGATTTTTTTTATGGGAGCTGGAGCCACAGCCCCACGCAGGGAAAACGGCAGGGGAATGGCATTAAGAAACGAATGACAGCGCCTCGGAGCAAAGGACGAGCGGTATCCCCTGCCCCTGCCCCGGAGCCAGAGCCAGGAAGCATAAGGGGCAGCGGCAGCCTTTACGCCACCCATCCGGGCACTAGCCAATCGAAACCGCAGGCTACCGCCCGCTGCCCAGGTACAAAAAAGGGGCGCCTCTCACGGAGCGCCCCCAGGTCATCCGGTAGGAAGGATTCAGGCCTCTTCCGGCTCCCCTTCCTGGGCATGGGGCAACTGGGTGGCCAGCACCTTGTCCACCCGGTTCCGGTCCATATCCATCACCTCGAAACGCCAGCCTTCCACTTCAATACGGTCCGCCGTGGCCGGAATACGGCCCAGGACGTGCATGAGCAGCCCCCCCAGGGTATGGAAATTGTGGCTGCTTTCCCCGGGCAAGTCCCCGTCGATGTCCAGCACGGACTTCAGGTGTTCCAAGCCCACGTCCCCATCCACCAGCCAGCTACCGTCGTCCCGCTGGACCATGTCCTGATCCCCGGCGGCTTCCGTGGTGGCGATGTCCCCCACAATGGCGGAGAGCACGTCGGTCATGGTCACCAGACCTTCCACTTCCCCGTATTCGTCCACGATCAGGGCAAATTGGAGCCGGGCCCGGCGGAAGCTTTCCAGCAGCTGGGCCGTGGTCACGGACACAGGGACGTAGAGGGGCGGATGGAGGACCGCTTCGATGTCTTTCAGGGTCACGGCCTGACCGGGCACCAGCTTGCGCACGAGTTCGCCGGTCTGTAACACCCCGAGAATGTGGTCCAGGCCATCCCGGCACACCACCAAACGGGAGAATTCGCTGGCGGCGATCTGTTCCCGCACCGCCGTTTCCCCGTCATCCAGATCAATCACCGCCATTTCCCGGCGGGGAGTCATGATGGCGGCGATCTGTTGTTCGTCCAGGCGCAGCACGTTGGACACCAGGGCCTGTTCCCCTTCGTGGAACACCCCGGCTTCCGCCCCCTGCTCCATCATCACCTTGATTTCATCGTCCGTCACCGGCGGTTCTTCCGAGCGGCGGGCCCCCAGGAGCCGCAGCAGGGCAGCGGAGGAAACGGAGAGCACCCCCACCACCGGACGGGTCAGGCGGGACAGGGTCACCAGGGGACGGGCCATGAGGGAGGCGATATGTTCCGGCGCCAGCAGCCCCAGTTGCTTGGGCACCAATTCCCCCACCACCACGGAAAAATAGGTCAGGGCCAGCACCGTGACGGTCAGGGCCACGCCCCGGGCGTAGGGCGCCAGCAGGGGCAGTTCGGCCAGCCAGGTTTGCAGGGGATCGGCCAGGGCCGATTCGCCGATAGCGCCGCTCAAAATGCCCACGGAGGTAATGCCCACCTGGACGGTGGACAAAAAGCTGGTGGGCTCCTGATGCAGGGAGAGGGCCGTCTGGGCGCCGCTCCGGCCTTCATCGGCCATGTTCTGCAAGCGGGCCTTGCGGGAGGAGACCACGGCAATTTCCGACATGGCGAAAAGGCCGTTAATCAAGATCAACAACAGCAGTAAAACTATGTCCATAGAAGAAGCCCTCCAATACCTGACGGCCAGGGCTTCGGGAGTTGAGGAAGCTGCATTTTAACAGCAGAACGGCGCCATATCCGGTCCTTCCTCCATGAAGGGAAAGACCGCCTTAAGCCCCCCTCCCTCAGGCCACGCCACAAGGCCTGTCCCCGAAGATCGGCGCGCGCCCCAAGAAAAAGGCCCGGACAAGCCAAGCTTGTCCGGGCCCTGGGCGCCGGAGCCCTCCGAGGGCCCGGCAGGGGAATGCCCCGGGAGATGACCGCAGGCTCAGGCGGCCGGGCGAATCACCCCGTATTCCAGGCCCAGGTCCAGCAACCAGCGCCGGTACTGGGCAGAAAGAAGGTCCGCCGGTTGGGGCATTTCCGCCCGGGGGTCCAGGGGCAGCTTCACCGGCACCTGGTTTTCCACAATGGGCAGATCCTGCAGGAAGATGGTGTCCTGGAAGGAGCGCAGATCCTCTTCGCTTTGCTCGAAGTTGGTCATGGAAAGGATGATCCAGGCCTTCACATGTTCCTCGTCCAGGGGCTGCAAGGTGAGCAGAATGGATTCGCTGTAGCCTTCCTGGGCCGCCGGTTTCTTGGTGAGGATGGCGGTGAAGGGACGGGGGCAACGGTAGGCATATTCCACGTCACTGCCCCCATGGATCAGGGCATTGGTCTGGGGCTGCCAGAAGTGGAGATCGGTGGCCACCACGCCGCAGCCGTCCACATCCCGTGCCACCTTGTAAGGCTTCACTTCCGCCTTTTCTTCCAGGCCCAGAATGCCCGCATGGACATAGGAAAAGTGGGCCTGATCCAGGAAGTTTTCAATTACCCGAGGGGGCGCTGCCGCCACGTCGTAGGGCCCGCAGAGCACTTGGCGCAGCTTGGGGTTCTGGAATTCCGGGTAATCCAGCACGGGCTGGGCCGGAGTGCCCAGGCACACCCAGATCAGACCGTAGTGTTCTTCCACATGGTAGGGCTTAGCCTGGATGGCTTTCGGCACTTCCTGATGGGGATGGGCGGGACGCAGGGTGCAGGCGCCGCTGCCGGCGAATTCCCAGCCGTGGTAGGGACACACCACCTTGTCGTTTTTCACCTTGCCGATGGAAAACCGGCAACCCCGGTGGGGACAGCGGTCTTCCCAGGCATGGACCTGGCCGTCGCTACCGCGCCACAGGAGCACTTCCTCCTGCATCAGTTTCACCGACAGCAGATTGCCCGCCGCCAAATCCCGACTGGCCGCCACCACATGCCAGTCATCCAGAACCACTCGATCGGAAATCATTTGCTTCCTCGCTTGGGCCCCGCTCCACCCCCCGTAGAGGGCGAGCCGCCACATCTAAGATGTTTAAACAGGGTTGAATGCCGCGGCCCCTAGCAGGCGTCGACAAAAACCATGCTAGCACCAGGGAAATGGAGGAGGGGTGATAGGCCCTATAACCAAAGTCAGATAATAAAAAGCCCGCCAAAGGCGGGCTGGGAGGCGGGGTCCCGGGGCGGCCAGGAACAGGGGCTAACGCTCAGGGCTCCAGGGTTTTCATCAGGACTTTGGAACGGCGCTGATAGTTGTACATGAGCCGCTTTTTGCTGGGCAGGGCATCCACCGTAGCCAGTTCAAAACCCCGCTCGATAAACCAGTGGGTGGTCCGGGTGGTGAGCACGAACAGGCGGGAAACCCCGATCTGACGGGCCTTGTCCGCAATATGGTGCATCAGCCGCTCCCCATACCCCCAGCGCCGGTGTTCATGGGAAACGGCCAGGCAGGCCAGTTCGGCGGTCAGGTCCAGGTCCCCCTCGTCCCCGTAGGGGTAGAGGGCAGCGCATCCCACAATCACCCCGTCGTGCTCAATGACGGAAAAGCGGCCGATTTCCTGTTCCAGCAGCTCCCGGGGCCGGGGCACCAGGGTGCCGTCCGCTTCCAGGGGCGCAATCAGGGCCACCAGGCCGCCGATGTCGTCCGGCTTGGCTTCCCGCAAGGTATCCAGGGGGGCCCGGGTTACCACCGTGCCCACCCCGTCGTGGGTGAACAGTTCCTGCAATACCGCCCCATCCTGGGCATAACCGATGATATGGACCCGGGAAACCCCGCGCCGGCTGGCCCGCACCGCACAGGGCAGATAGCGCTTCAGGTCCGGGGACAGCCAATCCCCCACCCGGCTAAGCTGTTCCGCCCCGTCGGCGGTAAGTTCATCCAGCAGATGGCCTTCCGCATCCGTGGCCCCCGGGCTATCGGTGAGGAAAATGAGCTTTTCCGCCTTGAGGGCGGCCCCCACCTGTTCCGCCACCTCTTCCATGGAGAGGTTGAAAATTTCCCCCGTGGGGCTGGCCCCCAGGTTGGAGAGCAGGACGATGTTGCCCAGGCCCAGCTGGGCCTTCAGTCCTTCCGCATCCACCTTGCGCACCGCCCCCGTGTATTGGAGATCCACCCCATCCACCACCCCCACCGGCCGGGCGGTAATGAAATTGCCCCCCACCACCCGGATGGTGTTACCGGCCATGGGCGTATTAGGCAGGCCCTGGGAGAGCAGGGCTTCCACTTCCAGATAAACACTGCCCACGGCGTCGATGACGCAATCCAGGGTGTCCGCATCGGTGACCCGCAGCCCGGCGTGGAAGCGGGATTCCAGACCTTTTTCCTGGAGTTCTTCCTCGATCTGGGGCCGGGAACCATGGACCAGCACCAGATGCACCCCCAGATTGGCCAGCAGGCTCACGTCGTAGGCGAAGGTGCGGGCCAGGGGGCCGGAAAAGGCCTTGCCGCCAAAGGCGATGACAAAGGTCTTACCCCGAAAGGAGTTGATATAGGGAGCGACAGACCGGAACCAGGAAACGAACTGGGCGGGGGAGGCGGCTTGGGCGGGGGTATCGGACATGGGGACGATGGGCGAAAAATCAGTTTTTGGCTTTTTTAGCGGGCTTTTCCGTGGTTTTGCCGCTCTTGGGCTTGGGCCCCAGGGCGGATTCCAGACGCTGGCACAGGGTGCTCAGCACCATGATGCGGGCAAAGTTCTTGTCCTCAGCGGGCACCAGGCTCCAGGGGGCGATTTCCGTGCTGGTGCGATCCACCATGTCGCACACCGCCTCCTCGTAGGCATCCCACTTTTCCCGGTTGCGCCAGTCCTCGTCCGTAATTTTGAAGCGCTTGAAACGGGTGTCCTCCCGCTCCTTGAAACGGCGGAACTGCTCTTCCTTGGAAATGGACAGCCAGAATTTGACCACAATGGCCCCATGCCGGGTGAGCTGGTCCTCGAAATCGTTGATTTCCGCATAGGCCCGCATCCAGTCCGCTTCGCCGCAGAAGCCTTCAATACGCTCCACCAGCACCCGGCCATACCAGGAGCGGTCGAAAATGGCGACCCGGCCATGGCGCGGCACCCGGCGCCAGAAGCGCCAGAGATAGGGCTGATCCCGCTCTTCCTCGGTGGGAGCGGCAATGGGCACGATCTGGTACTGGCGGGCGTCCAGGGCACCGGTAATGCGCCGGATGGAGCCCCCCTTCCCCGCCGCGTCATTGCCTTCAAAGACGATGATCAGGGAGCGGTTGCGGAAGCGCTCGTCCATGGTCAGGGTGTGGAGCCGCCCCTGCCATTCCGCCAACAGGCTTTCATATTTCTTCTTGGCCAGGGCCTGGCTCAGATCTAGGGCGGACAACAGGTTCTTGCCCTCCAGCACCCGCTGGAAGGGAGCGGCGGACACCCGGTGATTGATGTCCGGCCGGGCCAGGCGGCGCTGCATGGCGTCCAGCAGAATTTTGCCCACGGTCATGGAGCGGTAGCGGGCGTCATAGCCATCCACCACGGTCCAGGGGGCGAAGCCGGTACTGGTCTGGCGCAGCACATGCTCGCTGAAGCGCTTGTATTCTTCGTAATGCTCCCAGCGCCACCAGTCCAGGTCCGTCACCCGCCAGGCCGTCTTGGTATCGGCGCCGAGGAGCTTGAGGCGCCGCTTCTGGTCCGCCTTGCCCAGGTGAAACCAGAATTTGAGCAGCAGCACCCCTTCGTCCGTGAGCATTTTCTCGAAGCGGGTGATTTCCTCCATGCGCTGATCCAGTTCCGGCCCCTTCATTTCCCCGGCCACCCGCTGCTGGATGGGCTCGGTGTACCAGTTGCCGAACATGATGCCGACCCGCCCCTTGGGGGGCAGGGCCCGCCAGTAGCGCCACATGTGGGGCCGCTCCTGCTCCTCGTCGGAGGGATCGGAAAAGGCGTAGGTGTCGATGTTCCGGGGGTCCATCCAGGCATTGAGGAGATTCACCGTCTCCCCCTTGCCCGCCGCATCCAGGCCATTGACCAGAATCAGCACGGCAAAGCGCTTGGCCTGGAGCACGTCATACTGGGCATCGAGCAAATCCGCCCGCAGCTGGGGTTCCTCCCGGCTGTAATCCTCCTTGCTCACCTTGTGTTCCAGTTCCGCCGATTCAAACATCGCTACTCCCCCCGAAATCGCCCCATAGGGCATGAATGGCGGCCAAGGCCGCAAGTCCGGCTGTTTCCGTGCGCAGCACCCGGGGCCCCAGCACCAGGGGCAAAAAACCCGCCCCCTGAGCTTGGGCCACCTCTTCCGGCGCCAATCCCCCTTCCGCCCCCACCAGCAACTCCACGGCTCCCTGGGGCCGGGGCAACTGGCACAGGGCCGTGGCGCCTCCGGGGGACAGCACCAGACGCAGGGTGTCCGGCGCGGCCGGCCGGGCCAGATATTTCTCCAGGGTGAGGACCCCTTCCACGGCCGGCACCCGGTTGCGACCGCATTGTTCGCAGGCGGACACCGCCACCCCGCGCCAATGCTCCACCCGCTTATCCGCCCGCTCCCCGGCCAGACGCACCACACTGCGCCGGCTGGCCACGGGCTGGAAGCGGCTGACCCCCAGCTCCACCGCTTTTTGCACGGTGAAATCCATTTTGTCCGCCCCCTGGACGGCCTGTACCAGAACCAGGTCCAGCAGGGATTCCCGCTCCACGGCCTGGTAATCCTCCAGGCGTACCTGCACCTGATCTTTGCCCGTGCTCTGAATAACCCCCAGGTATTCCCCCCCTTCCCCGTTAAACAGGGTCAGGCAGTCCCCTTCGGCCAGACGCAATACCCGCACCGCATGGCGGGCAGCAAAGGGAGGCAGGGCAACCAGAGCCCCCTGGGACAGGGGCAAAGGGCAAAAAAAGCGGGGCGCGTTCATCCCGCCATTATAGGCTGAAACCGGCCTGGCTCCGGCGCTCCGGGCTTACCGGAGCGGGACGGGCCCAAGCCCCGAACCAGGGGAATCCACGGTCCACGAAAAAAGCCCGGAGGCGAAGAGCCCCCGGGCTTTCATAGGCGTGAAACCTGAAACGCTCAGGCCGGATTGATCAGGTTCACATTCACCCCCATGATCAGGGCCGTTTCCGCCGTGGAGGTACCGCTAAAGGTCTTGCTGGCCGCATCCGCATGCCAGCCGGAAGAAGCGCTGCCGCCACCGCCGGAAAAGTCGAAGGGACCGATGCGCAGGCCGCCGCAGACTTGCCACTTTTCCGAGAAGGACTGGAAGGTGGAGGAACTGACCGTGATGGAGAAGGAAGGTTTGTAACAGACCACCATGCCCACCTTCTGCACCGTCATGATGCCCTTGGGGCCCCACACCGCTTGGCTACCCCCATCCCCGTAGGGCGTATAGCCCCGGACAAAGGGACCGTTAGCGATGGAGGAGACAAAAGAACCGTTGTACCAGCGCCCAGCCTGGATGGAAATCTGGTCCCAGGCCTTGAAATTGATGGAAACTTTGAGGGAGGAATCGCTGGCGAATTCGTCAATCCGCTCCCAGGAGCCCCCCACATTCACGCTCCAGAAGAAGTTGCCCACGGAGGTGCTGCCCTTGGCCCAGGTCTTGGAATAGTCGTAATCCGACTGGGAGTTGGAAAAGCCGATGGAGCCGCTACTGCCTCCGGTCCCGGACAGCACCTTGCTCATCCAGGTGGTGGCGTCCATGCTCAGGGAGTAGGCCGGTACCAAGGGGAAACCGGATAGGCTGGAATCCTGGAACTGGGTGTAGTAATCCTTGTTGTTCGATCGGCTCAGAGCATCCGTGAGGCCGGGGGTGGCGGTTTCGGAGATCAATTCGTTTAGAACAGCTTGCTGAGAATCCATATTCTTACCCGCCGAATCCAGTTGGGATTGCCACGCTTTCCCTCCCATGGACCCCAACCAGAGCTCGAAGACCGGATTGTTGGTCCCCCCGGTTGCCTTGATATAGTCCGCCTGAGCCTGGGCATAAATGGTTTTGTAATTATTGACAGCAATCTGATACATATTGCGAGCCTGATCAATCTGGGCCTGCAATCGGGGATCGGAGGTCGCGGCACTGACCACGCTGAGCATAGTCGTATAACTATCATTGAAGGTCGTGCCAGCAGAAGTGTATTGGCCGGTGGCGCTGAACTGGGGCACTTCCGCACAGAAATCCCACTGGGCGGCGGCGGTGTAACCGCTATTCGCAACCGGCCAATTCCAGGTGGTAAAGGGGTAAACCAACTGGAAATTCTGGGGGCTCACCCCCAGACCATCCACGATGGCGCCATAGAGGTGATTCCAGGCCTTATCGTTGACGTCGGCCGCCTCCACGGTGGTCAAGGGAAACTCACTGGTGGTAGCCAGGGGATGGCGGGTATTGCGCATATCCAGGGTAGTCAGCAGCGCCCCGTCTTCCAGGGTAGGTGTGAAAAATTTACGCATGGTCTTTCTCCGAACAATGGGTGCATCGCGAAAGAAACAGCTACGTGGTCAAAGCCCCGGCCACGCCGGAGAAAACGGCACTTAACCGCCATCACCGGGAGCCCATTGTGCGCCCCAAAAAATAAATGACAATTGAATTTAATGATCGATTTGTCATATATCCGTAACAGGCCTTTGAGCCCGGCGAGAACAGGCGCCCTCCTCCAGGTATCAGCGTTCGGGAAAGGGCGCCAGCAACGGGTTCGCCCGGGGGAACACCTCCCAAACGGCCGACAGGCAACGTGCTATCATCCCTCGAACTTTTTGCAGCGCCCGTCCTGGGGCTCCTGGCACCGGGGCGGAAACCGCGTATTTCTGAGGTTTCCCATGGTCAGTCTCACCACTCCGGTCTGCGACTTCGGTTGGCAGGCACCGGATTTTGACTTGCCCGGCACCGACGGGCGACGCCACACCCTGGCTTCGGCAAAAGGCCCCCGGGGGCTCCTGGTAATGTTCATCTGCAATCACTGCCCCTATGTGCAGGCCGTTGCCCCCCGGCTGGTCACCGACAGCCGCCGCCTGATGAGTGCGGGCATTGGCTGCATTGCCATTCTCAGTAACGACGCCACCGAATACCCGGAAGACAGTTTCGAGCACATGGTGGCCCAGGGCCGGGAATGGGCCCTGCCCTTCCCCTATGTTTGGGACGGGGACCAGACGATTGCCAAGGCCTATGGGGCTGTATGCACCCCGGACTTCTTTGGCTTCAACGCCGATCTGGGCCTCCAGTACCGGGGCCGGCTGGACGACACGGGGCGGAATCCGCCCCGGCCCGATTCCCGCCGGGAACTGGTGGAAGCCATGCTCCAGGTGGCCCGCACGGGCCAAGGCCCGGCGGAGCAGATTCCCAGCATCGGCTGCTCCATCAAATGGAAGGCCTAGACTTTTCTCCCCACCGGGCCCGCCCCTGGGTCGAGGCGGTCATCGCCGCCGTGCACAAGACGGCCCGGGAGGAAATCGTGCCCCGCTTCATGGGGGTCACCCAGCAGGTCAAGGACGACGGCACCCTGTTTTCCGAGGCCGACCTGGCCTCCCAGCGCTCCCTGGTGGAGAGCCTGCCCCGCATCGTGCCCTGCCCGGTGATCGGGGAGGAAATGTCCCGCAATCACCAGGAAATCGCCCTCACCCAGGGGGGCGGGGACGTGTGGTGTATCGACCCCATCGACGGCACCACCAATTTCATCAACGGCCTGCCCTTTTTCGCCGTCTCCGTGGCCCTGTTGCACAACTACCGGCCCTGGCTGGGGGTCACCTACAACCCCATGAGCAATGAGCTGTTCTATGCCTGGGAAGGCGGCGGGGCCTACCTGAATGGCAAGCCTCTGCCCCTGCGCCAAGTCACCCAGCGCATCGGGGAAGCGGTGGCCAATGTGGACCTGAAACGGCTGGATAAGCCTTTGGCGGAGCGCATTGCCAGCGCCCCGCCTTTTTATTCCCATCGTAATTTTGGCAGCAGCACCCTGGAATGGTGTCAGGTGGCCGCAGGCCGGGTGGACGCCTATCTCCACGGCGGCCAGATGCTCTGGGATTACGCCGCCGGCAGCCTGATTCTGAAGGAGGCGGGGGGCTATATGTGCACCCTGGCCTGCGACGACTTTCACCAGGACAAGCTGTGGCGCCGCCAGGTAGTGGCGGCCCTCAATCCCACCGTATTCACCGCCTGGCGGGACTGGCTGCGGGCCAATAACCCGCCGCCCCCCCAAGCCTAGAACCGGCCTAGATCCGGTTGCCCTGGGGCGGCTGCCAATGCCGCTCCAACACGTTCCGGGCCGGACGGCCCACGTAGTAGCCCTGGGCCAGATCAATGCCCATGCGGCCCAGCTCTTCCAGCACTTCCTTGCTTTCCACGTATTCCGCCACCACCCGGATATTCAGTTCATGGGCCAGGGCATTCATGCTCTGCACAAAGGCCCGATCCTTGGCGTTATTCAGGATATTGGCGACAAAATCCCCTTCCACCTTGAGGAAATCCACGGGGAAGCGGCGCAGATAGTGGAAGGAAGAAAAGCCGGAGCCGAAGTCGTCGATGGCCAGCTTAAAGCCGTCGAATTTCAGGTCATTGAGGAAGCGCTCCAGCAGGGAGAGGTTTTTCACCGTATCCCGCTCCGTAATCTCAAAGACGATGCGGTCCGGCTGGATGCCGCTATCGCTGACGATCTGGCGCAGGGAGCGGGCAAATTCCTTGAGCACCATGGCCCGGGGCGACAGATTGATGAAAATGAAGCCGTCGTGGCCCGAATCCTTGAGCTGGTCTAAAGCCTTCTCGATTACCAAGCAATCCAGGCGATGGATGACGCCGATCTTTTCCGCCAGTTCGATGAATTCATCCGCCCGCAGCAGATGGCCATCCACTTCCATGCGGGAGAGCACTTCGTAGGCCATGACCTCCTGGCCCTGAATGTCCAGAATGGGCTGGTAGAAAGGAATGATGGCCTTTTCTTCCACGGCGGTAAGGATGGTGACGCTGCGCTGGGAAATATCCCGGAACACTTCCATGGCGTCCTCGGCGGTGGGCACCGCCACCCGCTCTTTCCCTTCCGCCTTAGCCTTGTACATCATGTTGTCGGCGAAGAGGAACAGGTCCTTGGCCTCCGTGGCATGGTCCGGATAAACGGACAGGCCGATGGAGGCGGAACAATGGAGCCCTTCCCCGCCCGGCGCCTGGACCGTGGTATTGCGGGCCGCATCCAGGATGCGATAGGCCACGGTACAGCTTTCCTGGAAATCTGCTTCGGGCAGCACCACCACAAATTCGTCCCCGCCGTAGCGGGCGAAAATATCCCCGCCCCGCAGGGCACCCCGCACTTCCCGGGCGAATTGCTGGAGGAATTTGTCCCCCACCGCGTGGCCGTAGTTGTCATTGACCAGCTTGAAGTTGTCCAGGTCGATGAGCAACAGCCCGAAATGGAGCTGGTGACGTTGAGCCCGGCCCACTTCGTAGCCCAGCATTTCCCAAAATACCCGCTGGTTGAACAGGTCGGTCAGGGGGTCCCGGGTGGCGTAATACTCCAAATCCTTGGTGTACTTGTAGATGGCCTTCACCGAGCCCACCACATTGAGCAGGGTGGAAAGCACGCTGTCCAGCACCAGATGGCGGGTATCGTCTTCCAGCTCGTCGGCCTGGACCCCAATGCCCACAATACCGCCGATCTTGGGGGTATCCACGAAGAAGGATTTGACCCGCAGGCGCACTTCCTCTTCCCCCAGCTCCACCGGCTCGCCGCCCAGCTGGGCCACGTGATGGTTGATATGGACGCTGGTCAGGTCAGAAAAGCGGGGGTTGTTGTTCAGCACTTCCCGGATATAGCGCTCCACCCGTTCCTTGGTCATGGACGTGGGGGTGCGGTACCAGAAAATTTCCAGGTCAAAGAGTTCGTCGTCGATCTGGAAAATGGAAAAGAGCACGTGGGCATTGAGCACCTTGTTGATATCCACCACCAGGTGATTCACGTACTCCCGCCAGTCCCGGATGATGTCCGAGGTAATGACGAATTTTTCCAGGAGGCCGATTTCGAACTTGAGCATGTCCTTATCCACCGCGATAGTCCGCAGCTTGCTCACCAGTTCCTCGATCGCCTGAAAAATGCGCCCCAGTTCCGTAAAGGTGGGGCGCTGCTGGCCTAATTCCAGCTTCCGTAGATCGGACACCCCATTCACCCCGGCCACACCGTCCTCCACCGCCCGCAGGGCGGATTCCAGCCGGTAATTGACCCACCACACGGCGAGCAGGGCCACCACGCCGCAAAGGGGAATAAGGGCAGCCAGGGACCAGAAAAATTGCTTGCGCGCCTCGGTCACCTCGGTCTGAAGATTCTGCCGGACCTCAATGACCCCCAGCACATCCCCTGACACCACATTGGTGTGACAGCCCAAGCAACGTTGTTCCGCCTTCAGGGGATAGACAAAGCGCACCGTCCGCCCTTCCACCGCCTGACCGGATTGGCCACTGGCAAGGGCACCGCGCAGCAGGCCGTCCAGGGGCGGCTGGCCGATTTTGCCGAAGCGGGCCTCCACCCGGGGGCCCCGGTAAATACCCACCTGGGTACGGGAATCCTTGGTGGCCTCCCGCAGACCACCGAGAAAATGTTCCGCCTGGGCCCGACTCCAGCCCGTGCTCATTAATTCGAACATGGCGGCAAAAGTGGTCTGGGCCGTCACTGCCGCATCTGTCTGGGCCTTTTCCTGCACCGTGGCATCAAAAGCCCGGCTCACCGCCCAATAACCGCCGCCGAAAAAAACCAGGGCCACGAGAGCCGAGGTGGCCAGCACAAAAGTCCGAATTCGCATGTTTCCTCACCTAAAGGCCCCGTCTGCCGGGGGCCAGGGTTCAACCGTGTTGTTTTTATGGGTTGTCGCACCGCCAAGGCGAGATTCAAAACCAATGCGCCGTCCCAGGCCAGGAAATATTCCATGAAAAGCCCCGAGCCCCCAAGCTTTTTCCGCATTTTCTCCCCACCAATAGGGATAACCCCTAGGAGCGGTCCGCCGGGGCGGGGGAAAGAGTAGAATCCGCCAGCAGAGTGCCGAGGTCTGCGCCGCAGCCCGGCCTTTCTTTTTGACCCCTGTTTTTCGGAGTATCGATGTCCCGACTGTCCTTGAGCCGCTATTTGACCGAAACCCGGCGCCGTCAGCCCACCTTGGACACCTCCCTCTGCCAGTTGGTAGAAGGGGTGGCGGAAGCCTGCAAAGCCATTGCCGCCGCCATCGGCAAAGGGGGATTGGCCGGAGTGCTGGGGGAAGCGGGTAGCGACAATGTGCAGGGGGAAGCCCAGAAAAAGCTGGACGTGATCTCCAACCAGGTGCTGCTGGACACCAACAGCCACAGCGGCCTCCTGGCGGGCATGGCGTCGGAAGAGATGGAAGTTCCCTTCCCCATTCCGGAGGGAGCGCCCCAGGGCAAATACCTGCTGCTGTTCGATCCCCTGGACGGCTCTTCCAACATCGACGTGAACATTTCAGTGGGCACCATTTTCTCCATTCTGGCCTGTCCGGACGGGAGCAACGGCGCCCATGAAAGCGCCTATCTCCAGGCGGGCAGCCGTCAGGTGGCCGCCGGTTACGTGGTCTACGGCCCGGCCACCCAGCTGGTGCTGACCCTGGGGGCCGGGGTGCATAGCTTCACCCTGGACCGGGAGACGGGCACTTTCCTCCTCACCCAGGAAAACCTGCGTATTCCGGAAGAAACCCGGGAATTTTCCATCAACATGTCCAACCAGCGCTTCTGGGAGGCCCCGGTGCAGCGCTATGTGGCGGAATTGCAAGCAGGCAAGACCGGGCCCCGGGGCAAGGACTACAACATGCGCTGGGTGGGCTCCATGGTGGCGGATGTGCACCGCATCCTGACCCGGGGCGGAGTCTTCCTCTACCCCTTGGACAGCAAGATGCAGGACAAGGGGGGCAAGCTGCGCCTGTTGTATGAAGCCAATCCCATGAGCCTGCTGGTGGAACAGGCGGGAGGCGCCGCCAGCACGGGCCGTCAGCCCATTCTGGACATCGCCCCCGGCGCCCTGCACCAGCGGGTGCCGGTGATTCTGGGCTCCCGGGCAGAAGTGGCCCGGGCCGTCGCCTGCCACCAAGAAGCCTGAGCCATGTCCGTCCAGCATCCCATCATTGCGGTCACCGGCTCCTCCGGCGCCGGGACCACCACGGTGCGCAAGACGTTTGAACGCATTTTCTGGCGGGAAAACGTCAATGCGGCCCTGGTGGATGGGGATGCCTTCCACAAATACACCCGGGCGGAAATGGGCGCCGCCATTCGCACAGCGGAAAACTCCGGACACCAGCCCCCGTCCCACTTCGGTCCAGGCAGCAACCTGCTCCCCGAATTGGAAGAGCTGTTCCGGGAGTACGGGGAACAGGGCACGGGGGAATTCCGCCACTACATCCACGACGAGGTGGATGCGGCGGCCTGGGGCCAGGAAATCGGCACCTTTACCCCGTGGACGCCCCTGCCGGAAGAAACGGATATGCTGTTTTACGAAGGCCTCCACGGCGCCTTCAAGCACGGCACGGTGGATGTGGCCAAGCACGTGGATTTGCTCATCGGCGTGGTGCCCACCATCAACCTGGAGTGGATTCAGAAAATCCATCGGGACACCCACATGCGGGGCTATTCCCTGGAAGCGGTGACCCAGAGCATCCTGCGCCGGATGCACGACTACGTGCATTACATCACCCCCCAGTTTTCCCGCACCCACATCAATTTCCAGCGGGTGCCGGTGGTGGACACCTCCAACCCCTTCATCGCCCGGGATATTCCGGCCCAGGATGAAAGCATGGTGGTGATCCGCTTTGCCGACCCCCGGGGGGTGGATTTCCCCTATCTGGTGACCATGATCAACGATTCCTTCATGTCCCGGGCCAACACCATCGTGATCCCCGGAGGCAAGCTGGACCTGGCCATGCAGCTCATTCTCACGCCCCGCATCTGGCGCCTCATGGAACAGCGGGAACGCCGCAGCTAGGCCCCTCCCAGGGGTTTTCCCCTAGCCCCCACGGCTGGCAAAAAGGCCTGATAAAGCGGATAATTCCGGCTTTTTCCAACGGTCATTGCCGCCCAGCGGCCGCCCCGGAGCCCCATGCAATACAGTCCCCTTACCAGTGCCATTCGCGCCCTCGCCATGGACGCGGTTCAGAAAGCCAATTCCGGTCACCCGGGCATGCCCATGGGCATGGCGGAGATTGCGGAAGTCCTGTGGCGCCGCCACCTGAAGCACAATCCCAACAATCCCCATTGGGCGGACCGGGACCGTTTTGTGCTCTCCAATGGGCACGGCTCCATGCTGCTCTACGCCCTGCTGCACCTGACGGGCTATCCGGTAAGCATTGAGGACCTGAAGCACTTCCGCCAATTCCAGTCCCGTACCCCGGGCCACCCGGAAGTGGGCCACACCCCTGGAGTGGAAACCACCACCGGCCCCCTGGGCCAGGGCATCACCAACGCGGTGGGCATGGCCATTGCCGAAAAGCTGCTGGCTGCCGAATTTAACCGGCCCGACCACCCCATCGTGGATCACCACACCTACGTCTTCCTGGGGGATGGCTGTCTCATGGAGGGGGTTTCCCACGAAGCCTGCTCCCTGGCGGGCACCCTGGGCCTGGGCAAGCTCATCGCCTTCTACGACGATAACGGCATTTCCATCGACGGCAACGTCCAGGGCTGGTTCACCGACGATACCCCGAAGCGCTTTGAAGCCTACGGCTGGCAGGTGATCCCCAACGTGGACGGCCACAGCAGCGCCGCCATCGAGGCCGCCCTGGTGCAGGCCCAGGCGGAAGGCAACAAGCCCACCCTGATCTGCTGCAAGACCAAGATCGGCATGGGCTCCCCCAACAAGGCGGATAGCCACGATTGCCACGGTTCCCCCCTGGGAGACGAGGAAATCGCCGCCACCCGCAAGGCCATCGGCTGGGATTACCCGCCCTTTGAAATTCCCGCGGACATCTACGCCGCCTGGGACGCCAAAGCCAAGGGCGATGCGGCGGAAGCGGCCTGGAATCAGGCCTTCGCTGCCTACCAGGCCGCCTACCCGGAACTGGCCGCCAGCTTCACCCGGCGCATGTCCGGGGAACTGCCCGCCCAGTGGGACGCAGCCAAGCAACACTACCTGGAAGCCACCCGTGCCAAGGCGGAAACCATCGCCAGCCGCAAAGCCAGCCAGAACGCCATCAACGGCTACGCCCCGGCCCTGCCCGAACTGCTGGGCGGCTCCGCTGACCTGGCCGGTTCTAACCTGACCCTCTGGAAGGGGGCCCAGGGCGTGACCCGCAACGGGGGCGGCAACTACCTCTTCTACGGGGTGCGGGAATTCGCCATGACCGCCATTGCTAACGGCCTGGCCCTGCACGGGGGCTTCATCCCTTACACCGCCACCTTCCTGGTGTTTTCCGATTACGCCCGTAACGCCATCCGTATGGCCGGGCTGATGAAAATCCGCCAGGTGATGGTGTACACCCACGACTCCATCGGCCTGGGGGAAGACGGTCCCACCCACCAGCCCGTGGAACATATTCCCTCCCTGCGCCTGATTCCCAATGTGGACGTATGGCGCCCGGCGGATGCCACGGAAACCGCCGTGGCCTGGGCTTACGGTATTGAACGCCGGGACGGCCCGTCCATCCTGGCCCTCTCCCGCCAAGGCCTGCCCACGGTCACCGGGGCCATTGATCCGGCCCAGATCCGCAAGGGCGGCTACATTTTGTCTGACGCCCAGGGCACCCCGGCCGTGGTGCTCATCGCCACCGGCTCCGAGATCAAGCTGGCCCTGGAAGCCCAACAGGCCCTGGCGGCGGAAGGCATTGCCGCCCGGGTGGTTTCCATGCCCAGCACCAACGTCTTTGACCGGCAGGACCCGGATTACCAGCGTCAAGTGCTGGGCCGGGGCATTCCCCGGGTAGCCATCGAAGCCGCCCATCCGGACCTGTGGCGCAAGTACGTGGGCCTGGAAGGGGCGGTCATCGGCATCGCCCGCTTTGGCGAATCCGCCCCCGCCGGCAAGTTGCAGGAATTCTTCGGCTTCACCGTCGCCAACGTGGTTCAGGTGGTCAAAGCCACCCTGGCTTGACCCCCCGTTTCCGGCCCCTTTGGGGGGCCGGAAACCCAACCGACAGATTTTTCGAGAGAGGAGAAGTTTGCCATGGCAATCAAAATCGCCATCAACGGTTTCGGTCGTATCGGCCGCTGCACTCTGCGCGCCATTTACGAACAAGGCCTGCAAAACGAATTCGATGTAGTCGCCATCAACGCCTCCGGCGACCTGGCTACCAATGCCCACCTGCTGAAGTACGACACCACCCACGGTCGTTTCAACACCCCGGTGGAAACGGAGGGTGACGCCACCCTGATCCTGGACGGCAAGAAAATCCCCTTCTACTCCACCAAGGACCCCAAGGGGGTGGATTGGAGCAAGCACGGGGTGGAAGTGCTGCTGGAATGCACCGGTGCCTACACCTCCAAGGCCAAGGCCCAGGCCCTGCTGGACCAGGGTGCCAAGCGGGTACTGATTTCCGCCCCCGGTGGCGACGACGTGGATGCCACGGTGGTTTACGGCGTCAATGAAGGCGTCCTCAGCGCCGCCATGACCGTCGTCTCCAACGCTTCCTGCACCACCAACTGCCTGGCCCCCGTGGCTAAGGTGCTGTCCGACAACATCGGCATCAAGCAAGGCCTGATGACCACCATCCACGCGGTGACCAACGATCAGGTCACGGTGGACGTGCGCCACAAGGACCTGCGCCGCGCCCGGGCTGCCTTCGCCAACATCATCCCCACCAAGACCGGTGCCGCCAAGGCCGTGGGCCTGGTGCTGCCCCAGCTGGCGGGCAAGTTCGACGGCTTCGCCCTGCGGGTGCCCACCATCAACGTCTCCCTGGTGGATCTGACCTTCACCGCCAACCGGGCCACCACCAAGGAAGAAATCAACGCCCTCATGACCGCCGCTGCCAACGGTCCCCTGAAAGGCGTCCTGGCCGTGAATAACGAGCCCCTGGTCTCTTCCGACTTCAACCACACCACCGTCTCCTCCACCTTCGACGCCACCCAAACCCGGGTCATCAAGGGCGAAGACGGCTCCGTGCTGGTGAAAGTGCTGGCCTGGTACGACAACGAATGGGGCTACTCCTGCCGCATGCTGGACGCCGCCCGGGCCTGGGCTGCCGCCAAGTAAGCGCCAGCTTTACCCCAAAGAAAAAAGCCGGTCCCATAAGGGCCGGCTTTTTTTATGGGCTTCGAGGGAAAACGCCCCCCCTCACTCTGTTCACGCGCAAATTATTAGAGGACAAGCCAGTCCCGTCTAATCCCCGGCCCTGCACAGGGAACAGACAATCAAACATTGATTTGACCACATGGAATCAACGCAATAAGATTAATGACAAATAAATTCAGACTACGCCACTTCCCAGCCTAGTCCCCAAGAGCTGCTGTATCACCGCACAAAAAAATGAAAGTTTGTAATTCTTCTATGCGCATAGTTTCTCTTTTCGCGGGGGTGATATTAAGTCTGTTGACGATCGGCGCCCTAGCGGAGGGCGCCACGGTAGTTCCCCTCACCCCTTCCAGCTATGCCGAAGGCTCGGCCACAAAAGGCATTATTCTCTTTTCCATTCGATGGGACCGTCGATGGAAGTGCGCTGGTTTTGAGAATGCACAATTACGGCGCCTCGCCTTCGACAAAATGCCCGTTACCCGAACCAGTAACGACCCTCATGCCGATCTGGTACTGGCCGATGCGCCACTACTCCTGACCCACCCTCAATTTGATGATTACGCTTTTGTTGTTGAGCCTGGCGAATATGCGCTGGTCGGCTTCGATATTAAAGTCGCTGCATCCATCACGGACGTCCGCATCGGCCGAGTTGACCGGGAGCGCCTGATAAAAGAAGGGAAACCGGACGGGGGATCGTTTGATGTCGCCCCAGGCGAGGCGGTGTACATCGGACATTTCTATCTGGACTGTGCAACGGAGCCGATGCCCTGGAGATATTACCTAAGCGGTCAAGAAGCCTTTGACGAATACACTGAAAAAATCAAAAAACAGCACCCGGAACTTGACGCCACAAAAATCCAGTATCGTTTATTTAAAACAAAGCTCCTTGGCCGTAATTTCGAACTAAAGTAAAAGAAAAACCTAATCACTCCTACTGCCTTTACAGAGGAGCGCAACCAATTAAATTAAATAGAGAAATTTGGTATTTTTCATTCCAGGATTACGCACTTGGCCACCACAGAAGGCAGGCTTTAACTATCTGATATTTCACCTATAACCCAGCCAAGGTAAATTACCGCTCCACTTTGAATTGTTAGCCAATCTTCCCCCTATATGCCCTGGACCTTTGCCCACCCTGCCGCAATCCTCCCCCTCCGCAAGCTAGGCCCCATAAGAATGCCTCTGGCTGGGCTGGTGTTGGGTAGCCTTATTCCCGATTTAGGCTACTACATTGGGCGCTTTGATTTAGCCACCTATGCCCACACAATGGCCGGCGTCTTATTTTTTTGCCTCCCTACCGCATTCATTCTCGCTTTTTTCCTAGTTCATTGCCGCCAGTTTCTCCTGGCCCCTTTGCCCAATCCCCATCGTACGGCTTTGGCCCATCTCTCCCCGCAGCCCCTCTGGCCTCTACCCCAGGCAGCAAGCATGGCCGCATCCATAATCCTGGGTGCCGCAACCCATCTTGCCTGGGATGCCTTCACCCACGTAAACGGCCCGGCCGTTAAGGCCTTACCTCTCTTGCGGGAAGTTGTATTTGTATTCGGGAATCACCCTTTCCCCGCATACAACCTGTTGCAACATTTCAGCACCCTGCTAGGGCTGTTGATTCTCTCCATCTCCTACAATCGCTGGTTGAAGCGCTCCACTCCGCCAGGAATCTCCCTGGGACAGGGGAATCTCATTTGCTACGTGCGCTTGTGTATTGCTGCCCTTCTCTCAATCTTCCTCGGTTTTATCTTCGCATTTCTAAGTGCAAAACAAGGGATACCAACCTCAAATATCCTAATTCGAGGAATTCTTAATACAACGGTGGTATTTCTGTTAACTTATATCGCACTAGCTTTACGGACTAGAAGCACCAGCCCCCGTTAATTTTCTGAGGCATGGGCAGTATATTTCGGCTTCTTTCCCCATCCTCTACTTTATGACAGAAAAGGAATATTTCATGACCCCCCTCAAATATCTCTTTCTCGCTCTTTTGCTTGTTTCCGCCACCGCGTCAGCTACCCCGGCCAGCGAGGAATCGGTCAAGCAATTGATGGTCGTCACCCAGTCCCAGAAGCTTTTGGATGGAATGCAAAAGCAAATCGACGCTTTGATGACCAATGCGGTACGCCAGGGACTGCAAGGAAAAACACCCTCCCTCAAACAACAACAGGCGATTGAAAAATTCAAAAACAGCATTGCGGCGGTGGTGAAGGAACAGCTCTCTTGGGAAAAGCAGGAGCCCATGTACGTTCGCCTTTATCGGCAAACATTTACGGAAGAAGAAATAACCGGGATGTTGGCCTTCTATAAAACCCCGGCCGGGCAGGCCGTCATCAACAAAATGCCCGCTTTGATGCTACAAACCCTGGCGGAAATACAAAAGCAAACCGTGGAAATGGCGCCGAAAATGGAAAGAATAAAACAGCAGTTCTATGCAGATATGGCCGCCGCCAAGGAGTAGCAACTAATATTTATCTGCCCCCGGGGAACATCCCCGAGGAGCATTTCCCTAAACCGACAGATCTCCATGAACGGCCCCAGCCCTCAAGATAAGCACCCTATGGCGGGATTTCCCCAGGTGTGCTTTATCAAAAATACCGTCACTAACCCCAATATCCTGATCGGGGATTACACCTATTACGACGATCCGGAGGATTCGGAAAACTTTGAGCGCAATGTGCTCTACCATTTTCCTTTTATTGGCGACCGGCTGATTATTGGCAAATTCTGCGCCCTGGCCCGGGGCGTCAAATTTATTATGAATGGGGCGAACCACAAGATTTCCGGCATTTCCACCTACCCGTTCCAGATTTTCGGCCATGGCTGGGAAAAGGTTAGGCCCCAGCCGGAAGACCTGCCCTATAAGGGGGACACGGTGATTGGCAACGATGTGTGGATCGGCTATGACTGCCTCATCATGCCCGGGGTAAAAATCGGCAATGGGGCCATTATTTCCTCCCGCTCCGTGGTGGTGGCCGATGTGCCGCCCTACACGGTGGTGGGGGGCAATCCGGCCAAGCCCATCCGGCAGCGCTTTGCCCCGGAGGCGGTAGGGGCCTTGGAAGCCCTGGCCTGGTGGGATTGGCCCATTGAAATGATCAGCCAGCACCTGGATCTGATTACCGCCGGGGACGTGGCCGCCCTGCAAGCCTGCGCTCCGATGCAAGAGCCCGGGTAAGCCCAAAAGTATCAGGAGCAGAGGAAGGCCCTTCCGCCCCTAGGCCAACCTTCCGCGCCCCAAAGGAATTCGCCTCGCCGCCCCCTTGATCCGGGGACCTACGGCCAGAGGCAAGAATGGAGCCCATCCAGGGCGCCCCCGATGTCCTTAGGGAGGAACCACACCATGCTCGGCTACATCCTCGGCACCATGCTGTTGGCGGGAATTTTTGGCGGACTGATCAATTCCTACCTCTCTGACCCCCAGGTGGAGAAGCCCCTGGCCCAGTGGCAGCATGTGGTGGTGGGCATTGGCGCCGCCTTCATGGTGCCGGTATTTCTCAACACCATCTCCAGCCGCCTCATCGCGGAAATCACCGGGCCGGACCTCACCTCCGACATGCTCTCCAAGCTCCTCATCCTGGCGGGCTTTTGCCTGCTGGCGGCGGTGTCCTCCCGAGCCTTTATCCGCTCCATGACGGACCGTCTGCTGCGTGAAGTGGCCGATGCCCGGAAGGAGGCCCAGGCCGCCAAAGACCAGGCCGCAAGCGCCGCTGCCATCGCCAATCTGACCGTGGAACCGGACACTCCCCCCGTCACCGCCACCCGCGCCCTGCTGGGGAGCGGCGAAGAACCAGGGGGGGCCCCCATGGGGGAAACGGAACGCCAGGTACTGACCGCCCTGGTGCACAGCCGCTACACCATGCGTTCCGTCTCCGGCATTGCCCAGGACACGGGTCTAGCCCGGCCCACGGTGGAAAGCACCCTGGCCGAACTGGCGGACAAATCCCTGGTAACGGAAAGTCAAAGCCAGACCGGCCAGCCCCGCTGGTATGCCACGGCCCAAGGACATCAGGTGCTGCCGGAAAGTTAATGGCCAGGAAGGGCCGTGGGGGAAAGGCTGGGCTAAGGCCTGGGTTCCGCTAAGGCGCCCCCCAGGAGCAAAGCCCCTTTTAGCCGGGAAGAGAAGGTAAGGTCCCCAGCCATTCTGGGTCACCCAGGCCCCATCTCCACGCCAGCCCACCGGGCTTCGCTGCGCCGCCCAGGCCGAGGCAAAGACCGCCTGTGGCCCCTATCCCGCCCCTTTAGAGCATGGAGATAGCCGGGCTGGCGTTGGTGCCGGAAGACCCGGTGCCCGAACCGGTAGCGCTCTGATTCCCCGCCGCATTGGTACTGCGGGCATTTTTGATTTTTTCCGCCAGGAGGGCGGCGGCGCTCATTTGCTGTACGTCGAATTCCGACGGGGACTTGTTTTCGGCCAGGAGCCGTTCCTTGATGCGGCGATCAATGTCCGCCTCCACGGCGGCCCGCTTTTCCGGCGGCATGGCCTTGAGATCGTCCTCGGTCAGGCCCATTTCCTTGAGAATGGCTTCCCGCATGTGTTCCGCCGGGCTTTTGCTCATGTAGTCGGCCAGGTCCTGGCGGGCCTGGGCCAGGCGAGCCTCATCTTCCTTCTGGCGCCGCTCGGCCCGGCTCAGATGGCTACCGCTGGCGGAACCGGTGCTCCCGCTGCTGCCGCTGACCCCGTTCCCCGTGCCGTCTGAGCTATCGCTCCCACTGGCGGCGGCCGCCTGGGCCTGCTGGAGCAAATCCTGAAATTTTGACCCGCTGCTAGCGGAGGCGCTGCTGCCCAGGGCAGAAGTCAGGGTACCGAGCAGGGCGGTGGGGGACAGGATCAAGGACATGGCAACTCCCGAGCAAAGGCAATGGACCGGCTAACTTATGCAAAATGCGGACCATCTCCCGGGAATAAGGAAATACCAAGAAAATGGTTGGGGAAGCCCTATTCAGGCGGCAATATGGCGCCCAGCCGCCCTTGGGAAACGGCGCTTTTTGCCGCTTTCCGGGCCCCGGCGTCCCGCCTGAGGGCAGCCCGGTGCCCGTCCCCATCCCAACGCCCCCCGGAGAGGGGCGGAAAAACTCGGTTTTCCCCGTGCAACCCGGTAAAATCCACCCTTTATGCCGTTCTTCCCTTCCCCCATTCCCGTGTCCACCTCATCCCCCCTGTCTCGCCCCCTGCGTCTGGGCATCAACGGTTACGGCCGCATCGGCCGCTGTTTTCTAAGGGCTCTCTACGAGCGGGAGGTGGCGGAGCGCTACCAGGTGGTGGCCATCAATGAGCCGGCGGACCGGGAGAGCATCGCCTACCTGACCCGTTTTGATTCCACCCACGGCCGCTTTCCCGTGCCCGTGGCCCTGGAGGATGAGGGCCTGATGGTGGGGGGACGCCGTCTGGCCCTCTGCCACGCTACGGAACCGGAAGAGGCTTTCTGGAAGGAACAGGCCCTGGACCTGGTGGTGGAATGCTCCGGCCGCTACGGCCAGCGCCGGGATTTGCAGCGTTTTATCGCCGCCGGCAATCCCCGCCTGCTCCTTTCCCACCCGGGGCAAAGCGCCGCCGACGTGGATGCCACGGTGGTCTTCGGCATTAACCAGAACGAACTGAACGGCCAGGAAACCATCGTTTCCAATGCCTCCTGCACCACCAATGCGGTGGTGCCGGTGCTGGAGCGCCTGCACCAGGCCGTGGGGGTGGAACATGTGGTGCTCACCACCCTCCATTCGGTAATGAACGACCAGCCCCTCATCGACGGCTATCACCATCCGGATCTACGCCGTACCCGCTCCGCCATGCAGTCCATTATTCCCGTCTCCACCGGTCTGGCCCGAGGAGTGGAACGGCTGCTACCGGTCCTGGCCGGGCGGGTGCAGGCCAAGGCCATCCGGGTGCCCACCACCAACGTTTCCGCCATCGACGTGACCCTCACCGCTGCCCGGGATGTGACGGCGGCAGAAATTAACCAGATCCTGGCGGAGGCCGCCGCCCAGGGCCCCCTAGCCGGGCTGCTGGACTATACGGACGAGCCCCACGCCTCCGTGGATTTCAACCACGATCCCCATTCCGCCATTGTGGACGGCAGCCAGACTCGGGCCAGCGGCCCCCGGCTCATCAATCTGCTGCTCTGGTTCGACAACGAATGGGGCTTTGCCAACCGGATGGTGGACGTGCTCCAGCACTGGTCCGGCCGCTGGTGAGCCCGGTGCGCCGCCCCGGCCCTGCCCGCCCTAGGCCTGACCTCACGGCCCCCCGGCCCGACCCTTTTTCCTATTTCCCTCTGGCCTTGGGCCAAAGGGGCTAAACCTACCGCACCACGCCCTACTTTCAGGAGATCACCATGGACGTACTCAAGCTCGCCAACCTGGATGTGAAAGGCAAACGGATTTTCATCCGCGCCGACCTCAACGTGCCCCAGGATGAAACCGGCCGGATCACGGAAGACACCCGCATCCGGGCTTCCCTACCCTCCATCCGCTACTGCCTGGAACAGGGCGCGGCGGTGATGGTCACCTCCCACCTGGGCCGCCCCACGGAAGGCCAGCCCAAGCCGGAAGACACCATGGCCCCCATCGCCCAGCGGCTGGCCGAGCTGCTGGGCCGCAAGGTGCCCCTGGTGGATAACTGGGTGGATGGCCATTTCGAGGTCAAGCCCGGGGAAGTGGTGCTCCTGGAAAACTGCCGCCTGAACAAGGGGGAAAAGAAAAACAACGACGAGCTGGCGGAAAAAATGGCCAAGCTCTGCGACATCTACGTGAATGACGCCTTCGGCACTGCCCACCGGGCGGAAGCCACCACCCACGGCATCGCCAAGTTCGCCCCCGTGGCCTGTGCCGGCTTCCTCCTCTCCGCCGAACTGGACGCCCTGTCCCGCGCCCTGGAAGCCCCCAAGCGGCCCCTGGTGGCCATCGTGGCCGGGTCCAAGGTCTCCACCAAGCTAACCATTCTCAAGTCCCTGGCGGAAAAGGTGGATCAGCTCATCGTCGGCGGCGGCATCGCCAATACCTTCATGGCCGCCTGCGACCTGCCCATCGGCCAATCCCTGGCGGAGCTGGACCTGGTGGAAGAGGCCCGCAACATCATGGACATCATGGACCAGCGGGGCGCATCCGTGCCCATTCCGGAAGACGTGGTGGTGGCCAATGAACTGTCCGCCCACGCCCGGGCCAACCGGGTGGATGCCCAGGAGGTGCAGGCGGACGACATGATTCTGGACATCGGTCCCAAGACCGCCGCCAATCTGGCGGGCATCCTGGCCCATGCGGGCACCATCGTCTGGAACGGCCCGGTGGGAGTGTTTGAATTCGACCAGTTCGGTGGCGGCACCAAGATGATCGCGGCGGCCATCGCCCACTCCCCCGCCTTCTCCATCGCCGGGGGCGGAGACACCCTGGCTGCCATCGCCAAATACGGCATCGAAAAGCAGATCGACTACATCTCCACCGGCGGCGGCGCCTTCCTGGAATTCCTGGAAGGCAAGCAGCTCCCCGCCGTGGCGGTACTGGAACAACGGGCCAAGGGCTGAGTTTTCCCTTAAGCAAAAAAAGGCGACCTCCGGGTCGCCTTTTTTCGTTTCAAAGCCAGGCCTATTGCTCGGCCTATTCCCGGCCCGGCCCCCTAACCGCCACGCCCATAACGGGCCAGCTTGCGTTGCAGGGTACGCCGGTGCATGCGCAGGGCTTCGGCGGTGGCGGTGATGTTGCCCCCGTGGTCCGCCAGCACCTGACGCAGATAATCCCGTTCCAGGCGACGTACCGGAGTGCGATTCCCCCCTACCTGGGCGGCAGGGGACGGCCCCCCTTCCTCTGAGCCCCTGGCTTCCGCCCCGTCCGGCAGGCCCAGATCTCCCAGAATTTCCCCCAGGTCCACGGGCTTGATGAGGTAATTGCAGGCCCCCAGCTTAATGGCGTCCACCGCCGTGGCCAGGCTGGCAAAGCCGGTGAGGACCAGCACCCGGGTGTCTGGCGCCCGGTGGCGCAGGGCGGGAATCAGGGGCAGGGCAGACTGGCCCGCCAGATTGAGATCCAGCACCACATGGGTGGGGCGGAAGTCCTCCGCCACGGCCAGGGCCTGGCCCTCCTCCCGGGCCCCCCGGGCGCCGTAGCCGCGCCGGTTCAGGGAACGGCACAGGGTATCGTTGAAACAGGGATCATCTTCCACCACCAGGACACGGGTTTGGGCATCGGCCATCGGAGTCACCTCAATCGGCTGTACGCCTCCGGCATGGGGCCGGAGCGCTGCGCATTATGGGGAAAAGGGGCCGAATCTGTCCCGTGACACCTTGTCGCGTGGCATTTAGTCACTTCCGCACCCCCGCCCCCACGGCCAGAATGCGCCCGTTCCCCGATCTACCGACCGGGATCAACGACTAGGATTGACGCCCCGGTCCGGGGCGTCCTTTTTTTCCTGAATACTTGGGCTGGAGGCGCGTCCTGTCCGGCCCGTCCGGGGAGGGCTCCATGACCGACACCCAATCCGCCGGAAAGACTTCCGGCCACTCCACCCCACCCCGCGCCCCCCGCTCCTTTTCGCCCCTGGCGCGCCACCTGACGCTCCTGGTGCTCCTCAAGATGGTCCTTCTGGGCCTCCTCTGGTACTTCCTGATCGCCCCCCAACGCCAGACGGTGGATAGCACCGCACTGGGACGCCATCTGGTGGCCGGAGATGTTTCGCTTTCAAAACCAACGACTGCAAGGGAGGTTCTTCGTGATTGATCCAAACGTGGTTGATTTGTCGCGGGCTCAGTTCGCGGCAACAGCGCTCTATCACTTTCTTTTCGTACCCCTGACCCTGGGGCTGTCCTGGCTGCTGGTGATTATGGAAATTGCCTATGTGGTAAGCGGCAAGACCATTTACCGGGACATGACCAAATTCTGGGGCAAGCTCTACGGCATCAATTTCGCCCTGGGGGTCACCACGGGCATCACCATGGAATTCCAGTTCGGCACCAACTGGGCCTATTACTCCCATTACGTAGGGGATATTTTCGGCGCCCCCCTGGCCATTGAAGGCCTGGCCGCCTTTTTCCTGGAATCTACCATGGTGGGCCTGTTCTTCTTCGGCTGGAACCGGCTCTCCAAGGGAGGCCACCTGGCGGTCACCACCTTCATGGCCCTGGGTACCAATCTTTCCGCCGTGCTGATCCTCATCGCCAATGCCTGGATGCAGGACCCGGTGGGTTCCCAGTTCAATCCGGTGACCATGCGCATGGAACTCACGGATTTCGCCGCCCTGGTCTTCAATCCCGCCGCCCAGGCCAAGTTCGTCCATACCGTCTCCGCCGGTTATGTGACGGGTTCCCTGTTCGTGCTGGGCATTTCCTCCTGGTATCTGCTGAAGGGCCTGCATCGGGACTTTGCCCGCCGCTCCTTCCGCGTTGCTGCCGCCTTCGGCCTAGCCGGGGCCGCCTCGGTAATCGTCCTGGGGGATGAATCGGGCTACGCGGTGTCCAGCTCCCAGCATTCCAAAATGGCGGCCATCGAAGCCATGTGGGATACGGAGGCGGCTCCCGCCGGCTTTAACGTCATCGCTTTCCCGGATGAGGAAAAGCAGACCAACTCGGGCAGCCTCCGCATTCCCTACGTGCTGGGCCTGCTCGGCACCCGCTCCACGAACCAGACCCTGCCCGGCATCAAGGACATTCAGCGGGATAACCTGGTGCGCATCCGCTCCGGCGCCGAAGCGGTGCTGGCCCTGGAACAGCTGCAACGCCAGCCCGGGGATAAGGACGCCCTGGCCAAGCTCAAAGCCCATCAGGACGACCTGGGCTACGGCCTGCTGCTGAAGCGCCTGACTCCGGATCTGGCCAAGGTGACGCCGGAGCAGATCGCCCAAGCGGCCCGGGAATCTACCCCCCGGGTCACGCCCCTGTTCTGGACCTTCCGCCTCATGGTGGGTCTGGCCTTCGCCATGCTGGTGCTCTTCGCCCTGGCCTTCTGGCACGCCCACCGGGACGACTACAACCGCCGCACCTGGCTCCTGCGCTGGGCCCTGTGGTTCATTCCCGCCCCCTGGCTGGCCGCCGAAGCGGGCTGGTTCGTGGCGGAATACGGGCGCCAACCCTGGACCGTGTTCGGCATTCTGCCCACCCACCTGTCCGCCTCCAGCCTCTCCGCCGCCAGCCTGTGGGGTTCCCTGGGCGCCTTCGTGGGCTTCTACACCCTGCTGCTAATCGCGGAAATGTTCCTCATGTTCCGTTACGCCCGCCTCGGTCCCACGGTTCTGCAAGCCTCCGGCGCCCAACAATAAGGAGATTTTCACCATGGTCGATTACTTCGTTTTGAAACTGATCTGGTGGGGGCTGGTGGGCGTGCTGCTCATCGGCTTCGCCATCATGGACGGCCACGACATGGGGGTGGGCATCCTGCTGCCCCTGCTGGGCCGGGACGACACGGAACGGCGCATCATCATCAACAGCGTGGCGCCCCATTGGGACGGCAACCAGGTGTGGTTCATCACCGCCGGGGGGGCCATTTTCGCCGCCTGGCCCTTTGTCTATGCCACCGCCTTCTCTGGCATGTACTGGGCCCTGCTCCTGGTGCTTTTCGCCCTCTTCTTCCGCCCGGTAGGCTTTGAATACCGCTCCAAAATGCCCGGCGCCACCTGGCGCAAGGCCTGGGACACGGGCATTTTCGCCGGGAGCGCCGTGCCCGCCCTGGTGTTCGGGGTAGCCTTCGGCAACCTCTTCCAGGGGGTGCCCTTCACCCTGGACGAAACCATGCGCTCCACCTACACGGGCAGCTTCTGGGCCCTGCTCAACCCCTTCGCCCTGCTAGCCGGGGTCGTCAGCCTGTCCCTGCTGACTCTGCAAGGAGCGACCTTCCTCTCCCATCGGACGGAAGGGGAATTGCAGGACCGGGCCCGGCGGGCCGGCACCTGGGCCGGGATCGTGCTGCTCCTAGCCTTCTCCGGAGCGGGCCTGTGGGTTTCCCAACTGTCTGGCTACACCATCACCCAGCAGCCCGATCCGGCCGGGATACTCAACCCCCTGATGAAGCAGGTGGCCCTGGTGAAGGGCGCCTGGCTGGGCAATTTCGCCCATCAGCCCCTGCTCTGGGTAGTGCCGCTCCTGGCTTATCTAGGCGCCCTAGGTGCCATCCTAGCCCTGAGGGCACGCCGCACCCTGCTGGCCTTTTGCGGCAGCTCCCTGGCCGTGGCCGGGGTCATCCTCACCGCCGGAGTCGCCCTCTTCCCCTTTGTCCTGCCTTCCTCCCTCAACCCCACGGCTGGCCTGACCCTGTGGGACGCCACCTCCAGCCAGGTGACCCTGAACGTGATGCTCTACGTGGCAGTGATCTTCACCCCCCTGGTGCTGGCCTATACGGGCTGGGCCTATCGGGTCATGGCCGGAAAGCTGACCCGGGATTACATCACCGCCAATGACAAGGCGCTCTACTGAGCGCCGGAAAGGAAAACAACCATGTGGTACTTCACCTGGATACTCGGACTGGGCTTTGCCGTATTTTTCGCCGTGCTCAACACCCTGTGGCTAGAGCACAAGGAAACGGAAAAAGCCGGGGAATAGGCTTTTTCCCCCACCCCAAAACCGGACCTTGGGGGTCCGGTTTTTTTATGGCTGACGCGACCTTATGTCACATTCCGGAAAGTCATAGCCTCTCCCAAAATGCTCCCTTTAAAAAAAGGGGTCATCAAATGGGGTTCTCCGTCCGTCCCGTGCCAGCCGCCGTCGGTCTGGCCTGCCTGACCATGGGGCTCAATGCCGCCTGGTCCGAAGAAAATTCAACCATTCCCCAGTTGGGAGAAGTGGTGGTCACCGGCAAGCCTCTGGTGGACCTGCCCGCTGCCAATCGGGTGGAGGAGGATAGCCGCCACGCCCTGGGCGCCAACACCAGCGACGTGGTAGGCCTGTTGCGTAACGCTCCCGGGGTTAGCGCCTACAGTGCCGGGGGGGTCTCCAGCCTGCCGGTCATCCACGGCTTTGCCGATGACCGGAACCGGATCAAGGTGGACGGCATGGATCTGATTGCGGCCTGCCCCAATCACATGAATTCCCCCCTTTCCTATCTGGACCCCTCGGCCCTGGGGGAATTGCAGGTCTATACAGGCCTCACTCCGGTGAGCGTCGGCGGAGACAGCATCGGCGGGGCCATTGTGGCCAATAGCAAGGGACCGGAATTCGCCCCCTCCGCCGACAAACTGCTCACCAAGGGGGAACTGGGGGCCTATTACCGCTCCAACGGCAATGCCAACGGGGTATATGCCACCGCCACCCTGGCCAGCCAGAGCCTGGCCCTGACCTATGCAGGCTCCACCAGCGAATCCGACAATTACAAGGCGGGCGGGGAATTCAAGAATTTCCTCGCCAGCGGCCGCCCTGGCCATAACCTGGCCCGGGACGAAGTAGGCTCCACCGCCTATAAGAGCCGCAACCAGTCCCTGGGCATTGCCACCCGCTGGGATAACAACCTCCTGGAAGCCAAGTTCAGCATCCAGGATATTCCCTACGAGCTTTACCCCAATCAGCGCATGGACATGCTGGGCAACAAGGAAGAACGCACCAGCCTGCGCTATCTGGGCCAGTTCGACTGGGGCAGCCTGGAAGCCCGGGCCTATCAGGAACACGTGCGCCACCACATGGATTTTGGTGCGGACAAGCAATACATCTACGGGGCCGCACCCAGCGTCGTCGCTCCAGGCATGCCCATGGATACCCGCAGCGACACCACCGGGGCCAGCGTCAAAGGGGAAATCAAGCTCAATCCCCGGGATTTGCTGCGCCTCGGCGGGGAATTCCAGACCTATCGCCTGAACGACTGGTGGCCTCCCTCCCCCTCCGTGCTGCCTGCCGGTTTCTCCATGGGCGGCATGGCGCCCAACACCTTCTGGAACATCAACAACGGCAAACGGGATCGCAACGCCCTCTACGGGGAATGGGAAGCCCGCTGGTCCGAGCGCTGGCAATCCCTGATCGGCCTCCGGGCGGAACAGGTAAAAACGGATGCGGGCACGGTACAGGGCTACAACAACAGCATGGGGGGCTATGTGCTACCCGCCGCGGCTTTCAATACCAAAGACCGGAGCAAGACCGACAACAACCTGGATTTGACCGCCCTGGGCCGCTATACCCCGGACGTCACCCAGAGCTATGAATTCGGCTACCAGCAGAAAACCCGCTCACCCAATCTCTATGAGCGTTATTCGTGGTCCCAGAACAGCATGGCCCTGATCATGAACAACTTTGTCGGGGACGGTAACGGCTACCTGGGCAATGTGGACCTGAAGCCGGAAGTAGCCCACACCCTGAGCTTTACCGGGGACTGGCACAGCACGGATCGGGAATGGCAATTGGTAGCCTCCCCCTACTACAGCCGGGTGACCAACTACATCGACGCGGTCCGCTGCCTGGGTAGCGGCACCGGCATGAACGCCCTGTGCGGCGGAGCTGCCAACAATACGGCCAGCAACAAGTTCGTCCAGCTCCAATACGCCAACCAGAGCGCCCGCATCTACGGTCTGGACCTGTCCGGCAAAATGCCCCTGGGCCTTACCGGCTGGGGCCGTTTCGGCCTCCAGGGCCTGCTCAACTACACCAAGGGCAAGAATCTGGATACGGATGACGGGCTCTACAACATCATGCCCCTCAACACCCGCCTGACCCTGACCCACCAATGGGGCGGCTGGAACAATGCCCTGGAGGTGGTGGCGGTCAAGGCCAAAACGGATGTCTCCGACGTGCGCCAGGAGATCAAGACCCCAGGCTATAGCCTAGTCAATCTGCGGGGTAGCTATTCCTGGTCTTCCGTACGGGTGGATTTTGGGGTGGAAAACCTCTTCGACAAGCTTTACTACCTGCCCCAGGGCGGCGCCTACGCGGGCCAGGGGATGACCATGAGCACCAACGGCATTCCCTGGGGTATCGTAGTGCCCGGCATGGGGCGTTCTGTCTACGCCAGCGTCAATGTGAAGTTCTAGGCCCCAGGCGCTCCGCCAAGGCATCCGTCGCGACGGATGCCTTTTTTATGCCTAGCCGCCAGGTCGAAATCCGCCCCGGACAACGAATGCGACAATTTGCCACATTCCGGTAAGTCATAGCCCGGACCACAATTCCCCCCTTTAAAAAACCAAAAAAGGGGTACAGCAATGGGGTTCCGTATTCGTCCGCTGCCGGCCGCCGTCGGTCTGGCCTGCATTTCCATGGGCATGTCCGCCCTCGCCTGGTCCCAGGAAAGCACCGCGCCCATTCCCCAACTGGGGGAAGTGGTGGTCACGGGGGACCGGATTTCCGATGTGGCGGAGCCGACCCGGGTGGATACCAACACCCTGCGGGCCCTGGCCGCCGGCACCAGCGATACGGCCACCCTACTCCGGGATGTGCCGGGGGTGGCCATGAGCAGCGCGGGGGGGGTCTCCAGCCTGCCCGTAATCCATGGCCTGGCGGATGACCGGAACCGGATCAAGGTGGACGGCATGGATTTGATTTCCGCCTGCGGCAATCACATGAACTCCCCCCTGTCCTACATCGACCCCACCAATGTGGAAAGCATCCAGGTGTATTCCGGCGTCACCCCGGTGAGCGTGGGGGGGGACGCCATTGGCGGCACCGTGGTGGTGAAGTCCCGGGGGCCCCGTTTCGCCCAGCCTGGGCAAGGCCTGCTGACCACTGGGGAATTGGGCGCCTTCTACCGCTCCAATGGCAATGGCAACGGCGCCCACGCCAGCGCCACCTTGGCTTCGGAAAACCTGTCCATCACCTTCAACGGTTCCACGGCGGAATCGGATAATTACAAGGCAGGGGGCAATTTCAAACCGGGCACCGCCTCCCTGCACACCACCACCGACCACTGGATTTCTGGGGATACGGTGGGCTCCTCCGCCTACAAGGCGCGCAACCAGTCCATTGACATCGCCGCCCGCAATGGCAGCCATGTGGTGGATTTGAAAGTAGGCACCCAGGACATTCCCTACCAGGGCTTTCCCAATCAGCACATGGACATGACCAGCAACAAGAGTGATCAGGTCAATCTGGGCTATTCGGGGCTTTACGACTGGGGCAAGCTGGAAGCCCGAGTGTATTACGAGCACACCCGGCACAAGATGAATTTCTCCGACGACAAGGAATTCTGGTACGCCAACGGCTCCAACTACAACATTCCTGGCATGCCCATGGCCACGGACGGCAAAAACACCGGGGCCACGATCAAGGCAGAAATCAATCTGAATCCCCGGGATATCCTGCGCCTGGGTTCGGAATTCCAGCATTACCGCCTCAATGATGAGTGGGCCCCCTCCGGCGGCATGATGTCCCCCAATACTTTCGTCAACATCAACGACGGCAAACGGGACCGGTTCGATGTCTTCGCCGAATGGGAAGCCCGCTGGAACAATCAATGGGGCTCCCTGCTGGGTATTCGCAGCAGCACGGTGAAGACCGATGCGGGCAAGGTTCAAGGTTACCGGGACACTCCGGCCACCCTCTACCTGAATGACGCCAATGCCTTCAACAACCGGAACCGGAGCAAGACGGACAACAACCTGGACCTGACGGCCCTGGCCCGTTATACCGCCAACGCCAACCTGGAATATGAAGGGGGCTACTCCCGCAAGACCCGCTCCCCCAGCCTCTACGAACGCTACACCTGGTCCACCGGCGGCATGGCCATGGCTATGAACGACTGGGTCAATGATGGCAATGCTTACAAAGGCAACGTGGATCTGAAGCCGGAAGTAGCCCACACCTTAAGCTTCACCGCCGACTGGCACGATGCCAGCAAAACGGAATGGGGACTGCGGGTCACCCCCTACTACAGTCTGGTCAAAGACTACATTGATGCCACCCGCTGCAGCCCGAGCAATAGTGGCTGTGTCAAACCCAGCACCAATCTAGCGGGCAACCAGTTCGCCTATCTCACCCTGGCCAATGAAGAAGCCCGCCTCTACGGTCTGGATATTTCCGGCTTCTTCCCCATCGCCAAGTACACCGGTTTCGGCTCCTTCACCGGTCGGGGTCAGTTGAGCTACACCCATGGCAAGAACCAGGATACGGGGGATCACCTCTACAACATCATGCCCCTCAACGCCAAGCTGGCGGTGGATCACCAGTTAGGCAATTGGACCAATACGGCAGAAATGATCCTGGTGAGCCGCAAGGATGACGTGTCCTCCGTGCGCAACGAAATGGAAACGGGGGGTTACGGCCTACTCAACCTGCGCAGCAGCTACAACTGGAAACAGGCCCGCCTGGATATCGGCCTGGACAACGTCTTCAACCGGCTCTACAGCTCCCCCCTGGGCGGCGCTTACATCGGGCAAGGGATGACCATGGCTATCAACAAAGCCAGTGCTCCCTACGGCATTACGGTGCCGGGCATGGGCCGTTCCCTCTATGCTGGGGTAACGGTGAAGTTCTAAAGACACTTCAGGAAAAACCGCTGATGAATCCGGCCCTAGGGCCGGATTTTTTTTGCGCCCTATTCCCCCTAGGCCGGGGAAACGGGCCCACAACCGGGCGTCCCCCTCAGGGCAGCGCCGCCAATTCTTCTTCCCCAAATCCCGCCTGGCGCCGGGCCGCCAGATTGTAGGGCCCCCGCCGCCGGGGTGCCCCGTAGGCCCGGGACAACGGCTCATAGGCGTCCTCCGGAACCAATCCCCGCTGGTCGCATAGGTAGCGATACCAGCGTAAGCCCGCCCCCACGTGGCCCACCTCATCCCGCAAAATGACGTCCAGAATAGGCCCGGCAGCCGGGTCCCCCGCCTGCACCAGCTTATCCCGAATGGCCGGGGACACATCCAGGCCGTGGGCTTCCATGGTGCAGGGCACCAGAGCCATCCGGGCCAGGGGATCGTCCGCTGTCTTTTCCGCCATATCCCACAGCCCCCGGTGGGCGGGGAAATCCCCATAGGTATAGCCCAGGGAAGCCAGATGGTCGTTGATCAGGGTGAAATGCCCGGCTTCTTCCTTGGCCACCCGGGCCCAGTCCCGATAAAAATCCTCCGGCAACCCGGGAAAACGCCATACCGCATCCAGGGCCAGATCAATGGCATTGAATTCAATGTGGGCCAGGGCATGGAGCAAGGCCCCCCGCCCCTCCCGGGTATGCAGGCCGCGTCGGGGCACCTGGGCTGGAGGCACCAGGATAGGCCGTTCTTCCCGCCCGGGGAGGGTGGTCCGGGGAACCAGCACCGACTCCGGAACCACGGCCAAGCGATCATCCAGCGCCCGGGCCGCCGCGACTTTTTCCCCAATGGGAGCGGTTTCCAGAATGGCGAGGGCGAGGGAGCGCAGCATGGAAAAAATGGGGCAAAGGAAAGGCGGGCAGTTTGCCACCGGAGCGCCCCCTCCGCCAGCCTGCCCGGGGCGTAAAAGGACGGCTAGAATGGGCGTCTAACTCACTAGACGGAATAGGACCATGTCCCGCCATACCAAAATCGTCGCCACCCTGGGCCCCGCTTCCACCGATCCGGATGTTCTGGAAAAACTCATTTTGGCGGGGGTGGATGTGGTCCGCATGAATTTTTCCCACGGCACCCCGGAGGACCATTTGCAGCGGGCCGCCACGGTGCGGGAAATCTCCACCCGCCTGGGGCGCCCGGTGGGCATTCTGGCGGATTTGCAGGGCCCCAAGATTCGGGTGGGCAAGTTCGAGGCAGGCAAGGTGCTGCTGGAAAAAGGCGCCCCCTTCATTCTGGATGCGGCCTGTGCCCTGGGGAACCGGGAACGGGTGGGGCTGGATTACAAAGACCTGCCCCGGGATGTGGGGTCGGGGGCCGTGCTGCTCCTGGACGACGGACGCATCGTGCTGGACGTAGTGCGGGTGGCTGGCACGGAAATCCACACCGTGGTGCGCCAGGGCGGGGAGCTGTCCAATAACAAGGGTATCAATCGCCAGGGCGGCGGACTGTCCGCCCCGGCCCTGACCGCCAAGGACATGGAAGACATCAAGACCGCCGCCCGCCTGGATGTGGATTATCTGGCCGTCTCCTTCCCCAAGAGCGCCGCTGACATGTACATGGCCCGTCAGCTGATGCGGGCCGCCGGGGGCCGAGCCCTGACCATCGCCAAAATCGAGCGCACCGAGGCAGTGGATGCCCTGGATGAAATCCTCGCCGCCTCCGACGGGGTCATGGTGGCCCGGGGGGACCTGGCCGTGGAAGTGGGGGATGCGGCGGTGCCCGCCCTGCAAAAGAAGATGATTCGCCACGCCCGGGAAATGAACAAACTGGCCATCACCGCCACCCAGATGATGGAATCCATGATCCATTCCCCCGTGCCCACCCGGGCCGAGGTGTCGGACGTGGCCAACGCGGTACTGGACGGCACGGACGCGGTCATGTTGTCCGCCGAAACCGCCAGCGGCGAATACCCGGTGGAAACGGTGGAAGCCATGGCCCGGGTGTGTCTGGAAGCGGAGCGTTCCGCCGAAGTCTCCCTGGACCGGGAATTCCTGGACCGGGTTTTCGCCAGCATCGATCAGTCCATTTCCATGGCCGCCATCTGGACCGCCCACCACCTCAAAGTCAAAGCCATCGCCACCCTTACCCAATCCGGCTCCACCGCCCTGTGGATGAGCCGGCTCAACTGCGGCGTGCCCATCTACGCCCTCACCCCGAGCCAGGGCGCCGTCACCCAAATGGCCCTGTTCCGGGAAGTGAGCCCGGTGCTCATGAGCCAGCTGCACACGGACCGGGACGTGCTGCTCTATGAGGCGGAGCAACTGCTCATCGCCCGGGGCGCCGTAGCCAAGGGGGATTTGATGGTCCTCACCGTGGGAGAACCCATCGGCACCCCCGGAGGCACCAACACCCTGAAAATTATCCGGGTCGGAGAGCACCGCCTGCCCACGCCTCGGACGACGGATCAGGAGTAGCCCCGCCTCCCGGGGAGAGTTCGGTCCCCCGGCGCACGGGCTGCGGGCTGCGGGCTGCGGGCTGCGGTTTGCGGTTTGCGGTTTGCGGTTTGCGGTTTGCGGTTTGCGGTTTGCGGTTGCGGTTGCGGTTGCGGTTGCGGTTGCGGTTGCGGTTGCGGTTGCGGTTGCGGTTGCGGTTGCGGTTGCGGTTGCGGTTGCGGTTGCGGTTGCGGTTGCGGTTGCGCCCGGGCTGCCCGCCTGCCGTCAGCCCGGGCTGATAAAATGGGTCCTGGTCGCCCACCGTGGCGGCCCCACGTCCCCCGGTGCCCATCAGGGAGAATCGGGAATACGGTGCGGCAGGCGGAGCTTCAGCCCCCCTGCCTATTCCGCAACGTGCCCAACGCTGTGAGGGGGATTCCCGGTGCAGACGCCACTGGCCTTGGGCCGGGAAGGCGCGCCGGGAAAGGGAACCCGAGTCAGAAGACCGGCCGGGGGAAGCTTCGGACGCGCCAGGCCGGGTGCGTCCCCACCGCGCTTCTGAAGGGGACTCCATGAAGACCGCCCAGCCGCACGCCACCTCAATCAACTGCACCACCCTTAGCCCCGCAGCCGCGGAGAAGACGGGGGCCACACCGGCCGCCGCCACTCTCCCCATTGCCGCCACTCCCACCGCTTCCACCCCGGTTTACGCCAACGCGGCCGGAGTTCTAGCCCAGGCCCAGGAAGAGCAAGCCTTTCCTGAGGCCCTACGGGATGCCCTGTATCACACCATTTTTTCCCGCCGGGACGTGCGGGGCCAGTTCAAGCCGGACCCGGTGCCCGACGCCGTCCTCTCCCGCCTCCTCACCGCCGCCCATTTCGCCCCCTCCGTGGGCTTCATGCAGCCCTGGAGCTTTCTCCTGCTCCGGGACCTGGCGCGGCGCCAGGGCGTCCACGACCTGTTTCTCCAGGCCAACGAAGAAGCCCGGGCCCGCTTTGGCAGCGATCAGGGCCGACTCTACAGCCGTATCAAGCTGGAAGGGATTCTGGAATCCCCTCTCAATTTGGTAGTCACCTGCGACCGGGACCGGGCCGGACCGGTGGTGCTGGGGCGCACCCACATTCCCACCATGGACCTGTTCAGCACCGTCTGCGCCGTGCAGAACCTGTGGCTGGCGGCCCGGGCCGAGGGCCTGGGGGTGGGCTGGGTGAGCATTTTCGATCCCCAGCGAGTCCATGCCCATCTGGGACTGCCGCCCCAGGTGGAGGTGGTGGCCTATCTGTGCCTGGGCTATGTGCGCCATTTCGAGAGCCAGCCGGAACTGGAAACCCTGGGCTGGCGCCACCGCTTGGATCTGGCGGAACTGGTTTATGAGGATGCCTGGGGCCAGGCCGCCCCCGCCAGCCTGCAAACCCAGCTGCGCCAGGATCAGGCCCGGGCGGCAAAAGAGCGCCGTCTCTAGACCCGGCCCCGGGGAAACTCGCGCCCGCCGCCCAAGGCAGTTAAAATCACCGGTTTCCGAGCATCCCCGGGCCACTCCCGGAAAAAGATGCCGTCACCCTTGGAGGAACACCATGCCCATCGTATCCATGCGCCAACTCCTGGACCATGCCGCTGAAAACGGCTACGGCCTGCCCGCTTTCAACGTCAATAACATGGAGCAGGTCTGGGCCATCATGGAGGCCGCCAATCAGGTCAATGCCCCGGTCATCATGCAGGCCTCCGCCGGCGCCCGGAAATACGCCGGGGAAGCCTTCCTGCGCCACCAGATTCTGGCCGCCGTGGAAGCCTATCCCCACATTCCCGTGGTCATGCACCAGGACCACGGCCAATCCCCCGCCGTATGCATGGCGGCCATCGCCTCCGGCTTTTCTTCCGTGATGATGGACGGATCCCTCCAGGAAGACGGCAAGACCGCCGCCTCCTACGAATACAACGTGGCGGTGAGCAAGAAAGTGGTGGAATTCTCCCATTACATCGGCGTCACCGTGGAAGCGGAACTGGGGGTGCTGGGCTCCCTGGAAACCATGAAGGCGGATAAGGAAGACGGCCATGGGGCGGAAGGCCACATGACCCGGGACCAGCTGCTCACGGACCCCAACCAGGCCGCCGACTTCGTCAAACAAACCAATTGCGACGCCCTGGCCATCGCCATCGGCACCAGCCACGGGGCTTACAAATTCACCAAGAAGCCCACCGGAGACATCCTGGCCATTGAGCGCATCAAGGAAATCCACGCCCGCATTCCCAACACCCATCTGGTCATGCACGGCTCCTCCTCCGTGCCCCAGGAACTGCTGGCGGAAATCCGGGAATTCGGCGGCGACATGAAGGAAACCTACGGGGTGCCCGTGGAAGAAATCGTCATCGGCATCAAGCACGGGGTGCGCAAGGTGAATATCGATACGGATATCCGCCTGGCCATGACCGGGGCCGTCCGCCGTTTCCTGGTGGAAAACCCCACCAAGTTCGACCCCCGGGAATTCCTCAAGCCCGCCCGGGAAGCAGCCAAAAACGTCTGTCTGGCCCGCTACCAGGCCTTCGGTTGCGAAGGCCGGGCTGCCCAGATCAAGGCCGTGCCCCTGGAAAAAATGGCCCAGCGCTACAAGGCCGGGGAACTGAACCAGATCGCCAACTGATCCGGCCCCGCCCACGGCCTTCCGCCCGGCCCACCGGGGGAAGGCCGTTTTTGCGTCTGGTCTGGGGGAAAGGAAGCCGTTGCCCCGCCCGGGTTCCGGCCCGGTCCCCAGCCCCTTGTTTGGCCCTTACCTAGCGCTGACCTGGCCCTGCCCGGACCATTTCCGGGGCCGATCCCGGTTTCGCTGCCCGCCCCATTTCCCGTCCAGGTAAAATTTGGGACCGGAGCCGGTTTCCTCGATTTTCCGGGCCCAGCCCGTACTTAGCCCCTTTTCCCCCTATCCCCACCATGCCCCATTTCTTTGCCGACGACGGCGAAAAAATCCATTACGCGGAAAGCGGCAGCGGCCGCCCCCCCATCGTCATGCTCCACGGCTGGACCTCCAGCCACCAGGAATGGTTTCCCTTCATCCCCGCCTTGAGCGCCCACCACCAGGTCTGGCGCTGGGACGCCCGGGGCCACGGGGGCCATGCCCTGACCCGGCCTGCCGCCCCCACCGTCACCCGCATGGCCCGGGACTTGCACAATCTCCTGGAACAGGCGGATCTGGAACAAGTGGTGGCCGTGGGCCATTCCATGGGCGCCCTGACCCTCTGGCAGTACCTGAAGGATTACGGCTGCGAGCGCATCGGCAAGCTCTGCCTCATCGACCAATCCCCCAAGCTGGTCACCGGGCCGGACTGGCCCTACGGTATTTACGGGGATTTCGATGCGGTACGGTCCGCCCGGTTTATCGAGGAACTGCGCCAGGACTTCCCCGAATCCGTGCTGCGCCTGGGGGCCCTGGGCCTCAATGACCGGGCCCGGCAAAAGTACGAGGAAAACGCCAAGGGTTGGGCCAAGGCCAGGAGCTTCCTGGAAACCCTCCAGCCCGGCCCCCTGATCCAGTGCTGGCAAAGCCTCACGGAGGCGGATTACCGGGAGGTACTGGAACGCATCGCCGTCCCCGCTCTGCTCATTTTCGGCGGCCAGAGCAATTTCTACCGGGCCGACACCGCCCATTTCGTGGCCCAGAAAATCCCGGATGCCAAGCTCCACATCTACGAAGGCACGGACCACTCCCCCCACCAGTGGCAGCGGGAGCGTTTCGTCACAGATCTGCTGGCCTTCATCCAAGCCTAACCCGGCGGGGAAACCAAAGAAAAAGCCGCCTTTCGGCGGCTTTTTGCATGGACGCAAGGCTTACTCAGCGGCAGGCCAACAGCTCCACCTCGAACACCAGGGTGGCATTGGGGGGAATGACCCCACCGGCGCCCCGGGCCCCATAACCCAGTTCAGCGGGAATGGTCAGGCGGCGGCGCCCGCCCACCTTCATGCCCGCCACCCCTTCGTCCCAACCCGCGATCACGTGGCGGGCTCCCAGCATAAATTCAAAGGGATCGTTCCGGTCCAGGGAAGAATCGAACTTGCTGCCATCGGTCAGCCAGCCGGTGTAATGGACCGTGACAATATCCCCCGCCTTGGCTTCGGGACCGTCACCCACCAGGCTGTCGTCAATTTCCAGGCCGGACGGAGTGGTGATTGTGCTCATGGAGACTCCTGAAAGATAAGGCGGCCCAGGGGCCAGGCCCCGCCGCCGAAGGGGGCATTGTAAAGGAAGGGCCCGGGCCCCTCCTAGTCATCCCCATCGCCTTCCGGCAACAGACGGGGATGACCGGCAAAAGCGGCCCGCAGCCCGGCCAGCTTGGGGCCGATCACCCCCTGGCAATAGGGGGCGCCCCCATGGCGCCGGTAATAATCCCAATGGTCCGCCTCCGCCGGCCAGAACCGGTCCAGGGGCCCCACCTGGGTAACGATGGGGTCCGGCCAGTCAGGCTGATGCCGGGCAATGGCGGCCCGGGCGGCCTCTTCCTGAGCCCGGTCCCCGAAGAGAATGAGGGAGCGGTACTGGCTACCCAGGTCGCAGCCCTGGCGGTTCAAGGTGGTGGGATCGTGGGCCGCAAAAAAGATGTCCAGCACCAGGTCCAGGGGCAGGCGGGCCGGATCAAAAACCACCTGCACCACCTCCCCGTGGCCCGTCTCCCCGCCGCATACCTGTTCATAGGTGGGCCGGGCCAGGGTGCCGCCCCCGTAACCCGGGGTCACGGACAGCACCCCGTCCCAGGACTGGTACACCGCCTCCAGACACCAAAAACAGCCGCCCCCCAGGACCAGGGACTGTTTTTCCGGCGAGTAGATAGATTCCATGGCTTTTTTCTCCCAAGCTTTCTCCTCAAAAGACGGTCCGGGGAGGAAAGGGTTCCCCAAAAATCCCCCCGGAGTCCGGCGGAATACTTAGTCCTTCGGGCGAAGCCCTTATTCCACGCCACTTTCAGCCGCATGACGGGGGAAAGGGGCTAGAATGATCCTTCATCCTTACGGAATGCGCTTTTGGCTTTTCACCCCCTCCGCCCCTTTTTCAGGCGTCTGGCCAACCCGGGTTACGCCCTGGGTTTTGCCGCCCTGATCCTGAGCCTGATGGTCGCCGCCCTGGCCGTATGGCAGGCGGTGGAGCGGCGTCATGCCCTGGACGGGCAGATGGAGCGGGAAAGCCATCTCATCAACATCGCCCAGGGTCAGTATTTGAGCCGCAATCTCCAGGCGGTGGATTTGATGCTGGCTTACGTCAATGAGCGGCTGGGGGAACTGGATCTGGATTCCGACCTGGGGCGTCGCCAGGCCACCGCCATGCTCCGCTCCCTGGGCACCACCATTCCGGTGGCCAACCACATCAATGTTCTGGATGCCCAGGGCCGCCTGCTGGCCAGTTCCCGCCCCATTCCCAACCCGGCCCCCCACTATGAGGACCGGGATTATTTCCGCTATCAGGCCACCCAGGGGAGCGGCAGCCATATCCACGTGGATAGCCTGATTCTGGGGCGCATGAGCGGTCGTCCAGTGCTCTCCACCTCCCTGCGCCGCAACGGCCCCGACGGGCGCTTTTTAGGCGTCATCTGGGCCGGGGTGGAAATCTCCCGCCTGGACAGCTATTTCGCCTCCATCAGCCCCTACCCCAACAGCACCTGGGCCCTTTACCGGGAGGACGGCACCCGCCTGGGCGGTTCGGCGGAACGACGCCGGCCGGCCCTGCCCGACTTTCTCCCCCTGGCCCACAACGGCACTGGGGACAACGCCCCCGTCCTCACCCATTTCCACGCCCTGCCCGAATTCGGGCTGGTGCTAGGGGTAGGTATCGACCGCAGCCCCCAACTGGACCACTGGCGCCATCAGGTGGGCCGGGACGTGGGGGTGGGGCTTGCCGCCTGCCTGCTGATTCTCGGCCTGCTGGGCCAGCTACGCCGCCACATCCGCCTGGGGGAAAGCCAGCAGGCCCAGCTGACGGAAAGCGAAAACCTCTACCGGGAACTGGTGCTGAACACCCCCGCCGCCGTGCTCCTGCATCAGGACGGCCGGGTGGTATTCGCCAATCCCCCCGCCGCCACCCTGCTCCACGCCAATTCCCCGGGGGAACTGATCGGCCTGGAACTGCTACCGGATATCGTCCATCCCGCCTGCCGGGGCCAGGTGGCGGCCCGCATTGCCCAGCTGGCCAGCCAGCCCGGCCCCATGGACCCCCAGGAGCTCCAATACCTGACCCGGGACGGGCGCAGTGTAGATGTGGCGGCCAACGCCAGCGCCATCACCCTCAACGGCCGCCCGGCGGTGCTCACCCTGGCCTGGGACTTAAGCGAGCGCAAGCAGCTGGAGGCCCAGCTGGCCTGGCAGGCCAATCACGACGCCCTCACCGGCCTGCCCAACCGCTATTTGTTCGAAGACGCCCTGTCCCGAGCCCTGAAGACCGCCAAACGTAAAAGCCAGCGGCTGGCCCTGCTCTTCCTGGACCTGGACAATTTCAAGCACATCAACGACAACCTGGGCCATCACCTGGGGGACCGGCTCCTGGCCGCCACGGCGGAACGGCTCCAGGCCCGGGTGCGGGACAGCGATACGGTGGCCCGCTTCGGCGGGGACGAATTCGTGGTCCTGCTGCCGGACGTGGGGGATGCGGGCCACGCCGAACATATCGCCACGGACATCCGCCAGGTCTTTGAATCCCCCGTCACCCTGGGGGGCGGGGACGTCACCGTCTCCGTGAGCATCGGCATCAGCCTGTACCCGGAAGACGGCCACAGCGCCACCCAGCTCCTGGCCAACGGGGACGCGGCCATGTACCGGGCCAAGCAGGCCGGACGCAACCAGGTCGCCTTTTTCGACCGGGACACGGCAGCCCGGCTTTCCAGCCGCCTGCAAATGGAAAACCTGCTGCGCCAGGCCCTGGCCCAGGGGGAACTGGAAGTGCGCTACCAACCCGTGGTGAGCTGTGCCAGCGGCCGTATCGTGGGGGCGGAAGCCCTGCTGCGCTGGAACAGCCCGGTACTGGGGGCCGTCTCCCCCGCCGTCTTTATCCCGGTGGCGGAGGACACGGGCCTGATCCTGGGCCTGGGCGCCTGGGTGCTGCGCCAGGCCTGTACGGAAGCAGCCGCCTGGCCCGTGGCCCCGGGGCGCTCCCTGCTGCTGGCGGTGAATGTGTCCACCCGCCAGTTCGAGCAGCCCGACTTCGCCGCCCGGGTAGTGGAAATCCTGGCCGCCACCGGCCTGCCCCCCGCCCGTCTGGAACTGGAAATCACCGAAAGTCTCCTGGTCAGCGACCACGCCCAGGTGGGCAAAAACATGGCCCGGCTGCGGGAACAGGGAATACGGCTGTCGGTAGATGACTTCGGCACCGGCTATTCCTCCCTCTCCTACCTGGCCCATCTGCCCGTTTCCACCCTGAAAATCGACCGGGCCTTTGTCGCCCGCCTGGGGGAAAGCACCGGGGATACCCTGGTGCACGCCATCATCGCCCTGGCCCGGGGGCTGGGACTGCGTACCGTGGCCGAAGGCATCGAAGAAGAACGCCAGTATCTGGCCCTGCGCCAGGCGGGCTGCGACGATATGCAGGGCTTCCTTTTCGCCCCCGCCCTGAACCGGGGCGCGTTTCTTGAGCGGATTCAAGCGGATAAGGCGGAAACCTAGAGCCAGAGCCAATTTAAGGCAAAAATAGTTGGCCAAAATGTCATCCCAACGCCTTCTTCCTCCCGTATGATGGAGGTGTATTTCGGCATACCAAACGATGTTCGACTCATTGCGTAAGAACCAGGAAAGGAGACATCCCATGAATGCACAAAACGGCTATGACATTGAGGATTTGCAACCGGGCATGAGCGCCCATCTGGCCAAGACTGTCACCGACTCCGACATTGTGCTGTTCGCCGGTGTGACCACGGATACCAACCCGGTGCATCTGGATGAGGAATTCGCCAAAACCACCGCCTTCGGTGGCCGCATCGCCCACGGCATGCTGTCCGTCGGCTTCATTTCCGCCGTTCTCGGCACCCGCCTGCCCGGTCCGGGCACCATCTACCTGGGCCAGACCCTGAAGTTCAAAGCCCCGGTGCGCCCCGGCGACACGGTGACCGCCACGGTAACGGTGAAGGAAATCATCCCGGAAAAGAAGCGGGTGATTCTGGAAACCGTGTGCACGGTCCACGGCAAACCGGTGATCGAAGGGGAAGCCACTATGATGTGCACCTCCCGCAAGGACAGCGCCGCCTAACTGGCGGAACATTGGCTGGCTTGGCCTAGCTCAGGTCCCCCACGCCGGCCAAGGCTGAACTAGGTTGAACTAGGCCCCTAGCCTGCCCTACCGCTAGTAGCGGGCCCCAATAAAAAGGGGAAGGTTCCCAAGGAACCTTCCCCTTTTTTCATGGTTTTTTCAGCGAGGCTTACACATTGCCCCGGGGCTTACGGGGACCGGTGCGGCGGCGGAAGGCTTGCTGGCCGTTGCCACCATTGCCCCCATTCCCTCCGTTGCCATTGTGACCGCCGCCCACATAGGCCTTGTTGCCATGGGCTTGCAGACGCTGTTCCTGATTCACATAGCCCACTTCCTGGTTATTGGTGTTGCCCCACCGGCGGGGTTGGCGCTGGGGTTTGGCCGGCACCACCACGGATTCCCCATCCAGACGATGGATGAGCAGGGGGCTTTGCCGCACTTCCACGTCGTGGAGCACGTGCAGTACGTCCTTGGGCAGGCTTTCCGGCAGTTCCACCGTGCTGTAATCGTCAAAGAGGGCGATGTGGCCGATGTAACGGCTCTGAATGTTGGCTTCGTTGGCAATGGCGCCCACGATGTCCTTAGGCGTAGCGCCCTGGTTGCGGCCCACTTCGATGCGGTAACGCACCATGGCGCTTTCCGGCAGTTCCCGACCCCGGCCCCGGTCTTCCCGGTTGCGCTTTTCCCGGGGTTCCCGAGGAGGACGCCCTTCCCGACTATCCCGGGCGTCCCGGTCAAATTTCCGTTCCCGGTTGCCGTCCCGTTCCGGACGGGCCCGGTTGCCTTCCCCTTCCCGGACATCGGGACGGACCGGCTTTTCCTGGAGTTGCAGGGGACGCCCCTTCTGGGCCATGAAGGCCAGGGCGGCGGCGACCTGCTTCATTTCCACCTCGTGTTCTTCCTCGATACCGCCCACCAGGTCGGAGAAGAAGCTCAGGTCTTCGTTTTCCATCACTTCCATGACCCGTTCCTTGAACTGGGCCACGCGACGGTCGGTCACCGCTTCCCGGGAGGGCAGGGAAAGGGGAGCGATGTGCTGCCGGGTCGTGCGTTCGATGGTGCGCAGCATGCGCATTTCCCGGGGCGCCACGAAGAGAATGGCATTGCCCTGGCGCCCGGCCCGGCCGGTACGGCCGATGCGGTGCACATAGGCTTCCACGTCGTAGGGAATGTCGTAGTTGATCACGTGACTGATACGGGGCACGTCAATGCCCCGGGCCGCCACGTCCGTGGCGATGACGATGTCCAGGCCGCCGCTCTTCAGCTGTTCAATGGTCCGTTCCCGCAGCTGCTGGTTCATGTCCCCGTTCAGGGCGGAGGCGGAATAGCCCCGGGCTTCCAGCTTCTGGGCCAGTTCCACAGTGGCGGTCTTGGTGCGCACGAAAATGATGGCCGCGTCCAGATCCTCTTCCACTTCAAGAATGCGGGTCAGGGCATCCAGCTTGTGCAGGCCGGAGACCTGCCAGTAACGCTGGCGGATGGCTTCCACCGTGGTGGTGGTGGATTTGATCTTCACTTCCTGGGGATTGGCCAGATACTTCTGAGCCACCTGGCGGATGGCGTCCGGCATGGTGGCGGAAAACAGGGCGGTCTGGTGGGTTTCCGGGGTCCGTTCCAGAATCCAGGACACGTCGTCGATGAAGCCCATGCGCAGCATTTCATCCGCTTCGTCCAGCACCACGGTCTTGAGCTGGGACAGGTCCAGGCTCTTCCGCTCCAGGTGGTCCATCACCCGGCCCGGAGTACCGATCACCACGTGTACGCCCCGGGACAGCTGCTTGAGCTGAATCCCCAGGCTTTGGCCGCCGTAGATGGGCACCACGTGGAAATCGGGCATAAATTTGGCGTAGCTATGGAACGCCTCCGCCACCTGAATGGCCAGTTCCCGGGTGGGGGCCAGGACCAGGGCCTGGGGCTGGCGCAGGGACAGGTCCAGGCGTTGCATCACGGGCAGGGCGAAGGCCGCGGTTTTCCCCGTACCGGTCTGGGCCTGGCCCAGCAGATCGTGGCCTTCCATAAGGATGGGGATGCAGCCCGCCTGGATGGGCGACGGGGTTTCATACCCCACGGCCTCCAAGGCTTGCAGCAAAGGTTCAGAAAGGCCCAGTTGGGCAAAGGTTTCGATGGACGACGTCATACTTGGTCTTTCGATAATTGGAGGCCACCGCCACTGCGGGGCAACAAGCAAAGCGCTCGGAGCGCAACACCGGCAGGCACCGGGCCTTTCCAGGACCCCGGCATCACACCCGACCGGAACGGGGCAATAAGCCTAAATTTCCACTCAATTGATGACCGGCTCATCCTGGTGGATTTCCGGCCCACATCACCACAGGCTCCACCGCTGCGGAGCCCTCCCTCGGGCCACCCGGCAACCCCGGATCGGCCCATTTTTCAGGCGGTTCGTCATATTCCCGTCAGGACAGGGCTTGGGGCCACTGATCCACAGACTTCTCTACCGCTTTTGTGGAAACTTCCGGGGCGATCCCCCGGGCAAAAACGGTTTAACGACCCGCCTGGTCCGCCGCTTCCTGCAAATGCTGTTGTTCCTGCCGATTGGCCTGATTCAGCTGCTGCATCAGGCGCTCCTGGGTGGCCTTGGCCTGGGAAACTTCCCGGGCCTGGGTGGCCCCGGCAGCCGCCGAGGCGGTGGCCGTATCCGTCAAGCCGCAGGCGGCCACTGCCGTCAGGCAGAGCACTAGGCAAGCACGGAGAAAATTCAGGAGGATTCCCATGATTTGGGGTCGGAACAACCGCTCTTGGAGAGAAGCGGACGGCGCATTTTACGCCTAACTCCCGATCCCGGCAGGATTTTTTCCATCCCACCCGCTGCCGCCCCCCTTGGCGACGGCAGCGCCAGGACCACGGCCCCTTCCGGGGCACGGGCCTTCAGAAACGCTCGTTGGGGCGCAGGTAGCGCCACTGGCCCAGGGGCAAATCCCCCAGCCGTACCCGGCCGATACGCACCCGCTTCAGGCCCACCACCTTGAGTCCCACCAGTTCGCACATGCGCCGGATCTGGCGCTTGCGCCCTTCCTTAAGGAGGAAATGGAGCTGGTCCGGATTCAGCTGCTTGACCCGGGCCGGGCGCAGGGCGCGGTCGTCCAGGGACAGGCCGTGGTTGAGCAGAGCCAGCCCCTCCGGGGTCACCTCCCCTTCCACCCGCACCAGATATTCCTTTTCCACATCCGAGTCTTCCCCAATCAGGCTGCGGGCAATGCGCCCATCCTGGGTCAGCACCAAGAGGCCGGTGGAATCGATATCCAGCCGCCCCGCCGGGGCCAGGCCCTTGAGCATGGAAGGATGGAAATCCGGGCCGGAGGAGGCGGACCACTGGTTTTCCGGGCGAATCAGCACCACCGCCGGTTCATAGCCCGGTTCGGGCTGGCCGGAAACATAGCCCACGGGCTTGTGCAGCAGCACGGTCACCCGCTGGTTCTGGTTTTCCCGGGCATCCGCCGCCAGGGTTACCTGGGCTTCCGGATCGATCCGGGTACCCAGCACATCCACCCGCTGGCCATCCACGAAAACCCAGCCCTTTTCGATGAAATCATCCGCTTCCCGGCGGGAACACAGGCCCCGATCCGCCATGACCTTGGAAAGGCGCACCCCTACCGGGGTTTCCCGGGGCACGGCAGGAGCTGGAGCCGCCGGGCGGGGTGCCGGACGGGGCGCCGGGGCGCCGTCCGGGTTGCGGGGACGATCGGCAAAAGTGCGCCGGGGACGGTCATCCCCGGCCCGGGCCTTGGGCTTATCCCCCTGCCGCCGGGGCCGCTCCCCTTCTCCCCCGTCCCGGCTCGGTCGCCCGCCCCGTTCCGGACGCGCCCCACCAGGAGCGGGCCGCCCGGCGCGGGGCGACCGTTCCGACCGTTCCGACCGTTCCGACCGCTCTGACCGCTCCGGGCGGGGAGAACGGGCTTTCCCCTCGGGTCGGGCCGGACGATCCTGGCGGTTCTGGCGCTCCGGGCGATCCTCCGTCCGCAAACGCCGCCGGGGGGCTTCCAAAGCCGGCCTTTCCGCCACCGGTGCCCGGGCCGTCCCTTCCCGATCCGGAGCATCTGCCGCTGGAGCGGGCGCCGCTGGGGGCGTCTCCACCGGAGGCACCGGCTGGCGGCTGCGGGGAGCCCCGCCCCGCAACGGGGGGCGCCGGGTGTTGCGGTTGGTCGCCCCGGGCTTCAGGGTCAGGGTTTTACGGGGAGAATCCGAGGACATGGGAACACCGGGTAGGAGGGAAGGGGCGCAGTCTAGCCCATGGCGCAGCCGGAGGAAACCGGCAGGGCCGGGCCCGGGTTGCCGCCCCAGGGCAGAGAAGGGATGGGGAATGGCGGGGAATGGCTAAAAACAGGCCATCACGCCCCAGGGAGGCCGCCCCAGCACATTCCACTTGAATAACCAGCAGGTCGACCTATAGTGAAAGCAGGGAAACGGACCAGGAAGGGCCGCTTTCCCGGAGGCCCGGTGCCACGCACCCGACTCGGTTACATGCCAGGTCGCCACCGCCCGAGGCGCCTCCCCGGCCTCCGTTTCCCGACCAAAGCGCCGCCGGTCCCTGTGGGGCCGGGGCTGCGGGAGACCATCATGTGCTACTTCGATTCCCCCATCGGCCGTTGCGAAGCGGTCAAAGAAATGGTCCTGATGGACCAAACCCAGGGCCAATGCGCCCGGGAACACCATTGCCCGGCGGGCCGGACCTGCCCCCTGGCCGGGTGCTTCACCACCTGTTCCGGGCTTTACGAAGAAGATGCCGGGCTCATGCCCCCGGCCAAAGGCGGCACGGTAAGCGCCGCCCGGGCCCATTGAGCAGGAGCTGGGGCGGCCTGCCGCCCTACGCTGAACGTCGGCACGCCCGGGCATTCCGGGCATTCCGGGCATTCCGGGCATTCCGGGTGTTCCGGGTGTTCCGGGTGTTCCGGGGGCTCTGAGGACATCAGTACTTCAGGGACGGCGAGGACATCCAGCCCACAGCCCTCTCCCCCACGCCAACGCCCTGCCCCGCCCCCCCTCTCAGGCGGCGACTAGGGGCGTGGGGGTGTAGTGGGCGTTGCGCATATGCACGGCCAGGGCCGTGTCCATGGTGGCGGCGTGGTTATCGAACCAGCCCACCAGTTCTTCCACGGCCCGGCGGCCGATGGCCACATCCCCCCGCTCCACCATTTTGCGCAGGCTGCGCAGGGTGGCCAGTACCCGCTCGTGTTCCCCCACATGGCAATGGAGGGGCGGGAAATCGCTTTCTTCCATCCACTGGTTTTCCTGGGCGAAATGGTGTTCCGTGTGGGCGAAGAAGGCGTCAAACTGGGGCAGGAACTCCCCATCGGGCAGCCCGGCCAGACGGTTGATCCAATCCACGAATTCCCGGTGGGTGTCGTCCATGGGGGCGCACCCCAGCTGGTAGCGGGGCAACCATTGCATGAGGTCCATCAGCTTCTCCGGAAAAGATTGAAATTTCGCGGGATTATGGCAAGCTCCCGGGCCGGGGGGTTTGATGCAAGTTAAAAAACAAAAATAAGCCCACCCCACCCGGTTTTCCTGGATGATCCCGCCCCGGGGTCCGAATCGGCGGCCCCCTTCCCCCCACAAGGGCCCACCGCCAGCCAAGGGAGTTCTCATGGTCACCGCCCATCACCCCATCATCCGCGATCCGGAAATGTTCCAGGATTTCGTGGATTCCCTCACCGATCAGATTCCCAATGTGGAACGGGACATCGCCAAGCTGAAGCAGACGCCGGACGACCGGAGCATTCTGGCGGACCTGTTCCGGGCCATCCACACCCTGAAGGGGGATGCCTCCCTGTGCAAGCTGGAGTTGGGGGTGCGCATCGCCCACCCCATCGAAAGCCTGCTGGCCCGGCTGCGGGAGGGCAAGCTGGTATTCACCGACCTCTTCGGGGAAGCCCTGCTCCTCGCCCTGGACCGGCTGGAACTGGCGGTGGACGCCATTGCCCACGACAAGCCCCTGAACAACCTGCACCTGGAACGGCTGGTTTTAGGCCTGGATAACCTGGCGGAAGCCGGAGCCAAGGAAATCAACCAGGCCGCCGCCACCCTCATTGAAAGCGTCACCGGCTTTCGCCCCGCCTCCCTGGCGGCCCGGGAGCCCCAGCCCCAGGCCAGCGTTTCCCTGCGTCCGGACGAGGCCACGGCCGCCGATCTACAGTTTTTCCACAGCCTGGCCCAGCAGTTTGAAAGCCGCTCCCCCCTCTACCAGGGGCGCAGCAGCCGGCTGCTGAAACTGGCCCTGGAAACCAATCAGGAAGCGGGTAAGCCGGTGGATTCCACCCAGCTGGCCGCCGCCGTCTATATGCACGATGTGGGCATGATGTTCCTGCCCGAATCGGTATGGCTCAAGGAAGGTCGGCTCAGCGACGAGGATCGGGCCACCCTGGCCCTCCACCCCTCCCTGGGGGCCGGGCTTCTGGGGCGCATGGAAGGCTGGCACGGGGCGGCGGAAATGGTGGCCCAGCACCACGAAATGCCCGATGGCACGGGCTATCCCCGGGGCCTGAAGGGCGCCCAGATTTGTCCCGGGGCCTGCATTTTGGCCATTGTGGATGCCTTTGAGGCGGTCACCCTGAAGCACAGCCAGCGGGGCCAGACCCGCTCCCTGCTGCGAGCCATTGCGGAAGTGAATGCCTGTGACAGCCAGTTTGCCGCCGAATGGGTGGCCCCCTTCAACGCGGTCATTCGCCGCCAGATGGATAACGGCCAGAGCTGAAGCGGCTCCCGCCGGGGGCGGAGGTCGGGCCAACGCCCGGCGCCGCCCCTTTTTTATTGGCTGAGAATTTTCAGAGCCACGCTGGCGGCGGCCAGCCCCACGCTGGCCGTCACGCAGACGGAGGAGCCGAAGCCCGCGCAGCTCAGGCCCGCCGGGCCCCGGGGCTCCGCCTCGCAGCTTTGGGCCGGTTCGGGATAACGCAGGGGTTCGTCGGAAAACACCGCCGGCACGTTGAACTTCTTTTTCGGGTCCCGGGGAAAGCCGTGGAATTTGCGCAGCTGGCCCCGCACCTTGGAAAGCAAAGGGTCCTGGATGGTGCGGGACAGGTCATCCACCCGGAGCCGGGTGGGGTCCAGCTGGCCCCCCGCCGCCCCGGCGGTGACCACGGCCAGCCCCCGGCGCCGGCACCAGGCAATGAGGGCGGTCTTGGCCCGCACCCCGTCGATGGCATCCACCAGCAGGTCAAAGGGCCCGGCGGGCTCCAGCAGTTCATCCAGATTATCCGGCGTGACGAAATCGTCGATCCAATCCACCCGGCAGGCCGGGTTGATGGCCCGGATGCGGGCAGCCATGGCCTCCACCTTGGCCTGGCCCAGGGTGTCTTCCAGGGCGTGAATCTGCCGGTTCATATTGGATTCGGCCACATGGTCCAGATCCACCAGGGTGAGCCGCCCCACGGCGCTGCGGGCCAGGGCTTCCGCCACCCAGGAACCCACCCCGCCAACCCCCACAATGCACACATGGGCGGCCTGAAAACGGGCCAGGGCCGCCGGACCGTAAAGCCGGGCCACGCCGCCGAAACGGCGCCCGTAATCCGGGCCCGCCGCCTCGGGCAACAGGGGCGCCGCCCCGCTCTCCGCCGGGGAAAGGGAGGGAGCCGTTCCCGCCGCCACGGCAGCGTCCGGGATCGGGGATTGGGGAGCCAAAGGGGGAGTCGCCATAGGGGCGGGATCATACACAGTCCCCGGCCCCTGGTCAGCCCTCCGGGGCGCCTGCTACCATTCCCGGGTCATGAAACGCCACGCCAAACTCCGCTCCCGCAAAGCCGGCCTGCCCGCCGGGTCCCTGGTCCACCTGGGGGAGGTGCGCATGGCCACCCCCACCATGCACCTGCTGGAATACGACCCGGAGGGGCTGGAAGAGCGGGAACTGGGGAACAAGGACCAGGTGCTCAATCTGGAACGCCGGCGCCAGGTGCTCTGGCTCAATGTTTACGGCCTCCACGACGCGGCCCTCATGGCCGCCATCGGCCAGCGCTTCAAGCTCCACCCCCTGGTGCTGGAAGACATTCTGAATACGGACCAGCGGCCCAAGGTGGACGATTACGGGGATTACCTCTTCATCGTCGCCCGGCTCTACGCCAGCGCGCCGGAAGGGGGCGCCCTGACCAGCGACCAGGTGAGCATCATCCTGGGGCCGGACTTCGTTCTCACCTTCCAGGAGCGCCCCCTGGGGGCCTTCAACGCCCTGCGGGAGCGCCTGCGGGGCAACCGCAATCAGGTGTTGCGCCTGGGGGCGGACTATCTGGCCTATTCCCTCCTGGACACCCTGGTGGACCGGTATTTCGCCCTGGTGGAGGAGTTTTCCGACCGGGCAGAGGACGTGGAAGAGGTGATTCTGGATAAGCTCCGCCCCGGGCTAATCCAGGACATTCACTGGATCAAGCGCCAGGTCACCGCCCTGCGCCGCTCCATCTGGCCCCTGCGGGAGGTGCTCAACACCCTGCAACGCAGCCACGGGGACTTTTTCCGCCCGGAAACCCAGCTCTACCTGCGGGACGTATACGACCACACGGTCCATCTTCTGGAATCCCTGGAAGACCTGCGGGACCTGCTCACGGGCCTGCTGGACATCTACCTTTCCACGGTGAGCAACCGGATGAACCGGGAAATCCGGGCCCTCACCGTGGTGGCCACTGTGTTCATGCCCGCCGGGCTCATCGCCGGGATTTTCGGCATGAATTTCCACCACATGCCCTGGCTGGACGAACCCCACGGCTTCGCCCTTTCCCTCGCCCTCATGGGCACCATCGCCAGCGTCATGCTGGGCATTTTCCTGCGGCGCCGCTTTACCTCCTGAAACGGCGAAAAAGGGCGAATGGTTGGAGACGCCCAAGGCACGGTTATCTTCAACTGCAACAGGTGAAGATCGGCCAAATACGCCGCTTTCCAGGCGGCAAAAAGCAAGAATGGCTTGCTGCTTCCCTCTCCAGGCCGTTTTTGGGGCCGGGCAAAACCACTTCGCCGCCGTTCCCCGGTCCCTGTTCCCCGCCTCCTATCCCCTGCCCGTCGTTCCCCTGTTCCTAGTTCCCCTGCCCCGCTCCCAACCCCGGCCGCGCCAGCGCCACCCCTAGCCCCATAAAAAACGGGAGCCCACCGGCTCCCGTGCTTGCTGTCGCCCCAGGGGAAAGCCCCCCGGGCAAGCCGGACCTAATGCCCAGCCTGAGCGTCCAGCCACACTTCCAAGCCCTGGGCGTCCAGCTCAATATCCATGCCCCAGACCCGGAAAATTTCCTCGTCCGGCAGGGTCCAGCCGTAGCGGGCCTTTTCCCCCCGGAACAGGTCCTGAATGCCCGCCACCAGCAGGCCGTGCCGTTCTTCCCCCGCCTTCTGGTGCTTCAAGGCCAGTTCCACCAGGGCGTCCAGCAGCCGGTGCAGGTCCGCCCCCAGGCGGGCCACGTCATGGACCCGGCTGTAGTGGGTCAGGTACATATAGGGCAGGCCGAAGGAGAGGAGCAGGTCGATGGAGCGGTGCATGGCCTCCGGATCGAACTGGACCGGGGTGGTGGTGGGGAAAATGTACTGGCGCACCTGGCCCCCCACGGTCTGGTCCAGCTCCCGATAGGAAAGGCCGAAGGTATCCCCGGTGAAAATGCCCTGACCCTTCTTATCCACAATGCAGATGTGGTGCTTGGCGTGGCCCGGGGTATCCAGGCAGAGCAGCTCCCGCCCGGCCAGATCTAGCACGGTTTCGTGGTGGGCTTCGATAATCCGGTCCGGGTCGATGGGCAGAATGGTGCCGTAGAGCTTTTGCGCCTGCTCCGCCCCATACACTTCCACCGTGCCCGCCCAGAGCTTGCTGGGATCGGCCATGTGCCGGGCGCCCCGGGGATGGACCACGAGCCGGGCCCGGGGAAAAGCGGCCATAAAGGCCCCGGCGCCCCCCGCATGGTCCAGGTGAATGTGGGTAAGGATGACGAAATCCACCGCCTCCGGCCCCAGGCCCAGACGCCCCAGTTGGGCCTGAACCCGGGCCAGGGAAGCGCTATTCCCCGTATCCACCACGGCCACATGGCCGTCTTCCACAATCAGGTGGATGGAATCGAGAAAGGGACGGACATAACCGGAATCCAGGGCATAAATACCGGCATCGAAACACATAGGATCGGACAACGGGAGGGTCATGGAAACCTCGCGGCAAAGGTGGGGAAAACGGGCCATCCGCCCTACCGTCCGGCGGCGGGTCCCGGGTTGGGCATTGTAGCGGGAAGGGGGGGAATGGGGGAGGCAGCAAACGGCCATGAGCAGACCTTAGCTGTAATTGCCCATAGCAGACACCTGAGGTGGGCTTATGCTAATGTGCTGACCTGCCACTTTTCACGGATTTTTAGTAGCCATGTCCTCCAAATCCAACCCCGCAAAAACCTGTAGGCGTGACAGTTTCCGGCGATATGACGCCCCCAAGTTAGGGAGGCAGGCGCCCAAGTTATGCGTCAAAACTGCTCCCTAAAACAAGGTTAGCGCTCGCAGAACAACCGTAGCTCCCGAATAGCATAGGAGAGTGGAAGCATGACAGCCATTAGAGTATTGATTCCAGGCGATGACCAAAGTGAAGAGGTCATCGCTCTTGCCTTTGGATATGCAGATGAAATCTGCAAATTGAGCCAGGGGAAGGTTCAAGAGGCGATCCTGTTTGTTCCGGGAAAAGATAGTGTTAAATACACCACCCTTACGTCGGCCTTGGGAGAAAGAAATGCGAAGAAACTCCACGGCGGCGGCGTTGTCGCTTTGCCATCCGGAGTGCCTATGCGCTTGGAGAGCATTCGAACACTGAGGTGGGTCACCAAGCCCAGCGTGCTTATCTCTATCTACTCGGACCAGAAGATGCTTGATCAAGTAGATTCGATAAAAAATCTATTCGGAATCGTAGCGGTTCCACATGTTCCGGAAGCTCTTGAAGGGTGGCAAAAAACGTGGTCCCCCACTGTTCATGGGGTACCGAAGCAGTCCGCACAGACGCTGATTAGCGACCCTATTGTTGAACAAGCTCTCCGCTCACTTACCCACGGCATCAATTTATCGCACAGCTTGTTGAATCCTCGCGACAAAGAGCACGCCGACAGAACTTTACGCATCCTTCGAGCAAATGATCACGTCGAGAAACCAGAGAACCTTCGGGCATGGGCGATAAAAAACGGGTGGCACCCGAAGGCAGCAGACGAATTCGAGAAGTTGGCCATCAAAGTACTCTCGCTGAAATCAAAGCCTCGACTGCAGGACCTTGACGTTGCAAAAAGAACGTATGACTACTGGTGCTCTAAGGTCTGAGGTGAATCTGCGAGCGCTAACCCATCATTCGAGCGGACCTGCGTAAAAAACTGCGCAGTCCGCTCAATTCAAACGTTGGGCCGCAAAAATGAGCACCCGCCCAGTGTCAACGCGAGATACTGGATCGCTACGCTACAAGTCGCAGTTTCGGCCTCGCTTGCCGCTGATGTGCTTTGGCATCCGCCAGTTCCAATGCGCGGCGTGCCGCGTCGCGGGCAGCTTGCACAATAATTCTGTCCATGCCTCCAGCATCCGATATACGGACGTTACGTGCGGCTCCCCCGCTGACGATCTTTCCAGTTCTTGCCCGTACCGGGTTTCATTCCCCATTAGAACCTGTTCACGATCTTCTGAGTAAAAGCGCGAGGAAGGCAAGGTGGATGAACTGCAGACTGGTGTTGAGCTTGCGCTCGCAGTTTTTCCACAAACGGCGGCATTTCTCGATCCAGGCAAAGGATCGCTCAACTACCCAGCGTTGGGGCATGATGGCAAAGGTGTGTAGCTCACTGCGTTTGGCGATTTGAACCTGAGCGCCGAGAAGTTCTTCAACGGCATGGGCAAATGGCTGACCGACATACCCGCCATCGGCCAAGATGCTCTGGACAGCTTGCAAATCGGCAGCGCAGCGGCCCAGAGCAAGCAATGCGCCCTTGCGGTCGGTCACTTCGGCTGTTGTAACGGCGATGGCGTGGGGTAAGCCCTGCGTATCGACGGCAATGTGGCGCTTGATTCCCGATACCTTCTTGCCGGCGTCGTAGCCTTTCTCGCCCGCGCTATCCGTGTTCTTGACGCTCTGCGCGTCGACGATCAAAAAGCTCGTTGAGGATTTGCGCCCCTGTCTTGTACGAGCCGCGCCAACCACATTTTTTTAAAGCCCGCTCCAAAACGCTGAAACCGTCTGGACCAGGCTCGCTCCTCTTGGCGAAGTAGGCATGCACCGTTCTCCATTTCGGGTATTCACTGGGTAGCATCCGCCACTGGCAGCCACTTTTCAGCAAGTACAACACACCGCAGAACACCTCGTATAAATCAACCGTTCGCGGTTTGGTCTGCTTGCGTACGCTTTCCAGCAAGGGCCTGATCTCTTCAAAGGCTTCCTTGCTGATATCATTGGGATATTTCTTTCTCATGCCCCAGTTTACGACATGCGATTGATTGTGAACAGCCTCTTAGCAGTAGGTAGCGCCGCAATTTCGGCACTTCCCATTAAAGACCGTCAATTTGTCACAGTTCGCACACTTAGAACCCCGGCCGCCTTTCCCCCCATTCGGCGGCAGCTTCATCTGATGGCCACACTTCGTGCACTCTCTCCCCGTCGAAGTCTCGAAGAAAGTTTGCTTGTCGCACTTCGGACACCGCTTTCCTGCCATCGCCTCACCTCATGAGTATGTGTGTAAGTGTGAGTGTTTTTACTTTATCGGCAGGGCGTTGTCAATAACCCCGTGCGCCCTCTTGCGGGGCTTGCGGCCCAACCCGGCAATCGAGCGGACCTGCGCAAAAAGCCGCGCAGGCCGCTCACTTCTACGTTCCTGAACGTCCGCTATTCCAAGGCACAACCGGCAGCAAAGGGTCGAATCAAGCCATCCCCCGCAAATGTAATTCTCCCTTTCCCCCTCACAGCCTCCCACTAAACCCAACAAACACCTGCCTGGGCGCCCCTTCCAGCAGGGTGGCGAATTGGCCGTTGGGGTCGGCGGTGACGAAGCCGTTGGTGCCTACGGTGCTGAAGTAGCGTTTGTCGAACAGGTTGCTGACCCCCAGTTGCAGGCTGGTTTCCGTGAGGGGGCCCATTTTGCCGGGGCGGTAGCCGGCGCTCAGGTTCCATAGCCAGAAGGAGGGCACGGCGGCGTCGTTGGTGTAGGAGTAGTAGCGCCGGTCCGTGTATTTGCCCCCCAGGCGGGCGTACCAGGGGCCCGGCTCGTAGGTGAGTTCCGTGGCCCACATGCGCCGTGGGGTGGCCACCACCTGTTTGCCGTCGGCCTGAACCAGGGCGGTGCCTTCCCGGTAGTTGGAGCGGTAGCGGGAGTTATCCAGGGTCAGGGCGTTGAACCAGGTCCAGTGCTTCACCGGGTTCCAGGAAAGGGCCCCTTCCAGGCCGTCGCTGGAGACCCGGCCCACATTCACCAGGGTAGCCGGGCAGCCCACCACCCCGTCGCAGGTGGCCACGCTCAGCAGACGATCATGAAAATCTACGTGGTAGGCGGCTAAAGACGCCTGCACCGGGCCACCCTGGTAGCGGTAGCCCACCTCATAGGTTTGGGAGGTTTCCGGGCGCAGCCGGGCAGCGGACAGGTCATAGACCGGCTGCAATTGGGCGAAGGGGCCCGCCACCCCGGGCTGGTAGGCCCGCATGTTTTCCGTGTAGGAGGCGAACACTTCCTGGCCCGGGGCGAGCCGGTAACTGGCCCCCAGGGCGGGGAGGAAGGATTTGCTGGCGGTGAGCTGCCCGGAGGCCAGGGGCCCCACCGGATTGGCCGCCTCCATGCGCACCCGGGGAGTTTTAAAGCCCAGGTTGAGGTGGAGCCGATCCCCCAGCAGGCTCAAGGTGTCTTGGAGGTGGAACTGGCGGGTGTCGGTGACGTACTGCTGCTGAAAGACGGTGGCCGTGGGGTTACCGAGAAAACTGTCCCAACTCACGGGCCCGGACACAGCCTGGAAGCTCATGGCCGTGTAATGGCGGCTGTGTTCCACCCACAGGCCCCCGTTCACCGTATGGACGCCGGATTGCCAGGTGAGGGCCGTGACCACCCCGGCCCGCTCCACCCGGTAATCCATGAGGCGCAGGGCCAGGGGCTCCACCAAAGAGAGGGGATTGGTGAGGGACGGGGGGGAATACCAATGGCCCTGGCCGTCGTCGTGGTGGGTGTAGAGGGTGGTCTTCCACCGGGTACTGGGGCTGAGACCCAGGTCCAGGGCGGCGGCGGCCAGATCGTCGTTGCGCAGGCCGGAGGCCTGGTAATAGGCGTCATTGCCGCTGGTCACGCCGCCGGAATAGTGGCCCTGGGCGGCGGCCACGGCCCGGGACCAGTCCGGGGCGTAGTTGTCCCAATTCCAGCCCAGGCGCTGGACGCTGCTCAGGGAAAGGTCGGCGTAATCCACCTCCCGGCGCTGGGAGTGATCGTAAAACAGGGTCAGGAGATGGTCGCCAAAGCCGTGCACCAGCTTGGCGTTGAACTGGTCCTGGCCCTGACTGCCCTGGCCCTTCCACTTATCCGTGCCCTCCTGGCTGAAGCTCAGATAGGCCCGGATGCCGCTTTCCAGCTTGCCCGTTTCCAGGCGGGCGAAAGTCCGGTGGAAGCTGTCGCTCCCCAGGGTCTGGGCCAGATAGGCGCCGGGCTTCATATCCGGGTCCCGGGAGAGAAAGCGCACCGTGCCCCCCAGATTGCCCGTGGCGGCGGTGCCCACATCCCCGGAGCCCTGGGAAAGGAGCACCTGATCCAGGTTTTCCCCACTGATGGCCCGGCCAATGTGCAGGCCGTTGTTATTGGTGTAGCTCATGTCCCCCAGGGGCACGTCATCCAGGGTAAAGCCCAGGTAATTCTGGCCGAAACCCCGGAGATTGAAGCGGACGGACCATTCGTAACTCCCCTGGGCGTCCGCCCCCTGAAAATCCACCCCGGGCAGGCGCCCCAGGGCGGCCAGGGGATTGGCGCCGGGGGGAGCCTTATCCAGATCGGCCCGATCCAGGCCCTGGGTCTGGCGGGTTTCCCCGGCGCTGAAAATGCGGATTTCCGGCAGGGTGGGGATGCCCTCCTCCCCGGCCAGGCCTATGCCCGGCACCCCACCGGTCACCCCGGCAAGGGCGGTCCAGAGGGCGCCCAGGGCCCAGGCGGGGCGGGGCACGGGCTGGCGGCCCCGGTCAGGACCACGCCCCGGCTTCCGGCCTAGGGCCAAGGCCCCACCCTCCGTACCGACCTGCTTAGCCATTTTCCGAGCCATTCCCCGGGCCCCACGCGCCGCCCCGGCCCCTGCCGCCCCTTGCTTCATCCTGCTCCCCTGGTCATGCCCGGTTCTCTTCCGGAACCGGCCCCGGAACGGCCTGCACCGTCCGGCGGACGGGTCGCCCCCGGGGCAAGCAACACCGGCCCCAGCCGACCCGGCTTAAGGATTGTAAAGGGGCGCATCTTAACCCGTGCGGGGGCTAATTTTAGCGACAGGCGTGGTTTTCCCTAACTTGTCTTTCCCCCGCCCGCCGGGCAAGATGGCCCGCAGTCCAATTTCCACCCCGTTTGTCACCCATGACCGCCCCCCTGCCCCTCGCCGAACATCCCCTGCGCCAGCGCCTCAACGACGAAGTCCATGCCCGGCCCCCCATGGTGCTGGGGGCCGAGGAATGGATCAGTTATCTGGCCGTAGTCCATGAGGGCACGGGCCGGGAGGCGGAAGAAGCCCATCTGCACCGCCTCTGCAACCTGCTGGGGGCCCGGCTCTGCCCGGTCATCCACGGGGACCACTGGGTCATGGAGGCGGGGGAACTGCGCCTCAAGTGGGAACGGCACAACGAATTTTCCGGCTACACCTTTTTCCTCGCCCGGCGCCCGGAACACGGGCCGGACACCACGGCCCTGGCCGCCCTGCCCCAGGACTGGCTGGGGGCCATTCCCGGCTCCCTGATGGTGGCCACCCACCTGGAATTCCGCCCGGCCACGGAAGGCGCCCTGGACGCCGCCCTGGCCGCCCTGAGCCAGGAAAGCGACACCGTGGTGGCCGCCGCCGTGGCGGACGGGGCCGCCTGGGTACTGTCCGACTTTCGCCTCAAGGAGGGATTTTCCCGCTATCTGGTGCTGGACCGTCACCTCCAGCACCGGCAGGCCGGGCGCACCGTGCAACGCCTCCTGGAAATTGAGACCTACCGGGTCATGGCCCTGCTGGCCTTCCCCATGGCCAAGGAGGTGGGCCGCTTCCTCGCCCAGGCCGAAGAGGAACTGGCCCAGCTCATGGACGGCATGGGGGACACCACCAGCACGGAGGAGGAACGCCAGCTCCTCAACCGGCTGACCCGGCTGGCGGCGGAGGTGGAACGCTCGGTGAGCCGCAGCGCCTACCGCTTCGGCGCCGCCGAGGCCTATTACGCCCTGGTTCAGCAACGCATCCACGACCTGCGGGAGCAGCGGGTGGACGGCTATCCCCCCATTAAGGAATTCATGGAACGGCGTCTGGCCCCAGCCATCAACACCTGCCTTTCCATCGCCCGGCGCCAGAATGACCTGTCCACCCGCATCGCCCGGAAGAGCGCCCTGCTGCGTACCCGGGTGGATATTGAGTTGGAAAAGCAGAACCAGCTCCTGCTGGCCCAGATGAACCGCCGCTCCCGCCTGCAACTACGGCTCCAGGAAACGGTGGAAGGCCTGTCCGTGGTGGCCATCACCTACTACGCCTCCCAGCTGGTCACCTATCTGGCCAAGGGCCTGAAAGCGGCCACCGGCAACGGTCTGGAGCCGGAAATCGTCACCGCCGTGGCCATTCCGGTCATCGCCGCTACCGTATTTTGGGGCATGGCCCGCATGCGCAAGGCCCTGGCGGCCTCGGAAGATCACGGGGAACACTAAGGCGGCTTAAGCCCCGCCCGCCGGGGGGGGCCCGGAGGACGGCGGCCCGCCCAAACGCCTGGGACCAGCCCTCAGGCCAGCTTTTCCAGCACCACTTCCTGATACAGGCCGCCGAACCGGGTGCGGCGGCTTAAGCGCACCGGCACTTCCGGGGGCAGCCAGTGTTCCAGGGGATGGCGCCACAAATCCAGGGCGAAGGGTTCCAGGGTCTTGAGAATGGCCACCATGGGCCAGTACAGGGGATGCCAGGGCCGGGGCCGGTGATAGTCCATAATTACCAGACGGCCACCGGGGCGCAGCACCCGCAGGGCTTCCGCCAAGGTGCGGCGACGCACCGCCTCGGGCTGCTCGTGGAGTAGAAAAAAGAGCAGGGCCCGGTGAAAACGGCCCGTCTCCAGGGGCAGGTCGGCGCTGTCCCCCAGGCCCAGGCTCACCCCATGGCCCCGGGGCAGCTTGCGCTCCAGATTGGCCAGCTGGTCCGGCACCACATCCACCACCGTGAGAGCCCCGTCGGCGGGCAGGGCCCGGGCCAGACGGGGGCTCAGATCCCCGTAAACGCAGGCGATTTGCAGGGTCTCCCCGGACAGATCCGGGCCCAGGGCCCCCAGGGCGGCATTTTCCAGAGCCCGGTAATTACCCCACAGAATCAGATTCACCAGCCAGGGCCGTTCAAAAAAGCGGATGGCCTTGGGGGACACATAGGCCCACCAATAGGTCTGCACCAGATAGTCGGGCACACCCGGGGGAACGGCGCGGGGCGGAAGATGCATGACAGGTTCCTGCCGTAAAGGATGGTCTAGCTTAGCAGATGCGGTAACAACGGGGGCTGGCGCGGCTCTCCGGGTTTTCCCTCGCCCCGGGGCGCCCGGGGAGCCATCCGGCGCCCTCCCCCCGGGCGGGAAGCCCCGCCAGACCCGGATTACCGGGAACATTGGCCGGAGCCCCCCCGAACCGCCTATAATTCCGCCTTTCCCTCCTCCGCTTTTCCAGGAAACCACCGTGACCGCTGCCCTCTTCGAGTCCTCCATCTCCAGTCTGCCCCTGATCGCCAAAGGCAAGGTGCGGGACATCTACGCCGTGAATGAGGAACATCTGCTCATCATCACCACGGACCGCCTCTCCGCCTTCGACGTCATCCTGCCGGACCCCATTCCGGGCAAGGGCAAGGTGCTGACCCAGGTGGCCAATTTCTGGTTTGAAAAGCTGGGCCACATTCTCCCCAACCAGCTCTCCGGCATTGCCCCGGAAGACGTGGTGAAGCCGGAAGAACGGGATCAGGTAGCCGGTCGGGCCCTGGTGGTGAAGCGCCTGAAGCCCCTGCCCATCGAAGCAGTGGTGCGGGGCTACCTGATCGGCTCCGGCTGGAAGGATTACCAGGCCACCGGCGCGGTGTGCGGCGTGGCCCTGCCCGCCGGCCTGCAAATGGCCTCCCAGCTGCCCCAGCCCATTTTCACCCCGGCCACCAAGGCGGACGCGGGTGAACACGACATGAACATTTCCTTTGACGAGGCCAAGACCCACTGCGCCGACCGGCTCTCCCAGGACCTCTGGGGCACGGGCAAAAACGGCGCCGAACTGTGCGCCCAGGCCAAGGACGCGGCCATCGCCCTCTATACGGAAGCCGCCGCCTATGCCAAGGGCCGGGGCATCATCATTGCCGACACCAAGTTTGAATTCGGCATCGATAAAGCGGGCACCCTGCACCTGATCGACGAAGTGCTGACCCCGGATTCTTCCCGCTTCTGGCCCGCCGACAGCTACCAGGAAGGCACCAGCCCGGCCAGTTACGACAAGCAGTTTGTCCGGGATTACCTGGAAACCCTGACCTGGTGGAACAAACAGGCCCCCGGCCCCAAGCTGCCGGCGGAAGTAATCAGCCGTACCGCCGCCAAGTACCGGGAAGCCTACGAACGGCTCACGGGCAAACCCCTGGCCCTGTAATTCCCCGTTTTTCGGGACCGGGGCCTTTCCTACCCGGAACCGCTCCCGGTCTCACCAGACGCCCCTGCCTATCCGGCCGGGGCGTTTCCTTTTGGAGGCTACCACACCCCCCTGGCCTCCCTGCCTCCCTGCCTCCCTATCGCCCTATCGCCCTATCGCCTTATCGCCCCTAGGGGAATTTTGCTGCACTGCGGGGAACCGGTACGCCCCGCCACGGTCCCACATCTAGAAACACGCCTCCCACCCCTGCCGGGCCGGGTTACGGTCCGACAGCACACCCCCTCGGGGGAAAGGAGCTGGACATGGACGCCCTGGAACATCTGGCAAGCCGGAATATCCCCCGGATTCGCACCGTGGCCTGGTATCGGCCCCTGATCTGGCTCCTGGACGCCCTGGAGGACATGGGCCGCAGTCCCAGCCTGAGTCTGGCCTGGGGCAGCCTGTTTTCCCTGGGCGGCCTGCTCTGCTACCAGTGCGCCCGGGGGCGGCCCAGTCTGGTGCTGGCCTCCATGGCCGCCTACCTGGTGGTGGCCCCCCTGCTGGCGGTGGTTTTCTACCAGATCAACCGCCTCCGGGAAGCCCGGGGAAACGGGCTGGAGGCCCGGCCCGGGGAGCAGCTTTTCGCCCCCGTGCTGGCCCGCTGGCAGCCCCTGGCCCTGTTCGGCCTGCTCCTGGCCGCCCTCTTCCTGTTCTGGTCCCAGATCACCGCCCTGCTGGCCATGGAAGCCCTGGACGGGGATGGGGCCGGGCCCCTGGGGATGGTCTGGGAACACCTGCGGCAGCGCCAGGACACGGGCCCCCTGCTGCTCTGGGCCTTAAGCAGCCTGCTCCTGGGTCTGCTGGCCTTCGCCTGCGGCGTGGTCACCGCCCCCTATCTGCTGGACCGAGAGGGAGACGTGGGCCAGGCGGTGGCGGCCAGTCTCCAGGCCTGCCTGCAAAACCTGCCCGCCATGGGGGTATGGCTGGCGGCCATCCTGGCCCTCAGCGCCCTGGGTTTCGCCACCCTGATGCTGGGCTTCACCATGGTTGCCCCCCTCATGGGCTATGCCACCTGGCGCGCTTACCGGGAGCTAGTAGAATAGGGAGCTTCCGCCGGGGGCCGGTTAGGGCTGCAACCAGGCGGGAGTCCGACGGCTCTAGCTTCGATTCAGCCCGGGGCCGGGACTCCCACCGGGCCTAGCCTTGGGACTGGGCCCGGGTAACCGGCTTGGGCTTTGCCGCCCCGGCCTCCGGCCCGCACGACCGGCCCGCCGCACGCCTCCACAGTCAAGCCCCGTTGGGCCCAGCGGTTGGCAACGATTATCCGGTTTTGCTCCAAGGGCCCGGTATTCCGACCCTTGGGGCCTGGCCTTTTTCTCCGACTTTTTTGTCTACCTCTACCGATTTCCTTCCCTCCCCACCATGACCCAGAATCCCCTCCTCGACTTTTCCGACCTGCCCCGTTTTGACCTGATTCAACCCGAACACGTCCAGCCCGCCATTACCCAGTTGCTGGCGGAGGCCCGGGCCCTGGTGACCCGGCTCACCGCCCCGGACGTGCCCCCCACCTGGAAGGATTTCGCCGCCCCCCTGGGGGACGGTCTGGAAGGCCTGTCCCGGGCCTGGGGCGTGGTGGGCCATTTGCACGGGGTAAATGACGTGCCCGCCTGGCGGGAGGCCTACAACGGCCAGTTGCCGGAAGTCACCCGGTTCTTCACCGAACTGGGCCAGAACCTGGCCCTCTTCCAGAAGTACAAGCAGCTGGCCGCCTCCCCGGAATACGTGGGCCTCTCCGCCGCCCGCAAACGCATCGTGGATAATGAAATCCGGGATTTCCGCCTTTCCGGCGCCGAACTGGCGGACAAGGACAAGCCCCGCTTCCAGGCCATACAGGAAGAGCTGGCGGCCCTGGCGGCCAAGTTCTCGGAAAATCTCCTGGATGCCACCAACGCCTTTGCCGAAGTGGTCACCGATCCCCTGGAACTGTCCGGCCTGCCCGACGATGTGCAGCGGGCGGCCCGGGCGGCAGCGGAGAAAGAAGGCAAAACCGGCTGGAAATTCACCCTCCACGCCCCTTCCTACGTTCCGGTCATGCAATACGCGGACAGCCAGCGGCTGCGCTACGCCCTCTATCGGGGCTACGCCACCCGGGCCTCCGAATTCACCGAAGGCAGCAACCGGGCGGAGTGGGACAACGCCCCCCTGATCCGGCGCATTCTCGCCCTGCGGGCGGAAGAAGCCCGGCTTCTGGGCTATCCCACCTACGCCCACGTTTCCCTGGTGCCAAAAATGGCGGACAACCCGGAGCAGGTGCTAGGCTTTCTCCGGGAGCTGGCGGCCAAGGCCAAGCCCTTTGCCAAGCAGGACGTGGCCGAATTGCAGGCCTTTGCCAAGACGGAGCTGGGCCTGGACGCCCTCCAGCCCTGGGACATGGGCTGGGCCTCGGAAAAGCTCAAACACGCCCGCTACGCCTTCTCCGACCAGGAGGTGAAGCAGTATTTCCCCGAGCCCCAGGTACTGGGCGGCCTGTTCCGGGTCATCCAGACCCTTTTCGACGTGCGCATCCTGCCGGACAGCGCCCCCGCCTGGCATCCGGACGTGCGCTTTTTCCGCATTCAAACCCCGGACGGCAAGCTGGTGGGCCAGTTCTACCTGGACCTCTACGCCCGGGATACCAAGCGGGGCGGTGCCTGGATGGATGAAGCCATCACCCGGCGGCGCATCGACCAGGGCATCCAGACCCCGGTGGCCTACCTGAACTGCAATTTCCCCGCCCCGGTGGGGGACAAGCCCGCCACCTTCAGCCACGACGACGTGATTACCCTGTTCCACGAAACCGGCCACGGTCTGCACCACCTGCTCACCCGGGTGGAAGACGGAGCCGTATCCGGCATCCACGGGGTGGAATGGGACGCGGTGGAGTTGCCCTCCCAGTTCATGGAAAACTACTGCTGGGAATGGGAAGTGCTGCAAGGCATGACCGCCCATGTGGATAGCGGCGAGCCCCTGCCCCGGGCCCTGTTCGACAAAATGATCGCCGCCAAGAATTTCCACAGCGGCATGCAGACCGTGCGCCAGCTGGAATTCGCCCTCTTTGACCTGCGCCTGCACTACGATTTCGACCCGGAAGGTAGCCGCAGCGTCCAGGATCTGCTGGACGAAGTGCGCCGGGAAGTGGCGGTGCTGGTGCCCCCCGCCTGGCACCGGTTCCAGAACAGTTTTTCCCACATTTTCGCCGGGGGCTACGACGCGGGTTACTTCAGCTACAAGTGGGCGGAAGTGCTGTCGGCGGACGCCTATGCAGCCTTTGAGGAAGCGGGCAGCCCCTTCGACCCGGAAACCGGGCGCCGCTATCTGGAGGAAATTCTCTCCGTGGGGGGCTCCCGCCCGGCCATCGAATCCTTTGTCGCCTTCCGGGGCCGGGAACCCAAGGTGGATGCCCTGCTGCGCCACAATGGTATGATTCCGGCCTGATTTCCGGCCCACCGGTCGGATCGCCGGCGCCCGGGGCGGGGCCTCCCCGTCCCGGCTCCGGGAGGAGCCTTCGCCCATGTCCGCCGCCATGCCTTTCTCCCTCTCTGCCCTCCGCCGTCCGGGCGCCCTTCTGGCCCTGGCGGCCCTCTGTACCCTTTGGGGCGGAGCCCGGGCCGATACCTACCGCTGGATCGATCCCCGCAGCGGCAATCCGGTGCTCTCCGACCGGCCGCCCCCCGCCGGGGTACGCCATTACCGCCGCATCCAGGAAGGGGCGAGCCCCGATGACGCCCCGACTAAGGATGGGGTGGATCTGGCGGGCCAGCCCTACGAAAACCGTCTGGCCGCCGCCAAGTACCCGGTACTGCTCTACGTCAGCCCCAACTGCGGGGAAGGCTGCACCCAGGCCCAGGACCTGCTCCGGGAACGGGGCATCCCCCACCGGGAAATCAACGTCACCCCCACGGATCAGGCCGCCCAGGAGGCTCTCTCCAAAGAGAGTGGCAACCGCCAGGTGCCCTTTCTCAAGGTGGGCACCCGCAGCCAGCTGGGCTTTCAGCGGGATGCCTGGAACCGGCTGCTGGACGCGGCAGGCTACGCCAAAAAAGCCCCTTAACCCCTATTGAAGCCCTTCTCCATGAAACTTGCCGCCTGGAACGTGAATTCCCTCAAGGTCCGCCTGCCCCATCTACTGGATTGGCTGGCGGACCAGCAACCGGACGTGGTCTGCCTCCAGGAAACCAAGCTGGAAGACCACAATTTTCCCCAGGCCGACCTGGAAGCCGCCGGGTATCAGGTGGCTTTCGCTGGCCAGAAAACCTACAACGGGGTCGCCCTCCTCTCCCGCCATCCCTTGAGCGACGTGGTGCGGGGCAATCCCCATTACGACGATCCCCAGAAGCGGCTGGTGGCGGCCACCGTGGCCGCCCCGAGTGGGCCTCTGCGCATGGTCTGCGCCTATTTCCCCAACGGCCAGGAGGTGGGCAGCGACAAATACGCCTACAAGCTGGCCTGGCTCGCCGCTCTGGAAACCTGGCTGAAAGAGGAACTGGCGGCCCATCCCCGGCTGGCCCTGGCGGGGGACTTCAATATCGCCCCGGACGACCGGGACGTGCATAACCCGGCGGCCTGGGCCGGCAAAATTCTCTGCTCCGAGCCAGAACGGGCGGCCTTCCAGCGCCTGCTGGGCCTGGGGCTAGCGGACAGTTTCCGCCTCTTCGACCAGCCGGAAAAAACCTTTTCCTGGTGGGATTACCGCATGTTGGGTTTCCAGAAAAACCAGGGCCTGCGCATCGACCACATCCTGCTTTCCGCCCCCCTGGCCGCCCATTGCACCGCCTCCCTGGTGGATAAGGCACCCCGCAAGCGGGAACGGCCCTCGGACCACGCCCCGGTGCTGGCGGAGATCACCGAATGAGCGCCCCGGATCGGGCCCAGGTTCAGGCCCTTTACCCTTCCCTGGCGGCTCTGCCCGCCGCCCTGCTGGATCAGGCCCTGCGTCCGGAAGCCCTGCTCCACCTCCCCGCCGGGGCCCAGATTTTTGCTGAGCGCCAGCCCTGCCAGGGCTTTCCCCTGCTCCTGGAAGGCACCATCAAGGTGGTGAAGACCGCCCCCAGCGGCCGGGAAATGCTCCTCTACCGGGTGGAACCGGGGGAATCCTGCATCATCACCTCCAGCTGCCTGCTGGGCCACGCCCCCTACACGGCTCGGGGGGTGGCGGAAGCCCCCCTCACCCTGCTGCTCCTGCCCGCCCCCCTCTTTGACCGGCTGGTGGCGGAATACGCCCCCTTCCGGGATTTCGTTTTCCATCTCTTTTCCGCCCGGCTGGCGGAACTCATGGAACTGGTGGAAGAGGTGGCCTTCCAGCGCCTGGACCAGCGTCTGGCCCGGCTGCTGCTAGCCAAGGGGGCAGACACCCTGATCGCTACCCACCAGCAATTGGCGGAGGAACTGGGGAGCGTCAGGGAAATTGTCAGCCGGCTGCTCAAGGGCTTTGCCGCCCAAGGCCTGGTGGCCCTGGGCCGGGAACAGATCGCCATCAAGGATCGGGAAGGGCTTAAAGCCTTGGCCGGCGCGGTGCGCTAACGCCGCCCAGGGGCGCCAGATCAGGCGCTCCGCCCCTTTTCCCGGCCAGCCCGGAAAGCCCCTTGCCCCGATTGCCCCATCCCCCCCCACTCCTGACCATCCCATCCGCATGTTTTACCTTAAACTCACCGGGGGGAAAGCAGCTCTGAACCCCGGACCGGGATCTGTAACCTAGGTTACAGACACCCCCCGGGCCGCCCCGTTATGCTGGCGCCGTTAATTCTTCCAAAGGAGAAGGTGTGATGAAAGCCAATGTGGGTGGTATCGACAAGATTCTGCGTATCGTGGTGGGTCTGGCCCTGGTAGCCTGGGCCGTGATGGGTGGCCCGATTTGGGCCTGGATCGGCGTCGTGCCCCTGGCCACGGGCCTCTTGGGCTGGTGCCCGGCCTACACCCTGCTGGGCATCAAAACCTGTCCCATGAAAAAAGACTGAGGCTGCACGCCCCCTGCAAGCCCCGTCGATCAGTTTTTTCCGACTAGGAAGCGCGCTCCGGCGCGCTTTTTTTTATTCAGCGACAAGGGTCGGGCGCCAGGTAACACCGGCAGCGCCGGACCCCAGCCCGGCTCAGGCCGCCCCGTCCGCCGCGGGCGCCACCGGGTGGTCCGCCAGATGATTGGCCAGACGCACGTAATCCGCCACCGGCACGTCTTCCGCCCGGGCCGTGGGGGCAATACCCAGGCTTTCCAGCAGGGCTTCGCCCCCCAGTTCCTTCAGGGTATTGCGCAGCATCTTGCGCCGCTGGGAAAAGGCGGCGCTCACTACCTGGCCCAGCAGGGCCGGGTCCCGGGCCTGAAGCTCGGCCAGGGGCCGGGGAATCAGGCGTACCACGGCGGAATGGACCTTGGGGGCCGGCGTGAAGCTTTCCGGCGGCACGTCCAGGAGCCAGTCCAGGTAGAAGCGGTACTGGAGCATGACCGACAGGCGGCTGTAATCGCTGTCCCCCGGGGCCGCCACCATGCGGGCCACCACTTCCTTCTGGAGCATGAAGTGCATGTCCCGTACCTGTTCCGCAAAGGTGGCCAGGTGAAACAGCAGGGGGGTAGAGATGTTGTAGGGCAGATTGCCCACCACCTTGAGTTCGGGCCCCAGGGCGCCGAAGTCGAAGGCTAGGGCATCCCCTTCGTGGATGGTAAGCCGGTCCTTCGGATAGCGCTGTTTCAGCCGGGCGATCAGATCCCTGTCGATTTCCACCACATGGAGATGGTCCAGCCGGGCCAGCAGGGGCTCGGTGAGCGCCCCCAGCCCGGGCCCGATTTCCACCACCCGTTCCCCCGGATGGGGATCCACGGCCCGGACAATGTCCCCGATGACCTGGGCGTCCTGAAGGAAATTCTGACCGAAACGTTTACGGGCGACGTGGGCTTTCATGGCGGGCCGGGTAAAAGGAAAGGAGCGCTATTTTGAGCGTTTTTGCCCAAAGCCGCACCCGGAATGACGCCGCCCCGGTTGGCGTCCCCCGGTTTGCAGGCGGGAGAAGCCCGCTCCGCCGCCCCTTTTCTTCACTTCCGCCCGGCGCCTGGCCCCGGGGGCGGCCCTATACCTTGAAGCGGGACACCGATTCCCGCAGTTCCTGGGCCTGGGCTTCCAGGGCCTGGACATTCAGGTTGGCCTGGGCCACCGAATTCACCGACTCTTCGATCATGCCGGAGATTTGCTCCACATTGCGGGCCACGGCGGCGCTGGCTTGGCTTTGTTCCGTGGTGGCGGAGGCCACGTCGCTGATATTGGCCAGGGCCACATCCGAGGCCTGGCTGATTTGCTGCAGGGCGGCCCCGGCCTTTTCCACCATCTCCACCCCGGACGCCACCAGGGGCCCCACCGCCTCCATGCTGGCCACCACCCCGGCCGTATCCCGGTGAATGGCCTCGATCATTCCAGTGATTTCGTCCGTGGCCCGCCCGGTGCGTTCCGACAGCTTGCGCACCTCGTCGGCCACCACCGCAAACCCCCGCCCGTGTTCACCGGCCCGAGCCGCTTCAATGGCCGCATTCAAGGCCAGGAGATTGGTCTGGTCGGCAATTTCCTTGATCACCATGGCAATGCCACCGATTTCCCGGGACCGGTCTTCCAGGCCGCCGATCTGACCGGAGGCCTCCGTCACCTGGGTGGCCACCCGGCGGATTTGCTCCCCGGCCTGCTGCACCTGGGTCTCCCCGGCCCGGGCCAGGCCGGTGGCCCGGCTGGCGTTGCTTTCCGTGTCTTTGGCGCTCTGGGAAATGTGATCCACGCTCACCGCCATTTGCTCAATGGCCGCCGCCGAGGAGGCAATGGCGTCGGAAGACTGCTGGGAGGCCTGGTTGATCTGGGCCATCTGGTCGCTGAGCCCGGTGGCCGCCTGGCCCACCTGGGCCGTGCTGGACTGGATGCGCATGATGATGTTCCGCAGGGCGTCCTGCATCTGGGCGATGGAGGCCAGCAGGCTGTGGGAGTGCTTGACCTGTCCCAGTTGCAGGGTCAAATCCCCCTCCGCAATGGCCCGGGCCACCCCCATGGCGTATTCCGGCTCCCCGCCCAGGCCCCGGAAGAGACTGCGGGCCATGAGCACCGTACCCCCCATCACCCCGAGGAAAACCACCAGGCCGATGAGGCCAAAGCGCAGAGCATAGGTCCGGTAGGCGGCGTCAATGTCATCCACGAACATGCCGTAACCCACCAGCCAGTCCCAATCCGGAATCCGCTCCAGCCCGTTGATCTTGGGAATGAAGTCGTCCTGACCCGGACGCTTGGCGTAAATATCCACCACCGCCTCGGTCCGGTTTTCCAGGGCGGACAGGTAGGCCTGCATCACGGTACGGCCGTCCGGCAGCTTGCCTCCTGAATCGATCTTGCCCTGTTTGCGGACATCGGGATGGACCAGCACATAGCCGTCCGTGCGCCGGGCGAAAACATAATCCCCTTCCACTCGCAGGCTGCCCAGGGCCTGGATGGCCCGCCGCTGGGCTTCTTCCCGGGTCAGGGTGCCGGCCTTTTCCTGGGCCACGAAGGATTCCACCAGCTTGCCGCCGTAACGCACCACGGACAGGATCTGGCTTTGCCGATCTGCCAGCATGGAATCGTGAAGGGTGTGCAGGGCCAGGGTAACCAGCACCAGAATACCCAGGGCGGTACCGCCCACAATCAGACTCAGACGGGTAGCGAGCTTCATCATTCCTCCGGGAAAGGGAAACAGGGGACGCCCCCATCGATGCAGCCTCATTATTTTGGCATAAGCCTCCGGCCCCCGCTCCCTATTCTGGAAGAAAAATCAGCCAGTTATCCAGCGCCGATGTCCACCCCGGTTTTTTTAACCGGGCGGAGAGGGAAAGCGCTATCCTTGCCCCCCTGTTTTTCCCTCCGCCTTGCCCTGCCATGTCCCCCTTACCCTCAGAGCTGCCCGTTCCCGCCGAACCCATGGTTTTCGTCGACCTGGAAACCACCGGGGCCAATCCGGTACGGGACCGGATTACGGAAATCGGCATCGTCTCCGTATCGGCGGCGGGGGTGGAGGAATGGAGCAGTCTAGTCAATCCGGGCCAGCCCATTCCCCCCTTCATCCAGGAACTGACCCATATCGACGACGCCATGGTGGCCCAAGCCCCGGCTTTTGCCGATCTGGCTCCGGAGGTGCTGGAGCGGCTCAAAGGGCGCCTCTTCGTGGCCCATAACGCCCGCTTTGACTACGGTTTCCTCAAAAACGAATTCCAACGCCTGGGCATCCGCTTCCAGGCCACGGTGCTCTGCACCGTCAAGCTGTCCCGCAAGCTCACCCCGGAACATTTCCGCCACAGCCTGGACGCCCTCATCGAGCGCTGGGGTCTTTATGATCCGAGCCGCCACCGGGCCCTCTCCGACGCCCGGCTGATCTGGCAGTTCTGGCAGAAACTCCACGGTCCCTTCAGCCCGGAAGCGGTCCAGGAAGCGGTGGATCAGCTCACCCAACGCCCCGTGCTGCCCCCCCAGCTGGATGGGGAAAGCCTGGACAATCTGCCCGAACTGCCCGGGGCCTATGTGTTTTATGGCGACCCGGCGGAAGGGGCCGGGGAAGTGCCCCTCTATGTGGGCCGGGGCACCAATCTGCGGCAACGGGTGTTTTTCCACTTTGCCCCCGGGGGCAAGGGAGATCCGGAACTGAATCGCCGGGTGCGCCGGGTGGCATGGCAGGAAAGCGCCGGGGAACTGGGGGCCCAGCTGCTGGAGAGTCGCCTCAAACGGGAATTACGCCCCCAACTCAACACCCTGCCCAAACGGGCGCCGGAACTCTGCGCCTGGCGCCTGGTAGAGCGGGAGCGGGGGGACTGGCGCCCCGAGCTGGTAATGGCCGCCGATCTGGATTTTGCCGGGCGGGACGACCTTTTCGGCCTCTTTAACACCCCCAAGGAAGCCCGCAACAGCCTGAAAAAAATCGCCGACGCCCACCAGCTTTGCCATGTGCTCCTGGGCCTGGAAAAGCCCCGGCCCGGCAAGGGCTGCTTCGCCTTCCAGCAACAGGGCTGCTACGGCGCCTGCGTCGGCAAGGAGCCCCTGGGGCACCACAGCGCCAGGCTCATGGCCGCCCTGGCCAAGCTCAAGGTGCGGGACTGGCCCTATGGGGGCCCCATCGCCCTCAAGGAAAAGGACGACTTCAATTCCACGGAGGACTGGCATGTGGTGGATCGCTGGTGCTACCTGGGCACGGCCCGCAATGAGGCGGGGGTGTGGGAATTGCTGGAGGCTCCCCGTCCGGCCTTCGACCAGGACAGCTATCGCCTACTGAGTAAAGCCCTGGCCCAGGACAAGGTGGAAGTCCAGCCCCTGACCCGGGCTAAAGCCTAGGCCCTCTTCGGGCGGGGGAAACCCCTCCGCAAGGAGGGAAACGGCGCCCCGGGGCGCCTCCCTCCCAAACGTCTAAGCTAGGAAAGTACCTGATCTCGACCGGCCTGCTTGGCCCGGTAAAGGGCCTGGTCGGCCCGCTGCAACAGGGCATCCCCATCTCGGTCTTCCGGACTCAGGCTGGCCACCCCCAGGCTCACGGTGCACCGCAGCCGTTCCAGACCGGGCAGGCGCAGACGGCGCACCTCGTCCAGCAGGCGCTGGCCGATCTGGTGGGCCGTGGCGGCATCGGTCTCGGGCAGCATCAACGCAAATTCTTCTCCCCCCAGGCGGGCCAGCAAATCCCCCATACGCAACCCCCGGCGCATGGCCGCCACCAGGGCGATCAGAACCCGGTCCCCCACCCCGTGACCGTATTCGTCATTGACCGCTTTGAAATGGTCCGCATCCACCATGAGGATGCTCAGACGGTGGTCGTAGGTCCGGGCCTTGATAATTTCCTGGCTGAGAATCTGTTCCCAGGCCCGCCGATTGGGCACCCCGGTAAGGGCGTCCGTGTAGGCCAGCTGGGCCAGTTGGGCTTCCATGCGTTTGCGGGCGGTAATTTCCCGCCACACCAGCACCCGGCCAAAGGGCCGCCCTGCCCCGTCTTCCAGGGGGGAACCCCGCACCTCCCAATGGCCCCCTTCGGGGAGCAGGATTTCCGTAGTGCTGGCCGGGCCCATGGGCACCACGGGCCGGGAGGCGGGAATACGGGCAGCCAGGGGCAGCCCCACCAGGGCATCCGGCTCCGCCGCGCACAGATGCCCGGCCGCCGGATTGGCGGAGACGATGCGCCCTTCCTGGTCGAGGACGAAAATGGGGTCTTCCAGGCTGCGGAAAATTTCGTGGCGGGCCACGGGCAGGAGATCCAGCAGATGTTCCCGCAGGCAGGCCCAGGCCAGCAGGGCGGCACCGATATTGAACACCGTGGGGGTGGGGTCCATGTTGCGCACCGGACTCAGCCCCACCACAAAGAGGGCGCTGGCCCCCATGGGCAGCAGGACGGACATCAGGGCCAGGGACATTTGATGCCGCTGGGAGCCTTGCAGGGAGCGCATCTCCAGGGCCATGAGTACGATCCCCAGGGCCATGATGCTATAGCTGTAGGCGATGAAGAAAATGTAGAGGGGCCCGTGTACATTGGCCAGGGTGGGAAAGGGGGTGGAGTAATCCACCCACAACCGCTCCCAGATCAGATGGTGGTATTCGTTGGTCCAGGCCCCCACCAGGGTGACCAGGGGCACCAGGGCCATGGCGGCCACCACCGGGGGCCGGAGCCAGTAGCCCCGTCCCGAATAGATGATGGCGAACAGGGTGATGGCTAAAGGAGCGGCGCAAATCCCCAGGTATTCGGACTTCCACAGCAGCAGAATGACGGCGGGGCTGAAACCACCGAAGGACAGGCCTTCCATCAGGGCCCACCAGCCCGCCCCCAGGGCTACCCCTACCAGGGCCGGGGCGCCCCGCTGCTGGCGCCGGTGCCAGGCCAGGGCAGCCACCACCACCATGGCGCAGGCGGCGGCCACGTTGGGGAGCATGTAAAGGAGGCGGGAATCGGGCATGGGAGGTGGGGGCGGAGAGCAATGGGCCGAGCCTGGCGAATCCCCCGGAGAAGGGCATCCCGCAAGCCATCGGGCTTTTTGTCAGGATTATTCCAAATCCTTAGGGGATAGGACAGGGAAAATTGCCTGGGCGGGGGAAATTCTCCTCCCCCCCGCCCAGGAAGGGACTATTTATAACATCAAAGAATAAGCGGAAAACTAATAATTATTTTTTTATATAACGTCATTTTCCTAGAATCCCCCTGTCACCTAAAAATTCATGGAGATTTTCAATGAAAGACGCCCGTCATCTGCTCTCCGGCCTGGCCGCCACCCTGGCCCTGAGCCTCGCCGCCCCGGCCTGGGCCGGCACCACCCTGCTCAATGTCTCCTACGACCCGACCCGGGAACTGTATCAGGATTACGACAAGGTCTTTGCCAAATACTGGAAGGCCAAAACCGGGGAAAGCGTCACCATCAAGGCCTCCCACGGGGGCTCGGGGAAACAGTCCCTGGCGGTCCAGGACGGTCTGGAAGCGGACGTGGTAACCCTGGGCCTGGGGGGAGACATCGATCCCCTGGCGGACAAGGGCCTGGTGGCGCCGGACTGGCAGAAGCGCCTGCCCCACAATGCCACGCCTTACACCTCCACCATCGTTTTTCTGGTGCGCAAAGGCAATCCCAAGCACATCCGGGACTGGAATGATCTGGTGAAACCCGGGGTGGGCATTATCACCCCCAATCCCAAGACCTCCGGCGGCGCCCGCTGGAATTACCTGGCCGCCTGGGGTTATGCCCTGAAGCAGCCGGGGGGCAACGCCGCCAAGGCCCAGGACTTCGTTACCAAGCTCTATAAAAACGTGCTGGTGCTGGATTCCGGCGCCCGGGGCGCCACCACCACCTTTGTGGAGCGGGGCCAGGGGGATGTGCTGATCGCCTGGGAAAACGAAGCCTACCTGGCCGTCAAGGAACTGGGGCCGGATAAATTCGACATCGTGACCCCGTCCCTCTCCATCCTGGCCGAGCCTCCCGTAGCCGTGGTGGACAAGTACGCGGATAAGCACGGCACCCGGAAGCTGGCCCAGGCCTATCTGGAATATCTCTACTCCCCGGAAGGTCAAGCCCTGGCGGCCAAGCATTACTACCGCCCCCGGGACCCGAAAATTGCCGCCCAGACGGCCAAGCAGTTCGCCAAGGTCAATCTCTTTACCATTGACGCCGTGTTCGGCGGCTGGCGTAAGGTCACCAAGGAACACTTCGCCGACGGAGCCATCTACGACCAGATCCAAGCCCATCTGCACCACTAAGCCGGATTTGTTCCATGAAAAAGGGCGCCTTTTGGCGCCCTTTTTCTATTTTTCCCCAGGGGAACAGCGGGGTTGGGGTTGGGGTTGGGGTTGGGGTTGGGGTTGGGGTTGGGGTTGGGGTTGGGGTTGGGGTTGGGGTTGGGGTTGGGGTTGGGGTTGGGGTTGGGGTTGGGGTTGGGGTTGGGGTTGGGGTTGGGGTTATTTTTTGCAACTTCGCCTCCTGACCGGCCCCCAGGGCCTGATCAGGAGACGGGGCATTCAGCGCAGCTGGGCGGTGGAGCCGCCCTTCCCTTCCCGATCCACGTCCGGGCTTTCGGCCTGAACCGAGGCGGAAACCGGCTCCCGCAGACTGCGGGCGGAGGCGGAAACATTGACACCGTTACCGACCGCGGTGCCGACACAGAAGACGCTGGCGGTCACCAGCAACATGGTGCGAGCGTTGGCGAGCATGGTGCGATCCATCATTTCCTGTCTCCCGAAGAGAGGTTCCGTCACATCCTGGAACCGGGCTGGTAAATCATTCATGGGGCCATTCTAAAAAAGCCGGAGCGCCCCGTCTGTCGGCCCTCTGTCCCACGGGGTAACGTTTTTTGATGGCCTGTGACAGGACGTGACAAAAACGTAAGGGAATAAAAAAAAAACCCGCACCGGGGGGAGTGGTGCGGGTTGAGAGAAGGCCCATCCAGGGGGGAGGGGGATGGGACTTGGGGGAGTCAATGCACTTTCAACGCCAGTGCAGTGTAGAAAATTCCCCTGGCGCCGTCTGTCGTTGCTCTGTCCCGGCGGGTAACGCTCCATGATGGGCTGTGACACTTCGTAACCGGGTGCCAAGCAACGCAAAGCAAGGCAAAAAAAACCCGCACCGGGAGGAGGTGCGGGCGGAGAGAAGGCCCATCCAGGGGGGAGGGGGATGGGACTTTGGGGGAGTCAATGTACGCTTTCAACGCTTTGCATTCTAAGGACCCGGCCCCGTGGCGTCTGTGGCGATTGGTGGGGGGTTCTGTAACCCGGGGTAAGCTTTCTTGACGGTTTGTAATCACAGCGTCACACCGGGAGGAAAGCCGCGAAAAGCGGAATGCCTTGCCGCCGAGGGCCCTGGGCGGCAAGGCTCCTTCTCCCAGGAGGCCGTCGCCCTCGCCCCGTTTTCCCAACGGCCCGAACCAAGGACAGCCGCCAACCTTGGCCCCGGAGGCCGCAATGTAACGGGACAGGAAAGGTAAGCAGAGAAGGGGCTTAGCGGGAGCTGGGAGACGCCCCTCGGCGGCCTTTTAGCGGCGGTGGCCGAGGCAGCGGCAGCGCCAGAGAAACAGCACCAGGCCGAAGACAGCAGCGGAGAGCACCGCTTTGAGGATATGGGGGCGACCGTCCATGATCAGGTCGAAGCCCAGAACGCCCACCAGGACGCCGAAGGTTTCCGCCACCGGCAGACAACGGCGCCAGCGCAGGCAGCGTTGGCGCCAGGGCCGCAGCATATTGCGCTCAACCATGACGCGGGGCAGGAGGAAGGGGAAGCATGGCGTGGATTTTAAGCATGGACCCGGGGGCCGTCTTGGCGGCTTGCGTGAGCATTTGTGACCGACTGTAACGGTCCCCGCCCCGGCCCGGGGCCGTCCTCACCTCCCCCCCTCAAGCCCGGGGCCAGATCAGGGTGAAGCGGGCGCCCCCCAGGGGGGATGTTTCCGCCAGGGCGCGCCCGCCATGGGCTTCCATGACCTGCCGGACAATGGCTAGGCCCAGGCCGTAACCGCCGCTAGCCCGGTCCCGGGAGCGGTCCAAGCGGGTAAAGGCATCGAAGATGCGCTCCCGGTCCTCTTCCGCCACACCGATGCCGTCATCGTCCACATGGATCAGGGCCTGGTCCCCCTTCAGCTCGGCGCTGACCTGCACCCGGCTCTTGGCATATTTAAAGGCGTTGCGCATCAGGTTACGCACCGCGTAGGGCAGGGATTTCTTGTCCAGGGCCACGGCAGGTGCGCCAGCCAGGGCCCCCAGATCCAGGGTAACGGCCAGGGTCGGCGCCAGCACCCGCAGTTCTTCCACCTGGCCCTCCAGCCAATGGGCCAGATCCGTTGGCACCGGGTTCAAAGCCGCCCCTTCCCGGACAAAGCGGGCATGGGTCAGGCTGGAATCGATCAGGTTGTCCAGTTCTTCCAGATCCCCCTCCATGCCCCGCCAGAGCCGTTCCCGTTCGGACCGTTCGTCGGTGCCGGAGAGCATTTCCAGGGCGAAGCGGAGACGGGCAATGGGGGTGCGCAATTCGTGGGAAATGGCACTGGACAGTTCCCGCTGGCTGGCGATCAGGGTCTGGATGCGGTCTGCCATGCGGTTCAGGGTTTCGGACAAGAGGCCGAACATGGTGCTGCGGGCCGGGGGGGCGCGCACGTCCAGGCAGCCGTCCCCCAGGGAGCGGGCGGTCTGGCGCAGGGATTCCAAATCCCGCCAGATGGGCCGAATCCACATCCACACCAACACGGCGCAGATGAGGCCGATACCGCTCCAGGTCAGGAGGCGGATGCGCAATTCCAGGGGAATGGTGCGCTGATACTCCGGATTCATGTCCGGACTTAAGGGGCCCACCTTGAGCACCAGGCCGGTGCCCTGGATGGGGTGGTACATCACGTCCGACTGGCTGTCGATGCCGATGTCCCCCACGGTCAGCTTGGCCTGCTGCTTGGCAGACAGCTTCACCTCCTCCGGCGTCACCAGGGCCAGGGGATAGGCGAATTTATTGTCCAGTACCAGGATTTCCTTGTGCCACTGGCTCCTGGGATGGCGCTTCAGTTCCTGCTCCACCAGCACAATGGTGCCCCGCATGAAACGGCGGGAATAATCGTCGGTGATGCCTTGCAGGGCAGTGGAAATGGCAAAGTCGGCGATCATCGCCACGCCGACGAAGGAGCCCATGGCCAGCAGGTAAAAATTGAAGAATAGCCGGGACAGGCTGTAGCGGCCCCGGGCCTGGCGGTCGCTCCCCTTTTCCTCTTCCGGCGGCGTCAGGGGAATGCCCATGGCGTTCTCCTCCGGCCCTTGGCGGTCCTGGTGAAAATGGGCCGCTTCCGGCGCAACGGGCCCGGAAGCCTGGGGCTCAGTTCCAGTCATGGCGGCTGAACAGGTAGCCCTTACCCCGCACGGTCTTGATCCGGGAAGGATTGTCCGGATCATCCCCCAGCTTTTTGCGCAACCGGGAAATACGGGCATCGATGGAGCGGTCCAGGCCGTCGAAGCCGATGCCCCGCAGGCGTTGCAACAGATCGTCCCGGGACAGCACCGTGCCCGCATTGCAGGCCAGGAGCCAGAGCAGGTCGAATTCGGCGGTGGTGAGGTCGATGGGCTCCTCCCCCAGGGTGGCGGAGCGGGTGGCTTGGTTGATGTGGAAACGGCCGAAGCTCAGCTCGTCCCCATGGCTCCCTTCCGCCCCTTCCCCGACCGCCGGGGCCCGGCGCAGCAGGGCCCGAATCCGGGCCAGCAGCACCCGGGGCTGAACCGGCTTGGAGATGAAATCGTCCGCCCCCAGTTCCAGGCCCAGAATCTGGTCCATGTCCTCGTCCCGGGCGGTAAGCATGAGGATCACCCCGGCGTAGGTGGGGCGCACGCTGCGGCAGACCTCGAAGCCGTCCTTGCCCGGCAGCATCACGTCCAACACCACCAGGTCCGGAATTTCGGCGGGGATACGGGTACAGGCCGTATCCCCCCGGGGTTCGATGGCCACTTCAAAATCGTTTTTACGCAGATATTCGGCGGTCAATTCCGCCAGACGTTCGTCGTCTTCGACCAGCAGGATGCGGGGAGATGCCATGGTGCGCCACTATGCCTTGGTTGGTTGGGCCCGAGGGCGGAAAAGCCCGAGTTTACCCCGAGTTGCCGCCCGACAGGAGGCCATTCCGCCTGGCTCCCGGCGGGGAACTGTTTCGCCCCCGGGCAGTCTCAACGGGGGCTTGCCCAAAGGGGCGGAAAATCTGGGCAGACCCCCCTTTCCAGCGCCCGCTTAGCCACTGCCGGCGGATGCCCCTTTGCCCTCCCACCCTCGACCCAAGGACTCCCACTCCCATGTACACGGGCCTGATCCACCTCCCCTGGTGGGGCTTCCTCCTGGTAGCCCTGGCTTTGACCCACGTCACCATCGCCGCCGTCACCATTTTTCTCCATCGCCACCAGGCCCACCGCTCTCTGGAACTGGGGGCCCTGCCCGCCCACTTTTTCCGGCTCTGGCTGTGGCTCACCACGGGCATGGTGACCAAGGAATGGGTGGCCATTCACCGCAAGCACCATGCCAAATGCGACACACCGGAAGATCCCCACAGCCCCCAGACCCGGGGCCTGAGGAAGGTGCTCACGGAAGGAGCGGAGTTGTACCGGGCCGAGGCCAGCAACCCGGAAACCCTGGCCCGCTACGGCCAGGGCACCCCGGATGACTGGCTGGAACGTCACGTCTATGCCGCCCATCCCCTGGGGGGCATCCTCCTCACCCTGGCCCTGGACGTGCTCTGCTTCGGCCCCCTGGGCCTGACCCTGTGGGCCATCCAGATGGTGTGGATTCCCTTCTGGGCCGCCGGGGTCATTAACGGTCTGGGCCATTACTGGGGCTATCGCAATTTCAATTGCACCGATGCCAGCACCAATCTCATCCCCTGGGGCATCCTGGTGGGGGGAGAGGAGCTGCACAACAATCACCACGCCTTTGCCAATTCGGCCAAGCTTTCCAACAAGTGGTACGAATTCGACATCGGCTGGGCCTATATCCGGGCCATGGAAATCCTGGGCCTGGCCCGGGTAAAGAAGGTGGCGCCCCGGCTCAAGCTGGCGGCCCTGCGGCCCCAGGTGGACATGGCCACCCTCCAGGCCCTGCTCACCCACCGCTATGACCTGCTGGCCCGCTACGCCCGCAGTCTGCGGCGCAGCTATGGCCAGGAACTGCGCCGTTGGCGGGGCCATCTGGCCCGCCCGGAATGGCGGCGGCGCAAGGAACTCCAGCCCTGGCTGCTGAAAGATCCCCGGCAACTGCCCGGGGAATGGCAGGCCCGGGTGGAGGCCCTGCTCCAGGATCACCCCCAGCTTCGCACCCTTTACGCCATGCGCCAGGAGCTAATCCAGGTCTGGGAACGGAGTTCCGCCAGCCGGGAACAGCTCCTGGCCCAGTTGCAGGACTGGTGCCGCCGGGCGGAAGCCAGCGGCATCCGCCAGCTGGCCGAACTATCTTTCCGGCTGCGCCGCTACGCGGTGAGCTAAAGACCGGTTTAGAATGCCCGGACCCCAAGGCAGGGGTCCGGCCCATGCTCCCCCAGGCCGCCCCAAGGCGGCTTTTGCATTTCAGGTCGCTTCTGGCCATTAGCGCCGGCCCTGCCCCCGAACAAGAAGGAGAAACCCATGTGGCAAAAACTGCGCGGCCGCCCGGCCTTCGCCCTGCTCGCCGTCGGCTGTCTGGGCCTGGTTGGTACGGGCATGGTCATCCAGGACCTGGACAACCTTCAGCCCTGCCCCCTGTGTATTTTTCAGCGCCTGCTCTACCTGGTCATCGCCCTCTGGGCGCTCCTGGGCCTGGTGCTGCCCCGAGCCCATCGGCTGGCCCTGGTACTCACCGGGCTCACTGCCCTGGGAGGCCTGGCCACGGCGGGCTACCAGACCTGGCTCCAGTGGGTGAATGACCCGGCCCTGGAATGCTCCTACACCAACCCCAATCTCATCGAACGCCTGGTGGATTGGCTGGGCACCCGCTTCCCCAGCCTGTTCCTGGCCACGGGCTTCTGCTCCTCCCGGGACTGGACCCTGTTCGACCTATCCATGGCCAACTGGTCCCTGATCTGCTTCGGGGCCATAGTGGGCTGGCTGTGGGTCATCGGTAAAGGGCGCCGGTAGGCCCTCCGGGCACAGCAAAAAGCCACGCGTTTGCGTGGCTTTTTTTATGGGACGCCGAGCGAAGGCCTGCGCGGCCTGGCCAAGGGAACACCCGCCCCGCCCCAACGATCAAGCTGCCAGGGTTTGGGGCTGGGCCTGTTTTTCGTAAAGGAAAGACAGGACGGCCGTCCGGTAGGCCACATAGGCAGGATCATTAGCCAGGGTCAGCCGGTTCCGGGGACGGGGCAACTTCACTTCCAGGATTTCCCCAATCGTTGCCGCTGGACCATTGGTCATCATCACAATTCGGTCGGCCAGCAGCACGGCTTCATCCACATCGTGAGTCACCATGACCACCGTGGCATGGGTGGCCTCGCAGATTTTCATCAGCTCATCCTGCAGTTTGGCCCGGGTCAGGGCATCCAGGGCACCAAAGGGCTCATCCATGAGCAACACCTTGGGTTCCATGGCCAGGGCCCGGGCAATCCCCACCCGTTGCTTCATGCCCCCGGAAATTTCCTGGGGATATTTCTGCTCCGCATGGGTCAGCCCTACCAGGGCCAGGGCCTCCTGGGTGCGCTGCTTCAGTTTGGCCTTACCTTCCTTGCCCCCGAAAACCCGCTCCACCCCCAGATAAACGTTGTCAAAGCAGGTCAGCCAGGGCAACAGGGAGTGGTTCTGGAAGACCACCGCCCGCTCCGGGCCTGGGCCGGCAATTTCCCGACCATCACAGATCAGTCCCCCTTCCGTGGGCCGGGTCAGACCGGCGATCAGGTTGAGCAGGGTGGATTTGCCGCAGCCGGAGTGGCCGATCAGGGCAATGAATTCCCCTTTGCGAATATCCAGGTTGACCTCCTGAAGCGCCACAAAGGGACCTTTTTTGGTGTGGAAGCCCATACCGGCCCGTTGGATCTGTACAAACTTTTCCATGTCAGTTCTCCCCGTAGCTGAAGCGATTCGCCACCAGCACCAGCAGCTGTTCCAAGAGCAGGCCAACCACCCCCACCACGAAAATGGCGATGATGATGTGTTCCACGTTCAGGTTGTTCCACTCGTCCCACACCCAGAACCCCAACCCAACGCCGCCGGTCAGCATTTCCGCCGCCACGATCACCAGCCAGGCCACCCCGATGGCCAGACGCACCCCGGTCAGCATGTAGGGCAGCACGGAGGGGAAGAGAATCTTGGTGAACACCTTCCATTCGGACAGATTGAGCACCCGGGCCACGTTCAGGTAATCCCGGGGGATGCGTTGGACCCCCACGGCGGTGTTGATGATCATGGGCCAGATGGAGGAGATGAAAATCACCCAGATGGCCGCCGGATTGGCGGATTTGAACACCAGCAGGCCGATGGGCAGCCAGGCCAGGGGCGATACCGGGCGCAGCAGACTGATCACCGGGGCGCTCATGCGGTGGAGAAACTCAAAGCGCCCCAGTAGGAAGCCGGCGGGAATCCCCACCAGGGCCGCCAGACCAAAACCAATCCCCACCCGCCCCAGGGAATTGAGGATATTCCAGCCAATCCCCAGATCATTCGGACCATTGCGATAAAACGGATCCGCAAACACCTCCACGGCGGAATGCCAGGTTTTCACGGGCCCAGGCAGCTGGGGGCTGGTCATGGATACCAGGGCCCACAGTCCCACAAAGACAGCCAGGCCCAAAAGGGGGGGCAACAGGATTTTGATAAAAGCCCGCAACCGGCTTTCCCCCTGGCGAGGGGGGCGGTGGCTGCCCTGGGCAGGTTTGCTCTTTACCGGCGCCACGGCCGCCGGGGATTCCGGGCTGGCCGCTGCCATGGCTACGGTCTGGTCTGGGGAGGAAGCCTCCGGGTGGGGGGCTTCCTGGAGGAGAGTCAGGGTGGTCATGGAATAGTCTCCCATTCAGTCAGAATCGGCGGCCACCGGCTTCCGTCCCGGCGGCCCGAGGCGTGATTAGGCGCGGACCTTAAAGGAGGCCGCGTATTTCTTGGGATCTTTACCGTCCCACACCACCCCATCAATAAGCCTGGATGTGCGCATATCGCTCTTGGGCAGGGGCACCCCGACCCGGGCGGCAGCCTGCTTATAGAGGGCGATCTGGTTAATTTTCCTGGCCACCCCCAGATAATCCGGGTCCTGGCGCAACAGGCCCCAGCGCTTGTGCTGGGTGAGGAACCACATGCCATCGGACAGGTAGGGGAAATTGACCTGACCGTCGTTAAAGAACTTCATGTGGTGCTTGTCATCCCAGGTCTTGCCCAGGCCGTTTTCATAGCGCCCCATCATGCGCCCCAGAATCACATCGGCCGGCGTATTCACGTAGGCTTTGCCGGCAATGACTTCCGCCGTTTCCCGGCGATTGGCCAGGTTGGCGTCAATCCAGCGGGAAGCTTCCAGGACCGCACAGGTCAGGGCCAGGGCGGTCTTGGGATACTTGGTCACAAAGTCCGAGGTAGTCCCCAGGACCTTTTCCGGATGATCGGGCCAGACGTCCTGGCTGGTCGCCACGGAAAAACCCACCTTATCCACGATGGCCCGCTGATTCCAGGGTTCCCCTACACAGAATCCATCCATATTGCCGATCCGCATATTGGCCACCATTTGAGGGGGCGGCACCGTAATGGTTTTCACGTCATGGATCGGATTAATGCCGTAGGTCGCCAGCCAGTAATACAGCCACATGGCGTGGGTACCGGTGGGAAAGGTCTGGGCAAACACATATTCCCGCTTTTCCGTGGAAATCAGCTTGCGCAGGGAGGCCCCGTCCGTCACCCCCTTCTGGTGCAGCTGGTTGGAAAGGCTGATCCCCTGGCCGTTGTTATCCAAGGTCATGAGAACGGACATGTCCTTTTTCGGGCCGCCGATCCCCAGCTGCACCCCATAGACTAGGCCATACAACACGTGGGCCGCATCCAGTTCCCCATTGACCAGCTTGTCCCGCACCCCGGCCCAAGATGCCTCCTTGGACGGAATGATCTTGATGCCGTACTTTTTATCGAAGCCTTTGACCGCGGCCATCACCACCGAGGCACAGTCCGTCAGGGGGATAAACCCCACCCGGACTTCCGTTTTTTCCGGCCCATCCGAGCCTGCCGCCCAGGCGGAGGAGGCTGATCCGACACCCAAGCCCATCATGGCCGCCCCCGCACCAAATAAGCCGGCGGATTTGACGAACTCCCGGCGAGACAATTGCACCTCATCTTGGCGCTCCTGTTTCTTGTCCATTTCAGCTCCTAGCCACCAAAAAAAAAAGAAGGCGTCACACCCCCAGCGCTGCAACAAAAGTCGCAGCGTGGAGATGGACGCCTTTGTCCATCAACTCCGGTCACTGATCGCCAAATCAGACCGACATCGGATTGAACCGCCGTTGGTTCAATTGATGAGCAGCATTAAGCAAACCGTATGCCAGGGGCCAAATTATCCAATCATCTACTTATAAATCAAAACATTACACAACACAATGCAAGCAAGCTTTATCCTGAGATCCTCTTTCTAGCCGTTGTCTATCGCACAAGCTCGGTGCAGATTGGCGGCAATCACGCACAAGGCCAGGGAATCGGCCAGGCGCCTCCCCTTCAAATTCCCGTAACACGCCCTCTTTAGGATAAAGCCTTCCCGGAACTGCGCCCCAGGGGCGCCGCAAGCTAGGCCTTTCTCCCTATGAATCTGCCCTTCACCGCCCCCTCCACCCTGCCCCTCCCCCCGCCGCCGTCTGCGGGAAGAACCGGGCGCCGCCTGCCCCATCCCCTCTGGGCCTGGCTGCTGATTATGTTACCGGGGGCCACTTTTTCGGCTTACATGGTGGCCTATCTGGGCACCCATATGTCCTCCCTCCAGGAACTCCACCCGGCTTGGGAATGGAACGCCCTGGCCCTCCGATTTGGGCTGACTCAGTTGCTGCTCCTACCCCTGGTGGCCCTGCTGTGCCGCACCATTGGGCGGCGCTTTCATTTTTCCTTGGGATTACGGGAAGCCATGGTCTTAATTGCCATCACCCCCATTCCCCTGTGGCTTTCCAGCTTCGCCCTGCTCATTCCCAGTCTTTTTTACAGCGAAGTGTTCATTGGCTTCGCTCTGCTCTCCAGCATCCAACTGTGCTTTTCCGGGGTAGATCGGCTCTGTGGCGAGGGGGATGAGGTGGCCAAGTTTCTCCTGGCGGGCCTCACCTGCCTAGGCGGCACCCTAGGGGGGACCCTGACCCTGGCCTCCCTGTTGCTGGCTTAGTCCCCGCCTCGCGCCCCGCCCAAAAGAAGGGACGCTGTCCAGGGTCCCCTTCCCACTTTGCCACCAGCCTCGGGCAATTTTGCGCCCGGGAGGCCTCCAGCCGACCCCGGCCCTTGGCACCCCGAAATATCGGGTCCGCTCCCCTCTACCGCTAGAGTTCTCCCCCTGGGGGCCATCCTCCTGCTCTTACATCAGAGCAAGAGCTTGGCCATAGCCACCATATCCTGAGCCACCTTGGAGAGGCTCTGCCCCCGGTCCATGGCAAGACGGCGGAGGGTGTGATAGGCCTGATCCTCATCCAGCTGACGGGTTTTCATCAAAAGGCCCTTGGCCTGATCGATGATCTTCCGGTCAGAAAGCTTTTGCGTGGCCTGTTCCAGCTCCCGGCGCAGGGCCTGGGTTTCCTCGAAGCGGACCCGGGCCACCTCCACAATAGGCTTGATTCGGGACGGGTCCAGGCCATCCACCACATAGGAAGCAACACCGGCTTTGACCGCCTTGCGGATCACATCCCCGTCGTCGTCATTGGCGAAAATAATCACCGGCCGGGGCATATCCCGGTTCATGGCGGAAAGGTGTTCCAGGGTGTCCCGGCTGGGACTTTCGGTCTCAATCAGGATCACGTCCGGCTTTAGTTCTTCCACCCGCTGGGATAAATCCAGGGCCGAAGCCAGGACGGCTGCCACCTGATGACCGGCCAGCACCAGACCGGCGCAAATATCCGCCGCCCGGCTTTGGGACTCATCGATCACCAGCACCCGCAGCATGGCATCAGGCCCCACAGACTGAGTCGGGCCCGCCGCCCCGCCCTTTCCCGGGAGGGGCCCATCGCAAGCAGAGGAGGTTGGACGTTTGCTACGCACCATAATGGAAAAATTCCACGACCGTTAAAGGGAATCCCCGCAAATTTTGGCCCTTTTTTGCAGCAGAAACCCTGGGCCCCGGGCTACCCCCATCACCACCGATGACAGGCGGTAGCCATGCAAAACACATTCCAGCAAAACAGCAAGGAGCGCCCGCCCGGACGCCCACTCCAGCCCGATCTGAACAATACGCCACCGGCAGCCATCTCCTGGGCACAGTTTCACCCGCCCGCCACCATACGCTTCAGTTCCGGAACACAGGAACCGCAGCTGGTACCGCACTTGAGCTGGTCTTTTAGCCCCTCCACGTCAGCCCCCCGGGCAATGGCGGCGCGGATTTCTGACTCGGAAACATTCAGGCAGTTGCAGATGGTCTTGCCCCGACCGCAGGCCCCGGCGGGAGGCTGGGCCAGGGGCGCCAGCAGCCAGGCGCGGAACTGGGCGACGGGCTGTCGCGCCACGATCAAATCCCGCAACCAGGGTTCCGCCGCCGTTTCCCCGATCAGGCTCAGGCCCATCAGCACCTCCCCCGCCATCAGGGCCCGTTTGGCAATGCCCCGGCAGCTATCCCGATAGGACAGGCAGTCCGGCTGATCCAGGTCCATCAACCGATTCAGAGCCTCCAGCCAAGCCTCGGGCAGCGGGCGATCATGGGCCAGCCGCAGCACCACCGCAGGATGCTCCCGTCCGGCAAGAAACACGGCGCCATAGGCAAAATGGGGCAACCAGCGGGCACAGGCCGCCCCAATTTCCAAAGTGCGCCCCACGGCTTCCTTGGCTTCGGGGAAAGTCCGCATAAACAGGGCCTGATAGGGCAAGGACACCGTTTCTACCCGAACCGCAGCCTGCTTCAACTCCGGCTGCATGGAAAAGGGATCCACCTGATTCAGGGTCAGTTCGTTGGCGCCACTGGAATTGAGCACATTGCGCCCCCAGTGCATGGCCACGAAGGCGTGTCCCGGCTGCAAGCTGTCCGCCGACTGGGCGCGCAGCACCACACTCCCCCGGCGACTGGAAACCCGCACCAGATCCCCCTCCTGAATCCGAAAGCGGGCCATGTCCTCAGGATGAAGTTCGATCCTGGGCTCATCCACATGGCTATAGAGGCGGGCCACTTTGCCCGTGCGGCTCATCCCGTGCCACTGATCCCGCAGACGCCCGGTGATGACCCGCAGGGGGTAATCCCGATCCGGTTCCTCCGCCGCCACCTCCAGGGTGGGCACCAGGAAACGGGCGCGCCCCGAGGGGGTGGGAAAGCGGCCACTCCCATAGAGCCGGGCCTGCCCGGCCCGGGCGCCCCGGGGAAAGGGCCACTGCTGGGGCCCCAGGTCCTCCAGAAGGCCGTAGGTCAGCCCGGAAATATCCAGATCCCGCCCCTGGGTACTGGCGGCATGTTCCAGAAACACCGCCTCCGGTCCGGCGTAGGGAAAGAGGCGTTGGGCCTCCGCCTCCCGGCCCAAGGCGCGCCCCAGGGCCTGGGCAAAGTCCACACCGATGCGCCAATCCGCCCGGGCTTCGCCCAGGGGCGGGACCGCCGGATTCACATGGGTAATGCGGCGCTCCGAATTGGTGACCGTGCCTTCCTTTTCCCCCCAGGTGGCCGCCGGCAACAACAGGTCCCCATAGGCGGCGGTCTCCGTATTTCCGTAGGCTTCCTGAACCACCAGGAATTCGCAGCGCTCCAGGGCTTCCCGGATCAAGGCCTGGTCGGGCATGGAATGGGCCGGATTGGTACAGGCCACCCAGAGGGCCTTGATCTCGCCCCGGCGCACTGCCTCGAACAGGGCCACGGCGGAGGGCCCGGGCTTGCTGGGGACGGAGGGCACCCCCCAGAAATGGGCGATTTCCGCCAGATCCTGGGGATTTTTCATATCCCGATGGGCCGACAACAGATTAGCCATGCCCCCCACTTCCCGGCCCCCCATGGCATTGGGCTGGCCGGTGAGGGAAAAGGGGCCATTGCCCGGCGTTCCCAGACGGCCGGTGGCCAGGGACAGGGCAATCAGGGCCGCCCCGTTGTGGGTGCCATGAACCGACTGGTTTAGGCCCTGACACCAGAGGGACAGGGCCCGGGGGGAGGCGCCCCACCAGCGGGCCGCCTGCACGATGTCCGCCTCTGGCACCCCGCAGATCCGGGCCGCCACCGCCGGCCCCATGTCTTGCACATGGGCCTGCAGCGCCGCAAAGCCTTCCGTATGGGCCTCCAGATAGGTCCGATCCACCAAGCCTTCCCAGATCAGCACATGGAGCATGGCATTGAACAGCCAGATATCGGTACCCGGCCGAATGGCCAGATGCAGGTCCGCCATGGCCGCCGTATCGGTACGGCGAGGGTCCACCACAATCAGGCGCATGTCCGGGCGTTCGCTCTTGGCCGCCTCAATGCGCCGAAAGGCGATGGGATGGGCATAGGCCATGTTGCTGCCCACAATCAGCAGACAATCCGCCTGTTCCATGTCCTCGTAGGAGCAGGGTGGGGCATCCACCCCCAGGGTCTGCTTGTAGGCGGCGACGGCGCTGGACATGCATAGGCGGGAATTGGTATCCACATTGTTGCTGCCGATAAATCCCTTCACCAGCTTGTTGAAGACGTAGTAGTCCTCCGTGAGCAACTGGCCCGACAGATAGAAGCCCACGGATTCCGGACCCTCCCGCTGGATCAGTTCGGCGAATCGGCGGGCAGCCGTTTCCAACGCCTCAGACCAGCTGACCCGCGCCCGGGGCAAATCCCGGGAACGCCGTAATTCCGGGTAGAGCAGGCGGGTTTCGGGCCGGGTACTCAAGTGAAGAGACGCCCCTTTAGTGCACAAGCGCCCCCAATTGGCCGGATGGTCCGGATCCCCCCGCACCCCCAGGATCTGCTGCCCGTCGTGCTGAATCCATACCCCGCAGCCCACCCCGCAATAGGGGCAGGTCGCCCGGGTTTCCTGTAACGGCTGGGGAGCATTCATGGAGCGAAAGACCTTTGTTGGAGTGAAAGAAAAATACCCAAGGTCAGGAGGAAATGCCTTGCCCTGGGACAGGGGAACCGAGAGACCGCCCAGGGAAAGTCATTGCCGCCACCCTCACGGCAGTTGAACCCACACCTGATCCGCCACCAGGGAGACCGGATAGGGGGGCGTACACCCCACATCGGGGGCCACCGCCTGACCGCTCGCCAGTTGAATCTTCCAGCTATGCAGGGGGCAGGTGACAACGTCGCCATGCACCATGCCCTGGGACAGGGGGCCCCCCTTGTGAGGGCACTTGTCGTGCACCGCGAAAATGCGATCGTCCCGGGTACGGAACAGGGCCACGTCCAGGCTACCCAGGCGCATCACCCGGGAGCCCAGGACGGGGATTTCCGCCAGGGAACAGGCCGAGTGCCAGCCTTCACCGGCCGGTGGCTGATTTTGAGTCGTGATATTCATGATTTAAGCCTCCAGAATTTGAAATTCCCGCTGTAGCGCCCCATCGCCCTCGGGCTTGGTCCGTTCGGCCCAGGGGTCCTCCGCCCGCGCCAGGGCATCCTTCAGTCGGGCGTAAAGCTCCCGGCGCCGTTCCGGGTTATCCACCACCTGGGCCTTGATGCTATCCAGCCCCACCCGGGCCACGTAATGCACGGTGCGCTCCAGGTAGAAGGCCTCCTCCCGGTAGAGCTGGAGGAAAGCGCCGGAATATTCCATCACCTCCTCGTCCGACTGCACCTTGCAGAAGAACTGGGCCACTTCGGTCTTGATGCCCCCGTTGCCAGCCACATACAGCTCGTAGCCCCCATCCACACCGATCACCCCCACATCCTTGATGCCGGATTCGGCGCAGTTCCGGGGACAACCGGAGACGGCCAGTTTCACCTTGTGGGGGCTCCACATGCCGAACAGCATTTTTTCCAACTTGACCCCCAGGTCCATGGAACGCTGGGTGCCGAAGCGGCAGTGTTCCGCCCCCACACAGGTCTTCACGGTGCGCAGGCTTTTACCGTAGGCATGGCCGGAAACCAGCCCGGCCTGGGCCAGATCCGCCCACATATGGGGCAGGTCTTCCTTTTTGACCCCCAGCAGGTCGATCCGCTGGCCCCCGGTCAGCTTGACCGTGGGCACCTGGTATTTTTCTGCCGCATCCGCAATGGCCCGCAGTTCCGCCGGGGTAGTCAGCCCGCCCCACATCCGGGGCACCACGGAAAAGGTGCCGTCTTTCTGGATGTTGGCGTGGGCCCGTTCGTTAATGAACCGGCTCTGGGGATCGTCGGCAGCCTCCTGGGGCCAGGTGGATAGGCAGTAATAATTCAGGGCCGGGCGGCAGGTGGGGCAGCCATCCGGATTTTTCCAGTCCAGGGCAGCCATGGCCCCCCGGGCCGAGAGCAGATGCCGCTCCCGAATGGCCTGACGCACTTCCCCGTGGGAAAGCTCGGTGCAGCCGCATACCGGCTTATCCTTGCTGTCCGTGGTTTGGTAAGCCCCGCCAACGGTGGAAGCCAGAATCTGCTCCACCAAGCCGGTACAGGAACCGCAGGAACTGGAGGCCTTGGTGTGCTTACGCACCTCTTCCAGGGTGAACAAGCCTTTTTCCTTGATGGCCTTGACGATGGTGCCCTTGCACACCCCGTTGCAGCCACACACCTGGGCGTCGTCCGGCAGGGAGGCCGCCAGGTTCTCGCCCTTGTGCCCCGTATCCCCCAGGTGGGACTGGCCGAACAGCAGATGGTCCCGAATCTCGGACACATCCTGCTTGTCTTTCAGCAATTGGAAATACCAGGAACCGTCCGCCGTATCCCCGTACATCACGGCACCGACCAGATGCTTGCCCTGAATGACCACCCGCTTGTATATCCCGGCGCCCGGATCATGGAAAACCACGTCTTCCATTCCTTCCCCGCCGGAGAAATTGCCGGCAGAGAAGACATCGATCCCGGTGACCTTGAGCTTGGTGGAGGTCACGGACCCCTGGTAGCGGCCAATCCCCATCTGGGCCAGGTGATTGGCGCACACCTTGGCTTGGTCGAAGAGGGGCGCCACCAGGCCATAGGCGATGCCCCGGTGTTCCGCGCATTCCCCGACGGCGTAGATGGAGGGATCGTAGGTTTGCAGGGTATCGCTGACCACCACCCCCCGGTTGCAGTACAGACCGGCGGCCTTGGCCAAGTCGATATTGGGACGGATACCCGCCGCCATGACCACCAGATCGGCGGGCAAAATTTCCCCATCCTTGAATTCAATGGCGCCGACTCGCCCCGCTTCGGAGGGCAGCAGGGCCGCCGTCTGCTTTTCCAGAGCGAACTTCAAGCCCTTCTTTTCCAAAGCCCCCTGGAGCATCCTGGCCGCCGTGCGGTCCATCTGACGCTCCATGATCCATTCGGACAGATGGACCACGGTAACGTCCATACCCCGAATCGCTAGCCCGTTGGCAGCTTCCAAGCCCAGCAGCCCGCCACCGATCACCACCCCATGACGGTAATCCCGGGCCGCCTCGATCATGGCCTGGGTATCCGCAATATCCCGATAGCCGATCACCCCGGGCAGCTCCTTCCCGGGAACCGGGAGAATAAAGGGGCTGGAGCCCGTGGCCAGCAGCAGACGGTCGTAATGGGCAACCGTTCCGTCTTCGCCGATCACCTTTTTATGAATCCGGTCGATAGCCACGACCTTGGTGCCCGCATGCAGGGTAATGCCGTTTTCCTGATACCAATCCAGGTCGTTGAGCATGATGTCGGGGAAAGTCATTTCCCCGGACAATACGGGGGACAACATGATGCGGTTGTAGTTACCGTATGGCTCTGCGCCGAATACCGTAATCTCGTACATATCCGGTGCCAGCTTGAGCAGCTCCTCCAGGGTCCGCACCCCGGCCATACCGTTTCCCACCATTACCAGTTTCTGTTTTGCCATCGCCGTTTCTCCAAAAAACAATCTAATTTCCAAGGGGTTCAAGCCACCCGGCGCTGGGGGCAAAGGGGGGCAGGTCCATCTTTAGCCCCCGGCGTGCCGGCTATCGCCGCTTGCCAGGCCAACCCCACCACATCTCCCACCACGATCAGGGCCGGTGCGAGCAGACCGGCGGCATTCACCCGAGCCTCCAGATCAGCCAGGGAGCCGATCACCTGCCGCTGCCCCGGCAAAGTCCCCTGGGCGATCACTGCAGCCGGGGTTTGAAAAGGCAGGCCACCGGCCAATAGGCCCTGACAAATGGAGGGCAGCCGGGAAAGCCCCATGTAAATCACCAGGGTGGTGCCGGTTTTGGCCAGGGCAGCCCAATCCGGCTCACCGTTTTCCCGGGTATGGCCGGTGACCAGGGTTACCCCATGGCAGTAATGACGATGGGTGACAGGAATGCCCAGGGTGGCAGGCACCGCCAGGCCGGAGGAAATACCCGGCACCACTTCCACCGGGATGCCCTGCTGCCCCAGAAACGCCAGTTCCTCGCCGCCCCGACCGAATACCAGGGGATCTCCCCCTTTCAACCGGACGACCCGCCTTCCCTGGCGGGCATAGCGCAGCATTAAGCGTTGGATGAAATCCTGGGGGGTGGCTTTTCCCCCGCCCCGTTTGCCGACCCGAACAATGCGGGCATGGGCGGGGACGTAGTCCAGCACCTCGGAGCCAACCAACTCATCCACCAACACCACCTCCGCCTGCCCCAATCGCTGGGCACCCCGCAGGGTCAACAAATCCCCAGCGCCAGGCCCGGCCCCAATCAGGCATACCCCGCCCGTCCCAGCCGCCCTGATTCCTTGCTTTTGGGCCATACCGATAAACCTCCCGGGCCAGACCAATCCGCAAAAAAAAACGCCTGCCCGCGAGTAATCGCAGGCAGACGTCTTTGTCCTGAGGTAACACCGCCGTTGGCGTTACCGATGTCCTTTTAAAGCATGGCCCGTGCCATTCTGCTTTTTTCCCCGCCAGAGGCCGAATGGGCGGCTGCAGCCCTATTTCCCGTCACGCCCCAAAGCCAGCCCCATGCACCATGATGAACACGCATTCCAGGAATCACGCTCCAAATGAGGGCTTAAAGAGGGACACCCCCACCCGGCTGGCAGCACAGTCCCCCTCTCCGATTCCGCCCCCCCGGTTCCGCCTCCGGAGACACCGCCCGTTCTCCCATCTTCACCCAACCGAGCGGCTGGCTTCCCAGGTAAGGATTGGAGTCGGCCGATATCCCGCCACACTCAATGGGGAGTAGAGATCAGGGACTCCGAACGGCATTCAGGGGCAAATTTCCCACAAGCCCACCGTTATTTCCCAATCTGGCGGCTAACACCATTTTCCTGCTGGTTCAAAGTATGCCGCTCTTGCCCCGTAATGTGCCCGCCATTCTGTCGAGCCATGTCCCGTTCTTCCTGGCGGATTTGATGGTCTTCGCGGTGCAACTGATGGGCCTGTTGTTTGGAGATTTCCCCTTCCCGGACCTCTTTGTTAATCCGCCGATCCTGGTCATGCAGGCGTTGATTCACCGCTTCCCGGCGGGGATGCGCCTTCTCCCACTGACTCTCCCCGGCAAAGGCTGATCCTACAGCCCCGAGAGACATGATGGCGATCAGGGTCAGGGCGGCGATTTTCCCGGTCATTTTCGGCATTTGGAAACTCCTTAAGCGGTTTGATTGATTCACCAGGGAAATGTCCTGATGTGCAGAAATTAACGCCCAGCCCAGATCTCGGTATGACCGTACAGAGGTAACAACTTAGCGCCAAAGGTTACGAAAAGTTTCCGTGCCCCACCATAATCAATGGCCACCCCACTCACTCCGCCCGAGCAATTGCCATCGTTGCTCTTTAAATCCGCCCCATGACGGAGCCCGCCCTCAGTAGGGCTAGCGCAAAAGTGCCTTTTTCCGCAACAAAAGCCCACCGCCCCATCCCCCTTCAGGTATTCGCAAAAGAAATCAGGGGAACCAGGAGAAAAATCGGGTTGCGCCCCAAAAGCTCTTTGAGACAAAGGAATTCGCAACAAAACCCCGTATCTGACAAAGCTGATAGGCCCACTATTACTCTTAGCCCCCGCCGGTCTTCCAGGATAGCCAGGAGGCCCCAGGAAGGTTCTAAAGTAAATAAACGGCAGAGCGGGAATGAAAAGCTATAGGCCGCCCCGAGATTTTGGGCTTGTAGGCGCACCAAGGGCGTTCAAGTCTCACTGAGGGCTTGAGAACCAGGGATGGAATGGGCTTCTTGGAAAAGGCAGTGGGTGATTTTGTCACCCTGCTGCCACCCTAGCGTCACTCTGAAACCGATGCGGGGAGGCTATGGGGGAAATCTGACAAGGATAGACAGAAAAGAAAAAAGCCCTGATTTCTCAGAGCTTTTCTTGAATTCCTGGTCGGGGTGAGAGGATTCGAACCTCCGACTCCTGCGTCCCGAACGCAGTACTCTACCAGGCTGAGCTACACCCCGACGGCTGTTGGCGAATGAGACGACGCTTACGGGGAACGTCGTTCAGTAGCTTCTCGCTACAGCGAAGAGGGCTAATTCTATCAGCGAATCTTTGTATTGAGAAGCCGGAAGGGTATCCAGGGCCCGGATAGCGGCCTGGGATTCCACGTCCGCCTGCTTCCGGGTGTGGTCCAGGGCACCCGTGGTCCGGATGGCGGCCAGCACCTTGGCGAAATCGTCCCGGCCCCCTTCCTCGATGGCATGGCGCACACAGGCGGCCTGCTCGGGGGAACCGTGTTCCATGGTGTAAATAAGCGGCAGGGTAGGCTTGCCTTCCGCCAGATCGTCCCCCAGGTGCTTGCCGGTTTCCGCCTCATCGGCGGAATAATCCAGCACATCATCGATGAGTTGGAAGGCGGTGCCCAGGTGCATGCCATAGGCCGTCAGCCCCGCTTCCACGGCGGGAGACGCCTGCCCCAGGATGGCGCCAATCTGGGCCGCGGCCTCGAACAACTTGGCGGTCTTGTAATGGATCACCTGAAGGTAGCGGGTTTCATCCACGTTGGCGTCGTGGCAATTCATCAATTGCAGCACTTCCCCTTCCGCAATGATGTTGGTGGCGTTGGCCAGCACCTGCATGACCCCCATGTTGCCGGTAGCCACCATCATCTGGAAAGAACGGGAATAGAGAAAATCCCCCACCAGAACGCTGGCGGCATTGCCAAACAGGTTGTTGGCAGTCTCCCGGCCCCGGCGCAGATCGGACTCATCCACCACGTCGTCGTGGAGGAGCGTGGCGGTATGGATAAATTCCACCACCGCCGCCAGGTTGTGGTGTTCCACCCCCTGATAGCCCACGGCACCGGCGGCCAGCAGCACCATGGCCGGGCGCAGCCGCTTGCCGCCGCTGTTAATAATGTATTCGGCCACCTGCCGCACCAGCACCACATCGGAATGGAGCTGACGGCGGATAACCGCGTCCACGGCCCCCATGTCGGGGCCAATCAGGGAATACAGCTTGTCTAGCGCCACAGGATTTCGAGAACAAAGGAGTGGAAAGGGGGCTTCTTCAACCACGAAAGGCGAGGGAAAAGATAGCCAAACCGCCGCATCTTAGGCGCCCGCGCTTAAGGCCGTCAAGGGAAGCCAGGAGCGGGAAAGCCGCGCCCGCCCTATCCCGGCCGCCGCCCCCCGGAAAATCCGCCGAAGCCTTTGACTAACAACCAAAAATCCGTATAATGCGCGGTTCTGCACTTCAATCCGTTTTTTGGAGCTTCCAACAATGTATGCGGTCATAAAAACCGGCGGCAAGCAGTATCGCGTCGTCGCTGGCGAAAAACTTAAAGTAGAACAGATACCGGCAGAAGTTGGCGCGCAAGTCACCCTCGACCAAGTCCTCATGGTAGGCGAAGGCGAGTCCGTGAAAATTGGCGCCCCGCTGGTTCAGGGTGCTGCCGTTCAGGCCACCGTGTTGGCCCACGGCCGCCACGACAAGGTCAAGATTTTCAAGATGCGCCGTCGTAAGCATTACCAAAAGCATCAAGGACATCGGCAAAACTTCACCGAGATCCGCATCGACGGTATCTCGGCCTGATCGAGGAGTAGCACAGCATGGCACACAAAAAAGCTGGCGGTAGTTCCCGTAACGGCCGCGACTCAGAATCCAAACGCCTGGGCGTCAAGCGCTACGGTGGCCAAGTGGTAGTGCCGGGTAACATCCTGGTGCGCCAACGGGGCACCGAGTTTCACCCGGGTGAAAACGTAGGTATCGGCAAGGATCACACCCTGTACGCCCTGACCGGCGGCCGGGTGGAATTCACCATCAAGGGTGAAAAGCGCCGTCGCACGGTGCGCATCGTTCCCGTTGCCGCTGCCAACTAAGCAATTTTCCTGACAGCCTTAAAAGCCCTATCCTGGTGATAGGGCTTTTCTATTTCTCAGCCATGAAATTCATCGACGAAGCCAAAATTCTGGTCATCGCCGGCAAGGGCGGCAACGGTGTTGCCACCTTCCGGCGGGAAAAATACATTCCCAAAGGCGGCCCGGACGGCGGCGACGGCGGCCGGGGCGGCAGCATCTACGCCATTGCGGATCGCAATATCAACACCCTGATCGACTACCGCTATACCCGGAAATTTCTGGCGCAGAACGGGGAAAGCGGCCGGGGCGCCGATTGCTACGGCAAAGGCGGGGATGACATCACCCTGCGCATGCCCGTGGGCACCGCCATCAGCGACCTCAACACCGGGGAGCTGATTGCCGACTTGGATACGGACGGAAAAAAATTCCTCATCGCCAAGGGTGGTCAGGGCGGCTTGGGCAATATCCACTTCAAGTCCAGTACCAACCGAACCCCTCGCCAGTGCACCAAAGGTGAACAGGGGGAAGAGCGGGAACTGAAGCTGGAGCTCAAGGTTCTGGCCGACGTGGGCCTGCTGGGTCTCCCCAATGCGGGGAAAAGTACCTTCATCCGCTCCGTTTCCGCCGCTAAACCCAAGGTGGCCGACTACCCCTTCACCACCCTGCACCCCAATCTGGGCGTGGTCCGGGTGGATGACAACAAGAGTTTTGTCATTGCCGACGTACCGGGCTTGATTGAAGGCGCGGCGGATGGGGCCGGCCTGGGACACCGCTTCCTCAAGCACCTCTCCCGCACCCGGCTATTGCTCCACATTGTAGATTTGGCCCCCACGGACCCAGACGCCGATCCGGTGGCCGAAGCCAAGGCCATCGTGGCCGAGCTGGAAAAATTCAGTCCGGACCTGGCGGCCAAACCCCGCTGGCTGGTGCTCAACAAGCTGGACCTGGTTCCGGAAGAAGAACGGGAAATCCGGCAGACCGCTTTCCTGGAGGCCTATCAGGCCGCCACCGGCACAGCTCCCCGCCACTTCGCCATCACAGCCATCAGCGGTGACGGCTGCCGCCCCTTGGTCTATGCCATCCAGCAAACCCTGGAGACCCTGGTGCCGCCGCCCCCGCCAACAGACGACGAAGAGGATGAGGATGCCGGGGATGCCCCGGCCACCCCGGACAGCACTACCCAAAATCCAGCAGACGAGGTTTAATTCTGCCCGGGCGTCCCGGGGAACCGGGCGCCCTGTCATTCCCGTCACCTAAGACGCGGAAGGTGGGACCGGCCTAACCGCTCTCGCACCCGGGTTTTCGCCCGGCAACCCCGCCTTCCTCGTGTTGTTCCCGCACAAACAGGAAGGCTTCATGTCCCCCACTTCCCGCATTGCTCAAGCCAAACGACTGGTGGTCAAAGTCGGCAGCGCTCTGGTCACCAACAACGGCAAAGGTCTGGATCTCCCGGCCATTCACGCCTGGGCGAAGCAAATCGCCCAACTCAAGGGCCACAAAAAAGAAGTCGTACTGGTCTCATCCGGCGCCATCGCCTGCGGCATGCAACGCCTGGGCTGGGATAGCCGCCCCAAGGCCGTCCCCGAGCTTCAGGCCGCCGCCGCGGTAGGGCAAATGGGCCTGGCCCAGGTCTATGAGACCGCCTTCTCCGAACACGGCATCAAAACCGCCCAGATTCTGCTCACCCACGATGACATGGCGGACCGCAAGCGCTATCTGAACGCCCGGGCCACCCTGACCACCCTGCTGGCTTTGGGAGTGGTGCCCATCATCAACGAAAACGACACGGTGGTGACGGACGAAATCAAGCTGGGGGATAACGACACCCTGGGAGCCCTGGTGGCCAACCTGGTGGAAGCGGACGCCCTGATTATCCTTACCGACCAGGACGGGCTGTTCACCGCCGACCCCCGCAAGGACCCTGCCGCCACCCTTATTCAGGTAGCCGCCGCCGGAGACAAGCAGCTGGAATCCATGGCGGGCGGCGCCGGTACCAGTATCGGCAAGGGGGGCATGATCACCAAAGTTCTGGCCGCCAAGCGGGCAGCCCGCAGCGGCGCCGACACAGTCATCGCCAGTGGCAGGGAAGCCAATGTGCTGCCCCGCCTAAGCCAGGGCGAAAGCGTAGGTACCCTGCTCCAGGCCGAACACCCCCCCATCGCCGCCCGCAAACAATGGCTGGCCGATCACCTGCAAATGGCGGGGCGGATTTTCCTGGACGCAGGCGCCGTCAAAGCCCTGCGGGACGGCAGCAGCCTGCTCCCAGTGGGAGTAACCCGTATCGAAGGGGAATTTGAACGGGGCGCAGCGGTGCGCTGCATGACCCCAGAAGGCAAGGAACTGGCCCGGGGCCTAGTGAACTACAGCAGCGACGACGCCAACAAAATCGCCCGGCAATCATCGGACCACATAGAAGCCATCCTGGGCTACGCCGGAGAGCCGGAGCTGGTGCACCGGGATAATCTGGTACTGGTAGGTTAAAAGGAACTTTGACCGAGTTTTGTCCGAAGAAAAGGGCCCCAAACTTCAACCATTCTGAGACTAGATTTTAAGCATAAAAAAACGGGCGCCGAAGCGCCCGTTTTGCTTTCTGATCGGAGAACCGATTAGAAGGAGTGACGGATACCAACACCCAGGACTTGGGGATTGGAACCAGCGGCAACGCCAGTATCCAGACCACCGGTGGAAGAGTAGCCAACCGGGCCATTGGCGAAGTTGAAGTTGGACTTATCCTTGTTGTCGATGCGGGTGTACAAAGCATAGACTTGGGTGCGCTTGGAGAAGTTGTAACCATAGCGCAGGGTCCATTGGTTCGCACCGGTATCGCTGTTGCCTTGCCCCGGATGCAGCGTGGACACCAGATTGCCACCCAAATCGCTAGCGTGTTGATAAGACACCGCAAATTCATGGGCACCCAGAACGTGCTTCAAGCCCAAGAAATAGGAGTTACGGTTCAGGTCGGTAGAACCACCAGAGGTGATATCCATATCACCTTTGTAATGTTGGTACATACCGACCAAGGTGGTACCTTGACCGAAGTCATAGGAAGCAGCCAGCAAGTTGGCTTTGTGGTCTTCGGCGCTCAGACCAACACCAGCAGCAGCACCAACGCCAACATCATTCAGTTTCAGGTAAGAATAAGCCAGCTTCAGGCCACCATTGGCGTAATTCAAAGCCAAGTTCCAGCCGTAGGGGTTGGTGGTGGCAGTGTTAGTAGCCACATCTTCAGAAGACTTGGCGGCGTTAGGCACGTAGGCGATCACACCAGAAAAGCCGTTGAAGGAAGGAGAAGCGTAGGCGATAGCGTTGGTACGGAACACCAGGTTAACAGCGCCCAGAGCTTTACCGAACACACCATTGTCAGAGCCAGACCCAGCGGACCCGGGAACCACGTCAAAACCGGTCACGATGGAACGGTAGGGAGTGGAAACATAGCCACCCAGCACGGTACCGAAGTTGCCGGACAGAGCAACGAAGGTGTCACGCTTGGAACCGAACAGGCTACCGGTGTTGGCGCCAACGGCGGAAGGAGCAACGGTATTGCCGTTGTTGGCGGAGGTGCTGTTAGCCAGATCGACGGTGGATTCGAATTGGAACAGAGCCTTCAGGCCATTGCCCAGATCTTCACTACCCTTGAAGCCCAGCAGGGAAGAATTAGTGTTCAGGCGGGTGCGGGAGTTAACGTTGGTGCCGTTGTCGGCAGCGCTATCAGCCTTAACTTGTTCGAAAGAAGCATCAGCAACGCCATAAATGGTGACGTTGGACTGGGCGAAGGCACCGGCGGAGGCCAGGCCGGCAACAGCCAGGGCGATCAGTTTCTTTTGCATTAGAGAATCTCCTTTTGAGATTTGGACAAGGTCTTCGGCAGATGCCTGGACCCCGAAATTACCTTCCCCGAGAGGAAGCTGGCTGCATTGTGGCAAAGGGCCAGGGGGGGAGCAACGGTTGGATGGCTTTCTTTATAGCGCCCGGGCAACAGTGTTGTGTTTTTGCAACACACCGTTTTTTAGGGCGCTTGCATAGGCAAACAAAAGGCCTAGATACCAATCAGGACGGGCCGGATCAGGGGAAGGGGAGAGACTTATCCCTTGCTGACGCGGCCTGTTTAACAAAAGCATCCGGAGGTTTTCTGAGGCCGCCCCGATTTCCCTTCGGGACAAATTAAGCTCTCCCAGCAGGCAATCGCCGCCCCATTGGCCTCTGTAGTAGAGAAGAGTAGGCGAAATTAGAGCCCTTCCCCTGGGTTGGCTGGCCGGCGTTCCCGAAGCGCCCCAAACGCGCTCCGCTATGCCAGCAAACGGCCTACATAGACAGAAGGGTGGAGAGGGAAGCCAGCTGGGCCACTAGGGGGCACCATTACTTCTAGCACTAGACTTGGAAGGCGCACCTTTCAGGCAAGGCGTTTCCGCTGCCCCCCAGCCTGCCCACCCGCCACCAAATAACCTGGGACTACTAAGTGGAATTTCCACAAACAGGCGCCCCAAAGGCCGGAGCCCCAAATTTCCCTAGCCCTCCGCCGCCCCGCTTCCTGCAAAAAACAGCCGTTCCAGGGCCTCACCCGGGTCCGGCTCCCGCATGAAGGCTTCCCCCACCAGGAAGGCGTGGATGCCCTTACCGGTCATGAGAGCCACGTCGGCGGGGGTGTGGATGCCGCTTTCCGTAACCACCAGTTTGTCGGCGGGCACCCGGGCAGCCAGGTCCAAGGTGGTTTGCAGGCGGGTCTGGAAGGTACGCAGGTTGCGGTTGTTGATGCCCACTAGGGGCGTTTGCAGGGCTAGGGCCCGGTCCAGCTCAGGGGCGTCGTGGGATTCCACCAGCACGGCTAGGCCCAGGCTCAGGGCCAGGGCTTCCAGCTCCACCATGAGGCCCTGGTCCAGGGCGGCGACGATGAGCAGTACGGCGTCCGCCCCCATGGCTCGGGCTTCGTATATCTGGTAGGGATCCACCACGAAGTCCTTGCGCAGCACGGGCAGGATAACCGCAGCCCGGGCGGCCTGGAGGTATTCGGGCGCCCCTTGGAAATACTGGCGGTCGGTGAGCACGGAAAGGCAGGTGGCACCGTGGGCGGCGTAGCTTTTGACAATTGCGGCGGGATGGAAATCGGGCCGGATGATGCCTTTGGAGGGGCTGGCCTTTTTCACCTCGGCGATGACCGCCGCCTGGCCTGCTTTGGCACGGCCCATCAGGGCCCCGGCGAAATCCCGGGCCGGGTTGTCCCGCACCGCCGCTTCGGCTTCCGCCCGCAGGGCGGCCAGGGGCTTAAGGGCGGAGGCGGTGGCGATTTCCTCGGCCTTGGTGGCCAGAATTTTTTCCAGTATGTCGCTCATGATGGGGGCAAAAAAAGAAGGAAAAGAAAGGGGTCAGGGGAAATCGCCCCCTGGCAAAGGTTGCGTGGAAAAGGGAGGGGAAAGCCCCTGCCCCTAGGCGTTGGTGAATTTCACGAATTCATCCACCTTGGCCCGGGCGGCACCGCTGGCAATCACGTCCAGGGCGGTTTCCACCCCGCCGGCCAAATCCTGGCTGCGGCCCGCCACGTAGAGGGCAGCCCCCGCGTTCAGGGCCACCACGTCCCGGGCCGGGCCATGGGTGCCCTCCAGGGCCGCCAGGAGCATGAGGCGGGACTCTTCCACATTGGCCACCCGGATCACCTTGGGATCGTGCACCGGCAGATTGAAATCCTCCGGATGAACGTCGTATTCCCGAATGCGCCCGTCCTTCAATTCCCCCACCAGGGTGTGGCCGGAGATGGAGATTTCATCCAGGCCTTCCCGGCCACAGACGGTGAACGCCCGCTGGGAGCCCAGGCGTTGCAGCACCCGCACCAGAATGCCCACCAGATCGGGGTGAAAGACCCCCAATACCTGGCGCTCCGCCCCAGCCGGATTGGTCAGGGGACCCAGGATATTGAACAGGGTACGCACCCCCAGTTCCCGCCGCACCGGGGCCGCGTGTTTCATGGCCCCGTGGTGGTTGGGGGCGAACATAAAGCCCAGGCCCAAGGTTTCGATACTTTCCCCAATACGGTCGGGGGACAGGTTGAGATTGACCCCCAGGGCTTCCAGTACATCCGCCGAACCGCTTTTGGAAGAAACAGAGCGGCCGCCGTGCTTGGCCACCTTGGCCCCGGCGGCGGCGCAGACAAACATGGAGGCGGTGGAAATATTGAAGGTGTGGGCCCCGTCACCGCCGGTGCCCACAATGTCCACCACTTCCCCTGGGTCTGCTACCGGGACCCGGGTGGCAAATTCCCGCATCACCTGGGCGGCGGCGGCAATTTCCCCCACGGTCTCCTTTTTTACCCGGAGACCGATGGTGAGGGCGGCGATCATGACCGGAGACATTTCCCCCGTCATGATCTGGCGCATAAGGTCGAGCATTTCGTCGTGAAAAATTTCCCGGTGCTCAATGATCCGGGTCAAAGCCTCTTGTGGATTCATGATGTCCTCGAAATAGGGGAAAACCAGGGCGGAGGCGGCGGGGGCCGGCCTCCCGAGCCTCAGCGGTTTTCCTCGAGAAAATTGCGCAGCATGTCGTGACCGTGTTCCGTGAGAATGGATTCGGGATGGAATTGGACCCCTTCCACCGCCAGGGTCTTATGGCGCACCCCCATAATTTCCCCGTCTTCGGTCCAGGCGGTGATTTCCAGGCAATCGGGCAGGCTTTCCCGCTCAATGGCCAGGGAGTGGTAGCGGGTGCAGATCACCGGATTGGGCAGGCCCTTGAACACCCCCTGGCCCAGGTGATGGACCGGGGAGGTCTTGCCGTGCATAAGGCGCTTGGCGTGCACGATGCGCCCGCCGAAGGCTTCCCCAATGGACTGGTGCCCCAGGCAGACCCCCAGGAGAGGAATCTTGCCCGCGTATTCCCGAATGGCGGCCAGGGAAATACCCGCCTGGGCCGGGGCGCAGGGCCCGGGGGAAATCACCAGATAGTCGGGCTTTTGCTGCCCCACTTCTTCCACCGTAATGGCGTCGTTGCGGAACACCCGCACCTCCTGACCCAATTCGCCAAAGTACTGGACCAGGTTGTAGGTAAAGCTGTCGTAGTTGTCGATCATCAAGAGCATGATTCCATCCCTTTCCTGCCACGGCCGGGCCTTTGCCCCACCGCCGGTTTTACCGTATTCACCCGATGGAGGCGGAAGCGGGGCCTCGCCCCTTCCGCCGTCCTTTCAGCCGAGCCGGGTATCCAGCCCGGTTTCAGCGATTTCCGCCGCCCGCAGCACCGCCCGGGCCTTGTTCTGGGTTTCCTGCCATTCGGTCTGGGGATCGGAATCGGCCACGATGCCCGCCCCCGCCTGGACGTGGAGCTGGCCGTCCTTGATCAGGGCGGTACGGATGGCGATGGCCAGGTCCATATCCCCCTGGAAGCCCAGGTAGCCAATGGCGCCGCCGTAGAGGCCCCGCTTCATGGGTTCCAGCTCGTCGATGATTTCCATGGCCCGCACCTTGGGGGCGCCGGACAGGGTTCCAGCGGGAAAGGCCGCCTTGAGCACATCCAGGGAGGACAGCCCGGCTTGCAGCTTGCCTTCCACGCAGGAAGTAATGTGCATCACATGGGAGTAGCGCTCGATGACCATGTTGTCCGTGACCCGCACCGAACCGGTCTGGGACACCCGGCCCACATCGTTGCGACCTAGGTCCAGGAGCTGGACGTGTTCGGCCCGTTCCTTTTCGTCGCCGATCAGCTCGGCGGCCAGGGCATTGTCCTCTTCCGGAGTGGCGCCCCGGGTGCGGGTGCCGGCGATGGGCCGCACCGTGACCGTGTCCCCTTCCAGGCGCACCAGGATTTCCGGGGACGCCCCCACCACATGGAAATCTTCAAAATTGAAGTAGTACATGTAGGGGGAAGGATTGAGGCTGCGCAGAGCCCGGTAAAGGGCCAGGGGACTGGCTTTGAAGGGCTTGGTCATGCGTTGGGAAAGGACCACCTGCATGATGTCCCCTTCCGTGATGTAGGCCTTGGCCCGTTCCACTGCGGTCTGGAAGGCCGCTTCCCCCACCACGGACTGGGCCGGCAGGGAAGGCGCCGGGGATTCGGTGGGAACGGCCACCGGCTGGCGCAACTGGGTCAGCAGCTCCTTCAGCCGGTTCTGAGCCTTGTGGTAAGCCCCAGGCACATCGGGTTCCGCGTACACCACCAGGGTCAGCTTGCCGGACAGGTTGTCCACCACCGCCAGTTCCTCAGAGAGGAGCAGCAGCACGTCCGGCGTGCCCAGGTCCCCGGCCTTGGGGCCCTGGTGCAGCCGGGGCTCCACGTAACGCACCGTGTCGTAGCCGAAACAGCCCACCAAGCCGCCGCAGAAGCGGGGCAGGCCCGGGGTGGGAGCCACCCGGAAACGTTGCCGGTAACGGGCCAGGAAATCCAGAGGATTGGTGTCCTCTTCCTTTTCCGCCACCCGCTGGCCGGTGAGCACCAGCACCTGGCGGCCATAGACCGCAATGCGGGTCTGGCTGGCCAGACCGATGAAAGAATAGCGGCCAAACCGTTCCCCCCCCTGGACCGATTCCAGAAGGTAGGAATAGGGGGCGTTGGCCAGCTTCAGATAAATGGAAAGGGGAGTGTCGAGATCGGCAAAGGTCTCGAGGGTCACCGGGATACGGTTGTAGCCCTGGGTGGCAAGCGCCTGAAATTCGTTTTCTGTCATGGAAGACCTCGCAAGAGAGGGGAATTACTCAATGCTTACCCGGGAGTCTGGTTTCAACTCGCCGCCCGGGCCCGGACGGGTCATCAGTCAAAGTTGGCGCGGGGAGCGCCACCAGGCACCACGCCAGCTCCAGGCGGCGTGGGAGACCATCAGATAAGCATTGAACTTGCAGGTCACGATGAGTGGGATATCTTTTTTTGTCTCACGCCCCGGGGACAATCCACCGGGCTGCGGCGACGAGGTCTGATACTAGCGCATCGCATTCGCCCCTGTCTACGGGCCTTCCCTCGTTGTAGCCATAGGGAACGGCCAGGGCCGGGCATCCTGCGGCCCGGGCGGCGCGAAAGTCATTCACCGAATCCCCCACGTGCACATTGGCGGCGGGCACCGTGCCCAGGGCCCGGCAGGCATAGACCAGGGGCTCGGGATGGGGCTTGCGATGGGGGGTGGTGTCCCCCCCCACCACACATGCGAAATAGGGGCTGAGGCCCAGCTGTTCCAGCAGGGGGAAGGTAAAGGCTTCCGGCTTATTGGTCACCACCCCCAGGGCCAGGCCCTGGGCCCGGCACAGGTCCAGGCCTTCCTTCACCCCGGGAAACAGGCGACTGGCCTGGCCGTTGAAGTGGGCGTAATGGCGGCGGAAGACCACCAGGGCCGCTTCCACCTGGGCGGGCTCGGGAGCCTGGCCCCAGGTAAGGCAGCGTTCCACCAGGGACGCCATGCCCTGGCCCACAAAGCGGGCGATATCCCCGTCACTGCGAGGCGGCAGGCCCAGTTCAGCCAGGGCGGCGTGGGAAGCGGCGGCCAGATCCGGCAGGGAATCCACCAGGGTGCCATCCAGGTCGAAGGTAACGGAGCGATAGGTCATGGGGGCAATCGGGCAAAAATCCGGGGCCGGGCTCCCCCCAGGGGACACCCAGACCCAACAACGGAGAAAGGGGGCCTCAGACCTGGGCCAGGGCGCCCCGCAGGGCGGCGATCACCGTATCGTAGCCATGGGCATCGGTGGCCAGGGCGGCGCCGAAGACGGCGGAACCGGCCACGAAGGTATCCGCCCCGGCCCGAGCGATAGCGGCGATATTGTCCGTCTTCACCCCCCCATCCACCTCCAGGCGAATGGCCCGGCCAGTCCGGGCCGTGTAGGCGTCGATACGGGCCCGGGCTTCCTTGAGCTTATCCAGGGTGCCGGGGATGAACTTCTGACCGCCAAAGCCCGGATTGACGCTCATGAGCAGAATCACGTCCAGCTTATCCATGACGTAATCCAGGTAATGGAGGGGGGTGGCCGGATTAAACACCAGCCCGGCCTGACAGCCCTGGTCCCGGATCAGGGCCAAACTGCGATCCACGTGGTCCGAGGCTTCCGGATGGAAGGTGATGATATTGGCCCCAGCCTTGGCAAAGTCCGGAATGATCCGATCCACGGGCTTGACCATGAGATGGACGTCGATGGGAGCCGTGGTGTGGGGACGGATGGCCTGGCAGACCAGGGGGCCCATGGTGAGATTGGGCACATAGTGGTTGTCCATGACGTCAAAGTGAATCCAGTCGGCACCGGAGGCGATGACAGACGACACTTCCTCGCCCAGGCGGGCGAAGTCGGCGGAAAGCAGGCTGGGGGCGATAACGAACATGGGCACACCGGAACGGGGATAAAAGAGAGATTTTACGCCCAAACCCCCGCCACTCCCCTGCCCCACCAGCCCGCCGGTCGCCCCGGCGGAAGGCGAAAATGGCGGCCCATCTTGTCAGGGGGCGCCTTTCCTGGGCACACTCTCCCCACCCCAACCCCTTGGTTCCCCTCATGGCCGACAGCAAAAAATATCAGATCGCCGTGGAAACCCTGCCCCAATATCTGGCGGACCAGTCCGACTCAGAGCAGGACCACTACGTTTTCGCCTACACCATCACCCTGCGCAATACGGGTACGGAAGCGGCCCAGCTCATTTCCCGCCACTGGATCATCACCGACGCCAATCAGGAGGTTCAGGAAGTGCGAGGCCTGGGCGTAGTGGGCCAGCAGCCCCTACTTCAGCCCGGCGAAGAATTTAAATACACCAGCGGCTGTGCCCTGGAAACCCCGGTGGGCACCATGCAGGGCAGCTATCAGATGGTGGCGGCAGACGGCACCCCCTTCGCGGCGGACATTCCGGAATTCGTCCTGGCCGCCCCCCGGGTACTGCACTGAGTCCATGAGCCTGCGCCACAGCTACACCCTGATCGCCCCGTTCTACGACGTCCTGCTGGCTTCCGCCACCGGGGGAATGCGGCGCCAAAGCCTGGCCCAGCTCCCCGCCACCCCGTCCCGAGTGTTATTGCTAGGCGTGGGCACGGGCCTGGATCTGCCCTATCTGCCGCCCCAGCACCACTACACCGGCCTGGACCTGACCCCGGCCATGCTGGCCCGGGCCCAACGCCGGAGCGGCTCCCTCCCCTTCTCGCCCCTGCAAGGCGATGCCCAAGCCCTGCCCCTGGCGGACGGTGCCTTTGACGTGGTGGTGTTACACCTGATTCTGGCCGTTGTGCCCGCCCCCCTGGACTGCCTCCGGGAAACGACCCGAGTATTACGCCCGGGGGGCCAGCTGCTGGTGCTAGATAAATTTCTCCGCCCGGGCCAGCGCGCCCCTCTGCGCCGCTGGCTCACCCCCCTCTCCCGCCATCTGGCGACCCGCCTGGATGTGGAATGGGAGCCCCTGCTGGCCGCCGTCCCCGAGCTTATCCTGGAGGATGACCAGCCCGCCCTGGCGGGGGGCTGGTTCCGCCGTATCCGGGCCCGCCGCCTAGGCTAGACGCCGCCCGCCGGGCAGGTGCTGGTAGCAGGGGTTATCCAGGCGGGCCACGGCCTGGCACAAGGCCTCCAGGGCTTTAAGCCGGGGGAAACCTTCCCGCCAGGCCAGGGCAATGCGCCGGGAGGGGGCCGGGTCGGAGAAGGGGATAATGCGCAGAAAGTCCGTGGAATAGGGCTTGCACAGGGCTCCCGCGGGCAGCACGGAAATACCGAAGCCGGAGGCCACCATGCAGCGGATGGTCTCGATGGAATGGCCCTGGCGCACCTCCGTATCCGCCCCGCTGATCTGGGGACAGGCGTCCATGACCTGATCCCGGAAGCAGTTGCCCGCCTTGAGGAGCAGCACCTCCTCCCCATCCACCTCCTCCGTACTCACCAGGGGCCGGTCCTGCCAGGGGTGGCCGCAGGGCACCACCACCTTGAAAGGCTCGTCGTACAAGGGCCGCACCCGGATACCCGGCTGGGCGAAGGGCAAGGCCAAAATAGCGGCATCCACTTCGCCCCGGGCCAGCATTTCCGCCAGGGTGGCGGTCATGCTTTCCTCGATGGCCAGGGGCATGGCCGGGGCCAGGGTGCGCAGGGAAACAATCAGATCGGGCAGCAGATAGGGCCCCACGGTGTGGATAACCCCCAGCTTCAGTTCCCCTTCCAGGGGATTGCGGCCCCGATGGGCAATCTGGCGCACCCGTTCCGCTTCCTCCAGGGTGCGGATGGCCTGGGCCACCACCTGTTCCCCCACCTCGGTGAGGGAAACCTGGTTCTTACCCCGCTCAAAGAGAGGCACCTCCAGCTCCTCTTCCAGATGCTGGATGGCCACACTCAAGGTGGGCTGGCTCACGGAACAACGTTCCGCCGCCCGGGAAAAACGGCCTTCTTGGGCTAAGGCCACGATGTAGCGCAGTTCGGTCAAAGTCACGGATCCTCCCTTCTTGTTATGTATCCGGCCCTGGCTGGGTATTAAAGCTTATAGGTTTTGGCTATCGGCCCGATAGGCATTTACTATCATAAGTCATTGATTTAAATCAACATTATACCCTTTTGCCACCCGGAGAATGGGGCCTTGAAGCTCTCGCTTCAAACACCTGCAAATTAGGGAGAAATTATGAAAAAACGCGCTTTCATCCCGGTCCTCCTGGCCGGGCTCGTCTGGATGGGCAGCAGCCATGCCGCCGATCCCTTTGAACGGTACAAGGCTTTATTCAAGCCCCTGCCCGCCATTCCCCCCATTCCCGCCAACAACACCCAGACCCCGGCCAAGGTGGAACTGGGCAAAATGCTGTTTTTCGATGCCCGCCTGTCCAGCGACGGCAATATCGCCTGCGCCACCTGCCACAACCCGGCCCTGGGCTATACGGACCGGGTTTCCCGGGCCATCGGCCACGGCGCCCAGCGGGGCCCCCGCAATTCCCCCACGGTGCTGAATGCGGCCTTCCTTTCCTCCCAATTCTGGGACGGACGGGCCCCTAACCTGGAAACCCAGGCCCTGGGCCCCCTGCAAGCGGCGGTGGAACACAACACCACACTGGAAAAGGCGGTAGCCACCCTGAAGAGCTTCCCCGAGTACCAGAAGCGCTTTAGCGAATCCTTCGCGGAAAAGGACCCGATTACGGCAGAAAACCTGGCCAAGGCCATCGCCGCCTTCGAGCGCACCCTGATCACCCCCCATTCCCCCTTCGACCGCTATCTGGCGGGGGATGAACAGGCGCTCAGCCTGCAGCAGAAGCAGGGCATGAAGTATTTCGTGGAAAAGGGCTGCGTCGGCTGCCATAGCGGTCCCAACTTCACCGATGGCCAATTCCACGCCATTAAGGTGCCCGGCTCCACGGACGAGGGGCGTTATCTGGTCACCAAGAAGGACAGCGACAAGCACGCCTTCCGTACCCAGACCCTGCGCAACGTGGCCCTCACCTACCCCTACTTCAACAACGGCTCCGTCTGGAAGCTAGATGAAGCGGTGAAAATCATGGGCAAGGAAATGCTGAAAACCGATCTGAAACCCAATGAGGTGGACGACTTGGTGGCCTTCCTCCACAGCCTCACCGGGGAAATGCCTAAATTCACCATCCCGGCCCTGCCCTAGGAAAAACCGGCAAAAAGAAAAGGGGAGCCAGCCGGCTCCCCTTTTTTATCCCTCGGCCCGGGCATCAAAGCCCGGGAGCAAGGATTAACTCCGGTAATCCGCGTTAATGGTCACGTAGTCGTGGGACAGATCGCAGGTATAAACCCGGCTTTCCGCCTCACCCCGAGCCAAATCCACCCGGACATCGATTTCCCCATTGGCCATGATGCGCTGGCCGTCCTGTTCCGTGTAGCTGGCGGCCCGGCCGCCCAGTTCCGCCACCAGCACCTGATCCTTGCCACTGCCCAGCCAGACCCGGATTTGATCCACGTCCAGATCGTCGATCCCGGCGTAGCCGATGGCCGCCAGAATCCGCCCCAGATTGGGGTCGGAAGCAAAGAAGGCGGTTTTCACCAGGGGGGAATGGGCGATGGCGTAGGCCACCCGACGGCATTCTGCCCGGGTCTTGCCCCCTTCCACCTGGATGGTGATGAATTTGGAGGCTCCTTCCCCATCCCGCACCATGGCCTGGGCCAGTTCTTCCGCCACGGCGATGACCGCCTGACGCAACTCCGCCCAGGCCGGATCGGCGGCCCCGGCAATTTTCAGTTCCCCCTGGCCGGAGGCCATGAGAATGAAGGAGTCATTGGTGGAGGTATCCCCATCCACCGTAATGCAGTTGAAGGAGTGGTCCGCCGCCTCCTTCACCAGGCCGTCCAGCAGGGCCTGGGGCACGGCGGCGTCGGTGGCGACAAAGCCCAGCATGGTGGCCATATTGGGGTGAATCATGCCCGAACCTTTAGACATGCCGGTCACGGTCAGGGTCTTGCCCCCCACCGTGAGGCGGCGGCTGGCGGCCTTGGCCACCGTATCCGTGGTCATGATGGCGTGGGCAGCGCTGTGCCAGTTGGCTTCCGCCAGATCGGCAATAGCCGCCGGCAGGCCCCCTTCCAGGCGCTCCACGGGCAGGGGTTCCAGAATCACCCCGGTGGAAAAGGGCAGCACCTGGGCACCGCCGGACAGGCCCAGGAGCCCGGCCAGGGTAGCGCAAGTCCGCTCCGCCGCCTGGCGCCCCGGTTCCCCGGTGCCCGCATTGGCAATGCCCGTATTGATGACCAGGGCCCGGATGCCCGGGCCGCCGGCCAGGTGCTGGCGGCAGAGCTGGACCGGCGCGGCGCAGAAACGATTCTGGGTGAAGACCCCGGCCACCGTGGCCCCTTCCGCCAGGGTGATGACCGTCAGGTCCCGCCGCCCCACCTTGCGGATGCCGGCCTGGGCAACGCCCAAGCGTACGCCGGCCACAGGATAGAGGGCTTCAGGTGCAGGAGTCTGGTAATTGACGGTCATGGATTTTCCTTTTTCAACGAAAAAAGACGCCGCCCGCCGGGCCCGCCCATTCCCAGGGGAAGGGGCGGACGGTGGGGCGGGCGGCGCCTTGAATCACAGGGGCAACGGAGCGATCAGCTCAATTTGCCGTGGCAATGCTTGTATTTCTTGCCGCTACCGCAGGGGCAGGGATCGTTACGGCCCACCTTGAGGCCGTCCCGCTGGGCCGGTCCCTGGGCTTTTTCGCCTTCTTCGACCGCTTCCTCTTCCGCCTCTTCCCCATCAAATTCCGGGTGGTCGAATTGGAGATTGGCCAGTTCGGCAGCCGTCTCTTCTTCCACATCCTCGTCCGCCTCTTCCACGGAACGGATCTGGACGGTGAGCAGCAGGCGGGTCACTTCGGAGCGGATGCTGTTAAGCAAGGCTTCAAACAGCTCGAAGGCTTCCCGCTTGTATTCCTGCTTGGGATTTTTCTGAGCATAGCCCCGCAGGTGGATGCCTTGGCGCAGATGGTCCAGAGCGGCCAGATGTTCCCGCCATTGGGAATCCAGGGTCTGCAACATCAGATCCCGCTCGAACTTGTGGAATACCTCGGGCTCGGCCACCTGGGCGATTTTTTCCCCGTATTCCTTCTCCACGGTTTCGATGAGGCGCCGCGCCAGGTCTTCGTCGCTCAGGCTGGTGTCGGACTTGAACCATTCCCCTACCGGGGCCTTGAGGTGAAATTCGGATTCCAGAGCGGCTTCCAGGCCCGGGATATCCCACTGCTCATCCACGCTGTTTTCCGGCACATAGACCCGGAACATGTCGTAGAGCACGCCCTGACGCATGGCCGTGATGGTTTCGGAAATGTCGTCCGTTTCCAGGAGTTCGTTACGCTGGGCGTAGATCACCTTGCGCTGGTCGTTGGCCACATTGTCGTATTCCAGCAATTGCTTGCGGATGTCGAAGTTGCGGGCTTCCACCTTGCGCTGGGCGGATTCCAGGGAGCGGCTCACCAGGGGATGCTCAATGGCTTCCCCTTCCGGCATCTTCAGCCGGTCCATGATGGCTTTCAGCCGATCCCCGGCGAAAATACGCAGCAGAGCGTCGTCCAGGGACAGGTAGAAGCGGGAAGAACCCGGATCCCCCTGACGCCCGGCCCGGCCCCGGAGCTGGTTGTCGATACGCCGGGATTCGTGGCGTTCGGAGCCGATGATGTGCAGACCGCCAGCGGCCAACACCTGGTCGTGACGGGTTTGCCAGGCGGCCTTGATGGCCTCCACCTGCTGGGTCTTTTCTGCATCGGAGAGGGCTTCGTCCGCCTGAACCTGGGCCACCTGCTTATCCACATTGCCGCCCAGCACGATGTCCGTGCCCCGACCGGCCATGTTGGTGGCGATGGTAATCACCCCGGGCTGCCCAGCTTCCGCCACGATGTCCGCTTCCCGGGCATGCTGCTTGGCGTTCAACACCTGGTGGGGCAGCTTTTCCTTATCCAACAGCTGGGACAGGAGCTCGGAATTTTCGATGGAGGTGGTCCCCACCAGCACGGGTTGGCCCCGGCCATAACATTCCCGGATGTCCGCGATAATGGCCGCGTACTTTTCCTGGGCCGTGCGATACACCTGATCCTGCAAATCCTTCCGCTGTACCGGCCGATGGGTCGGAATCACCACGGTCTCCAGACCGTAGATTTCCATGAATTCGTAAGCTTCCGTGTCGGCGGTACCGGTCATGCCGGCCAGCTTGCCGTACATGCGGAAGTAGTTCTGGAAGGTGACGGAGGCCAGGGTCTGGTTCTCGTGCTGGATTTTCACCCCTTCCTTGGCTTCCACGGCCTGATGCAGGCCGTCGGACCAGCGCCGACCCGGCATCAAGCGGCCGGTGAATTCGTCCACGATGATCACTTCCCCGTTCTGCACCACGTACTGCTGGTCCCGCAGATAGAGGGTGTGGGCCCGGAGGGCGGCATTCAGGTGGTGCACCAGGACAATGTGGGCGGCGTCGTAGAGGCTGCGGCCTTCGGTGAGCATGCCCATGCCCACCAGAATTTCTTCCACGTGTTCATGGCCCTGCTCGGTGAGATAGACCTGGTGGGCCTTTTCGTCCACCCAGTAATCCCCGGGAGCAGTCTCGTTCTCAGCCCGCACCAGTTGGGGCGCCACCTCATTGAGGCGGATATAAAACTCGGTCTGGTCTTCGGCCTGGCCGGAAATAATCAGGGGGGTCCGGGCTTCGTCGATGAGGATGGAGTCCACCTCATCCACGATGGCGTAATTGAGGCCCCGCTGCACCCGGTCTTCGGCGGCGTAGACCATGTTGTCCCGCAGATAGTCGAAGCCGAATTCGTTGTTGGTACCGTAGGTGATGTCGGCGGCGTAGGCAGCCTGCTTGGCATCGTGGTCCATCTGGGACAGATTCACCCCCACGGTGAGTCCCAGGAAGCGATGCAGGCGCCCCATCCATTCCGCATCCCGCTGGGCCAGATAGTCATTCACCGTGATGACATGGACCCCCTTGCCGGCGATGGCATTGAGGTAGGACGGCAGGGTGGCCACCAGGGTTTTGCCTTCCCCGGTGCGCATTTCGGAAATTTTGCCATGGTGCAGCACCATGCCCCCGATCAGCTGCACATCGAAGTGGCGCATGCCCAACACCCGCTTACCCGCTTCCCGTACCACAGCGAAGGCTTCCGGCAGCAGGTCGTCCAGGCTCTGGCCCTTGGCGTAGCGCTGTCTGAATTCCTCCGTCTTGGCCTTTAGGTCCGTGTCGGAGAGGGCGGAAATGCCCGCTTCCAGGCTGTTGATCTTTTGCACCACCTGGAAGTACTGCTTGACCAGCCGATCATTGCGACTGCCAAAGATTTTTTTGAGGAGACCGGAAATCATTGTGGGGGACGGCGTGCGTCGCGGAGAAAAAAAGGGATTCTATCATGGGCAACCCGCCCCACATCGCCCCGCCACTTCCCCGGGACGCCGCCCCCTGGACGCCCGCGTCCAGAAAGCCCGGCAGGCTTAACGCCGGGCCACCCGAATACCGTAGCGGGCCGCCAGATCCAGATATTTGGCCGGGTTCTGGGCCGCCCCCTGATAACGCACCTCAAAGTGCAGATGGGGCCCGGTGGACCGGCCCGTATTCCCGGACAGGGCGATTTCCTGCCCCCGGTTGATCATCTGCCCGGGACGCACCAGGATTTTGGACAGGTGGGCATAGCGGGTGGAGAAACCGTTGCCGTGATCCAGCTCAATGAGATTGCCATATTCCGGGTGATGCACTGCCTCCTTCACCACCCCGCCGGCAGAGGCGGCCACGGGGGTGCCCACGTCGGCTACAAAGTCGATGCCTTCATGCATGGCCCCCACCCCCGCAATGGGGTCCACCCGGCGGCCAAAGGGGGAGCCAATGCCCTTGGCCTGGATGGGCAGGGCGGAGGGCAAGAGAATCTGGCGGATACGCCGATCCATGAGCCGATCCTCCAGATACCGAAACATCAGGGTCTGCTCGCTGACCTGGGCTTCCAGGCTGGACAGGGTGCGGGCCAGGCTTTCCGGAGAAAGGGGCGCCGGGGTACGGGCTAGCACCAGGGGACCGCCCTGCCCCCCCTTAATCAGGGCCAGGGGCGCCTGCACGGGGGTGGTCCGGATCGGGTCCCCGGGTTTAAGACCGGCCAGGGTGGTCAAATGCTGACCCAGGGTATTGAGGTGCAGGAGCTGGGCCTGGAGCGTGCCCACCTGCTTGGCCAGGGCATTCAGGCTGCCCTTGAGGGCCCCTTCCCGATCCACCTCCCGGCTTTGGCTGGCGGAAGCCAACCAGGCCTGAGCGCCGGGCACCTGATAGCGCAGGGCCAGCCAGGACAGGCTCAGGGAGGAAAACACCACAGCCAGGGTCAGCACCGCCAGCCCCAAAGCCAGACGGGTAGGGGTTAAAACAATGCTCTTGGCCGTTGCCAGCCGATTGGAGACGAGAATAATATGCACGACGCTCCTCCAAGAAGATATCGATGCACCATCCAGTTGAAAAATACCTCAATACCGGCAATGCGGCCGCCAGCGTTCTCGCCCATGGATGGCAGGTGTTGCAGGCGCAGCGCGCCTACCAGGAATTTGCGCCGGCCTTTCTCGGGCAGGGCAGTACGGTTGCCAATATCAAGCAGGGAATTGTGGTGATTCACGCCGAAAGTGGCGCTATCGCCGCCAAATTGTCCCAGATGACCCGGTCGTTGGCTGGCGAGTTTGCAAAAAGAGGGTTCGAGTGTAGTGAGGTCAAGGTGAAAGTACAAGGGCGAATTACTACGCCCCTGCCGCCCCCGCCCCAGGTCCATCCCATTTCCCAGAGCGCCGGTTCCCAGCTCACCGATCTGGCCCATGGGCTGCCGGAGCAATCCTCCCTGCGCCGAGCCCTGGAAGAACTGGTACAGCGGGCCGCCATCAAAGCATAGGCAGGAGGCGCTCCAGGACCAACAGGGCGAACACCAGCAGGGCCACCATCAAGGCATAACGGAAGAGACGCCAGGCCCAGTCCAGATAACGGGAATTACGGGTAAACAAAAAGAGCGCCACGGCGGCGCCCACTCCCAGCAAAACCAGGATTCCCAACAGTCTCAGCAGCAACATGGCTTCTCCCGTGCCGCCCCCAAGGGACTTACGCCGCCTGGGCAGGCAATTCCAGCCAGCGCAGGACACCGGCGGGCGCCGTTGCCTGATCCTCGAAGGTAACGATTTCCCAGGCATCCCGCTCCTTGAGCAGTTGCCGGGCCAGCTGGTTATTCAGGCCATGACCGGACTTGTAGGCGGAAAAGGCCGCCAGCAGAGGATGGCCCAGGAGATAAAGGTCACCGATGGCGTCCAGCACCTTGTGTTTGACGAACTCATCCCCGTAGCGCAGGCCGTCCGCGTTAAGCACCCGGTATTCGTCCAGGACGATGGCGTTTTCCAGACCGCCCCCCAGGGCCAGACCATTTTCCCGCAGCATTTCCACATCCTGCATGAAGCCGAAGGTGCGGGCCCGGGCCACTTCCCGAGGATAGGACTGGTCAGCGAAATCGATGGTGACGGACTGGGCCGATTTGTCGATGGCCGGGTGGTTGAAGATGATGGAAAAGGACAGCTTATAGCCGTCGTAGGGCTCGAAACGGGCCCACTTGTCCCCGTCCCGCACTTCCACGGGCCGGGTAATCCGGATAAATTTCTTCGCCGCCGCCTGTTCGGCGATACCGGCGGATTGAATCAGGAAAACGAAAGGCGCCGCCGAACCGTCCAGAATGGGCACTTCCGCCGCATCCAGATCGATATAGACGTTGTCGATGCCCAAGCCCCCCAGGGCGGACATCAAATGTTCCACGGTCCCCACCTTAACCAACCCTTCCGGGGTTTGCTGCTCCAGGCAGGAGCAGAGGCGGGTGTCCCCCACCAGCAAAGCATCAGCGCGAAGATCCACGGGCTCCGCCAGATCTACCCGGCGAAACACGATCCCCGTGTCCGGTGCAGCCGGACGCAGCACCACATTGACCCGGACGCCGCTATGGAGCCCGACGCCGGAGGCGCGAATCAGGGATTTGAGGGTACGCTGCTTTAACATGGCATGGGAATAAGAGAAGAGGGGCGCATTTTACCACGGGCGCCCCTCCCCTTAAGGAGGCGATTGTTACAGTCTGTTGCCGGCTGCCGACGTCGGGGCCTGACCCGGCACGGCGTGGCGGGAGGCGACGCCAGCCGTGGCCCGCTGGCGAAGCGGGACGGCGGGGTCAGCTTCCCCGAAGCGCCGGAGCCGGATCAATCCGCCTGCTTGCGCAGGAAAGCCGGAATGTCGTAGCGATCCACGCCGCTGTTGGCCAGGGCTTCCACCGTGGCGTTGCGGCCCTTGCGGATCACAGCGGGCACTGCGTCCAGCTGGCCGTAATCCACGGTCAGGGCCGCGTCGTCCGTCCCGGTCCGCACCGTGGTGGCGGTGTTGATCACTTCCAGGGGCTGGCGCTTGGCCTGGGCTTGGCCCAGACCGGTGGCCACCACGGTGACCCGCAGCTGTTCGCCCATTTCTTCGTCAAACACCGCACCGAAGATGATGTGGGCGTCCTCGGCGGCGAATTCCTTGATGGTATTCATCACCTCGTTCACTTCCTTCATCTTCAGGCTGCGGGAGGCGGTGATATTCACCAGCACGCCCCGGGCGCCGGACAGATTGACCCCTTCCAGCAGGGGAGAAGCCACGGCCTGTTCGGCGGCGATACGGGCCCGATCCACGCCGGAGGCGTAGGCGGAGCCCATCATGGCCATGCCCATTTCCCCCATGACGGTGCGCACGTCTTCAAAGTCCACGTTCACCAGGCCGGGGTAGTTGATGATTTCCGCGATGCCGCCCACGGCGTTGCGCAGCACGTTGTCCGCCGCCTTGAAGGCTTCTTCCATGGAGACGTCGTCCCCCAGCACGTCCATCAACTTGTCGTTGAGGATGACGATGAGGGAATCCACGTGCTTTTGCAGCTCGGCGATGCCCGCTTCGGCGATCTTGGCCCGCTTGCCTTCAAAGGCGAAGGGCTTGGTGACCACGCCCACGGTGAGGATGCCCTTTTCCCGGGCCACTTCCGCCACGATGGGGGCTGCGCCCGTACCGGTACCACCGCCCATGCCGGCGGTAATGAAGACCATGTGGGCCCCTTCCAGCTGCTCGGCGATGCGTTCCCGTTCTTCCAGGGCCGCATTACGACCGGCTTCCGGCTTGGCCCCGGCCCCCAGACCGGAACTGCCCAATTGCATCTTTTCCGCGGCCAGGCTGCGACCCAGAGCCTGGGCGTCGGTGTTGGCGGCGACGAACTGCACCCCCTGCACCTCTTCCCGGATCATGTGGTCCACCGCATTGCCCCCCGCCCCACCGACACCGATGACTTTGATCACGGTGCCGGCGTTTTCTTCCTTATCGATGATTTCAAACATGGACTTCGCCTCCTACGGATGATTCACTGAAAACAAAAATTGCGTTGAAAGATTGATGCTTAAAAGTTTTTTTCGAACCAGGACTTCATGACGCCAAAAATCTGCTTCACATTCCGCGTTTCCTGCACCTTCTGACCCCGCTTACGCTGCGCCTGGGCTTCCAGAAGCAGGCCGTAGGCGGTGGAAAACCGGGGGCTTTGCACCACATCGGCCAGGGCCCCCGTGTATTTGGGCACCCCCATGCGCACCGGCATGTGGAAAATCTCCTCCCCCAGTTCGATCATGCCGGGCATGACGGAAGCCCCACCGGTGAGCACGATGCCGGAGGACAGCACCTCGTCGAAGCCGGAGCGGCGCAGCTCGGCCTGGACCAGCTCGTAAAGCTCCTCCACCCGGGGCTGGATCACGTCGGCCAGGGCCCGGCGGGACAGCTTGCGGCTGGGACGGTCGTCCACCCCGGCCACTTCAATCACGTCTTCCGGATCGGCCAGTTGGGACAGGGCGCAGCCGTACTTACGCTTGATGTCTTCCGCTTCCCGGGTCGGGGTGCGCAGGGCCATGGCGATGTCGTTGGTCACCTGATCCCCGGCAATGGGGATGACGGAGGTGTGGCGGATGGCGCCCTGGGTCCAGATGGCGATGTCCGTGGTACCCCCACCGATATCCACCAGGCACACTCCCAGGTCCTTTTCATCCTCGGAGAGCACGGCGTAGCTGGAGGCCAGGGGCTGGAGCACCAGGTCATTCACCTCCAGGCCGCAGCGACGCACGCATTTGACGATGTTCTGGGCGGCGGAGACGGCACCGGTGACGATGTGCACCTTCACTTCCAGGCGGAAACCGCTCATGCCGATGGGCTCCCGGATACCGTCCTGGTCGTCGATGATGAATTCCTGGGTGAGGATGTGGAGGATTTCCTGATCCGCCGGAATGGGCATGGCCCGGGCAGTCTCGATCACCCGATCCAGGTCCATGGTGGTCACTTCCTTGTCCTTGATGGCCACCATGCCGTTGGAGTTGAAGCTCTTAATGTGGCTACCGGCGATCCCCGTATAGACGTTGGTGACCTTGCAGTCGGCCATCAGCTCCACTTCCTGGACCACCCGGGAGATGGCGCTCACCGTTTCCTCGATGTTGACCACCACGCCCTTGCGCAGGCCCCGGGATTCCTGACTGCCCATGCCGATGACGTTAAGGTGCCCCTCCGGCGTGACTTCGGCCACCAGCGCCACAATCTTGGAGGTGCCGATATCCAGGCCGACAATCAGATCCTTGCTATCCCTGCTCATGCTACTTTCCTTTGCCATCAACGCCCGCAGCCGCCAGCCGCAGGGCAAAACCATTGGGGTACCGCAAATCCACCGCCCCGGGCTTGCGCTCCGCCAGGGTGGAGGAATACACCGCTACAAACCGGGACAGCCGGGTAGCCACCGGGGACTTGGGCTGCTCCCGCCCCAGTTCCAGCACCATGCCGTTGTCCAGAACCACCTGCCAGGCCAGCCGGGGACTCAGCACCAGCTGCCGGGGCTGGTGGCCGACGGGCCCCAGGGCCCGGGTAAATTCATCAAAGCGCCGCAGCACGTCCTGGCTGGAGCCCGTGGGCCCGGCCAGCTCGGGCAGGGCGTCCATCTGGGTCTGGGGCATCACCGCCTCAAACACTTCCCCGTAGGAATTCACCAGTTCCGTGCCGCTGGTTCCCCAGCGGGCCACGGGCTGTTGCTCCTCCAGGCGGATTTCCAGCTTGCCCGGCCAGCGCCGCCGCACTTCCACCTTGCGCACCCAGGGCAGCTTTTCCAGGGACTGGCGCAGCAGATCCAGATTGACGCTGAAAAAGTTGCCCCGCAGCAGACCGGACAGGGTGCGTTCGATTTCCCCCCGCTGCACTTCCTTCAAGGGCTGGACAAAATCCACTTCCTTGAGGGGAAAGAGGGGCAGGCGCATGGCGCCCAGGGCCAGGGCCGCCAGCAACGCCGCCGCCCCTGCTACGAAGAGCAGGTCAGCGATGGCGGTCATGAGCTGGGGCTTGTGCCACATGGCGGAGGCGTCCTTATCCTTAACCCAGGCTGGCCAGGGCCAGAACCTGCATCACCAGGTCTTCGTAACTGATGCCGGCCACCCGGGCGGCCATGGGCACCAGGGAATGGTCGGTCATGCCCGGGGCCATGTTGGCTTCCAGGAAATGGGCCTGACCCGCTTCATCCATGAGGAAATCCACCCGGCCCCAGCCCCGCCCGCCCAGCACCTTAAAGGCCCGCAGGGCATCAGCTTGGATGGCCCCTTCCCGGTCAGCAGGCAGGCCGCAGGGGCAGAGGTAACGGGTGTCGTCCCGGAGATACTTGGCTTCGTAGTCGTAGAAGGCGTTGGCCGGCTCGATTTTGACGATGGGCAGCACCTGTTCCCCCAGGATGCCCACGGTGTATTCCCCTCCGGTCACCCCCTGCTCCGCCAGCACCAGCTTGTCGTGGCGGGCCGCTTCCCGGTAAGCCCCTTCCAGGCCGCCGGGCAGGGTCACCATGGAAACCCCGATGGAGGAGCCTTCGCAGGCGGGTTTGACGAACAGGGGCAGGCCCAGTTGTTCTTCCACTTCAGCGAAATTGCTTTGGTCGTCCAGCAGGGCGTAGTTGGGCACCCGCAGGCCAGCGGCTTGCCAGAGCAGCTTGGTGCGCCATTTGTCCATGCCCAGGGCGGAGGCCAGTACCCCGCTGCCCGTGTAAGGGATGTCCATCAGTTCCAGGGCGCCCTGGATGGTGCCGTCTTCCCCGTAGCGGCCGTGGAGGGCGATAAACGCCCGGTCATAGCCCTTCAGCTCGTCCAGAGACCGTTCCGCCGGATCAAACCCGTGGGCATCCACCCCCTGGCTGCGCAGGGCGGAGAGCACCCGGGAGCCGCTGGAGAGGGAGACCTTGCGCTCCCCGGACTTGCCGCCGAAAAGCACTGCCACTTTGCCGAAACTGCTTGCTTGACTCATTGTTCTAACCTTTCATGGGGCAACCGTGGCCGCTTGCAACCAGCCGGTCTGGGTTTTCACGGTCGCCGTGCATCATCGAATCCTTCTGCCTTCAAACCTTGCCGGCGGCCAACTTGCCGGGCACGGTGCCGATGGAGCCAGCACCCATGGTGAGCACCACGTCCCCGTCCCGGACCAGGTCCAGAATGGCCTGGGGCATGGCCGCCACTTCTTCCACAAAAACCGGTTCCACCTTGCCCGCCACCCGCAGGGCCCGGGCCAGGGAGCGGCCGTCCGCCGCCACAATGGGGGCTTCCCCGGCGCCATAAACCTCGGTGAGCACCAGGGCATCCACGCTGGACAACACTTTGACGAAATCTTCGAAGCAATCCCGGGTGCGGCTGTAGCGGTGGGGCTGGAAGGCCAGCACCAGGCGGCGTCCCGGGAACGCGCCCCGGGCGGCGGCCAGGGTGGCGGTCATTTCCCGGGGATGGTGGCCGTAATCGTCCACCAGGGTGAACGTGCCCCCCTTGGGGCAAGGCAGTTCGCCGTAGCGCTGGAAGCGGCGCCCCACCCCCTTGAATTCGGCCAGGGCTTTGACGATGGCGTCATCGGACACCCCCAGCTCGGTGGCCACGGCAAAGGCGGCCAGGGCGTTAAGCACGTAATGGCGGCCCGGCAGGTTGAGGGTGATGGAGACCCGGTGTTCGCTGCCGTTTTTGCGCACCGCGTCGAACTGCATCTGGCCACCGGCTTCCCGGACGTTTTCCGCATAGACGTTGCAGATGGCCGGGTCAAAACCGTAGCGCAGCACCTGTTTCGGCACCTGGGGCAGGATGTCCCGCACATTGGGATCATCCACGCAGAGCACGGCCACCCCGTAGAAGGGCAGGCGATTGAGGAAATCCACAAAGGCCTGCTTCAAACGGCCGAAATCGTGGCCGTAGGTCTCCATGTGATCCGCGTCGATATTGGTGACAATGGAAATCACCGGGGACAGGTAGAGGAAGGAAGCGTCCGATTCGTCCGCCTCGGCCACCAGAAAATCCCCCGTGCCCAAGCGAGCATTGGCTCCCGCCGCATTGAGGCGGCCGCCGATAACGAAGGTGGGGTCCAGCCCCCCTTCCGCCAGGATGGAGGCCACCAGACTGGTGGTGGTGGTCTTGCCATGGGTCCCGGCCACGGCGATGCCCTGCTTTAAGCGCATCAGCTCGGCCAGCATCTGGGCCCGGGGCACCACGGGCACGTGGGCGGACCGGGCCGCCACCACTTCCGGGTTGTCTTCCTTGACGGCGGTGGAGACCACCACGGCGTCCGCCCCAGCAATATTTTCCGCGCTGTGGCCCTGGACCACCCGGGCGCCCAGCCCGGCCAGACGGGCGGTCGCCGCGTTTTGGCCCAGGTCGGAACCGCTCACTTCGTAGCCCAGGTTGAGGAGCACTTCGGCAATACCGCTCATGCCAGCGCCGCCGATACCGACGAAGTGCAGGTGTTTGATCATGTGTTTCATGCTGGCAACCTCTTGCTAGGGAAAAGCCCGGCAAGCAACAGGCCCCGCCGGGGGGCCGGGATTATACGCAGGGAGAAGGGTTTCCGGGTCATTTGGCCACCTCGGCGCAAACTTGGGCGACCCGGGCAGTGGCATCCGTCTTGGCCAGTTCCCGGGCCTTGGTGGCCATAGCGGCCAGCTGGGTCCGATCCAGTCCCGCTAGGAGGCTAGCCAGGGATTCAGCCCCCAGTTCCCCCTGGGGCAGAAGGCGGGCCGCCCCCTGCTCGGAAAGGAAACGGGCGTTGCCGGTCTGGTGGTCATCCACCGCATGGGGATAGGGCACCAGCAGGGAGGCCACCCCAGCGGCGGCCAGCTCGGCCACGGTCAGAGCCCCGGCCCGGCAGATCACCAAATCCGCCCAGGCGTAAGCCCCAGCCATGTCTTCGATGAAGGCCACGCAATGGCCGCTTACCCCCACCTGGGCGTAGGCGTCCTTGAGAGCCTGGATATGCTTTTCCCCGGCCTGATGCACCACCTGGGGCCGACGCTCCGGCGGCAGCAGGCTCAAGGCCTGGGGCACCGCATCGTTGAGGGCCTTAGCCCCCAGACTGCCGCCCACCACCAGGATTTGCAGAGGACCCTGGCGCTCCGCGTAGCGGGTGGCTGGATCGGTCAGGGCGGCGATTTCCGGACGCACCGGATTGCCCACCCACTCGCCTCCGGCAATTACCCTGGGAAAGCCGGATAGCACCCGGGTGGCCCAGGAGGCCAGGGCCTTGTTGGCCATGCCGGCCACGGAATTCTGTTCATGGATGACCAGGGGCACCCCCCGCAGCCGGGCGGCCACGCCCCCGGGGAAGGTGATGTAACCGCCCATGCCCAGCACCACGTTGGGCCGCACTTCCTTAATGGCCCCCAGGGCCTGGCCCAGGGCCCGGGCCAGATTGAACGGCAGAGCCAGCTTGCGCAGCAAGCCCTTGCCCCGCAGGCCGCCAAAGCTCACCCCAGCCAGGGGGAAATGGTGGGCGGGCACCAGACGGCCTTCCATGCCTTCCGGATTGCCCATCCACACCACTTTCCAGCCCTGATCCCGAAGCCGTTCGGCCACCGCCAGGGCGGGGAAAATATGGCCACCGGTACCACCGGCCATGACCAACAGGGTTTGCCCGCTCATACCTTGGCCCCCCGCATCAACTGGCGATTTTCCCAATCCACCCGCAGCAGAATGCCCAGGGCGATGCAGTTGGCTACCACCCCGGAACCGCCGAAACTCATCAGGGGCAAGGTCAGCCCCTTGGTGGGCAGCAAGCCCATATTCACTCCCATATTGATAAAGGCCTGGACGCCAAACCAGATGCCGATCCCCATGGCCACCAGGGCCGGGTAGAGGCGATCCAGAGCCACGGCCTGACGGCCGATGAGAAAAATCCGATGCACCAGGAGGGCGAAGAAGAAAATCACCGCCAGCACCCCGGCAAAGCCCAGTTCCTCCGCAATCACGGCCAGGAGGAAGTCCGTATGGGCTTCCGGCAGATAGAAAAGTTTTTCCACGCTGGCCCCCAGACCGACGCCGAAGAATTCCCCCCGGCCAAAGGCGATCAGGGCGTGGGACAGCTGGTAGCCCTTGCCGAAAGCGTCCTGCCAGGGATCCATAAAGCCCAGGAGCCGTTCCCGCCGGTAGGGGGACGTCCAGATCATGATCAGGAAGGCCACCACCAACACAGCAATGAGGATGGCGAAAAGCCGGGCCCGCAGGCCGCCCAGGAACAGGATGCCCATGGAAATACTGACAATGACCACGAAGGCGCCGAAGTCCGGCTCCCGCAGCAGCAGGGCGGCCACCACCACCATGGCCGCCGCCAGGGGCAGGAAGGCCTTTTTCAGGTCATGCATGAAAGCCATTTTGCGCACCGTGTAATCGGCGGCGTAGAGCACGGCGAAGAGCTTCATCAATTCGGAGGGCTGGAGATTGGCGATCCCCAGGGAAATCCAACGCCGGGAGCCGTTTACCGAGCGGCCCAGGCCGGGCACCAGGACCACCGCCAGGAACACCACCCCGATCATGAACAGCCAGGGAGCCCATTCCTGCCAGGTTTTGGTGGGCACCTGGAAGGCAAAGGCTCCCGCCACCAGGGCAATGGTCAGGAACACCCCGTGGCGGATGAGGAAATAGGCGGGCTGGTAGCCGGTGGTGCGGCTGCCTTCGGCGGTGGCGATGGAGGCGGAATAGACCATCACTAGGCCGGTGAATAACAGGGCCAAAGCCGACCACAGCAGCACCATGTCCACCTCAGTGGGCATGCGCCGGGGGCCGTGGATGGCGCTCATCACATTCACGACCGGTCTCCCGGCAAGGCGCCCACGGCGGCGATGAAGTCGGCGGAGCGTTCAGCGTAATTGCGGTACATGTCCAGGCTGGCGCAGGCCGGGGAGAGCAAGACCCCGTCTCCGGCCTGGGCCTGGGCGGCCAGCCAGGTCACGGCCTCGGCCATAGTGGCAAAGGAGGCCAGGGGCAGTTCCAGTCCCGCCAGGGCCTGACCGATGGCTGGGCCATCCCGGCCAATCAGGGCCACGGCGCGGCCATGCTGGGCCAGGGCGGCTTTGAGGGGGGAAAAGTCCTGCCCCTTGCCGTCGCCGCCCAGGACAATGGCCAAGGGACGGCCCAAGCCCTCAATGGCGGCCAGGGTGGCCCCCACATTGGTGCCCTTGGAATCGTCGTAATAATCGGCGCCGTTTACCCGGGCCACCCATTCCACTCGATGGGGCAGCCCCTGGAAAGCCTTCAGCGTCGCCAGCACCCGTTCGGGAGCGATCCCCACGGCTTCCAGCAGGGCCAGGGCGGCCATCACATTGGCCGCGTTGTGCAGGCCGGTGAGCTTCAGGTCTCGGAGGGCGATCAGGGCTTGGCTCCCCCGGCAGATGGCACCATCCACCAGGCCGTAATCCTGCTCCCGAGCCGGCCGGTCCAGGCCGAAGGAGACAAAGGCTTGGCCGCAGGCGGCCTGACCCAGGCTCCGGTCATCATCCCGGTTCAGGACCATGACCCGGGCGCCCTGGAACACCCGGGCCTTGGCCTGGGTGTAAAGGTCCATGGAACCGGCGTAACGGTCCAGGTGATCTTCCGACACATTGAGGAGGGCCGCCCCGTCCGCGTTCAAGCTGTGGGTGGTTTCCAGCTGAAAGCTGGAAAGCTCCAAGGCCCACAGTTCGGGCATTTGGCCCGTTTCCAGGGCTTCCATCCAGGCATCCAGGGCGGAGGGAGAAATATTGCCCGCCACCTGGGTTTTCACCCCGGCCCCGTTGCCCAGGGCACCCACCAGGGTAGTGGTGGTGGTTTTGCCGTTGCTGCCCGTTATGGCGACCAGCTTGGCCCCGGGAGTCTTTTCCCGCAGGGCCCAGAGGAACAGTTCGATTTCGGAGACCAGGGGCTGATCGGCCCGGAGGTGGGGCTGTACCTGCTGCACCGGCACCCCGGGGGAAACGGCAACCAGATCCCCGTCCCCAAAGGTGGTATGGCTGAAGGGGCCGCACACCAGAGTGGCGGCCGGAACGGCTTGCTGCAAAGCCTCCCGATTGGGAGGCGCAAGGCGGCTGTCGGCCACCCGAACCCGGGCGCCTTCCCGGCTCAGCCATTTGGCCATGGCCAGGCCGGACTCCCCGAGTCCCACCACCACCGCCAGTTTGCCTTGGAGTTTCATTTCCGCGTTTTCCTCTTTGTTCCTTAGCGCAGCTTCAGGGTGCTCAGGCCGAACAGCACCAGAATGATGGTGATAATCCAGAAGCGCACCACCACCTGGGTTTCCTTCCAGCCGCTCAATTCATAGTGGTGATGGAGGGGGGCCATGCGAAAAATGCGCTTGCCCCCGGACCATTTGAAATAGCTGACCTGTAGGGCCACGGACAGGGTTTCCGCGACGAACACCCCGCCCATGATGGCCAGGACAATTTCCTGGCGGACGATGACCGCCACCGTGCCCAGGGCGGCCCCCAGGGCCAAGGCCCCCACGTCCCCCATGAACACCTGGGCCGGGTAGGCGTTAAACCAGAGGAAACCCAGCCCGGCGCCGCACAGGGCACCCATGAATACGGCTAGTTCCCCGGCGCCCGGCACATAGGGCATGAAGAGGTAATGGGAATAGACGGCGTGACCGGCCACGTAGGCGAAAATCGCCAGGGCGCCCCCCACCATGACGGTGGGCATAATGGCCAGCCCGTCCAGGCCGTCGGTAAGATTCACCGCATTGGAAGAGCCCACGATGACGAAATAGGTGAGGATGACGAAGCCCACCACGCCCAGGGGATAGGCCACGGTCTTGAAGAAGGGGACGATCAGTTCCATCTGGGTGGGATGGATGGAGGAAAAGCCCAGATAGAGGGCGGCGCAGAGCCCCAGCAGGGATTGCCAGAAGTATTTCCAGCGGGCCGCCAGACCCTGGGGATCGTGATAGACCACCTTTTTCCAGTCGTCGTACCAGCCCACGGCGCCAAAGCCCAGGGTAACCACCAGCACCACCCACACATAGCGGTTGGAGAGGTCGCCCCAGAGCAGGGTGGTAATGGCAATGGCGATGAGGATCATCACCCCACCCATGGTGGGGGTGCCGGACTTGGCCAGGTGGGTCTGGGGACCGTCGGTCCGCACCGCCTGACCGATTTTCTTGGCGGCCAGCCAGCGAATCACCCCGGGGCCGGAAACGAAGGAAATGGCCAGAGCCGTCAGGGCCGCCAGCACGGTACGCAGGGTGATGTAATTAAAGACGTTGAACAGGCGCACGTCCTGACCAAGCCATTGGGCAAGTAGTAACAGCATCAGGCTTTCTCCCCGTTTCCGATCTGGGTCAGGGCATCCGCCACCCGTTCCATACGCATGAAGCGCGATCCTTTCACCAGCACCGTGGTGCTGGCGGTCAATTCAGGCCGCAGGGCGGCCAGCAGCTCTTCCAGTTTCTTGAAATGGCGGCCACCGCTACCGAAGTTGCGGGCCGCCAGGGCGGAGGATTCCCCCAGGGTGAAGAGCTGGTCGATGCCCTGGGACTTAGCGTATCCGCCGATTTCATCGTGGAACTGGGCGCTCATTTCGCCGATTTCCCCCATGTCCCCCAGAACCAGGATCTGCTTGCCCACGGTGGCGGCCAGCACATCAATCCCGGCCCGTACCGAGTCCGGATTGGCGTTGTAGGTGTCGTCCAGAATCACCGCCCCTTGGAGACCGGGTTTCCGTTGCAGACGCCCCTTCACCCCGGCAAAACCTTCCAGCCCCCGGCGCACCGCGTCCATGGAAGCACCGGCAGCCAGGGCGGCGGCGGCAGCGGCCACCCCATTGCGGGCGTTATGGAGACCGGGCACCTGGAGGCGGATATCCGCCTCCCCTTCCGGGGCCCGGAGATGGAGCTGGACTTCCAGGCCGTGGGCCTGGACCGTGCCAGTCACATCGGCCCCGGGTTTCAAGCCGAAGGTACGCACCCGGCGCCCCTGGTTAATGCCCAGCCAGTAATCGGCGAAGGCGTCATCCCGATTCACCAGGGCCACCCCGTCGGTGCCCAAACCGGAATAAATGGTGCCTTTTTCTTCCGCGATACCGGACAAATCCCCCATGCCTTCCAGGTGGGCCCGCTGGGCATTGGTCACCAGAGCCACGGAAGGCTGGGCGATGCCCACCAAATAGGCAATTTCCCCCGGATGGTTCATGCCCATTTCGGCCACGGCGTAACGGTGCTGCTCCATCAGTTGGAGCAGGGTCAGGGGCAGGCCGATGTCGTTGTTAAAGTTGCCCCGGGTGGCCAGCACCCGGTCGGCTCCCACTTCGGCCTGGAGAATGGCGGCCAGCATTTCCTTGGTGGTGGTCTTGCCGTTGGAGCCGGTCACCGCCACCAGAGGCAGGGCAAAGCTGGCCCGCCAGGTCCGGGCTAGGTCGCCCAGAGCCAGACGGGTATCGGGCACCGCCACCAGGGGCAGATCCAGGGCTTCCAGCCCGGCGACCGCGTCTTCCGCCACCAGGGCGGCCACCGCCCCCTGGGCTTTGACTTGAGCCAAAAAGGCATGACCGTCGAACCGTTCCCCGCGCAGGGCGATGAACAGTTGCCCGGCGCCGATGGTCCGGCTGTCGGTACTCACCGAGGCAAATTCCCGGTTTTCTCCGATCAGACGTCCCTGGGTCGCCCCGGCCAGCCGTTGCAAATCCATCATCATCAAGCTTCCTTTTCCCGACGTAAGCCTAGAGCGCGCTCCGCCGTCGTCACGTCCGAATAGGGGAGACGCACCCCTTTAATTTCCTGATAGGGCTCATGGCCCTTGCCCGCCACCAGCACCACATCCGGGGCGGCGGCGTTGATTACGGTCTGTTCCACGGCCCGGGCCCGTTCCGGTTCCACCGGCGCTTCCGGGGCCCCCGCCCGGATGTCTGCCAGGATGGTCAGGGGATCTTCGTTGCGGGGGTTGTCGTTGGTGAGCAGCACCTGATCCGCCAGCCGCTGGGCGATGGCGCCCATCTGGGGCCGTTTGCCGTGATCCCGGTCGCCGCCGCAGCCAAACACGCAATGGAGCTGGCCGCCCCGGGCCGTGGCCACTTCCCGCAGGGCGGTGAGGGCGTTTTCCAGGGCGTCCGGGGTGTGGGAGTAATCCACCACCACCAGGGGCTCATCCCGCCCGCCCAGGCGCTGCATCCGCCCGGGGGGCGGCAGCAGGGCGCTGAGGCGTTCCCCCACCTGGTCCAGGGGCAAGCCCAGGGCCAGCAGGGTGCCCGCCACCGCCAGGAGATTGGAAACGTTGTAGCCGCCTACCAGGGCCGTCCGCACGGCCACGGCGCCCCCGGGGGCCACCAGGGTAAAGGCCATGCCTTCCGGGGTATGGGTCAGGTCCCGGGCTTCCAGCAGCCAGTCGGCTTCGGGGGCCTGGCGCCCTTCCCGGGTGTAGCCGATACGCAGTCCGGCGGTGGTTTGGGCGATCAGGTGGCGACCGAAGGGGTCATCCAGATTGATCACCGCTTCATTCAATTCGGGCCAGGAGAACAGGCGGGCCTTGGCGGCCCCGTAGGCTTCCATGGTGCCGTGATAATCCAGATGATCCCGAGTTAGGTTGGTGAACACCGCCACGGCAAAACGAGCGCCGTTGCAACGGCCCTGATCCAGACCGATGGAAGAAATTTCCGCGGCGCAGGCCCGGGCGCCCTGGGTCAGGTAGTCTGCCAGGAGCCGGTGCAGGGCCAGGGCGTCCGGGGTGGTATTGGCGCTGGCGTCCAGACCCCGGTTCAACAGGCCGTTGCCCAGGGTGCCGATGACGGCGCAGGGCTGGCCCGCTCCGTCCAGGGCTTGGGCAATCCACTGGCTGCAGGAGGTTTTGCCGTTGGTGCCGGTGAGACCCACCAGCTTGAGCTGTTCCGAGGGGCGGCCATAGACCAGATGGGCCAGGTGCCCGGCAAAGGACTGGAGGCCTTCCACCCCTACTTGGGGCACGGTCCAGTCCGTCGGCCAGACGAAATCCCGGGCCTCCCAGAGCACGGCCACGGCGCCCCGCTCCAGGGCCATGGGGATGAATTTCCGGCCGTCCGCCCCGTGGCCCGGATAGGCCACGAACACGTCTCCGGGCTGCACCCGGCGGCTGTCATTTTCCAGCCGGGTCACCTGGACGCCCTGGGCGGTGAGCCGGTCGAGGAGCATTTGGGCCATGAGGGTCTGGGTCACATGACCTCCTTGGCCGAATCTTCGGCGGCAGCGGGCTTGTCCCCGGCGGTCTGGGGCGCATCCTGGGGAATGCCCAGCACCCGCAGGGCCCCACCCATGATGTTGGCGAAGGCTGGACCGGCCACGTCGCCCCCGTAGTGCTTGCCGTTGGAGGGCTCGTCGATCATCACCGCCACAATCAGGCGGGGATTGGACATGGGGGCGATGCCCACAAAGGAAGCCACATATTTCTTGGCATAGACGCCGTTTTCCAGCTTGTAGGCGGTTCCGGTCTTGCCCCCCACCCGGTAGCCAGGCACCTTGGCCATGGGGGCGGTGCCCCCGGGCTGCACCACCAGTTCCAGCATGTTCCGCATTTCCTGGACGGTCTGAGGCGAAAACACCCGCTTGCCCGGCACCGGCCCGTCCCCGACCCGGGTCAGGGACAGGGGCACCACGTCCCCGTCCCGGGCGAAGACCGTATAGGCATGGATGAGCTGGACCAGGCTCACGGAAATACCGTGGCCGTAGGACATGGTGGCCTGCTCGATGGGGCGCCAGTTTTTCCAGGGCCGTACCCGCCCGGTCACTTCCCCGGGGAAACCCAGATGGGGCACCTGGCCGAAGCCCAGGTTCTGGAAGTTTTCCCACATTTCCTGATAGCTCAGGGTGGCGGCGATCTTGGCCGTGCCCACGTTGGAGGATTTTTGGATCACCTGGGCCACGGACAGGTCGCCGTGGGCGTGGGAATCGTTGATGGTGGCGGTGCCGATGGTGAGCCGGCCCGGCGCGCAATGAATGATGGTGCCGGGCTGGACCCGGCTCTTTTCCAGGGCCAGAGAAACGGTGAAGGGCTTCATGGGGGAGCCCGGTTCGAAGGTATCGGTCACCGCCCGGTTGCGCAGCTGGGGCCCGGTGAGATGCTGGCGGTTATTGGGGTTGTAGGTCGGCCAGTTGGCCAGGGCCAGGATTTCCCCGTTGCGGGCATCCACCACCACGGCACCGCCGCCCTTGGCGTCGTTGTCCTGAACGGTTTTTTGCAGCTGGCTAAAGGCCAGATACTGGATTTTGGAATCCAGGGCCAGGGTGATGTCCTTGCCGTCCTGGGGCGGCTTGGCGGCGCCCACGTCTTCCACCACCTGGCCGCGCCGGTCCTTGATCACGGTTCGGCTGCCGTCATGGCCCATGAGCTGGTTCTGGAAAGCCAGCTCCACCCCTTCCAGACCCTTGTCGTCAATACCAGTAAAGCCCACGATGTGGGCAGTCATTTCCCCGGAGGGGTAGTAGCGGCGGTATTCCTTGTCCTGGTGGATACCCGCCAGTTTCATTTGGGCGATGCGCTCCCCGATTTCCGGGGGAATCTGGCGTTTGAGGTAAACGAAGTTCCGGTCCTCCGCCAAACGCCGCTTCAATTCCCGCTCGTCAATTTCCAGTAGGGCGGCCAGGCGCTGGGACTGTTCCGGCGTCAGCTTCACGTCCCCGGGGATAGCCCAGATGGATTTCATGGGGGTGGAAACCGCCAGAATTTCCCCATTCCGGTCCGTAATCCGGCCCCGGGAGGCGAACACGTCCAGCTCCCGCCGGTAGCGGGAATCCCCCTTCTCCTGAAGAAAATCGTTATTGATGATCTGGAGATAGAAGGAACGGCCCACCAGGGCAGCAAAGCCCAGGAGCAGCATGAGGGCCACAAAGCGGGAGCGCCAGGCCGGCATGCGCAGCTGGAGCACGGGGCTTTCGGCGAAGCGGTGGGCTTTGGGCTTATTGACCCGCATTAGGGCCGCCCCCCTTGACCGGCGGGCAGGGAGGCATTGATCACCTTGCTGGAATCCGGGCCGTGCATTTTCAGTTTTTCCCGGGCGATTTTCTCGATCCGGGGATGGGCGGCCCAGGTGGACAGTTCCAGCTGGAGCTGGCCCCATTCCACATCCAGGCTGCGGGACCGCTCCTGCTCATTGTCCAGATCCTGGAAGAGCTTGCGGGCCTTGTGCTGGGAGGTGACCACCCCCATGGCGCAGATGGTGGCCACCAGCAGGAGTACCAGATTCACTCTCAGCATGGCCGGCTCCCCGCCGGGGCACGGAACGGAACCGGGGCGCTCATGCCGACACCTTTTCCGCCACCCGCATAATGGCGCTCCGGGCCCGGGGATTGGCCGCCACTTCCGCCTCCGAGGCCCGCACCGGCTTGCCCACCAGATGAATCTTGGGGGGCGGCAGCTGGTCGGCCCGCAGGGGCAGGTCCTTGGGCAGCTTATCCGGCTCGGCCTGCTCTTTGAGGAAGCGTTTGACGATCCGGTCTTCCAGGGAATGGAAGGAAATGACCACCAGGCGGCCGCCGGGTTTCAGCAGCTCCAGGGCCTGGGGCAGGACTAGCGCGAGCTCCTGGAGTTCTTGATTGATATGAATCCGTATAGCTTGAAAGCTTCGCGTCGCCGGGTCCTGGCCTGGCTCACGGGTCCGCACGGCCTCAGCGACGAGCGCGGCAAGCTGCCTTGTGGTTGCAATAGGCCGTTCGGACCGAGCAGCCACAATCTTCTTTGCAATCTGCTTAGCAAACCGTTCTTCCCCATAATCTTTTATGACCTCCGCGATTTCAGATTCTTCCGCCCGCGCCAACCATTCCGCGGCAGTCTCGCCCCGGCTGGTATCCATGCGCATATCCAAGGGGGCATCAAAACGAAAGCTGAAGCCCCGCCCCCCCTCGTCAATCTGGGGTGAGGACACCCCGATATCGAACAACACCCCATCCACCTGCCCCAGCCCCTCGCCCCGGGCCACTTCGGCCAGCTGACTGAAGGGAGCGTGACGCAAGGTAAAGCGGGAATCCACCAGACTCGCCCCAGCCACCACGGCCTGGGGGTCCCGATCCAGGGAGAGGAGACGCCCCCCTGCCCCGAGCCGGGACAGAATGGCCCGGCTATGACCGCCCCGGCCGAAGGTGGCGTCGATGTAACGACCTTCCGGGTTCACGTGGAGAGCCGCCACTGCCTCCTCCAGGAGGACCGTGACGTGTTGGTTGCCACCGGCACTCACAGCGCGATTCCCTCGAAGCCTGGTATTGGTTGATCACTTTGGAGCGCCGCCAGGGCCGCGTCGTTTTGCCGCTGCCAGCCCTCGTCGCTCCAGATTTCAAAATGGGAGCCCATGCCCACCAGCCAGACCTGTTTCTCCAGCTTGGCGAAGCCGCGCAATTCGGAAGCCACCAGGAGACGCCCCGCCCCGTCCATTTCCTCTTCCCGGGCATTACCCACCAGGACGCGCTTCAGCGCTGCGGAACGGGGATCGAAACTGGGAGCCTTGAGTATCTGGTCGCGAATGGGTTCCCAGGCGGGAACCGGATAGAGCAGCAAGCAGCCATGGGGGTGGGCGGTGAGGACCAGGGTGCCGTTCGCGGTCTGGGCGAGCGCTTCCCGGTAGCGCGCCGGAATGGCGAGCCGACCTTTAGCGTCGAGACTCAGCGAAATCGTCCCTTGGAACATTACTCCCCCGTTACTTGCTTTGTTCCACCGAGCTGGCCCCGACCCTCTCAATTTGGTCGAAGCAAACCCTGTTTACCCACTTTTTACCACCTTTTCCCACTTTAGAGTAATTACCCTACCCGGTCAAGGGAATTTCCAGATTTTTTTCAATGGAGACAAGGACTTAAAGCGTCTTTGTCAGAAAAATCACAGAAAATTTTCCCCTTAAAAAACAATGCAGATAGGGAAATATGTGAAAGTGCTTTATGAGAAACGGCAAGAAATTGCCGCCGCCCGCGGGGGCGCATGCCATGAACATGGAACGGAGGGGGAAATATCCCGGGGGAAAGGGCCGAAAGGGGATTTCGTCCTTGGGGAAAAAGAAGTGTGAAGCCGACCGATAAGCCGGGTTCTGTCGCACGCCTTGCGGCGCCGTGGCAGCCATTCCTCTAGGCGCACCGTTACCAGTGCGCTCCAGCAACCTACCCGGAAGCAGCGCGAGCCACGCCTAATGCTTCCCTATTTGGTCTTGCTCCGGATGGGGTTTACCGAGCCAGTCCTGTCGCCAGTCCTGCGGTGGGCTCTTACCCCACCGTTTCACCCTTGCCTGATCTTCCCGAGGGAAGCCATCGGCGGTCTACTCTCTGTTGCACTTTCCGTCGCCTTCGCCTTTCGGCTTATAGCGCCCGGCCGTTAGCCGGCATCCCGCTCTATGGAGCCCGGACTTTCCTCCCGGCCCTCCCCGAAGAGAGGTCCCAGCGGCTGCCTGGTCGACTTCACCGGCCCATTATACCTGGGATAGGCCCGAAGACCGGCGCCCGGGGCGAAACTGCCAGGTATCCAGGTAATACTCCGGGCACTCGCTCTCCGGCATCACCCCGGGAATGCCCAGGAGGGGCACGGGATGGAGTTCCCGGGGGCGGGCGTAGTGCCCCGCCGCCAGATCGGCGGCCAGCCGGGCATCCACCTCCCACAACTCGCCCCGATCCACCGCCCCCAGGGTTGCCGCCGTCACCTGATAGAGCACCGCCTTGGCGGTAAGCCCCCGATAGGGCTGAAACAGGGCTTCATAGGTGGCATGGCCGAAGACCAACCAGCGCATGTCCCGGCGCACCCGGTCCCGGGCCTCCCAGAACAGTTCCCGCCAGCGAAAGTCCGCCAGCAAGGCCAACAGGGAAGGATCGGCGGCAAGCACCACCAAGCCACATTCGTCAAAATGGGTCATGGCATCCCGTACCGCGCCCCGGGGGGCGGGGGAAGCCCCCAGGTTTTCCTGGTGACGCCCGCTCAGGGCCGCCTTGGCCGCCGGGAAGGCGCACCAGACTAATCCGTTGAAAAAGTCATGCCAGTTGTCTGGTCGGGTCTCCACCTCCCCCTTGGCGGCAATCCGGGCCTCGTAGCCCAGGCCGTCAGCCTGGGGCGACACAAAGCGCAGAGGCAATCCCCGGGCCGTAACCAATTGCCTTTGACGCGCCAGGGTATTCAACAGCGCCGTATCTGGCCGGTCAGGCCAGGGCGGAGACAAGTTCGACAGCAGGGGGGCCAGGGGCGCAAAAAGGGGCCCCTGGTAAGGCGGAGGAAAACTCACCGGGACGTGGTAGCGGGCGCCCCATCCCCTTGGGCGGAAGCTCCCGCCCCATCGGCACCATCCGGGCTAGAGCTGGGAACGACCCCAGCCCCACTCCCGGTTCCTGGGGCTGCCCCAGGGGCGGGGTTAGCCGGAGCGGGCGCCGCTTGAAAGCGCAATCCCTGGCCCTGGCCTTGATCCCGGAACACCCCCAGCTTGGTGCCCATGCCCCCCGGGGGCGGGCCATCCAGGCGCCGGAAGCCTTCGCAAGTCTGGGTTTCGCTCAGGAACACCTTATCCCCCACCTGGAGCAAATAGGTTTCCGGCCCGGCCTGCCACAGCTCGATCTGGCTATTCAGGGGAGCCGTGGTGATTTTGTGGCGCCGCTGACAGTCCGGCAGCCGGGCGGCCACCACGTCCAGGGTCACGGTCTTTTTCCAGAAATAGGGCTGTTCCCGGATGATGGTCAGAGCGTGGTCCTTGCCATCGATGAGGTAGGACGCCGCATCATCCACACAGCCCGCCAACAGGGCCACCCAGGGCAACAGCAAGTAGATTCCCCGTTTCATCTCGGATCTCCGAAAAAATCAGACCAGCCGCCAGGCCAGGGTTTCCCCGGCACAGAGGGGGGTCAGGGTGGCCCCATCCCCGTAGGGCAGGGTCAGGGGCACAGTCTGGGCTTCCTTCACCAGGGTAACCGTCTCCCGATTCCGGGGCAGGCCGTAGAAATCCGGACCGTGGCAGCTGGCAAAGCCTTCCAGCCGGTCTAAAGCCCCGGCATCCTCAAAGGCCTGGGCATAGAGTTCCAGGGCCGTCAGAGCGGTATAGCAGCCAGCGCAGCCGCAGCCGGTTTCCTTGGCCCCCGTGGCGTGGGGAGCGGAATCCGTGCCCAGGAAAAACTTGGGGTTGCCACCGGTAGCGGCCTCCACCAAGGCTTGCCGGTGGGTTTCCCGCTTCAGCACCGGGAGGCAGTAATAATGGGGACGCAGACCACCGGCAAAAATGGCATTGCGGTTGAAAAGCAGGTGATGGGCAGTAACGGTGGCGCCCACCCGGGGCCCCGCCTCGGTGACAAAGCGGGCGGCGTCGGCGGTGGTGATATGTTCAAAAACCACCTTCAGATCCGGATGCCGGGTCAGCAGGGGCAGCAACACCCGGTCGATGAAGGTTTTTTCCCGATCAAAAATATCCACCGCCGGATCGGTCACTTCCCCGTGCACCAGCAGGGGCAGGCCCGTTTCCGCCATGGCCGCCAGGGTAGCGTCGCAACGGCCCAGATCGGTCACCCCGGCGTCCGAATTGGTGGTGGCGCCAGCGGGATAGAGCTTAACCGCCTTGATGCACCCGGCCGCCACCGCCCGATGGATTTCTTCCGGCGGGGTGTTGTCCGTCAGATACAGGGTCATCAGGGGCTCAAAACTGGCCCCCTGGGGCAAGGCCGCCAGAATGCGCTGACGATAGGCCAGGGCCTGTTCCACCGTGGTCACCGGGGGCTTCAGGTTGGGCATGATGATGGCCCGGCCGAACTGGCGGGCGGAATGGGGCAACACGGCGGCCAGGGCGGCACCGTCCCGCAGGTGCAGATGCCAATCGTCGGGGCGAAGCAGGGTGATTTCCATGGAAAAGTCCCAAGTGGGCCCGGACCGGACGGCGCCGGGCACAGCAATATCATTCAATAGCAGGGGGGGCGCCGGAATACCGGGCCTGTGCCGCGAGACGGGAAACGCTCCACGCACCCGGGCGTTGGGCCCCGATTCTAGCCATTTTTCATGGCCAGGGCGCGGGCGTACAGGTCATTTTTTCCCGCTCCCGTAATTTCCGCCGCCAGCTTGGCACATTGCTTAACCGGCAGACCTTCGGCCAGGAGCAGGGCCAATACCCGCTCCCCTTCCCCGCCCCGGTCAGCCTCCGGCGCCCCCTGGACCAGGAGCACGAATTCCCCTTTGCGCCGGTTGGCGTCCGCCGCCAGCCATTCCGGCGCATCCCCCAGGGCCAGGGGCTGAATGGTTTCGAAGAGCTTGGTCAGTTCCCGGCAGATGACGATTTCCCGATCACCGCCCAGCACCTGGGCCAGGGCCCCCAGGGTGTCTTCGATGCGATGGGGGGCTTCGTAGAAAACCAGGGTATAGGGCAAGGCCGCCAGGCTTTGCAGTTCCCGCTCCCGCTGGCCAGCCTTGGTGGGCAGAAAGCCGTAGAACAGGAAATGGGGCGCATCCAGGCCGGAAGCGGAAAGGGCCGTAATGGCAGCACAGGCCCCGGGCAGGGGCACCACCGGGTAGCCCGCTTGCCGCACCCGGGCCACCAAGCGAGCCCCCGGGTCGGAAACCGCCGGGGTACCCGCATCGGTCACCACCGCCACCGATTCCCCCGCCGCCAGTTTGGCGATCACCTGCTGGGCTGCGTGCTCCTCATTGTGTTCGTGGGCCGCCAGGAGCTTGGCCTGGGAGCCGAAATGGCGCAGCAGGGGCTGGCTGTGGCGGGTGTCTTCGGCCGCCACCCAGGGCACGGCCTTGAGCACCTCCAGGGCGCGCAGGGTAATGTCCCCCAGGTTTCCCAAAGGGGTGGGAACCACATACAATGCAGTATATTCGTTTGTCATATTTTCATCATGTCCATGCCGCCCAAAGATACCACGCTCACCGCTCCCGGGAAGGGACGCTTGGCGGAAAACCAGGCAGCTGCCTATCTCACCGCCCGGGGCCTGGCCATTCTCGCCCGCAATTACCGGGTCAAAGGGGGAGAGCTGGATCTGGTGGCCATGGACGGCCCGACCCTGGTGTTTGTGGAGGTACGTTTGCGCAGTCGGATGGATTTCGGCGGCCCGGAAGCCAGTGTCACCGGGGCCAAACGCCGCCGCCTCAGCCTGGCCGCCCGCCATTGGCTGGCGGGCCCGGGAGCCCGGCACCGGGGCCCCTGCCGCTTCGACTGCCTGCTCCTGCGCCGGGTGGATGACCCGGCGCCGGAATGGTTGCGCCACGCCTTCGACGAAGAAGGCCATGAATAGCCGGTCCCGCCCCGGCCCCCTCCTCCTGGCAGCCCTCCTGACCGGACTGGGCGGGCCGGGGCACGGAGCCGAAGGGCCGCCCACCCTGCGCATCCTGATCCAGACCTCCCCCCTGGCCGGGGCCCAATACTATGCCGCCAACCGGGTCTGGGACCAGCTCCGCCCGGGGGACCGGCTGACCTTAGCCCGGGAAGGGGAAAATCCCCACGATTCCCGGGCCATCCGGGTCGCCTGGCACGGGGTACAACTGGGTTACCTGCCCCGTCTGGAAAACGACGCAGTAGCCGATGCCATGGACCGCCACGCCCCCCTGGAAGCCCGTATCAGCCGCCTGCGCCCGGACTCGGATCCCTGGCGTCGGGTGGAAGTCCAGGTCTTTCTGGTGATCCGGAGGAGCGTGTTAGAATGAGCTTCCAATTTCACCTGCAAGTGCCTCACTTAACGATGGATTTAATCGCCCGCATCAGCCAAAACTTCCAGGACAGCGCCCAAACCAAACTGGACGCCATGGAGTTGCTCGCCGCCCCCATCGCCGGTGCCGTGGAAACCATGGTCACCGCCCTGGTCAATAACGGAAAAATCCTGGCCTGTGGCAACGGGGGCTCCGCCGCCGACGCCCAGCATTTCGCCGCCGAGCTGGTGGGCCGCTTTGAAGCGGAACGCCAGGAATTGGGCGCCATCGCCCTGACCACGGACAGTTCCATTCTCACTGCCGTGGCCAACGACTACAGCTACAACCAGATTTTCGCCAAACAGGTCCGCGCCCTGGGCCAGCCCGGGGACGTGCTGCTGGCCATTTCCACCTCCGGTAATTCCGCCAATGTGATGGAAGCCATCCAGGCCGCCCACGACAACGACCTGCGGGTGGTAGCCATGACCGGCAAGGGCGGCGGCAAAATCGGCGAAATGCTGAAGGACGGAGACATTCACCTCTGCGTTCCGGCGGATCGCACCTGCCGTATCCAGGAAACCCACCTGCTTACCATCCACTGCATCTGCGACGGCATCGACTGCCTGTTGCTGGGAGTTGAAGAATGAAATCCACCATGCGCCGTCTGGCCCTCCCCCTGCTACTGGCCGCCGTCACCGCCGGTGTCCAGGGCTGCTTTCCCTTTGTCGCCGGGGGCATGACCGCCGGCGCCCTGATGATGGCGGATCGCCGCTCTTCCGGCACCTACGTGGAAGACGAAGGCATTGAGCTGAAAATCGGCAATCGGATCAGCGAACAGCTGGGGGACCAGGTCCATGTCAATGTGACCAGCTACAACCGCAAGGCCCTCATCACCGGGGAAGTGCCCAGCGCCGAAATCAAGGACAAGGTGGGCCAGATCGCCGCCGAGGTGCCCAACGTCACCGGCGTGCATAACGAAGTCCAGGTGGCCGGCATCAGCTCCTTCTCCGCCCGCAGTTCGGACACCCTGATCACCTCCAAGGTCAAAGCCCGCTTCGTGGATGGCAAGCGTTTCAGCGCCAACTGGGTGAAGGTGACCACGGAAGCCGGCGTGGTCTATCTCATGGGCCTGGTTACCCAACAGGAAGCGGATGACGCCATTGAACTGGCCCGCACCACCTCCGGAGTCACCAAGGTGGTCAATCTGATGGAAATCATCAGCTACTCCCAGGCCAAGGAACTGGGCACCCGCTCCAACGACAATCCGGGCGTCCCCTCCCCCAACAATACGGCCCGGTAATAAGGCTTACGGCCAAGGGCCACGGGGCGCGGCGCTCAAGCTAAAGCACCGCGCCTGTGCCACGCCAACGCTAGCACAAGCTTCGGACCTTCGAGCCAAAGCTGCCTCGGTTGGGCAAACCAGGGCCGACAAAAAAAGGGCGGGATATCCCGCCCTTTTTCTTTGCCAATTTTCCGATCAGCGGATGCGCCGGACCCGGGCGCCCAGGCGGGAGAGCTTTTCTTCAATGCGCTCGTAGCCCCGGTCCAGGTGATAAATACGCTCAATCACCGTTTCCCCGTGGGCCACCAGACCGGCGATCACCAGGGATGCGGAGGCCCGCAGGTCGGTAGCCATCACCGTGGCGCCCTGGAGCTGTTCCACTCCCTTGACCACCGCCGTGTTGCCGGTGATATCGATATTGGCGCCGAGCCGGGCCAATTCCACCGCGTGCATGAAGCGGTTTTCAAAAATGGTTTCCCGAATGGTGGCCGCCCCTTCCGCCACCGTATTGAGGGCCATGAACTGGGCCTGCATGTCCGTGGGGAAAGCCGGGTAGGGGGCGGTACGCAGACTCACCGCCTTAAGCCGGGCGGGGGCTTTGAGATAGATGGAATCGGCCTCGCAGCGGACTTCGCAACCCGCTTCCAGCAGCTTATCCACCACCGCCTCCAGATAGGAACAGGAGGTGCCGGTAAGGCGCACCTCGCCCCCCGTGGCGGCGGCGGCACAGAGATAGGTGCCCGTTTCGATGCGGTCCGGCATGATGCTATGGCTGGCACCGTGGAGTTTTTCCACCCCCTGGATACGGATTACGTCCGAGCCAGCCCCGGTAATTTTGGCGCCCATGGCGATCAGGCAGTTGGCCAAATCCACCACTTCCGGTTCCCGGGCGGCGTTTTCCAGCACCGTTTCCCCATCCGCCAGGGCGGCGGCCATCATGAGGTTTTCCGTACCGGTCACGGTCACCATGTCGGTACAAATCCGGGCCCCCTTCAGGCGACCGGCCTTGGCGTGGATGTAGCCGTGCTCCACCCGCACCTCCGCCCCCATAGCCTGCAAGCCCTTGATGTGCTGATCCACGGGCCGGGCACCGATGGCGCAGCCACCGGGCAGGGACACCTTGGCCTGGCCGCAGCGGGCCACCAGGGGCCCCAGCACCAGGACGGAGGCCCGCATGGTCTTCACCATGTCGTAGGGGGCTTCCGGATTGTTCATGGCCTGCCCGTCCAGCACCACACCATCCGTGCCTTCCAGGGTGACCGCCAGCCCCATCTGGCCAAGCAGGCGGAGCATGGTGGCCACGTCGTTCAGATGGGGCAGATTGGTCAGGCGCAGCACGTCAGCGGTGAGCAGCCCGGCGCAGAGAATGGGCAGGGCGGCATTCTTCGCCCCGGAAATGGGCACTTCGCCCCGCAGGGGCACGCCGCCCTGAATCGCCAGCTTATCCATGTTGCAGTTCTCTCCATTCTTCCGGGGTATAGGTGCGCATGGACAGGGCGTGTATTTCCCCGCTATCCACCCGCCCACCCAGGCATTGAAAAACCCGTTGCTGCCGCTGCACCCGGTTCATGCCGGCAAATACCCCGCTCACCACCAGGGCCTGGAAATGGCGGCCATCGCCTTCCACTTCCAGGGTCTGGCAGGGCATGCCTTCCTGAATATAGGTGCGAATCTCTTCCACCTGCGCCATCTTAACCTCTCAACTTGTAACCGCGCCCCAGCAATAGGAGACTTCCCCCCACCACCAGGAGCAACACACCGCCGGATACCGCCAGACTGAGCCAGGGGTCCGCATCCCCCACCCCGAAAAAACCGTAGCGGAAACCGTCAATCAAATAAAACACCGGATTGTAATGGGAGACGCCCTGCCAGAACGGGGGCAGGGAATGAATGGAATAGAACACCCCGGACAACATGGTCAGAGGCATGATGAGGAAATTCTGGAAGGCGGCCAGCTGATCGTATTTATCCGCCAAGATTCCGGCCACCATACCGGCGGCCCCCATGAGGGCGCCCCCCAGCAGGGTGAAGGTGAGAATCCAGAGCGGATGGGCAAAGGTCAGGGGAGCAAAACAGGCAGTCATGGCCAGCACCCCGGCCCCCACCGCCACGCCCCGAACCACGGCCGCCGCCACGAAGGCAAGAAAGAATTCCCCATAGGACAGGGGCGGCAGGAGCACGAACACGATGCTGCCCGTGACCTTGGACTGGATCAGGGAGGAAGAGGAATTGGCAAAGGCGTTCTGCAGCACGGACATCATCACCAGCCCGGGGGCCAGAAAGGCCGTATAGGGCACCCCGTGGACCTGGAGGCGACCTTCCAGCACATGGGCAAAGATGAGCAGGTACAGGAGGGCGGTCAGCACAGGGGCCGCCATGGTCTGAAAGCCCACCTTCCAGAAACGCAGCACTTCCTTGCGGAACAGGGTGAGAAAGCCGGTCATGGAGCCCCCTCTCCCCTTCGGACATCGGCCCCATCCCCTTCCATCAAATGGAGGAAGACGTCTTCCAGGTCCGGCGCCAGCAGGCGCACATCCTTGACCGGGCAGGCGGCCTCCTGGAGGCGATTCAACAAGGGCCCCATTTCCTGCCAGCCCGCCAGGGGAATGCGGATCTGGCCCGCCCCATCCTCCCGCCCCCGAGCCGCCAAATCCGCAGGCAGACGGCCACCGGGCAACAGACGCAGGGCCAGGGTGTGGCCGGAATAGCGGCGCAGCAGGGCCTCCGTCCGATCCAGGGCAATCAGCTGCCCGCCCTTTAACATGCCAATGCGGCCGCAGAGGGATTCCGCTTCTTCCAGGTAATGGGTGGTAAGAATGATGGTGTGGCCGTCCCCGTTCAGGCGGCGGATGAATTCCCACAGGCCTTGGCGCAATTCCACGTCCACTCCGGCGGTGGGCTCGTCCAGGACGATCACCGGGGGCCGGTGTACCAGGGCCTGGGCCACCAGCACCCGGCGCTTCATGCCCCCGGAAAGGCGGCGCATATTGGTGTCTGCCTTGTCCGTCAGATCCAGATGGAAAAGGATTTCGTCAATCCAGGCATCGTTGTGGGCCAGACCGAAATAACCGGACTGGAGACGCAGGGTTTCCCGCACGGAGAAAAAGGGATCGAAGACCAGTTCCTGGGGCACCACACCCACCAGGCGCCGGGCGGCCCGGTAGTCCCGGCCCACGTCGTGGCCGAGAATGGCAATGCGCCCGGAGGAGGGCCGGGTAAGCCCGGCCAGACAGGAAATCAGGGTAGTTTTGCCGGCCCCGTTGGGGCCCAGCAGGCCGAAGAATTCCCCGGCCTCAATGTCCAGGGATACCCCGTTCAAGGCGGTAAAGTCGCCGAAACGCTTGACCACCGCCTCAAAGGAGACCGCCACCGTCATGGGGAAACACCCCTGGCGTCAGGCCAGGGGCAGTAACTCGGTGACGCCGTATAAGCCGGCCAGACTCAGAAGGCTTTGGGGAGCATGGGCGATCTTGAAGCTGTGGCCCCGAGCCGCCCCTTCCCGCAACCAGGCGAAGAGCACGGTGAGGGCGGAGGAATCCGCCTCAGGCACTTCCGCCAGATCCACGATCTGCACTCCGGCATTGGCCGCCAGCAGCGCACTGCCCTGCTCGGCCAGATCCCGGGCCGTATCCATGCGGATGGATTGCTTCACCCGCAGGGTGGCACCCGCCAGTTCCATCATTTTTTGCCGTTACCCGAATCCAGGGCCTTGTTCTTGGCCTGGAGCATCTTGATCAAGCCGTCCATGCCGTTGCTATGGACTTCTTGGCTGAAGGAGCTGCGATAGTTGGTCACCAGGGAGACCCCGGCCACCACCACGTCATAGACCTTCCAGCCGTCCGCTTCCTTTTCCAGCACGTAATCCAGCTGAATGGGCTTGCCCCGCTTCTGATTGACCTGGGTACGCACGGTCACGTCCGTATCCCCGGGGGCCATCTTGAAGGGCTTGTATTCCACGGTCTGATCCCGATAGGCGGTCAGGGCGTTGGAATAGGTACGCACCAGCAGGGTCCGGAATTCCTGGGTCAGCACCCGCTTTTGGTCCGGGGTGGCCTTGTTCCAGTCCCGGCCCAGGGCCAGGCCGGTCATGCGGGTGAAATTGAAGTGGGGCAGCACCTTGGTTTCCACCAGGGCAACCGCCTTCTTGGTATTGCCGTTCTGGAGGTCCTTATCCTGCCGGACAATGGTCAGCACTTCTTCCGTTACGTTTTTCACCAGCACGTCGGGGGTGCTGGTATCCACGGAAGCGAAAGCGGAAGCGGCACAGGCCAGAGCGCCGATAAATAGGCCAATTTTTTGCAGAAGCTTCATCACTCAATCCATCTCAAAACAGTTGTAATCGCTCACCGCCTCAAGGCTGGGCGGCAGGAGCGGCGGGCGTGGCGTCATCCCCGGAAGCGGCCCCTGTGTCGGCCGACCCGTCATCATCGGTCGCGGCCGGCGGATTGCCGTCATAAATCAGGCTGCGACGATTTTGCAGGTACGCATCCCGGATATAGGAGTATTTGTCGATGGCGGCTTCGTCGATCACCTGTTCCGCCGGCAGGGCGGCGGCCCGGGCATCGATCACCCGAAGCAGGAGCAGGCTGTTCCGGGTGGGAATGTTGCTCACATTCCAGACCGGATCAAAGTGGGCGTCCATGGCGTAGCCAAAGGAGTCCCGCAGCGTCCGGGGCCCGATCACCGGCCACACCACATAGGGGCCATCTCCCACGCCCCAGCGACCGAAGGTCTGACCGAAGTCTTCCTCATGTTTTTCCAGCCCCGCGTTGGAGGCCACATCGAAGAGACCGAAAATCCCCACCGTGGTGTTAATCAGGAAACGCCCCGTATCGGAAGCCGCATCCTTGGGCTTGCCTTGAAGCAGGTCGTTCACCGCGATAAACACATCGCCCACGTTGGAGAAGAAATTGCTCACCCCGAGTTTTACCGGGTCAGGAAGCGCCGCATCGTAGCCCTTGGCCACCGGCTTCAACACCGCTTTGTCCAGGCCTTCATTGAAGGAGAACATGGTGCGGTTGAAGCCCTCCCACGGATCCCGGGGATTCTGAGCCGAAGCGCAGCCCCCCAGAATGAGCAGGGAAGACAGCAGCAGGGCAAGGGAAGCTGTGGGCTTCTTGGCGATTTTTCGATCCACGACGTTTCCTTTGTATCCGTTCAGGCCCCTGGGGCCCTATTGTTTTTCCGCCGCATCCGTTCCTTCGGACGCCTTGTTGAAGAGGAACTGGCTAATCAGCTTCTCCAGCACCACGGCGGACTGAGTCTTGGTAATGGTGTCCCCGGGGGCCAGCATCTTTTCATCGCCCCCCACATCCAGGCCCACGTATTGTTCCCCCAGCAGACCGGAGGTCAGGATGGAGGCAAACGTGTCCTTGGGGAATTTGTAGCGGGAATCCACATCTAGGGTCACCACCGCTTGGTAGCTCTGGGGATCAAAGCGGATGGCGGAGACGCGGCCCACCAGCACCCCGGCGCTTTTCACCGGTCCCCGGACCTTGAGCCCGCCGATGTTATCAAATTTGGCCTGGAGCTGGTAAGTCTCGGCGAAATTGGAGCCGGACAGGTTGCCTACCCGCAAGGCAAGGAAAACCAAGGAAAAAAAGCCGATGACGACGAACACACCGACCCACAGGTCGAGTACTTTGCGATTCATTGATTACGCTCCCCGGAACATAAACGAGGTAAGAATAAAGTCGAGAGCCAGGATCACCAGGGCGGAAGTCACCACCGTACGGGTGATGGCGCGGGACACGCCCTCCGCCGTGGGCTGGGAATCATAGCCTTCGAAAACTGCAATCAGGGTAACGGCCATACCGAAGACGAAGCTCTTGATGACGCCGTTCAGCACATCGGTCTGGAAGTCCCCGGAAGCCCGCATCTGGGACCAGAAGGCGCCGGAATCCACCCCGATGAAGACCACCCCGATCAGGTAGCCGCCAAACACCCCCATGGCGGAAAACAAGCCCGCCAGGAAAGGCATGGAAATGACCCCACCCCAAAAGCGGGGCGCCACAATGCGGGCCAAGGGATTGACGGCCATCATGTCCATGGCGGTGAGCTGCTCGGTGGCCTTCATCAAGCCAATTTCCGCCGTCAGGGAAGTCCCGGCCCGGGAGGCAAACAGGAGCGCCGCCAGCACCGGCCCCAGTTCCCGGGTCAGGGCCAGGGCCACCAGGGTCCCCAGAGCTTCGGAGGAACCGTAACGCTGGAGAATTTCATAACCCTGCAAGCCCAGCACCAGGCCAACGAAAAGCCCGGACACCAGGATAATCACCAGGGACAGCACCCCGCAGAAATAGATTTCCCGGATGGTCAGGGGAAAACGCCGGAAGGACTGACCGGAGTAGCGCAGGATGGCCCAGAAAAAGCGGGTGGCGAAACCCAGGCGCCAGACCCGGTCCATCACCCCCGCGCCGATGGAAGTAAAAAAGCGCTTAAGCATGGGAGCCCGCCAGATTCAAATCTTCGCCCAGGGCACCGGCCGGATAGTGGAAGGGCACCGGCCCGTCCGCTTCCGCGTGGACGAATTGATGCACAAAGGGGTCTTGGGAGGCCCGGATTTCTTCCGGAGTCCCTTCCGCCACCACCCGACCGCCGGACATGAAGTAGATGTAATCCACAATTTGCAGGGATTCCTGCACATCGTGGGTCACCATTACCGAGGTGGCTCCCAGGGCATCGTTCAGGGCGCGGATCAACTGCCCCACCACCCCCAGGGAAATGGGGTCCAGACCGGTAAAGGGCTCGTCGTACATGACCAGGGCCGGGTCCAGGGCCACGGCCCGGGCCAGAGCCACCCGCCGGGCCATGCCGCCGGATAGTTCGGCAGGCATGAGTTGGGCGGCCCCCCGCAGTCCTACGGACTGGAGCTTGAGCAGTACCAAATCCCGGATCATGGCCTCGCTCAGATTGGTGTGTTCCCGCATCTGAAAGGCCACGTTGTCGAACACGGACATGTCGGTGAACAGGGCGCCGAACTGGAACAACATGCCCATGCGTCGACGCAGGGCATAAAGATCGGCGGTGGAGAGTTCATGGACCACCTGACCGTCCACCCGCACCTCGCCCCCGGTGGGGCACAGCTGGCCGCCAATCAGACGCAGCAGGGTGGTTTTGCCACAGCCGCTGCCGCCCATGATGGCGACCACCTTGCCCCGGGGGAAGCGCATGTTGATGCCGTCCAGAATACGGCGATGCCCTTCATCCGTGGGGTAAGAAAAGGTCAGATCGCGAATTTCAACCAGGCTGTTTGCCTGCACGTTCAAATCCAGAAGAAGTATTAGAGCTTGCTATTCTATCAGATACACCCCGGATTCCTGGCAGCACGCCAACGGAATAAGTGGCGCCCGGCTTAACCCGGCCCCCGTTCCCGGCCTTTCCACGTCCCCTGGGCATCCAGCGCCCCACCGCCTGGCTTTCCGGAATTTTTGCGACCCACCTCTTGCGCAATATATTCGTATGGGATATTTTTCCCGCAGAAGCCGTTACAAATCATTACATTAATTACACACATCTATTTTTCCATCCTTTCCCGAGGCGCCATCGTCCATGCACGCCCCTTGGCTTTTCCGCCGCCCCCTGCCCACCTGGGCGGCACTTGCTTCCTGGATAGGATGGCTCAGCGGCTGCTCCACGCCCCTGGCACCCCCGCCCGACCCCGCCCATCTGCAACAAGCGGCCACCATCCCAACCGCTAGGGCGCCCATTCCCCCCATCTCCCGCGGTGAACTCCTACCGCCTCCACCCATTCCCGGGCAGGAGGAAGAAACATACAACGTGGTGGTGCATCAGGTGGAACTCCCTGACCTCCTCTTTGCCCTGGCCCGGGACGCTAGGATCAACGTAGATATTCACCCGGGCATCCACGGCGTCGTCTCCCTCAACGCAGTGAATCAGACCCTGCCCCAGATTCTGGACCGGCTGGCCCGCCAGGCGGATATCCGCTACCGGCTGGGGGACGGCCTTCTGGAAGTAATGCCCGACACGCCCTACCTCCACACCTACAAGGTGGATTACGTGAATATGGAACGGGATACGGCGGGTACGGTGGCGGTCACCACCCAGATCGCCACCGCCGGACCGGGCGCCAATCCGGCGGCGGGCACGGTCACCCCCACCAATGCCACCCAGGGGAGCGGCAACAGTTCCATCACCCGGGTGGAAAACAAGGCCCACCACAAATTCTGGGAATCCCTGATCCAGAATCTCAAAGACCTGTTGCGGGAAACGGACAAAATTCTTCCCGAAGGTTCCAGTGAAACCGTGGTGGAACAGGCGTCGGCCCAAACCACCACGGGCACGGGCAGCACAGCCCCGGCTCCCCGGGGCAAAGGCAGCACGGTGCAAAATGGCCTGGCGGCCAGTCCCAATCCGGCCACCTTGCAAAACAGTGGCACCACCATCGTGCGCAAAACCACGTTCCGGGAGGCCGCCTCGGTAATCGCCCACCCGGAAACCGGCACCCTCACCGTACGGGCCACCCAGAAGCAGCAGGAAAAGGTGCAGGAGTACCTGGATGCGGTCATGGCCAGCGCCAAGCGTCAGGTGCTCATTGAAGCCACCATTGCGGAAGTCCAGCTGTCCCAGAACTACCAGCAGGGTATTGACTGGCTGCGACTCAACCCGGGCTCCGGCTGGTCCGTGGTTCAGGAAGCCTCCGCCAATCTGACGGACCTGAACGCCAATTTCTTCCAGCTCAGTTACACCCGGGCAGGGGACGGGCGTAGCAACCAGGGCACTCTGAAATTGCTGGAATCCTTTGGCGTGGTGAAAGTCCTCTCCAGCCCCAAGATCAGCGTCATGAATAACCAGACGGCGGTGATCAAGGTCATCGACAACGAGGTCTATTTCACCATCAAGGCGGACACCACCCAGAACCAGACCACCACGGTCACCACCTACACCACCACCCTCAACTCCGTCCCGGTGGGCTTTGTCATGAACGTCACCCCGGAAATCAGCCACCACGACAGCGTGCTGCTCAACATCCGCCCCAGCATTTCCCGCATCGTCAGCTATGTGGCCGATCCCAATCCGGCCCTCCGGGCCAATGCGGCCAATGGTCTGCAAAGCGATATCACCAGCCAGATTCCGGTCATCCGCACCCGGGAAATGGAAACCATGATCCGGGTGGAAAACGGCAACATCGCCGTCATGGGGGGCCTGATGGAGGAAGGGCTGCGCAACGCGGACAACACGGTCCCCGGCCTGTCTCGCATTCCCCTGCTGGGCAATCTCTTCACCCATCGGAACGACGCCACCAGCAAGACCGAGCTGGTTATTTTCCTGCGCCCCACGGTCATCCGGGAAGCCAGCCTGGACGGAGACTACCGGGGGCAAAAGCGGCTTTTGCCCGATCCGGAATTTTTCCGCCACAACCCGGGGCCCCGCCAGCAAATGGCCCCCTCCGGAGGGGAGAACGCCCCATGAAGCCCGGTGCCTGCTCCCAATTTCCGGCCCCCGGCTATCAAGCTCCGGAAGAAAAGCTACAGGGTCCCAAGCCCTTTCTGATCCTGGACGTCCTGGGCCTTTTGCTTGCAGCCACCCCCTCGTCCCCGCTCCTGGCCGGAGCTCCCTCCCTGCAGGAGGCGCCAGCCCAGGCCCAATCCTCCCCCCCCGCCCCTAGGGCCAAGCCCGCCGCTCCCTCCGCACGGCTTCCGGCCCATCCGACTGCAACGAAACCGGGATTAGCCGGGAGAGCCAGAGTCCGCGCCCCTGCCAGCGACATTCGTATCACCCCCAACCCGGCCCCCACGGATCTCCTAACCCAGGCCTATCAAGCCCTGGTGGCCGGTCAGGACGGGCCCGCCGGAGCACTTTACGCCCGAATACTGGCCCACCACCCCCATCATCCGGACGCCATGAACGGTTTGGCGGCCCTGGCCCTACGCCAAGGGCAATACGGTCCGGCAGCGGCCTGGTATCAAAAAGCCCTGGCCGCCCATCCCCAGGATGTGACGGCCCGGGTGGGCCTGCTCCGGCTCAAGGGAGAAATCAATCCCATGGCCACGGAAAGCGCCCTGCACCAGCTGTTGCAGGAAAGTCCGGAGGCCTGCGACGGCTACCAGGCCCTGGGCATCCTCCTCGCGGATCAAGCCCGCTGGGGAGAAGCTCGAGAAGCTTTTCAGCAGGCCAACACCTGTCGGCCGGGGAATCCGAATACGCTGCTCAATCTGGCCGTCAGCCTGGATCACCTGAGTAAAAGCCAGGCCCGGGACTACTACCGGCAGGCCTTGCAGGCTGGAGAACCCGGGGCTGCCCATTTTGACCGGGAAGGAGCCCGAGCCCGACTAGCGGCCCTGGAAGGGGCCGAGGCCTCCACCCCATGAACGAGCCCCAGTCCCGCCCGGCCCTGCAACGGCCCCTGGGCCAGGAACTCCTGGCCCGGGGGGCGATTTCACCGGATCAACTGGAGATTGCCCTGCGGGAACAACTGCGGGAGCGGGCGCCCCTGGGGCGGCTGCTTACCGGTCTGGGTTTCATCTCGGAAGCCACCCTGCGGGATTTGCTGGCGGAACACCAGGGCATCCCAGGCATCGACCTGGATCAGGTCCTGATCGCCCCGGAAGCCTTGGCCCGCATTCCCAAAGCCTTTGCCCAGCAACACCATCTCCTGCCCCTAAACCTCAGCACCCGACCTCCCCGGCTGAGTCTGGCCATGGCCAATGCTTGGGACGTGGTGGCTAAGGATCGGGTACGGGCCCTGCTGGGGCCGGAGTGGGAGCTGGACATTTATCTGGCAGGAGAATCGGAAATTGCCCAGGCGGTGGAGCAGCATTACGGCGGCGCCCTGTCCATCGACGCCATCCTGAAGGAAATCGAAGAAGGCCCCGCCCCCGCCGCCGATCCGGGGACCGCTCCCCGGGATTTTCAGCAGCCAGTGATCCGCCTGGTGGATGCCCTGCTGGCGGACGGGGTACGGCAACAGGCCTCGGATATTCATTTCGAACCGGAGGCAGGCTTTCTCCGCATCCGCTATCGCATTGACGGCCTGTTGCGCCAGATCCGGGCCCTCCATCTGGCCTACTGGCCCGCCATGGCTGTCCGTCTCAAGGTCATGAGCGGCCTCAACATCGCGGAAAGCCGGGCCCCCCAGGATGGCCATTTTCAACGCCAGCTGGGGGGCCGCCGGGTGGATTTTCGGGTCTCCACCCACCCCACCCTGCACGGGGAAAACCTGGTCCTACGTATCCTGGACCGACACCGGGGCCTGCTGCCCCTGGCCGCCCTGGGCCTAGCGGAAGACCACCGGACCACCCTGGAGCGCCTGTTGCATCGCCCGGAAGGCATCCTCCTGGTCACCGGCCCCACGGGCGCGGGCAAAACCACCACCCTCTATTCCCTGCTGGCCCAGCTGAACCAGGAAGGGGTGAATCTCATGACCCTGGAGGACCCGGTGGAATATCCCACGGCCCTGATGCGGCAAAGCTGTGTCAATGAAGGGGCCCGGCTGGATTTCGCCAACGGCATCCGCACCCTCATGCGCCAGGATCCGGACATTATTCTGGTAGGGGAAATCCGGGACCCGGATACGGCCATCATGGCCTTCCGGGCGGCCATGACCGGCCATCAGGTGTTTTCCACCCTGCACGCCAATTCCGCCCTGGGCGCCATTCCCCGGCTCAAAGACCTGGGCATCGGCCCGGACATCCTGTCCGGCAACCTAATCGGGGTAGTAGCCCAGCGCCTGGTGCGGAAAATCTGCCCCCATTGCCGGGAAACCTATACCCCCACGCCCCAGGAGTCCCTGCAACTGGGCCTCCCCGGGGAAGAACTGGTGCTCTATCGGGGCACCGGCTGTGATCATTGCCAGCACCAGGGCTACCGGGGCCGGGTCGCCATTATGGAATTGTGGGAAAACACCCCGGAGCAGGATGATCTGATCGCCCAGGGCGCCTCCCTTCCCCTGCTCCGAACAGCCGCCCGCCAACAGGGCCTACGCAGCCTGCAGGAGGACGGCTGGCGGCGGGTCCTGGACGGCACCACCACCCTGGCGGAACTCCTCCGGGTGGTGGGTCTTCCTCCCCGGGAGCCGGCACCATGACCCTCTACCGCTATCGGGCAGTCGATCCCCGGGGCCGTCGCCAGGAAGGCCAGCTGGAGGCCGCCCACCTGGAAGACCTGGAAGCCCGCCTGCACCGTCTCGGGCTGGATCTGATTGGAGCCCGCCCCGGCACTTATCGCCGGCGGGGAAGGGGCACCCTGGGCCGCCGGGATCGCATCCTCCTCTATTTCCATCTGGAACAATTGCTCCACGCTGGCCTTCCCCTCTGGGAAAGCCTATTGGAAATCCGCCATGGAGAAGAAAGCCCCGCCCTGGGGGATGTGGTCACTGGCCTGATCGAAGGTCTGGAAGGGGGACTGACCCTGTCCCAGGCCATGGCCCACCACCCCGGCCCCTTTCCCCCCACGGAAATCCAGCTGATCCGGGCCGGGGAACTATCCGGACGGCTTCTGGAAATTCTCCGGGAACTGACGGAAACCCTGAAATGGGAAGACGAAATTCACGCCCAAACCCGCCGCCTGCTCCTCTACCCGGCCCTGCTGGCGGCCATGGTGCTGGGAAGCAGCGGCTTTTTACTCATCTACCTGGTGCCCCAGCTACAGAGCTTTGTCCGCCACCTGGGCCATGAGCTGCCCCTCTCCACCCGCCTGCTGTTCGCCCTCTCCGATCTGCTGGTGTACCACGGTCAGGCCCTAGCCCTGGGCCTGCTGGGACTGGGATGCCTGGGAATCCTCCTGTCGCGCTGGACGCCCCGATTCCAGGACTTTCGGGACCGTTGGCTGCTGCGCCTGCCGAAAATCGGCCCCCTCTTGGAAAAAAGCCTGCTGGCCAGATTTGCCCGCAGTCTTGCCCTGCTCTACGGCGCCGGCATTTCCGTGCTGGAGGGGCTCCAGGCCTGCGCCACCCTGGTGGGCAACCGCCATGTCCATGGCGGCATTGTTCGGGTGGGGGAACAGATCGCCGCCGGCACCAGCCTGAGCGGCGCCTTTGCCAGCGCCCACCTGTTTCCGCCCCTGATGCTGCGCATGGTGCAGATGGGGGAAACCACCGGCGCCCTGGACCAGGCCCTGCGCAATGTAGCCTATTTCTATGACCGGGATATCCGGGAACAGCTGGGGCGCCTGCAAGCCCTACTGGAGCCCTGCCTGACCCTCATCCTGGGAAGCCTGCTGGGCTGGATCATGGTCGCCATCCTGGGGCCCATCTACGACGCGGTGGCAACCCTGGGACACTGACCGCCATGGGCCTCCACCGCATTCTCTACCTCACGGATCAGGGCCTGATCGTCTTCCGCCGGGAAAAAGGGTGGGTTCGGGAAGAGGCCCGCTTTTCCCCGGACCCGGAGGGGCAGACCCGGTACACCCGCTTTCTGGATCTGTCCCCGGGCCGCTATGACCTGCTCTGGGATCTGGGACAGGAAGTCTATCGGGAAGAAGCCCTGCCCCGACTCCGAGGTAGGGAGCGGCAGCAGCTGATACAGCGCAAACTGGCCCAGCACTTTCCCCACAGTCCCTTTCGCGGCGCCCTGCCCCTGGGCATTAGCCAGCAGCAGCGGGAAGAAGAAAGTTTCCTCTTCCTGGCCCTCACCGCCCCCGAAGTCACCCAGGCCTGGGTCGCCCCCCTGGAAGCCCGACAGCTGCCCGTGGGTCAGGTCACCTGCCTGCCCCTGATTCTGGCCCAGTTGGTGCGCCAGGGCTGGCTGCCGGGCCAGGGTCTGCTCCTCACCCGGCAGGGGGACCGCCTGCGGCAAAGCTATTTCGCCCAGGGCCAACTCCATTTTTCCCGTCAGGTGAACCTGCCAGCGGGGCCGGAAGCCTGGCCCCAACTCCTGAGGGAAACGGCCCACTGCCACCAATATCTGCTTGGACAGCGGCTCCTGGAGCGGCACCAGCCTTTGGCGGTCCATCTGCTTTCCCCGGGGGAGGAGGAGCCCGAGGGCAGGGCAGAAGGCCAGGAGCCGCCCTGGTGCCGCCTGGACGCCACGGCCCTTGCCCGCCATCTGGGCGCCTCCCCGGCCAGTCCTTCCATCACCCTGCCCCAGCTTTGGGCCCAGGCCCTGGTGCGCAAGCCCCCCTCCACCGCCTTCGCCCCCGCCGCCCTGGGCCAGACCTACCGTTGGCAACGTTGGGAACGGACCCTGGTGGGGGCCGGAGCCGGCAGCTTTTGCCTCGGCCTCGCCCTGGGGGCCCTGGATCTGGGGGAAGCACGCCAATGGCAACAGATAGCCACCGCCAACCAACAGGCCCTGATTGCCTCCCCGGAGCTACTCCCCACCGGGGAAACCCAGAGCCCCACCCCTCCTTCCGTACCGCCAACCTTGCTGGCCCGGCTGGAGCAGCAGGAAGAACAACGCCCCGATCCCCGCCGCCTGCTCCATCAGCTCAGTGGGCTGCTGGACCAGGCCCCGGGCCTTCGGCTAACACGCCTGGAATGGACCGGTGAAGAGGCGGGAGAAGCGCCCTCTCCCCTGTCTGCCTCCACCAAACACCCTCTCCCCCAGGGCCCCCATTTGGCCTTGGAAGGGGAAATCCAGGAGGAGGAAGGCCCGTCTCCCGTCCGCCGGGAGGCTGACTTCGCCACCCCCCTAAATCAATTCCGGGCAGCCCTGGAGGCCAACGCCCAACTTCAGGGCCGAATTCAGGGCGATGCCACCAGTTCATCCCCAGCTTTCCGGGGCGAAATCTGGTCCAGGAACAAGCCATGAGACAGCTTCCGCCACAATTCGCCGCCCTCCGCCGGGGCATCCTGGTGGCCCTCCTGGGGGTGGGGGGCGGGCTGATGATCTGGGGCGGCAGTCATTCCGCCTACCTGAAAGCCAAGGATCAAGCCCAAGCGAGCCAGGCCCAGGTGGAACAACAGGGCCTGGCCCGGCAGCGGGGGATTCAGGCTCAGAAACAGCGCCAACATCTGGCCCAGCGCCTGAGCCAGGCCCAAGGAAAAGGCTGGATCACCGCTTCCCGGCCAGGGGAAGATCGTCCCCTGGCCCCCCTCCTTTCCCCTGCCCGTTATCCCGGCCTTACCCTGCGCCCTGCCGAGCCCCGCTTTCTGGCTCAGGAAGCGGGCTGGCGTCTGGTTTCCCAGTCCATTCAGATTCACCTTCCCCTGCGTCATGAAGCTCAGTTGCTTGATCTCCTGGGGCAGCTCCAGTCGCCCGGCCAGGGGCTGCTGCGGGTACAAAACTGCCAAGTGGCCTGGGCCGAGCCCCCGGAGGAAGGGGGGCTCACCGGAGAGCCTCCCCAGCCTGGAGCCCTGGCAGCCGACTGCCGGGTGGAGCGGCTCACCCTCCAGGCTCCCCCTCCAGGGGAGACATCACCATGACCCGGTCCCAGGCCGAACTCCTGGCCGCCTTGCTGCTGGGCATAAGCCTGCCCGTCCCCGGGGAGGAGGAACTGGGGCGCCTTTTCTATACTCCGGAGCAGCGGCAACTGCTGGACTGGCAGGCCCTGCACCCGGGAGGGGCCCCGGCACCAGCGCTGGGCGCCCCCACCCTGGTGCTGAACGGCCTGGTACAACGCTCCCGAGGCCCCCAGACCCTGTGGATCAACGGTCAGGCCCTGTCCGCCCCGGGCCGGGAGGCGCCCCCGCCTTTCCGCTACCTGCCCCGGCATCCGGGAGCCCTTCTCCTGCCCGCCTCCCCCCGGCGCCCGGCCCTCAGTTTCCGGGTGGGGGAAACATGGCAGCAGGGCCATGCCCGTCCCCGCTCCCTCCTGGAACCGGGCCATGCCGCCAGTCCCTGAGCGGCGCTGCCCTGAAAATCGGGGGCTACGGGGCGGCCACCTTCCGCAACAAGGCGCCGCCTTGTTGCTGCTTCTGGTCCTAATGGCCGGATGGCTGGCCCTGGTCCCCTGGTTTTTCCCCCGCCCCGCCAGCCCGGACCCGGCCCTGAGCCAGGCCAAGGAAGCCCTGATCGGCTTTGCCGCCACCTATCGGGATCGCTATCCGGACCAGATGTTCGGCTACCTGCCCTGCCCCGACCGGGATGGGGACGGGGTGGCCGATCCCCCCTGCGGCGCCCAGGAGCAGGCCGCCATGGGCTATCTGCCCTACAAGACCCTGGGGCTTCCGGCCCTCACGGACAGCCAGGGCAACTGCCTCTGGTACGGAGTGGCCGGGGGCTTCAAGGACAATCCGGCCAGTGCCACGCCCCTGAATTGGGACACGCCGGGCCAATTTCTCCTCCCTGCCCCGGCGGGCGCCACTCCCCTGGAGGGGGCCCTGGCCGCCGTGATTTTCGCCCCCGGACCGCCCCTAACCCCGCAGCGGCGCCGCCCGGGAGCGGGCAACTGCGGCGGAGATCGGGCCGAGGACTGGGCCCAATACCTGGAAAGCCTCAGCCCCGGCGCTGATCTGGCAGCCCCCCTAACCCTCCGCCCGGGACTCCCCGGCCAGGGCGACAACAATGACCGGCTGCTGGGCATCGGCACGGAGGAGCTGTTTTTCCGCCGCATCCGCCTGCGCCGGGATTTTCAGGGGCCCGGGTCGGGGCGCCGGGGCATCAACGGCTGGCTCGCCAATATCCGGGACTGCCTGCAAAGTGGGGCCGCCTTGCCCCGGCCCTCGCCCGCGGCCCCCCAGGCCGCCAATCCGGAACTGGTCACCGGCCGGATACCGGCTTCCTGCGCCAATCTGGCACCCCTGGGCTATGGCCGGGCCTTTGGCGATCACCTGTTCTACTCCCTGTGCGCCAGCAACCGGACCTGCCTCTCGGTCAATAGCCAGGCTTGCAGCGGCGCCCTGGTCTTCGCCGGGGAGCGGCAGACGGGCCAGGCACGGCAAACTCCGGCCCAGCGGGAACGGTGGGAAAACTACCTGGAAGCCCCCAATCTGACGACTCTGACCCGGACCGGACTGACCCTGGCGGGGGCCAGCACCTACACGGTCAGTGACGTGAGCCGCCCCGCCGCCCAGGACGTGGTTCTCTGCCTCAATCCACCCGCCGACCGGCTGTCCTTTGCCCAGAACATGGACAAGCTGCTGCCCGGCACGCCCTCTGGCGGCCCGTCGCCCGCCCTGGCCACCCCGGACGGCCCCCAGCAGACCCTCACCCTGGGCGCTCTGGGGGCAACCACTAGCCACGGCCTTCCCGCCGCCAGCCTATCCGGCTGTGCCTGGTTTGGGGATACCCTGGCCTTTGACGGGGGCCTGCGCCTTTATTTTCGCTTCCAGATCAAGAAAATCGGGGAGGGCTTCACCCTGGTCCTGGCGGACGGGGAGCGGAATTCCGGGGCCGACCATTGTGGCGGCGGGGGCGGCCTGCTGGGCTATGGGGGGCAAAGCCCGGGCAGCGGCATCGCCCCCATCCTGGCCCCCAAAATCGGTCTGGAAGTGGACACCCGGGCCAATCCGGGCTGGGCCGCCCCGAGCGCCCCCAACGGGGGACGGAACGATCCGGACAATCGGCACGCCGCCCTGGTGTTCTGGGGCAGCGCGCCCTACCCGGCCAGCCCCGACAATCCGGGACCGGGGGACGACAATGTGCATGGGGCCGGGGCCAATCCCACCAATCCCTCCGGCCCGCCAGGGCTGGCATCTCTGGCCGCCCTCCAGGCCAGCAGCGCCGCCCAGCGGGCTTTCCACCTCCGCCTGGACGTGGTGCGCCAAAGCACCGCCCAGGGCGCCACCTTCCTGATCCAGGCCTGGATTCTGGATGTAAATCAACCCGCCCTGACCCTCCCGGTGCTGGAAGCCATGGGGGATATAAACCAGGATTTCTCCCCCCGTTTTCCCCGCCTGGCGCCGACCCTCAGCCAGACCCTGACTCTCCCTGCCCTCTCCGGGCAGGACCTCTGGCGCCGGGTGCGCCTGGGCTTTACCAATGCCCAGAGCTCGGTGGATCAGCAAATTCTCATCACCCTGTTCGCCGCCCGCAGTCGACCATGAACCACCCCCGCCCAACCCCGCCCCAGCCCTTCATGACCGGCTTTTCCCTGGTGGAACTGGCCCTGGTCCTCATCGTTGCCGCCCTCCTGGCGGGCAGCCTGATGACCGCCGCCCGGGGGCAACGGGACCAGACCGCCCGCCAGCAGACCCAGCAGCAACTGGTGGACGCCCAGGAAGCCCTGCTGGGCTTTTTCCTCGCCCAGGGCCGTTTCCCCTGCCCCATGCCCCCGGGCCAGGGGGGCGTTGCCCGGGAAATGCCCGAGGGGGGCGGGGATTGCCTGGCTTGGAGCGGCTATCTGCCCGGCACTACCCTGGGCCTGGGGCCCACGGATGAAGCGGGTTATGTGCTGGATGCCTGGGGCCAGCGCCTGCACTATCAGGTCAGCAGCGTTGCCATTGGCGCCCAGAGCCACGGTTTCACCACCGCCAACGGCCTGCGCAGTAACTGGGCCTCCCTGGCCGCCCCTCCGGCCCCGGACCTCTGGGTCTGCCCCGGGGCCGATACCTGTAGCACCACCACCGCCCTGACCCGGGAAGGGCTGGTGGTGGTTTTTTCCACCGGGGCCAACGGGGAAACGCCCCGGGGGGCGGACGAAACGGCCAATCTGGATGGGGACAACCGCCTGGTCAGCCACCCGCCCACCCCGGCGGACCATCCCCAGGGGGCCTTTGATGACCAGCTGCTCTGGCTCTCCCCGGTGATTCTCTACAGCCGTCTCACGGCGGCGGGGCGGCTCCCTTGACCCGACCCGGAGGGGGCTGTCAGTATTGTTGCGTCACCTCTCTCTTTTCCCGACGCCGCCGCGCTCTTTCTTCATGACCTTCGGTTCAGGCTTTCGCCATTCCCTGGAGACCCTGGGCATTCGCCCGGAAGACCCGCCCGCCCTGCAAACCGGCAAACTGATCCTGGTCCTGGCCACCGTGCTGGTCTGCGCCGCCGCCATGGCCTGGACCCTGCTCTACAGCTACCTGGCCCCCCAACTGCCCCTGGGCACCGCCCTGGTCTTTCAAGGCCTGCTTCTGGGCAACCTGGCCTTTTTCCTCAAAAACGGCAATTTCCCCCTCTTCCGCCTCACCCAGCTGGGCCTCTTCATGGTGCTGCCCTTTGTCGCCCAATGGCGCCTGGGCAATTTCATCAACGGCAGCGGCATCAGCCTGTGGGGACTGCTGGGGCCCATCGGCGTCATTCTGGTCTCCGGGGTAAAAAAGTCCGCCCCTTGGTTCATCGCCTACCTGCTCCTCACCCTGCTCACCGGGATCTGGGACATTCTCCAGACTTCCCTGCCGGGCCACGGCCCCGTGGCCATTCCGGAAGCCACCCAGCTGATTTTCTTCACCCTCAATTTCGCCTGTGTTTCCTCCATCGCCTACCTCATGCTGCGCTTCGCCGCCCAGGAAAAGGACCGGATCCAGGCCCGCATGGAAGACACCCTGCACATGCTGGAGCAGGAGCAGGAACGGGCCGAAGCCCTGCTCCTCAACGTGCTGCCCGAGCCCGTGGCCAAGCGCCTCAAATACGAAGACGCCATCATTGCGGACGGCTTCGCCGAGGTGTCGGTCATGTTCGTGGATATCGTCAATTTCACCCGGGTGGCGGAAGGCCTTTCGCCCCAGCAGGTGTTTTCCATGCTCAACCGGATTTTTTCCTCCCTGGACGAGCTGGCCGAGTCCTTCGGTCTGGAAAAAATCAAAACCATCGGGGACGCCTACATGGTGGCCGGGGGCTTGAACGGGGATCAGGGGCCTTACACCCAGGCCATGGCCAGCATGGCCCTGGCCATCCAGGAACTGCTGCACCGGGATTTCGACATCAACCGCATGCATCTGGAAGTCCGCATCGGCATTGCCACGGGGCCGGTGGTGGCCGGGGTGGTGGGCAAGAAGAAATTCATCTACGACCTGTGGGGCGACACGGTGAATACGGCCAGCCGCATTTCCAGCGAAGGCTCCCCGGGCAATATTCTGGTGGATGCCCCCACCTACCAGCGCCTAGCCAGCCAATTCTCCTTTGCCCCGGCGGAAACCCTGGAACTCAAGGGCAAAGGCCCGGTCCCAGTGTACCGGCTGCAGGCCCCCTCCAACCTTTAGCGGGGCCGGTAGTTCCGACAAAAATATTTATATGGCATTATTTTGACCTCCTCTTCTCTCCTGCTGGAGGCGGTCCATGCCCACCCGGAACCGGGGTTTTACCCTCATCGAAATCGCCATTGTGCTGGTCATCATCGGTCTCCTGCTGGGCGGGGTGCTCAAGGGCCAGGAGCTGATTACCCAGGCCAAGATTCGCAACATCGCCAATGACCTGAACGGCTTGTCCGCCGGCATCCTGTCCTACCAGGACCGGTACCGGCGCCTGCCCGGGGACGACCCGGGAGCCACCCGCTGGAGCCTGATTACCGCCCCGGGCAACGGCAACAGCATCATCGAAGGAAGCTATCAGGACACGGATGCCGCCCAGGAAAGCCGCCTGTTCTGGGCGGAAATGCGCCTGGCCGGTTTTCTCGCCGGGAACACGGCCACCCTGGCCGCCGCCACCCAACCGGCCACCAACGCGGCCAACGGGATCATGGGGGTGCAATGGGGCGCCCTGGGCCTTTCCGGCCTGGTGGTCTGTTCCGGCAATCTGCCGGCCAAGGTCGCCCAGGCCCTGGATGCCCAGTTCGACGACGGGGCTCCGGCCACCGGCAATCTCCGGGCAAAACTGGAAACCACCGTCCCCACCAGCGTGGGCGCGGGGGAAAGCCCGGCGGGGAATTACCAGGACAACAACACCAATCTCTACGTGGTCTGCAAGAGTGTCTGAGCTGGGCCCGACCTCCGCCCCTCAGCCTTTCAGGAGGCGCCGCTCCGCCCCATCCAGGGCCTCGTCGGTGCCGAGGAGCACCACCACATCCCCGGCCAGAAAACGGGTTTCGGGCAGGGGCTCCATGGCCCGAATGTCCCGGCGGCGAATGGCGCTCACCTCCACCCCCAGGGGCGCCAGAGCCAGTTCCCCGATGCTTTTGCCCACCCCGTAAGCCCCTTCGGGCAACACGATGGAATGGAGACGGGATTCCTGGCCTTCCGGCTCCTCCTCTCCCCGCAGACCGCCCTTAAAAAAGCCCCGCAGCAGTTTGTAGCGCTTGGCCCGAATGGCCCGCAGGCGCCGCAACACCCGCTTCATAGGCACCCCGAGCAGCACCAGGGCGTGGGAGCCCAGCATCAGGCTGGCTTCCAGGGATTCGGCCACCACCTCCGCCGCCCCGGCCCGGGACAGGACTTCCAGACTGCCCTCGTCCGCCGCCCGTACAATGACCGGCAGGTCCGCCTTGATTTCCCGGGCATGGAAAAGAATTTTTTCCGCCATGGCCACATTGGCAAAACTGACAATGATGACGCTGGCCCGGGCCGCCCCCACGGCCATGAGGTTTTCCCGCTGGGAAGCGTCCCCATAGACCACGTTTTCCCCGGCGGCGGCGGCCTCCTGAACCCGTTCCGGGTCCAGGTCCAGGGCCACGTAGGACACTCCTTCCTGGGCCAGATAGCGGGCCAGGTACTGGCCGCTGCGGCCAAAGCCGCAGATGATGGCGTGTTTTTCCGTGGCCATGGTCTGGGCCGCCATGCGGGTCAGGGCCATGGAACGGAGCATCCATTCGCTGCGGGCGAAGCGCAGCACAATTTTCTCGCTGAACTGGACGATCAAAGGCGCCAGAAGCAGGGACAGCACCAGCACGGACAGGGTTACCTGCAACACCCGGGCGGGCAGCAGGTGGGCGTCGGCAATGTCCGTGAGGAGCACAAAGCCGAACTCCCCCCCAGCGCACAACCACAGGCCTGAGCGCATGGCATTGCCCGGAGTCGCCCCAAAAGCCCGGGAGAGCAGGGCCACAATGCCGAACTTGGCAGCCAGCAGGGCTACCAGCCCGGCGGCTACCCAGGGCAGGGCGCGCAAAACCTCGTGGAGATCCAGCAACATGCCCACGGTAATGAAAAACAGGCCCATGAGCACATCCCGGAAAGGCTTAATGTCCTCTTCCACCTGATACCGGTATTCGGTTTCCGATATCAACATCCCGGCCACAAAGGCCCCCAGGGCCAGGGACAGACCCGCCATTTCCGTAATGTGGGCCAGCCCCAGGGTGATGAGGAGAATGTTGAGGATAAAGAGTTCCGCCGACTTGCCCCGGGCCACGATGAAAAACCAGGGCCGCACCAGTTTTTGCCCGAGGAACAAGACCACGGTCAGCACCCCCGCCGCCTTGAGCAGGGCCCAGGCCAATTCCAGGGCCATGGCGGAAGGGGGCTGGGTAAAGGCGGGAATCAGAATCAACAGGGGCACCACGGCCAGATCCTGGAACAGGAGCACCCCCAGCACCTCCCGGCCATGGGGAGATTCCAGCTCCATGCGCTCGGCCAGGAGCTTGGAAAGCACGGCGGTGGAAGACATGGCTACGGCGCCCCCCAGGGCCACCCCGCCCTGCCAGGACAATCCCAGCCCCAGGGCCAGGGCCGCTGCCACCGCCATGGTCAGCAGCACCTGGGCCATGCCCAGGCCAAACACCAGGCGCTTCATGGCGTAGAGCTTGGGCAGGGAAAATTCCAGGCCAATGGAGAACATGAGGAACACCACCCCGAATTCCGCCAGATGCTCCGCCCCCCGCACGTCCTTCATGATGGAGAAGGCGTGGGGACCCACCACCACTCCCACCACCAGGTAGCCCAGGATGGGAGGCAGACCCAGGCGGCGGAAAAAGATCACCACCAGAACGACGGCCAGCAGGAGGAAGAGGAGAAATTGCAGGGAGTGCATGGAAAGACTAGGCGTAGGGGGTGAAACCGCAGGGCGGAGGGCCCGGCCGGGGGGCCTCCGTGGGCAATGGTATACTGCAACGCATCATAATCGCTGTCAGAACATGAACCAAATTTCTCCCAGTCCGGAACACCCGATCCAGCCCAGCCCCCGGGCCCTGGACCTGGCCCGTCAGGTGCTGCGCATCGAGGCCGATGCGGTGGCCGGACTCATTCCCCGCATCGACGACGCCTTTCTCCGGGCCGTGGGCCTGGTGCTCAATTGCCGGGGCCGGGTGATCGTCAGCGGCATGGGGAAATCCGGCCACATCGCCCGGAAAATCGCCTCCACCCTGGCCAGCACCGGCACCCCGGCCTACTTCGTCCATCCCGGGGAAGCCAGCCACGGGGATCTGGGCATGATTCTTCGGGAAGACCTGGTCATCGCCCTCTCCAATTCGGGGGAAAGCGACGAACTGCTGGCCATCCTGCCCAGCGTCAAACGTCAGGGCGCCAAGCTGGTGGCCATCACCGGCCATCCGGAGTCCACTCTGGCCCGGGAGGCTGACGTACACCTGAACGGGGCCGTAGCCCAGGAAGCCTGTCCCCTCAATCTGGCCCCCACCGCCAGCACCACCGCTGCCCTGGCCCTGGGCGACGCCCTGGCGGTGGCCCTGCTGGACGCCAAGGGTTTCGGCCCGGAAGACTTCGCCCGCTCCCATCCGGGGGGCGCCCTGGGGCGCAAGCTCCTCACCCATGTACGAGACGTGATGCGCCCCGGCCCGGAAGTGCCCCAGGTGCGACCGGAAGCTTCCCTGGCGGAAGCGGTCCTGGCCATTTCCCGGGGCGGCTTGGGCATGACCACGGTCACCGATCCAGAGGGCCGGGTGCTGGGCATTTTCACCGACGGGGATTTGCGCCGGGCTTTTGAACGGGATGTGGATCTGCGCCGGGTGCCCATCGGTCAGGTCATGAGCGTCCAGCCCCGCAGCATCCGGGAAGACAAGCTGGCCGTGGAGGCGGTGGAAATGATGGAACGGCACAAGATCAGCCAACTGCTGGTCACGGACGCAACGGGGCACCTCCTGGGGGCCCTGAACATGCATGACCTGTTCCAGGCCAAGGTGATCTGATGCCCACCTCCTGCAACGATCTGCGCCTCATGGCCTTTGACGTGGACGGGGTGCTCACGGACGGGCGCCTCTATTACAGCGACCAGGGGGTGGAGCTGAAGGCCTACCACGCCCAGGATGGCCGGGCCATGAAGCTCCTGCAAAAGGCCGGCATTACCCTGGCCCTCATCACCGGCCGCAACACCCCCGCCGTGGCCAACCGAGCCCGGGACCTGGGCATCGACATCGTGCTCCAGGGCATTCTGGACAAGCGCACCGCCATGGGCGAACTGCTCGCCGCCCGGGGCCTGGATTTCAGCCAGGCCGGTTACATGGGGGACGATGTGCAGGACATCAAAATCCTGGCCGCCTGCGGCTTTTCCGCCGCCCCCGCCGACGCCCACCCCCTGGTCAAGGACCATGTGGCCTATGTGAGCACCCTGGGGGGGGGCCACGGCGCGGTGCGGGAAGTCTGTGAACACATTCTGGCGGCCCAAGGCCGTCTGGACGCCCTCTTTGCGAGTTATCTGCCATGAAGCGTTTTACCGGCGCCCTTTTCCCCCTGGTCCTGCTGGCCGCCCTGGCCGGGCTCACCTTCTGGCTGGCCAAGGCCGTGGAATTGCCGCCCCTGGATTCGGGAGGCCGTTTCCGCCATGATCCGGATTACGAGGTAAGCAATTTCACCGTGCGCAAGTCGGACGAAACCGGCACCCTGCGCTACACCCTGACCGCCAAAACCCTGGTCCATTACCCGGATACGGAAGGGTCGGACGTGCAGCAGCCCAAGGTGGTCTTCCTTAAACCCGGCCAGCCCCCGGTGAGTCTGGGGGCCGACTGGGCCAAGCTCAACAGCGATGCCAGCGTGGTCAAGCTCTACCGCAACGTCACCCTGATCCGGGCCGCCACCGCTGACCGGGAAACCCTGGTGGGCACCGCTCCGGACCTGACCATCCTGCCCGATGCGGAAACCGCCCACACGGACAGCCCAGTACAACTGGTCCAGGGCCAGTCCTGGCTCAAGGGCAAGGGGCTGGACGTGGATAACGCCACCATGACCTACACCCTCCGTTCCCGGGTCACCGGGGAATTTCAACCCCATAAGCACTAGCCATGATCCCATTCCTCTCCTCCCCCCGCCTTTCCTCCCCCCTGCTCCTGGCCGCCTGTCTGTTGTTTACCGGCACCTCCGCCCTGGCGGAAAAAGCCGACCGGGATAAGCCGGTGACCCTGGACGCGGACCGGGCCTCCGTGGATGACGCCAAGAAGCAGCACATTTTCGAAGGCAACGTGGTGCTCACCCGGGGCACCCTGGTCATCCATGCGGACAAGCTGGTGGTGACCCAGGACCAGGACGGCTTCCAGAAAGGGGTGGCCTACGGCAAACCGGCCCGCTTCAAGCAAAAGCGGGAAGGCAAGGATGAGTACGTGGAAGGGGAAGGGCTGCGCATCGAGCACAACGAGCGCACCCAGGTAACGGAATTCTTCGACCGGGCCTATGTGAAGAGCGGCCAGGACGAGGTGCGGGGCCAGTACATCCAATACGACGGCCTCACGGAGCAGTACTACGCCACTGCCAGCGGTAAAAAAGGCAATGGTCCCGGCGCTTCCTCCGCCCCCACCGGGCGGGTACGCGCCATCATCCAGCCCAAGAATGGGCCCCAGGCGCCGGCCCCCAAGGGTCGTGGCATGACCTTGAAGCCGGCCTCCCAACTACCATCAGAAACGGAGTAAGCCCCATGTCTTACGAATACATCACCGTGGAAACCAAGGGCAAGGTCGGTCTCATCACCCTGAACCGGCCCAAGGCCCTGAATGCCTTGTGCGACGCCCTGGTGGACGAACTCGGTGAAGCCCTGACCCAGTTCGAAGCGGACGAAGCCATCGGTGCCATGGTCATCACGGGCTCCGACAAAGCCTTCGCCGCCGGGGCCGACATTGCGGCCATGAAGGATTACAACTACATGGACGCCTACAAGGGCGACTACATCACCCGCAACTGGGAAAAGGTCAAAACCTGCCGCAAACCCGTGATCGCCGCCGTGGCCGGTTACGCCCTGGGGGGCGGCAATGAACTGGCCATGAGCTGCGATTTCATCATCGCCGCCGACACCGCCCAGTTCGGCCAACCGGAAGTGAAGCTGGGCATTCTCCCCGGCGCCGGCGGCACCCAGCGTCTGCCCCGGGCCGTGAGCAAGGCCAAGGCCATGGACCTCTGCCTCACCGCCCGCATGATGGATGCGGCGGAAGCGGAACGGGCCGGTCTGGTCTCCCGGGTGGTCCCCGCGGACCGGCTGCTGGACGAAGCCCTGGCCGCCGCCACCAAGATCGCCTCCTACTCCCTGCCCGTGGTGATGATGATCAAGGAAAGCGTGAACCGGGCTTTTGAAGGCCCCCTCCACGAAGGCATGCTCTTTGAACGCCGCCTCTTCCACTCCTGCTTCGCCCTGGAAGACCAAAAGGAAGGCATGGCCGCCTTCCTGGAAAAGCGCAAACCGGCGTTCAAAAACGCCTGAGCGCCAAGCGCCCACAAAAAAGCCGGGGAATCTCCCGGCTTTTTTTTATGGCTCCTTCGGCACTTCCGCTGCCCCCTGGGAATCGCAGCCCCAGCCTTCCCCGATCCAGCGCAATATCAACCGCCGGAAGAGGGGCAACCAGGCCTCCGGCAGGCCGGGCACCAGGCGCCGGGGATCTTCCGCCAGGCCGCAACTGTAACGCCCCAGGGAAGCCCGCCAGATCAGAGCCGGACAGGGCCCGGTGCGGCGCAGGTAGCGCAGGCGCCCCAGGGGACAGGTGGTAGAAGCGCAACAAACGCCGCAGCCGTTGCAGCGAGCGCCATAGGAGGGTTTGGCGGGAGCGGAGCCTTGCAGCTCCACCCAATCCGGATTTTCTGGGGCTTTCATGGTCTCAGGCGCCTCCCAACGGGGACCGGCGACGATTCCCCGCCCAATCATCCCCCGTGCTCGGGAAAGCCCTGCGGGTGGCAAACCTGAGCCCGGCCCACCAGCCAAGCGCCAACCGCAGCACCAGGCCTAAACGCCCCCCGGTCTTCTGGCTCCCCAGGAGCCGCCCGTCACCCCCCATACCCCGCCCCCGTTAGCGCCAGCGGTTAATGCTGTTCCGGGTTTCCAGGGCCGCCTGGCGGGAAACCTGGGCGAAATCCTCCCCGGTACCCGCGTAGAGAATGGCCCGGGAGGAATTAATCATCAGCCCGGTACCGGCGCCGGTACGGCCCGCTTTCACCGTGGCTTCAATATCCCCGCCTTGGGCGCCGATGCCGGGCACCAGCAGGGGCATGAAACCGGTGATTTCCCGTACCCGGGCGATTTCATGGGGATAGGTGGCGCCCACCACCAGGGCGCATTGGCCGGTCCGGTTCCATTCTTCCGCCACCAGCCGGGCCACCCGTTCGTAAAGCCGCTCCGGTTCTTCCCCGGCCTTGCCTCCCTGCACGTGGAGGAATTGGAGGTCGCTGCCCCCCGGGTTGGAGGTGCGGCACAGCAGAATCACCCCCTTGTCCGGATAGGCCAGATAGGGCTCCACCGAGTCCCGGCCCATATAGGGATTGACCGTTACCGCGTCGGCACGGAAGCGCTCAAAGGCTTCCACCGCGTACTGCTGGGCGGTACTGCCGATATCTCCCCGTTTGGCGTCCAGAATCACCGGAATGCCCGGATGGCGCTCGTGGATGTGGGCGATCAGGTCTTCCAGCTGGTCTTCGGCCCGCCGAGCGGCAAAGTAGGCAATCTGGGGCTTGAAGGCGCAGACCAGATCGGCGGTGGCATCCACAATGGCTTTGCAGAATTCCAGGATGGCGTCGTCCCGGCCCTTGAGATGGGCGGGGAATTTGGCCGGGTCCGGGTCCAGGCCCACGCACAACAGACTGTTGTTGCGCTCCCAGGCGGAGGCCAGGGTCTGGGTGAAGGTTGCGCTCATTTCTTGTCCTCGGTTGGCGTCGCGGCGGGCTCCGGAACAGGCTGGGCCGGCCGCGGCGGGCGATTCTTGTCGTCGTTGGCAAAACGGAAGCGGCCGTAGAGCACGCAGCCCTTCATGCCCGGATCGCAGGGCAGGCCCTTGATCCGGGTGCAACGGTCATCCACCTCATGGGGGCATCCCCAGCCGCCGCCCATCTTTAGGCTCCCACCTTGCCCCAGGAGTCCTTCAGGGTCACGGCCCGGTTGAACACCGGGGCGCCGTCCCGGGAATCCACCCGGTCGGCGACAAAATAGCCGTGCCGCTCAAACTGGAAGCGGTCTTCCGCCCGGGCTTCCTTCAGGGAAGGCTCCAGCTGCGCCCGGATGACCACCTTGGCATTGGGATTGATGTCGTCCAGGAAACTCCGTTCCAGACCTTCCGGGTCCCCTTCCCGCCGGGCGCCCGGGGCAGGCACGCTAAAGAGGCGGTCGTAGAGGCGCACATCGGCCGGGTAGGCCTGGGCCACGGACACCCAATGGAGGTTGCCCTTGACCTTGACGCTGTCCGCCCCCGGGGTGCCGGACTTGGTGTCGGGCAGATACTCGCAGAGCACGGCGGTCACGTTGCCGTCCCCGTCCTTTTCACAGCCGGTGCATTTCACCACATAGCCGTAGCGCAGCCGGGCCATGTTGCCGGGGAAGAGACGGCGGTAGCCCTTGCTGGGCACTTCCATGAAATCTTCCCGTTCGATCCACAGTTCCCGGGAGAAAGGCATGGGCCGATGGCCCAGCTCCGGCTTCAGGGGATGGTTGGGGGCCTGGCATTCTTCCACCTGGCCTTCCGGGTAATTGGTGATGATCAGCTTCAAGGGGTCCAGCACCGCAATGCGCCGCTGGCAGGAGTCATTCATAGTCTCCCGCATGCAGTCTTCCAGCAGACTGTAGTCGATAAGGGAGTCGGACTTGGAGACCCCGATGCGCTCAGCGAAGAGGCGGAAGCCTTCCGGGGTATAGCCCCGGCGCCGGGCGCCCACCAGGGTGGGCATGCGGGGATCGTCCCAGCCTTCCACGTGCTTTTCTTCCACCAGCTGAATCAGCTTGCGCTTGGAGAGCACCACATAGGTGAGGTTGAGCCGGGAAAATTCGTACTGCCGGGGCAGGGGCTGGTTGAGGCAGCCCATTTCCCCCAGACGCTCGTTGAGCCAGTCGTAGAGGGGGCGGTGATCCTCGAATTCCAGGGTGCAGATGGAGTGGGTAACATTTTCCAGGGAATCGGACACCCCATGGGTGAAGTCATACATGGGGTAAATGCACCACTTGTCCCCGGTGCGGTGGTGGCTGGCGTGACGAATCCGGTAGGCGATGGGGTCCCGCAGGGTGACGTTGGGACTGGCCATGTCGATTTTCAGGCGCAGCACGTATTTGCCGTCGGGGAATTCTCCCCCCTTCATGCGCCGCAGCAGGTCCAGGTTTTCCGCCACGGGCCGATCCCGCCAGGGGCTGTTCTTGCCCGGCTCGGTGAGGGTGCCCCGGTTGGCCCGGATTTCTTCCGGGGTCTGCTCATCCACGTAGGCCAACCCCGCTTCCACCAGCTTTTCCGCAAAGGCATAGAGGTGGTCGAAATAGTCGGAGGCGAAATACTGGTGGGAAACTCCGTTCCATTCCCAGGTAAAGCCCAGCCATTGCACCGCATCCACAATGGAATCCACGTATTCCTGGTCTTCCTTGGTGGGATTGGTGTCATCGAAACGCATGTGGCAGACGCCGCCAAAATCCCGGGCCAGGCCGAAATTGAGGCAGATGGACTTGGCGTGACCGAAGTGCAGGTAACCGTTGGGCTCGGGGGGAAAACGGGTGCGAATCTTGGCCGGGTCCAGGGGGCCCTGGGCATGCTCGGCGGCGGTGCCAGGATGGCCGGCCCAATGGCGGGTGGCGTATTTACCGGCCGCCAGGTCGGCTTCCACCACATTGCGAATGAAATTGGCAGCCGGCGCGGCAGCGGCGGCTTCGTTGGCTTGACCCTTGTTGCTCACGGCGAGTTCCTTGATTGGGGATGGGGTATTTTACCGGCTGCCACGGCAAAATCCCTAGAAATCCAGCCATCTCCCCCGGTCTCGCCCTCAGAACCGGCTTTTTTCAGGCCCTGCCCCACCCGTTAATAGGTGGTATCGGAAAAGGAGTCTTCCTTGCGGTGAGCGGCCAACCAGCGGTGGCGCAGGCCGTGGGTGAACACCACAAATAGGGAAACCAGACCGGCCAGCAGCAGGAAGGCCATGAGCATGGCGCCGAACCAGCGAACCCAAACGCTGTGGCCGGATAGGGCGGCCAGGGTGAACCCAGCGACCAACAGAAACAGCAAGGCAAAGCCGATACGGGTCAAGAATTTCACGGCGTTCTCCTCATGCCGGCGGCGGATCATTCCCCTCTGTCCGCCCCCTTATTAGGCTCGCCCGCTTAGGCGGCGGGCCCGCAAATTATGCCTTTCGGATAGACCGCCTACCATTAGACAAAAGTCAGATTTGCCCGGCTTTCCCGGGCCTATTTCTCCGCCGGGAGGAGCCTCTCCGGTACTCCCGGGAAGAGAACAGACGCCCTCCCCTCCGGTGAGTGGATTTTTAGCCCCGGCGCCCCTTGCCCAAACCGGCTTTTGGCGGGAGACTTGGGCCCTTTTTCCCCTTTGCGGCCGTTCTTTTCGGGACGGCTTTGGATGCATCGCCCATGAAGTCTGCCCCCCCCCGCTCCGCGCCCCTTCCGGATTTTTCTGACTGTCTGACCACGGATCGCCCCCGGCTGCGCGCCCTGGCCCGGACCGCCGCCCAGGGCGGGCCCCGGGGCGATCAGGCCCGGGAAGATTTAAATGCCCTGGTGGAGCGCTCCCAGGCGGCCTGTGGGGAACGTCGGGCCCGGCTGCCCAAGCCTGAATTTGCCAAAGATTTGCCGGTCAATCTCCGACGGGAGGAAATCAAGGAATTAATCGCCGCCCATCAGGTGGTCATCGTCTGTGGGGAAACGGGCTCGGGGAAAACCACCCAGTTGCCCAAAATCTGCCTGGAACTGGGCCGGGGTGCGGCGGGCCTCATCGGCCACACCCAGCCCCGGCGTCTGGCGGCCCGTTCCGTGGCCAGCCGGGTGGCCCAGGAGCTCCACACCCGCATCGGGGAAGGGGTGGGGGTGAAAATCCGCTTCCATGACCGGACCGGACCCGCTTCCTACCTGAAGCTCATGACCGACGGCATTCTTCTGGCGGAGACCCAGACCGATCCCTACCTCAACGCCTACGACACCATCATCATCGACGAGGCCCATGAGCGCAGCCTGAACATCGACTTTCTTCTGGGCTATCTGAAGCAGCTCCTGGTCAAGCGCCGGGACCTGAAACTCATCATCACCTCCGCCACCATCGACGCGGAACGCTTCGCCTCCCATTTCGCCCACCAGGGCCGGCCCGCCCCGGTGATTGAGGTTTCCGGCCGTCTTTACCCGGTGGAAATGCGCTATCGCCCGGTACAGGACGACGGGGAGGACGAGCGGGATCTTTACGACGCCATCAGCGACGGGGTGGATGAGCTGTGCCGCCTGGGCCCAGGGGACGTGCTGGTCTTCCTGCCCGGGGAGCGGGAAATCCGGGAGGCTGCGGAAACCCTGCGCAAGCGCCGTTTCGGCGGGCCCCAGCCGGAAATTCTGCCCCTCTTTTCCCGGCTTTCTGCGGCGGAGCAGGACCGGGTTTTTAAGACCGGCGGCGGGCGGCGCATTGTGCTGGCCACCAATGTGGCGGAAACCTCCCTCACCGTGCCGGGCATTCGCTACGTGGTGGACACGGGCCTGGCCCGGGTGAAGCGCTATTCCTACCGGAACAAGGTGGAACAGCTCCAGGTGGAGAAAATTTCCCAGGCGGCGGCTCGGCAACGGGCCGGGCGTTGCGGCCGGGTGGCTTCCGGGGTCTGCGTCCGGCTCTACGATGAGGCGGATTTCAAGGCCCGCTCCGAATACACGGACCCGGAAATCCTGCGCTCTTCCCTGGCCGGGGTAATTCTGCGCATGAAGGCCTTAAAACTCACCGAAGTGGAGAGCTTTCCCTTCATTGAACCGCCCTTGCCCAAAGCAGTGGCGGACGGCTACACCCAGCTCCAGGAACTGGGCGCCCTGGATGAGCAGAACCGGCTCACGGACGTGGGCCGGGCCCTGGCCCGCCTGCCCCTGGACCCGGCCATCGCCCGCATGATCCTGGCGGCCCGCCATTACGGCTGCCTGGAGGAAATGCTGGTGATTGCCGCTGCTCTGTCCGTGCAAGATCCCCGGGAGCGGCCCCAGGAAAAGCAGCAGGCGGCGGATCAGGCCCATCACCGCTTTGCCGACGACAAGTCCGAATTTCTCACCTGGCTGAAACTGTGGCGCTGGTACAGCGAGGAACTGGAACACAAAAAATCCCAGCGCAAGCTCCAGGACCATTGCCGGGCCAATTTCCTCTCTTGGCTGCGCCTGCGGGAATGGCGGGAAGTGCATCAGCAGCTGCGCTCCATGGCTGCCGAACTGGGCTGGTTGCCCCATGCCGCCCCGGCCCCCCGGGACGAGGATGGGGCTCGCCCGCCCCTGCCGGAGGCCAAGCTCCCCGACCTGCGTCCCGAGCTTTACGCTCCCCTGCACAAGGCCCTGCTCACGGGGCTCCTGGGCAACATCGGCTGCCGCTCCGACGAGTCGGCCCATTATCTGGGGGCCCGGGGCATCAAATTTCTTATCCACCCGGGCTCGGCCCTGCATAAAAAGGCCGGGAAATGGGTGGTCTGTGCCGAATTGACCGAAACCAGCCGGCTCTACGCCCGCTGCGTCGCCCGCATTGAGCCAGACTGGCTGGAAGAGGTAGGTGCCCACCTGATCCGGCGCAGCTATTTCGACCCCCACTGGGAAAAGAAGTCCATGCAGGTGGCGGCCTACGAGCGCACCACCCTCTACGGCATCGTGGTCAATCCCAAGCGGCGCATTAACTACGGCCCCCTGCACCCGGAGGAAGGCCGGGAGATTTTCCTGCGCCAGGGGCTGGTGGGGGGGGAAATCGCGGAGGATTACGCCCGCCGCTGGCCCTTCTGGCAACACAATCAGAAACAGATCCACGCCATTGAAAACCTGGAGCACAAACAGCGCCGCCAGGATGTGCTGGTGGATGACGAGCTCATCTATGCCTTCTACGACCAGCTAATTCCGGCGGGCCTCTACAACGGAGCGGACTTCGACAAGTGGCGCAAGGAGGCGGAGCGGGACAATCCCCAGCTGCTGTTCCTGGCCAAGGACGATCTCATGCGCCACGAGGCGGCGGGGGTCACCACCGACGCCTTCCCCTCCCGCATGCGCCTGGGGGGCTTGGAATATGCCCTCAGCTACCACTTCGAGCCGGGCAGCCCGAAAGACGGGGTGACCCTGGTACTGCCCCTGGCCCAGCTCAACCAGGTGCCCGCCCCCCGTTGCGAGTGGCTGGTGCCCGGCCTGCTCAAGGAAAAAGTGGTGCAGCTGGTGAAAACCCTGCCCCAGCGCATCCGGGCCAAGCTGGTACCGGTGCCGGAATTTGCCGAAGAATTCATCGCCTGGGCTAGGGCGGAAGACAAGCGCATGGCCCCGGGTCTGATTGGCCCCCTGATTGACTTCATTCTCAGCGCCCGAGGCCTAAACGCCCGGGGCTGGTCCGTGACCCCGGATGCATTCCGTCCAGACCAGCTGCCGGCCCACCTCACCATGAATTTCAAGCTGGTGGATGAACATGGGCGCCAACTGGACATGAGCCGCAGCCTCAGCGCCCTGCGGGCCGAATGGGGCCGGGAAGCCAAGCAGGAATTCGCCGAGGCCCACGAAACACCCCGGGAATACACCGGGCTTACCGACTGGACCTTCGACGCCCTGCCCGAGCTCATGGAAGTCACCGTGGGGGGCCAGCGCCTGTTGGGCTACCCGGGGCTGGTGGATGAGGGGGACAGTGCCTCCCTGCAAGTCTTCGATTCCCCGGAGGAAGCCCTGGTGGCCCATCGCAAGGGCCTCTCCCGCCTGTTCCAGATCCAGCTCAAGGAGCAGGCCCGGTACTTTGAGAAAAATCTTCCCGGACTCTCCCAGATGTCCATGCAGTACATGGCCCTGGGCTCGGCGGAGGACCTGCGGGATCAGCTGGTAGGCCTGATTTTCCAGCGGGCCTGTCTGGGGGATCCCCTGCCCACGGACGCCCGCAGTTTCAAGTCCCGCTGCGGCGATGCCAAGAACCGGCTCGGCCTGCTGGCCCAGGAAATCTGCCGCTTGGTGGGGGCCATTCTGAGCGAGTGGCAGGGGCTGGAGAAAAAACTGGGAGCCACCAAAGGCCACCCGGAAGCGGTACAGGACGTCCGCCAGCAGGTGGGCCGCCTGATCCACAAACAGTTTGTGGCGGCCACCCCCTTTGAGCGTCTGCAACACTTCCCCCGCTATCTGAAGGCCGCCGCCCTGCGCCTGGATAAGCTGAAAGCCAATCCAGCCCGGGACGCCCAGCAGTTAAAGGATTACACGCCCCTGTGGAGTCACTACGAGCGCCGGGCCGTGCAGGTGGCCCGCCAGGGCGTCCCCAACGCCCAGCTGGAGCAGTTTCGCTGGCTGCTGGAAGAGCTGCGGGTTAATCTCTTCGCCCAGGAACTCAAAACCCCCGTGCCCGTTTCGGTGAAACGGCTGCAAAAAATGTGGGAAAGCATCCAATATGGTTAATTCGGGCCTTTGCCCCCGGCGTCCCGCCTTATCTGGCGGGGTCGCCCTTTTCCAGCCTGCCCGGCTCGGCGGGCCCATTTTCCTGGGAGTCTCCCCATGTCCGGTCTGATCCTGGCGTTCATGCGCAGCCTCAACACCCTGGGCCGGGGCCGAGCCTGGGCTTTTTTACTGGCTCCCGCCGGCATCGCCCTGGTGGCCTGGGCCCTCCTCACCATTTTCGGTCTGGAGCGGCTGACCACCCTGTTCCTGGAATTACCCCCCATGAACTGGGTAGCCTCCTGGGGCTGGCACGGTTTGGCGGGCTTCATGGCCCGGGTGGGCGCCTGGCTGACCCTGCTGGCCCTGGCCTATTTTCTCGCCATCGCCCTGGCGGGGGCCTGGATTCTCCCTTGGCAGCTGGGCTGGCTGGCCCAGGCCGAATATCCCCGGTTGACGCCTCTGGGTCGGGCAAGCCTGATCGGCTCCACCGCCAACAGTCTGTGGGCGGGAAGCCTGTTTCTCTGCGGCTGGCTGGTGACCCTGCCCCTTTGGCTGATCCCGGGCCTGGGCCTCATCCTGCCCGTGCTCTGGACTGCCTGGCTTTACCGTCGCACCTTCGCCTATGAAGCCCTGAGCACCCACGCCACTCGGGAAGAATGGGCCCAGTTTCGCCGGGAACAGGGCCAGCCCCTGCTGCTCATCGGTCTGGCCCTGGCCATTCTTTCCCCGATTCCCCTGGTGGGGCTCCTGGCCCCGGGCTTCGGTGCCTTTGTTTACGGTCACTTTGCTCTGGGCGCCTTGGCGCGTCTGCGGGCCGAGTCCGCTGAATCCGGCCCCACCGTTATCGACGGCGAAGCCATCCTCATTGATCCCTAAAGGAGTTCCCATGGAAGTGTCCGCCACCCGCTTCGGCGCCCTCATCATTGGCGACGAGATCATCTCCGGCAAACGCATCGACAAGCACTTCAGCCGATTGGCGGAGATTCTCGGCGCTCGAGGCCTCCAACTGACCTGGGCCGAATACCTGGGGGATGACCGGGCCCGGCTCGCCGCCACCCTGCAACGCACCTTTGCCAGCGGCGAAGCGGTGTTTTCCTTCGGCGGTATCGGCAACACCCCGGACGACCACACCCGTCAGGCGGCCGCTGCTGCGCTAGGGGTGGATTTGGTCCTGCAACCCGACGCGGAGCGGGAACTACGGGCTCGCTTCGGGGAGGAAACTACGGACGTGCGGCTCCTCCTGGGCACCTTCCCCCGGGGAGCGGAAATCATCCCCAATCCGGTAAATCGCATCGCCGGTTTCATGATCCGGGAGCATTACTTTGTCCCCGGTTTTCCCCAGATGGCCCATCCCATGGCGGAGTGGGTACTGGACACCCATTACCCCCACCTCTTCCATCAAAACATCAAAGCCGATAAGGCGGTCCTGCTCTCCGGCCCCAACGCCTACGAAAGCGCCCTCCTGGACTTAATGGAACGGATAGTAGCCACCTACCCGGACCTGCGCCTTTATTCCCTCCCTTCCATGAGCGCGGAAGGGGTGCGCCGCCACCTGGAGCTGGGCGTGGAAGGTGCCCCCGCCCGGGTCGATGCGGCAATGCAAGATATCTTGCAGGAAGTAGCAGCTCGCCAGCTCACCTGGCAGTGGCGGGACCCGGTCAATCAGTGAGTAACACCGGCGTCTTTCCGAGCCAGGGAACCGCACCCCAAACCTTTGTTATATATAAAAAATAATTTCCAATTTGATCATCTGTTAGGTGTTGACAGTGGAAGCAAAGCCCATATAATGACTTCCACATGTTGCATCGCAGCAACGATTCCGCAGACGCAATAAGAGAATCGTCATCTTTGGCGAGCATCATCCACCTTTCCGCAGGCCTTCTATCTTGGAGATGAACATGACTTTCTTCGCTACCCCCGAACAATTTGCTGCCGCCAACAAAGCCACTGTCGATTCCCTGCTGACCCTGGCCAACACCGCTTTCGCCAGCGCCGAACGTATTGCCGCCCTGAACCTGCACACCGCCCGTTCCGTACTGGAAGACGGCGTTGCCAACGCCAAGACCCTGCTGGGCGCCAAGGATGCTCAAGAAGCCCTGGCCATCCAAGCTTCCCTGGCCCAACCCAGCGTGGAAAAGGCCGTTGCCTACTCCCGCAGCGTCTATGAAATTTCCGCCCAGACTCAGGAAGAACTGTCCAAGCTGGTGGAAACCCAATTCGCCGAATTCAACAAGAACGTTGCCGGCCTGCTGGACAAGGTCTCCAAGACCGCTCCCGCCGGCTCCGACGTGGCCGTGGCCGCCGTCAAGTCCGCCATTGCCGCCGCCAACTCCGCCTACGACAGCCTGAACAAGGCCGCCAAGCAAGTGGCCGAAATCGCCGAAGCCAATGTAGCCGCTGCCACCAACGCCACCGTTAAGGCCGTGGGCGCCACCACTTCCGCTGCTGCCTCCAGCAGCAAGAAAAAGGCCGCCTAAGCTTTACCGACAAAGCGCGCTACCGCGCCTTTTCTGCAACACCAAAAGCCTCGCCTAAGCGGGGCTTTTTCTTAGCCTCAGGCAAATTAGCTAACTAATTTCCGCCGACGCCCGGATTCATTGTGTAACGCCATGGAAAACATTTCCGGGGTATGCTAGTTTGATAGGGGTGGGAGACAAACTACCCCTGGTGTTTCGTTTCCCGACGCCAATGGAGACTGGCGGAATTTCATATTTTGACGCTACTTGGAGGACTACCCATGAGCAGCACGAACTTGGATCAAATTTCCGCAGCACAAAAAGCCAACGCCGATGCCTATGTGGCGCTCATTCGCTCCACCTTCGACGGAGTGGAGAAAATCGCTGAACTGAACCTCTCTGCGGCTCGGGAATTCCTCAACACCTCCGTGGAAACCACCCAGTCCCTCATGGGCGCCAAGGATCTCAAGGAAGCGACTGAACTGCAGACTTCCCTGGCTCAACCCAACCTCTCCAAGCTGACGGAGTATTATCGGAAGCTGTACGAGTTAATCACGGAGACGCAGAAGGACGTCACGGGGATCATGGAGGAGCACTACAACAGCCTGTCCCAGCGGGCGGCGTCGGCGATTGAAACGTCTTCGTCCAAGGCGCCGTTGGGAGGCGACGTAATGGCGGCCGCCATGAAGACCCTGATGGGAGCCTCCACCCAGGCTTTCGAGAACTTCACGAAGTTGAGCAAGCAGATCACAGAGATAACGGAGGGAGGGGTAACGGCGGGGAGCGTGACGGCGAAGGCAGCGCGGAGCACGGCGAAGAAAGCGTAAGCCAAGGAATAGGAAGAAATGGAACCCGGCGGAAGCCGGGTTTTTTTATGGGGGGGGCTGGGGGAAGGAGTTGGCGGGAAGCGCTGGCGGCGGGGAGAAAGGAAGCCTAGAGAGGGGATGCAGGGGTTTTCTCCGTCGGAGGCCGGGAAGCCCACAGCGGATAGCCTAGGCAGCAAGGAAACAAGGAGAGGGAGGAAGGTAAAGCGAGGAGAAACGAGTGGGGGGAGATACAAAAGTAAAAGCCCCCGCCAAGAGAATGGCAGGGGCTTTTGAGGAGGAGCCTGGCGGTGACCTACTTTCGCACAAGAGATATGCACTATCATCGGCGCAACTCCGTTTCACGGTCCTGTTCGGGATGGGAAGGGGTGGGTCCAGAGCGCTATGGCCGCCAAGCGTAACTTGTCCGTGCTCCGCTAGGCGGGGCACGCAAAAAGGAGAAAGAGTTGTGATTGCAGCTGAGTTGCTACTTAAAGTTATAGGATCAAGCCTCACGGGCAATTAGTATCGGTTAGCTTAACGCATTACTGCGCTTCCACACCCGACCTATCAACGTGGTGGTCTTCCACGACCCTACAGGGGGATTGAATCCCCAGGGAAGTCTCATCTTGAGGCGAGTTTCACGCTTAGATGCTTTCAGCGTTTATCTCTTCCGAACTTAGCTACCCGGCGATACGACTGGCGTCATAACCGGTACACCAGAGGTTCGTCCACTCCGGTCCTCTCGTACTAGGAGCAGCCCCTCTCAAACTTCCAACGCCCACGGCAGATAGGGACCAAACTGTCTCACGACGTTTTAAACCCAGCTCGCGTACCTCTTTAAATGGCGAACAGCCATACCCTTGGGACCGGCTACAGCCCCAGGATGAGATGAGCCGACATCGAGGTGCCAAACACCGCCGTCGATATGAACTCTTGGGCGGTATCAGCCTGTTATCCCCAGAGTACCTTTTATCCGTTGAGCGATGGCCCTTCCATACAGAACCACCGGATCACTATGACCTGCTTTCGCACCTGCTCGACTTGTGGGTCTCGCAGTCAAGCACGCTTATGCCATTGCACTATTAGCACGATGTCCGACCGTACCTAGCGTACCTTCGTACTCCTCCGTTACTCTTTGGGAGGAGACCGCCCCAGTCAAACTGCCTACCATGCACGGTCCCCGATCTGGATTCACAGACCAAGGTTAGAACCGCAAACAAACCAGGGTGGTATTTCAAGGTTGACTCCACCAGAACTAGCGTCCTGGTCTCACAGTCTCCCACCTATCCTACACAGGTCGGTTCACAGTCCAATGCAAAGCTACAGTAAAGGTTCATGGGGTCTTTCCGTCTAGCCGCGGGGAGATTGCATCTTCACAAACATTTCAATTTCGCTGAGTCTCAGGAGGAGACAGTGTGGCCATCGTTACGCCATTCGTGCAGGTCGGAACTTACCCGACAAGGAATTTCGCTACCTTAGGACCGTTATAGTTACGGCCGCCGTTTACCGGGGCTTCGATCAAGAGCTTGCACCCCATCACTTAACCTTCCGGCACCGGGCAGGCGTCACACCCTATACGTCCACTTTCGTGTTTGCAGAGTGCTGTGTTTTTATTAAACAGTCGCAGCCACCATTTCACTGCAACCCCATCGAGCTTCAATCGCGAGGATCTACACTCTACCGGGGCGCACCTTATCCCGAAGTTACGGTGCTAATTTGCCGAGTTCCTTCTCCTGAGTTCTCTCAAGCGCCTTAGAATTCTCATCCTGCCCACCTGTGTCGGTTTGCGGTACGGTCTCTTTGTAACTGAAGCTTAGAGGCTTTTCTTGGAAGCTTGGTATCAATCACTTCGCGGTCAAAGACCACTCGTCATCACGCCTCAGCTAAGCTTTCCGGATTTGCCTAGAAAGCACGCCTACACGCTTAAACCGGGACATCCAACACCCGGCTGACCTAACCTTCTCCGTCCCCCCATCGCATTACAAAGAGGTACAGGAATATTAACCTGTTTCCCATCGACTACGCTTCTCAGCCTCGCCTTAGGGGCCGACTCACCCTGCGCCGATGAACGTTGCGCAGGAAACCTTGGGCTTTCGGCGAGCGGGCTTTTCACCCGCTTTATCGCTACTCATGTCAGCATTCGCACTTCTGATACCTCCAGCATCCCTCACGAGACACCTTCGCAGGCCTACAGAACGCTCTCCTACCATATCTAAAAGATATCCGCGATTTCGGTGCATAGTTTGAGCCCCGTTACATCTTCCGCGCAGGACGACTCGACCAGTGAGCTATTACGCTTTCTTTAAAGGGTGGCTGCTTCTAAGCCAACCTCCTGGCTGTCTAAGCCTTCCCACCTCGTTTCCCACTTAACTATGTCTTTGGGACCTTAATCGGCGGTCTGGGTTGTTTCCCTCTTGACACCGGACGTTAGCACCCGATGTCTGTCTCCCAAGCTCGCACTCCACGGTATTCAGAGTTTGCTATGGCGAAGTAAGTCGCGATGACCCCTTCAACCATTACAGTGCTTTACCCCCGTGGGTGATACTTGAGGCACTACCTAAATAGTTTTCGGAGAGAACCAGCTATTTCCGGATTTGTTTAGCCTTTCACCCCTATCCACAGCTCATCCCCTAACTTTTCAACGTTAGTGGGTTCGGACCTCCAGTGCGTGTTACCGCACCTTCATCCTGGCCATGGATAGATCATCCGGTTTCGGGTCTACGCCATGCTACTAATCGCCCTTATCAGACTCGGTTTCCCTACGCCTCCCCTATTCGGTTAAGCTCGCAACATAACGTAAGTCGCTGACCCATTATACAAAAGGTACGCAGTCACCCCACGAAGGGGCTCCCACTGTTTGTATGCATGCGGTTTCAGGATCTATTTCACTCCCCTCCCGGGGTTCTTTTCGCCTTTCCCTCACGGTACTGGTTCACTATCGGTCGATCACGAGTATTTAGCCTTGGAGGATGGTCCCCCCATGTTCAGACAGGGTTTCACGTGCCCCGCCCTACTTGTCGCAAGCTTAGTTCCACTAAAGGGTTGTCGCGTACGGGGCTATCACCCACTACGGCGCAACTTTCCAGATGCTTCCACTAACCCTTCAGCTAAAACTTGCAGGCTGTTCCCAGTTCGCTCGCCACTACTTTGGGAATCTCGGTTGATTTCTGTTCCTCCGGCTACTTAGATGTTTCAGTTCACCGGGTTCGCCTCCCATACCTATGTATTCAGTATGGGATACTCCTTGCGGAGTGGGTTTCCCCATTCGGATATCTCTGGATCAAAGCTTTATTGCCAGCTCCCCAGAGCTTTTCGCAGGCTTACGCGTCCTTCATCGCCTGTGATCGCCAAGGCATCCACCACATGCACTTAGTCGCTTGATCCTATAACTTTAAGTCCTCCGAAGAGGCGTTATAGGCAACTCAGTTTGTGCGTATCGTGCTAGCTGTAACACGATACGATGCAATCACAACTTGTATCTGGTCTTCGGTTGTCGGCAACCAGATACATCTTTCTCCAATTTGTTAAAGAACGAACAGCATTTAAGCTTTCTGACCAAGGGTCAGAGATAAGAGCACTGCGTGCGCTTATCTCTAAGTCCTGGTGGAGGCAGACGGGATCGAACCGACGACCCCCTGCTTGCAAAGCAGGTGCTCTCCCAGCTGAGCTATGCCCCCGATAAGTTGGTGGGTCAGGTTGGAATCGAACCAACGACCCCCGCCTTATCAAGACGGTGCTCTAACCGACTGAGCTACTGACCCTGTTTGTCGGGGCCAGCGGCAAGACCAGGAGCCAGCACCTTTCGGTTACTCCTCACTCCTTGCTTCTTACCCCTTGCTGCTCTTTATTGACAACCGATAGGTTGTGGATACTTGGCGGATGCTTTCTCTAGAAAGGAGGTGATCCAGCCGCACCTTCCGATACGGCTACCTTGTTACGACTTCACCCCAGTCATGAATCCTACCGTGGTAATCGCCCTCCTTACGGTTAGGCTAACTACTTCTGGTAGAACCCACTCCCATGGTGTGACGGGCGGTGTGTACAAGACCCGGGAACGTATTCACCGTGACATGCTGATCCACGATTACTAGCGATTCCGACTTCATGCAGTCGAGTTGCAGACTGCAATCCGGACTACGATCGGCTTTCTGAGATTAGCTCCACCTCGCGGCTTGGCAACCCTTTGTACCGACCATTGTATGACGTGTGAAGCCCTACCCATAAGGGCCATGAGGACTTGACGTCATCCCCACCTTCCTCCGGTTTGTCACCGGCAGTCTCATTAAAGTGCCCAACTAAATGATGGCAATTAATGACAAGGGTTGCGCTCGTTGCGGGACTTAACCCAACATCTCACGACACGAGCTGACGACAGCCATGCAGCACCTGTGTCCAGGCTCCCTTTCGGGCACCAATCCATCTCTGGAAAGTTCCTGGCATGTCAAGGGTAGGTAAGGTTTTTCGCGTTGCATCGAATTAATCCACATCATCCACCGCTTGTGCGGGTCCCCGTCAATTCCTTTGAGTTTTAACCTTGCGGCCGTACTCCCCAGGCGGTCAACTTCACGCGTTAGCTGCGGTACTAATGGGTTTAACCCCACCAACACCTAGTTGACATCGTTTAGGGCGTGGACTACCAGGGTATCTAATCCTGTTTGCTCCCCACGCTTTCGTGCATGAGCGTCAGTACTGGCCCAGGAGGCTGCCTTCGCCATCGGTATTCCTCCACATCTCTACGCATTTCACTGCTACACGTGGAATTCTACCTCCCTCTGCCGTACTCTAGCCTCGCAGTCACAAGCGCAGTTCCCAGGTTAAGCCCGGGGATTTCACGCCTGTCTTACGAAACCGCCTGCGCACGCTTTACGCCCAGTAATTCCGATTAACGCTCGCACCCTACGTATTACCGCGGCTGCTGGCACGTAGTTAGCCGGTGCTTCTTATCAAGGTACCGTCATCTACACCAGGTATTATCCGGTGCAATTTCTTCCCTCGCGAAAGAGCTTTACAACCCGAAGGCCTTCTTCACTCACGCGGCATGGCTGGATCAGGGTTGCCCCCATTGTCCAAAATTCCCCACTGCTGCCTCCCGTAGGAGTCTGGACCGTGTCTCAGTTCCAGTGTGGCAGATCATCCTCTCAGACCTGCTACGGATCGTCGCCTTGGTGAGCCTTTACCTCACCAACTAGCTAATCCGACATCGGCCGCTCCAAGAGCGCGAGGCCCGAAGGTCCCCCGCTTTCCTGCTCACAGAATATGCGGTATTAGCGTAACTTTCGCTACGTTATCCCCCACTCCAGGATACGTTCCGATGCATTACTCACCCGTTCGCCACTCGCCACCAGGAGCAAGCTCCCGTGCTGCCGTTCGACTTGCATGTGTAAGGCATGCCGCCAGCGTTCAATCTGAGCCAGGATCAAACTCTTCAGTTCAATCTCTGCTTAAAACTCGCTTGACGGATGTGAATTCAAGTTTCCTTGAACTACATCTGTGTAAGCGCTCAATCTTTTGCCTGACTTACGTCAGTACATCCAACCAAGCACCCACACCTATCGGTTGTCTTCTTTTTAAAGAACTCTCTGCAAATTCAACTACTTACCGCTCTTTTGCAGCGCTGCCGTAGCAACGAAAGATGCGCATTTTAGAGAAAACCCAGAACCTCGTCAACTCTTTTTTGCAGCACCCGGAAAATTTTCTTTCCGTCTGTCGCGCCTTTCCAACGAATTCCCGGTCGCTTCCGCTTCCTTCACATCCGCCGTCAGTCACAACAGGCCGCGCATTCTATACGTTCCCCAATTACCGTCAACCCCTAGGGAACGCCGGAAAACGCCTTTTCACCCCGATCATCCCTCGAATCCCCACGCAAACAACACCTTAGCTTCCCTATATAAATACGAATTTTTTTAGAAAAATAGCTTTACCAGAGCGAATTGCCACAAAAGCCCCGAAGAAAAACAAAAGGCGACCGAAGTCGCCTTTCATTCCGTTCAGCAAGAAAATTAAACGGAAAAGGAAGAGCCGCAGCCACAGGTGGAGGTAGCGTTGGGGTTCTTGATGACGAATTGGGACCCCTCCAAGCCTTCCGAGTAGTCGATTTCCGCTCCGACCAAGTACTGGAAGCTCATGGGATCAATTAGCAGGGTCACGCCATTCTTTTCCATTAGGGTATCGTCTTCGTTGGCCGCTTCATCAAAGGTAAAGCCGTACTGGAAGCCGGAACATCCGCCACCGGTCACAAACACACGCAGCTTGAGGGCCGGATTACCTTCTTCTTCGATCAATTCCTTGACCTTGTTAGCAGCGCTATCGGTAAAAATCAAAGGGCCATTTTCGACAGCCGTATCCATGGTTCATCTCCAATAAGAGTCAAAACAACGCTATTCAGCAAGATCCACGCCAGTTGTCGAACCTGCTATTCACCCAAAAACCGCAAGGCACCGGAGACCACCGCCCCCTGGCGCACCTCCAAGCTTTTGTATTCCACGTTCCCTGTGACCTTCGCTCCCGCCTGTAGTTCCAGGGACTCACTCACCGTTAACGGCCCCGCCACTTCCCCGTTCAGGATAGCGTGGGCCACGGAAACGCTGCCTTCCACCCGGCCATGTTCGCTTAGCACCAAAATGCTGGAGCCCCCGTCTGCCGCCGTAATATTCCCGACAACCTCACCATCAATACGCAGACCGCCGGAAAACGAGACGTCACCACATACCTTGACTCCCCGCCCTATCAGCCCATCTATTCTTGAATGGGGCGAAGTCCCCCGCTTTCCACGACCAAACATTCCTGCCTCCCTGAAAACTACAGCCCCACTTCTTGATGAATCATCACCGCATCGCCATCCAGAATCTGCACATCCACTGAGGAGATCGCGGCCGCTTCCGGCACACGGAAAGCACCGCGCACACGGACAAAGCGCTTAACCACAATCAGAAATTCCTTGGAAGCGGCTTGATCGCCGGGGGATGGATAGAAAATCATAGCATCTTTCCCCCCCTGGTTTAGCTTGATCGCCAAACGCAGCCGCCCCCGGAATTCCCCCTTTGCAGGCCCAGCTCCGCGCTGAACAACGAACTCATAGACGTAAACGCCCTTGCCGCCAGCCCCCGGTTTTACGGAAACTCGAGCGATTTTTGGTAGAGCACTATCAGGGACTGGGCCAGGAGCATCCGGGAGCGCCCCGCCTTTCATCCGTTCATAAAAGGTGAGTCGCTCTTGAAGACGGGAATTTTTTGCCTCCAAATCGGCGATTTGCTGAAGCAAGCCCTGTTTTATCGATTCTTCTACCTTTTTCTGCCCCCCGTCCCGCGCAGAAAAAACGCTTGAACCGGCAGCTTTTCCCTCGGCAACTGGCCCCCACCAACGAGCAGCACCAACGCCCGCCACCGTCAGAGCACATCCCACGCAAACGCCAACCCCCACCTTGAGGTAATCCGGTACCACGCGGCCCACCGGCACCGTTGGGGCATCAATGCCAATCCCCAAGAGGCGCCGCAGCCAACGGAATCTGTGTTTAAGCGACCTAAGCATAGCGATATTATGAAGCACATGCCCGCGTCAAACCACATAAAAAAAGCCGCCAAAAGGCGGCTTTTTTCTGAATCCAGGCGATTAACGCTTGGAGAACTGTTTCCGGCGACGGGCTTTGTGGAAGCCGACTTTTTTCCGTTCCACTTCCCGAGCATCCCGAGTCACGAAACCAGCCTTGGACAGAGCAGGCTTCAGGGCGGCGTCGTACTCGATCAGAGCACGGGTAATACCGTGACGCACGGCACCGGCTTGGCCGGATTCGCCACCACCGGTCACGTTGACCTTGATGTCGAAGCCTTCCAGTTGTTCCACCAGGGCCAGAGGCTGACGCACAATCATGCGCCCGGTTTCACGGGAGAAGAATTCATCCACGGGCTTGCCATTCACGGTGATGGCGCCGCTGCCCCGCTTCATGAACACACGGGCAACCGCGCTTTTCCGGCGACCAGTACCGTAATAGTAGTTTTCAGCCATGACTTAACCTTAGATATCCAGAGTTTTGGGCTGTTGAGCACTGTGCGGATGGGCGGCACCGGCATAGCACTTCAGCTTCTTCAACATTGCGTAGCCCAGGGGGCCCTTCGGCAGCATCCCTTTGACCGCATTCTCCAGAACGCGAGCGGGGAAGCGCTGTTGCAGCTTGTTGAAAGTCGTTTCGTAAATGCCACCGGGGAAACCACTGTGCCGATAGTACTTCTTGTCAGTAGCCTTATTGCCCGTCACCCGAATCTTTTCCACATTGGTGACCACAATAAAATCCCCCGTATCCACGTGGGGCGTGTATTCAGCTTTGTGCTTGCCACGCAGCCGGCTAGCGATTTCGGTGGCGAGGCGACCCAGCACCTTGTCCGTGGCATCCACCACGAACCACTCGCGCTTCACCTCGTGCGGCTTGGCGGAAAAAGTTTTCATCTACCTCGTCCTTTAAATGCCTAATATCAGAAAGGCGCGGATTCTATCCTACAAATTCATGCACAGTCAAGCGCTTAACCCGCCGAGCAGGAAATCCCTAGCCCTCAGCCGCCCTTTAGACTCCTTTAGGCAAAAAAAAACGCGACTCACGAGGAGTCGCGCTAAATCCACACCAAAGGAGGAGGGTGGAGGAGACAAACAGTGGAAGTACGAACAACCGGTTTGGCTGCTATCCGCACTTCGGTCAGTTTCATTATTGACCAAACTCAAACCGGAGGCAAGAATTTTTTTGTGCAACGCACCAGCGCCCATTTTTCCTCAAGCGGGCCCGTGCCCGGAAAGCCAGTTTCCGTTTTTATTTTGCCGGGCTCCCCTTATAGCAAGCCCAGGCACTTAGACACACCGCCTTGACCAACCATACGTTGCCGTATCTTTTTGTGCGGCGCACAACACCGCCCCACCAGGCTCCAGAACCCGAAAATTCGGGGGACCGGTAAAATGAAGCACCTTTACCCTTTACCAACAGAGAGCCGATAACAATGGAATGCACCGTCAAGTGGGTAGACAACGTCACTTTTCTCGCCGAGACCGGCAGCAATCACGCCATTTTGATGGATGGCGCCCCGGAGGCGGGCGGGCGGAATCTAGCACCCCGCCCTATGGAGCTGTTACTGGCAGGGGCAGGCGGCTGCACCGCCTTCGATATTGTGCTGATTCTGAAGCGGGGCCGGCATCAAGTGTCTGGCTGCGAAGTTTCCCTGAAGGCCGGCCGGGCGGAAACCGACCCGAAAATATTCACCCACATTCACTTCCACTTCAAGGTAAGTGGCAAGCAATTGAAGCCCGAGGCCGTGGCTCGGGCCATCGACTTATCCAAGGATAAATACTGCTCCGCTTCCATCATGCTGGGAAAGACGGCCACTATTACCCACGACTACGAAATTATTGAGGAGGCCTAACCCTAGGCCTTATACATAATAGGTGAGCTTGGTCATCAGGCGAGACGTCACCTTCATGGCCAGCTTTACCGCACCGGGCAATTCGGCCGCCCCCAGAGACTCGGCCATACGGGAGTGGCCGATTTCATCTTCCTTCATCTGCTCCAGAATAGCCCGGGAGCGTTGATCCTGGGCAGGCAACACGGCCAAATGTCCCTGCAGGTGGCGCTCCACCTGCCGCTCCGTCTCCGCCAGGAAACCCAGATTAAAGGCATCCCCCGCCTTTCCCGCCAGCACCCCGATGGTAAGGGACCCCATATACCAGAGGGGATTCAGCAAACTCTTGCGGGAACCCAGTTCCGCCAAACGGCCAGCGGTCCACGCCAAGTGTTCCGTTTCTTCGTCGGCGGCGGCCGCCAGGTTTTTTTTCAAGGCTACGGAGGGAGAGGCGATGGCCTGCCCTTGATACAAGGCCTGGGCGCAAATTTCTCCGCAATGGTCGATACGCATCAAGCCCGCCACGTGGCGGCGCTCCGCCTCCGATAGCTCCGCCTCCGGCTTGTCCCCTCCCGGGAGAGGTCGTCGGGAGTGGGCGGGAGCAAACACGGCCCGGAGGGCCTTATCGAATTCCGTGATGACCTGATCCAACGCCATGCTATTTCTTACCTCCCGCCTTGAGCGCGGCCACACCTTCTTCCGCTTTCTGGATGGCGATACCGTCCGGGCAGAAAAACTCCCTGGCCAGGGTCTGGGCGTAGCCATTCACCGTATCGGTACGCAACCGGCGCCACTCATTGCCCCGAGCTTTAGACCAGCTGCCGTCTTCCCGCCCGAAGGCGTAGTAGCGCCGCTCATAGGTATCGCAGCGCAGGCCTTCGAAACTCACGTTTTTGGCGCCGGAGGGGGAAAGAATGATTGCCACATAGCGCACCACCCGGTCCGCCCCCACTGATAGGCTGGCTTCATCGACGAAAAAGCGATTGCGAGCCGTAGGCCCCAGGTCCAATTCCACCATGGATTTTTCCTGGGGAGCAGGGGGTAATTGGGCGGCGATTTCCGCCCAGGGCTTTTTCTCGTAGTCCTCTTCAAAGCCCGGGTTATCGATGCGGCCGTTCAAGCTTCTCAGATAATCCTGGTCCGCCCGGGCAAAAGGAATCAAGGCCCACAGCAGACCACACACCACACCTACCATTCTCAGATTGGGCGACACCCTAATCCTCCAGCTGATCCAGCGCTTTTTGCAAACGATTGGCATGGGCCCGCTCTGCTTTGGTGAGCGCTTCGAACCAGGCGGCGAGTTCCACCAACCCCTCTTCTCGCGCCTCCAGGGCCATGCGGGGGTACATTTGATCACAATCGGCCAGTTCGCTGACCAAGGCTGCTTTAAGACTTTCCCGCAGGGAAGAAAAAGGCAGATCCGTAACCGGATCACCACAGCTTTCCAGATATTCCAGATGGCCGTGGGCGTGCCCCGTCTCCCCTTCCGCAATGGCGCGGAACACCTCCGCCACTCCTGCTTGGCCCAGCACATCGGCCTTGGCAGCAAAATAAAGGTAGCGGCGGTTAGCCTGGGCTTCCTTGGCGAAAGCTTCCTTCAGGTTGGCCTCGGTACGGCTGCCTTTCAAACGCATGGTCGGCAACCTAGGCCTTGCCGCCGTCGGGACGGCGATTGTGGCCCCGATGGTGTGGACGATCGGCGTCAATGAAGCGCATCAATTCATTCAAGGCTTGTTCGTACACGCCCCGCTTGAACTCGATGACCGACTCCAGGGGCACCCAGTAATCGTTCCAACGCCAGGCGTCGAATTCCGGGTGATCGGTCGCCCGCAGGGAAACGTCCGAATCCCGGCCGGTGAGACGCAACAAAAACCAGATTTGCTTCTGGCCCTTGTAACTACCCCGCCACTCTCTCTTTATCCACTGCGTCGGCACATCGTAGCGCAACCAATCCCGGGTTCGCCCCAGAATCCGGACATGCTCGGGCATCAGCCCCACTTCCTCATGCAGTTCCCGGTACATTGCCTGCTCGGGAGTTTCACCGCGCTTGATACCGCCTTGAGGGAACTGCCAAGAATGTTCGCGTATCCGCTTACCCCAAAAAACCTCATTTCGGGAGTTGCAAAGAATGATGCCGACGTTCGGGCGATAGCCTTCGCGATCAAGCATGAAAAAACCTGCTAAAAATATTGGGTTACCAGCATTTTTTCACATTTCAAAACGCTTGGAAAGGAAACCGCCCCGGCCTGCCAGGCACCACCATTCCCCCTTCTCTCCCCACGTCTTGTAAAATTAGATATTTAGATACCCTTATAACCATTCATCATGCGCACCTCGCAATTTCTCCTCTCCACCCTTAAAGAAGCTCCGGCAGAAGCGGAAGTCATTAGCCACAAACTGATGATCCGAGCCGGCCTCATCAAGCGCCTGGCTGGCGGCATTTATACCTGGATGCCCCTGGGCCTGCGGGTGTTGCGCAAAGTAGAAGCCATTATCCGGGACGAAATGAACCGGGCGGGCGCCCAGGAACTGCTCATGCCCGCCGTGATACCGGCGGAGCTTTGGCAGGAAACGGGACGCTGGGAAAAATACGGCCCTGAGCTGCTGCGCATCAAGGACCGGCACCATCGGGACTTTGTCATCGGCCCGACCCACGAAGAAGTGATCACCGACGTGGTACGGCGGGAAATTAAGAGCTACCGCCAGTTGCCCATCCACCTCTACCAAATCCAGACCAAATTCCGGGACGAAATCCGTCCCCGTTTCGGCGTCATGCGGGGCCGGGAATTCCTGATGAAAGACGGCTATTCCTTCCACACCAGCTTTGCCGACCTGGAGCGGGAATACGGGAATATGTACGACACTTACCACCGGATTTTCCAACGCCTGGGGCTGAAATTCCGGGCAGTGGCAGCGGACACCGGCTCTATCGGCGGTACGGGTTCCCACGAATTCCACGTACTGGCGGACTCGGGGGAAGACGCCATCGCCTTCTGCCCGGATTCGGACTATGCCGCCAACGTGGAACTGGCGGAGGCCCTGGCCCCCACCACGCCCCGGGTCGCTCCCGACGCCCCCCTGGCTAAGGAACCTACCCCGGACAAAACCCAATGCGGGGATGTGGCCCAATTCCTCGGCACGGACGTTACCCAGCTGGTCAAATCCATTGCCGTGGTGGCCGCAGAAGGCGGCTTCACCCTGCTGCTCCTCCGGGGCGACCACGAGCTGAACGAAATCAAGGCGGAAAAGGTGATTGGGGAATTCCGCTTTGCCAAGGACGACGAAATTGTCACCGCCCTGGGCTGCAAGCCCGGCTACATCGGTCCGGTGGACATTGATGCGGGCATCCGGGTTATCGCTGACCGCAGCGTGGCGGCCATGGGGGACTTTGTCTGCGGCGCCAACCAAGCGGGTTACCACTTCACCCACGTCAATTTTGGTCGGGATCTGCCCGAGCCCGCTCAGGTGGCGGACATCCGCAACGTGATTGCGGGGGACCCCTGCCCGGACGGCAAAGGGCCTCTGGAACTTTGCCGGGGCGTGGAAGTGGGCCATATTTTCCAGCTCCGCACCCGATACTCCCAAGCCATGAACTGCAAGTTCCTGGACGAAAACGGCAAGGAGCAGGTCATGGAAATGGGCTGCTATGGCATCGGGGTTTCCCGGATTGTGGGAGCGGCCATCGAACAGAATTTCGATGATCGGGGCATTATTTTCCCCGCCGCCATCGCCCCCTTCCAAATCGCCATCGTCCCCATGGGCTATCATAAGAACCCGGTGGTGAAAGAAGCGGCGGACAAACTGCTGGTGGAACTGGAAAGCCTGGGCCTGGATGTGCTGCTGGATGACCGGAACGAACGCCCCGGCTCCATGTTCGCCGATATGGAACTGATCGGCATTCCCCATCGCCTGGTAATCGGTGAACGTACCCTCAAGGAGGGGCAGCTGGAATACAAGGGACGCCGGGACGAAGCCGCCACCCTGATCCCCGCCGGGGATGTGCAAACCTTTATTCGGGAGAAATTGTGCGCCGCCTAACGGCCTTGCTCCTGGTCCTGGGCCTGCCTTTGGTAGCCCAGGCCGGGGCCCAGCGTTACGAACCCCTGTCCGCCAGTGTCCAGGCCGCTTTGTCCAAAGCGGTGGCGGACCAGGCGCCGCCCTACAGTTCCTTCAAAAACCCCATGGCGGCCGCGGACTGGCTGACGGAAATGTCCCGTCGCCTGACGAAACGCATCCCGGACCAGAAGGAACGCCTGGAATTTCTGCGCTCAGTCCATTACGAAGCCACCCGGGCGGGGTTGGACCCCCAGTTGGTCCTGGGCCTGATCCAGGTAGAGAGCGGCTTCAAGAAATACGCCCTATCCTCCGTGGGCGCCCGGGGCTATATGCAGGTCATGCCCTTCTGGATCAAGCAGATCGGAACCCCGGGCAACGACCTGTTCCAGATGCGCACCAACCTGCGCTACGGCTGCACCATCCTGCGCTTCTATCTGGACATCGAAAACGGCGACCTGTACCGGGCCCTGGGCCGCTACAACGGCAGTCTGGGCCAACCCGAATACCCCAATATGGTCCGTGCCGCCTGGCAGGGCCAATGGTCCTACAGTACACGCATGGCCATGCAATAAAAAAGGCGGCTTCAGCCGCCTTTTTTATTGGGCAAACCCCAGAAACGATCTTCAGCGCATCCCGGGCATCATGCCCTTCATGCCCCGCATCAGCTTGCCCAGGCCACCCTTGGCAAAGGACTTCATCATTTTCTGAGTCTGTTCGAACTGGTTGAGCAAGCGGTTCACCTCCTGCACCTGCACCCCAGCTCCCGCCGCAATGCGCCGCTTGCGGCTGGCTTTGATGATTTCCGGCTTGGACCGTTCCCCCGGAGTCATGGAATTAATAATGCCTTCGATGCGCCGAATGGCTTTTTCCTCCGCCCCACCCTGCAACTGACCAGCCGCCTGGGCAAACTGGGCCGGCAACTTGTCGATAAAGGCCGACATGCCCCCCATGTTGCGCATCTGGGCAATCTGATCCTTGAAATCATTGAGGTCGAAGCCCTTGCCGGACTTCAACTTCTTGGCCATGGCCTTGGCCTTTTCCTCATCCACTCCCTTACGGGCTTCCTCCACCAGGGACAGGATGTCCCCCATGCCCAGCACCCGGGAGGCCATACGATCCGGGTAAAAGGGTTCCAGGCCGGAGAGTTTTTCCCCCACCCCGGCAAATTTGATGGGCTTGCCCGTGACCTGACGCACGGACAGGGCGGCGCCCCCCCGGGCATCCCCGTCCAACTTGGTCAGCACCACCCCGGTGAGGGGCAGGGCGTCATTAAATGCCTTGGCCGTATTCACCGCGTCCTGGCCCAGCATGGAATCCACCACGAACAGGGTTTCAATGGGCTTCAGCACTTCATGGAGGCGCTGAATTTCTGCCATCATGGCCTCATCAATGGCCAGGCGCCCGGCCGTATCCACCAGCACCACGTCGTGATAATGGCGCTTGGCCCAATCCACCGCCGCCAGGGCAATAGCTTCCGGTTTATCTTCCGGGGAAGAGGGGAAAAAATCCACACCAGCCTGGGCCGCCACAGTCTGCAACTGTTCAATGGCGGCGGGCCGATAGACGTCACAGGAAACCACCAGCACCTTCTTCTTTTGGGTTTCCTTGAGCCACTTCGCCAATTTACCGGTGGTGGTGGTCTTCCCCGCCCCCTGCAAGCCAGCCATTAACACCACGGCCGGCGGCTGGGTAGCCAGATTCAGGCTGGCATTGGCGCCCCCCATGAGGGCGGTCATTTCCTCGTGCACCACCCCGATCAGGGCCTGGCCCGGGGTCAGGGAACCCACCACCGCTTCCCCCACGGCCTTTTCCTTGACGGCGGCGATGAAGTCCTTGATGACCGGCAGGGCCACATCCGCTTCCAGCAGAGCCAGCCGCACCTCCCGGAGCGCATCGGCAATATTGGCGTCCGTGAGGCGGGCTTCTCCGCGCAGGGTCTTCATTACGCGGGCAAGGCGTTGGGTCAGGTTGTCGAGCATGGGAAATTGGGCTTGGTGTAAACTAATTAGATGTCGCCCATTTTACTGCACTTCCTGCCCCACTACCTGGCCGCAGCGGTCTTTGGCTTGCTGGGCGTTCATTTCTGGCGCAGCCGCTGGGCGAATACGGAAAACGCCCGGGTCGCCGTGCCCATGCAACCCTGGGAACGGCTCCTGATCCTGGGGGGGCTGGTCCTCCATGGCCTAGCCCTATACGACGGCATTATGGGTAACGGGGAAATGCGCTTTTCCTTCGCCCTGGCCCTGGCCCTCATGCTCTGGCTGGCGGTGCTAATCTACTGGCTGGAAAGCTTCCACGCCCGCATGGAAGGGATGCAGCCCATGGTGTTGCCCTTGGCCGCCGTCTGCGCCCTAGCCCCGCCCCTCTTTCCCATCGCCCACCCCTTACCCCACGCGGCCTCCTTGGGCTTCAAGCTTCACTTCATGGCCTCCATGCTGGCCTACAGCTTTTTCACCCTGGCCGCCATGCACGCCGTTTTCATGGGCTTCGCCGAGCGCAAACTGCATCGCCGGGCATTAACTAAAAGCCTGGCCAGCCTGCCCCCCATCCTGGTCATGGAATCTTTGCTGTTCCGCATGATTTTCCTGGGCTTCCTCCTGCTCACCGTCGCCCTGGCCTCCGGCGTCCTGTTTTCCGAGGAATTGTTCGGCAAAGCCCTGACCTTCGACCACAAGACCATCTTCGCCTTCATTTCCTGGGGCATTTTCGCCGCCCTGCTACTGGGACGCCGCATCTACGGCTGGCGCGGCCGCCTGGCCCTGCGCTGGACCATGACCGGCTTCCTCCTCCTGCTCCTGGCCTACATCGGCAGCCGCTTTGTTCTGGAAGTGATTTTGGGTAGGGCGGGTTAAAGCCCCACGCCCTAGCGCCCTGCGCGGCCCTTGCCTTCAAACTAGGCCTTATGACTTAAGGTTTACAATCCCAGACCACGCGGGCATCATCATCCCCACTTTGAGCGCGGGATTTGTCCTACACGTTTGCCCCAGCGCCCCTCCCTTCTAGTCAAGCCCAGCTGAATTCGAGAACTTTCATGGCAGCAACGCTACAGGTACCCCTCAGCGGTTTAGCGCGTGCGCTGGTACAAGCGGAACGGATAAAGGAATCCGAAGCCGATACCTTCATGGCTCAAGCATCGAGCACCGGGGGTACATTCATTGGCCAGCTAGTAGCCACCAAACGCTTTTCCGCCCGGGATATTGCGCTCTTTGCCGCAGAAACCTTTGGTTACCCCCTGCTGGACCTGGATGCCTACGACGATAGTCAAATCCCTACGGATGCCATTGACCGAAAGCTCATTGCAACCCACCGGGTCATCCCACTCAATAAGCGGGGCAACCGGCTCGCCATTGCTGTGGCCGACCCCACCAATCTGCGTGCTTTAGATGAGATCCGGTTTCAGACCGGCTTAGCCGTCGACCCGATTGTTGTTGAAGAAACAAAACTTACCCCCCTGGTCGCAAAACATTCCGAAGCCGCCGAAGACTCCTTGAAAGCCTTTGCTTCGGAAGATTTGAACCTTGAATTCGCAGAAGAGGAATCGGAAAAGGCGGACGAAGCCGTCACCTTAGAGGTGGACGATGCACCTGTCGTCAAATTTATTCAGAAAATATTGCTGGATGCTATTAACGATGGAGCCTCTGACGTCCATTTCGAACCCTATGAAAAGTATTACCGCATCCGCTTTCGTATCGACGGCGTATTAAGGGAAATAGCCACGCCCCCCTTGGTCATCAAGGAAAAAATCGCATCCCGGATTAAAGTCATTTCCCGTTTGGATATTTCCGAAAAACGTGTTCCCCAAGACGGCCGGATGAAATTGGTTTTATCCAAAAATCGGGCCATTGATTTTCGCGTTAGCACCCTCCCCACCCTGCATGGGGAAAAAATTGTTATGCGGATTTTGGACCCCACATCCGCCACCTTGGGTATTGAAGCGTTGGGTTATGAACCCGAGCAGCAAGCCGCCCTAATGGACGCCATCCACCGCCCCTACGGCATGGTGCTAGTTACCGGTCCTACCGGCTCAGGGAAAACGGTTTCCCTTTATACTTGCCTGAATCTGCTCAACGACCCAGGAACCAATATTTCCACAGCGGAAGATCCTGCTGAAATCAATTTACCGGGAATTAATCAGGTTAACGTAAACGAAAAAGCTGGCCTCACCTTTTCCTCCGCCCTAAAAGCCTTTTTGCGTCAAGATCCGGACGTCATCATGGTGGGGGAAATTCGGGATTTGGAAACGGCAGAAATCGCCATCAAGGCGGCCCAAACCGGGCACATGGTGCTTTCTACCCTGCACACCAACGACGCACCGACGACCCTGGAACGGCTAAAGAATATGGGGGTTCCTACCTTCAATATCGCCGCCTCGGTGATTCTCATAACTGCACAGCGCTTGGCCCGCAGGCTCTGCACTTGCAAGGTTCCCCTTGATGTTCCGAGAGATACCTTACTGGATGCGGGCTTCAAAGAAAGCGATCTGGACGGAAGCTGGACTTTGTTTGGCCCTCGAGATGGCGGCTGTGACCGCTGCAAGGGAACTGGCTATAAAGGCCGGGTTGGCATTTACCAGGTCATGCCGATTACCGAAGAAATTCAGCGCATTATCATGGGCAATGGGAATTCCATGGATATTGCGGCTCAAGCCCAAAAAGAAGGGGTAAAGAACCTTCGCCAATCCGGCTTGTTGAAAGTAAAGCAAGGAGTGACCTCCTTGGACGAAGTTCTTTCCACGACCAACGCCTAGCTTAGCCAGTCATTCGATAAAGGGAGCTGATTCATGAACAGCGCCGCAAAAAAACCGATCAAGAAAATTGATAGCGGCTTAAAAGAAAGTGTTTTTCTTTGGGAGGGGAAAGACAAACACGGCAAATTGGTACGGGGGGAAATGCGCAGCACCAGCGTTACCGTGGTGCAAGCCACCCTGCGCAGGCAAGGTATTATCGTCGCAAAAGTATCTAAGCAACGATTTCGTTCTGGAAGAAAAATCACGGAGAAGGATATTACCCTTTTCACTCGGCAACTTGCTACCATGATGAGATCCGGCGTCCCGTTATTACAGGCATTTGATATTGTTGGAAAGGGGCACGCCAACCCCTCCGTATCAAAACTTTTATCAGATATTAAAAGTGATGTCGAAACAGGTAGCTCGCTTAATCAAGCCTTTAAAAAATACCCTCTATATTTTGATAGCCTATTTTGTAACTTGGTTGCAGCCGGTGAGCAGGCCGGCATATTAGACAGCATACTAGACCGCCTTGCGGTTTATAAGGAGAAAATCCTTGCAATAAAAAGCAAAATTAAATCTGCCTTATTCTACCCAACGGCAGTGCTTGCTGTAGCTTTCATTATCACAGCAATTATTATGATTTTTGTAATTCCAGCCTTTAAAAAGGTTTTTAGCGACTTTGGCGCTGACTTACCTGCACCAACTGTTTTTGTAATAGCAATTTCTGATTTTTTCGTCGCTTATTGGCCGCTTATATTAATTGCCTTGGGCGGTGGCATATACGGCGCATTACAGGCATGGAAGCGCTCAGAAAAAGTGCAAATGTTTATGGACCGAGCGCTGCTAAGAGCACCGATATTCGGAGAGATTATCCGTAAATCCACTATCGCCCGTTGGACCAGAACCCTCGCCACGATGTTTGCTGCGGGAGTACCGCTGGTCGAAGCGTTGGATTCGGTAGGAGGCGCCTCGGGGAATTACGTATATAAAGTCGCCACCGCAAAGATTCAGAGTGAGGTCAGTACGGGCACCAGCCTGACCGCCGCTATGCAAAACGCATCCATATTTCCCAATATGGTGGTACAGATGGTTGCAATTGGGGAAGAATCCGGGGCTTTGGACGCCATGCTCTCAAAGGTCGCAGACTTCTTTGAACAGGAGGTAGACGACTCGGTAGAGGCTCTCTCCAGTTTAATGGAACCGATCATTATGGTGGTGCTGGGTACGCTGATTGGCGGTATGGTTATCGCCATGTATCTTCCTATCTTCAAACTCGGCTCTGTGGTTTAAATGTAAAGGGGCGGAAATAGAAGATGGTTGAAATCTGGCAATTACCTAATTCCCTGGGACCAACGCTACTGGCCGCCTTATTAGGCCTGTTGGTCGGCAGTTTCTTAAACGTCGTGATTTACCGTCTCCCCAAGATGCTGGAGCGGGACTGGCAGGGGCAATGCGCGGAATTGCGGGGGCTGCCGCCGCCGGAAGGGGAGCCATTCAATCTGGCCACACCCCGCTCCCGTTGCCCCCACTGCGATCACCTCATTTCCGCAAAAGAGAACATTCCCATCCTTAGCTACCTGCTGTTGGGGGGGAAATGTGCCGCCTGTGGCGCTCCCATTTCCATACGCTATCCCCTAGTGGAGGGCCTGACCGCCCTGCTTTCGGGCTTTGCCATCTGGATTTTCGGGGCTAATGGGGCGGGGCTGGGCGCCCTGTGCCTGCTCTGGGCCCTTATTGCCCTGACCTGGATCGACTTCGACACCCAGCTGTTACCTGACTGCATCACCCTGCCCCTGTTATGGCTCGGGCTGGCTTTCAATCTTTACGGCACCTACACCTCCCTGGAAGCCGCCGTCATCGGCGCCATGGCCGGGTATCTGAGCCTATGGACCGTTTATTGGCTGTTTAAACTGGCGACGGGCAAGGAAGGCATGGGCTACGGAGATTTCAAGCTACTGGCGGCCATCGGCGCCTGGCTGGGCTGGCAGATGTTGCCCCTGACCATTCTGCTCTCCTCCTTCGTCGGCGCCGTGGTAGGCATCGGCCTGATGGTGGCCACCAAACGGGGCCGCAATGTGCCCATTCCCTTCGGACCCTACCTGGCCACAGCCGGATTGCTGGCGCTTTTTTGGGGCAAGGACCTGACCCACGCCTATCTGCGCCTGCTATAAAAGCCTTGAAACCTGGGGCTCCGCCCCCATCTCCCGGAAAGGTTCCGGCAACCCGGGTTGCCGGTTCGGGTATAATTCCACCTTTCCGGAGTTTAGTGATGCCGATCTATTCTTATCGTTGCGAATCTTGCGGTTACGAAGACGATCACCTGCAAAAGATGAGCGACGAACCGCTGACCACTTGCCCCAAATGCGGCAAGGAAACTTATAGCAAGCAACTGACCGCCGCCGGTTTCCAATTGAAAGGAAACGGCTGGTACGCCACCGACTTCAAGGACGGAGGCAAAAATACGGATGCCCCGGCCTGCCAGGGCGGCAGCGGAGGCTGCGCGTGCGCGGGTCACTAATCAAGCGCTACTTCATTACCGGGTTGGTGATCTGGGTACCCCTGGCTATTACGGCCTGGGTACTCAACCTGATTATTGGCACCATGGACCAGTCCCTCCAGCTTTTGCCGGAGGCGGTCCACCCCAAGAATCTGTTTGGCTTTGACATCCCCGGAGCCGGGGCCATCCTGACCCTGCTGGTGATTCTCGTCACCGGCGTGGCCACCGCCAACTTCATCGGTCAGAAGCTGGTGCGCTGGTGGGAAAAGCTGTTAGCCCGCATTCCCGTGGTGAATTCGGTCTATAACAGCGTCAAGCAAGTTTCCGACACCCTTTTCTCCTCCAGCGGCCAGGCCTTTCGCAAAGCCCTGCTCATCGAGTATCCCCGCCGGGATTGCTGGACCATCGCCTTCCTCACCGGCCAGCCCGGGGGCGATGTGGTGAATACCCTGGAGGGGGAATACGTGAGCGTTTACGTGCCCACCACCCCCAACCCCACTTCCGGCTTTTTCCTCATGCTGCCCAAGAAGGATGCAGTGGAGCTGGATATGAGTGTGGACGAAGCCCTCAAGTACATCATTTCCATGGGCGTTGTGGCTCCGCCGGTCCGGCACAAGGACGCCACCGCCTCTCAGCACCCGTAACACCCCAACTATCTGGATCACCATGCGTACTCATTATTGCGGACAATTGAACGCTGGCCTCGTCGGCCAGGAAGTTTCCCTTTGCGGCTGGGCCCACCGTCGGCGTGACCACGGCGGCGTCATTTTCATCGACCTGCGGGATCGGGAAGGGCTGGCCCAGGTGGTCTGCGATCCGGATCGGCCCGAAATGTTCCAGGTAGCCGAATCCGTCCGTAATGAGTTTGTCCTGCGCATTACCGGCAAGGTCCGCCCCCGTCCGGCGGGCACGGTGAATCCCAATATCCCCAGCGGGGAAGTGGAAGTGCTGTGCCACGAAATCGAAGTGCTCAACCCGGCGGTCACCCCCCCCTTCCAGCTGGATGACGAAAACCTCTCCGAAACGGTGCGCCTCACCAACCGGGTGGTGGATTTGCGTCGGCCCCAGATGCAGAAGAACCTGATGCTGCGTTACAAGACCGCCATGGCCTTCCGTCGCTTCCTGGACAGCAAGGGCTTCATCGACATCGAAACCCCTATGCTCACCAAGAGCACTCCGGAAGGAGCCCGGGACTACCTGGTGCCTTCCCGGGTGCATCCGGGCCAATTCTTCGCCCTGCCCCAGTCCCCCCAGCTCTTCAAGCAAATGCTCATGGTGGCGGGCTTTGACCGCTACTACCAGATCACCAAGTGTTTCCGGGATGAGGATCTGCGGGCCGATCGCCAGCCCGAGTTCACCCAGGTGGATATCGAAACCTCCTTCCTGAACGAAACCCAGATCACCGGCCTCATGGAAGAGCTGATCTGCACCGTGTTCAAGGAAGCCCTGGGAGTGGATCTGCCCCAGCCCTTCCCCCGCATGACCTACGGGGAAGCCATGTCCCGCTTCGGTTCCGACAAGCCCGACCTGCGCGTCACCCTGGAACTCTCGGACGTGACCGATCTGGTCAAGGACGTGGCCTTCAAGGTCTTCTCCAACCCCGCCAATAGCGGCAACGGCCGGGTCGCGGCCCTGCGGGTGCCCGGCGGCGCCGCTGGCGACAAGGCCCTGACTCGAGGCGAAATCGACGAACTGACCAAGTTCGTGGGCATCTACGGAGCCCGGGGCCTGGCTTACATCAAGGTCAATGACGTTACCCAGCCTAACGAACAGGGCCTCCAATCCCCCATCGTCAAGAACCTCCACGAAGCCGCCCTGAAGGGCATTCTGGAAAAGACCGGGGCCCAAAGCGGCGACCTGATTTTCTTCGGCGCCGACAAGGCCAAGGTGGTGAACGACGCCCTGGGCGCCCTGCGTATCAAGCTGGGCCACGACAAGGGCTATGTCACCGGCGAAGCCTGGCGGCCCCTGTGGGTGGTGGATTTCCCCATGTTCGAATACGACGAAGAAGACAAGCGCTGGGTGGCCTGCCACCACCCCTTCACCAGCCCCAAGGACGAACACGTGGAGTTGCTGGCCAGCGATCCGGGCAAGTGCCTGGCCAAGGCCTACGATCTGGCCCTGAATGGCTGGGAAGTGGGCGGCGGCTCCATCCGTATCCACAAGGCGGACGTCCAATCCAAGGTCTTCGACGCCCTGAAGATCGGTCCGGAAGAAGCCCAGCTCAAATTCGGCTTCCTCCTGGATGCCCTGAAGTATGGCGCGCCTCCCCATGGCGGCCTGGCCTTCGGCCTGGATCGGATCGTCACCATGATGACCGGCGCCGAATCCATCCGGGACGTAATCGCCTTCCCCAAGACCCAGCGGGCCCAATGTCTGCTCACCAACGCCCCCTCCGAAGTGGACGAAAAGCAACTGCGGGAACTCCATATCCGTCTGCGGCAAAAGGCTGAAGCCCCGGCGGAAACGCCCAAGGCCTGATGAAACGCCTGCTCTGGTGGCTGAGTCTGCTGGGGGCACTGGTGTGCCTCCTGCCGACCCAGACCCAAGCCCGGGCCTTTTACAGTAGTGCCGGAGTCGTCCGGGCCCAGGACCTGCCCCAGGAAGCCTGGGATACCCTGTCCCTGATCAAACGGGGCGGGCCTTTCCCCTACGCCCGGGACGGGGGGGTGTTCGGCAACTACGAGCGACGCCTCCCTTCCCGCCCCCGGGGCTATTACCGGGAATACACCGTGCCCACCCCCGGCCTGCGCAACCGGGGCCCCCGTCGTATCATCGCGGGCCAGGGACCGGGCCAGGACGTGCGTACCTCGGGTGAGTATTACTACAGCGACGACCACTACCGCAGTTTTCACCGCATCCGGGAATAAGGACGTCAGGACCATGGTTTCCTCCCCCAACCACCCTCCCGCCGCTGCACCTCACCGGCTCCAAGCCCTGCCTCCGGCAGGATTGGACGCCCTTATCGCTCAAGCCCGGCAGCAGGGCTGGCAAATCTTCCATCTCGCTTTACAAGACGCCCGGCTAGACCACGCCCTGGTTGCCCTTGGCCGCAGTCTGGCCTTTCCCGAGTGGTATGGCGCCAACCTGGATGCCCTGGCCGATTGCCTGGGGGATCTTTCCTGGCTCCCGGAGACGGGGCTGGTCCTATGTCTGACCGGCGGCGCCGCCATGGCCCGGGAAGCGCCCCAGGACTGGCTAGCCCTCCAGGAGGTGCTCCAGGACGCCGCTACCACTTGGGCCGCCACCCAGCGCCCCTTCCAGGTCTATCTGGACCCGCCCCCCGGGCATCCCTAAGCCCATGCCGACGTACAAGCGCCCGGTTTCGGTACTGGTGGTAATCCACAGCCCGGATTTACAAATCCTGCTGCTGGAACGGGCCAGCCACCCCGGGTATTGGCAATCCGTCACCGGCAGCCAGGAAGGGGAAGAAAGCCTGGCTGACACGGCCCGACGGGAGGTAGGGGAAGAAACCGGCTTGGATTGCGACGCCTTCCGGCTCCTGGACTGGCACCAAACCCAGACCTTTGAAATTTTTCAGGAGTGGCGCCACCGCTACGCTCCCGGCGTCACCCACAACCAGGAACACGTGTTTTCCCTGGAATTACCCGCCCCCCAACCGGTGCGCCTCGCCCCCCGGGAACATCTGGCCTACCGCTGGGTACCCTGGCAACAGGCGGCCACGGAGGTCTTTTCCTGGACTAACCGGGACGCCATTCAGGCCCTGGGAGAGGGGTTCCGGCCTACCTAGGCCTTTTCCGCCCGGCCTTGCCCTTCCAGCCCCTTAGCCTCGCTACGGAATTTCTCCAGGCAAGCCGGGCAATAGCAGCGTCCGCCCCCGTCCAGCACCTTGCCACTGGGGGGTAGATGAAAACACCAACAGTCTTTTTCTCCCGCCGCCACCCCACAGGCCACCGGCGCTCCACAGCCGGGGCAAGGGTGGAGTGGGCCTTGTTGCTTGGCTTCCGTCATGGAGTCATTCCAGAGTGATCAGGGCGCCCATTATGGCCAATCCCTCGGGCCTTGAAAAATTACCCCCCGACGCCATATGGGAGTTATGCGATCGCCAAGTCGCTTCTGGCAAACAAACGGAAAGGAGATTCCCATGAGCAACCATCTGACCCGCTTCAGCCCGTCTCTGGATTCTTTGGACGATTTGTTGCACGGCTTTTTCGTGCGCCCCATGGAATTCCAAAGCCCGGTGACCACCCCCAGTATTAAGGTGGACGTGAAGGAGGATGCGGCGGCCTATCAGGTCCACGCCGAACTGCCTGGGGCCAAGAAAGAGGACATTCATGTGGCCGTGGAAGGCAATACGGTATCCATCAGCGCGGAAATCAAGCAGGAAAAGGAAGTGAAAGAAGGGGAACGGGTGCTGCGTTCCGAACGCTACTTCGGTAAGGTAGCCCGCAGCTTCCAGCTGGCCCAGGAAATTGACGACGGCGCCGCCGTGGCTAAATTCACGGACGGGGTGCTGGAACTGAACCTACCCAAGAAAGCCAGCGCCACCAGTAAGCGGCTGGAAATCCAGTAAAACCCTGGCCCCCTTCCTCTGGAAGCCGACGCACACTGCGTCGGCTTTTTATTTCCCTCCCCGGGCGGGTAAAATCCGCCCCACCATTGATTTCCTGCGGACCATGCCATGAGCGCCCTCACCCCCGATTCCAGCCTCCAGGCCGACATCCTGGCCGAGGCCCTGCCCTACATCAAACGCTTCCACGGCAAGACCATCGTGGTCAAATACGGCGGCAACGCCATGACCGACGAGCACCTGAAACAGTCCTTCGCCCGGGACGTGGTGCTTTTGAAGCTGGTAGGGATGAATGTGGTGGTGGTCCATGGAGGCGGCCCCCAAATTGAGCACCTGCTGAGCCGGGTCGGCAAAAAGGGCCATTTCATCCAGGGCATGCGGGTCACCGACGCGGAAACCATGGAAGTGGTGGAAATGGTCCTGGGGGGCCAGGTAAACAAGGAAGTGGTCAATCTCATCAACCAGGCCGGGGGTAAGGCAGTGGGCCTGACGGGCAAGGACGGGGCCTTTATCCGGGCCAAGAAACTGCTCATCCCCAACCAGGACAATCCGGAAGACCTGATCGACATCGGCCAGGTGGGCCAGATTACCCAGGTGGATCCCTCCCTCATCGGCCTCCTGGATTCGGGGGATTTCATTCCCGTGGTCGCTCCCATCGGCGTGGGTAAGGACGGGGAAACCTACAACATCAACGCGGACGTGGTGGCGGGCAAGCTGGCGGAAGTGCTCAAGGCGGAAAAGCTGGTGCTGCTCACCAACACCCCCGGGGTGCTGGACCAGGATGGCAAGCTCCTCACCGGCCTGACCCCCAAGCAAATCGACGACATGGTGGCGGATGGCACCCTGTCTGGCGGCATGCTGCCGAAAATCGGCTCCGCCCTGGACGCGGCCCGCAACGGGGTGAAAAGCGTGCACATCATCGATGGCCGGGTGGAACATTCCCTGCTGCTGGAAATTCTCACGGACGTGGGCATCGGCACCCTGATCAAGTCCCACTAAGCCTTTCCGCCCTGAATCGTCACCAGGGGCCCGGCACCATGCGGCCGGGCCATTCCCCATGTCCGCTCCCCACGCTGCTCCGGTCTGGATCTTCGATCTGGACGATACCCTGCACAACGCCAGCGCCCACATTTTTCCCCATATCAACCGGGCCATGACGGCGTTTATGGTGGAGCGGCTGAACCTGTCGGAAAGCGCCGCTTCCCAGCTACGCCAGCACTACTGGCAACGCTACGGCGCCACCCTGCTGGGGCTGATGCGGCATCACCACATCGCCCCGGAGGATTTTCTCCACCATACCCACCAGTTCCCGGACCTGAAGTCCATGCTGGTGCTGGAGCGGGGCCTCAAAGCCATGCTCCAGCATCTGCCCGGGCGCAAGCTGCTGTTTTCCAACGGCCCCTGGCAGTATTCCCAGGCCGTGCTCAGCCTCACCGGCCTGCGGGAACAGTTCGCCGCCGTCTATTCCGTGGAACGGGTGCGTTTCCATCCCAAGCCCGACACCCGGGGCTTCCGCTACCTGCTCCAGGCCGAAGGCTTGCGGCCGGAACGCTGCGTCATGGTGGAAGACAGTCTGGCCAACTTGGCCACGGCCAAGCGCCTGGGCATGAAGACGGTCTGGATCAGCCGCAGCACCCGCCGCCCGCCCTGGGTGGATTTGCGCCTGCCTTCCGTCCTGGCCCTGCCCCGGCACTACGCCCGCTTCCGTCCCCAGCCGCTACAGCCATAAAAAAAAGGGGCCCCAGCCCCTTTTTTTGGAAACAACGCCCCTCAGGCCTGTTTCAGCCACTCCGCCGCATCCAGGGCAAAATAGGTGAGGATGCCGTCCGCCCCGGCGCGCTTGAAGCAGAGCAGGGATTCCATGATGGCCGCCTTTTCCGCCAGCCAGCCGTTCTGGATGGCAGCCCGGAGCATGGCGTATTCCCCGCTCACCTGATAGGCGTAGGTGGGCACACCGAACTCGTCCTTCACCCGGCGCACCACGTCCAGATAGGGCATACCCGGCTTGACCATGACCATATCCGCCCCTTCCTGAAGGTCCAAGGCCACTTCCCGCAGGGCTTCGTCCGAATTGCCCGGGTCCATCTGGTAGGTGTACTTGTTGGCCTTGCCCAGATTGGCCGCCGAGCCCACCGCGTCCCGGAAGGGACCGTAGAAACAGGAGGCGTACTTGGCTGAGTAGGCCAGGATACGGGTGTAGATGAACTGCTTTTCATCCAACGCGGCGCGGATGGCGCCGATACGCCCGTCCATCATGTCTGAGGGGGCAATCACATCCACCCCGGCTTCCGCATTGGTGAGGGATTGCTTGATCAGCACTTCCACGGTTTCGTCATTAAGCACATAGCCGCTGTCATCAATGAGACCGTCCTGACCGTGGGTGGTGTAGGGGTCCAGGGCCCCGTCCGTAATCACCCCTAGCTCCGGGAATTCCTTTTTCAAGGCCCGCACCGTGCGGGGCACCAGACCTTCCGGGTTGTAGGCTTCTTCCGCGTTAAGGCTCTTACCCGCCCCGTCAATCACGGGGAACAGGGCCAGGGCCGGGACGCCCAGCTGCACCGCCCGTTCCGCCGTCTTCAACAGCTGATCAATGCTTTCCCGCTGAATACCGGGCATGGAAGGCACTGCCTCCACCCGATTCTGGCCGTCCAGCACAAAGACCGGGTAAATCAGATCATCCGCGGTCAATACGGATTCCCGCATCAAACGGCGAGAAAAATCGTCCCGGCGCATGCGGCGCATCCGCACTCCGGGATAGGCTCCAAGTTTGTCCAGATATTTCATGAATCACGATTCCTTTTATGGAAAAACGGACGGGTGCCCCCAAGAGCAAAACTCAAGGGCGAAAAATTATTAGCTCCGTCCGGGAACTTTTCCCCCGGCTCCCCATCTCACCACAAGATGGTTTACACCGTCTCCCGCTTTACCTCCCTGAGCGGGTGCCTTAATCACCTTAAGGCATTTTGCCCCCGGTTACCCCTTTGCCGGGGGCTTTTTTATTTGTCCCCTCTGTACCACCGCCCGTTTGCCACCAGGCGCATGGCGGGAATTGCGTTTGGCGCCGGCAGCGCTCCGGGCCGAACGAATCGGCCGGGGCGCCGGGGCGGGTTTCGCCTCGGGGATCTCCATGCCCAGCCACTGGGCGATCAGGGCTTCCGCCTCCTCCACCCCCAGCTTTTTCAGGCTGGAAAAAAGCTGCACCGTACACCGTTCCCCCAGGGACGCCAAGGCCTGGCGGACCTGACGCAGGGCCAGGGTCTGCTCCTGCCGGGTCAGCTTATCCGCCTTGGACAGGAGAATATGGATGGGCTTGCCAGTGGCGCCAAACCAGTCAATCAAATGCTGGTCCAGGTCGGTAAGGGGATGGCGGCTATCCATAATGAGCACCAGGCCCACTAGGGGCGCCCGCTCTTGCAGATAGGGGCCGAGGAGGTTTTCCCACTGGCTGCGGATTTCTTCCGGGGCCTTGGCGTAACCATAGCCGGGCAAGTCCACCAGATATTTGCCTTCGGCCAGGGTGAAATAATTGAGGTTCTGGGTCCGCCCCGGGGTCTTGGAGACAAAGGCCAGCCGGGTCTGATTGGCCAGGGTATTGATAGCCGAAGACTTGCCCGCATTGGAGCGTCCGGCAAAGGCCACCTCGCCGGTGGCGTCACCCGGCACATCCCGTAATTGGGCCACCGTGGTGAAAAATTGCGCTTTCTGAAACAACGCCATGGCGCGGCTCCCTCCCTTTCCTGCCTCGCTCACGAGGTTCAAAGTGTTATAGAATAACAGGATTTGCTAGGTTAATTTCCCTAGCCCCTGGTTTCCCAAGCTCGCAGGCCGGCCCGGTGGCCTGATCAGGCTCAAGATTTTTGAATCCTTAGAAGGAGTTGGACATGATTCGTACCACGGCACTGGCGCTCCTGCTCGCCGCCAGTTTCACCGCCTCCGCCGCTGACCCGGTCAAACCCAAAGCCGACCCCGCCAAGGGGCAGCCCATTGCCGCCAGCGTCTGTGTTGCCTGCCACGGCGCCGATGGCAACAGCCCGGTTCCCGTGAACCCCAATCTGGCCGGTCAAATCCCTGACTACATCTACAAGCAACTGACCAACTTCAAGGCCGGTGCGGACGGTAAGCCCCCGGTGCGTAACAACGCCACCATGAACGGCATGGTAGCCGCCCTGTCCGATGACGACATGCGCAATCTGGCCGCCTACTTCTCCCAACAAAAACTCCATCCGGACGTAGCCAAGGATCCCAAGCTGGTGGCGGAAGGCCAAAAGCTGTGGCGCGGTGGTGACGTGAACCGGGGTATCCCCGCCTGTGCCGGTTGCCACGGCCCCGCCGGTACCGGTCTGCCCGCCATGTTCCCCCGTCTGGCCGGTCAACATCCGGACTACACCACGGCCCAGTTGAAGGCCTTCCGTAACGGGGACCGGGCCAACGACCCGAGCAAGATGATGCAGACCATTGCCGCCAAACTGAGCGACAAGGACATCGCCGCCCTGGCCGATTACGCTGCCGGCCTGCGCTGAGCTTTACGCTTCCCCCAAAAAAGGCGGTCAATGACCGCCTTTTTTATTGCCGCTTTTCCACCCAGCTATTCGCGCACTGCCCGAGGCTAAATACCACTGCCCCAGGCAAAACCAGGCGCTTCTGGGGGAGCAACGCCCCCGTTTATTTGCCTTGAGGTTGAAAGCGGATGATGGCCCGGCCATCGGCGGTCTGCTTGGGGACGCCCTTCCAGGCGTGACCAAAGAGGATTTCCACGGTGGCGGGCAGTCGCCCCTCCCGACGCAAGGCCTCATAGCCCGCGGCGACCTGGGCCCACCATTGGCGCCCGCCCAATCCCTGGCGATGGCCCGGGGCGGCGCAGGCGTTGCCACCAAAACGGCACTCCCGAATCAGGGTAGCGAAATCCCCATAGGTGAGGGTCAGCATTTCCATGTCCATGACAGGATCGGCAAATCCGGCGGTCACCAGCATGTCTCCCCAATCGTGCATATCCAGGAAACTCTGGGTATGCACGTCCCCATCGGGAAACACGGAACGTAACTCCTTCAGAGTATCCGGTCCCAGGGTGGAGAACATGAGCAGGCCATCCACCGCCAGCACCCGGTGCATTTCTGCCAGGGCAGCCCGGGGATCGTCCAGCCAGTGGAGCATTTGATTGGACCAGACGAAATCTATCTGGTCGGAAGCCAGGGGCAGAGTCTCAGCCCGGCCGCTCACCAGGACGGTAGAAGGAGTGGATTGGCGGCCCAGCAGCCGCCGCAGGTAGGACGGGGCCCGGCAATGGGGACGGGCTGCCGCCACCATAGCGGGCGCCCCATCCAGGCCCATCAGGAGGGAGGCCTGGGGAAAACGAGCTTTGAGGTGGGGTAGGAAGGCCCCGGCGCCGCAGCCCAGGTCCAGAATGCGCTGGGGCTCCAGACGCAAATACTCCAGCCTTTCCCCCATGCGCTGCTGCACTTCCTGATCCAGGAAGCTGGAGAATTCCCCGGCCGCCGCCGCCCGGTCAAAGCGGCGGCGCACCAGGGCCCGGCTGCTAGCCGGAGGCGCCCCAAGGGAAAGCTCCGAGGAACTCAAACCGCTTTCAGGCCCAGTTTGGCAAAGAGGGCGTCGTCCTGGCCGAACTCCCCGTTAGGGGTGGTCAGCAGGGCTTCCCCGTAAAAAATGGAATTGGCACCGGCCAGGAAGCAAAGGGCCTGCTGCTCTTCCGACATCTGGGCCCGACCGGCGGAAAGCCGCACGTAGGAAGCAGGCATGGTGATCCGAGCGGCGGCGATGGTACGCACAAATTCAATGCCGTCCACCGGCTTGGCGTTTTCCATGGGGGTCCCCGCAATGGGCACCAGATTGTTGATGGGCACGGATTCGGGGGCCGGGTCCAGGTTGGCCAGTTGGGAAATCAGAGCCGCCCGATTACGCCGGCTTTCCCCCATGCCAATGATGCCGCCGGAGCAAATGTGGATACCCGCGTCCCGCACGTGGTGCAGAGTGTCCAAACGGTCTTCCTGGGTATGGCTGCGGATGACCTGGCCGTAAAAATCCTTGTCCGTATCCAGATTGTGGTTGTAGTAATCCAGGCCGGCTTCCTTGAGGCGGGAGGCCTGTTCTTCCTTCAACATCCCCAGGGTAACGCAGGTTTCCAGACCCAGGGCCTTCACGGCGCTGATCATTTCCGCCACCTGATCCAGGTCTTTGTCCTTGGGGCTACGCCAGGCGGCCCCCATACAGAAGCGGGAAGAGCCGTTGGCCTTGGCTACCTTGGCTGCCGCCACCACTTCATCCACGCTCATCAGCTTTTCCCGTTCCAGGCCCGTATCGTGGCGAGCAGACTGGGAACAGTAGCCGCAGTCCTCGGAACAACCACCGGTCTTCACGGACAGCAGGGTAGAACGTTGGATGGCGTTGGCGTCGAAATGCTGCCGATGCACCTGCTGGGCCCGGTAGATCAGGTCCATGAAGGGCAATTCATACAGGGCCAGCACTTCCTCTACCGTCCAAGCCTTGGCCGGCTGGGGAGAGGGGGCAGATGGGGACACAGAGGCGGGAGTGACAACAGCATTCATGGCAGAATCCTTACGAAAAACCCTACTGGCTTCCATACTACTCAGTATGGACGGTAATTATGAATAATCGGATATGGGAGGCTAAATGTCAATTTTAGCTCAGATATCTCATAGGCTTAGGGACTTGGGTGAGGACCTGACCCAATTGCTGCTCCCCGGCACCTGCCTGCTGTGCGGCAATGCCACGGCCCAGCCCCTGATCTGCCCAGGCTGCGAGGTGGATCTACCGGGTTTAGGGAGCGATCTTTGCCCGGCTTGCGGCCTGCCCTCCCCCGGTGCCCAGATTTGCCTCCATTGCCGCCGCCAGCCCCCAGCTTTCGATGGCGTTACCGCCCTGTGGCCTTACGACTTCCCTGCCGACCGGCTCATCCAGGCCCTGAAATACGGTCACCAACTGGCCGTGGGCGGCTACGTGGCACGGCGGCTGGCCCAGCGCCTGGAAGGGCCCCACTGGGACGGGATACTGGCCGTCCCCCTCCATCCGGACCGGCTGAGTCAGCGAGGCTTCAATCAAAGCATGGAAATCGCCAGACCCCTGGCGAGGCGCCTGGGCCTCCCCCTGCTACGGCAGGTTTGTGTGCGGGCCGTGGACACCCGGCCCCAGGCCGCGCTTCCCCACCGGCAGCGGGCCAAGAATATCCGCAATGCCTTTCTTTGCCACCAGGATTTGACGGGCCGACACTTACTGGTGGTGGATGACGTACTCACCACCGGGGCCACCCTCAATGAACTGGCCCGGATTCTGAAAATCCACGGGGCCGCCACGGTCCATGTGGCCGTGGCCTGCCGCACCCTGCCCCACCATTAGGTGGAAATTCAGCGGCTGTGCTGTTCCGCATAGTTGGCCAGATCCCCGGGCAAGCCCATGGCCTTGGCCGTGGCAAAAGCCTTTTTGGCCTCTGCCCCGTTACCCTCTGCTTCCAGGGCCATGGCCAGACCGAGCCACCAACGGCCCTCATTGGGGGCAATGGAAAGGGCGGCCCGATACTGGTCCGCCGCCTCATGGTGGCGCCCCAGGCGCTGGAGAACCGCGGCGGTCAAGGCGTGGTATTCCACACTGGCCGCCCCCTGGGAACTCATGCGTTGCAAGGTGCGCCAGGCACCGTCCCCATCCCCTTTTTCCATTTGCAGCCGAGCCAGGGCTAGGCCCCAGGAAAGACGTTCCGGATTCTGCTTCAAGCCCTCTTCCAATAAGGCTATCGCCTCCCCAAAGGCCCGCTGATCCACCAGCAGCTTAAGCAACAGCTGCCGGGAAGGGCCGTGGCCCGGGTTTTCCTTTAACACCGCCCGCAGCACATTGGCCGCCTCACTGCCTCGCCCCTGGCCAACCAGCCCGGCGGCCCGGCGATATTCCTGGTCGCTGTGTTCCTGGGCGCTCCCCCCCGGCAGACTTTTTTCTATCTTGCCCCGGGGAGCCCCATCCCCCAGGGCCACCCCTTTAGGCTTTTCTCCAGCAGGCAAAGGCATGGGGCCGCTCTTGGCGGCGGGGACCGGGGGAGTTTCGTTTTTACTAGAGGCCGGGGCCTTGTCCCCCACACCGGCGGCCCGGGGCGCGTTGGTAGCCACGGAAGGCTTGGCGGGAACCTCCTCCGCCGACCGGACCGGAGCGGCGGGCGGCGGGGAAAGGGTATCGTCCCACTTCAGGATGGGGTCGGCCTCAAGCATGGCGGTGGATACGGCCGCCGGGGCCGGAACGGGGGGAGTGGCAGAGGCCGCCACAGGCGGGGTGGGGGCACTCCCCACCGGGGCCTTACCGGCGGGCCCGGACAGGGGCCCGGCCCAGAACGCCCAGGCGGCGACGCCGGCAACCAATACCAGGGCGCCCCCCAAGGCCCCCCACAGGGCCCCGGACATACCGCCGGAAGACGGGGGAGGCAGATCCGGCAAAGGGCGCACCCCGGGGGGCAAACCACCCCGCTCCTCGGAGGAAGCGTGGCGGGCGTCCAGGTCTTTCAGCATCTGATTAATCAGGCTCATGATTCCCTACCACCAGCGGCCGATGGAACGGGCCCCTTCCGTATCCCGGGCCGCATCCCGCACATGGCGGCGCAGGGCCTGATGACGGCCTTCTCCGAATACGGACATGAGGGTCTTGTGGCCCAGGATATTGACCAGGCGGGGAATGCCGCCGCTGGCCTGGGCCAGGGCTTTGAGGGCCGCAGGAGAAAAGGGATTCTGGCCCAGCAGCCCGGCCACTTTAAGACGGTGGGCCACATAGGCGGCCACCTCCGTCCGGCCCAGGGGCTGAATGCGGTAATGGAAGGCAATGCGCTGACGCAGCTGACGCAGGCCTTCCTGGGCCAGTTTTTCATCCAATTCGGGCTGGCCGAACATGACCCATTGGAGCAGCTTGCGCTTCTGGGTTTCCAGATTGGACAGGAGACGGAGGGATTCCAGACTGGCCTCGGGCATGGCCTGGGCTTCATCGATGCACACCACGGCCGCCTTACCCGACTTGGCAATATCCAGCAGGCGCTGGTTGAGGGCCTTGAGCAGGTGATACTGGTCCGCATCCGGGTCCAGATCCGCCTCCAGCTCCTCCCCCACCGCCAGAAGCAGGGTCCGGGGTTCCAGATCCGGATTGGGCAGGTAGGCCACCTGATACCGATCCCCCATAGCCTGAAGCAGGCGGCGGCAGAGCAGGGTTTTCCCCGTGCCCACCTCCCCGGTAATCTTGATGAAACCTTCCCCGCTGTTCAGGGCAAAGGCCAAGGTATTCAGCGCTTCCTGGTGGGTGGCAGCGCGAAAGGCAAAGCTGGTATCCGGCGTCAGGCCGAAGGGCAGTTCCCGGAGACCGAAATACTTCAGGTACACCCGGTCACCTCAAGGCTGGCTACGGGGGGGATTCAAATCCTCCAGCCGGCTTTCCGTGGCTTCCAGATCCCCCTTCCAGTCTTCATCGTCCTGGATCACGGTGGGCTTGATGAGGATCACCAGTTCCCGCTTGCTCAAATTCTTGGAGCGCTGACCGAACAGATTGCCCACCACGGGAACGGTGGACACACCGGGCAAGCCACTTCGCGTGTCATCCTGATCCTGCTTCATCAAGCCGCCGATGGCCACAATATTGCCATCCCGCACCCGAACGATACTGTCCGTCTCGCTCACATCGCTACTGGCCATGGGTAGCTGGTAATTGCCCATGGAGCCCAAATTGATGGTGCGGTTATCCTGGGTCACCACCGCAATGGAGGGATGGATGTGCAGGGTAATCATGGAATCGTCGTCGATCTGGGGCGTCACATCCAGGGAAATACCGGAGAAAAAAGGCTGCAGGGTAATGGACGGAGTGGTCACCGTCCCGCTGCCAGAAGCGGTGGTAGTGCTGCTCACGTTAGTCACGTAGTAATTATCCGTACCCACCTTCAGCACTGCCTTTTGATTGTTGATGGTAGCGATGCGGGGATTGGACAACACATGAACGGTCCCCTGGGTATCCAGGAAATTAAGCAGGGCGGCAAAATTCCGGGTTTGTAGGGCTAAACCCGAGAAGCCGCCCCCCAAGGTATTGGTACCGGTGGTCGCCAAAGCGCCCTGGGCCACGGCCACCGTACCATTGGCGGTGGTAGCCCCAATGGTGGTGCCTGCTGGCCCCAGGGCTGCGTTGTTGCCCGCCACACCGATGGCCACATTAGGGCTGTTGCCCATTTTGAAGGAGCTCCAATTTACCCCGGCCTGATAGGAGTCGTTCAGGCGAACGTCCAGGATTTTGGCTTCCAGCATCACCTGGCGTTCGATCACCAGCTGGGTAGCTTTCAGATACTTTTCCACCTCCCGCATTTCCGTGGGGAAGGCCTTCACCACGATAACCCCGGACATAGCGTTGAGCACCACGCTGCGACCGTTTTCGTTGCCCACAATGGCCTCCAGGGAGGTCTTCAGATCCGGCCAGAAATCCGCGTCCTGGGTGGTAAAGACCCGGGCTGCGTCCTGGGCCCGGGTGCCCGCCGGGCTGTTGGGGTCGTTGGTGGTCTGGGTGCCCGTATTGCTGCCCGTACTGGTACCGCTCCCGGAGGTGCTCCCCGGAGCCACCACGCTGATGGAGCTGGAGGTGACCCGCACGTCGCTGGTCCCCCGACGCCGCCCGGACAAGTAATTCACCTTGAACACCCGGGTTTGCAGGGTGTTGGGCATGACCGTGATACGGGTACCCTTCACCCGATAATCGTAGCCGTACAAATCCCGCAGGGAATCCAGGGCTTCTTTCAGGGTGACATTTTTCAGGCTAATGGAAATGGAGCCTTCCACTTCCGGCGGCACCAGCATGCTGTAACGGGTGCCGGACACCAGGGCCATGAACACCTGGGGCGCAGGGGCGTTGCTGACGGAAAGGTCAAAGCGGGATTCATGCTTGCTGGGGGCCGGCATATCCACCTGGATGGGAGGCAGCAGGGCCTGGCTCACCGCATCCACGGAATCCTTCTTGCCCGCGCTGGCAATGGCCCCCTTCATCTCGGACTGAATCTGATCGTAGGTGGCCCCCGGGCGCCCGCCAATATTGCTGCAAGCCGCCAGCACCCACGCCAGACCAATTGCCAGATATGCGCTCTTCATCATGCACCGCCCCTATTTTTCTTGCTGTCCTGCCGAATCAGCGGAGACTTGACCGTTTGTTTCGCCACATCGGGCGTCAGATAGAGCACCTGAAGCCCCCCCGGCCCGCGCAACACGACCCGGTTCTGGGTAACCCGCACCAGGGTGGCGTCCCCCACCTTATCGCCCTGCATTACGGTCATGCCGTTGATCACCGCCACGGACTTGCGGCCATGGCGATACAAAATGGATTGCAACACCGGCGCCGCCCCTTCCCCTTCCGGGGCGCTTTCCCCGCTCGCCACGCTAGCGGGAGGCCGGGTGGGGTCCGCCAGACCGTCCTCCGCGAAAGCGGCTCCGGTCCAGAAAGCGCCCAGAAAGCCCAGCAGTACGGCAGCTTGCCAAAATTCTTGTTTCATAGCTTCAACCACACCTTGTCCAGACTCAGGGTATAGACCCGCAAGGTCAGTACGGTTTTGGGATAGGCATCCACTTTGAAGCTTGCCTGATCCCACAATAATCGCTCCGGTGCCTGCTCCAGCTCGGACAGATAGCCCAAGAGATCGGCGTAGGAGCCCACCAGTTTCAACTCCACCCCGTGCCGGTAAATATTGCCCGAATCTTCCCCCTTGGCGACCAAGGCTGGGGCCGGGGAGCCCCCATTCGGGGCTTTGCCGTCATCCGCCTTCTTGGGCCGTTGCAGCACCGGCTCCGGCGCCAGGGTTTGCAGGGATTGCAGGCGAATTCCCTTGCGGTGGCTGAGGAGATGCTCCAGCAGGGCATCCATGGCTTCCGGCCGCACCAGGGTGGCATCGTACTCATGGAGCTTGGCGTCCGCGTCGTCCAGTTCCTTTTGCAGACGCGCCATCTCCTGCTTATGGGTCTGGGTCAGGGAAGCCGCTTCCAGGGAAAGGTTCTTGATCTGTTGCTGGGTCGTCTGCAAGTCCGCCTGGCTTTGATCCGCCCCACTGGTTTGGGCGTTAACCTTTCGGCTCAGGGGAGTCAGGGCCAGCCCATCCATCAGGGAAAACAGGCAGACCAGCACCACGCCAGCCAGCAGGGCCCGTTCCCGTCGGCTACGGGCCTCAAATTTTTCGACCAGGGCTTTCCAATCCAGGGTCACGACTTACCTCCCACGGACGTGGATGCCGCCGGGGCGCTCACCGCACCACCTTTGGAATCGCCAACCGGGGGCACTGCGGCCACGGGCTTCAATACAAATTCCAGGTAATTGGCCGGAGTACCGGCCTTCGCCGTCCCGGCCCCACTATCGCCGCCCTCCTTCTTGCCGTCGGCATCCTCCGGCGTATTCACTTCCAGGGCGGAAAACTGAATGTTCTTGAAAACTTCTTCCTGTTCCAGGTGCCGGATGTATTCGGCCAGTACGGACTGGTCCGTCATCCGGCCCCGAATCTCGATCCCCGTACCACCTGCCCCCACGGTAAAGCCGGTCAGCCACAGGCCGGACACGGTGCGCTTGGCCAAACCGCGGAAATAGTCGGAAAAGCCCTTACCCTCTTCCGGGGAGCCTTTCGCCAGGTTATCCAGGATTTGCTTCCGGTCATCCACCCGCCCCTGAAGCGCGTCCCGGGCCTGGATCAAGACCGGGTTCTTACGGGCATCATCCACCTGCTTGGAGAGGGTATCCAGAATCGCCCGCTGCTTCGCCAACTCGGCGGCGGTTGTCTGGGCCCGGGCGGTTTCACGATGCAGGCGATAGGTCTGGATGCCCATCCAGGCGAAAAGCACTACGGCCAGGGCAACCGCCGCCACTAGGGTATTGCGGGCAGTTAGCCAATCCTTGACCGGCAGCAGGGCCCGATTGCAGAGATTTACCTGTTGGCTCATGACGAAAACGGCCTCAAGGCGGCCCCTATAGCCAACAGGGCAGAAGCCTGGACTTCAGGGCGCAGCAAATCCGGTTGCAGGGACAAATCCATCACATTGGAGAGGGCAAAGTTTTCCACCGGCACGTAAACGCTTTCCGCCAGTTCCTTTTGCAGTTCTTCCGCTCCAGGCAAGGGGCCCAGGTACAGGCGATCAATGGGCAGGTGGCCGAATTGGCGATCAAAGGTATCCAGGGTGCGCTGGATTTCCAGCACTACCCGTTCATAGAGCTGGGCCCGGCGCTCCCCATCCGCCTGACGCAGACTGGCCAGGGAAACTTCAATGCGTCGGGAGGCGTAAAGGTCGCCGCCCCCGGAGAAGGTCAGCAAGCCCCCCTCATCGCTGAGGCTGAAAAACGCTACACCCCGTCCCGGCTTTTCACACAGGATGGCCAGGTTACGCTGGGCCATTTCCGGAATATCCACCACGGCCAAATCCAGCTTGGCTTCGGCAAACGCCAACATGAGTGGACGCAAGGCACTGTTATTGGCGGCCACCGCATAGAGCTGACCGGGGCGTCCAGGGGCACCGGGAACGGTAAACACGTCCAGGGAAGCATCTTCCACGGGAAATCCCAAAGCGTCCTTGATCTGCCAGCGGACCGCCTCTTTCACTTCATCCACCGCCACTCCGGCGGGGGCCTCGGTCTGGACCAACTGATAATCCCCAGGCAACAACAGGGTAGTACAGCGGTAAGCGCCCCCCAGGGCTTTGCCCAGACGCAACAAATCCTGGGCCAGCACATCGCCCCGCTCGAAACTGGCAAAGGTCTCCACTTGGGGCAGGTTATCGGTGATTTGACGCACCCGAACCACATCTATCCTCCCTGGATAGACATTGACCGCCTGCCACCCTGCCGTACCGCCCGGTTTTTTACCTATAAACGGAAGTCCCATAGGGTTTTCTTCATGTTTTATGGGAGAAGGATAGCATAGCCCCCTAATAACACTCAGGAATTATTTCTCTTTAGTAGCGTTCCCGCATATAGATATAGGGGGCTTTGGAAGACCCGAAACGCAAGCGAGCATTAGGATCTTGGTAATAGGCGGCAGCATTGCGACAAGAGGTCGCCGGCCCCCAAAAACCGCGCAACCAGGGCATGCTGGCCGGGGTCACCGTTGTGGAACCTTGTAAGGACGACACGCAGGTATTGAAGGTATCCCCCACATTGCCCAAGTCCAGGGCCACATCCATACTTCCCGAGACCGGCGTACCGCCAGAAGAGGGGGCGGAGAAGGCCAAATAGCCCTGCCCCCCGCTAAGCTGTAACTTGGACAGGGAAGAAGACAAAGCACTGGCACCCAGGGTCGTGGCCGCCACGTTGTTCGTGGCTACCGTTGTGCAATTATCCAGACCATTTAGTTGAAAACCTGTATTGGTGTAATAAAGCGCCTGCATGGGCAGGTTCAGGCCCAACAGTTCAGAACCGTAGGCGCTGAGCAGGCGCAGGACTCCGAAACGCTCCTTGGTAGCGGTGGAGGCCACCCGGTCATTGGTGCTATCCCCATCCGCGCTGAGATTCAAGGCCTTGGGGTCCAATGTCACCTGATCCGCATCTTTGGGCACCACCCCTAAAGTAAAGTTGTCGTATGGGCCGTCGGGAGACGCGGCACGAGCGAGCTGGACACAAGCAGAAAATTTCCCCTTCCCAGCAGAAAAGCTCCCAGAAGGAAGGGCACAACTTCCTACGGACGCGCTATTTACCTGGATACGCCCAGCGGGAAAAGTGGTTTTTTGCCCCCCCAAATCAATGCCCCAAAGGTTTAAATTGGAGGCGGAAACGCTGCTAGCCCCAGTAGAAGAAATCCAGTTAGCAGCCACCGTACCGTCAAGACGAGCCCAGGAAGTGGAATTGCTATCCAATTTGCTGGTGTCGTAATTCACCGTGGGAGCGTTTGCCGAATTCCTCGCGGTAAGAATAAATGCCACCTGAATCGGCTCCCCCATATAAGTAAAGCCGTCCCCATTTCTGGAGTTGCAGGTCGTTTCACTTCGATTATCTAAGGTCACTGTGTCAACATCAAAATGGTCCGGCACGAACCTACCCCACAACGACTTTTGCGAAGTAGCAATATAACAACCTACTTTATCATTATCATTATTATCAGCCTGATTCAGATAGGCCGCCCCGCTAGTCTTATCGGTATAGCAATCCTGAATACCATTTCCCTGGTCTACAGCGGTAAAAGTAGTGTCAACTATCGCGTAGGGGTTAAGAATAAAATAACCAACTTCCCCATAATTACACTTCCCGCTGGCCGTACCGCTTACCGCAGCATCGATGGCACAAGTCAAAGGAGCGGGGGAAATAGAAGAAACACCTGTACTGGCATTAAAAGATGCCCCATCAAATATATTTGAGCTATCCAAACCAGGCGTACCGGAATAGCTGGATACGATGGCTGAGTTATTATCATAAGCTTGGATGCTCACGGAAAAATCCGCCCCAGCCTTAACCACCGAAGCCGTAGCAACCGTTCCACCGCCACTGGTGGGGCCCGTCGCAGAAAAGCTCAAATAGGCCGGACGGACAGAAAATGCATCAGTAGAGCAAGCCGGACCTACCTTAGAGGGAGATGTTTGAGTAACCTGCACATGGACTATTTTATACGCACTATTTAACGTTATATCGGAGGTAAGCCAATATCCATTCTGCCCATCATGGGAACCTGCTGGAATAGTTATAGTCTGAGGCCCTCCAATCGGAGCGCCTTTACAAGCGGTTGATGAGTTACTGTCATCAAACAACTGTACCTGAACCGTCTTCGGCACACTGGTGACATATCCGGAAAGAATGCTCGTAGCAACCCCCCCTGACACGTTTAAAGCAGCAATCACTAGCTTGAATGGCTGATTTACTAGCTTCGTGAAAATATGGCCAGAAATAGCATCCATATTACCCACATTACCATTGGTGCTAGTCCAATAATAGCTATCTATTGCATTAAAAGCCCCAGCCGCCGAGCCGTTAACCGGATATATCTTTAGTGCGCAAATACGCAACCCACTCAGCTCATGATAGTTGTAATTATCCCCAGTCGACCCAGTGAACGACAATTTCCAAAAGTCAGGCACCGCATTAATAGGTGTAGTTGGTTTAAGCGAATAAATATTACCCACATTCCACAAGGACGAATAAGCCGTTGGGCAAAAATCCGTTGTACATCCAGTAGTATTTATCTGAACGTTAGCCGATTGATTCGCTGCGGTATAATTTCTTGCATCGACGACAATCTGATAATAAGTGCCCACAGAATTATTGATAGGAACCGAGTTTGATTTACCTAAGAATGGATACCCATGCAAGTAGTCATTATAAAATGAGCCTCTAGCCGCCACCACCCCCGGGAAAGACCCGGGGCCACCAGTTCTGCCTTCACTATTGTTAGAATAATTACCAAATTCATCAAACCCCACCCCTAACCATCCCCCAGCAAAACCATTTATTCCGGTCTTTTGGGCATACCCAAGAGACCCCCCAAAGGCACCGGGGTTAGGCGTAACGTAGGAATCGGACAGTACCATCGCCAGCCCGTCGGCCCCATTGCCACCATAAGCATATTGGCGAAACTCTACGGAAATGTAATTACCCGCAGCAGGGAAAACCGCACCCAAAGTTGCGGAGGTCGACTCTTTTGTAGCCGCACTGGTCAAACGCAAGCGATTATTGATGAAATTTGGAGTATAGGCATTACTCCCGGAAGAACTTACCGTCCAAGCTGAATTCAATATAGCAGAACTAAGACTAGTTCCGTTGAAGCTATCGCAATAGCAGGTGACTCCTGCTGGGACGAAGGCAGGCGTGGGGCACTGTCCCGTTGGTGCGGAACAGCGGTCATAACTACGGGAGGCATCCCCCGGGTCTGTCAAGGAATTCAGGTCGGAGGAGCACACTCCCACAACCGAACTGGATTTATCAATAGTCAAAGCGCTGGACCAGGCACCAGCGGTAACATTTCCATAGACTGTAGTATTGGTACTCAAATTAACCGTATTATTGGTCGAAATACTTACAGAGTTAGTAGATGTACCAATAGTGCTCCCCCCAACCGAAATAGCGACACCATTTCCGCCCGCGACACTTCCTGACGGAATAGTCGTATTGGCAATACTAATGGTTCCCGCACTCGCCGTCACATTCCCGGTAACCGTACTCCCGGTCAAGGTTACGCCACTACTATTGCCATTGGCTCCGCTATTTAAAGTAGCGCCACTAGCAAAAACACCGTTACCACTTACAGCACCAGAAATAGTACCACCGGTAATAGACACTTTACCGCTACTATCGGTCACAGCGCCCGTTACACTGGTGTTTGTTAAGGTAAGGCCATTACCCTTTGCAGTCACATCGCCATAAATAATGCTGGAACTACCCGAATTAGGCTGATTGGCCGCCATGGAATTATTTGAGACGGAAATATCAACGCTATCGGTGGGGTCCCCGATAGTATTATTTCCATCCAGAACCAAGGTTCCAGAAGAAATCACAAGGGCAATGGAAGTTGACGCAGAAATAGTATCTCCATTTTTTAATTCAATACTTCCTGAGCAGGTGAACTGCGAATTGCCATATGTCCAGGTACCATTATTGCAATTCGGTAGATTGCTGGTCAGCCACCAGTTCCACCAATTAGCAGAAAAATAGTAATCCGTAGCACAGGCTAACGGAGAAACAAAAAAAGTTACCAACAGCAGCAAAACGGCTACCGACCTACGTTCAAAAAATTGTATGAACCGCCATTTCAGTAAATAATTCATAGCGTCACCTCAATTCTTCGCTCGATATAGCCAGCACCCGGATTAGTGGTATTGGGACAAGCCCCGTTAGTCGGTTGATTACAGGCCACGGCTACAATGGAATAGACCACGGGATTGGAAACGGCCGCCGTACAGGTCACAGACACCGTAAATCCGGATAAGGTCGGCGCCGCCGGGGAAAAAGACTGGGGGGTAGCCACACAGGAGCCGTTGATGGATTGCCGATAAAGCCCCCATTCAATCCCGGCTCTGGCCGCCTGATAGGCCTGGCTCCCCTGGGCTTCCATCCCCAGCCGGGCGTTTTCTCCGGAAAAGAGATTGACCATGGCCGCCGCAATGGCGGCTAAGACCACAAGAATAAACAGGGCGGTGGCGATGGCAAAACCCGCCGAGCGCTTCTGTAGCAACACTTTCCTTGGCGTACTCATGGGGTGTTATCCACGTGGATTTCCCGGAACAGGCTAACGCAGTCACCGCCCCCCTGCCCCGCAGCGGAAGAGACATTCAGGGTGATACTCAACAGGCCGGAACGGGTGGCCCCCGGGTTGTTGGTGTAATTCACCGAACAGGTGATATGGTCCGCGACCATGGCCGAGCTGCCCGCTCCGGTCTGGCCGCTGAATCCATATTTCCAGTAGCGCATCAACTTGCCCCCATTACTCTGAGGGCAGGCCCCATTGGAGATGGCAGCCGGACAGGTATAGGCCACCGCCTGCTGGCTGGCGGGGACCACCTGAAAGCGGCTATTGGGGGATGGCAGGGGGGGGCTTTGGGCGGCAAAGGGATTGGCGCTGAGGGTCACCGTATTACCGGCAATCTTGCTGATGGCCGCCCGATTGGTGCCTGCATAGGCATTGCCCGGGTTGTCCCCGATGTTGAAGACCACGATGGAATCCCCCACTGCCATGCCCTGGGGCATGGGCCCCACCACATCGAAGGAGGTGGCAGCGGTATTGGTGAAATCCAGGGGGTTGCCTGCCTGTCCATCCCCCATATCCCGGTAACGGCCGCCCCCGCTGGTCATAATGAACTCAATGGTATTCACGCCCCCTGCCTGGGTAACCCGCAGGGAATTGGGCAGGGCCAAGTGCACGTCCCGGGATAAACGGCGCAGCGCGGTATCCGCCACATCGGTCATATCCGCCCGGCGGGAGGAATCCATATAGGTGACGAAGGGCAAGCGCATGACGGTGGCGACAATAGCCACCAGAATGCCCATAACCACCATGGACACAATGGCTTCGACGAGGGTGAAGCCCCCCTGGCGGAGGATCGGTTGGAGAGGGGTATTCATGGCAAGGTCGTGGGAGCGTAGCGGGCCCGGTAGCCTTCCAGGGTGACACTGGCCGCCCCGTTGGTAACCGTTACCCGGATACGCAGTACGTTCATGGTGGAAGCATCGTTGGCAGAGGCGGGAGCGGCGGATCCAATCTGGGCGCCCCCAGGCCCCAGGGCTTCCGGGATTAGCTGGATGGAAGCGGAATACCCGGCCGGGCTCGCCCCAATGCCAGTCAGGTCCGGGATGGGGCTGGCCAGGGTATAAACGCCGCCGTTGGCGGTGGCATAGTCCGGCACGTTGTTGAAGGGATTGGTGCTACTCCCCCGCTGTTCCCCATTGGCCGGGCCCAGGCCCTGGACCATGGAGCTACATCCGGTACCGCCCTTGGTGGCGGATGTAGCCGTGGCCGCTTGAGCGTCCGCCGGGTCGCAGTAGGTGAAAGGCTGCATTTCCACCTCTTCCAGCAAGGCTTCCGCAATGGCCAGGCACTGCTTCTGCACCAGGGGGTCCGTATTGCTGCGGGTCACGTAATTGATGACGGAGAGTATGCCCAGCAGACCCACGCTCACCACCACAATAAAGACCAGCAGCTCAATCAGGGTCATGCCCCGGGCCTGGGCCGCCCCCACCCAACTGGGGCGAAAACTATTGGACGGAGCCATGGACATAGCCACTCTCCCCTTCCACGGTGACGCTCCAGGTGCCGCCCCTATTGATCTTATAAATTTGGGGGTCCACCAAGTTTCCTTTTTCGTCGGCCGGACGGCCCAGGGGGTCAAACTGGAGGCTAGCAGGCCCGGTGAGGGTCACCCCGGCGCCGGGGCAAACCTGATTGGTAACGTTGGCCGCACAATGACTATCCGCCACGGGCAGGGCCACCCCCACCCCTTTGTCGCCACAGGCGGAGCAGCTGCCCCCGGTATCAAAAGGTAGATTGTTGCCGTCCTGTAGTACGGCCAAACTACTGTCCTGCAACAACTGAACGCAGACACAACGACGGGAAGAAATGGCCAGCTGGTGGGCGAACTGGAGGGTGGAGCGGACCCGGTCGTAATAGCCCCGGTCTTCCACGGAAAGCATACTCAGCTTGGGGCCGATCACCGCCGCCAGGATGCCCACGATGACAATGGTGGTAATCAGCTCCACCAGGGTAAATCCCCGGCTGGGAACGGGGCCCGGCCCAATCCCGGCCCGCCTCCCGGTGCCAGCGGTACGGCGACGGCTCCCTTTCCCGACGATGCAAGCAAGCACTGCGCGCACTCCCTTTTTAGCCTTCCCCTGGGAGGAAGTATAACGGAACCACTCCGGCCCCATTCCGTTCCCTAGGGCTGGCAGACCTTCAAATCCGGGGCTTTCTGCCCTTCCGCCTTAGCCAGGGCCTTTGTCAAAGCCGCCAGCGCCTCTTCCGCCCCGGATTTCTTCTCCTTTTCCGCCGGGGTCCTGGTCCCCCGGGCAGCTAGGGCTAAATAGCGGCAAGCTTCTTCCGTCTTCCCCCGGGCCAGCAGGGTATTACCCAGCAGGCGCCGGGTAACCGGCTCCCCGGGCAGCACTTGCAGGGCGGCCCGCAGCTTGGCTTCCGCCGCGGCCCCCTTACCCGCCAGCCCCAGGTTAATGCCCTGAAGATTCAGACAGGTGCCCTTGAGGGGTGCCGGTATGGCCGCTTTTCCCCCCAAGGCCAGCACCTGATCACAACTGTGGGCGGCGGCGTTCAGGTCATTGCGCCCCAACTCCATGGCAATCATTTTCGCCAATACGGGGAAATTACCCGGATGTTGCTGGGCAAACTCCGCCAAGCTAGCTTCCCCTTCCTTGCCCTTGGCCAGCTGAAGAAAGCCCATGGCCCGGTTAATGGCCACATAGCCCGAATCCGGGTTATCCAACTGGGCCCAGGTCCACAGGGTCAAATCCCGCTGCCACAGGGGGGCCGTAACGCTCACCGTGTAGGCCGCTCCCATGAGCCACAGGCCCGCCACCAACAGTTTGGCGTAGGTAAAGGCCTGACGCCGGGTCTCCGCCCCGGCAGCCACGGGGCCATCGACCCAGGCCGCCACCGCCAGGGCAAAAAAGACAGCGGGCAGCATGAGGAAACGATCCTGATAGAAGCTGTCCGCAATGGTCATGGGGCGGAGGTTAATGACGGGCACCACCGCCACCAGGGCCAGCAGGGAGTAGCCGGCGATCCGCCCCCAGGGGCCGTTCCGGGCCACGCCCCCCAGCAGCACCCAGGGCAGCACCAGAGCACCGATCAGGGCCCCCAGGGCCCAGCGGTCATGGGCAGCAATGGGCAGCAGGGTGCTATGCACCGGGGAGACGGAGGCGAAGGGAAACACCATGGTGCGGCAATAGGCCATGAGGGATTTACCCACCAGCAGGGCATGCTGCCAGGGCGTACCGGCCCCCTGGGGAATCTGACGCACCGGATGGAGCAGATAGCCCAGCACCCCGTAGCGAATGGCCAGGTAGGCCAGACCGGTGACCAGGAGTCCAAGCCAGAGGCGCCATTGGGGCAACAAACTCCGCCCCAGGGCAGCCTTCAGGGACAGGCCACCCCGACGCTGGTCGAGAAACACCAACCCCACCATGAGCAGGGGGAAGGGCGCCACGGATTCCTTGCAGAAAGCCGCCAGGAAAAAGCCCAGGCAGAGCACCACGACGGACGTCCAGCGCCCCCGGGTCAGCCGCCAGGCCCAGAGGCCGAGCAGCAGAAAAAAGGTGGCCATCAAGTCGAAGCGGCCGGAAATCCAGGCCACCGCCTCCACCAGGGCCGGGTGGAGACCGAAAAACAGGGCGCCCAAAATGGCCCCCAGAAGGGAAGCGCCGCTACGCCGGATAAAGTCGAAAAGCAGGGCCGTACTGGCCAGATGCAAGACCAGATTGGTGACGTGGGGAATGGCCGGGTTTAGCCCCCCCCAGACCCCCTCGGGGAAAAAGGAGGCCAGCGCCAGGGGCCGGTAATAGTCCGCCGAGAGCACCAGGGGCGCCCCCAGGGTCGGCCAGAAGTGACGGAAGCTACGGAAGGTGTCCCCTTTGAGGAAGAAGGTGTAGTCATCCCAGACGTAGCCGTAATCCCAGACGCCCCAGTAGGAAAACAACACCATGAACAGGCACAGGGCCAGGCCCAGCAACACCCGGTGCCGGGCCACAAAGGGATTTTCGAGAATGGAAGACATGGCAACAGGCAGTTTCAAAAAGCGGGGGCACCGGCCCCGGGGACCAGGCGCACCAGGGCGCTCCCCGGTTCTCCGGACGCCTGGAAGCGGATAATGGCTGCCCGCAAGGCGGCGGCACTGGCCCCATCCACCCCATAAAGGGAAACCACGCTGGAAGCCGGGGTAATCCGGGGCGGGGGCAGGAGCAAGACCCCCACCTTGATCCAGGAGGAAGGCCGCCGGGGAAACCAGTTATCGTAAATGAAGGCGTAGCGCACCCCGTGGGCCGCCATGAGCTGGCCCATCCAGGCCCCATCCCGGGCCGTGCGGCGGTAATTGAGGGCCTCCCGGGAGCCTAGGCCCCACAGATCCAGCACATATTGTCCCGAGTTATAGGCCATCCATCCAAGGTCGTTCACCGCTACCGGGGACTTCAGAAAATCCCGGTTCAGCAGGCTCATCTGGTATTGCTGGTCGTGGATATTGCGGGCGGCAGCGGGGGTCAGCATGGTGCAGATGCGCAGCACGGGAAAAAACCAGAGCAGCACCATCACCATCAGGACCGCCCAGACGGCCTGACCCTTGGGAAGCCGCTCCTGTTCCAGGAACCGCCCCACCATGAGGAAACCGTACATCAGGAAAAAGACCTCATAGCGGCCAAACCAGCCATAGCGCCCGCCGGCCAGATACAGCAAGGCAGGACCAAGCAGGAGGAAAAAGACCTCCTCCGCCCGGCGCCGCACCAGAAGAAATATCGTGGCTCCCAGCAACAGGACCCAGTAGGGCCACAGGGCAAAAAGATTGGCCAGAGCATTGAGGCCCATGCCGCCCAGGGGATGGCCCTGGCCCAGGACGGACTTCACCATGATGGAAGCGGGCAGATAGTCCAGACCCAGGGCCAACAAAAAGAGGGAAAAAGCCCCCAGCAAGGCGACGGAAGCGCCCAGGGAAACCAGGGACGCCTTACGCTGCCCCCGCCAGAAGGCATAGGCCAGGAGGGGCAGGGTAATGGCCCCATCCTCGTAGCGCACCAGGGGCAGCAGTACGGCCAGCCAGTAAAAGAGCGGTGGAGGCTGATCCCGGTCCCACAACGTCACCAGCCACACCACCAGAAAGACCTGGAGGGAATGTTCCAGGCCGGTAAAAACCAGTCCGTAGATATTCAGGAGATAAAGCAGGGCCAAGCTTAGGATGGCACTCCACCACCACTTCCAGAAGCGGGAGAAATAGCGAAAGAGCAGGAGGGCGGTACCGCCGCAGGCCAGGGTGTTGATAACCAAGGGCAGCCAGTCGAAATGGGGCAGCCGGGCCCAGGGGGCCAACAGAAAGGGCCACAGGATGCTGGAAGACGGCGCATCCACTTCCCCCGGATTCAGGCCGTAATGGCCCAGGTTCAGTTGTTTCGCCAGGGCCAGATGGATGTAGGGATCATCCAGGGTATAGAACATTCCCCCGCACTGGGCGTAGATCAGCCAACCCAGCCAGACTAGAGGCAGGGACAGCAACACGGCCCAGCCCAGGGAAACTTTGAGGGATGAAGAATGAGCGCCAAACATGGGCAGAAACCCGCTCCCTTTCAGGGAAATTCAAATCCAATCCAGCCAACAAAAAACGGCCCCAAGGGCCGCTTTTTGTTGGTTCGGAAACGCCCTAGCAACCGGAAGACGTAATGGTGTAGGTGGGTTGGGTGCCAGCAGCAGTAGGCGCCGTATAGCTGATATTGCAATTGGCTTGGGCCGTACCCCCCGTACCGTAGGACAGGGTATTGGTGCTCACCACAAAATTCCCTGTGCTGGTGGTATCCAGCTGGGCAGCCTTGACCAGTTCGGTCAGGCTGGTGGCATAGCCGTAAGAGGTGCTGACAGAAGTAGCCGCATCAATAGCCACAGCCGTAGCCGTGGTGGAAGCCGTAGCACCCGCCAAAGCCGCCTTGCCGTACACCATGTTATTGGCGCCTTGCAGGGCCCCTTGGGCGCCCTTGACCACCGCCACCCGGGCATCCTTGCCGAAGTCAATGAACTTGGGCAGGGCCGTGGCGGCCAAAATCCCCAGAATCACAATCACCACGATCAATTCGATCAGGGTGAAGCCCGCTTCTTTGTATTTCATCTTTTTCTCCTAAAACAAAACCAAAAATTCAAAAACACGAATTAGATACAAGGCGACGTGGTGCTCGGCAGAGTCACCACGGGAGCCACCACCACATTGCTCGCCACGGTGGCGGCTTGATAGGTGAATTGGCAGGTGGAACCCGTGGCCCCAGGCACGGCAATAGTCAGGGTGTTCCCGGCAGCAGTACCACCGCCAGAAATCACGTAATCCACCCCGGTGCCCACGGAATTACCGCCCGCCACGCCGGCAGCCGCCAGAATCCCGGCGGAATCGGCGGTGGGATACTGGGCGATACCGGTGACGCTGGTCCCTTCCATATTGATAGAGATGGCGGTACCACTATCCGCCGGGCAGGCCGTTCCGGTGCTGGTGCCCGCCTGGGTCAGGCAGGTAGCGTGATAAAGGCTGGAAGCTGCCCGCACCGCAGCAACAGCGCCTTGCAGCTTGGCGTAGCGGGCCTGTTCTTGCAGGTTCACGAAGCGGGGCAAGGCCACCGCCGCCAGAATCCCCAGGATGATGATGACCACCACCAGTTCGATCAGGGTAAAACCCTGTTGCTTGTTCCGTTTCATGCTGTCACTCCCTTTTTATTACCGTGCGCTCGATTCTGTCAGCTGCGATGCACCCGCTTTAACCAAGCGCAGGCGCAATCCCCCGCAATGCCGATGCCGTTGAAGCCCCGTCTAGCCGAGCCCCCCGAATCATATAGAACTATTTGGAACTCTACGACATTCCTTTTGTCCCCGTCCATGAAAAAGTTGTCGTGAAATCGGGGTAAATAGACGATTTTTAAATTTTTAACATCAAAAAACCAACTTCCCGGCGCCCCCGTTCCCGGGCCCAGCCAGGCACCGCTATAACCAGGTATCCGCGCCTGGAGATGAAGAAAAGGATTTTCCCCAGCCAGGCGCACCACACCGCCCTCCCCCTCCCCCACCATGCGGGTAGCCGCCGCGGCCCACAGACCGGCTTGCAGGGAATCCAGGGCAGAGGAAACCGCCGCCCGCTCCGCCGCCTCCTGAACGTCTCGCAGCCGCACCAGGAAAGCCACAGAGAGGATGCCGATCAGGGCAATCACCAACATCAGTTCCAGGAGGGTAAAGCCCTTGGCCCGGGCCTTTCCGCCCCCGCCCCCCCTCCGGCAGGCGGGGGGCAGAAAAAGATCAATGTTTGCCAAGGGCCACCCGACCCAGGTCCCAGATGGGCAGGAAAATCCCCAGGGCCAGAATGAGCACCAGCACGCCGAGACAGACGATCAGGATGGGTTCGATCTGCTGGGAAAGGTTTTTCAGGTCGTATTCCACTTCCCGCTGATACATTTCCGCCACTTCCTGCATCATGTCATCCAGGGCGCCGGATTCTTCCCCCACGGCCACCATTTGCAGCACCACCGGGGTAAATACCTTGGCGTTGGCTGCCGTGCGCAGCACCGATTCCCCCCGTTCGATGCCCTCCCGCATTTTCTCGATTTTGTCCGCCACATAGACGTTGTCCACCGTCTGGGCCACCGTACTCATGGCCTGGATCACGGGCACACCGCTACGGGTAGCCAGGGCGAAACTGCGGGCAAAGCGGGCCAGGGTGGCCCGCAGGATAATTTTTCCCGCAATGGGGAAAGAGAGTTTCCATTTATCCCAGCCGTAATGGCCCGAGGGAGTGCGAATCCAGGAGCGAAAGGCAAAGGCTGTCCCCACGGCCCCGGCCAACATCAACAGGCCGTTACTCCGAACAAAATCGGAAAAGCCGATGAGAATCCGGGTCATAAGGGGCAACTGGGCATGGAATCCCTTGAATACCGTGGCGAAAGCCGGAATCACCCAGACATTGACCACCGCCAGGGCGATGATCATGGCGGTGACCACAAAAATGGGATAGCGCAGGGCGGATTTCACCTGATTGCGCATGAATTGCTCAAATTCCAGGTGATAGAAGAGGCGGAGGAACACTTCTTCCAGGCGCCCGGTCATTTCTCCCACCCGGATCATGGCCAGATAGAAAGGGGCGAACACCTCCGGATGGCGGGCCAGGGAGGCGGCCAGTTCACGCCCCGAATCCAGGCTTTCCCGCACATCCTGCAAGACCTTGCGCAGGGCCTGACTGCTGGAGGATTCCTGCAAGCCCGCCAGGGCCCGCATGATAGGCACCCCGGCCTTGAGCAGGGCGTGAATCTGGCGGCTAAACAGGAGAATGTCCTCGTGGCGGACCTTTTCCTTGAAAAAGGACAGGCCGCTCAGCACCGACCCGCCGGCCGCGCTTTTGCCCCCCACCTTCGCGGGTTTGATTTCCAGGGGCCGCAGCCCCTGGCCGAAGAGATTGTCGGCAGCCGCCGCCGAGGTAGTGGCTTCCACCATCCCGGTGACCAGCACCCCTTGAGGGTTGCGGCAGCGATAGGCAAAGAGGGCCATGGCTTAGCCTTCTTCCTCGGTCTGGCTGGCCACCCGCATGGCTTCTTCCACCGTGGTGCGTCCCAGGGTAGCCAGGCGCACCGCATCGCTGCGCAGGGTCTGGCCGGACATCTGCCGCCGACCGGCCTGCATGAACAGGGCCGGTTCTCCCTGATTCACCGCTTCCACCATTTCGTTGGTCATTTCCAGCATTTCCCAGATGCCGGTCCGGCTCTGGTAGCCCGTGTTGCTGCAATGGGGACAGCCCTTGCCTTTGACGAAGTGGTATTGATCCACCCGATCCCCCAGCTCATAGCGCAACCATTCCCGCTCATGGGCTTCCAGTTCGTGGGGCGCCCGGCAGGATTCGCAGACCACCCGCACCAGCCGCTGGGCCAATACTAGGTGGAGGGAGAGGGCCACCATGTAGCGGGGCACCCCCATGTCCAACAGGCGGATAGGCGTGGACAGGGCATCATTGGTGTGCAGGGTAGATAGCACCAAGTGGCCCGTCATGGACGCCCGCATACCGATTTCCGCCGTCTGCTGGTCCCGCATTTCCCCCACCAGAATAATGTCCGGATCCTGGCGCAGGGCGGTGCGCAGCACCCGCTCGAAGGACAGGTCGATTTTTTCATGGACCTGGACCTGGTTAATGCCCGGCAGCCGGTATTCCACCGGGTCTTCCACGGTAATGATCTTTTTTTCCGTGGTATTCAGCTCGGACAGGGCCGCATAGAGGGTGGTGGTCTTACCGCTCCCCGTGGGGCCGGTCACCAGCACAATGCCGCTGGGCCGGTGAATGGCGTTGCGCAACCGGTTGAGCATGTGGTCCGGCATATTCATGTGGTCCAGGCCAAGAATGCCGCCGGACTGGCTGAGCAGCCGCATCACCACCGATTCCCCGTACTGGGTCGGCATGGTGGAAATCCGCACGTCCACCGGGCTGTTGCGCACCTTAATAACAAAGCGGCCATCCTGGGGCAGACGCTTTTCCGAAATATCCAGGCCGGACATGAGCTTCAGGCGCAGGGCCACGGCGGTGGCAATTTTCGGGTCCGCGTCGGTCTGGATGTGGAGAATGCCGTCGATACGGAAGCGAATGCGCAGGGAGCTTTCCTGGGGCTCGATGTGAATGTCCGAGGCCCGGGTGCGCATGGCTTCTTCAAACACGGTCTGGAGCAGCTTCACCACCGGGGCGTCTTCCGCCCCCGGGGTGAGACCCAGCAATTCGCCGAATTCGATGGGGGCATCCCCCAGCTCCGCCTTCAGTTCCTTGGCCAGGCCGGAGATTTCCTCCGTACGCCGGTAAATGCGGTCAATGGTGGCCAGCAGGTCCGTTTCCGTCACCACCGCCAGTTCAATGCCCCGCCGCACAATCCGGGTAATTTCGTCGTAGGCCAGAAGGTCCGTGGGATCCACCAGCCCCACCAGTAGGGTATCGCCCCGGTCTTCCAGGGGAATGGCGCGGAAACGCCGGGCCTGGGCTTCCGGCAACAGCTTGGTGAGCGCCCCGGCCGGGGTATAGGTGTGCAGATCCACAAAAGGAATGCGCAGCTGGCGGGCCAGGGCCTGGGAAATCTGCTCTTCGCTGACAAAACCGCTATCGACGAAAATGCGCCCCAGCTTGCGACCGCTCCGTTTCTGCTCTTCCAGGGCTGATTTCAACTGCTCATCGCTGAGCAGACCCTGCTGAATCAGCAAATCTCCCAAACGGATTTTTTCCGGCCGCGCCATAACAACTCCAATTCACCTTAAAATAGTGGCGTAATTTTATGAACTATAGCGCCTTTTTAATTTCTAACGCCACTTTGTCGAGCCCATGATCGCCATCGTTCTTTATTGCCCGGAGATTCCCCCCAACACGGGCAACATTATCCGGCTCTGCGCCAATACGGGCTGTGAATTACATCTCATTGAACCCCTGGGCTTCGCCCTGGATGACAAGCACATGCGCCGAGCCGGGCTGGATTACCATGAGTACGCCAGCATGAAGCTCCATTCTTCCTGGGAAGTCTGCCGGGCAGCCCTGGCCGGACGCCGCTTTTTTGCCGTCACCACCAAAGGCGGGCAACGCCACGATCAGCCCCATTTTACGGACCAGGACGTTTTTCTCTTCGGTCAGGAAACCCGGGGCCTGCCCCCGGAAATCATGGCCCAGTTTCCCGAGGAGCAACGGCTGCGGCTGCCCATGCGGCCGGGGCAGCGCAGCATGAACCTATCCAATGCGGCGGCCGTCATGGCCTTTACCGCCTGGGGTCAGTTGGGCTATCCGGGAGGCGTCTAAAGGGCGCCCCCTTTACAGGCCTTCCAGCTTGGGATCCCGGGCCAGGAGCTGTTCCACCGCCAGGGCCGCCGACAGGCCCCGGTGCAGCACCCCATCCACGGCCTGGGTAATGGGCATGTCGATACCCAGGCGGGTAGCCAGCCCGGCCACTTCCCGGGCCGTATTCACCCCTTCCGCCACATGGCCCAGGTCCGCCAGGATTTGCTCCAGGGTCTTGCCCTGGCCCAGGGCCAAGCCCACCCGGCGATTGCGGGACAAATCCCCGGTGCAGGTGAGAATCAAATCCCCCATGCCCGCCAGGCCCATCAAGGTTTCCCGGCGCCCCCCCATGGCCAGACCCAGGCGGGCGATTTCCGCCAGCCCCCGGGTAACCAGGGCGGCCCGGGCATTGAGGCCCAGGCCCAGACCGTCCGCAATGCCGGTGGCGATGGCCAGGACGTTTTTCACCGCACCGCCGATTTCCACCCCCACCACATCATCATTGGCATAGAGCCGCAGACGGGGAGAATGGAGGGCCAGGACGGAACGTTTGGCGAAGTCCAGATTGGTGGAGGCCAGGGTTACCGCCGTGGGCATGCCCCGGGCCACCTCATCCGCAAAACTGGGGCCGGAGAGGGCGCCGCAGCAGCGCCCTTCCCCCAGCACCTGGGCCACTACCTGATGGGGCAGGAGTGCCGTTCCCGCTTCCAGCCCCTTGCAGGCCCAGAGCAGGGGCGCCTCCGAGAGGGGTGCCAGACGGCTCAGGGTGGGCCGTAGGCCCGCCGTGGGGGTGGCGATCAACAACAAATCCGCCCCCGCCACCGCCGCTTCAAAATCGTCCCCCACCTGAATGCTGTCCGGCAGGGCCACTCCGGGCAGATAGCGCTCGTTGCGCCGGGTCCGGGCCATTTCGGCCACCTGATCGGTTTCCCGGCTCCACAGCCGGACCCCATGGGCCGGCGCGAAGGCAATGGCCAGGGCCGTGCCCCAGGCGCCGGCCCCCAGTACCGCAAGATTCATGATGTTTTTGCTTTTCCAGACAAAAGACAAAGGGCGGTCAACACTGACCGCCCACCGGTTTCGGGACCTATCGTCCCGCGGTTCCTAGAGGCCCCAGACCTGATTGTCCCGCACATAGCCGGTGGTCCCGTCCCGATGCTTGACCTGGGCCCAGCCCGGCGGCCCCACCTGCACCAGTTCCAGGGCCACCCCCTTGGCGGCGCTGAAGGCGACGGGGGCATTGGCATCGGCGGACTGGCGAATCTGGGCGGTATCGGCCGTAACCTGCACCGTGCGCCGTTCCACCAGTTCGTTTTTGGCAATCCAGCAGAGGCCTCCGTCCCGGTCCCGCACCTTGACCCAGGCTTCCAGGCTCACCACCACTTCCACCGGGGTATAGCGGCGAATCAGGTAGAGCTTTTTGGCCTTGGAGGAAGGGGCGTCGTAAAGGATGGCAGCCTCTCCGGAGGCCGGTTCCACGGAGCGGAAATCCGCCGCCCAGGCGGCGACGGCCCACAGTCCGCCCAACCCCAGGAGCAACAGGCGGCGCCAGGAAAGGTATGGGACCATGGTCATTTCCTCCCCAAAACTTATTGAATGGGCACTTCCTGATTACCGGCAGCGGCTTGTTCTTCCGCCTTGCGGGACAGGTAAAGGGCTTCAAAATTGACCGGTTGGAGCACCACCGGGGCAAAGCCCGCATGGGCCACACAGGTGGAAACCACTTCCCGAGCATAGGGGAAGAGCACATTGGGGGCGGCGATGGCCAGCAGGGGCTCCATGTTTTCTTCCGGCACGTTGAGAATGCGGAACACCCCGCCCTGACCCACTTCCGCCAGGAAAACGGTCTTGTCCTCCAGCTTGGCGGTGACGGTCACGGTCAGCACCACGTCGTAAAGGCCATCCCCCAGCCCCTTGCCTTCGCTGCGCAGTTGCACGTCCAGTTCCGGAGTTTCCCGTTGCAGGAAAATTTCCGGGGCGTGGGGCACTTCCACGGACAAATCTTTCACGTACAACTTTTCGATGGCAAAAACGGGGCTGTTTTCTTCTTGGCTCATGGAGAACTTTCCAAATCAGTTTGGTTAAAAATCAATCGTTTTGCAGCAGGGGCAGCAAATCCCCGGCCCGATCCAGGGCGTAGAGGTCATCGCAGCCGCCCACGTGGGTGTCGCCGATAAAAATCTGGGGCACGGTGCGGCGGCCGGTACGGCTCATCATCTGCTCTCGTAATTCCGGCTCCAAATCCACCCGGAGTTTTTCAATGTCGGTCACGCCCCGGGCCCGGAGCAGCTGCTCGGCCCGGACACAGTAGGGGCAAACCCCGGTGGAATACATCTGCACCGGCTTCATGGTCAGGCCTTTTTCCGGGTCAGGGGGAGATTGGCTTCACTCCAGCGGCCCATGCCCCCATCCAGGTTTTTCACCTGGGTGAAACCGGCTTTGGCCAACTGGCCGCAGGCCGTGGCGGAACGCATACCGGAAGCGCACACCACCACAATGGGGCGATCCTTATATTGGGCCAGTTCGCTGATCCGTTCCCCCAGCTTGGCCAGGGGTACGTTTTTGGCTTCCGGAATGTGGCCCCCGGCGAATTCCGCCGGGTCCCGCACATCCAGTACCAGGGCGTCTTGCCGGTTAATCAACAGGGTGGCATCCACCACCGAAATGGCGGGGCCGCCGGAGCGACGCAGCAGGGAGGCCAGAAAAGCGCCGCCGCTCACCACCACCAGGCCGACGAGAAAAATATTTTGCTTAATGAATTCCAAAACCAGCTCCATGCAGAGAAAAAAAGAGGGGCGGGATGCCACCGGAGGGTGCCCGCCGGTTTAATTTCCGTCCCGGCGGCAGAACACTTCCCGCATCATCACAATCAGTTGCAGGGTACGGGCATCCCCGACCCGGTAAAACACACGGTTGGCGTCCTTACGGGTCAGCAGCACGCCCTTTTCCCGAAGAATGGCCAGATGCTGGGAAATATTGCTTTGAGAAGTGCCCACCGCATCCACGATTTCCTGGACGCAGACTTCCCCGTCCCCAACCACGCAAAGAATTTTCAGCCGCAGGGGATGGGCAATGGCCTTGAGGGCACGGGCCGCCTGCTCGATCTGCTCTTGCTTGTCGATAAATTGATTGAGTGATTCCACTAAGGACCGCCTTCTTAACCCAAGTTACGAAACCCGTTCCCCCTGGCGTCGGCTTGGGTGGACCGTCCTGCCCCCCAGGGGCTAGAAAAAACATTATAAAATACTCCGCTAGTCTAGCCTAAGACGGGCTTGAGGAGGGTTTTCCGACCCCGTTGCGGCGGCCCCGCCCCCTCACTCCTCCAGGCCCGCCCCCCCGGTCGTCATCCCCAGCCCCCATGTCTCCCCACTTCCCCTCCGCCCCATTCCCTGCCCCCTCTTCCCCCCGTCCGCCCCATGGCTGGAGCCGTCTGGCCGCCTGCTGCCTGATGCTGATCTGGGGATTGGGGGCCATCCAGCCCGCCCTGGCGGCCAAAGAAAAGGAACGGAGCCACAAGGAAAAAGACTCGCCCCCGGAAAAAACGGCGATCCGCAGCGCCCAGAAGCAGATGAATCAGAAGCAGGGTGATTTGCAGGATGTACGGGGCAAGCTCACCCATTTGCGCAAGGAAGTGGCCACCACGGAAAAAACCCGCTCCGATGTGGCGGACCAGTTGCAGGACGTGGAGCGGAATATTTCCTCCGCCACCCGGGAGCTGCGGGATCTGGCGGATCAGCGCAATAGCCTCCAGGACAAGCTGCACAGCCTGGCGGACCAATCCCGGGTCCTGTCAGGCACCCTGGATACCCAGCAGAACCAGCTCCAGAAGCTAGTGGTCCGCCAGTACACCCGGGGGGACACGGACTCCCTGCGCCTGCTCCTGAACGGTAACGACCCCAACCAGATCGCCCGGGACATGTATTACCTGGCCGCCGTGGCCAAGGCCCGCAGTGCCTTGATGCAGCAGCTGGGAGAATCCCTCAAGCAGAAGCAGGACCTGGCGGAAGAAACCAAGCGCCAGGAAGGGGAACTGGCCCGGGTGGAAGCCAAGCAAAAGGATGAGCAGGCTCGGCTGGAAAGCCTGAAACAGCAGCGCCAGGCCACCCTGGCCCAGCTCTCGGACCGGATTGCGGACCGGCGTAAGCAGATCACCTCCCTACAACAGGACGAAAAGCATCTCTCCGACCTAGTCGCCAATCTGTCCAAGTCCATCGCCGAAGCCCAGGCCCGGGAAAAGGCCCGGGCGGAGGCCGCTGCCCGGGCACGGGCCAAGGCTGAAGCGGCAGCCCGGGCCAAAGCGGAGGCCGAAGCCAAGGCGGCGGCCCGAGCCCAGGCCCTGGCCAGGGAAAAGGCGGCCAAAGCAGGTAAGCCCCTGCCGCCGCAAAAGCCCATCCCCCGCCCGGCTCCGCCCCCCCGGGAACCGGAGCTGCAAAACGAAAAAATTCCGGAAGCCGTTCCCAGCGGCGCCTTCGCCCGCCTCAAGGGCAGCCTGCACCTGCCAGTCCGGGGCGCGGTCAGCAACCGCTTCGGCAGTAAGCGTGGCGAAGGTGGCTCCTGGAAGGGCGTCTTCGTCCGAGCTGGCGCCGGCAGCGAGGTTCGGGCAGTGGCCGGCGGCCGGGTGGCCTTCGCCGACTGGATGCGGGGGTTTGGCAACCTGCTCATCATCGACCACGGGGATGGTTACATGACCATCTACGGCAATAACGAATCCCTCTATAAAAAAGCCGGGGATACGGTGAAAGGTGGGGATGTAATCGGGGCCGTCGGCAGCAGCGGTGGCAACGGAGAATCCGGTTTATACTTTGAACTTCGCCGTCAAGGACAACCGCTCGACCCATTGCAGTGGGTGGGCTTGAAGTAGGAGAGCAGGACAGATGGGTAAGCAGTTGAAAACGGTGGGTCTGGTCAGCGTCGGCTTTGTCGCCGGGGTGCTGTTGAGCTTGCAGATTTCCGCCATGGCGGAAAAGGAAAACCGGGCGGGCCTGCCGGTGGAAGAGCTGCGCACCTTCGCGGAAGTCTTCAATGCCATCAAACAGGGCTACGTGGAGCCGGTGGAGGATAAGAAGCTCATCACCAATGCCATTTCCGGCATGCTCTCCAACCTGGACCCCCACTCCTCCTATCTGGATGCGGATTCCTTCAAGGAACTCCAGGTCGGCACCCAGGGTGAGTTCGGCGGCCTGGGCATTGAAGTGGGCATGGAAGACGGCTTCGTCAAAGTGGTCTCCCCCATTGAAGACACCCCCGCCTACCGGGCCGGGCTCAAGGCCGGGGACCTGATCGTCAAGCTGGACGACACCCCGGTGAAAGGCCTCACCCTGTCCGACGCGGTAAAGCGCATGCGGGGCAAGCCCAAGACCCCCATTACACTGACCGTGGTCCGCAAGGGGGAACAAAAACCCCTGGTGATTACCCTGACCCGGGAAGTGATCAAGGTGCAGAGCGTCAAATCCAAGCTCCTGGACGGGGCCTATGGCTATGTGCGCATCACCCAGTTCCAGGAAAATACCGGGCCTTCCCTGGTGAAGCACCTCAATGATCTCTATAAACAGGCCAAGCTGAAGGGCCTGATTCTGGATTTGCGCAACGATCCGGGCGGCCTGCTGAACGGGGCCGTGGGCGTGGCTGGCGCCTTCCTGCCGCCCAAGGCTTTGGTGGTTTCCACCAATGGCCGCCTGGCGGATTCCAAGCACGAATTCCGGGCCGTTACCGAGGATTACGCCCGCAGCGCCAAGGAAGACTACCTGCAAGGCCTGAATCCGGAAGTGAAGAAGGTGCCCATGGTGGTGCTGGTGAACGGGGGCTCCGCCTCCGCCTCGGAAATCGTCGCCGGCGCCTTGCAAGACCACAAGCGGGCGGTGGTCATGGGCACCCAGACCTTCGGCAAGGGCTCGGTGCAAACCGTGCTGCCCCTGCCCAACAACACGGCCATCAAGCTCACCACGGCCCGCTACTACACCCCCTCGGGCCGCTCCATCCAGGCCAAGGGCATTGTGCCGGACATCGAGGTGGAAGAATCCGCCAACGGTGGCAATGGCCGGGATCATCTGCTGCGGGAAGCGGATCTGGAACACCACCTGAACAACGACAAGGACAGTGGGGCCGCTAAAGATTCTGCCCTGAAGCCGGCTAAGGACCTCAAAGACAACGGTAAGACCAAGGGCAAGTCCAAGGAAGAAGACGACAAGCTGGACATGCAGCCTCCGGTGGAACCGGCCTCCAAGGACGACTATCAGGTGAATCAGGCGGTCAATCTTCTCAAGGGCCTGCAGATCATGCAGAATCGCCAGTAGCTTTTCTTGCCAGGAGGTGGGATATGCAGCGCACCATGGACATCCCCGGGGGGGCGCCCCGAGACACCCAGAAGCGCCGGGAAATTCTCTTTTCCCGTTTCCCACCGGGCCAGGTTCCCGAGGCCCGGACCCTGCTGGAGGGCCTACCCGCCCTCCAGGTGGCGGATCACCGGGATAGGCCCGCACTCAGCGTGGCCTATCGGCTGGAAAACTACACCTTGCAGGGACTGGAAGCCGGGCTCACGGACCAGGGCTTTCACCTGGACAACACCCTCTTGGCCAAGCTGCGCCGGGCCCTGATCTACTACGTGGAAGAAACCCAGCTACACAACCTGGGCGCCCCCACCAAACCCCTGAAAGACAACAGCAGAGACGCTGCCTACGTGCAGGCCTGGGACCGGGAACTCCACGGTGACCGGGACGACACCCCGGAAGAATGGCGCCACTACCGCTGACCTTTCCCCTCCCCCTCTTCTTCCGGGCCGGTTCTACCGGCCCGATGTTTTCCCCATGGACGACCAGCAACTTCTCCACTACAGCCGCCACATTCTTCTAGAACCCATCGGTATCGAAGGTCAGGAGCGCCTGCTCCAATCCCGGGTATTAATTGTGGGAGCCGGGGGGCTGGGCTCCCCCGCCGCCCTCTACTTGGCGGCCGCCGGGGTGGGACGTCTGGTGCTGGCGGACGGAGATACGGTGGATTACACCAATCTGCAACGGCAGATTCTCCATAGCCCGGATACGGTGGGCATGGCCAAGGCCCTGTCCGGAGAACGGCGCCTACACCAGCTCAACCCAGAATGCCGGGTGGAGGCCCTGACCCGGCGCCTGGAAGGGGAAGACCTGGAAGCCCAGGTAGCCCTGGCGGACGTGGTACTGGATTGCTGCGACAATTTTCCCACCCGCCATGCCGTAAACCGGGCCTGCGTGGCCCAGAAAAAGCCCCTGGTGTCCGGTGCTGCGGTGCGCTTCGACGGCCAGATCAGCGTCTTTGACCAGCGCCAGGAAGATGCTCCCTGCTACCACTGCCTGTTTCCCGAAGGGGAAGATGTGGAGGAGCTGCGCTGCGCCGTCACCGGGGTCTTCGCCCCCCTCACCGGCATCATCGGCGCCATGCAAGCCGCGGAAGCCCTCAAGCTCCTGGTGCCCTGCGGTACCCCCTTGAGCGGCCGCCTATTGTTGCTGGACGCCCTGACCATGGAATGGCGCAGCATCCGCCTGGCGAAAGACCCGGACTGCCCGGTCTGCGGGCATCATTAGGGCTTCCCCTGCTTTGGGGCAGCCCGAGGTTGCCCCTGCGCTCCGCCGCCCGGACCCGGGCAAGCACCCACAGTCCCTGAGGGTTTCAGGCCCGCCGGGCCAGAATACGAAGATCCGTACCGACCTGGCGCAGGTCGTGGAAGCGCCAGTGGGGCGCCGCCTCCAGACTTTCCAGATCCGGCCAGTCCAGGAGCCCCCGGCCGCCCCCACCGATCAGGCAGGGAGCCAGATACCAGAGCAGTTCATCCGCCAAGCCCTGAGCAATGAGCGCCCCGTGCAGCCGGGCGCCCCCTTCTCCATGGACCTCATTTAAGCCCCGGCGCCCCAGTTCCGCCAGCAGACCGGGCAAATCCACCCGGCCATCGGCCCCTGGCAACACCAGCACCTCCGCCCCCTGATCCTGCAAGGAGCGGGCTTTGGCCCCGTCCTCACAGGCCGTCACCACCAGGGTGCCGCCCCCTTCCAGGATCCGGGCGTTCCCCGGGGTAACCAAATGGCTATCCACCACCACCCGCAGGGGCTGACGTTCCGTTGCCACGCCCCGTACCGTGAGTTGGGGATCATCCGCCAACACCGTGCCGCTGCCGGTGAGAATGGCACAGGCCCGGGCCCGCCAGCGGTGGCCATCCTGGCGCGCCGCCGGGCCCGTAATCCATTGGCTAACCCCGTTGGCCAGGGCCGTGCGGCCATCCAAACTGGCCGCCCCCTTGAGGCGCAGCCAGGGGCGCCCCCGGGTCATCCGGGCGATAAAACCAATATTCAGTTCCCGGGCTTCCTCCGCCAGCAGACCCGCAGCAGTGGCAATGCCCGCCGCCCCGATGCGGGCTAAGCCTTGTCCGGAAACCAGGGGATTGGGGTCTTCCATGGCCGCCACTACCCGGGCCACCCCGGCCTGGATCAAGGCGTCGGCACAGGGGGGAGTCCGGCCGAAATGGCTACAGGGCTCCAGAGTCACATAGGCGGTGGCGCCCCGGGCCGCTTCCCCCGCCGCCCGCAGGGCATGGACCTCCGCATGGAGGCCACCGGCTTTTTGATGCCAGCCTTCGCCAACGATCTGACCGTCCTTGACCAGGACACAGCCGACCCGGGGATTGGGGGAAGTGGAAAAAAGGCCTTGGGCAGCCAGGCGCAGGGCCCGCGCCATGAAGCGGTGATCCTGGGCGTCGAACATGGGAGGGAGAGAAATCAGGCGTCGCGGGAACGACGGGGAGGCTTGGGGGACACCGGGCTACGGGGGGTGACTTCCCGCACCGCGTGGGAAAACTCGTCCACGTCTTCGAAATTGCGATAGACGGAGGCGAAGCGGACATAGGCGATCTTGTCCAGTTTCTTCAATTCCCGCATGACCATTTCACCTAGCTTTTCCGAGGGCATTTCCCGTTCCCCCAAAGCCAGGAGTTTTTCTTCAATGCGGGCAATGGCCCCTTCCACGCTTTCCGTGGAAACGGGCCGCTTGCGCAGGGCCAGCCAGAGGCTGGCGGCCAGCTTTTCCCGGCTGAAATCCACCCGGGAACCGTTTTTCTTGACCACCTGGGGCAGGCGGATTTCCGCCCGCTCGTAGGTAGTGAACCGCTTCTCGCAGGAGAGGCAGCGGCGGCGACGGCGCACGATGTCGCCGTCGTCGTTGATGCGGGTATCGACGACGGTGGTGTCAGGAGCGTTGCAGAATGGACACTTCATCCGTCGGCGATTCCCTTTAGGCCCCGTAAACCGGGAACTTGGCGCAAAGAGCGGACACCTTGGCCCGCACTTCCGCCAGCTTGGCTTCATCTTCCGGGGCGTCCAGCACGTCGGCCACCAGATGGGCCACCTGTTCCGCTTCCAGCTCGGTGAAGCCCCGGGTGGTCATGGCCGGGGAGCCGATGCGAATGCCGGAGGTGACAAAGGGCTTTTCCGGGTCATTGGGGATGGCGTTCTTGTTCACCGTGATGTGAGCCTTGCCCAGAGCGGCTTCCGCCAGCTTGCCGGTGATTTTCTTGGCCCGCAGATCCACCAGGAAAACGTGGGATTCGGTCCGACCGGAGACAATGCGCAGGCCCCGTTCTTCCCCCAGCACCCGGGCCATGACCCGGGCGTTGGCCAGCACCTGTTCCTGATACACCTTGAATTCAGGGGACAGGGCTTCCTTGAAGGCCACGGCCTTGGCGGCGATGACGTGCATCAGGGGACCGCCTTGCAGGCCCGGGAAAATGGCGGAATTAATGGCTTTTTCGTGCTCCGCCTTCATCAGGATGACGCCGCCCCGGGGACCGCGCAGGGTCTTGTGGGTGGTGGTGGTCACCACATCGGCGTGGGGCACCGGGTTGGGGTAGCAACCGGCAGCTACCAGACCGGCGTAGTGGGCCATGTCCACCCAGAGGATGGCGCCCACTTCCTTGGCGATTTTGGCGAACCGTTCGAAATCGATGCGCAGGGAGTAGGCGGAGGCACCGGCCACGATAATCTTGGGCTTGTGTTCCTTGGCCAGGGCTTCCAGCTTGTCGTAATCGATTTCTTCCTTGGCGTTGAGGCCATAGGAAACGGCGTGGAACCACTTGCCGGACATGTTCAGAGCCATGCCGTGGGTCAGGTGGCCACCTTCGGCCAGGCTCATGCCCAGGATGGTGTCACCGGGCTTGGCAAAGGCCATGAGCACGGCCTGATTGGCCTGGGAGCCGGAATTGGGCTGCACATTGGCGGCTTCGGCACCAAAGATTTTCTTGACCCGGTCGATGGCCAGTTGTTCGGCCACGTCCACGTATTCGCAACCGCCGTAATAGCGCTTGCCGGGATAACCTTCCGCGTATTTGTTGGTCAGCTGGGAGCCTTGGGCTTCCATCACCGCCTTGGAAACGTAGTTTTCGGAGGCGATCAGCTCGATGTGATCCTCTTGGCGACGGTTTTCGTTTTCGATCGCCTGCCAGAGTTCGGAATCCACTTTTGCCAGGGTTTGTTGCGCGGAAAACATCGGGGGAGCCTTTCAAGCCATTGAAAAGGGGGGAAATTGTATCATGTCAATCCCCCCCGCAGAAAACCTCGTGCCCCTTTTTGGGGAAAACCCTTAGGCCGTTCCCGCCTGCCTCCCCGGGGAACCGGTCCTTGGCCCCCCAGCCCGCCCCGTTTCAGGCGTTGGCCAACTCGTCCAGGCTGCCGGGCTGGAGGTGTTCCGTGCAGGCCCAGGCTTCCACCACCCAGCCTTCCCCTTCCCGACGCACCCAGTTGAAGCCGGCGTTGGGAATCTGGAAATCCCGGGGCGCCTCCAGGGGCAAAGCCCGCAGGTAGCGGTTGAGAATATCCAGTACCCCGCCGTGGGTCACCAGCACCACCAGCCCCCCGGGATGGGCCTGGGCCAGGGCTTCCAGGGCCGGGGCCACCCGGGCCCGCATCTGCACCAGGCTTTCCCCGCCCCCGGGCACCCCGTAGGCCGGGTCCCGGATTTCAAAAGCCCGATAGGCCTCCGGATGCTGGGCCCGGGCCTCGTCGTAGGTCAGGCCCTCGAAAATACCGTAACGCCGTTCCCGGAACTGGGGCGCCAGCACCGGAGCCAGGCCCAGGCAGGCGCCGATGCGCTCGGCGGTGCTCCGGGCCCGGGTCAGATCGCTGCTGTAGAGGGCCGCCACCGGCTGCCCCGCCAGGGCCCGCCCGGCCAAAGCCGCCTGGGCCTGGCCGGTGTCGCTCAGGCCAATGTCGGTTTGACCCTGGATGCGCCGTTCCGCATTCCAGGGGGTTTCCCCGTGGCGGACCAGACAGAAGCGGGTGGCCGCCCCCATGGTCAGGCCCCGGCCACGGTCATGCGCTCGATGAGCACGGAGCCAGACTGCTTGGAGCCCCGCACCACCACATCGTTACCGATGGCGCCGATGTTGAGGAACATGTCCTTGAGATTGCCGGCGATGGTGATTTCTTCCACCGGATGGACGATTTCCCCATTTTCGATCCAGTAACCCGCCGCGCCTCGGGAATAGTCCCCGTTCACGTAATTCACCCCCTGGCCCAGCAGTTCGGTCACCAGCAGCCCCCGCTTCAGGCCCCGGATCAGGCCGTTCAGGTCTTCCTGGCCCGACTTCAGGATCAGGTTGTGGCAGCCCCCAGCGTTACCCGTGGTGGTCATGCCCAGTTTGCGGGCGGTGTAGACGCTGAGGAAATAGCCGTTCAGCACCCCATCCGTCACCACTTCCCGGGAACGGGTAGCTACTCCGTCGTTATCGAAGGGGCCGGAGGCCAGACCCTTGGGCAGATCGGGCCGTTCGCTGATCTGCACCAGAGGGGAAAACACTTTCTTACCCAGGCTATCCACCAGAAAGCTGGCCTTGCGGTACAGGCTGCCACCGCTGGCCCCATAGACGAAATTGCCCAGCAGGGCGCAGGCCACGGGGGCCTCGAAAATCACCGGCACCTGGCAGGTTTTCACCTTGCGCGCCCCCAGTCGGGACAGGGCCCGCCGGGCGGCGTAGTCCCCAATGGTTTCGGGGGCGGGGAAATCCGCCGGGTCCCGGTGGGTGGAATACCAGTCATCCCGCTGCATGGCGGCGTTTTTGCCCGCTTCCCCCGTAATCACGGAGCAGGCGATGTAATGCCGGGAGGTGGGATAACCGCCCCGGAAGCCCAGGCTGTTGGCCGTGGCGAACTGGCCTTCCTGCAAGGACAGGGAGGCCCCTTCGGAATTTTTCACCAGGGGACTTACGGCAAAGGCCGCCGCCTCGCAGCGCCGGGCCAGGTCGATAGCCCCTTCCACCGGAATATCCCAGGGGAAATAAAGGCCCGGGTCCTGCCAATCCTTGGCCAGCCATTCGGCCTCGGGCAGCCCGGCGCAGGGGTCTTCCGCCGTGTAACGAGCAATGTCCAGGGCAGCCGCCACCGTCTGTTTGACCGCCAGAGGGGAAAAATCGCTGGTGGAGGCGTAACCCTTGCGTTGGCCCAGATAGACCGTAATGCCCAGACCCTTGTCCCGGTTGTATTCGATGGTTTCCACCTCCCCTTGGCGCACCGTCACGGACTGGCCGAAACCTTCCGACACATCCGCTTCACAGGCTGAGGCGCCCCCCTTGCGGGCCAGACGGACCGCGTCGTCGGCCAGATTCTGCAAATCGGCCAAAGGCAGGGAAAAACGGCTGGAAACCGGGACCGGCGGGGCTTTTTTCGCGGAAGAGGAACGGGGGGAACGGACTTTGGCCATGGGGACTGCCAGCAGTGAGGGGTGGAAAGCCGCTATCATAGCAGTTTGGCGGCAGCCGCCGCCCCTTCCACCCCGTCTCTCCAAGCCGATCCCATGGACAAGCCCTCTTCCAACGACCAAGACCTGCCGCCCAGTAAAACCCAGCGCAAACGCGCCATGGAAGATTTGCAGGAACTGGGGGAAACCCTGGTAGCCCTGCCCCTGGACCGGCTCAAGCGCCTGCTGGATAAGCAGGACCTGCCCGACATTCTCCGGGACGCCCTGCTGGAGGCCTACCGCATCACCAGCCACGGAGCCCGTAAGCGTCACCTGCAATACATCGGCCGGCTTATGCGGGAAGTGGATCCGGAGCCCCTGCGTCTGGCCCTGGACGTAGTGAACGGCGCCTCCGTGGCGGAAAACGCCCGGCTGCACCGCCTTGAACACCTGCGGGAAACCCTGCTGGACGACGAGCAGACCCTGAACCACATCGCCACCACCTACCCGGGGGCGGACCTGACCCATCTGCGCCAGCTGCGCCGCAACGCCATCAAGGAAAAGGAACAGAACAAGGCCCCCCGTAATTACCGGGCCCTGTTCCAGGCACTCAAGGAGTTGGACGACCGGAGTCTTACGACTCTTGCCCCTCTCGCCCCCACGGGCGGGGAGGAAGACGGGGGGGAAATCTGATGGACCAGGAAATCCTGCGGGTCGGTCTGGTCTCCATCAGCGACCGGGCCGCCACCGGCGTGTATGAAGATAAGGGGCTGCCAGCCCTGGAAGCCTGGCTGGATCAGGCGGTGCTTAATCCCATGGAGCGGGAACGGCGGCTCATTCCGGACGATCAGGCGGGCATTGAAGCCACCCTGAAGGAGCTGGTGGATGAACGGGGCTGCCATCTGGTGCTGACCACGGGAGGCACCGGCCCGGCGCCCCGGGATGTGACCCCGGAAGCCACCCTGGCGGTGGCGGACAAGGTCATGCCCGGCTTTGGGGAACAGATGCGCCAGATCGGCCTGTGTTTCGTCCCCACCGCCCTCCTCTCCCGCCAGGTGGGGGTGATCCGGGGCGGGGCCCTGATCCTTAATCTGCCGGGCCAGCCCAAATCCATCCAGGAAACCCTGGAAGGCCTGCCGGCCCGGGACGGGCAAAAAGCGGTACCGGGTATTTTCGCCGCCGTGCCCTACTGCCTGGATTTGATCGGCGGCCCCTACGTGGAAACCCGGGAATCGGTGGTGGCGGCCTTCCGCCCCAAGTCCGCCCGGCGCCCCAAGGCCTAAGCCCTTCCCCAACCGCCCCCAAGGTCCGGAAGGCCCCACGGGCTTCCGGACACCCCATCCCCACCGGTCCTTGCCAGTCCTTATCCGGCGGCGCTCAGGGGCTGGGCCTGGCGGTAATGGGCGATTTCGTAATCCGACCCGGCTTCCGCCAGTTCCACCGGGGTCAGGAGACCGCCACCGTTACCGGGTAATTCCAGGGCTTCCCGGGGATCAAAGGTGGCCCGGGGCAGCACCAGACGCACCACCCCCGGTTCCCCGTCTTCCAGACGCAGGCCCGGCACCCCGCCGGACAGGGCGTAGGAGGCCGCCATCCGGGGCCGCAGGCTGAGACACTGGGCCTGACGACCCACGGTGCGAATGCCCACCTGGATCAGATCATCCCGCTCCTTCACATAGCGGCGCACCACCCCAATCACCCAGTTGTCCCCTCCGTCCGGGCGCATGGCCAGGAGGGCGCCGACCCGCAGCCAGTCCCCATGGCTGCCCGTCACCGTGGCGCCGAAGCCGCCCCGGCTCACGTCTTCCACAATCCAGCTTTCCGCCGCAGCCGGGTCCAGCCCGGGAAACTGCACCGCCTGCCGGGCCCCATCTAAGCCATGGACCACGGTCATGCGGCTTTTTACCCGGTGCCGGGGATGGTGGCGCTGGGGGGGAATGGGCTGCCAACATTGTTGCAGGTGGCGCAGCACGCCCAGCACCAGGGGCAGGGGATACTGCCCCCCCAGGTTGAGCTCCCCTGGCAGACGGCCCTGCTCCACTTCCCGGGTCAAGTTATTGAGCCGCTCCACCGCCCGGCCGGGGGCCAGAAAATGGAGGGTGGGGCTGGCCTCCGGCTCCATCACCAGACGCATGGGGGCCAGGCCCTGGGCCGGGTCCACCCAGTAAACGCTGTCCGGCCCGGATTGGCGGGAAAAGTTGAAGCCGCCGTAGAAATGGTTGATGAGGCGCTTGGCCAGCTCGATTTCCACGGGCAGCAGACAGTCCATGGAAGAGGCGTAGCACATCAGTACCTTGACGTATTCCCCCCCGGGGGAAGTGAGGCCGTGGGAAGCGGGATAGAGGCCCACCGCCTTGTCCCCCAGCCCCGCCCCTTCCGCCACCAGAAACAGGCGTCCCAGGCGCTGCCACAGTTCCCCGTCGATGGGGCCGTAGCGGAACAGCTGCCACTTGCAATAGACCCCCAGGGCGCCGATGGCCCGGCTCAGGAGCAGGGGCAGATCGCTTTTCAGGTTATCCGCCGCCCGCTTTTCGCCCCCCGTTTCCTGGCCCTCGTAACGGTCCAGACAGGTTTCGTAATTTTTCGCCAGATTAGCCCAGAAACCGGCGCACACGGCCCACAGGCGCTTTTCCTCGGTACGGGAAAGGCGGGGGGAAAGGAGATAGTCCCGGGTCAGGCGTCGCAGATGGGGCTGGGCCGCCTCGTCCAGAGCCCGCACCACGGCAAACAGCTTGTCACAGCGAAAGTCGGTGGCGGAAGGCAGGGATTCCAGCCAACCGTTTATTTCATCCACCGCCCGGAAGGTGTTGTCCAGGGGCAACTCGGCGATGGTGCGTTGCAATTCCTTGGGATCGGCCAGGGGATGATCGGGCTTGGGGGAAAAGAGGTCGAGAATCACGGCGGAAAGACCCTTGCAAAGGGGCTGTCTGGCAGCCAGGGGATGGGCGAAAGTATAACCGGGAATTCCGTTGGGATGGGGCCCGGGCCCGGCCCTAGCCCCCGCCAGGCCCCTTTCCCCCGGGGGAGGGACGGCCGGGGATAGGCTACAATAAGCCGTTTCCAATTCCTTGGGATTCCCCCCCATGCAGCAGTATCTGGACCTCATGCGCCATGTGCTGGACCACGGCCAGGTGAAAGCCGACCGGACCGGTACCGGCACCCGCTCCGTTTTTGGCTGGCAGATGCGTTTCGACCTGGACCAGGGCTTTCCCGTGGTCACCACCAAGAAACTCCACCTGCGTTCCATCATCCATGAGCTGCTGTGGTTTCTCCAGGGAGACACCAATATTGCCTACCTGAAGGCCAACGGGGTTTCCATTTGGGACGAGTGGGCGGACGACAAGGGCGAACTGGGACCGGTGTACGGCAAGCAATGGCGGCGCTGGGAATGCGCCGACGGCCGGGTGATCGACCAGGTGGCCCAGCTGGTAGAAAACCTGAAAAAGAATCCGGATTCCCGCCGTCACATCGTCTCCGCCTGGAACCCGGGGGACGTGGACGCCATGGCCCTGCCCCCCTGCCATTGCCTGTTCCAGTTCTACGTGGCTCCGGCCCCGGAAGGGGCGGCGGATGCCCGGCCCCGGCTGAGCTGCCAGCTCTACCAGCGCAGCGCGGACATTTTCCTCGGGGTGCCATTCAACATCGCTTCCTACGCCCTGCTCACCCTCATGGTGGCCCAGGTCTGCGGCTACCGGCCCGGGGATTTCGTCCACACCCTGGGGGACGCCCACCTCTACAGCAACCACCTGGATCAGGCCCGGCTCCAGCTGTCCCGCAGCCCCCGGCCCCTGCCCACCATGCGGATCAATCCGGAGGTGAGGGATTTGTTCGCCTTCCGCTTCGAAGATTTCCAGCTGGAAGGCTACGATCCCCATCCCCATATCGCCGCCCCGGTGGCAGTCTGATCCCACCCCATGCCCATGGATATCACCCACAGCCCGGAATGGCAGGCCCTGCTGGCCCACCGGGAACAGGTCAAACACCGCCATCTGCGGGACTTTTTCGCCGCCGACCCGGAGCGTTTCAGTCATTTAGCCCTACGCCACAACGACTTTCTCGCTGACTTTTCCAAGCAGCGGGTCAGTCAGGAAACCGTAGCGCTCCTGGTGGCCCTGGCCCGGGCCGCGGAAGTGGAAAGCTGGCGGGACCGGCTTTTTGCCGGAGAGGCCATCAATTTCAGTGAACATCGGGCGGTGCTGCACCCGGCCCTGCGCTTTCTCGGCCCGGGCCCCTTCCCCACAGCGACGGACAATGTGATGCCCCAGGTGCGCCAGGTGCGCCAGCACATGCGGGACTTTTCCGAGCGGGTGCGCAGCGGCCTGTGGCGGGGCTTTTCCGGGGAAGCCATCCGCAATGTGGTAAATCTGGGCATTGGTGGCTCGGACCTGGGGCCGAAAATGGCCGCCAAGGCCCTGTCCGCCTATGAGCATCCCGGCCTCCACGTCCATTTCGTTTCCAACCTGGACGGGGCCCAGCTGGCCCCCCTGCTGGAAACCCTGGATCCCCGCTCCACCCTGTTCATCGTCGCCAGCAAGACCTTTACCACCCAGGAAACCCTGCGCAACGCCCAGACCGCCCGGGAATGGCTGCTAGCCTCCGCCGGGGAAGAAAACCGGGAAGCGGTGATCGCCCGCCATTTCGTGGGGGTAACGGCCGCCACGGAAGAGGCTGGCCGCTTCGGCATTCCTCAGGAAAACCTGTTCGCCATGTGGGACTGGGTGGGGGGCCGCTATTCCCTGTGGTCCGCCGTGGGTCTGGCCCTGGTGCTAACCATCGGCATGACCCAGTTCGAGCGCCTGCTCACCGGCGCCCAGGCCATGGACAAGCATTTTCTGGAAACGCCCCTGGAACGGAATCTGCCCGTGCTCATGGGGCTGCTGGGCATCTGGAACACCAATTTCCTCGGCGCCGAGACCCTGGCCATCCTGCCCTACAATGAGTCCCTGCGCGCCCTGCCCGCCTACCTGCAACAGCTGGAAATGGAGAGCAACGGCAAGACCATTTCCCGCACCGGCAGCCCCCTGGGCTGTCAGCCCAACCCCATAGTCTGGGGAGAAATCGGCATCAACGGCCAGCACGCCTTTTTCCAGCTCCTGCACCAGGGGGGCTGGCTGATTCCCAGCGATTTCATCATTTCCGCCACCAGCGACTATCCCCTGCCCGGCCATAACGGCCCCCTGCTGGCTAATTGTCTGGCCCAGAGCGCCGCCCTGGCCTTTGGCCGCACGGAAGGGGAAGCCCGAGCCGATCTGGAAGGGGAAGGCCGCCAGGAAGCGGAAATCCAGGCCCTGCTGCCCTACAAGGTGTTTGCTGGCAACCAGCCCTCCACCACCCTGGTCCTGCCCCGTCTGGACCCCTATCACCTGGGTCTGCTCCTGGCCCTATACGAGCACAAGGTATTCGTTCAGGGGGTGGTGTGGGGCATTAATTCCTTCGACCAGTGGGGGGTGGAACTGGGCAAGAAACTAGCCCGCCGCCTCCAGCCCGCCCTGGAAGGCCATCCGGACGATTCCCTGGATGCTTCTACCCGGGGCCTGATCGCCTATTGCCGCCGTTACGGCCAGCTCTGAAGCGCCGCCTCTGCCGCCCCCTTTTCCGAACCTTATCGCCCCATGACCTCTGCCCCTGCCACACCCCCCCTGGCCCTCATCGCCGCCGTTGGCGCCAATCGGGCCATCGGTCTCAACAACCGCCTGCTCTGGTCCCTGCCGGAGGATATGGCCCATTTCAAGGCCCTCACCCAGGGGCGTACCGTGCTCATGGGGCGTAAAACCTGGGAATCCCTCCCCCCCCGTTTCCGCCCCCTGCCGGGACGCCGCAATATCGTCATCAGCCGCAACCCGGATTACCAGGCCCCTGGGGCAGAGCTGGCCCACTCCCTGGAAGCCGCCCTGGCCCTGGCAGCCCGCCCCCAAGGGGGGCAAGAGTCGGCCGCGGCCAGCCTGGCGGAGGTGTTTGTCATCGGGGGCGCCCAGCTTTACGGGGAAGCCCTGGCCCTGGCTGACCGCCTCTACCTCACCGAGGTGGCGGACAGCCCGGCGGCAGACGCCTTTTTTCCCCCGGTGGATGGGGCCCGGTGGCCCGAAACGGCCCGGGAAACCCACCGCACGGATTCCGGGCTGATTTACGCCTTCGTCACCCGGGAGCGGGCGGCCTAAGCCCCCGTCCCCCCAAAGAAAAGGGCGCCTCTTGGCGCCCTTTTTCATGTCCAGCCCGAAGCTGGCTTAGCGTTGCCGCACGCAATCCACGAAATAGTGGATTTCCCCTTCAATGTCCGTCTGCACCAGACCGTGGATATCGGTCTCGAAGCCGGGGAATTTATCGTTAAATTCCCGGGCGAATTTCAGGTACTGGACGATGGTCTGGTTGAAGCGCTCCCCAGGAATGAGCAGGGGAATACCGGGAGGATAGGGGGTGAGCAGCACGGAGGTGATGCGCCCTTCCAACTCGTCGATGGGCACCCGGTCGATTTCCCGGTGGGCCATTTTGGCGAAGGCATCTGCCGGACGCATGGCAGGCACCATGTCGGACAGGTACATTTCCGTGGTCAGGCGAGCCACGTCGTTTTCCTTGTAGACGTGGTGAATCTGGCGGCACAGGTCCCGCAGCCCCACCCGCTCGTAGCGGGGATGCTTGGCGACGAATTCGGGCAGCACCTTCCACAGGGGATGGTTTTTGTCGTAATCGTCCTTGAACTGTTGCAGCTCGGTCACCAGGGTATTCCAGCGACCCTTGGTAATGCCGATGGTGAACATGATGAAGAAGGAGTAGAGCCCGGTCTTCTCCACAATCACCCCGTGTTCCGCCAGGTACTTGGTGACGATGGCGGCGGGAATGCCCCGTTCGGCGAATTCCCCGTCCACATCCAGCCCCGGGGTAATGATAGTGGCCTTGATGGGGTCCAGCATGTTGAAGCCTTCGGCCAGATCGCCGAAGCCATGCCACCGGTCCCCGGCCCGCAGCATCCAGTCTTCCCGGTCCCCCATGCCTTCCGCGGCCAGGTAATCCGGGCCCCAGACCTTGAACCACCAGTCGGCGCCCCATTCCTCGTCCACCTTGCGCATGGCCCGGCGGAAATCCAGGGCTTCGGCGATGGATTCTTCCACCAGGGCCGTGCCTCCCGGCTCTTCCATCATGGCCGCCGCCACGTCACAGCTGGCAATAATGGCGTACTGGGGCGAGGTGGAGGTGTGCATCAGGAAGGCTTCGTTGAAGCTGTGCCGGTCCAGTTTGCGGGTCTTGGAATCCTGCACCAGGATCTGGGAGGCCTGGGACAGGCCCGCCAGGAGCTTATGGGTGGACTGGGTGGAAAAGACCATGGATTCCTTGCAGCGGGGCCGGTCCTTGCCGATGGCGTGCATGCCCTTGTAGAAATCGTGGAAGGTGGCGTGGGGCAGCCAGGCCTCGTCGAAGTGGAGGGTATCGATTTTGCCATCCAGCTCGGACTTGATGGCTTCCACGTTGTAGATCACCCCGTCGTAGGTGGACTGGGTAATGGTCAGCACCCGGGGCTTGCCCTTGGCTTCCTTGGCGAAGGGGTGGGCGGCGATCTTTTTCTGGATGTTTTCCCACTTGAACTCGGACTTGGGAATGGGCCCGATGATGCCGTAGTTGTTCCGGGTGGGCATGAGGAACACGGGGATGGCCCCGGTCATCATGATGGCGTGGAGAATGGACTTATGGCAGTTGCGGTCCACCAGCACAATGTCCCCCGGCGCCACGGTGGAGTGCCAAACGATTTTGTTGGAGGTGGAGGTGCCGTTGGTGACGAAATACAGGTGGTCGGCGTTGAAAATTCGCGCCGCGTTGCGCTCCGACGCCGCCACCGGACCGGTATGGTCCAGGAGCTGGCCCAGTTCTTCCACCGCATTGCAGACATCGGCCCGCAGCATGTTTTCCCCGAAAAACTGGTGGAACATCTGGCCCACCGGGCTTTTCAGAAAGGCCACGCCCCCGGAGTGACCGGGACAGTGCCAGGAATAGGAGCCATCCGCCGCATAGTGGGTCAGGGCCCGGAAAAAGGGCGGCGGCAGGGAATCCAGGTAGGCCTTGGCTTCCCGCACCACATAGCGGGCGATGAATTCCGGAGTGTCCTCGTACATGTGGATGAAACCGTGGAGCTCCCGCAGCACGTCATTGGGAATGTGCCGGGAGGTACGGGTTTCCCCGTGGAGGAAAATGGGAATTTCCGCGTTGCGGAAACGGATTTCCTTGACGAAGGTACGCAGGTCCGCAATGGCCTTATCCGCCGCTTCGGGAGAAAAGAATTCCTCATCGTCGATAGACAGAATAAAGGCGGAGGCTCGGCTCTGTTGCTGGGCGAAAGAGGACAGATCCCCGTAGCTGGTCACCCCCAGGACTTCCAGACCTTCATCCTCAATGGCTTTGGCCAGGGCCCGGATACCCAGTCCCGAGGCATTCTCGGAACGGAAGTCTTCGTCGATGATGAAGACGGGAAAACGGAATTTCATCGCAGACTCCTAAAGCAGACGCCCCGGCTGGCGGGGCGTCGCAAAAGTAAACGGTTCGGGTGACGGGACAATGACGGTCACTATATCTTGGGCAGGGTGACGCCCACCTGACCCTGGTACTTGCCGCCCCGATCCTTGTAGGAGGTCTCGCAAACCTCATCGGATTCAAAGAACAGCACCTGGGCGCAACCTTCCCCGGCGTAAATTTTGGCAGGCAGGGGGGTGGTGTTGGAAAACTCCAGGGTCACGTAGCCTTCCCATTCCGGCTCGAAGGGGGTGACGTTCACAATAATGCCGCAACGGGCGTAGGTGCTCTTCCCCAGGCACACGGTCAGCACATTGCGGGGAATGCGGAAATATTCGATGGTGCGGGCCAGGGCGAAGGAATTGGGGGGAATAATGCAGCAATCCGACTCAATTTCCACAAAGGACTGGGGATCGAAGGACTTGGGGTCCACCACCGTGGAGTTGATATTGGTAAACACCCGGAATTCCCGGGCACAGCGGATATCGTAGCCGTAGCTGGAAGTCCCGTAGGAAACGATCTTTTGGCCATTCACCTCCCGCACCAGTTCGGGCGCAAAAGGTTCGATCATGCCGTGTTCCTGCGCCATGCGGCGGATCCACTTGTCGGACTTGATGGACATCCGGGTTACCCCAATACCTTGGAAAAAGCGGGATTCTACTTGGTGTCGGGGGGCATAAAAAGCACAATTTTGCAACAAGGCCACGGGATGCCCGTCAGTGGGCGCCCCCCCGGGGCGCCCCTGCCGCTTCTAGGAAAGACGCGCCCAGCCCCATGGTACGCCTGCACCGCCCCCTCGGGGGCGGAGGCCAGCCCCCCCTCCCCCGCCTAGCCCCATAAAAACCGGGCCGGCCCGGTTACCCGGTGCCGGCCCTGGCGGGGGAAAGCCCCAACGGCCGCCTCAGGTGTTCTGCACCACGATATTGGGGAATTTGTTGGTCATGTCCTTGGCCCGTTCCCCCACCCGCACCGCCACCTTGCGGGCAATGGCCCGGTAGAGTTCCGCCGGACGGGAATCGGGGGCTCCCACCACGGTGGGTTTGCCGCCGTCCGCCAGTTGCCGGATGGCCATGTCCAGGGGCAGCTTGCCCAGGAACTCCACCCCGTAGTCCTGACACATCTTTTCCCCGCCCCCCACGCCGAAAATGGCTTCTTCGTGGCCGCAGTTGGAACAGATGTGGAGGGACATGTTTTCCACAATACCGAGAATGGGAATACCCACCTTCTCAAACATCTTCAATCCCTTGCGGGCGTCGATGAGGGCCAGATCCTGGGGCGTAGTGACAATCACCGCCCCGGTGACGGGCACCTTCTGGGCCAGGGTCAACTGGGTGTCCCCGGTGCCCGGAGGCATATCCACAATGAGGTAATCCAGGTCGCGCCAGTTGGTATCGTGGAGCAGCTGTTCCAGGGCCTGGGTGACCATGGGGCCGCGCCAGACCATGGGGGTTTCCGCGTCTTCCAGGAGAAAACCGATGGACATGGCTTGCAGGCCGTAGGCTTCCAGGGGCTCCAGGCTGTTGCCGTCCTTGGAATCGGGCTGGCGGCCGGAAAGGCCCAGCAGCTGGGGCTGGGAGGGACCGTAAATGTCCGCATCCAGAATGCCCACGGTGGCCCCTTCCTGGGCCAGGGCCAGGGCCAGATTGACGGCGGTGGTGCTCTTCCCCACCCCCCCCTTGCCGGAAGCCACGGCAATAATATTTTTCACCCCGGGCAGGAGCTTGATGCCCCGCTGCACCGTATGGGAGACGATTTTGCTATAGACGTTGGCGGACACGTTGCCAACCCCGGGCAGGGCTTTCAGGGCCTCGATCACCGCCTTGCGGATGAGGTCAATCTGGCTCTTGGCCGGGTAGCCCAATTCCACGTCCAGGGACACGTCATTGCCATCCACCCGGATATTACGAGCGGCTTTGCTGGTCACGTAGTCCTGCTGGGTATTGGGGTCCTGAAGGGACCGGAGGGCGGCTTCGACGGCCGCGACGGTAAGGGTCATGGGGGGCTCCTGAAGATACCTGAGTATTTACGTCAAGTATAAAACAAAAGGGGCCCCTCCGGCAGGGGCAGAAAGCACAGGGGGAAGCCCGGGCCCTCCGCCCACCCCGGGGGAACGGGAGTTTGACCGCCACACAAGGTAGAATGTGGTCTTTTCGCCCTCACCTTTCCCGCCATGAAGCGCAAGATTCTCGTCACCTCCGCCCTCCCCTATGCCAACGGCTCCATTCACCTGGGCCACCTGGTGGAGTACATCCAGACCGACATCTGGGTGCGCTTCCAGAAAATGCGGGGGCACGACTGCTGGCTGGTGTGCGCCGACGACACCCACGGCACCCCCATCATGCTGCGGGCTCAGAAGGAAGGCATTCGTCCGGAACAGCTCATCGCCCGGGTCTATGAGGAACACACCCGGGACTTCGCCGGCTTTCTCATTGGCTTCGACAATTACTACTCCACCAACACCCCGGAAACCCGGGAACTGGCGGAAGAGATTTACGCCAAGTTGCAGGCCGCCGAGCTCATCGAAGTGCGCTCCATCGAACAGTTCTACGACCCGGTGAAGGAAATGTTCCTGCCGGACCGGTTCATCAAGGGGGAATGCCCCAAGTGCGGCGCCAAGGACCAGTACGGGGACAACTGCGAGGTGTGCGGCGCCGCCTACACCCCCAATGAGTTGAAGCATCCCTATTCCGCCGTATCCGGCGCCAAGCCGGTGCTGCGCACCTCGGACCACTATTTCTTCAAGCTTTCCGATCCCCGCTGTCAGGGCTTTCTCCGGCGCTGGACCCGGGAACCGGGCCGGCTGCAGCCGGAAGCCGCCAACAAAATGCAGGAATGGCTGGGGGCGGAGGGGGAAAACAAGCTTACCGACTGGGATATTTCCCGGGACGCCCCCTATTTCGGCTTTGAAATCCCCAACGCCCCGGGCAAATATTTCTACGTCTGGCTGGACGCCCCCATCGGCTACATGGGCTCCTTCGCCAATCTGTGCGCCAAGCAGGGCCTGGATTTTGACGAATACTGGCGAAAGGACGCGGCCACCGAGCTGTACCACTGCATCGGTAAGGACATTCTCTACTTCCACGCCCTGTTCTGGCCCGCCGAACTGACCCACGCGGGCTTCCGCACCCCCACCAAGATTTTCGCCCACGGCTTCCTCACGGTGGACGGCCAGAAAATGTCCAAGTCCCGGGGCACCTTCATCACCGCGGACAGCTACCTGAAGCAGGGCCTCAATCCGGAATGGCTGCGCTATTACTTCGCCGCCAAGCTGACCAACACCCTGGAAGACATCGACCTGTCCCTCCCCGACTTCATCGCCCGGGTGAATTCGGACCTAGTGGGCAAATACGTGAATATCGCCAGCCGGGCCGCCGGTTTCATCAGCAAGCGCTTCGACGGCAAGCTCACTGTGGCCGATGAAAGCCTGGCCCCCTATGCCGCCATCCGGGAAGCGGCCCCCCGCATCGCGGAACTCTACGAAGGTCGGGAATACAGCAAGGCCCTGCGGGAAATCATGGCCCTGGCGGACACGGTGAATCAGTACGTGGATACGGTGAAGCCCTGGGAACTGGCCAAGCAGGAAGGCCAGGAAGCCGCCCTCCACGCCGCTTGCAGCAATGCCCTGAATCTCTTCCGCCTGCTCACCATTCTCCTGAAGCCGGTGCTACCCGCCCTGGCGGACCGGGTCGCCGCCTTCCTCAATGTGGCGCCCCTGGCCTGGAGCGACCTGGATAGTCTGCTGGCTGCCGGTCACGTAATCCAGCCCTACCAGCATCTGATGACCCGGATCGACCCCAAGCAGGTGGATGCCCTGGTGGAAGCCAACAAAGCCTCCCTGGCCCCCGCCCCGGCGGCGGCGCCCCACTCGGAACAGCGCCACGGGGAAAAGCAGCAGCAGGCCGCCAAGGACGGCGCCATGGCCGCTGCCGCTGGTCCCCACATCAGCATCGACGACTTCATGAAGGTGGATCTGCGCATCGCCAAAATCGTGGAAGCCTCCCATGTGGAAGGGGCAGATAAGCTCATCCGCCTGCTCCTGGACATCGGGGAAAAAAAGCCCCGTCAGGTCTTCGCCGGCATTAAGTCCGCCTACGACCCGGCCACCCTGGTGGGCCGGCTCACGGTGATGGTGGCCAACCTGGCGCCCCGCAAAATGAAGTTCGGCCTCTCGGAAGGCATGGTGCTGGCCGCCTCCGATCCGGAAGGTAAAACCGGCGGCCTCTACATCCTCTCCCCGGACAGTGGCGCCCAGCCGGGCATGCGGGTGAAATAGACAGAATTCCGCCCTTTCCCGGTGCCCGGCCCCTGTAAGGGCCATGTCAGCCCCCCGCCCTAGCCTGATTTCATGACCCGATCCGGCTGGGGCGTTGTTCCTTTCGGGACCGCCCGACACCCCCTCCTGCCAATCCGCCGCCCCCGCTCCTGGGCCCGGCCCACCTGCCGCCCGCTCCCTTGAGGAAAGGCGGCCCCCTCCCCATGTTCACCTTCCATCCCAAACTCCTGGACTGCCTGCCCGGCTATAACCGGGCCCAATTCGGCCGGGACCTTTCCGCCGGTATTACGGTGGGGGTCCTGGCCCTGCCCCTGGCCATGGCCTTCGCCATCGCCTCCGGCCTTAGCCCGGCGGCGGGTATCTGGACCGCCATTGTGGCCGGGCTGGCCATTTCCGCCTGCGGCGGCTCCCGGGTCCAAATCGGCGGCCCCACCGGGGCCTTCATCGTCATTCTCTACGGCATCGTGGCCCGCTACGGCCTGGCCAATCTGCTCATCGCCACCATGCTGGCCGGGATCATCCTCATCCTCATGGGGGCGGTGCGGCTCGGGGCCCTGATCCGCTTCATTCCCGTCTCCGTGGTCATCGGCTTTACCAACGGCATTGCGGTGCTCATCTTCCTCAGCCAGATGAAGGATTTTCTCGGCCTGCCCACGGGAGCCCTGCCGGCGGAATTCTTTGCCCGCATGGCCCAGTTGGGGGCGGCCCTACCCCACGCCCACTTGCCCACCCTGGCCCTGGCCGGGGCCTCCCTGGCCCTGCTCCTGGTCTGGAACCGGTTGGTGCGGGCCGGGGTGCCCCTGCTGCGCCTCATTCCCGGGCCCCTGGCGGTGCTGGTGCTGGGCACCCTGGCCCAGGCCCTGGGCCAGTTCCCCGTGGAAACCATCGGCAGCCGCTTCGGCGGCATTCCCCAGGGCCTGCCGCCCTTCCAGCTGCCCGCCTTCAGCCTTTCCACCCTGCACAACCTGATCGCCCCGGCCCTCACCATCGCCCTCCTGGGGGCCATTGAATCCCTGCTCTCCGCCCGGGTCACGGACGGCCAGATCGACGACCGCCACGATCCCAACCAGGAACTGATCGGCCAGGGCATCGCCAATCTCCTCGCCCCCCTGTGGGGCGGTTTTGCCGCCACCGGCGCCATTGCCCGTTCCGCCACCAATGTGCGGGCCGGGGGCCGCACCCCGGTGGCCGGGCTAATCCACTCCGTCACCCTGCTGGCCATCGTGCTCCTGGCCGCCCCCCTGGCCCGGCATATTCCCCTGGCCACCCTCTCCGCCATTCTGGTGGTGGTGGCGGTGAATATGGGGGAATGGCACGGCTTCAAGGAACTACCCCGCTATTCCCTCAATTACCGGGTCACCCTGCTGGCCACCTTTTTCATTACGGTGATTTTCGATCTCACCCTGGCGGTGGAAATCGGCATGGTGCTGGCCTCCCTGTTTTTCATTTACCGCATGTCCGAACTCACCCATGCGGACGCCCTGCCCCTGCCGGACTGGGCCCGGGGCCAGCCGGTCACCGCCTATCGGCTCTATGGCTCCCTGTTTTTCGGCGCCGTGGGCAAGCTTCAGACCCTGATTGACCAGAACGCCGCCCACACCCGCTGGGTGCTCCTGGATTTGCACCAGGTCATCAACCTGGACACCACGGGTCTGGACACCCTGGAAGCCCTGCACCGGCTCCTGGCCAAGCGGGACGGGGGCCTGATCCTGGCGGGGCTGCAAGCCCAGCCCCGTTCCCTGATCCACCGCTCCGGCTTCGCCGACACCCTGGGAGACGCCAATCTGGTGGACGACCTGGATCAGGCCTGGAGCCGGGTGGCCCTGCGCCTGCCCCGGGATGACGGGGCCCCCACCGAGGAAACCGACCATGACCGATAAAGCGGTGCGCCTGATCATCCACGGCCGGGTTCAGGGCGTGGGCTTTCGCTGGTATCTGAGCCGGGAGGCCGATGTCCTGGGCCTTTGCGGCTGGGTGCGCAATCGCCGGGAAGGCACGGTGGAAGCCCTGCTTCGGGGCCCCACGGAGGCGGTGGATTGTCTGGTGGGCTGGGCCCACAAAGGGCCACCCTCGGCCCGGGTCAGCCTGGTGGAGGTCCACCTGGCGGAAGAAGAGAGCCCCTTTCCCTGCCCGTTTGAACAGTACCCCACCCTCTGACAAAATAGCCGCTATGGATAATCTCCTGCGCGGCGACGCCCCCCTGGAACTCTATACCTGGCTACGGCCAGACGAAGAACTGCCCAACTGGAATTTCCAGAGCGGCGGCCCCTTCGCGGCCAATCTGGCGGCCCCCGCCGGGGGCGACCCCCTGCTGGTGCAAAGCTATTTTGCCGAATACAACCTGGAGTTTTTCCGCCAGCGCAGCTTCGGCCACTACCCCTCCCGGCTCCACGCCCTCTTTCTCTTCGCCACCCGCATCGACGCAGAAAACTACCGGCAGAAATTTCCCGCCCGGGTCTTCGGCAAACAGCTCACCCGGGTCTGCACCCGGGGCGCCTACCTGTGCTCCTACCACGACGCCAGCTGGATCGAATACCTCCACCTGCCCCACAACATGGACCTGGACACCCTGGGACAACTGGCCCAGGCCTATTGGTCGGGAACTTTAGTGGAAGAAGTTGGCCTTAGCTTCATGGACCAGCCCTGGCGGGAAGTGCCCGTCATCGAAGCCCTATTCCAGGGCAACCTGGTGGCCACCCCCGCGCCCTACTTGAGCGCCAGCCTGTTTCCAGGCCTGGGCGCAAATTGACAGGGACTTTCCGGGTCGGTTAGATTCTTCGGGTTCCTGCGGCCTTCGGGCCACTTCGACCTACAAGCAGCATTCCCAACTTTCATACATCAAGGAGAAACAACATGGCCGTTCTCGTCGGCAAGCAAGCTCCGGACTTCAGCGCCTCCGCCGTACTCGGTAACAACGAAATCAAGGACATCAAGCTGTCCGAATTCGTCAAGGGCAAGTACACCCTGCTGTTCTTCTACCCCCTGGACTTCACCTTCGTCTGCCCCTCCGAAATCATCGCTTTCGACCACCGTCTGGAGGAATTCAAGAAGCGCAATGTGGAAGTCATCGGCTGCTCCATCGACTCCCCCTTCACCCACCTGGCCTGGAAAAACACCCCGGTGGAAAAGGGCGGCATCGGCAAAGTGGGCTACACCCTGGTGTCCGATGTGAAACACGAAATCATCCAAGCCTATGACGTGGAATCCGCCGGTGGCGTGGCTTTCCGTGGCGCCTTCCTGATCGACAAGGAAGGGGTGGTGCGTCACCAATACGTGAACGACGGCCCCCTCGGCCGTAACGTGGACGAATTCATCCGCCTGGTGGACGCCCTCCAATTCACCGAAGAACACGGGGAAGTCTGCCCCGCCGGCTGGCAAAAAGGCCAATCCGGCATGAAGGCCTCCACCGAAGGCGTGGCCGACTACCTGGCCAAGAACGCCGCCAAGCTGTAAGCCCCGTAGCCGCAAGGCGCAAAAAAAAAGCCGCTCTTTGGAGCGGCTTTTTTTATGGGCAGCAGGCAGAATCGGAAGGCTAAGTGTAGAGCGGAGTTTTGGGGATGACGAAAACCGCGCTAACTAAGGCCTCCGGTAGCACGGGTCGTCTCCTGACTAAAAGCGGAAGTTGCCGGCTTGGAAAAGCAGACGTTCAACGTGGAGTTGAGGGGCCTCGCACGGTTTTTCGCGCGAGGCCCCTCTCGAACGCAGGGTTAGACCTCTTGGTAGCTACCGCTCGCATTTCAGTCCGAGCTTGAACCAACGATAACAACTGCCTCATTCTCTTTCCTGAGCAGAAACGCAAAATCCCAGAAAACAGGATAGGCGGGGTGCCCCTCCTTCAACCAGAACCGCTCAATTCGTGTTGATCGCGCAACGGCAGCACCTACTTCGGCGAGCACGGTATCAAGCAGCTCTGCAAAGTGCTCGGACTGCATTGCCTGTGGAGCGGGGCCAGCGCCACTGTCCCCTGCATAGGTAAGCGACTCTTTAACCTCTGCCAACGCCTCCGCAGGCGTGACCTCGCTGCAACCACCAACAACCGCCGTAGCACCCAGCGCACTATGTATGACCACCTCTGACGAGACGCTCGCAGCGAAGGGCGTGCCGTAGCTCTGAAGAAAGACGCTGTAGTTCCAGCCTGCAGCATTGAGGAACTCAGCTAGAGCAGAGAGAGCATCTTGGTTCATCGCGAAGAGGTCTAACGTCCTAACTAATCGGCGCTCCGCCGCTAGGCGGAGCGCCCGTGTTGATATCTATGGGCACACTGCTTCAACCGGGGTTCCTCTTAAGCTCAAGCTTTCCATTACGAATAGCGTCAATGAGCGTGTCGACACTTCCATCGCTCGGCTTGCGGCGCTTGTAGTCTTCAAGATTCTTTAGGGCCTGATCTTTGTCGCCAAGCATCAAATACGTCATACCGATAGCGTACGCTGCATCAACAACACCAACGGAAAGCGCTTTTTCAAGGTAAGTGAGGGCCTCTTTCGGCTTACCAATGCCCGCGAGAAACGTTCCATACATGTAGTTACCCCGCGGATCAGAAGGTATTGCCGCAAGGAGCTTGAGGAAGATTGAATTCGCTTTTTCAGCTGCCCCGGGAACATCAAGATTGTGGCCCATGCTATTGAGGTAGCCAGCTCGGATTAGAAGGTCTGGATTTGGGGTCGGGACGTTAATCATGATGTCTAGCAGTCCAGACACCACCTTCACGTCTTGGGCAGCGCGTTGTTTATCTTGTGGAGTATCAAATATGGGCGGGTAGTTCTTCGCATGGGCCGAGAGATCATTCAGTATTTGGTCAAGATACGCACCATTAAAACCATATTTCTTCCCCGAAGGAGTTTCTGAAATCGTAAGCAAACGCTTAGGATCGTAGTGTCCGTACTCCCTCGCACTTGCGTTGAATGCAACAAGTACTACGAGAACAGCAAGAGCAAGTTTTCGCATGATGTATAGATACATAACGTAATGTGGACGTTACTTCGCAAGGTTACTCAGACGTGTGACGGATAACCTAGCGCCCATCATTAGGTAATCAATTGTTTTAAACAATGAATCTCCGAATACTGTCAGCCAACACACAGTACTAAATATTTCGCCATCCCCCGCAAACACTCAAAAAGTGCCAATGGCATTATACGGCCGCTTTTCGGTAGTTTGATCTTTGAGCGCTCTTGGCCGAAGGCAGAAGCAAGCCCCCCCCCTATCTCCCGCCCCCACATCAGCCTCAAACCTCCCCCTTCACGGCTGCCCATCCACCACCAGTTGATACTTTTCCCCGCCCGGGGAAACGCAATCTCCCAAGGCCCGGGAGCCTCCAAAGAGGAACTGGCAGCTTAGTTGGGCGCCGTCTTCCGCTTTCAGGTAGGCCCGGGCGGCGTTGCTGTTGATGATGGTGGTGCTGTCCCGGGGGAAACCCCGCCAGGCGGGCCAGCTTTGGGTGGTGGTGGCCAGGCCGGTTTCCACCAGGTAGAAGCCCCGGTAATGGCGAGTGCCGATATCCACGCTCAGGGTCTGGGGCCCGGGCAGGAAGGTGCCCCGATAGACATGGGCCTGGCTATCCAGCAACTGGAAGGGCACGGGGGCCGGAGCGGCGCAGCCGGCCAGGGCGAGGCAGGATAGGGCGGCAGGCTTCCAGGGAAAGGTCATGGCAAGCTCCTGGGCAAAGGGTAAGCCTGCATCATAACCGCAGGGGCCGGCGCCTTCACCACCCCTGCGACATAAGGTCGCACCTGTGGTCTGGGGCAGGTTGGCGACAGGAAAGCTCCGTAGCATCGGCCCACTTTCCGGCTCCGGCCCCCTTTTTCACCTTCCGAGGCGCCCTATCCATGCCCCTGCATCGCCGCCCCTGCCCCGCCCCCCTTTCCCTCACCGCCCTGCTTCTCTCCCTGGCCTGGGCCCCCACGGCCCTGGCCTGCGCCGGTTGCGGCTGCACCTTGAGTTCCGACTGGGAAAGCCAGGGGTTTTCCACCACTTCCGGCTGGAAGGTGGATCTGCGCTACGACTATCTGAACCAGGATCAGCTGCGCCACAACCGGAGCAAAGTTAACGCGTCCCAGGTGCCGGACGGCCAGGAGCTAGAAACCTATTCCCATAACCGCTACTTGACCCTGGGCCTGGATTACAGCCCGGCCCCGGATTGGGGGGTGAATGTGCAGATTCCCCAGATTGACCGGGAACACGGCACCCTGGGGGAAGACCACGCCAGCCCGGACCATTCCAGCCACAACGATCTGGGGGATATCCGGGTGCTGGGCCGCTACCAGGGCTGGCTGCCCGGCCACAATCTGGGCCTCCAGTTCGGACTGAAACTGCCCACCGGCAGCCACACCCAGACCTTTGACAGCAGCGCCCCCCTGGACCGGGGCCTGCAACCGGGCAGCGGCACCACGGACCTGCTCCTGGGGGCCTACTTTTTCGATGCCCTTTCCCAGAACTGGGATTATTTCGCCCAGGCCCTGGCCCAAACGCCGCTGGATAGCAAGGACCAGTATCGGCCGGGTAAATCCCTCAATTTCAATCTGGGGGTGCGCTACATGAACGGGGGCAACTGGGTGCCCCAGGTGCAGATCAACGCCCGGGTGGCGGGCAAGGATCAGGGGGCCCAGGCAGACCAGGACAATAGCGGCGGACGCCTGGTGTACCTGAGCCCGGGGGTGACCTACAAGATCAATGCCCAGACCTCGGTCTATGGCTTTGTCCAGGTGCCCCTGTTCCAAGACGTGAACGGCTATCAGCTGACCCCCAAGACCACCGCCTCCCTGGGCGTACGCTATGCCTTCTAGGCTCCTGAGCCTGATTCTGGGGCTACTGCTCCTGGGCTTGAGTCTGAGCGCCCGGGCCCTGGAGGTAGGCAGCCCGGCCCCGGACCTATCCGGCACCCTGCTAGACGGCCAGCCCCTCGCCCTGCACCCGGCAGCACCGGGAACGGCCCGTGCCCCGGTGGTGCTGATCCATTTTTGGGCCACCTGGTGTGAGCCCTGCCGCCGGGAAATGCCGATTCTGGACGCCTACTATCGCCGCCACCGGGATCAGGGCCTGGTCATTCTGGCCATCAGCCTGGACGACCCGGGGGCCAGGGCCCAGGTGCGCCAGACCCTGGCCTCTTACGGCTTTGCTGGCGCCATGGCCCGGGACATGCATTACCCGGGCTGGGGGCGTATCTGGCGCATTCCGGTGAGCTTTGTGGTGGATCGCCAGGGCATCCTGCGGCACAACGGCTGGTCCGGCCCGGCGGAATGGACGGAAGCTAGCCTGGAAAGCCAGATCACGCCGCTACTGACGGCCGCCGAGGCCCCTTAAGCTCGGAGCGCAGGAAGCAGGCTCCTTCGCCCCACTTCCTACGGAGATTCAGGCGAACAGGGCTTCCAGGGAGGCCAGATAGGCCGCCGCTTCCGGGGCCCCCTCCGGGGGCGCCCAGGGGGCCTTTTCCGCCTCCGTCAGGGGCAGAAAGGGCCCGGCCTTGGCTTCAAAAAACACCGAGCCCGGGGCCAAAGAGAGGATGGCGTGGAAGCAGCCATGGGGAATATCCATGCCCAGGGCGGGCCCGCCCGCCGCCAGCACCACCCGGTCCAGCACCCGCCCCCCCTCATCGAACAACACCAGCCCGAAACGGCCCCGCAGCACCACCAGGGTTTCGTCCTTGGCCGGGTCCAGGTGCCGGTGGGGGCGGATGTAGGAGCCCGGTTCCACCCCGTTGAGCAGGCGGTGGGCAGGGAAGTCATCCGTGGGATGGAAGTTGCGATTGCGGCGCAGGCGGGGCAGTTGCCGGGCCTGGGCGCTGAGTTCATCCAGGCTGGCCTGGTCGATGAGGGTGGGAGCGGTCATGGGGATTCCAAAGGAACGAAGGGAGAGCCGGTGGGGCCACCAGGGGAAACAAACACCCCAGGCCCAGAAGCATGGCAGGGGCGGGAAACCAACACCGGAGCGGGATTAAGGCAAGACGGGGGCCCGCGGCCCGGCCCCGGTGGGAGACCGCCCCCGGCGCCCCGGATTACTTATGCAAGCCCTGGGCGTTGAGCTGCACCGCCTTGCCGTCCAGGAAAACAATGGTGATGCGCCTTTCCACACTGCCCCAGGAACAATGCTGTTCCACCAGGGAGTCATCGCAGCGGTCCGGGCTGCCCAGCACCGCCACCACCTGATCGTAGGTCTGGCCCACTTTCAAGCGGGCGTAATTGTCCTGGGTCACATGGACATGGCAGCCGCCCAGGCCCAGAAGCAGGGCCAGGGCACCGGCCCCCAGGGGGGCGGCGGCAATGGGGTGGGAGGGGAACATGGGTAGATTCCTTGGCGGGGGCCGGGGCGCGCCCCCTATTGATATTGCAAATCCACGGCTTCTGGCGTCAGCCAGTCCCGCAGGCTTTTGAGCAATTCCTCGTCGGGGCGCACCCGGGCCTTTTCCCCCAGGAGCAGTTCGCAGGACGCCACCGGGTTGGTGTAGGCAATGCGGATGGGGCAGCCTTCCGGGCTCACATAGGGGGCGATCAGGTTTTGCAGTTTGCGGGCATCCCCGTTGCCGTTCATGGCCAGGCGCAGCTGGCGGGCGAAACGGCCCCGGGCTTCGGCCAGGGTGTAAATGTTTTCCGCCACAATGCGCAGGCCGCCGGAAAAGTCGTCCTTCTGCACCTTGCCTTCCACCACCAGCACCTCGTCTTCCTTGAGGCGCTGCCGGTTGGCGTCGAAGGTTTCGCTGAAGACGGACACTTCCTTCATATCGCTGCCGTCGTCCAGCTGGATGAAGGCCATTTTGCCCCGCTGGGTAATTTTGGTGCGCACCCCGGTGACCAGCCCGGCCAGGAGCTGAAAATCCTTCTGGGGTTCCAGCTGGGACAGGTTGCGGCGCACGAAGCGGGACACTTCTCCCTTCACCGCGTCAAAGGGGTGGCCGGAGAAGAAAAAGCCCAGGGCCTGCTTTTCCTGCATGAGCCGTTCCCGCTCATCCCAGGGGGGCACGCTGACGAAATCCACCGCCGTTTCCACGGAGGCGGGACCGGCATCAAAGAGACCCGCCTGGAGGGCGTCCCGCTGGACCTGTTCTGCCGCTTCCAGGGCGATGCCCACGGAGGCCAGCATCTTGTGCCGGTCCGGGTCCAGGGAATCGAAGGAACCGGCCCGGATCAGGGCTTCCACCGTGCGCCGGTTCACCATGCGCTTATCCACCCGGCGGCAGAAATCGAACAGGTCCTTGAAGGGGCCGTCCGCTTCCCGGGCGGCCAGAATGCATTCCACCGCCTGCTGGCCCGTGCCTTTGACCCCGCCCAGGCCATAGCGGATGGTCTTGGGATCCACCGGGACAAAGCGGTAATCCGAGGCATTCACGTCCGGCCCCAGGATGGTCACCCCGTTTTTCAGGGTGTCCTCCACGAAAATTTTCACCGAATCCGTGTTGTCCATGTCCACGGACATGGTGGCGGCCATGAAGGCGGCGCAATGGTGGGCCTTGAGCCAGGCGGTCTGGTAGGTGACCACCGCATAGGCGGCGGTGTGGGACTTGTTGAAGCCGTATTCGGCAAACTTCTCCATCAAGTCGAAGAGCTGCATGGCCAGATTTTCATCGTAGCCTTTCTTGCGTGCGCCCTCCCGCATGATGTCCCGGTGCTTGGCCATTTCCTCGACTTTTTTCTTCCCCATGGCCCGGCGCAGCAAGTCGGCGCCCCCCAGGGTGTAGCCGCCGATGATCTGGGCGATCTGCATCACCTGTTCCTGGTACACGATCACCCCGTAGGTGGGCTCCAGGGCGGCTTTCAAGTCTTCGTGGAAATAGTCGATTTTCTGCTGGCCCTTTTTCCGCAGAATAAAGTCATCCACCATCCCGGAACCCAAGGGGCCCGGCCGGTAGAGGGCCAGCACAGCGATGATGTCTTCGAAGCGGTCCGGCTGCAGCTTTTTCAGCAGCTTTTTCATGCCCTCCGATTCCACCTGGAAGATGGCGGTGGTGTTGGCATCCTTGAGAATCTGGTAGGCCGCCTGGTCCTCGTAGCCCAGAGCCAGCAGATCGGGGCAGCTCCCGGTGAGCCGCTCCACGTAATCCACCGCCAGCTTGATGATGGTCAGGTTGCGCAGCCCGAGAAAGTCGAACTTCACCAGGCCGACTTTTTCCACGTCGTCCTTGTCGTACTGGGTTACCACGGAATCTGAACCCAGCTGGCAGTAGAGGGGGCTGTATTCGGTGAGCTTGCCCGGGGCGATCACCACGCCCCCGGCGTGCATGCCGATGTTCCGGGTGGTGTCCTCCAGCTTCATGGCCAGCTCGAAGAGTTCTTTGATTTCCTCTTCCGAGTCGATTTTTTCCTTGAGCTGGGGCTCGGCTTCAATGGCCTTGGTGAGGGACAGGGGCTTGTTCTGCTCCACCGGAATGAGCTTGGAGAGGGAGTCGCAGAGGCTGTAGGGCAGGTCCAGCACCCGGCCCACGTCCCGGATCACCGCCTTGGAGGACATGGTGCCGAAGGTGGCGATCTGGGACACGGCGTCCAGGCCGTAACGGTGGCGCACGTAGTCGATCACCCGGCCCCGGTTGTCCTGGCAGAAGTCCACGTCAAAGTCAGGCATGGACACCCGTTCCGGGTTCAGGAAGCGTTCGAACAACAGGGCGTAGCGCAGGGGGTCCAGGTCCGTAATGCCGATGCTGTAGGCCACCAGGGAGCCGGCCCCGGAGCCCCGGCCCGGGCCCACGGGCACCCCATTGTTTTTGCCCCAGTTAATAAAGTCCGCCACGATGAGGAAGTAGCCCGGGAACCCCATCTGGATCACCGTGTTGATTTCCCGTTCCAGGCGGGCATCGTACTCGGGGCGCCGGGCCAGGCGCTCCTCCGGGTCCGGGTAAAGCTGGGCCAGGCGCACTTCCAGGCCGTCCCGGGCGGTCTTGGCCAGGTAATCGTCCAGGCTCACCCCATCCGGCGTGGGGAACTGGGGCAGGAAGTTTTTGCCCAGCACCAGATTCACATTGCAGCGCTTGGCGATTTCCACCGTGTTTTCCAGGGCCTCGGGCAGGTCGGCGAAGAGTTCCGCCATTTCCCCCTGGGTCTTGAAATACTGTTCCTCGGTGAAATTCCGGGGCCGGCGCCGATCCCCCAGCACATAGCCCTGGGCAATACAGACCCGGGCCTCGTGGGCCTTGAAGTCTTCCCGATCCATGAACTGGATAGGGTGGGTGGCCACCAGGGGCAGGTCCAGCTCCGCCGCCAGGGCCACCGTATCCCGCACCATGGCTTCCTGCTGGGGCTGGCCGTAGCGCTGCACCTCCAGGTAGAAACTGTCGGGGAAACGCCGGGCCCATTCCCGGGCCCGCTCCGCCGCCAAGGCGGGCTTGCCGTTGCGCAGGGCTTCCCCGATGTCCCCGTGGTCGGCGCCGGACAGGGCGATGAGGCCGCCGCAGCCCAGCTCGTCCAGCCAGGCCCGGCGGATTTCCGCCCGCTCCGGCCGGTCCGGCACCAGATAGGCCTTGGAGAGCAGCTCGCAGAGGCGCAGGTAACCATCCTGGTCCCCCACCAGCAAGAGCAGCCGATAGGGATTGGTGGGGTCCGCCTCGTTGGCCAGCCACAGGTCGCTGCCGAAAATAGGCTTAATGCCGTGGGGCCGGGCCGCCCGGTAGAACTTCACCAGGCCGAAACCGGCGGCCAGATCGGTGAGGGCGAAGGCCGGCATGCCGTCCGTTTCCGCCCGCTCGATGGCCGCGTCCAGACGGACGATGCCTTCGGTGATGGAAAACTCGCTGTGGAGACGGAGGTGGATAAAGCGGGGATCGGTCATGGGCGGATTTTACCCCGGCCGCCCCCCCGGCGCATGGGCGGCGGCGGGGCAAGGGAGGCACAGGAGAAGACAAAAACGCCCCGGAAAGGGGCGTGGTTACTGGAAGAAAACAATCGGCCCCGGCATCGGGGCCTGGGGCTTTAAGGCCAGGGGAGGCTGCCGGGAGAAGACCGTCATGCGGCCCTCTCCACCGGAAGGAAATCTACAGGTCCAAAAGACGGCCCTTCCGGGCCGGTTTTCAGCCGCCGATGAGGGCCATGACTTCCGCCACGGTGGCGGGGGTCACGGGCTTTTTGATGAAATGGACGCCCATGGCCTGGGATTTATCCCGAATGGCGTCCTGCACATTGGCGGTCATCAGGGCCAGGGGCGCCATACAGCCCGCCAGGCGGAGCTTGGCCGCCAGGGTCAGGCCGTCCATGCCGGGCATGTTGAAATCCAGGGTCACCAGGTCGTAGGCCGCCTCGCTCACCTTGGCCCGGGCCTCGTCCCCGTTGGCCGCCTCATCCACCACCCAGTCCCCGTGCTTGTCCTGGACCAGGGCCTTGACCATCATCCGGCTCACCCGGCTGTCGTCCACCACCAAAATACGCTTGCTCATGCTGTTCTCCGGCCGGGGCGGGGCTCCGCCTGTCAGGTCCGCTCTTGGATCAGTTCGATTTTATAGCCATCCGGGTCTTCCACGAAGGCGATGATGGTGCTGCCGTGTTTCATGGGCCCGGCTTCCCGCACCACCTTGCCGCCCCGGGCCCGGATTTGGGCACAGGCCGCCGCCGCATCCGGCACCCCCAGGGCCACGTGGCCGAAGCCCGTGCCCAGGTCGTAGGCCGGTGTATCCCAGTTATGGGTCAATTCAATGACCGCCTGTTCCGCTTCCGGACCGTAGCCCACAAAGGCCAGGGTGAAGCGGCCTTCCGGGTAATCCTGACGGCGCAACAGGGTCATGCCCAGCACTTCCGTGTAGAAAGCCAAAGAACGGTCCAGATTGCCGACCCGCAGCATGGTGTGGAGGAGACGCATGATTTTCCTTTCAACGGAGGGTTGGTTCGGCCCAGCGGGGCAAGCCCGGGGCCAGGCGGCGCAGCTCGGCCCGGGCCTGACGGTGGTCCGGATAAAGGGAAGCCACCACCTGCCAGAACCGGGGGGAATGGTTCATTTCCCGTAAATGGGCCACTTCGTGGGCCACCACGTAATCCCCCAGGGCTGGGGGAAAGTGTAGCAGGCGCCAGTTGAGGCGGATGCCGCTTTGCTGGCTGCAACTGCCCCAGCGAGTACGGGCGGCGGACAGGGCCAGGGGAGGCACAGCCACCCCCAGGCGCTGGCAATAATCGGCCAGCCGGGGGGTGAAATAGTCCAGGGCCCGCTGGCGCAGGGCCCGTTCCAGCACCCGGGCCAAATCCCCGGCCCGGGGCTCCCGGGGATGGCCCAGCTGCAACAGCCAGCCCCCCTCCTGGCCCCGGGGAATCCAATGGGCGCCCCGCCGCCCGGGTTGCAGCCAGAGTTCCGCTTCCTGGCCCAGCACGGGCAGTTTCAGCCCGTCCGCCAGCACCAGGGGGGGAGGCTCGGCCGCCGCCCGCTGCTGCCACTCGGCAAGCTTGTTCAGGACCCAGGCTTGATGCTGGCGGATCACCCCCTCCACGTCCGTGAGGGAGGCTTTCAGGGGAGCCCCTACCCGCAGGCCCCGCTGGTCGATGGAAAGGCCGATGGAACGGCGCCGGCTGCGGCGCAGGGCGTAGGCCACGGCCTGGCCCGCCAGCAGGAGGCTGCGGCTGCTTTCCGCCGCCCCGCCCCGGGCCACGGAGGTCTCAGGCCCCCTGGGCTGGTTCCGCAGCGCGGCCATGGGATTTACGGTGCCCCCGGGAAATCTGGGCCATTTCCCCTTCGATCCAGGCTTCCACCTGGGCATTCAGGGCGGTTTCCGTCATCCCGGTGGGATCGATTACCGGGCCGATGCTCACCGTAATGGTGCCGGGGCGCTTGAGGAAAGCCTGACGGGGCCAGAGTTCCCCCGCGTTGTGGGCCACGGGCACCACCTTAGCCCCCGCATGGATGGCCAGATGGGCGCCACCGATTTTGTAGCGGCCCTTTTTGCCCGCCGCCACCCGGGTACCTTCCGGAAAAATAATGACGCCGATGCCCTGTTTAAGCCGTTCCCGGCCCTGTTCCACCACCTGCATGAGGGAATCCCGCCCAGCCCGGCGGTTGATGGAGATCATTTTCAGGGTGGCCAAGCCCCAGCCGAAAAAGGGCACGCTCAAAAGCTCCCGCTTCAGCACAAAGACCACGGGGGGAAAGTATTCCTGCAAGCCCACGGTTTCCCAGGCGGACTGGTGCTTGGCCAGCACGATGCAGGGTTCCTTGGGGACATTTTCCAGGCCCTTGACCTTGACCCGGATGCCCAGCACGTAGCGGGACAGCCAGAGAAAGCCTTTGCGCCAGGCCACGCCAATGCGATAGCGCACCCGGAACGGCAGGGGCCGGGCCAGGTTGAGGAGCAGGGAAATAACGATGGTGAGGGGTACCACACCCACCATAAACAACAGGGAGCGGAGAAAGATCATGGTTTGTCCGTTTTTTCTGCCTTTTCAGGCTTTTCCGCTTTCTCAGGCTTGTCTGCCTTATCGCCCTTCTCCGCCTTATCGGCTTTGTCAGACTTTTCGGGCTTTTCCGCCTTCTCCCCCTTATCCGGGGCCGTGGCCAGCAGGTGATCCACCAGGGCGGCCAGATCGGGGAACACTTCCGTGCCCTCGGGCAAATCCCCGTCCTCCCGGGTCTTTTCCCCCTTGCCGGTAAGCACCAGATAGGGCTTGGCCCCCACGGCGGCAGCGGCCTGGAGGTCCCGCAGGGAATCCCCCACGGCGGGCACCCCGGTCAGCTCCACGTTGTAGCAGGCGGCCAGGCGATAAAACATGCCGGGCTTGGGTTTGCGGCATTCGCACTTGGAATCCGCCGCATGGGGGCAGTAGAAAATGGCGTCGATGCGGCCCCCGGCGGCCTGGACCGTCTTGTGCATTTTTTCGTGGATGGCGTTCAGGGTGTCCATGTCGAACAGACCCCGGCCCACCCCCGACTGGTTGGTGGCCACCACCACCCGGTAGCCCGCCTGGTTGAGCCGGGCAATGGCTTCCGGGCTGCCCGGAATGGGTTTCCATTCCGCCGGGGACTTGATGAACTGGGCGGAATCGAAATTGATGACCCCGTCCCGGTCGAGGATGACCAGCTTCATATCACTTCTCCACGGCCAGCCGGGAAATGTCCGCCACCGCATTGAGCTGGTCGGACAGGGATTGGAGCAGGGCCAGACGGTTGGCCCGCACCAGGGGCTCGTCCGTCATCACCATGACTTCGTCGAAGAAGCCGTCCACCTCGGCCCGCACGGCGGAGAGGGCCTTCAAGGCGGCGGTGTAGTCTTCGTTGGCAGTGAAGGACTTGATCTGGGGGGCCAGATGGAGCACCCGCTCGAACAGGGACTTTTCCGCCCCTTCCTGGAAGAGGGCCACATCCGGCTCGCCCACCGGGCCTTCCGCCTTTTTCAGGATATTGCCGATGCGCTTGTTGGCAGCGGCCAGGGCCTGGGCTTCCGGCAGGGTGACGAAGACCTTCACCGCTTCCAGCTTGGGCACCACCCGGTCGATGCGGGTGGGCTTCTGGGCCAGCACCGCTTCCACCCCATCCTGGGCATAACCCGCGTCCTTCAGGTAGCCCCGCAGCCGGTCCAGCATGAAGTCCAGCAGATGGTCAGCAAAGTCCCCTTGCAGCACCCCGGGGACGAACCCGGCGGCGGCGTCCTGGATCAATTCACCCAGGTCCAGGGGCAGGGGCGTTTCCAGGAGAATGCGCAGCACCCCCAGGGCGGCCCGGCGCAGACCGAAGGGGTCCTTGTCCCCAGTGGGCACCTGACCGATGCCGAAAAAGCCCACCAGGGCATCCAGCTTATCCGCCAGGGCCGCGGCGGCGGCCACATTGCCCTGGGGCAAGGCATCCCCGGCAAAGCGGGGCTGGTAGTGGGCGGCAATGGCTTCCGCCACTTCCGGCGCTTCCCCGTCGTGAAGGGCGTAGTAGCGGCCCATGATGCCTTGCAATTCGGGGAATTCCCCCACCATGTCGGTAACCAGGTCCGCCTTGGCCAGACGGGCAGCCCGGGCCGCCAGGGAGGCGTTGCTTTGCAGGCGCACGGCGATTTTCTGGGCCAGGGCTTCGAGCCGTTCCACCCGTTGCAGCTGGCTGCCCAGCTTGTTGTGGTACACCACCGCCCCCAGCTTTTCCAGGCGGGAGGCCAGGGTGGATTTCCGGTCCTGGTTGAAGAAGAAGCGGGCGTCCGCCAGCCGGGGCCGCACCACCCGGGCGTTGCCGCCCACGATGTGCTTGGGATCGGCCACCGCCATGTTGGAGACGATGAGGAACTTGTTGATCAGCTTGCCCTGGGCGTCCAGCAGGGGGAAGTATTTCTGGTTCTGCTGCATGGTGAGGATCAGGCATTCCTGGGGCACTTCCAGGAATTCGGGCTCAAATTCCCCCACATAGACCACGGGCCATTCCACCAGGGCCGTCACCTCGTCCAGCAGACCTTCCGCCGGATTAATGGTGGCCTGGAGTTCCCGGGCCTTGGCATCCAGTTGGGCGGCGATGTTGGCCTTGCGCTGGGCGTAGGAAGCCATGACCTTGCCCTGATTTTCCAGGGTGCTGGCGTAGGCGTCGGCGGAAGGCAGGGTGATTTCCCCCCGGGAGAGGAAACGGTGGCCCAGGGTGGTCTTCTGGCTGGACAGGCCCAGCACTTCCCCGGGCACCACCCGGTTGCCGTGGAGCATCACCAGACCATGGACCGGACGCACGAAGAGCACGTCCCGGTCGCCCCAGTGCATGAGCTTGGGGATAGGCAGCTTTTTCAGGGCGTCGGCCACGATACCGGCCAGCACCTCGTCCAGCTTGGCCCCCTTTACGGTGGCCTGGTAGTAGAAGGTTTCCGACTTACCGTCCACCCGCTTTTCAAAGCTGGGGATGGCGCTTTCCGGAATACCCTTAGCCGCCAGCTTTTTCAGCAGGGCGGGGGAAGGATTGCCGTTGGCGTCCAGGGCCACGGACACCGGCATGATTTTCTCGAACACCTGGGCGTCCGGGGCCTGAACCAGGACCTGGGGCACCTGGATGGCCAGGCGGCGGGGGGTGGCGAACCATTCATAGGCGCCCCCGGCGGGGGTCAGGTTACGGCTGGAAAGTCCGGCATGGACACCGGCAGCGAACACCTCGCCGAGCCGGGCCAGGGCCTTGGGCGGCAGTTCTTCCGTGCGCAGTTCGATGAGCAGGGTCTGATTCATGTTATTTGCCCTCCCCGGCCCGCACCATGGGGAAACCCAGGGCCTCCCGGGAGTCGTAGTAGGCCTGGGCGACCTGGCGGGCCAGCGCCCGCACCCGGCCGATATAGGCGGCCCGTTCGGTGACGGAAATGGCGCCCCGGGCGTCCAGGAGATTGAAGGTGTGGGAGCACTTCATGACCATTTCAAAGCCCGGCAGGGGCAGGCCCGCCTCCATGAGGCGCTTGGCCTCGGCTTCGTATTCGTTGAAATGGCGGAAGAGCATCTCCACGTTGGAATACTCGAAGTTGTACTTGGACTGTTCCACTTCGTTCTGATGGAACACGTCCCCGTAGGTCACGACCCGGTCGCCGTTTCTCGCCCACACCAGGTCATAGACATTTTCCACGCCCTGGAGGTACATGGAGAGCCGCTCCAGGCCGTAGGTGATTTCCCCCAGCACGGGCTTGCAGTCCAGGCCGCCCACCTGCTGGAAGTAGGTGAACTGGGTCACTTCCATGCCGTCCAACCAGACTTCCCAGCCCAGACCCCAGGCACCCAGGGTGGGGGATTCCCAGTCGTCTTCCACGAAACGCACGTCGTGTTCCTGGAGATTGATGCCCAGAGCTTCCAGGGACTGGAGATAGAGTTCCTGAATATTGTCGGGAGAGGGTTTGATCACCACCTGATACTGGTAGTAATGCTGAAGCCGGTTGGGATTTTCCCCGTAGCGGCCGTCCTTGGGACGGCGGGAAGGCTGGACATAGGCGGCAGCCCAGGGTTCGGGGCCCACGGCGTGGAGGAAGGTGGCGGTGTGGAAAGTGCCCGCGCCCACCTCAATATCGTAAGGCTGGAGCAGCGCGCAGCCCTGCTTGTCCCAGAAATTCTGCAACCGCAGAATGACTTCCTGAAAAGTTGGCATGGTTTGCCCGGTGAGATTTGGTGAAACGGAGGATTTTACCTTGTCGGGCCCGGTTTGCCGAACCTAAGCGCCAGCAGGCAGAAACGGGGCCGAGGAGTCCGCTCACCCCGGGAACGGCGCCGGGGTAGGCTCCGGCCCCATGGGGGCAGGGGCAGGGGCCCCGCCGCCCTTTAGCGGGCAGAACCGGTCGGCCGGTCGCCCCAGCCCAGCACCCCGGGTAGCAGGCAGAGCACGGCCAGTATCAGCATCAGGACATTGCCCCAGCGGGCATAGGGGGTGAGCCCCTGGTAGCCCTGCACATCCCCCACCAGAGCGCCCCGGGTAAAGGGGGGCAGCTGGTCCTGGACCCGGCCATCCGGGGTGATGATGGCGGTCATGCCCGTATTGGTGGCCCGCAGCATGGGGCGGCCGTTTTCCATGGCCCGCAGGCGGGAAATTTGCAGGTGCTGGGGCTGGGCCAGGGAACGGCCAAACCAGGCGGTGTTGGACATATTCACCAGCAGGGTGGCCCGGGGCAGGGCCTGGCGGATTTCCTCGCCGAAGCCGTCCTCATAGCAGATATCCGGCGCCACCTGCTGCCCGGCCAGGGCCAGGGGGGGACGCCCCACCTGGCCCGGAGTGAAGTCGGACATGGGCATGTGCATCATGTCCAGGAACCAGGCGAAGCCCGGGGGAATGTATTCGCCGAAGGGCACCAGATGGGCTTTGTCATAGCGCTGCATGGGGGAAGCCCCCAGGCTCACGGCGCTGTTGGTGTAGCGCTCCCCTTCCCCATACACCACCCCCACCAGCACATCCCCCTTCTGGCGATGGACCAGATCCCGCAGGTCGGAGAGAAATTCCGGAGGCAACTGCTGGTAATAGGCGGGCAGCGCCGTTTCCGGCAGCACGGTGAGTTTGGCCGGGTTTTCCAGCACCAGCCGCAGATAGGATTCCAGGGAATCGTAAAATCGTTCCGGCTGCCACTTCATATCCTGGGCAATATTCCCCTGGAGCAGGGCCACCCGTACCGGCGCCCCCACGGGATGGACCCAGGGCACCCGGGTCAGGCCATAGCCGCCCCCCAGGATCAGGGCCACGGGCAGAAGCATGGTCCAGCGCCGGGAAGCCACCACCTCGGCGGCGCAGGCGGCCAGCAGGGCGGTCACCAGGCCCATGCCATAGACCCCCAGCACCGGGGCGAACCCGGCCAGGGGACTGGGGGGGGTCTGGGAATAGCCGAGACTGAGCCAGGGGAAACCGGTGAGGAACCAGCCCCGGGCCCATTCGGTCAGGGTCCAGAGACCGGCGAAGGCGAACACCAGAGCCCAGGGTCCCAGCCCCCGGCCCTTCAGGCGCCCCAGGCCCCAGGCGGCCAGGGCGGGGAAAAGGCCCAGATAGGCGCACAGCAAGGCGCTGGCGAAGGCGGCCATGGGCAGGGCCATGCCACCGAAGTCGTGAAGACTCACGTAAACCCAGGAAACCCCGGCGAGGAAATGGCCAAAGCCGAAGGTAAAGCCCAGCCAGCCCGCTTCCCGGGGGCTGTCGGCCCGGGACACGAACAGATAGAAACCGGCCCAGGCCAGCCAGGCCAGGGGAAACCAGCCGAAGGGGGCAAAGGCGGCCACGGCCATGGCACCCAGGCCGCAGGTGGCCACGCTGAAAAATCGACGACGGGGAATGGCAGCCATGAACGGCAACACTCTTCTGAATTCGGAAAACGTTTGAAAAGGCGGGGAAACCACCGGCCCCGGGTTCCCGGCCACCGGGAGCGCTCCCGCCACTGCGCCCGGCAGGATACCCGGAAGGGGCCGCCGGGGGAAATCAGGCAGCCGGGGCTTCCGTCCGGGGCAGGCGTTCCACCAGGAGGGTATAGAGGCGCCGGCTGTCCGCCCGCAGCACCTGGAATTTCAAGCCCTCCAGCTCCAGCACCTCATTGCGCTTGGGCACCCGGCCCAGGGCGGCCATCACCAGCCCCCCCACCGTATCGCAGCTCTGATCCTCGAAATGGGTGCCGAAGGTTTCGTTGAAGGCGTCGATCTCGGTCTGGGCCTTGACTCGGTAGCGGCCGGACTGGTCCTGGAGAATGTTGTCCTTGTCCTCATCGAAGTCGTATTCGTCTTCGATGTCCCCCACGATCTGTTCCAGCACATCCTCGATGGTCACTAGGCCAGCCACGCCGCCGTATTCGTCCACCACAATAGCCATGTGATTGTGGGAGACCCGGAATTCCCGGAGCAGCACGTCCAGACGCTTGGATTCGGGGATAAAGACGGCGGGACGAAGCCAGTCCCGGAGGGCGAAGGCCGGGTCGCCAAAGGCCCGCAGCAGGTCTTTGGCCAGGAGGATGCCCAGGATGTCGTCCTTGTTGTCCCCTACCACGGGGAAACGGGAGTGGGCGGTGGTAATGACCGTGGAAATCAGGGCCGGCAGAGGCTGATCCAGGGTGAGGAAATCCATCTGGGCCCGGGGCACCATCACGTCCCGCACGGCGGTTTCGGAGGCGGCCAGGGCCCCTTCGATAATGGTCAGGGCGTCCGCGTCGAGCAGGCTGCGCTCGAAGGCGGAATGGAGCAATTCCAGGAGTTGCTCCCGGTCCTCCGGCTCCCGCAACAGGAGGGAGGACAAGCGTTCAAGAAAAGTGGGTTTGGGGGTACTGGGGGAACTGTCCATGATGGAGATTTAGCGGCTCTCTGATCGGGGAAGGGAAGGCGCCTGGTCGGGAGGCTCGCCGCGTTCGGCGGCATAGGGGTCGGGATAGCCCAGGGTGGCCAGGATTTCCCGCTCCCGGCCCTCCATGACTTCGGCTTCCTGATCGTTTTCGTGGTCGTAGCCCTGTAAATGCAGCATACCATGCACCACCAGGTGGGCGTAGTGAGCCTCCGTGGGGATGCCCTGCTCCGCCGCTTCCCTGCGCACCACGTCCGGGCTGATGACCAGGTCGCCAAAGACCACCGGCTCCTGGTCATAGGGGAAGGACAGCACATTGGTGGTGTAGTCCTTGCCCCGATAGTCCCGGTTCAGGTCCCGGCCTTCTTCCGGGGCCACAAAGCGCACCGTAATCTGGCCCCCCTTCATGCCGTCCACATTGAGGGCCGCCCGGGCCCAGCGGAAAATGGCCGGACGGGCGGGAACGTCCTCGGGGCGGATGACGTATTGCACGGAAAGATTGAGGCGGCGGCTGGGGGTCACGAGGCTTGCTTCCGGGTGTGGTCTTCGTAGGCGGAGACGATGCGGGCCACCAGGGGATGGCGCACCACGTCTTCTTTGAGAAACTGGGTAAAGGCGATACCCCGCACGTCCTTGAGGATCAGGGCCGCTTCCTTGAGGCCGCTGCTGTGGCCCTTGGGTAAATCCACCTGGGTCAGGTCCCCCGTAATCACCGCCTTGGCGCCGATACCGATGCGGGTCAGGAACATTTTCATCTGTTCCGGCGTGGTGTTCTGGGCTTCGTCCAGGATGATGAAAGCGTGGTTCAGGGTGCGGCCCCGCATAAAGGCCAGGGGGGCGATTTCAATGGCGCCCTTTTCGTAGAGCCGGGTCACCCGGTCAAAGCCCATGAGGTCGTAAAGGGCGTCGTAGAGGGGGCGCAGATAAGGATCCACCTTCTGGGCCAGATCCCCGGGGAGAAAACCAAGCCGTTCCCCCGCTTCCACCGCCGGACGGGTAAGGACGATGCGCTCCACCAGATCCCGCTCAAAGGCATCCACGGCGCTGGCCACGGCCAGATAGGTCTTGCCCGTGCCCGCCGGGCCAATGCCGAAGGTGATGTCGTGTTCCTGGATGGCTTTCAGGTATTCCACCTGGCGGGGGGTGCGGCCATGGAGCTCGGTCTTGCGGGTCACCAGGGCGGGGGTGCCCACCGCCGGCGCCGGAGCCGCCGGGGCGGAGAGGCGCCGCACCGGCCGGTTAAGGATTTCCACCAGCCCCAGCTGCACGTCGTCCACCGTCAGGCCGTCCGCCGCCCGGTCGTAGAAATGGCGCAGGGCCTCCGCCGCTCGGGCGGTGTGCTCTGCCTCGCCGCGCAGGGTAAAGCGTTCTCCCCGGCGGGCAATGGTCACATCCAGGGCGGTTTCGATCTGGCGCAGGTTTTCGTCCAGGGCGCCGCAGAGGTTGGACAGCTGGGTGTTGTCCAGGGGGTCGAGAATGACTTCCAGGGGACGGGCCTTGGCCGCCCCCGTTTTGGCGCTGCCACGGGGGCTCATCGTCCTTGTTCCTTATCTGTCATGCCGTTCAGGCCTCGCGCTCCCGGGTCACAATCTCCCCCCGCAGGGAGTGGGGCAGGGCCGAGGTAATGGCCACTTCCACAAAATGGTGGATGAGCCGGGGATTGCCGACGAAATTGACCACCCGGTTGTTGTCCGTGCGCCCCGCCAGCTCCCCTGGATCTTTCTTGGAAACCCCTTCCACCAGCACCCGTTGCACCGAGCCCACCATGGTCTGGGAAATGGCCATGGCCTGGGCCTCTATCTGCTTTTGCAGCCGCATCAGGCGCTTTAACTTCACGTCCTGGGGCGTATCGTCGGCCAGTTCCACCGCCGGCGTGCCCGGGCGGGGGCTGTACACAAAGCTGAAGGAGGTGTCGAAATTCAGCTCCTCAATCAGGCTCATGGTCTTTTCAAAGTCCGCTTCCGTTTCCCCGGGGAAACCCACGATGAAATCGGAACTCAGGGACAGGTCGGGCCGGGCGGCCCGCAGCTTACGCACCACGCTCTTGTATTCCAGGGTGGTGTAGCCCCGCTTCATGGCCGCCAGCACCCGGTCCGCCCCGGCCTGCACGGGCAGGTGGAGGTGGGACACCAGCTTGGGCACCTTGGCATAGGTTTCAATAAGCCGGGCCGTCATTTCCCGGGGATGGGAAGTGGTGTAGCGGATGCGCTCCACCCCGGGCATGTCGGCGATGTATTCGATCAGCAGGGCCAAATCCGCCGTTTCCCCTTCCGAGCCGCCCACCTGGCCCCGGTAGGCGTTCACGTTCTGGCCCAGGAGGGTGATTTCCTTGACCCCCTGCTCCGCCAGCCCGGCCACTTCGGTGAGGATGTCCTCAAAGGGGCGGGATACTTCGCCGCCCCGGGTGTAGGGCACGATGCAGTAGGTGCAGAACTTGGAGCAGCCTTCCATGATGGAAACGAAGGCGCTGGCCCCTTCCGTCTTGGCCGGGGGCAGGGCATCGAATTTTTCGATTTCCGGAAAGGACACATCCACCGCCGCCCGGCCCTTGGTACGCCGATCCGCGATCAATTGGGGCAGCCGGTGCAGGGTCTGGGGCCCGAACACCACATCCACGTACGGGGCCCGGGCCACAATGGCCTCCCCTTCCTGACTGGCCACGCAGCCCCCCACGCCGATCACCAGATCAGGTTTGGATTGCTTCAGGTGGCGCACCCGGCCCAGGTCGTGAAACACCTTTTCCTGGGCCTTTTCCCGCACGGAACAGGTGTTGAAGAGAATGATATCGGCGTCTTCCGGGTTATCGGTTTTCTCGATCCCGCCCGCCTGGTTAAGCACATCGGCCATCTTGTCCGAGTCGTACTCGTTCATCTGACAGCCAAAGGTTTTGATATAGAGCTTTTTCGCCACAGGGTTTCTACACAGAAAGGGAAAAACAAAGCCGTTGGAACGGGAGCACCGGCCCCTAGTTCCAGGTCGCCGTTGCGGCGGTGGTCCGGTTGGAGGGGAGAGGCAGGGGCTGGGGCGGCATCCGCTTCGGGTCCAGCACCGCCAGTTCCTGGTTGGTCAAAATCCAAATCCGCTGCACATCCCCGTTCATGTCCGTCAAATAACGAACGTACAGGGTGCCGTTCAGATTTTGCAGCGCGCCCACCAGCACCAGAAAATTGTTCTGATCCCGGATCACCAGACCCGGCGCCAGGTGGTACGTATATTTGTCGATGGTCACGTAGCCATTGGCCGGCGCCGACATTTTGCCGAAGGCCGCCGTCACCGGAATGGGGCGCACAATCGTCTGGGCCTGTACCCCCAGACAGCCGCCCCCCAGGGCCAGACACAGCCCCATCAGGCACAACAGGCGACGCAACCCTGTCCGCAAGCCGGACTCCTTGGACTAAACGATTGAATAATTATACACAATCCCCCTCCCCCACCGCCCCGCCCCCGGATTTTTACGCCATCCCCGCGCCCAAACCTTGACCTGCCGCCCCCGCCCCAGATAGAATCTGCACCCTCCGTCTGCCGCCCTCCCGGGCGCAAAGGAAAAAAGGTGATGTAGCTCAGTCGGTTAGAGCGATGGATTCATAACCCATAGGTCGGCAGTTCGATTCTGCCCATCACCACCAAGAATGCCAAAAGCCGCTGATCCACAAGGATCAGCGGCTTTTTTCATTTGCAGAGCCCCCGCGCACCTGTCATTACAGGCCACAGATTCCCTTCAAGGGCGCCCCGCGGACATGCTTTGGTAGATGCTCTGCCCCGCCCCGAAGTAGTTCTCATAGATATGGGCGTAGGTCTTCACCCGCTTGTCCTTCTTCAGATCAGGGGTATAGGACTTGGGGAGATGAATATAGAAATCACGGATAGTGCGCTCCACATCCGCCTTGGTCTGGGTCTTCAAGCGCCAATCCAGGACAAGTTTCTCCGCCTTCAACTTGGCCAACAGGTCCTTGGCCACCTTCTTCACCTCGTTCTTGTCCTTATCGCTCAGTTCCGGTTCGTGCTGGGTCAGCAGGTCAAAGATAGCCAGTTCCTCCTCAGAGAGATTTTCCCGGTGTGCCCGCTGTTCTTCTTGGGTCAGAGTCTGGGCAAAGTCCATCAGCTCTTTGAAAAAGCTTTCCAGGTTGTGACTGGAGGCGTTGTAGCTTTCGATCAGCTTCTTGAACTTCTCCATGAAGTCGATCCGACCCTTGTTCTCACGGACCATCTTGTCCAGCTTTCGCTCGATCTGTCCCTTCAGTTTTTCGGTCTCGGTGGCCTTCTGGCCTGCCTCGAACTTTTTTTGAAGGGCGGCAAAGTCGATTTGGGACAGATCAATCAGACCTTCAGCGGCAGGACGCCCCCCAATGTGATACCCCTCGGTGGCGATGGAATTATCCAGCAGCGCTTCCAAGTCGCTCATCACCCCGGAAATATCAGGGACGGGGCGCAACGCCTTGATCATGGCTCCCAGGTAAGAGATCAACACCGACATGGGGGCATAAGCATTCGCCGCGCCATCGGGCAAAATGGCCTGGAAGGCACGCGCTATTTGCCCCGCCAAGAGCAAGTAGGCCCTAACCTTATCTTCCCCGGCGGCAAGAATAGCGTCCATGGCCTTCTGCAATGCTTCCAAACGTTTTTCCGGGGGGATGCTGACCAGCTGCTTGAGATCAACATCCAGGAGCGCACAGAAGGCTTCCGCCTGTTTGAGCAAGCCATCCAGCAGTTCGACCAGCGCCCCCTTGTCCTTGATCGGCAATTGTCCCGGCTGGTTGGGCTTGGCGTAGATACGCAGGGCATCCTGTAGGTTACGAAAGATACCCACGTAATCCACAATCAGACCGGCACTCTTGCCCGGCGCCACCCGGTTGGCCCGAGCAATGGTCTGCATCAGGGTGTGATTGCGCATCGGCTTGTCCAGGTACAAGGTGGAACAGGTGGGCACATCAAAGCCGGTAATCCACATGGCACAGACAAAGACCAGACGGAGAGAACTCTCCGGGTCTTTGAATTTCTCGTCCAAGTCCTCCTTCAGCATCCGCTGCCGGTGGAGAACGATGTCCAGCCCCTTGGCCTTCAGGTCTTCCACTTCATTCTGGGATTGGGACACCACCACCGCCATATCGGTGGTCTGCATGACCATAATCTTTTCCGCCAGCACCTCCTTGGCATCCCCGGTGGCTGTCTTCAGTTGCTCGCGCAGATCGGCCAACTGTTTCTTCCAGCAGGCCTGCACCTTGTCGTACATGCGCACCGCCGTGGCTTTGTCGATGCAGACCATCATGGCCTTGCCCCGGTAACCCCGGCCAAGGAAATGCTTAACCAGATCGGCGGCAATGGCATTTAGTCGATCATCCCGGGTAATCAGGTGATACTCCCGGGCAAATTCCCGCTCCAGCTTCTTCTCCTGGGCCTCGTCCAGTTCCGCCGCCTCAAGGAGCTTCTCCATATCCCGGTTGAGATTCTTGTTGGTGATCTGAAGCTCGGGTGTACGGTTCTCGTAATACAACGGCACCGTGGCCCCGTCTTCGATGGAGCGGGCAAAGTCGTAGACCGAAACGTAATCCCCGAACACTTCCCGGGTACGCTCCTCCTCCCCCGCAATCAGCGGCGTCCCGGTAAAGCCCAGGAAAGCGGCATTGGGCAAGGCATTCCGCATGTTCAGGGCAAAGATGTCGTACTGGCTGCGGTGGGCTTCATCGGTAATGACAATGATGTCGCTGCGGTCGGAAATCTGGGCATAAGTCTCCCCCCTATCCGTGTGGAATTTCTGGATGAGGCTAAAGACATAGCGGTGGTCCTGGGAGAGGAGCTGCTTCAGATGTTCCCCGCTGTTGGCCTGAACTTCCGCCCCCGTAATGGCGCCGGTGGCCGTGAAGGTCTTGTAGATTTGATCGTCCAGTTCGGAGCGGTCCGTGACAATCACAAAGGTCCACTTTCCCGGCAGGGTACGCAAAATTTTCTGGGTAAAAAACACCATAGAAAGGCTCTTGCCACTCCCCTGGGTATGCCAGAAAACCCCCAGCTTTTTCGCCGCTTCCCCGTCCCCGGATTCCCGCAGCTTGCGCATCTGGGCAATGGCCTTGTTCACCCCCAGGTACTGGTGGTTCTTGGCCACCTTTTTGATCAAACCACCCCGGGCCGTTTCGAACAGGGTGAAGTTCTCCACCAGGTCGAGCAGGCGCCTCTTGTCACAAAGCCCCCGAATGGCCGTCTCCAGACTGGTGGAGCCCGCCTCCTCTTCATCGTCAATGCGCCGCCACTCGAAGAAGTGCTCCCAGGGACTAGTCAGGGTCCCCACCCGGGTCTGCAAGCCATTAGAAAGCAGGATGAAAGCATTGGGGTGGAACAACTGGGGAATGCTCTGGCCCTTGTAGTCCTTCAGGTTGTCGTCGTAGGCAGACTTCAGGGGCACATGGGGCCCCTTTAGTTCGATGAAGACCAGCGGGATGCCATTGACAAAGCCCAGCAGGTCACAGCGGCGCTTGTACATCTCCCCCGACACCCACATCTGCTGGGCCAGGAAAAAGTCATTGTTCTCCGGGCGGTTCCAGTCGATGGCAGAAAGTTCCACCGTCAGGGGGTTGCCTTCGTTATCGGGGACCTCCACCTTCACCCGGTCCCGCAACAGCTTGTAGAAGGCCTGGTTGGCATTGACCGGAATCTGCTTGGAGCGATCCTCGGTCAGTTGCTCGATGGCCTGTTCGTAGGCGGAGGCCGGGTAACCGGGGTTGATGCGTTCCAGCGCCTTGCGAAGGCGAGGCACGAAGATGACTTCGGCGGCAGACTTGCGGCCCTCCGTGCCGTCCGGGCCGAAGGTCTCGTTGTAGAGGTTAGCCGTCTCCCAACCAAGGGATGCAAAACAGTTGATCGCGGGTAGCTCGACCAGAGCCAGTTCCCCGTAGGTGGCTGTGACTTCCTTGGCTGTGAGAACATTAGTCATGCCGCGACGGCCTCCTCAGGTTCAGGTAGGGTAGAAACGTCGAGTTCGCCGGAGATGAGCTTGGGGAGCAGGAGGTCTCTTGTTTGCCGAAGAATTCGATTCTTCTTCGCAAGGTTTGTTATGGACGCAAGCATTGGCTCTACGGTCTTATCGAAAGATGCTGCAAGATTTTTATCTGGTAATACCAACGAGAGCCAACTCACTGTCTTTTGATTGATACCGGGCTGAGCGGCATTCGCATTTGTTGCTCGAATGGCATCTACCGTTTCAGTGCGCTGTAACCAAAGATACAGTTGGTTCTGGGTCAGATGAATTCCCGATGAGCGGAGAAGAAAGACGTGTTCGTTGACTGCACAGACACGATGAGGAAATGAGTCTCTGAAGTAAGTTGACCTTCCTATGTAGGCTCCGTCCTTATAGACAGCGACATCTCGATCAGCGACAACCCCTTTTTTCATCGAGGCGAAAAACTCCTTGGAAATTAGCTTCTCAGAATCGAAATTGTGGCGACCAATCGAAATCACGTTTTCAGCCCCAATACTTGGCACCCCTTCGTCTATTTCGGAAATTCCCCCTTTGGGACGCTTCCCTGATTCAATCGATATCAAGTGCTCCCCGAGCTTTCCTGCAATCCACCCCTCCGGGATCAACCCCAGTTCCGACTCCACCATCTTCACCTGTTCATGCCCCGGAAAACGGAAGCGGACGAACCACTCCTCGTAGATTCTCCGCGCCATTTCCTCAAGGATGGCGATCCGTCGCGTGTTGTTTTCGATCAGGTCGTCGTATGCGGAAAGGATGGAGACGATGCAGCGTTGAGTTTTCAATGGAGGGAACGGCACCTCCAGATCAGATATTTGCTTTGCACTTACATTTGGCTGTCCGGCTCCAAGTCCTTGGGCATACAAGGTCTTCTCATAATTCGGCAGCGACAGAACATAAAAAACAAAGGCCGGATCACACTTGGCCTTATCAGGTCGAATAATTCCAACACGCTGATTGACCAAAAACCGTTGTGAAACTTTTAGCATCCGACCAAACTTGCCTACACTTCCGGCTCCGGTCATAGCAACTAAGCTGTCTCCCTGCTGTAAAACGTATCGGTTTAATTTGCCGGTAAAAAGCTCTCTCGGGAAATGGTCCGCACAGCGAGACTGGACGCACCCAGCTTGGATGTTCCCAATCTTGATCACGGGTATTCCACTACTTCCGAGGTCGGAACTCTTAAATGCAAACCCGGAGAAAACAGTAGCAATTTCTCCTAATTGCACCTTTGTATGGCCAGTTTTCTTCATGAGGCCGAAATGGAGAGAAGATTTGATGCGTTGTCACTAATGGCTTTTTCCAATTCGCCAGCTTCGAAGTTCAGCAACTCCAACTCTTCCGTCAATGCTTCAAATCTCTCAACAAAATCAAAGTCGTCCGCCCCCTTATCTGCAACCCCAACATAGCGTCCTGTATTGAGACTCCAACCTTGCGTCTCAATCTCGGCGAGGTTCACTGCTCTGCACACCCCAGCGATGTCCCGATAGACCCCTTCCGGGAACTGCTGCTGGAGCATTTCTTGACTACCTGCACCAGTCTCGATGGCCTCTCCACGCCACAACCGCACGATGTTGGAGAGAAATTCGATCTGTTCTGGCAGGAAGTCACGGATCGCACGGCTGACCTGCCGGTAGTAACCCCGCGCATCGATGAACAGCACTTGATCCTTGCGTTTTCCTCTGGTCTTGGCCTTATCGAAGAACCACAGGGTACACGGCAAGGTTACCGTGTAGAAGAAGTTGGAGCCCACCGAGACGATCACATCCACGCCCCCGGTCTGGATCAGCTTCTTGCGGATTTCCAGCTCCGTCCCCCGGGCATCCCCCGCCGAGTTGGCCATGACAAAACCCGCCCTGCCCGATTCGCTTAGGGTTGTGTAGAAAAGCTGTATCCAGAGGTAATTGGCGTTGTCCGTGGATGGAATACCGAAGGGGAAGCGAGGGTCGTCCTTCAACCGTTCCTTATCCACCCCCGAGACATTGAACGGAGGATTGGCCATGACAAAGTCGAACCGGCCCAGGGCATGGTGGGGGTCTTCGTAGTAGGTATTGGCTTCCCGGATATCCCCGGAAAGGCCATGCACCGCCAGATTCATTTTGGCCAGCTTCACCGTGTCATTGGCCTTTTCGGTACCAAAAACGGTGAGTTCTTCCCCGGCCCGTTTGTGACGACGCTGCACGAAGTCCGCACTTTGCACAAACATGCCCCCGGAGCCACAGGCCGGGTCAAAAATCTTGCCGTGAAAGGGCTCGATGATTTCGACGATAAGTTTGACGATGCTGGTGGGGGTGTAGAACACGCCCCCCTTCTGACCTTCCGCCAGGGCGAACTTGCCCAGGAAATATTCGTAGATTTTGCCGAAAGCGTCCCCTTCGATTTTGCCCAGGTCGTTCATCAGGCGCAGCAGCTCGATCAGGACCGGATTGGGGAGCTTGCCGTAGGAGCGGGGCAAGACACCTTTCAGCTCTTCGTTCTCCAGCTCCACCGCCGCCATGGCTTCATTGACGGCTCGCCCCACATCCAGGCCCTCGGCCAGATCCAGCAAATAGGAAAACCGGGCCTGAGGGGAAAGGTACAGCGCCCCTTCCGCCTGATAATCGAATTTCTCGATTTCGCTGGGGTCCATACCGCGCTGGATCAGCTTTGCCTCAGCCTCCCCAAAACGCTTCTCGGCATAACGCAGAAAGAGCAGCCCCAGAACGGGATTGGAAAATTCAGCGGGTTTCAGGCCGGTATTGGCCCACAGTTGGTCAGCAGCCGCCCATAGGCGGGATTCAATCTGGTTCTGGTCAATGGTCATTGTTCTTGTAATTGCCAAGCAAACGGATACGGGAGTCGATTGTACCCCGTGACCTATCCAGACCTCGCCTCCTCAAAGGAGCCGCACCTTCCGGCAAATCCTCCAAGCTTGGTAGTCCCCAAAGGGCGAGTATTACCAAGCCACAATATTGCCACCCAACCGATGGCCAGCCACCACCCTGGCACCAGAAGACCGTTCCTATTATGATGAATCCGTTTTTTCGATCATCAACGGCTCGGCATGGGCTTTCCCTCTACTTCCTATCCTGCAAATAGCGTTATCAGCTTCCCCCTTTCCCCCTCACCGGCTTTTCTCGGCTCCAGCCGCAGCGCGGGTCAGGGGAGGGTCGGGCCTTTACGGAACGCCGGTTTCACCCTGGTGGAGCTGGTCATTTCTATTCTGGTCCTGGGGATTTTGGCGGCGGTGGCCCTGCCCATTTATGCGGATTACCGATCCGCCGCCCGGGCGGCGGCGGTGAAGGGGCTGGGGGGATCGGTGAATTCGGCCATGGGCATTGTGAATTCCCTGATTGCGGTGCGGGGGGCGGGCACGGTGGGGAAAGAGACCAACATTACCTGGGTCACCATGACGGACGGCTCCCAGGTGCGGGTCTGGAGCGGCTATCCGGACCGGTGGTGCGATGGCATCGGGGCCACCCAACTGGGGATGGAAGCCCCAGCCAATGATGGCTGCTATTTATCCACGGCGGCGGTCAAAAATGGCCAGTTCAATTTCTACGGCTATGGCAATGGCTCCATTCCCAACGGGGACGCGGGCTGGCGCCTGGAAGACGCCACGGACCCCATGTATTGCTCGGTGCAATACACCTATAACGGCACCACGCCGCCGGTGGTGACTTTGAATACCAAGGGCTGCTAATAGTTGGGGTCAGGGCCCCGGGTAAGACCGCGATGCCCTCTTTGCTTCTGGCCCGGCCCAGCCTCTCCTTGTAGCCCTTTTCCCTCCTTGCCCCTTCGGGACTGGTTTATTCCTGCTCTTTCTGAGCACCCCATACCGGGGCATCCCTTGGAGAAGGCCGTCCCTGCTGGTTCTTCCCTAATTATGGCGAATAGCCTAGAGGCCCCATTGGGTTACACTCTTCCGATTAAGGGCTTGTTGCGTTGCTGACAAGCCCCTCATGAGCCGGTTACCTACGAAAGCACGATCCCATGCCAAGAGCTGTGCCTGCGAACAGCCATGAGGTGAAGCTGCAACCCCATGAGCTCATCGTCACCAAGACCGATCCTAGCGGTCACATCACCTACGCCAACCGGGTATTCATGCGCATTGCGGAATATGCGGAATACCAGTTGCTGGGCCAACCCCATAACATCATCCGACACCCGGACATGCCCCGGGGGGTGTTTCGCCTGATGTGGAAGACCCTGCAAGGGGGCAATGAGTTTTTCGGACTGGTGAAGAACTTCACCGCCAGCGGCAACTATTACTGGGTCTTCGCCAATATCACCCCGGATTACGATGCCCAGAAGCAACTGGTGGGCTATTACTCGGTACGCCGCCCGCCCCTGCGGGCGGCGGTGGAAACGGTGATTCCCCTGTATCGCGCCATGTGCGACATCGAGGCCCAGGCGGGCAAATCCGCCGGGCCGGATGCTTCCGTCGCCTGGCTGGAGGAACAGATGGCCCAGCGCCAGATCAGTTATGAACAATTTGTCCTGCAACTGAATGGGGATGCCCTGGGCTGTAAGGCGGGAGGACGGTCATGAGCACGGCACGGAAATATCCACCCTTCCTCAAAACCCAGATCGGCTACTGGCTCATCGCCTTCAACACCATGATGGTGCTGTATGTAGCCACGGAACTGCTGCTACCCGGTCCAGCCCACATGGTGGTGGGCGTGTTCCTGGCCCTGCTGTCCATCGGTCTGGCCCTTTACGTCTGGCGCAATCTGCACCGGATTTTTTCCCTGCTCTCCTCCCTCCATGAACAGTTGGGGCTGGCGGGCAAGGGGGAATTCCACCACCGGGCGGTGCATACCCGGGACATGGGGGAAGTGGGGCTGGTGGCCTGGGAATTGAACGATCTGCTGGATTTGATCGAAACCTACTTTAAGGAAATCAACACCTGCTTCCGTCGGGTTAGTGCCGGGGATTACAGCCGGCGGCCCATCAGCGCCGGGTTGCCGGGCATTCTGGCCGAATCCCTGAAGGGCATGAATCAGTCCATCCAGGCCATGGCGGACAACAGCGCCTTTGTGCATCGTAACCGGCTCGCCTCCCAGCTGGCGGCCCTGAACAATCCCCATCTGCGCAACAACCTGTCCGGCAGCCAGAACGATCTAACGGAAATCAGTCATGCCATGGAGCAGGTGGCAGACATTACCCGGGACAACGCCTCCGGCGCCCGGGCCAGCCTGGAAAGTGCCCAGGAACTGTCCGGGGAGCTGGACACCATCGTCCATTCCGTCAATAACATGAACGAGGCCAGCCACGCCCTGGCCACCGAATGGCGAGGCATCGAAACCTCCCTGGCGGACATTTCTGCCATTGCGGACCAGACCAACCTGCTCGCCCTGAATGCGGCCATTGAAGCGGCCCGGGCCGGGGAATCGGGCCGGGGCTTCGCGGTAGTGGCCGACGAGGTGCGCAAACTGGCGGAGCGGAGCAAGAGCACAGCCAACCAGGTGCAGGGCATTCTCGCCACCCTCTCCGGCCGCATCGACGACATGCAGCAACGGGCAGGCAAGGCGGGCTCGGTGGCAGATACGGTGAAGGATTCGGTGGAATCTTTCCGGCAGCGCTTTGAAACCCTGGCCCAAAGCTCGGATCAGGTGCTGCGTCGGGTGGTGCGGGTGCGGGACAAATCCCAGACCACCTTGCAGAAGGTGGGCCACATCATGCGCAAGCAGCTCACCTACACCTCCCTAGAAGAAGGCCAGACCCACGAAATGAGTTCCGACCTGAGCAGTTGGCGCACCGAGGAAGGGCTACGGGAATTCGGCGACACCGCCGCCTTCGGCGCCATGCAGGCCCCGGAAGCCCGGATTCGGGAACAGGTGCGCCTGGCCCTCACGGAAGGGGGCAAGGAAATTCCGGACGAGGCCGTAATCCTGGCGGCCATGACCGTTCTGGAAGGGGAAAGCGACCGGCTCCTGGCCCTCTTCGACCGCATGGTGGAAGAAAAGCACCTCCAGGCTTAGGCTCCCGCCGAAGCAAAAACCGGGGCGGAGAACATTTCGCCGCCCCGGCCTTCTCTTCGAAAACAGGGCAGAACACCCGCCCCGCCGTTTATTTCCCAGTATCCGCCTGATCCGCCGCCAGGGCCTTCAGGCGACGCAGCAGGGCCTGATCCCGATGGGCCACGGCCCGGGCCAGTTGGTCCGGATTCGGGGGACCGAAGGCATCCACCAGCATGGCCCGGGTAGGTTCATCCAGATGAACTTCCCCCAAGGCGGCCCACCAGGTTTCCATGGCTGGGCCCAGGTGGTCGAGAAAGTGGGCCATGCCCCCCTGGCCGCCGGCCAGATGGAAGGTCAGGCTGGGGCCCATGATGGACCAGCGTTGCCCCGGCCCGGCGGCCACCGCCAAATCAATGTCTTCCACCGAGGCTACCCCTTCCCGGGCCAGATAGACCGCCTCCCGCCAGATGGCCGCCTGCAGCCGGTTGGCGATATGGCCCACCACTTCCTTGCGCAGGCGGATGGGGGTCTTGCCCAGGCGGCGGTAGAAATCCATGGCCAGGGTCACATAGGGCTCGGTGGTGGCCTGCCCAGGCACCACCTCCACTAGGGGAATGAGGTGGGGCGGGTTAAAGGGATGGCCCACCAGCAGGCGTTCCGGATGTTGCAAAGAGGCCTGGAGCTGGCTCGGCATAATGCCGGAAGTGGAGGAGGCAATCAGGGCCTGGGGCGCCAGCACGGCTTCCAGGGCAGCATAGGTTTCCCGCTTCACGTCCAGGCGCTCCGGCGCATTTTCCTGCACCAGATCCGCGCCCCGGGCCGCTTCCCCTCCATCGGCACAAAACACCAAAGCCCCCTGGGCTGCTTCCAGGCTGCGCCCGCCATGACGCCCCAGGCTGACCATGTCCGGCCAGGCCTGGGCGACAAAGTCCCGCAACCGGCCTTCGGCCCCGGGGGCCGGGTCCGTGGCCCGTACCGTCAGCCCGGCACCAAGAAAAGCCACGGCCCAGCTGGCCCCGATCACCCCCGTCCCCACCAGGGCTACGGTTTTGATGTCATCGGCTTGCATAGGAAAATCCTCCGAAATAAGGAAAGGCCGCCCGCTTCGGTCTTCCGGCAGCGGAGCCAAGGTCCGGCGCCAGACCGGAAGAACGGCCAAGGAAAAGGGCCCGGCAATGCCGGGCCCCCGTTGGAATCAACATCGCGCCGAAGCCAGCCCAGGGAGACCTGGCCTCCCCGGAGACTCAGGCCCGGGCTTCCGCCCCCGCCACGTCCGGGTGGAAGGTGGTGTAGACATACACCTTACCCGGATAGTCCGCCAAAGCCTGGGCGACCAGGGGCTGTACCGCCGCCCAATCCAGGCCGCCCACCCCCGTGGCCAACCGGGGCAGGGCCAGGGACTGGATGTTTTCCGCCGCCAGCCAGCGGGCCAGCTCTTTCAGGCTGTGGCGCACATTTTCCACCGTGGCCTTGCCCGGTTTGCCCCCCGGATTGTCGCTACCGGCTTGGGTGAAAAGGCAGACGATGCGGGGCCCGCCCACCCCGCTCCAGGCCCAGAGGCTCCCGGGACGGGGGGAATGGAGATGGCAATAGTGGCGGAAATCCTTGTACAGGGCCGGCCACCGCTCCCGCAGACTGAGAGCCAGACCGCTGTCGAAGTTGTCGTTGGGGGCTATGCCGTGGGCAATAGCCTGGGCTTGGGAAAGAAGGAGATCGCCGTCGAGTTCGATAATCATGGGTGGTCCTTTTTTTAGGTTTTGCGAAAGTGCGTGTGTTGTCGCTTGCCTAGGCCAACCAACGATTTCATCCTACCCCCCGGCCCCTCCCGTTCTTTGATGCGGGTCAACAAACGGGCCGGCCCGCCGCCCGCCGAGCCACGCCCCCTCAGGCTTTCAGCAGCTCTTCCCGGCTGCCCAGCCAGCGCCGCAGGTGGCGGGCCGCCACCTCGGGGGCCTGACGCAGCAGGCTTTCCGCCAGGCCCCGGGCGGCCTCCACCAGATCCTGGTCCTGCTCCAGGTCCGCGTAGCGCAGGAGGGGGACGCCGCTCTGGCGGCTGCCCACAAATTCCCCCGGGCCCCGGAGCTGTAAATCCTGGCGGGCGATTTCAAAACCATCCGTGTTTTCGTAGATAATTTTCAGCCGGGCCCGGGCCGTTTCCCCCAGGGGACCGGCGTAGAGCAGCACACACACCGAGTCGTGCACGCCCCGGCCCACCCGGCCCCGCAGCTGGTGCAGCTGGGAAAGGCCAAAGCGTTCCGCGTGTTCGATCACCATCAGGCTGGCATTGGGCACATCCACCCCCACTTCGATAACCGTGGTGGCCACCAGGACCTGGATGTCTCCGGCGGCGAAGGCCCCCATCACCGCCGCCTTTTCCTCCGGCTTCAAACGGCCATGGACCAGGCCAATGCGCAATTCGGGCAGGTCTTCCACCAGGGCGGCGTAGGTGTCCATGGCCGCCTGAAGATCCAGCTTTTCGCTTTCCTCAATGAGGGGGCAGACCCAGTAGGCCTGACGCCCGTCCGTCACCCCGTCCCGCACCCGGGCCACCACCTCGTCCCGGCGGGCATCGGCCACCAGCTTGGTCCGCACCGGGGTGCGCCCGGGGGGCAGCTCGTCCAGCACGGACACGTCCAGGTCGGCGTAATAGCTCATGGCCAGGGTCCGGGGAATGGGGGTAGCGGACATCATGAGCTGGTGGGGATTCAAACCCTTTTTGCGCAATTCCAGGCGCTGGGCCACGCCGAAACGGTGCTGCTCATCCACGATGGACAGGCCCAGGCGGGCGAAATCCACCCCTTCCTGAATCAGGGCGTGGGTGCCCACAATGAGCTGGGCGTCGGCGGCGGCCTGTTGCTGGGCCGCCTTTTTCTTGGCGGATTTCAGGCTGCCGGAGAGCCAGGCCACCCGGATGCCCAGGGGCTCCAGCCAGGCCGAGAGCTTCTGGAAGTGCTGTTCCGCCAGGATTTCCGTGGGGGCCATGAAGGCAGCCTGATAGCCGCTTTCCATGGCCTGGCAGGCGGCCAGGGCAGCCACGATGGTCTTGCCGCTGCCCACGTCCCCCTGGAGCAGGCGCTGCATGGGATAGGGCTGGGCCAGATCGGCGGCAATCTCCCGCCACACCCGGTCCTGGGCGCCGGTGAGGCGGAAAGGCAGACGGGCCAGGAGCTGGCGGGCCAGCTCACCGGAAGCCGCCAGCCGGGGCGCCCCCTTTTCCCGCCGGGCCAGATAGGCGCGGCGCAGGGACAATTGCTGGGCCAGCACTTCGTCGAATTTAATGCGTCGCCAGGCCGGATGGTGGCGCTCTTGCAAGGCCCGCTCATCCACTCCCGGGGGGGGCCGGTGCAGCAGCCGAGCGGCCTCCCCGAAGGGCATGAGGTGAAATTTTTCCCGCAGGGCGTCGCTTAAGGAATCCCCCAGATCCGCTTCCCCCAGGGCCCGCAGCACCAGTTTGCGCAGGGCGGACTGGGCCAGACCGGCGGTGGTGGGGTAAATGGGGGTCAGGGCCTGGGGCAGGGCTTCCCCTTCCGCCACCAGTTTGTAGCGGGGATGGACCATTTCCCGGCCGAAAAAACCACCCCGGATTTCCCCGAATACCCGCAATTGCAGGCCCTCGTCCCGGGCCCGTTCCAACTGCTTGGTCTGGCTGCCGTAGAAATTGAGAAAGCGCAGCCACAGCTCACCGCTGGCATCCTTGACCCGAGCCAGTAGCTGGCGCCGGGGGCGGAAGTGGATGGCCACGTCCTCCACCCACACCTGGAGCTGGACCGGGGCGTCCCAGGGGGCCTCCTCCACGGTGGTCACCCGGGTCTCGTCCTCGTAACGCAGGGGAAAATGGAGCAACAGATCGTCCCGGGTCACCAGACCCAGGCGGCGCAGCTTTTGTTGCAGCGCCCCGGCGCCTTTGGAAGGCTTCTTGGCCGGGGCCGGGGCGGCTTTTTTCTCGGCCAAGGGAGAAGTCTCAGCCGACGTAGAGAACGGCGTCCGCTTCCACCAGGGCGCCCTTGGGCAGGGCGGAGATACCCAGGGCGGCCCGGGCGGGATAGGGTTGGGGGAAGTAGCGGGCCATGGTCTCATTGACCTTGGCGAAATTGGCCAGATCGGTGAGATAGACGTTGAGTTTCACCGTATGGCCCAGGGAGGCCCCCGCCGCTTCCGCCAGGGCCTTGAGGTTTTCAAAGACCCGCACGATCTGGGCGTCAATGCCGTCCACCAGGTTGCCGGTGGCCGGGTCCAGACCGATCTGGCCGGACAGATAAACGGTGTTTTCCACCTTCACGGCTTGGGAATAGGTGCCGATGGCGGCGGGCGCCTTGTCGGTGGCGATAATGGTCTTGCCCATGAGGAATCCTTTCAGAGAGGGGCTTCTCGCCCCGGAAAAACGGCGAACAGGGGCAAATGTTAACGGACCCGCCCCCACCGCGCCAGCCCGCCGCCCCCGGCATCCCCGCTCCGATGGCCCCTGTGGCCTCGGAAAAGCGCCCCACCGGGGAACGGAAACCAAGTCCCGGGTCTCCAAACAGGAGGGCAAGGTTTCCCCTTAGCCCTTATCGAGAAAGCCCCACCATGACTGCCTCCGTCATTGAAAATCTGGAAAAACTACTGGCCGGTCCCCGGGATGGCGCCCTGCTCCGCTATTCCCTGGGCAATGAATGGCTCAAAGCAGGGAACCCGTCCCGGGCGGTGGAACATCTGACCGAGGCGGTCGCCCGGGACCCGAACTTTTCCGCCGCCTGGAAACTCCTGGGCAAAGCCCGTCAGGAAGGGGGGGACCTGCCCGGCGCCCTGGCGGCCTACCGGCAGGGGGTAGCCGTGGCCACAGCCCGGAAGGATATGCAGGCCGCCAAGGAAATGACCGTGTTCGCCCGGCGCCTGGAAAAACAGCTAGCGGCGGAAGCGGAGGCAGGGTCCGGAGGGTGAAGGCTTAGGGAAAGCGGGACGGAACCGGACCCAGAGAAACGGCAGGCCCGGTTCGGGCAGGGGCAGCGGCCTCCGCCGGAGGCCGGTTTAAACCAGGGAAGCCGGGGGAACGCCCCCGGCGGTTCAGGGGTTCAACGGTTTAGGTGTTCAGCGGCTGCGGGGTGGCAGTAGGACGGAATCGATGCCCAGGGCTTTCAGCTTTTCCCGGGCCGCATCGGCCTCCGCCTTGGACTTGAAGGGCCCCACGCTGACCCGGGCTTCCATGTTGGCGGGAATACCGTTGAGCTGGAGTTTGGCGTACAGCTCTTCCGCCCGCTGGGCGCTGGTAAATACCCCGGCCTGCAACAGATAGCCGGAGAACAGCCGGGGCGGGGCCGGTAGTTTGGTCACCGGCGCGGGCACCACAGGAGCCGGCGCAGGCGCTTGGCTGGCGGCCGCCTGACTGGAGGTAGTGGTCTGGGTGCCCGGGTGACGGGCGGGGGCGGCCTGGCGGGTCACCTGGGCCGGGGCCGGGCTTTTCGCCACCGGGGCCGGAGCGGTGCTGGGGGCGGGGGCAGGAGCCGCGGCAGTCTTGGCGGCAGGGGCAGGGGCTGAAGTCTGGTCATGGACCCGACCCACCTTTTCCCCGCCCTTGCTTCCTTCCCGGGGCGTGGCGGCCTTGGCCGGAGGGGCGCTGTGGGTGGGTTTGGCACTCACCGCCGGGGTGGGCAGGGGCTCGGGCGCAGGAGCGCCCTTCTCCACCGGGGGAGCGCTCACGTCCGGCTCCGCCGGTTTTTCCGAATCCGTGGAAGTGCTGGGCGCGGTGCTGGTACTGGGGGCCGGGGTAACAGGCTGGGAGACTTCCTTGGGGGGGCTGGGAGGCAGGGGCGCGGCGGCCTCGGGCTGGGGCTCCGGCTCCGGGGCGCTGAGCCGGTCAAAAAGGGCCAGGGCCCCCAGGAGCACGGCGATCAGCACCCCGGCAAAGGCCATACGGCGGCCCAGCTGGCGCTTCATGTCCTCCTGGGCCTGATCCAGGGGATCGGGCGTGCCTCCCTTGCCCGGCTTGGGGGCGGCTTTGCCCTTTTGGGGAGCCTTGTTGCCCACGATTTTCATCTCAGCCATGACCTCTCCCTAAAATTCATTCGCTCCGGTTGGTGGCCAGGGCCACCACCAGTTCCGCCTCTGCCCGGGCAATACCGCAGCGCTCCGCAATGGTCTCCGCATCATGGCCCGCCATGGCCATCTGCATGGCGTCGCTGTAGAGGGGGGAGACGTTCTGGGAGGCTTTGAGCTGGCTCACCTGATTGCGGACTTCGTCCCGCAGCAGGGAAAATTCCTGACGTAGCATGGCCACCTCGTCCCGCAGCTGGTCCAGCTCCCGTTCCACCCCTTCGATGAACTTTTCTTCACCGAAGGTGGCGGGGGGCTCGTTCCAAGCGAAATCCCGGGGGGGAGTGACCGGCGCCGGGGCGGGGGCCGCTTCCGGGTCCGGGGCCAGGGTGCCGGTTCGGGTATACACATCCCCCAGCAGATCCGGATCGGTCTTATCCTGGTCCTTGAGCGGGGGCAGATCGGCGGCCCGCCCGCCAGGAGCGGCGGGATGGCGGATGCGGTTCAGGCGCAGGAAGGCCAGGACGATATAGACGCCGAGCAGGCCGATCAGGGCAATCACCCCATCCCGCCAGCTCAATCCGACGGACGCCAGCCACCCTTCCTGGTTCATTGTTTGTGCGGCCCCAAGTGAGTCATGGGCACGTATTATGCCAGAGGGCTCCCGGGGGGGCGGCCCTTGTTGCGTAATCTTTACCGCCCCGCTCCCTGGGAAAGGCTTCCCAGCCCCTCCCCGCCCTGCCCCGCCGCCCCTTTGCGGCGGAAAAAAGCCTTATCGGCAATATAAACGGTGCGCTCCACCTCCGTGTGCACCACCCCCTGGGAATCCTTCAACAGCACCGTGTAGGTCCGTTCACATTCCCCGTCCCGGGCCACCAGACGGCGCACTTCCGCCGCTTCCCCCGGAGCCAGGGCAAATTCCCCGTACAGGGTGGTCCGCCCCGGACGCCGGTAGCGGATGGCCCCGGCCTTGTCCCAGAGGATGTAGCCGGGCCCCAGCTGGAGGGCCAGGAGGGTGGGATGGATGCCGTCGGTGGCGGCAAACAGGGCGCCACCGAAAAGGGTGCCCATGGCGTTGCGGGTGCCCCGGTGCAGGGGCAGGGCCACCACCAGGGAGCCCATGTCCGGCGCCACCCGCAGTACCCGGGCGCCGGTGGCCCGCCAGGCGGGGAACCAGTTAAAACCAAGGCGCAGGGCCGTGGGCCGCCAGCGGGGCGGCAGGGCCATCCACCATTTGGGCAGCATGGTGACAATCTCCTAGCAAGGAACCGGGGGCCGATTCTGTCCCCGGTGGGTTCGAGGCCTAGGGGCGGCCCTTAAAGGGCCTGGAACAGGCCCGCCGCCCCCATGCCGGTGCCGATGCACATGGTCACCATGCCCCACTTGCCCCCGGTGCGGCGCAGGCCGTGGGTCAGGGTGGCGGTCCGGATGGCCCCCGTGGCCCCCAGGGGATGGCCCAGGGCAATGGCCCCCCCTTGGGGATTAACCTTGGCCGGGTCCAGATCCAGTTCCCGGATCACCGCCAGGGCCTGGGCAGCGAAGGCCTCGTTCAGCTCGATCCAGTCCAGGTCGGACTGGGCCACCCCGGCCCGGGCCAGCACCTTGGGAATGGCCGCGATGGGGCCGATGCCCATCACTTCCGGCGGCACCCCGGCCACGGCAAAGCCGGCGAAACGGGCCAGGGGCTGAAGATTGAAGCGCTTCAGCACGGCTTCCGAGACCAGGAGCACCGCCCCCGCCCCGTCGGACATCTGGGAGGAATTGCCCGCCGTGACGCTGCCTCCGGCGGCGAACACGGGCTTGAGCTTGGCCAGTTTTTCCAGGCTGGCATCCAGCCGGGGCCCTTCGTCCTGGTCGCAGACCTGTTCCAGAAGACGCACCGTGCCGCTGGCCAGGTCCGGCACATGGGCCCGCACCGTGTAAGGACTGATTTCCGCCTGAAAATGGCCCGCTCCCCGGGCGGCGGCGGCCTTCTGGTGGGAGGCCAGGGCAAAGGCGTCCTGATCTTCCCGGCTGACGCCCCATTTCTGGGCTACCTTTTCGGCGGTGAGGCCCATGCCGTAGGCGATGGCCAGATGGTCGTTGCCCTCGAAAATAGCCGGATTGAGGGAAACCTTGTTGCCCATCATCTGGGACATGAGGCTCATGGTCTCGGTCCCGGCGGCCAGCATCACCTCCGCCTCCCCTAGGCGGATGCGGGCCGCCGCATCGGCCACGGCCTGGAGACCGGAGGAGCAGAAGCGATTGATGGTCACCCCGGGCACCGTGTCCGGCAGGCCCGCCAGCAGGGCGCCGATGCGGGCCACGTTCATGCCCTGCTCCGCTTCGGGCATGGCGCAGCCCACGATCACATCCTCCACCAGGGCCGGGTCCAGCTGGGGCACCTGGGCCAGCACGGCTTGCAGGGCGTGGGCCAGCATGTCATCCGGTCGGGTGGTGCGGAACATGCCCCCCTTCTTGCCCACGGGCAGGCGGGTGGCGGCGACGATATAAGCGTCTTGTATTTGTTTCATGGTGTCTCCTCCGTAACGCGGGCTTAGCCGCGTGGTCCGGCGCCGGGGCAGTGGGAGCCCCGGCGCCCACCGTCAGTTGCGCAGGGGTTTGCCGGTGTCCAGCATGTGCCGGATCCGGGCCTGGGTTTCCGGGGTCTTCAGGAGGGCGAGGAATTCCTGGCGCTCCACGGTCAGAAGCCAGTCCTCGTCCACCCGGCTGCCCGGCTCCACGTCACCGCCGCAGAGGGCGGTGGCGGCGGCCTTGCTCACCCGGTAATCATGGGGGGAGATAAAGCCCCCCTCCCGCATATTCACCAGCAGCATTTCCAGGGTGGCGATGCCGGGACGGCCTGCCACTGGCACCTGGCGGGCCCGCAGGGGTGGCCGCCAGCCCGCTTCGGCCATGGCCCGGGCCCGGCGCAGGGCCACGTAAAGCAGCTCCCCGGCATGGAACAGCACATCGTCCCCGGCCTGGGCAAAGCCCTGGTCTTTGGCTTCCAGGGCACTCTTCATGACCTTGCCCATGGCGATGGTCTGGAAGACGTTTTGCAGGTAGGGCAGCACCTCTCCCCCCGCCTGCCGGGCCCCGACCCGGGCCGCCTGGAGAGCAAACTCCTTGCAGCCGCCCCCGGCGGGGATTAGGCCCACCCCCACTTCCACCAGGCCCACGTAGCTCTCCAGGGCCATGACCCGGTGGGCGGCGTGCATAACGAACTCGCAGCCGCCCCCCAGGGCTAGGCCCTGGACCGCCGCTACCGTAGGCACCTGGGCGTATTTGAGGGCCATGGAGGCCTGCTGGAACTTGGCCACGGTGGCTTCCAGGCGCTCGAACTGGCCGGCGGCACAGGCCTCGCTCACCTGCTTGAGATTGGCCCCCACGGCAAAGGGGGCCTCATGCCACAGCACCAGGCCGTCGAAATCCCGCTCCGCCCGAGCCACCGCTGCCAGCAACCCATCCAGCACCTCATCCCCGATGGTGTGCATTTTGGACGTGAAGGAAAGAATGGCAATTTTCGGGTCCAGGCCATGGACCCACAGGCGGACGCCCGGGTTTTCCCACACCGTCTCGCCCCGGCCCCGGGGCGCTTCCCCCAGCACCGCTTCCGGATAGAGCTGGCGCCCATAGACCGGCAGGCTGGAACGGGGCACCAGACTGGCCGTGACCGGGGACCAGGAGCCGGCGGGCTCATGGACTCCGCTGCGGGCCGTGACCCAGGCGGGCAAAGGCGCCGGGCTCAGGCTTTCCCCCGCCGCAATGTCCGCCTGAATGGCCTGGGTGATGTCCCCCCAGCCCGCCGCCTGCCAGGTTTCAAAGGGCCCCAGGCTCCAGCCGAAGCCCCAGCGCATGGCCAGATCCACATCCCGGGCGTTATGGGCGATGTCCGCCAGATGGTAGGCGCAGTAATGGAATAGATCCCGGAAAATGGCCCAGAGGAAACGGGCCTGGGGATGGGGGCAGGCCCGTAGGGCGGCAAACTTTTTCGCCGGGTCCCGCTCCCCCAGAATGGCCCCCACTTCCGGCGCCAGGACCGCCTCGGCGGAACGGGCGGGCACGTAGTCCCCCCGGGCCGGGTCCAGCACCTGGATTTCCTTACCCTGCTTGCGAAACACGCCGCAGCGGGTTTTCTGGCCCAGGGCCCCCTGGCTGATGAGCCCAGTCAGCCAGCCGGGAATCTGGAAATGGCCGTGCCAGGGATCATCCGGCAGGGTATCCGCCATGGTCTGCACCACATGGGCCAGGGTATCCAGGCCCACCACGTCTGCCGTGCGGTAGGTGGCGCTCTTGGGACGGCCAATGGCCGGGCCCGTGAGGGCATCCACCTCGTCAAACCCCAGACCCAGGCGCTGGGTGTGGTGCATCACCGCCAGCATGGAAAACACCCCCACCCGGTTGGCGACGAAATTGGGAGTGTCCTTGGCCCGGATCACCCCTTTGCCCAAGCGGCTGGTGAGCCAGGTTTCCAACTCGTCCACCATGGCACCGTCGGTGCTGGCCGTGGGGATGATTTCTACCAGGGGCATGTAGCGGGGCGGGTTAAAAAAGTGGATGCCGCAGAAGCGGGAGCGCCGGGCTTCCGGCACGGTCGCCGCCAGGGCACCGATGGAAAGGCCCGAGGTATTGGAAGCCAGAATGGCCTCCGGAGCCAGGTGGGGGGCGATTTTCCGGTACAGGTCCGCCTTCCACTCCATTTTTTCCGCGATGGCTTCAATGACCAGATCGCAATCCGCCAGCCGTTCCAGATGCTGGTCGTAATTGGCAGGCTCGATGTGGGCCAGCCGGTCCGGTGCCGCCAGGGGCGCCGGGTCCAGTTTTTTCAGCCCGGCCAGGGCTTTTTCCGCCACCCCGTTGGGGTTTCCTTCCGGGGCGGCCAGATCGAAGAGCAGTACGGGGATGTCCCCATTGGCCAGATGGGCGGCAATCTGGGCCCCCATTACCCCGGCCCCCAGAACGGCGGCACGGCGAACGATCAAACGGGTCATTGCAGGTCTCCTTTTATGTTCTGGTTATGTGCAGTCGGGGGCCGGGCGGCGGCCAGGCGCCGCCCGGCAACCTCTTAGAACTGCATGGAATACTGGACACCCAGGATTTGCACGTGGCTCTTGTAGGTCCCATCCAGCACACCGTTTTTCATGGCGTCGGCCGGGGTACCGGAGTCGTGAATCTTGGCGTCCTTGGCATTCAGATAGGCATAGCCCACGTCGATGGTGTGGCCAGGCATGAGCTTGTATTGCAGGCCCAGGGACAGCCACAGCCGGTCTTCATCGGGCAGGCGGGGGGTACGGTAGGTGCTGCCGTCCAGGGGGGTCTTATCCACCGCCACCCCGAACTTCAGCTTGGTCCGTTCGGACAGGGTGTAATTGGCTCCCAGGGCGACCCGCCAGGAATCCTTCCACTTGTAGGTGGAATATTTGTCCGGGGCGCCGTTGGAAAACTTGATGCGCAGTTCGGGCACGGAGGACCAACCCGTCATGCTCACATCCCCCAGCAATTCCCAACGGTCGTTGAGCTTGTGGGTGGCGCTCAGGATCCAGGTTTCCGGCAGCTTGATGGACACCTTGGCGTTACCTGAGGTGCTGGGATACCCCGCCGCGTTAATCACCGGGGTGGGCAGGCCGCTCAGGTTATAGTTGCCCTTCACCTCGTGCTGGATGGCGGAGCGATAGGAGACCCCGATCTTGGTCTGGGGGGACAGGGTAAACAGGGCCCCCCCATTCCAGCCCCAGGCCCAGTCATCCCCGTTCACCTTGAATTTGCCGTCCCCGTAAACACTGCCATTCACCGCGGAGGTCAGTTCCGCCTCGAATTTCTGGTAGTTCAGACCAAAGCCCAGGGACACCCAATCATTGGCCTTGTAGGCAATGCTGGGGTTGAGGTTGATGGCCTGGATGTCGGACTTCAGGGCCAGATACTTGCCCCGGAAATCCGAGGGATAGTCGGTGCGCAGGCCGAAGGGGCCGCCGGCGCCAAAGCCGATATACCAGTTGGGGGTGATTTCCTTGGTGAAGTAGAAATTGGGCACCACCGCCGCATCCCCCGCATCCCCCCCGTCATTGCTCAGGTTCCGGGCATAGGGGCCATAGGGATTGGCGGAATTGCCGTTGTGAAACTGGGTCTTCAGGGTGATGTAGTTAAAGCCCACGGACAGGTTGTTGCCCGCCAGTTGGGTCATACCCGCTGGATTGAAATAGACGGTGGAAGCGTTTTCCGCCACCGCCGCCGAACCGGCAAAGGCATTGCCCAGGCCGCTGGCGCTCTGCTCCAGCAATTGGAAAGCTGCGGCTCCCGCCTGGGCGGAAAAGAGCCCCAGCAGCGTAGCGGGCAGGGCCCGCGCCATCAGTGCTTTGTTCATGCGTTTGTCTCCTCTGGTTATTAGTGGGGGAGTTCCCTGCTCCCCTCGGTTTTCCACCCCCGGGCCAAGGGGCCCGGGCGGCAAAAAATCAGCTTTCTTCCGGCGGCAGCTCCCGCTTGTTGCCCCCCACGTCGATGGCCACATAGGTGAGAGTGGCTTCCGTCACCTTGACGGTCACCGGCCGGAAGTAATTGCGCTCAGCGAACACTTCCACGTCGATGGTGATGGAGGTGCGGCCCACCTTGATGATCTTGGCGTAGAGGCTGACCACGTCACCGATGGACACGGGCTGTTTGAACTGGAAGGAATTGACCGCCACGGTCACTGCCCGGCCCCGGGCCCGGCGCATGGCAACGATGCCACCGGCCATATCCACGTGGGACATGACCCAGCCGCCGAAAATATCGCCGTTCTGGTTCACGTCGGAGGGCATGGCCATGACGCGCAAAGTGGGTTCCCGGTCGGGAAGTTGGATGGGGTTATCAGACATTTCGGCTCCTTGCGTAATGAAGCGGTCCGCCCCGGAAGGGAGCGAAGCCGGTGCCGAATATTACCCCCCCGTCCGCCAGGTCCTGATCCGCCACCACCCCGTCGGCCACCAACTGGGCCGTGCGGGCGATAAGGGGCGCCAGCAAACGCTCCCCCAATCCGGCCGGAACGGGCCCCGCCGCCCCCTTGCGCACCTTGCCCCCCGGGTAGGGGTAGAAGCCCTGACCGGTCTTGCGCCCCAGATGGCCCTGCTGGAACAGGCGGGTCAGGCATTGGGGCGACGCCGCCCCTTGGCGGGTCAGGGCCTGACCGGCGGCCATGGCAATATCCAGGCCCACGGTATCCGCCAGTTCCAGGGGCCCCATGGGCATACCGAAAGCCAGGGCAGCCTCATCCACGGTCTCCGGCGTCAGGCCTTCATCCACACAAGCCATGGCCTCCAGAAGGTAGGGACCGAGCACGGCATTCACCAGGAATCCGGGGGCGCTTTTTACCGGCAGGGGCAGCTTGTCGATGCGCCCCACAAAAGCACAGGCCTTACGGGCCATGGCCGGGTCGCCCCCCGCGGCGCTCACCACTTCCACCAGGGGCATCCGGGCCACCGGATTAAAGAAGTGGAGGCCCACCAGCCGCTCCGGCCGCTGCAACACCCGGCTCAGGTCTTCCAGGCACAGGCTGGAGGTATTGGTGGCCAGCACCGCCTCCGGCTTCATCCGGGCCTCCAGGTCCTGGAGCAGGCGCTGCTTGGCCCCCAGGTTTTCAAAAATGGCTTCAATGACCACATCGGCATGGGCCGCCCCATGGCCTTCCGGGTCCGGGATGAGCCGGTCCATGACGTTCCGTAGTTGGAGCTTGTCCTTCAGGCGCTTGGAAAGGCTTCCGTAGGCCCGCTGGATGGCCGGGGCAATCCGGGCCACGGTCTGATCCTGCAATGTCACGGTGAGGCCCCGGGCGGCACACCAGGCGGCAATGTCGCCCCCCATGACCCCGGCCCCCACTACATGGACCCGGGCCGGAGCAAAATCCCCGCCCTTGCCAAAGGCCTTGAGCCGTTCCTGGAGCCGGAATACCCGCAGCAGATTGGCGGTGGTGGGGGAAGCCACGATGGACTCTAAAATTTCCGGCGCCCCCAGGGGGTTGCCGTCGTGCTTGGCCCACAGGTCGATGATGGCGTAAGGGGCCGGATAATGTTCGGGCCAGGCCCGCTTGGCCACCTGCTGGCGGGCCTGACGGGCCACCACCGGGCGCAGAGGCCCGAGGAAAAGGCGTTGCAGCAGGGGCAAAGGCTGATGCCGGGGCGGGGTCAGGGCCAGGCTACGGGCGGCGGCTTCCATCACCCGGGGCGGCACACAGGCGTCCGCCAGGCCCAGGCGCTTGGCCTTTTTGGCATCCACGGTCTTGCCCGTGAGCATCAGGTCCAGGGCCAGCCCCGGACCCACCCGCCGGGGCAGCCGGGCCATGCCTCCCCAGCCGGGGAAAATGCCTAGCATGACTTCCGGCAGGCCCAGCTTGGTCCCCGGCTCATCCACCACCACCAGGGTCCGGCAGGCCAGGGCCAGCTCCAGGCCGCCCCCCAGGCAGTGGCCCCGCACCAGGGCCAGGGTGGGATAGGGAACGGCGGCCAGCCGGTTGCAGAGCTCCCAGCCCCGGGTAACCATGGCCCGGGCCGCGGCAATATCCGCCAGGGCGTCAAATTCTCCGATGTCGGCTCCGGCGATGAAGCCGGCCGCCTTGGCGGAGCGCAGAATCAGGCCCCGGGGCGGATGGCGCTCCAGTTCGTCCAGCACCCCGGACAGTTCGGCCAGAACGGCGGCGGAAAGGGAGTTGGTACTCTCCCCCGCCTTATCCAGGGACAGCCAGGCAAGGCCTTCCCCGTCCCGGGTCAGTTGCCAGTGCTGCCAGGCGGTGGCATCGCTATGGATCATTTTCATGCGGGTTCTCCCCCGGTTTCCACCAGCATGGCGCCCCCCTGGCCGCCGCCGATGCAGATACTGGCCATGCCCCGGCCACCGCCCCGGGCCCTCAGGGCGTGGAGCAGATGCAGGACGATGCGGGCCCCGGAAGCCCCCACCGGATGGCCCAGGGCCACGGCCCCCCCGTCCACGTTGAGTTTGTCCGGATCCAGGCGTCCCAGGGCTCCAGGCAGGCCCAGTTCCTCCCGGCAATAGGCCTCATCTTCCCAGGCCCGGAGACAGGCCAGGACCTGGGCGGCAAAGGCCTCGTTAATTTCCATCAAATCCAGATCATTGGGGCCCAGACCGTGGCGTTGCAGGATGGGAGTCATGGCATGGACCGGCCCCAGGCCCATCTGGGCCGGGTCCAGCCCCGCCCATTGGACATCCAGGATGCGGCCCAAGGGTTGCAGATTCCAGCGCTTAACGGCGCTGGCCGAGGCCAGCAACAGCCAGGCAGCGCCGTCTGTAATCTGGGAGCTGTTGCCCGGAGTCACCCGGCCATAGGGCTTATCAAAAAAGGGCTTGAGCTTTTGGAGTCCCGCCAGGCTGGCGTCGGGGCGCACCCCGTCATCCTCGGCGTAAATCCGGCCGTCCATGTCCACCAGGGGGACGATTTCCCCCAGGGCTCCCGCCGCCCTGGCCGCCATAGCCCGCTGGTGGGAAACCAGGGAAAAGGCATCCATTTCCTCCCGGCTAATGGCGAAACGCCAGGCCAGGTTTTCCGCCGTCTGGCCCATGAGCAGGCCCACCACCGGATCGGTGAGGCCCTTCATCAGGCCAATGACCGGGTTGAGCAGGCGATTCGGACGCAGTTTGAGGAAATGGCGGGCTTTCTGGCCCAGGGTCTTCATCTGCATCATGGCGGCAAACCACAGCACCATGGCGTTGTTGTAGAGCAGGGGGGCCCGGGACAGGGCATCCACGCCCCCGGCCAGTACCAGCTGGGAGCGACCGGACTGAATGTTGGCCATGGCCGAATCCAGGGCCTGCATACCGGAGGCGCAGTTGCGCATCACCGTCCAGCCCGTCACCTTGTCGCCACAGCCCAAGCGCAGGGCCGCCACCCGGCCGATATTCACCTCGTCCGGGCTGGGGCTGGCACAGCCCAGGATCACCTCGTCCAGATCCTCCGGAGCGAAGGGCTGGCGGGCCAGCAGGGCGCGCCCGGCCTGGACCGCCAGATCGGCGGCGGCAAAGGGGCCAGGGCCGCTTTTCGCCTTGAGGAAGGGGCTGCGCGCCCCATCCACCACATAGACCGGCTCAAAGGCTTGCGGCTGGGCCATGTCTCTCTCCTAGGGTTGTTCTGCTTGTCGGTTAGGGGGCCGGGCTCTGGAAGCGTGGTGCGACGCCGCTTCCAGGGCAGGCGGGGGTCAGGCCGCCTTGCGGGCCTCCGGTTTATTTAGGGCCGAGGCCACACCAAAGTCCGACGGAAAATCATCCACCCGGATAACCCGGTCCCGCAGGGCATTACGGCGCTGGAGCAAGGCGTATTCGGCGGCATTCACCACACCGGCGGACAGGGCGGCCTGGGCCACATCCCGCACATTGGCCAGGGGATTGGCGTCGAACAGCCCCTGTTTTTCGGCTTCCCGAATTTTGGCTTCGATGGGTTCAGCCTCCAGGGTGGCGGCCAGGGCCAGTTCCACGGCCCCCACCGCATCCTCTTCCGTCTTGGCTACATAGCAGCCAGCGGTAAGCCGATCCCGGGTGGCCCCGGGGGCGATCAACGCCTTGGCCACATGATGGCCGATGGCATCGGCGGGGGCCCGGTGGGGGCGGCCCAGGGGGAACAGGAGCGCTTTCAGAGCCCAGCCCACCAGAGGCTTGGGGAAATTGGCCAGCACCCCCAGGAAGGCTTCCTGGGCCTGGACCAGGGCATCCTGAACCGACCAGTGCAACAGGGGGAGATCGGCGGACTGGCGGCCTTCCGACTCGTAACGCTTCAGGGTGGCGGAAATCAGATACATCTGGGCCAGAATGTCTCCCAGGCGGGCGGAAATCTTTTCCTTGCGCTTCAGGCTGCCCCCCAGCACCAGCATGGACACGTCGGAAAGAAAGGCAAAGGCAGCGGAAAAGCGGGTCAGCTGCCGATAGTAGGAGTGGGTTTCCGGGGCCACATCGGCGGCGACGGTGGCGAAGCGGGCACCGGTCAGTCCCAGGGCAAACGCCCGGAGCCCATTACCGGCGGTAAAGGCCAGATGGCCGAAGAGTGCCCGGTCGAAACCGGCCAGATCGTTCCCCTGGGCACTCTCCATTTCCGCCAGCACATAGGGATGGCAGCGGACGGCGCCTTGGCCGAAGATGATCAGGCTGCGGGTAAGGATATTGGCCCCTTCCACCGTGATGCCGATGGGAATCTGCTGATAAGCCCGGCCCAGGAAATTGGAGGGCCCCAGGCAAATGCCCTTGCCGCCGATCACGTCCATGCCGTCATTGACCACTTTCCGGGCCCGTTCCGTGACATGGTATTTGGCGATGGCGGAGACGACGGAGGGCTTTTCTCCCAGATCCACGGCCCCGGCGGTCATCACCCGGGCTGCGTCCATCATGTAGGTATGGGCGCCAATGCGGGTCAGGGCCTCTTCCACCCCTTCAAACTTGCCCACGGCCATCTTGAACTGGCTGCGCACCCGGGCATAAGCCCCCACGGCCCGGGCCGTCAGTTTGGCCATGCCCGTGTTGGAGGACGGCAGGGAAATGGAGCGCCCCGCCGCCAGGCATTCCATCAACATGCGCCAGCCCTGGCCCGCCATGGCCGGGCCGCCAATGATGAACTCCAGAGGCATGAACACTTCCTTGCCCCGGGTCGGGCCGTTGTGGAAGGCGGCGTTCAGGGGGAAGTGACGGGTACCGATTTCCACCCCCGGATGGTCGTGGGGCACCAAGGCACAGGTGATGCCCACGTCCTTCTTGTCCCCCAGAAGCCCCTGGGGGTCGTAGAGGCGGAAGGCCAGGCCCAGGACGGTGCACACGGGCCCCAGGGTGATGTAGCGCTTATCCCAGGTCACCTTCATGCCCAGGACTTCCCGGCCCTGCCACTGGCCCTTGCAGACCACTCCGTAGTCCGGGATGGAGGCGGCGTCCGAACCGGCCCAGGGGCTGGTCAGGGCGAAGGCGGGCACATCCAGGCCCCGGGCCAGGCGGGGGAGGTAATGGTTTTTCTGGGCATCCGTGCCGTAGTGGAGGAGCAGCTCGGCGGGCCCCAGGGAATTGGGCACCATGACGGAGACGGCCAGGGCGGAGGAGCGGGTGGATAGCTTGGTCACCACCTGGGAATGGGCGTAGGCGGAAAACTCCAGGCCACCGTACTTTTTGGGAATAATCATGCCCAGAAAGCCCTTTTCCTTGATGTATTGCCAGACCTCCGGCGGCAGGTCATAAAGCTCGTGGGAGACTTTCCAGTCGTCGGTCATGGCGCAGGCCGTCTCCACCTCATTGTCCAGGAAGGCCTGCTCCTCGGCGCTGAGCCGGGGCTGGGGATAGGCCATAAGCTTGGCCCAGTCCGGCTTACCCCGAAATAGCTCTCCCTCCCACCACACCGTACCGGCCTCCAAGGCCTCCCGCTCCGTATCGGACATCTGGGGCAAGATGCGCCGGTAGATGGCCAGCAAAGGCCGGCTCAGCAGGGGGCGGCGTAGGGGAGGCACTGTCACTAAGGCCAGAACGGCGGCCAGCAGGACCAGAGGTAAAAGCCAGAGGTTCAGGTGCATCATGGTTTGTCTCCTTTTAGGGTCTCCCACCGATCTACGTCGGCATGGGGAGTCGTGATTGATTCAGGGGCCAGCGGGGGGCAAGGGGGCACGCAGGCCGCCGAGCAGGAATGACATGAGCCGGGGTAGCAGCTTGGCCGGAGCCTCCTCGTCGTCCTGGGGGGGAATGCCCCAATCGGTGATGATGCGCAGGGCGTCAGTGCCCGCAATGGCGTAGGAAGTAGCCCCCAGCATGAAGTGGAAGCGCCAGACGATTTCCGCCTTGGGCACGTCGGGGAGGGCCGTAAACAGGGCCTGTTTGTAGTGCTCCACCACGGCCGCGTATTCCTCGGCAAAAAAAGCCCGGATGAATTCGGAGGGCTCGGTAAGGGTGCGGCCGATCAGGCGCATGAAGGTCCGGCCTCCCTGCTCGTCCTGCTCGGCCATACGGATCAGGGTGCCAAAAAAGGCATCCACGATCTGGGAAGGCTTTACCCGCCCGTCCGGCGACTGACGCTCCAGCTCATCCAGGAGCCGCAGTCGTTCCCGGTTCAGCCAGGTGAGGCGGCGCCGGAACACTTCCTGGATGAGCTGTTCCTTGGAGCCGAAGTGATAATTCACCGCCGCCAGATTGACCTCTGCGCCGCCGGTGATCATGCGCATGGACGTGGCGTCGAAGCCGTTTTCCGTAAAAAGACGCTCGGCCGTATCCAGGATCCGTTCCCGGGTAGCGGCGGCGATTTTGCTATCGTTGGTGGCAGCGAGGGCAGCCATGGATTTTCCAACCTTCTTATAATTTAAAACGAACGTTTGAATCATACCGAATGCATCCGCCTTGGCAAGAGTTTTTTTTCATTCTTTTGCCATTCTTTTTCCCCGGCGCGCCCCCTGGTCAAGGTGACGTAGCGGGCCTACACTTGCCCCGCCCTTTTTCCCTAGCGTTCTCTGCGCCTGCTATGAAGACCCTATTTCCTCGCCTCTCTCGCCTCCTCCCCCTTTTCCTGACCCTGCTGTTGGGGGCCTGTGCCACCCCAGGTAACCAACGGCCCGTGCTCTATCCCAATGACCACCTGAACCGGGTGGGCCAGGCCCGGGCCCAGGAAGACGTGGATCACTGCCAGGGCAAAGCCCAGGAAGCGGGCCTGTCTCCTACGGGAGGCAGCCAGGTGTTGCGTAGCGGTGCGGAGGGGGCGGCGGTGGGCGCTGCGGCGGCGGCAGCGGGCAGCCTGATCCGGGGCAGCAATCACTGGGGGCAGAATGCGGCAGCGGGCGCCGCTGCCGGTGGGGCAGCCGGAGCGGTACATGGGGCCTTCCGGGGGGACAAAGCTAATCCGGTGTATCGGAATTTTGTCCAGCGCTGCCTGCGGGATATGGGCTACGACGTTATCGGCTGGAACTGATTGCTCCGGAGGCACCGAAAGGGCGGGCCCGAGGTGGCCCTGAGCCGCCACCGGATAACGGGCACCCCGCTCCCGGCCTGATAAAATGGGCCATGCGCCATACCCTGCCCCCCGATCCCCAACGGCCTGCCCCGGAACTGCACATCTGGCCGACCCTGAAAGCCCTTTTCCCCTACCTCTGGCAATTCAAGGGCCGGGTTTCCCTGGCCATGGCCTGCTTATTGGGCGCGAAGCTGGCCAATGTGGCCGTGCCCATCGTTTTCAAGCACATCATCGACGCATTGACCGGGCCCCGCAGCCTTCTGGCCCTGCCCTTAGTGCTGTTGCTGCTCTACGGCTTGCTTCGCTTTGGCACGTCCCTGTTTACCGAACTCCGGGAAATGCTCTTTGCCCGGGTCACCCAGCGGGTGGTCCGGCACGTGGCTCTACAGGTGTTCGGCCACCTACACAGCCTATCCCTGCGCTTCCACCTGGATCGCCAGACCGGGGGGGTCTCCCGGGATATTGAACGGGGCACCCGCTCCATAGCCAGTCTGATCAGTTACACCCTCTATTCCATTCTCCCCACCCTGGTGGAACTGGCCCTGGTGCTGGGCATCCTCATTGCCCGCTATGACCCGGCCTTCGCCGTCATCACCGGGATCTCCCTGGTCACCTACATTCTTTACACCGTCTGGCTGAGCAACCGGCGCATCGCCATTCGCCGGGCGGTCAATGAAACGGACTCCCGGGCCAACACCCGGGCGGTGGATAGCCTGCTCAATTACGAAACGGTCAAATACTTCAACAACGAGGATTTTGAGGCCCACCGCTACGATACGGACCTGGCCCAATGGGAAGACGCCACCACCCGCAGCCAGATCAGCCTTTCCCTGCTAAATCTGGGGCAACAGGCCATCATCGCCCTGGGCATCACCGCCATGATGTGGCGAGCCACCCTGGGGGTACTGGACGGTTCCATGACCGTGGGGGACTTGGTGCTGGTCAATGCCTTCCTGATGCAGCTTTACATGCCCCTCAATTTCCTCGGCGTGGTCTACCGGGAAATCCGCCAGGCCCTGACGGATATTGAACGCATGTTCGCCCTGCTCAATGAACACCAGGAAATCGGGGATCGTCCCAACGCCCAGGTGTTGGACCGGGGCCCGGCGGAAATCCGCTTCCATCAGGTGGACTTCGGCTACCAACCAACCCGTTCCATCCTTCAAGGGGTCAGCTTTACCATTCCGGCGGGAAAAACTCTGGCAGTAGTCGGGGAATCGGGGGCGGGGAAATCCACCCTAGCCCGCCTGCTCTACCGCTTTTACGATGTGACTGGGGGAGCCATCACTATCAACGGCACAGACCTGCGGGACCTGACCCAACACAGCCTGCGCAGCGCCATCGCCATCGTTCCCCAGGACACGGTGCTGTTCAACAACAGCATTTTCTACAACATCCAGTACGGTCGCCCCGGGGCTTCCCGGGAAGAGGTCATCAAAGCCGCGGAGGCAGCCCAGCTAGGCGCTTTTATCGCCTCCCTCCCCGAGGGCTGGGACACCCCGGTAGGGGAACGGGGCTTGAAGCTATCCGGGGGAGAAAAGCAGCGGGTAGCCATCGCCCGGGCCCTACTGAAAAATCCCCCCATCCTCATTTTCGATGAAGCTACCTCTGCCCTGGATTCGGCTACGGAACAAGCCATCCAGGGACAGCTCACGGAAGCAGCCCGGGGCCGCACCACCCTGATTATCGCCCACCGCCTCTCCACCATCCGGGAGGCGGATCGGATTCTGGTACTCAAAGCCGGCCAGGTGGTGGAAAGCGGCAGCCACGAGGAACTCCTGGCTGCCCGGGGCAACTACTACACCATGTGGCAGCTCCAGCAGGCAGCGGATCAGGGAGAAGAAGATTTGCAGTAGGGCTTCTGCCCCCTGGCCCGGTTGAAGGCTGGCCCACTCCCGCCCCGAGTTCTCCCCCTCCCTACACGGTCCAGGATTGCTTCCCCACGGGGCCTTCCGCAAATAAAAAAGCCAGGCACAGGCCTGGCTTTTTTTGCTACGAAACCCTTGGCTTATTCAGCAGAGGCTTCCGCAGGAGCTTCAACGGCTTCTTGGGGCTCGGGGCGATCCAGCAGTTCCACGATGGCCAGGGGAGCATTGTCCCCGTCACGGAAACCGCACTTCAGGATACGCAGGTAGCCACCGTTACGGGATGCGTAACGGGGTCCGAGCTCGTCGAACACCTTGACGACGATTTCCCGGTCACGGAGACGGTCAAACGCCAGACGGCGGTTGGCCAGACTCGGCTTCTTGCCCAGGGTGATGATCGGTTCAACAACCCGACGCAACTCCTTGGCCTTCGGCAGAGTGGTCTTGATGACTTCGTGGCGCAACAGGGAGACGCTCATGTTGCGCAGCATCGCCAGGCGGTGGGCACTGGTACGATTCAATTTGCGGAGACCCAGACGGTGACGCATTTTCTATTCCTCTCTATTCGCGAAACGCGTTAGACCTTTTCCAGACCAGCGGGCGGCCAGTTTTCCAACTTCATGCCCAAGGTCAAGCCACGCGCAGCCAGAACTTCCTTGATTTCGTTGAGCGATTTGCGCCCCAGGTTCGGAGTCTTCAGCAGTTCGTTTTCGGTCCGCTGAATCAGATCGCCAATATAGTAGATGTTTTCCGCCTTCAAGCAGTTGGCAGAACGCACCGTCAATTCCAGGTCATCCACCGGACGCAGCAGCACCGGATCCACCTGGGCGGGTTTCTGGGCTTCCACTTGGGGAGCGGTGCCTTCCAGATCCGCGAAGACGGAAAGCTGTTCCATCAGAATCCGAGCAGCGGTACGGATGGCTTCTTCCGGATCAACGACACCGTTGGTTTCGATGTCCATGATCAGCTTATCCAGGTCGGTACGTTGCTCAACCCGGGCGCTTTCCACGGAATAGCTCACCCGGCGCACCGGGCTGAAGGAAGCATCCAGCACCAGCTTGCCGATGCTCTTTTCGTCCCCCAGGTTGCGCATGGTACCGGGAACATAGCCCCGGCCCTTGGAAACCTTGAGTTCGATAGCCAGTTTGCCACCGGGAGAAACGTGGGCAAGAACGTGATCCGGGTTGATGATTTCCACATCGTGGCTCAACTCGATATCACCGGCCTTCACCACACCTTCGCCGTCGTGCTTCAACTGCAGCACCACTTCATCCCGGCCGTGCAGCTTGAAGACAATACCCTTCAGGTTCAGAAGGATGTCCACCACGTCTTCTTGCACCCCATCGATCGTGGAGTACTCATGGAGTACCCCTTCGATCGCCACTTCCGTGGGGGCGTAGCCCTGCATGGAGGACAGAAGAATCCGCCGCAGGGCGTTGCCCAGGGTGTGACCGTAACCGCGTTCAAACGGCTCCATCACCACCCGCGCTTGCACCGGCGACAGACTTTGCACATCAATGATGCGCGGTTTTAAAAGTCCACTGCTTTGCATGTGCTGTCCTTTGTCCGTTCAGTCAAACTTCCCAAGCATTACTTGGAATAAAGTTCGATAACCAGGCTTTCGTTAATGGTGGACGGCAGTTCGGAGCGCTGCGGACGGGCCTTGAAGGTTCCCTTGCCGGCCTTGGCATCCACTTCCAGCCATTCGGGGAAACCACGGCCTTCAGCGGCTTCCAGAGCGGCTTTAACGCGCAGGGAGCCACGGGCCTTTTCGGTCAGTTCCACCACGTCCCCGGGACGCACTTGGAAAGACGGAATATTGACCCGGTGACCATTAACCAGAATGCCGTTGTGGCGAACCACTTGGCGGGACTCGGAGCGGGAGGCGCCAAAACCCATGCGATAAACCACGGAGTCCAGACGGCTTTCCAGCAGTTGCAGCAGATTTTCGCCGGTCACGCCCTTGCGACGGTCGGCTTCCCGGTACACGGACCGGAACTGGCCTTCCAGCACGCCGTAAATACGACGAATTTTTTGCTTTTCGCGCAGGTGAACGCCATAGTCGGAAAGCCGTTGGCCGGACTTTTGACCATGTTGCCCAGGGGCGTAGGACCGACGTTCAACGGAGCACTTGTCCGTAAAGCACTTTTCGCCCTTCAGGAACAGCTTTTCGCCTTCCCGGCGGCACTGACGGCACTTAGGATCGAGATTACGAGCCACGTTAAACTCCTATTAGATACGACGCTTCTTCGGGGGACGGCAACCATTGTGAGGAATGGGCGTCACGTCGGAGATGGCAGTGATCTTCATACCCAGAGCATTCAGGGCACGAACGGCGGATTCGCGGCCAGGGCCAGGGCCCTTGATCCGGACTTCCAAGTTCTTCACTCCGCATTCTTGAGCGGCCTTACCGGCAGCTTCAGCGGCCACCTGGGCAGCAAAGGGAGTGGACTTACGGGAGCCCTTAAAACCGGCACCACCAGAAGTCGCCCAAGACAGAGCATTGCCTTGCCGGTCGGTGATGGTGATGATGGTGTTATTGAAAGAAGCATGAATGTGGGCGATACCTTCGGCCACATTCTTTTTTACTTTTTTCCGTACTTTGGCAGCAGTCTTAGCCATTTCCTATCCTTTTATTTACCCTTTTGGATGGCCTTGCGCGGACCCTTCCGGGTACGGGCATTGGTCCGGGTGCGTTGCCCGCGGACGGGAAGCCCCTTACGGTGACGCAGACCACGGTAGCAGCCCAAATCCATGAGCCGCTTAATGCTCATGGTAACTTCACGACGCAGATCGCCTTCCACGGAGAACTTGGCGACCTCTTCGCGAAGCCGTTCCATTTCGGCGTCGGTCAGGTCTTTAACTTTGGTAGAACGCTGAACGCCCGCAACGTCGCAGATTTTCTGCGCACGGGAACGTCCAACACCGAAAATCGCGGTCAAAGCGATCTCGGTATGTTGATGGTTGGGAATATTTACCCCAGCGATACGGGCCATTGAGTCACCCCGAAGATGCGAAACTTGTGATTATACTGTTGAATTAACTTCAAATTCAACCCGAAAACACCACCAGGGACTTAGCCTTGGCGCTGTTTGTGACGGGGATCGCTGCAAATTACGCGAACCACGCCGTGGCGCCGAATGATCTTGCAATTGCGGCAGATTTTCTTGACAGATGCCAGCACTTTCATGATTTGCTCCTAAATACCGGGCGCCTGGCGCAGCCAGCCATTAACCCAATTACATCCAACTGCGTAGAGACTTGCTTACTTGACCCGGAAAACGATCCGGGCCCGGGACAGGTCGTAGGGCGTCAGTTGCACCGTTACCTTGTCCCCCGGAAGGATACGGATGTAATGCATCCGCATTTTTCCGGAAATAAAACCTAACACCATGTGTCCGTTTTCTAACTTGACACGAAAAGTCGCGTTGGGGAGGTTCTCGACCACCTCCCCTTGCATTTCAATCAGATCTTCTTTCGCCATGATCCGAGTAGCGTCGAAGGAATCCTACTTGGCTAAGGGAAACCCACCACCTTTGAAATTGGCTTTCTTCAGCAGACTTTCGTACTGGTGGGACATAATGTAAGCCTGTACTTGAGCCATGAAATCCATGGTCACAACCACAATAATCAGCAGAGAAGTCCCACCAAAGTAGAACGGCACGTTCCACTTCAGGATCAAAAATTCCGGCAGCAAGCAGACGATGGTGATGTAGGCCGCGCCCACCAGGGTCAAACGCATCAAAATCTTGTCAATGTAACGAGCCGTTTGTTCCCCAGGACGAATACCGGGAACGAAGGCACCGCTCTTCTTCAGGTTATCCGCGGTTTCCTTGGAATTGAACACCAGGGCGGTATAAAAGAAGCAGAAGAAAACAATGGCCGCAGCGTAAAGCAGCACGTAAATCGGCTGCCCCGGCGACAGGGTGGCGGCGATGTCCTTGAGCCAGTGCATGGAATCACTAGAACCAAACCAGCCAGCCACGGTAGCGGGGAACAGTATGATACTGGAAGCGAAGATGGGCGGGATCACCCCGGACATATTCAACTTCAGGGGCAGATGGGAACTCTGACCACCGTAAATCTTGTTGCCCACCTGGCGCTTGGCGTAATTCACCAGAATCTTGCGTTGGCCCCGTTCCACGAAAACAACGAATGCCGTAACCAGGAATACCAGGGCGGTGATGAAAATAGCCGTCACCGGATGCATGGCACCGGTGCGCACCAATTCCAGCAAACCGCCAATGGCGTTGGGCAGACCAGCGGCGATACCACCAAAGATGATAATGGAAATACCGTTGCCCAGACCCCGTTCGGTGATCTGCTCACCCAGCCACATCAAGAACATGGTGCCCGTGACCAGGGTAGTCACCGTGGTCAGGCGGAACATAAAGCCGGGGTCCAAAACCAGACTAGGCTGGCCTTCCAGCATCATGGCTATGCCCAATGCCTGGAAGAAAGACAGCGCCACGGTACCGTAGCGCGTGTACTGAGTAATCTTGCGACGACCGGCTTCCCCTTCTTTTTTCAGCGCTTCAAGCTGGGGGGAGGCGATGGTCATGAGCTGCATGATGATCGATGCCGAAATGTAAGGCATGATCCCCAAGGCAAACAGAGTGAACCGCTTCAAGGCACCACCAGAGAACATGTTGAACATGCCCAGGATGCCGCCCTGCTGGGTCTGGAAAAGATCCGCCAATACGGCGGGATCAATTCCAGGCACAGGGATGTGAGCGCCGATCCGATAAACCACCAACGCGCCCAAAAGGAAAAACAAACGACGTTTGAGGTCGCCGAACTTCCCGCTATTTGCGTTGAGATTGCTATTGGTAGCCAAAATCGAATCCTATCTCACGTAAAACTAATTACTCGGCAACGTTGCCACCGGCAGCTTCAATGGCTGCCTTGGCACCCTTGGTCGCGCCCACACCCTTCAAGACCACCTTGCGGGAGATTTCCCCGGACAGGATAACCTTGGCGGAGAGAGCGTTCGCGGGAATCACGTTCGCTTGCTTCAGCACCAGCAGATCGATTTCTTCCACGGGCAGCGCCTGGATTTCGGACAAGCAAACTTGCACGTTACGGGCGTTGGTGAAAGAGAAGAAGCCACGCTTCGGCAGACGGCGATACAAAGGCATTTGACCGCCTTCGAAACCGACCTTGTGGTAACCACCGGCACGGGACTTTTGCCCCTTGTGACCACGACCGCAGGTCTTGCCGAGGCCGGAGCCAATGCCCCGACCCACGCGACGCTTGGAGTGGGTCGCCCCCTCCGCGGGTTTGATGGTATTTAACTGCATCTTAGTTCTCCACCTTCAACAGGTAAGAAACCTTGTTGATCATCCCGCGCACGGCCGGGGTATCAATCAACTCGGAAGAAGAATTCAGGCGACGCAAGCCCAGGCCCTTCACGGTAGCACGATGGTCCTGTTTGGTGCCAATGACGCTCTTCACCAGCGTCACTTTGATCTTTTTGTCAGCCATAGTTCTTACCCCAGGATTTCTTCAACGGACTTGCCACGCTTGGCAGCAACTTCGGAAGGCGTATTCATGGCCTTCAGACCGTTCAGAGTAGCGCGAACAATGTTGTAAGGATTGGTGGAACCGTGGGCTTTTGCCACCACGTTGGTCACACCCATCACTTCGAACACTGCACGCATGGCGCCACCGGCAATGATCCCGGTACCATCAGGAGCCGGCATCATCAGAACGGAAGAAGAACCATGCTTACCCACCACAGCGTGTTGCAGCGTGCCGTTCTTCAGGCTCACTTTCACCAGCTTACGGCGAGCTTCGTCCATCGCTTTTTGGACCGCCACGGGCACTTCGCGGGACTTGCCCTTGCCCATGCCGATGCCACCGTCTCCATCACCAACCACGGTCAGGGCAGCGAAGCCCAGAATCCGGCCACCCTTAACAACTTTGGTGACCCGGTTGATGGAGACCATCTTTTCGCGCAGACCATCGTCCCGTTCGTCGGACTGCTGCGTTTTCTTGGTTTGCGGTTTAGCCATGTCTTACCTCGAATTTAACAGCCCGATCAGAACTTGAGGCCGCCAGCACGGGCCGCTTCGGCAAGCGCCTTGACTCGGCCGTGGTATTGGAAACCGGAGCGATCGAACGAAACCTGTTCCACGCCCGCCTGTTTGGCACGCTCGGCGATCAGGGCGCCAATGCGCTCGGCCGCGTTCACGTTGCCACCGTTGGCCATTTCCTTGCGCACTTCGGGTTCCACGGTGGAGGCAGCAGCCAGCACCTTGGAGCCGCAGGCGGAAATAACCTGGGCGTAAATATGGCTGTTGGTGCGATGCACACACAAGCGCACGGCCTTCAGCTCGGCAATTTTGGCCCGGGTTTTGCGGGCTCTGCGCAAACGCGCCTGCTTCTTGTCGATCATTTACCCACCTACTTCTTCTTGGTTTCCTTGATGATGACCACTTCGTCCGAATAACGGACGCCCTTACCCTTATAGGGTTCGGGACTGCGGTAAGAACGAATCTCCGCAGCAACCTGGCCGACCAATTGCTTATCCACACCCTTGATGACCACTTCCGTTTGGGAAGGGGTTTCCACCTTGATGCCGGCGGGCATCTTATGGACCACGGGGTGGGAGAAGCCGAGCGTCAAATTCAGCGCATCGCCTTGAGCTTGAGCACGATAGCCCACCCCAACCAGGGTCAGCTTACGTTCGAAGCCCTTGGAAACGCCTTGAACCATATTGTTCAAGTTGGCGCGCACCGTACCCCACAGCGCATCGGCGTTGGGATAATCCCCCGCCAGGCTGCAAACCAGTTGTTCACCTTCGGTTTGCACCGCAACAGCGGGCACGGCTTTCATCTTCAAAACGCCCAGAGGGCCCTTGACGGTGATTTCATCACCGACGGAAACCTCGACGCCTTTCGGCAGGGCGATGGGATTCTTACCTACGCGAGACATATTCCCCCCTTAGGCCACGATGCAGAGGACTTCGCCGCCCACGTTCTGGGTACGAGCCTTGCGGTCAGTCATGACGCCCTTGGGGGTGGAAACGATAGCCACACCCAGACCGTTCATCACACGGGGAATATCCTGGCTGCCCTTGTAGACGCGCAGCCCGGGACGGGAAATACGTTCGATGCGTTCGATAACCGGACGACCGGCATAGTACTTCAGCACCAGTTCCAACGTCGGCTTACCTTCCACTTCACGAACTGCGAAGTCGTCGATGTAGCCTTCGTCCTTCAATACCCCAGCGATCGCGACCTTCACCTTGGAAGAAGGCATCGCAACGTTAGCCTTTTCGGCTTGCTGGGCATTACGGATACGGGTCAGCATATCCGCGATAGGATCACTCATTGCCATTCCTATAACCTCCCGCTTACCAGCTAGCCTTGGTCAAACCGGGAATTTCTCCCCGGAAGGCAATTTCCCGGAGCTTGTTCCGGCACAAGCCAAACTTCCGGAACACGCCGCGAGGACGACCCGTTACTTGGCAACGATTACGCAGACGAGACGGGCTCGAGTTACGCGGCAGTTGTTGCAACTTCAGGCGAGCCTGGAACCGATCCGCATCGCTCAGCGCTTGGTCATCGATAACAGCCTGGAGCTCAGCCCGCTTTTTGGCGAACTTAGCCACAGTCTTACGACGTTTTTCATCCCGATTAATCAAAGACAGTTTTGCCATGATCGCCTCAGTTCTTGAACGGGAACTTGAAAGCAACAAGCAGGGCCCGAGCTTCTTCGTCCGTCTTAGCAGTAGTGGTGATGCTGATGTTCATCCCCCGCAGCGCATCGATCTTGTCGTACTCGATTTCCGGGAAAATGATCTGTTCTTTGACGCCCACGTTGTAGTTGCCGCGACCGTCGAAGCCCTTGCCAGAAATCCCACGGAAGTCGCGCACCCGGGGCAGAGCCACGGAAACCAGACGATCCAGGAATTCGAACATGCGGGGGCCACGCAGGGTCACCATGCAGCCGATGGGATAACCTTGACGAATCTTGAAACCAGCGATGGACTTGCGGGACTTGGTCACCACAGGCTTTTGCCCGGCGATTTTGACCATGTCGCCCACAGCGTTTTCCAGAACCTTTTTGTCCTGGACCGCTTCACCCACACCCATGTTCAGGGTGACCTTGGTGATGCGAGGCACTTCCATGATGGATTTGTAGCCGAACTGCTTGATCAGCCCGGGCACCACGGTTTCTTTGTAAAAATCAAACAAACGCGCCATGATTCCTTAAGCCTCCACGGTTTGACCGCTGGACTTGAAGACGCGCACTTTCTTGCCGTCTTCCAGCAGCTTAAAGCCAACCCGCTCCGCCTTACCGGTAGCAGGATTAACGAGGGCCACGTTGGAGATATGGATCGCCATATCCCTTTCAACGATACCGCCGGTCACGCCCTTCACAGGATTGGGGCGCACATGCTTTTTCACGCGGTTAACCCCTTCCACTACCAGATGGTCTTCATCCACCCGACGCAGAACGGTACCGCGCTTGCCTTTGTCTTTGCCTGCAATGACGATTACTTCGTCACCCTTGCGAATCTTTTCCATCTTCGCTCCTTACAGAACTTCAGGCGCAAGCGACACAATCTTCATGAACCGTTCGTTACGCAGTTCCCGCGTAACCGGCCCGAAGATCCGGGTGCCAATGGGTTCCAGCTTGGTGTTCAGCAGAACCGCCGCATTGTTATCGAACTTGATCAAAGAACCGTCAGCCCGACGCACACCCTTGGCGGTACGCACAACCACCGCGTTATAGACGTCGCCCTTCTTGACGCGCCCACGAGGAGCCGCATCCTTAACGGATACCTTGATAATGTCACCAACGCCGGCATAGCGACGCTTGGAGCCACCAAGGACCTTGATACACATCACTGAACGCGCGCCGGTATTGTCGGCCACATCCAGAATAGTCTGCATCTGAATCATTTTTCGCTCCAACTTTCCCGCACAAGTGCGGTTAGTCTTGGACCCCGTAGGGGGAGGATTAAAACGCGGGGGCCCGACGACGCGGGCCCCCGAAGAGGAGGCAGGATATTAACCAATACCCCGCCATAATGCAAGCACTATTTTTAGATGATCCGCGCTTTTTCCAGCAGCTTGGACACCTTCCAGGACTTGGTGCGGGAAAGAGGACGAATCTCCTCAATTTCCACCAGGTCGCCGGATTTGGCTTCGTTGCCCTCGTTATGGGCGTGATACTTCTTGGACGTGGTGATGATCTTGCCGTACATCGGATGCTTCACCCGACGCTCGATCAGGACCGTCACGGTCTTGTCCATTTTGTCGCTAACCACACGCCCGATGAGCGTGCGCTTGATGCTGGTAGCTTCAGTCATTGCTGCACCGCCTTTTCACCGAGAAGGGTACGCACCCGAGCGATATCCTTGCGCACCTTGCCCAGCTGGCTGGTGTTGGCCAGCTGTTGAGTCGCAGCTTGCATACGCAGGGAAAACTGGGCCTTCAACAGGTCGACAAGCTCTTGATTGAGCTCTTCGACGCTCTTTGCTCTGAGTTCTTTGGCTTTCATGATTACCCCAACTGACGGGTCACGAAGGTCGTCGTGAAAGGCAGCTTGGCGGCGGCAAGCGCAAAAGCTTCCCGAGCCAGGGCTTCATCCACACCGTCCATCTCGTAAAGGACCTTACCGGGTTGAATTTCGGCAACGTAGTATTCCGGATTGCCCTTACCGTTACCCATCCGAACTTCGGCGGGCTTTTTGGAAATGGGTTTGTCCGGGAACACACGGATCCAAATCCGGCCGCCACGCTTGATGTGACGGGTCATGGCACGCCGGGCGGCTTCAATTTGACGGGAGGTCAAACGGCCCCGCTCGGTCGCCTTCAGGCCGAATTCACCGAAGCTAACCTTGGCGCCACGGGTCGCCAGACCCGTGTTACGGCCTTTTTGCTCCTTACGATACTTTCTGCGGTTAGGCTGCAGCATCTTTGGTACCTGCCTTTCTTACTCGTTTCGCGGGAGCACCTTCGCCCTCGCCAGCCTTGGTGTTACGCCGAGGCTTACGAGCCGGCTCTTCTCCGGCGTTGTCGTTGGCGGCAACAGTGGACTCACCGCCCAGAGATTCGCCCTTGAACACCCATACCTTGATCCCAATCAGACCATAGGTAGTACGGGCTTCGGAGGTGGCGTAATCGATGTCGGCGCGCAGAGTGTGCAGAGGCACCCGGCCTTCCCGATACCATTCGGTCCGGGCAATTTCCGCACCGTTCAGCCGGCCGGAGCTCATGATCTTGATGCCCTGGGCACCCAAACGCATGGCGTTTTGCATGGCACGCTTCATGGCACGACGGAACATGATCCGCTTTTCCAGCTGTTGGGCGATGGAATCAGCAATCAGCTGGGCATCCAGCTCAGGCTTGCGGATTTCTTCGATGCTGACGTGAACCGGCACACCCATGATGCGTTGCAATTCGGTGCGCAGGCTGTCGATATCTTCACCCTTCTTGCCGATCACCACACCAGGGCGGGCGGAATAAACCGTCACCCGGGCGTTTTTGGCCGGCCGTTCGATCAGAACCCGACCCACGGAAGCGTGGGCCAGTTTCTTTTTCAGGTAATCCCGAACCTGGATGTCCTCACCCAGCATGGAGGAGAACGCTTGGCTACCGGCATACCAGCGGGAAGCCCAATTGCGGTTCACGCTCAGGCGAAAACCAGTCGGATTGATTTTTTGTCCCATTGCTGATCCTCAGTTCCCGACAGTCACAAAAATGTGACAGGTAGGCTTCAGGATGCGGTTGCCCCGCCCCTTGGCCCGAGCAGTGAAACGCTTCAGCGTCGTCCCTTGCTCCACGTGAATGATCTTCACCTTGAGTTCGTCGATGTCGGCACCGTCGTTATGTTCCGCATTAGCAATGGCGGACTCCAGTACCTTCTTGACGATCTTGGCGCCCTTTTGGGGGGCGAAGGTCAGAATATTCAACGCCTGACCCACTTGCTTTCCCCGGACCAGATCCGCCACCAAACGGCCTTTTTGGGCGGAGAGCCGGACGCCGCGCAAATTTGCACGAGTTTCCATATACGCTCCTTTACTTCTTCGCCTTTTTACCGGCGGTGTGACCCTTGAAGGTCCGAGTCAAAGAAAATTCACCGAGCTTGTGGCCAACCATGTTTTCGGTCACATAAACGGGGATGTGTTGCTTGCCGTTATGAACCGCAATGGTGAGGCCAACGAAATCGGGGAGAACCGTGGACCGGCGAGACCAGGTCTTGATGGGTCGCTTATCGTTGCTAGCGCGGGCAGCGTCCACCTTCTTGATCAGATGGGCATCGACAAACGGGCCCTTTTTTACAGAACGTCCCATGTTTTACCCCTTACCGTTTGTGACGACGCTGCACGATCATGGAGTTCGTGCGCTTGTTGCTACGAGTACGATAACCCTTGGTCTTGGTACCCCAGGGGCTGACCGGATTCATACCGGCAGCGGTACGACCTTCACCACCGCCGTGGGGGTGATCCACCGGGTTCATGGCCACACCACGAACGGTCGGGCGGATACCGCGCCAACGGTTGGCACCGGCTTTACCGATGGACCGCAGGGAATGTTCCTCGTTACCCACTTCACCGATGGTGGCACGGCATTCGACGTGCACCCGGCGAATTTCACCGGACCGCAGACGAAGCTGAGCGTAGGAGCCTTCCCGCGCCAGCAGCTGGACGGAGGTACCAGCGGCACGAGCCAGCTGGGCACCCTTACCAGGCAGCATTTCGATGCAGTGGATGGTGGTACCCACGGGGATGTTCCGGATCGGCAGGGCGTTGCCCATCTTGATCGGCGCTTCGGAACCGGAGATCACTTGCTGACCGACCACCGCACCCTTGGGGGCGATGATGTAGCGACGTTCGCCGTCGGCGTAGCAGAGCAGAGCCAGGTTGGCAGAGCGATTAGGATCGTATTCCAGGCGTTCGATTTTGGCCGGGATACCGTCCTTGTTGCGCTTGAAGTCCACAACCCGGTAGTGCTGCTTGTGGCCGCCGCCTTTATGGCGAGTGGTCACGTGGCCGTTGTTGTTACGGCCGGAGCCCCGGTTTTGCTTTTCCAACAGACCAGCAACGGGCTTACCTTTATGCAGGCCCGGGGTCACCACTTTCACGACCGCACGACGACCGGCGGACGTAGGCTTAACTTTGATCAGTGCCATAGCTTATTACTCCCCGGCCGCAAAGTTAATTTCTTGACCGGGCTTCAGGCTAACGAAAGCCTTCTTCCAGTCATTCCGGCGACCGATAAAGCGACCGAAGCGCTTTTGCTTGCCCTTGACGGTAGCGACCTGAACGGATTCCACCTGGACCTTGAAGAGCAGCTCGACCGCAGCCTTGATTTCAGGCTTGGTGGCGTCAGACGCAACCTTGAAGACGACCTGTTCGTTCTTGTCGGCAACGAAGGTAGCCTTTTCGGAGATTTGCGGTGCCAGCAACACCTGCAACAGACGTTCTTGGCTCATCCCAACACCTCCTCAAACTTGGCAACCGCACCCTTGGTCAGCAGGACCTTGGGGAAGCGCACCAGGGAAACCGGATCGGCCTCGGAGACTTCCAGCACCAGAACATTGGGAAGATTCCGGGAAGCCAGATAAACGTTCTCTTCCAGGGCATCCGTAATCACCAGCACGGAGTCGTAGCCCATGCCCTTCACCTTATTGGCGAACAGCTTGGTCTTCGGCGCTTCAACGGAGAGATTTTCCACCACAGCCAGGCGGTCTTCCCGGGCCAGCTGAGACAGAATGGCAGCCACACCAGCGCGATAAACCTTGCGGTTCAGCTTCTGGGTGAAGTTTTCTTCCGGAGAGTTCGGGAAAGTCCGACCACCTCCACGCCACAGGGGACTGGAAGACATACCGGAACGAGCACGCCCCGTCCCCTTTTGCCGCCAGGGCTTATGGGTGGTGTGCTTCACATCGGTACGATCTTTTTGCGCCCGATTGCCGCTACGGCCATTGGCTTGGTAGGCGACGATCACCTGATGCACCAGGGCTTCGGAGTATTCACGCCCGAAAAGCGCATCGGATGCTTGCAAGCGGCTAGCTTCTTGCCCTTGCTCGTTGATAACCTTGAGTTCCATCACGCCCCCTTACTTGGCCTTAACCGCCGGACGCACGATAACGTCAGCGCCCTTGGAACCGGGAACACCACCCCGAACCAACAGCAACTGCCGTTCAACGTCCACGCGAACCACTTCCAGGCTTTGCACCGTGCGTTTTACAGCACCCAGATGCCCAGCCATACGCTTGCCGGGGAAAACCCGACCCGGATCCTGGGCCATACCGATGGAGCCCGGAGCGTTGTGGGAGAGGGAGTTACCGTGGCTAGCACGGTTGGAACTGAAATTGTGACGGGTAATGGCGCCAGCGAACCCCTTACCTTGGGAGGTAGCGGTCACATCCACCTTTTGCCCGACAGCGAAGATTTCGGCAGAAATCTTGTCGCCAGCCTTCAGCCCGGACAAATCCTCGGCGGAAACCGGGAATTCCTTCTGCACGGAACCAGCTTCCACACCAGCCTTAGCAGCATGGCCAGCGAGAGCTTTGTTCACGCGAGAGGGGCGACGAGCACCGAAGGTCACCTGGACGGCGGAATAGCCGTCGGTTTCCGGCGTCTTAACCTGGGAGACGCGATTGTTCGACACATCCAACACGGTTACCGGGATCGCAACACCTTCCTCGGTAAACACGCGAGTCATGCCGACCTTGCGCCCAACAAGGCCTAGAGTCATGGTTATTCTCCTCTTTGCAGGCTACGATTGGCCTGCAAGAACGTCAAATGGGCAGTGCTGACGCACTGCCCGCCAAAGAGCGCGGATTATACGCGCAAGCTACTGATTATTGCAACTTAATTTCTACATCCACGCCAGCCGGCAGATCCAGCTTCATCAGAGCGTCCACCGTCTTGTCGGTGGGATCGATGATATCCATCAAGCGCAGATGGGTACGAATTTCGAACTGATCCCGGGAAGCCTTGTTAACGTGCGGGGAACGCAGCACGTCGTAACGCTGAATCCGGGTAGGCAGAGGAACTGGGCCGCGAACAACAGCGCCGGTGCGCTTGGCGGTTTCCACGATTTCCAGAGCAGACTGATCGATCAGACGATAGTCAAAAGCTTTGAGACGGATACGGATTTTTTGATTTGCCATGGTTGGTTTCCAAAAAGAACAACGGGGCGGAAACCACTCCGCCCCGACAATCAGAAAAAATTACTCGATGATTTTCGCAACAACACCGGCGCCGACGGTCCGGCCACCTTCGCGGATAGCGAAGCGCAGACCTTCTTCCATGGCGATCGGGCAGATCAGCTTCACGGTCATGGCGATGTTGTCGCCAGGCATGACCATTTCAGTACCGGCCGGCAGTTCGATGGTACCGGTCACGTCCGTGGTCCGGAAGTAGAACTGGGGACGGTAGCCGTTGAAGAACGGGGTGTGACGACCACCTTCGTCCTTGGACAACACGTACACTTCGGCGCTGAAGTGGGTGTGGGGGTTGATGGAGCCGGGTTTGGCCAGCACTTGACCCCGTTCCACTTCTTCACGCTTGGTACCACGCAGCAGCACGCCCACGTTGTCGCCCGCTTGACCTTGGTCCAGCAGCTTGCGGAACATTTCCACGCCGGTGCAGGTGGTCTTGACGGTGGGCTTGATGCCGACGATTTCGATTTCTTCGCCGACCTTCACCACGCCCCGTTCCACACGACCGGTCACCACGGTGCCGCGGCCGGAGATGGAGAATACGTCTTCGATGGGCAGCAGGAAGGGTTGATCCACAGCCCGTTCCGGGGTGGGGATGTAGGAATCCAGAGCAGCGGCCAGTTGGAAGATGGAGGGCTCACCGATTTCGGATTGGTCGCCTTCCAGGGCCTTCAGAGCGGAACCCTTGATGATGGGGATGTCGTCGCCCGGGAAGTCGTACTTGGACAGCAGTTCCCGAACTTCCATTTCCACCAGTTCCAGCAGTTCGGCGTCGTCCACCATGTCGCACTTGTTCAGATAGACGATGATGTAGGGCACGCCCACCTGACGGGCCAGCAGGATGTGTTCCCGGGTTTGGGGCATGGGGCCGTCGGCCGCAGACACCACCAGGATGGCGCCGTCCATCTGGGCGGCACCGGTAATCATGTTCTTTACGTAGTCCGCGTGCCCCGGGCAATCCACGTGGGCGTAGTGGCGGGTTTCCGTTTCGTATTCCACGTGCGCCGTGTTGATCGTGATACCGCGAGCCTTTTCTTCCGGAGCAGCATCAATCTGGTCGTACGCACGGGCTTCGCCGCCCCACTTCCGGGCCAGAACCGTGGTAATCGCCGCCGTCAGCGTCGTCTTACCGTGGTCAACGTGCCCAATCGTACCCACGTTTACGTGCGGCTTCGTACGTTCAAATTTTTCTTTGGCCATTTTTCAGATCCTCAATACAAAGTTATTTCTTGTTGATGACGGCTTCCGCCACATTCTTGGGAGCTTCGGAGTAGTGCTTGAACTCCATGGAGTAGGTTGCGCGACCTTGGGTCAAAGAACGCAACTGGGTGGAGTAGCCGAACATCTCGGCCAGAGGCACTTCCGCCTTGATCGCCTTCATCCCGCCGGGGATGTCATCCATCCCTTGCACGATGCCACGACGACCGGACAGGTCACCCATCACGTTCCCCATGTACTCTTCCGGGGTTTCTACTTCCACCGCCATCATGGGTTCCAGCAGGGTGGGGCTCGCCTTACGCATCCCTTCCTTAAAGGCCATGGAGGCCGCCATACGGAAAGCGTTTTCGTTGGAGTCCACGTCGTGGTAGGAACCGTCAAACAGGGTGAACTTCACGTCCACCACCGGGAAGCCGGCCAGTACGCCGCTACCGATGGCATCTTGCAGCCCCTTGTCCACCGCCGGGATATATTCCCGAGGCACCACACCGCCCTTGATGGCATCCACGAATTCGTAGCCCTTGCCGGCTTCGTTGGGCTCGATCTTGAGCCAAACGTGACCGTACTGACCGCGACCACCAGACTGCTTGACGAACTTGCCTTCCTGTTCGACCGCTTTCTTGATGCATTCCCGGTAAGCCACCTGGGGAGCACCCACGTTGGCTTCCACGCCAAATTCCCGGCGCATCCGATCCACAATAATTTCCAAGTGGAGCTCGCCCATCCCGGAAATAATGGTTTGACCGGATTCTTCGTCAGTACGTACGCGGAAAGACGGATCTTCCTGAGCCAGACGATTCAGGGCGATACCCATCTTTTCCTGGTCAGCCTTGGTCTTGGGTTCCACGGCCACGTGAATCACGGGATCGGGGAATTCCATCCGTTCCAGGGTGATGATGGCATCCGGATCGCACAGGGTTTCGCCCGTGGTCACTTCCTTCAAGCCCACGAAAGCGGCGATGTCGCCAGCGCGCACTTCCTTGATTTCCACCCGGTTGTTGGCGTGCATCTGCAGCAGACGACCAATCCGTTCCTTACGACCGCGCACGGGGTTGTAAACCGTGTCACCGGAATTCACCACGCCGGAGTACACCCGAACGAAGGTCAGTTGACCTACGTAGGGGTCCGTCATCAGCTTGAAGGCCAGGGCGGAGAACTTCTCATCATCGGCAGCCTTACGTTCGGCTTCCTTGTCATCGTCGTCATGGCCCGTAACCGGGGGAATATCCACCGGGGACGGCAGGAGTTCGATAACCGCGTCCAGCATCTTCTGCACGCCCTTGTTCTTAAAGGCAGTACCGCAGAGCATGGGCTGGATTTCGCAAGCAATCGTCCGAGCGCGCAGACCCTTGATGATGTCAGCTTCGGGCAGATCGCCGCTTTCCAGGTACTGATTCATCAGCTCCTCGGAAGCTTCGGCGGCGGCTTCCAGCATTTGTTCACGCCAGGTTTGGGCCAACTCTTGCAGGTCAGCCGGGATATCCCGGTATTCGAACTTCATCCCTTGGGACGCTTCATCCCAATAGATGGCCTTCATCTTAATCAGGTCCACCACGCCTTCGAAGTTTTCTTCGGCACCGATGGGGATCACGGTAGGCACAGGATTGCCCTTCAAGCGGGTCTTCATTTGGTCATAGACCTTGAAGAAATCCGCACCTTGGCGGTCCATCTTGTTCACGAAGGCCAGACGGGGCACTTTGTACTTATTGGCCTGACGCCACACGGTTTCAGACTGGGGCTGAACGCCACCCACAGCACAGTACACCATGCAAGCACCATCCAGAACACGCATGGAACGTTCCACTTCAATAGTGAAGTCCACGTGCCCCGGGGTGTCGATGATGTTGATGCGGTGCTCGGGGAAAGACATATCCATGCCCTTCCAGAAGCAGGTGGTGGCAGCGGAGGTAATGGTAATACCCCGTTCCTGCTCCTGCTCCATCCAGTCCATGGTGGCCGCGCCATCGTGCACTTCGCCAATCTTGTGATTGACGCCAGTGTAGTAGAGGATGCGTTCCGTCGTGGTGGTCTTGCCGGCGTCGATGTGGGCGCTGATACCGATGTTACGGTACCGTTCAATAGGAGTTTTACGTGCCACGTTAGTAACCTTCGCAGAGGGAATTGCGTCGCAAGACGATTAGAAACGGTAGTGGGCGAAAGCCTTGTTGGCTTCGGCCATACGGTGAACTTCATCCCGTTTCTTCACGGCACCGCCGCGGTTTTCGGAGGCTTCCAGCATTTCGGCAGCCAGACGTTGGCCCATGGACTTTTCGGAACGCTTACGAGCAGCTTCCTTCAGCCAGCGCATGGCCAGAGCCATACGACGAGCGGGGCGCACTTCCACAGGCACCTGATAGTTGGCACCACCAACCCGGCGGGACTTCACTTCCACCAGGGGGCGTACATTGTTGATGGCAGCCGCGAAGACTTCCAGAGGATCCTTGCCACCCTTGGCGGAGATCAGATCGAAGGCACCGTAAACGATGCGTTCGGCAACAGACTTCTTGCCGCTTTGCATAACCGCATTAACGAACTTGGAGACATCCACGCTACCGAACTTAGGATCGGGCAGGATATCCCGTTTCGGGACTTCACGACGACGGGGCATAACAACCTCTCAATTGACGATTCAGTTGACCCCCGGACTCCCATAGCCCGGGGCTCTTGGCTACCCAGCAGAGCAGCCACTTACTAAAGCTACCTAATGGATTAGGCAGCCTTCGGGCGCTTGGCACCGTACTTGGACCGGGATTGCTTCCGGTCCTTGACGCCTTGCGTATCCAGAGAACCACGCACGGTGTGGTAACGCACACCCGGCAAGTCCTTAACCCGGCCGCCGCGAATCAGAACCACGGAGTGCTCCTGCAGATTGTGGCCTTCACCACCGATGTAGGAGATCACTTCAAAGCCGTTGGTCAGGCGCACCTTGCAGACCTTCCGCAGAGCGGAGTTCGGCTTTTTCGGAGTGGTGGTGTAGACCCGGGTGCAAACGCCCCGCTTTTGCGGGCACTTGTCCAGGGCCGGAACCTTGCTCTTCAGGGTTTCAGCGACGCGCGGCTTGCGCACGAGTTGGTTAATGGTCGGCATAGCTAATCCTCAAGACGGCGGCCAGCGCCGCCAGAAACTGATCCGGCGCGGTAGAACCGCGCCGAGTCAGGTTTTTTTATACAAGCATAGGCAATGGTTAGCCTATGCCGCGAAAAGACCCGAGATTTTAGAGGTTGACAACCCCTAAGTCAACGCCGGGTCAAAAGTCAAGCCGCGTCGTTTTGCCCGGTACCGTCGGCTTCCACCGGAGTCTCGGCGGGAGCTTCGGGAGCCACATCCCCTTCCAGACCACGGCTTGCAGCCATGTCCTGGCCGGCGGTTTGGAAACGACGCACATTGTGGTAAGCCAAGCCGGTACCAGCCGGGATCAGGCGACCCACGATGACGTTTTCCTTCAAGCCACGCAGTTCGTCCCGCTTGCCCATGATGGCGGCTTCGGTCAGCACTCGGGTGGTTTCTTGGAAGGACGCGGCAGAGATGAAGGAATCGGTGGACAAGGACGCCTTGGTGATCCCCAACAGCATGGGTTCGTACACCGCGGGAATCTTGCCTTCCGCTACCATCCGGTCGTTTTGGTCCAGCACTTCGGCCCGTTCCACCTGTTCACTCTTGATGAACTTGGTGTCGCCCGGATCCACGATGGTGCAACGACGCAGCATTTGCCGCACGATCACTTCAATGTGCTTGTCGTTGATCTTCACACCTTGGAGTCGGTACACGTCCTGGACTTCGTCGGTGATGTAACGGGCCAGAGCCTCCACACCCTGCAAGCGCAGGATGTCATGGGGATCGGGCTCACCGTCCACGATGGTTTCGCCCTTGGTCACCAACTGACCATCGTGGACCATCACGTGCTTGTCCTTGGGAATCAGGTATTCGTGGGTAGCGCCATCGCCGTCGGTAATCACCAAGCGTTGCTTGCCCTTGGTGTCCTTACCGAAGCTGACCGTCCCGGTGATTTCTGCCAGCATGCCCACATCCTTGGGGGTACGAGCTTCAAAGAGCTCGGCCACCCGGGGCAGACCGCCGGTAATATCCCGAGTCTTGGCAGATTCTTGCGGAATCTTGGCCAGGACGTCGCCCATGCCCACCCGCTGACCGTCCACCACGGTAATGATGCAGCCCACCTGGAAGGTGATGGTCACCGGATGTTCGGTCCCGGTGATCTTCACTTCCTCGCCGTTTTCGTCCAGCAGCTTGACCTGGGGACGCAGGCCCTTGGTCTGGGCCTTGCCGCCCCGCTTGGGATCGATGACCACCAGGGTGGACAAGCCGGTCACGTCATCCAGCTGCTTGGCCACCGTACTGCCCTCTTCCACATTTTCGAAACGCACCTGACCGGCGTATTCCGTAATGATGGGACGGGTGTGGGGATCCCAGGTCGCCAGCTTGGTGCCGGCCTTGGTCACCTGACCGTCATTGACCGTCAGGGTGGCGCCGTAGGGGACTTTATGGCGTTCCCGCTCCCGGCCGTTGTCGTCCGTCACCAACACTTCCCCGGACCGGGTAATGACGATTTTCTCGCCCTTTTCGTTGGTCACGTAGCGCATGGCTTCGGTGAAGCGGATCACGCCGTTGGACTTGGTTTCCACCTGGGAAGCGGCCGCCGCCCGGGAGGCCGCGCCCCCCACGTGGAAGGTCCGCATGGTCAGCTGGGTACCCGGTTCGCCGATGGACTGGGCAGCAATAACCCCCACCGCCTCGCCCACATTTACGGGGGAGCCCCGGCCCAGATCTCGACCGTAACACTTGGCGCAGAGACCATAGCGGGTATCGCAGGTCAGCGGCGTACGCACCTTGACCTCATCCACGCCCCGTTCATCGATCAGGGTGCAGATGTTTTCATCCAGCAGGGTTCCGGCTTCCACCAGGGTGGCACCGGTTTCCGGATCCACGATATCCACGGCGGCAACCCGGCCCAACACCCGGTCACGCAGGGCTTCGATCACTTCCCCGCCTTCGATCATGGCCTTCATGGTCACGCCGTTGGTGGTACCGCAATCGTCTTCCACCACCACCAGATCCTGGGTCACATCCACCAGACGCCGGGTCAGGTAACCGGAGTTAGCGGTCTTCAAAGCCGTATCGGCCAGACCTTTCCGGGCACCGTGGGTGGAGATGAAGTACTGAAGCACGTTCAGCCCTTCACGGAAGTTGGTGGTAATCGGGGTTTCAATAATGGAACCGTCCGGCTTCGCCATCAGGCCCCGCATACCGGCCAACTGACGAATCTGAGCCGCGGAACCCCGGGCCCCGGAGTCGGCCATCATGTAGATGGAATTGAAGGATTCCTGTTTGACGGTCTTGCCGTGCCGGTCCACCGTTTCTTCCTGGCCCAGCTGTTCCATCATGACCTTGGCCACCGCATCCCCGGCCCGGCCCCAGATATCCACCACCTTGTTGTAGCGTTCGCCGAAGGTCACCAGACCGTTGGTGTACTGGGTCTCGATGTCCTTCACTTCCTTTTCGGCATCGGCAATGATCTGGTACTTCTTGGCCGGCACCTTCATGTCGTCGGAGCAGAAGGAAATACCGGCCTTGGTGGCCAGGGCGTAGCCGTTCTGCATCAACTTGTCGGCGAAGATCACGGTTTCCTTCAAGCCGCAGCGGCGGAAGGCCGTATTGATCAGCTTGGCGATTTCCTTTTTCTTCAGGGGCCGGTCAATGACGGAGAACGGCAGGCCCTTGGGCAGGATTTCGGAAAGGATGGCGCGACCGCAGGTGGTGTTGTAACGGGTGATCTTTTCCACCCATTCACCGCTTTCGCCCTTCACATATTCCTTCAGGCGCACGGACACCTTGGCGTGAAGGTGGGCTTTACCCGTATTCACGGCCCGCAGCACTTCGCTCACATTGGCGAAGTTCATGCCTTCCCCTGGGGCGTTGATCCGGTCCCGGGTGGCGTAGTAGAGGCCCAGCACGATATCCTGGGACGGCACAATGATGGGGTCCCCGTTGGCGGGAGACAGCACATTGTTGGAAGCCATCATCAGGGTGCGGGCTTCCATCTGAGCTTCCAGGGACAGGGGCACGTGCACAGCCATCTGGTCACCGTCAAAGTCGGCGTTAAAGGCCGCGCAGACCAGGGGGTGCAGCTGAATGGCCTTGCCTTCGATCAGCACCGGTTCAAAGGCCTGAATCCCCAGACGGTGAAGGGTAGGCGCCCGGTTCAGCATCACCGGGTGTTCCCGAATGACCCCTTCCAGGATGTCCCACACCACCGGCTCTTGGGACTCCACCATTTTCTTGGCTTGCTTGATGGTGGTGGCCAGGCCCATGACTTCCAGCTTGTGGAAAATGAAGGGCTTGAACAGTTCCAGGGCCATCAGCTTGGGCAGACCGCACTGGTGCAGCTTGAGCTGGGGACCCACGGTAATCACGGAACGACCGGAGTAATCCACCCGCTTACCCAGCAGATTTTGCCGGAAGCGACCGCCCTTACCCTTGATCATGTCGGCCAGGGATTTCAGGGGGCGCTTGTTGGCGCCGGTCATGGCCTTACCGCGACGGCCATTGTCCAGCAGGGAATCCACGGCTTCCTGCAACATGCGCTTTTCGTTACGCACGATGATTTCAGGGGCCTTCAGTTCCAACAGGCGCTTCAGCCGGTTATTCCGGTTGATGACCCGACGGTACAGGTCATTCAGATCGGAAGTAGCAAAGCGGCCGCCGTCCAGGGGCACCAGGGGGCGCAGATCGGGGGGCAGCACCGGGAGCACTTCCAGGATCATCCAGTCCGGCTTGATGCCGGACTTCTGGAAGCCTTCCAGCACCTTGAGGCGCTTGGCGATTTTCTTGTTCTTGGTTTCGGACCCGGTGGTTTCCAGCTCCCCATGGAGCCGTTCCACTTCGTGATCCAGTTCCAGGTTGCGCAGCAATTCCCGAACGGCCTCGGCGCCCATCATGGCGACAAAATCGTCACCGTACTCTTCCACCTTGGCCAGGTAGTCGTCTTCCGTCAGCAACTGGCCCCGGTTGAGGGGGGTCATGCCCGGTTCGATCACCACATAGGCTTCGAAATAGAGCACCCGCTCAATATCCCGCAGGGTCATGTCCAGCACCATGCCGAGCCGGCTGGGCAGACTCTTCAGGAACCAGATGTGGGCAACGGGGGAGGCCAACTCAATGTGGCCCATCCGTTCCCGACGCACCTTGGCCAGGGTGACTTCCACCCCGCACTTTTCGCAGATAACACCCCGGTGCTTCAGGCGCTTGTACTTGCCGCACAGGCACTCGTAGTCCTTGATCGGCCCGAAAATCTTGGCGCAGAACAAACCGTCCCGTTCCGGCTTGAAAGTCCGATAGTTGATGGTTTCCGGCTTTTTGACTTCGCCGTAGGACCAGGAGCGGATTTTCTCAGGAGACGCGAGACTGATGGTGATCGCGTCGAATTCCTCTTCCTGGGTCACCTGTTTAAACAGGTCGAGCAGTGCTTTCATCGTTCACTCCAAACGGAATGTGAATAGTGCAGACAAATTATTACGTATTGCGTGACGGCTACGGTCGGCTTTAGAAGCGATCCAGGTCGATATCGATCCCCAGAGAACGGATTTCCTTGACCAGCACGTTGAAGGACTCGGGCATGCCCGCGTCGATCTTGTGTTCGCCCTTGACGATGTTTTCGTACACCTTGGTACGGCCATTCACGTCATCGGACTTCACAGTCAGCATTTCCTGCAGCACGTAGGAGGCGCCGTAGGCTTCCAGGGCCCACACTTCCATTTCCCCGAACCGCTGACCACCGAACTGGGCCTTACCGCCCAGAGGCTGCTGGGTCACCAGACTGTAGGGGCCAGTGGAACGGGCGTGCATCTTGTCGTCCACCAAGTGGTGCAGCTTCAGGTAGTGCATGTAGCCCACGGTCACCGTGCGGTCAAACGGGTCGCCGGTACGGCCGTCGTACAGCTGCACCTGACCGGAGTCCGGCAGACCCGCCATTTCCAGCATGGCCTTGATTTCCTCTTCTTCCGCCCCGTCGAACACCGGAGTGGCGAAAGGCACGCCTTCCTTGAGGTTTTCCGCCATGTTCATGATTTCCTGGTCGTTCAGCTCGTCCAGGTTTTCCTTCTTGCCCCGGGTGTTGTAGATCTTGTCCAGGAAGCTACGGATTTCCGCCACGTTGGCCTGCTTTTGCAGCTTTTCGGCAATCTGCTTGCCCAGACCCTTGGCGGCCCACCCCAGGTGGACTTCCAGAATCTGACCAACGTTCATCCGGGACGGCACCCCCAGGGGGTTCAGCACGATGTCCACCGGCGTACCGTCAGCCATGTAAGGCATGTCTTCCACCGGAACGATGCGGGAAACCACACCCTTGTTCCCGTGACGACCGGCCATCTTGTCCCCGGGCTGGAGGCGGCGCTTCACGGCCACGTAGACCTTGACCATCTTCTGGACCCCCGGCGGCAATTCGTCGCCTTGGGTCAGCTTTTTGCGCTTTTCTTCAAAGGCAATGTCGAAGTCTTTCCGGGTTTGTTCCAGGGAAGCCTTCAGCTGTTCCAACTGCTGGGCCACTTCTTCGTCCGCCATGCGGATGTCGAAGCGGGTGTGGGGATCAATGCTTTCCAGGTAATCCTCGGTAATCACCGTGCCCTTGGCCAAACGCTTCGGGCCGCCATTGGCCACCTTGCCGACGATCAAACGGCCGACCCGGGCGAAGGTATCCCGTTCCACAATCCGCATCTGGTCGGCCAGATCCAGCTTGTAGGAACGCAGCTGTTCGTCAATGATGGACTGGGCCCGCTTATCCCGCTCGATACCTTCCCGGGTAAAGACCTGAACGTCGATCACCGTCCCGGCGATACCGGAGGGTACCCGCAGGGAGGTGTCTTTTACGTCGGAGGCCTTTTCACCGAAGATGGCGCGCAGCAGCTTTTCTTCCGGGGTCAGCTGGGTTTCGCCCTTGGGGGTCACCTTACCGACCAGTACGTCACCGGCTTCCACTTCGGCGCCGATGTACACAATGCCGGATTCATCTAGGCGGGAGAGCTGCACTTCGCCCAGGGAAGCGATATCCCGGGTGATTTCTTCAGGTCCCAGCTTGGTGTCCCGAGCCACCACGGTGAGTTCTTCCACGTGGATGGAGGTGTAACGGTCGTCAGCCACCACCTTTTCGGACAGCAAAATGGAGTCTTCGTAGTTGTAGCCGTTCCAGGGCATAAAGGCGATGAGCATGTTCTGCCCCAGGGCCAATTCCCCCTTGTCGGTAGAAGCACCGTCAGCCACCACGTCGCCCTTGGCGATAATATCGCCCACCCGGACTTGGGGCCGCTGGTTGATGTTGGTGTTCTGATTGGAACGGGTGTACTTGGTCAGGTTGTAGATATCCACGCCGACTTCACCGGGAACGGTTTCATCGTCATTCACCCGCACCACGACGCGGGAGGCGTCCACGTAGTCCACCAGACCGCCCCGGAGGGCTTGCACGGCGGTACCCGAGTCAACGGCCACGGTACGTTCAATACCCGTGCCCACCAGGGGCTTTTCCGGACGCAGGCAAGGCACGGCCTGACGTTGCATGTTGGCACCCATCAAAGCCCGGTTGGCGTCATCGTGCTCCAGGAAGGGAATCAGGGAAGCCGCCACGGAAACGATCTGACCCGGAGCCACGTCCATGTACTGCACCCGGCTGGGTTCGGCCAGAATGGTTTCGCCCTTTTCCCGGCAAATCACCAGTTCGTCGGTGAGCTTACCTGCGTCGTCCAGGCCAGCGTTGGCCTGGGCGATCACGTAATTGCCTTCTTCAATGGCGGACAGGTATTCGATCTGGTCCGTCACCTCGCAATCCACCACCTTGCGGTAGGGGGTTTCCAGGAAACCGTATTCGTTGGTCCGGGCGTAGAGGGCCAGGGAGTTGATCAGACCGATGTTCGGGCCTTCAGGGGTTTCAATTGGGCAAACACGACCGTAGTGGGTCGGATGCACGTCGCGGACTTCGAAGCCGGCGCGCTCCCGGGTCAGGCCGCCCGGGCCCAAAGCGGAAACCCGACGTTTGTGGGTAATTTCGGACAGGGGGTTGGTCTGGTCCATGAACTGGGACAGCTGGCTGGACCCGAAGAACTCCTTGATCGCGGCGGAGATGGGCTTGGCGTTGATCAGGTCATGGGGCATCAGGTTGTCGGATTCGGCCTGGGACAGACGTTCCTTGACCGCCCGCTCCACCCGGACCAGACCGGCGCGGAATTGGTTTTCCGCCAGTTCGCCGACGCAACGGACCCGACGATTGCCCAAGTGGTCGATATCGTCGATTTCACCCCGACCATTGCGCAGTTCCACCAGGATCTTGATGGCTTCCACGATATCCCGGGGAGACAGGGTCATCTGATCCTTGACGTCCACATGGGCGCCAGCAGCCTTCAGCTTGGCAGCCAGGGCATCGGCAGCTTCCCGGGTCATGTTTTCACAGGCAGCCCGGTGGCCGTATTGCAATTCACTCAGCAGTCCCTGGGCGGCGGCAGCGGTCAGGCCGACTTCATCCACCAGCACCTTGACGATGGCTTCGTTCTTGTTGGGAGCGGAGGTGATCATCACCTTGCTCTCCACCACATCGGCACGACCCACCCGGCGGTTGAACTTCATCCGGCCAACGGCGGAGAGGTCATAGCGCTCGTCGGAGTAGAACAGGCCTTGGAAGAGGATTTCCACCGCTTCTTCCGTGGGGGGTTCGCCGGGGCGCATCATGCGATAGATGGCCACCCGAGCCGCCTGACGGGAGGCGGTGTCGTCCAGACGCAGGGTGTTGGAAATGAAGGAACCCCGATCCAGATCATTGGTATACAACGTCTGGATGTCTTCCACACCGGCTTCCCGCAGCTTGGCCAGCAGGGATTCGGTAATTTCATCGTTGGCGTTCGCCAGCACTTCACCGCTGTCTTGGTCAATGATGTTCTTGGCCAGCACCCGACCGAGCAGGAAGTCGTCGGGCACGGCGATTTGGCGTACCTGGGCCGCATCCAGTTCCCGAATGTGCTTGGCAGTAATGCGCTTGTCCTTGGGGACAATGACCTTGCCGGCTTTGTCGGTAAAGTCGAAGCGGGCGATTTCGCCCCGCAGCCGTTCCGGCACCAGGGTGAAATCCACCCCGTTCTTGAGAATCTTGAAGGTGTCGAATTCGAAGAACTCAGACAGGATTTGCTCGTGGTTCAGACCAATGGCCTTGAGCAGAGTCGTGACCGGCATCTTGCGGCGACGGTCAACCCGGAAGAACAGGGTGTCCTTGGGATCGAATTCGAAGTCCAGCCAGGACCCCCGGTAGGGGATCACCCGGGCGGAGAAGAGCAGCTTGCCGGAGGAGTGGGTCTTACCCCGGTCATGCTCGAAGAAGACGCCGGGAGACCGGTGCAACTGGGAGACGATAACCCGTTCCGTACCGTTGATGACGAAGGAACCGGTGGTAGTCATGAGCGGAATTTCGCCCATGTACACTTCCTGCTCCTTCACTTCCTTGATGGTATCCGGGGATTCCCGGTCCATGATCACCAGCCGCACCTTGGCCCGCAGGGCGGAAGCCAGGGTCAGGCCCCGCTGTTGGCATTCCTTCACATCAAAGGTGGGTTCGGCCAGCTGGTAGCTGACGAATTCCAGCCGGGCGTTTCCGGAATGGGAAACGATGGGGAAGATGGAAGAAAAAGCAGCTTGCAGCCCATGGTTCTTGCGCTGGGCAGTGGGAATATCGGCCTGAAGGAAGCTGGTATAGGATTCGAGCTGGGTCGCCAGCAGGAAAGGCACGTCGAGGACGCTCGCACGCTTGGCGAAACTCTTGCGGATGCGTTTTTTCTCGGTGTAGGAGTAGGTCATGGTCGCTCCGAGCTCAAAAGACAAATTTCCTCAAAGAGGGAAACCGGCGGGACATCCCGTCGGGTGCAACGTGTAAATCAAAGCAGGGGTGGCTTGCTTGGATTTAAACGCTGGGGCAGAAACAGAAAAACGGCACCTAGGCCGACCTGAAAGCACAAAAGGGCTGGCAGCAAATCTGCGGCCAGCCCGATCCACGCAAGGGGAAATTACTTGATTTCGACCTTAGCGCCAGCGTCTTCCAGTTGCTTCTTCAGGGCGTCAGCATCAGCCTTGGACACGCCTTCCTTGATGGCCTTAGGAGCGCCATCCACCATGTCCTTGGCTTCCTTCAGGCCCAGGCCGGTAGCGGCACGAACCACCTTGATGACTTCAACCTTCTTGTCGCCGACAGCAGCCAGAACAACCGTGAATTCGGTTTGTTCTTCAGCAGCGGCAGCAGCACCACCGGCAGCGCCAGGAGCGGCAACAGCCATGGCAGCGGCGGAAACGCCAAATTTTTCTTCGAAGGCCTTGACCAGATCGTTCAGTTCCAGAACGGTCATCGCGCCAACGGCTTCCAGGATTTCTTCTTTGCTAATAGCCATATTGATAAACTCCTAAATCGTATATCTTGGGAGAGCGATTAAGCGGCAGCGCCTTCTTCTTCCCGCTTCTTGGCCAGAGCGGCCAAAGTGCAGGCGAGACCGGACACCGGAGCGAGCATGACGCCCAGCAACTTGGAAAGCAGCTCTTCGCGGCTCGGGATGGACGCCAGGGCTTGCACCCCCGCCTTATCCATCACGTTACCGGCGTAGGAACCCGCCTTCACTACCAGCTTGTCGTTCTTTTTCGAAAAGTCGTACAGCACCTTGGCGGCGGCAACCGGATCTTCGGAGATACCGTAGATCAGCGGCCCAGTCATTTGCTCGGCCAACCCGGCGAAGGCAGTGTCAGCCACCGCACGACGCACCAGGGTATTTTTCAGCACGCGCAAATAGACCCCAGATTCCCGGGCGTTTTTCCGCAGCGTCGTCAGGTCACCGACCTCGATACCACGGTATTCAGCCACGACAATCGTTTGGGCTTTGGCTACTTGTGCCGACACCTCGGCCACTACGGCCTTCTTGTCGCTAAGATTGAGACCCACAGGCCTTTCCTCCTTTCAAGTCAACTCATGCCACCCTACTGCTGGTGACACACCCACGGCGACCTAAAGCAGGAACACGATCGGCAATTGCCAATGGAGAATCCTGTTCGGGTAACACCGTCTGCGCAGGCACCTTGCGGCGCTTAGGTCAGACCAGGTCCAACACCTGCGGTCTTTGACGATCCTGGGACACGGAAACCGTGCCCCAGGCCCAAAGTTCTTACTATGCTACAGCGTGAATTAGGCGGAAACGGTGGCCTGATCAACGCGCACGCCGGGGCCCATGGTGCTGGCCACAGCAATTTTCTTCAGGTACTGACCCTTGGCGGCAGCCGGCTTGGCCTTCACCAGGGCTTCGATCAGGGCCTTCAGGTTCTTTTCCAGATTTTCCACGGAGAAAGAAGCACGACCGATGGTGGCATGGACGATACCGGCCTTGTCGGTCCGGTACTGCACTTGACCAGCCTTGGCGTTATTCACGGCGGTGGTCACGTCCATGGTCACGGTGCCGACCTTGGGGTTAGGCATCAAGCCCCGGGGCCCCAGGATTTGACCCAGTTGGCCCACAACCCGCATGGCGTCCGGCGTGGCGATAACCACGTCAAAGTTCAGATTGCCGGCCTTGACTTCAGCGGCCAGGTCATCGAAACCCACCACGTCCGCACCAGCGGCCTTGGCGGCTTCGGCTTTTTCGCCTTGGGCGAAAACGGCCACGCGAACGGTCTTACCGGTACCGGCGGGCATCACCACGGAGCCCCGCACCAGCTGGTCGGACTTACGGGCATCAATGCCGAGGACGACAGCCACGTCGATGGATTCATCAAACTTGGCGGTGGCGCATTCCTTGGCCAGGGCCAGGGCGTCGGGGGCGGAATACAGCTTGGCGGCTTCCACCTTGCCTTGCAGCGCTTGTTGACGCTTGGTCAGCTTAGCCATTTCACACACCCTCCACGTTGATGCCCATGGAACGGGCGGAGCCAGCGATGGTACGCACGGCGGCGTCCATGTCGGCAGCGGTCAGATCGGGCATCTTGGCCTTGGCGATTTCTTCGGCCTGAGCACGGGTGATGGTGCCCACCTTATCCACGTTGGGACGGGCAGAACCCTTGTCGATCTTGGCAGCTTTTTTGATCAGGATGGTGGCCGGGGGCGTCTTCATCACGAAGGTGAAAGACTTGTCGGCAAAGGCGGTGATCACCACAGGAATGGGCAGACCGGGTTCCATGCCTTGAGTCTTGGCATTGAAGGCCTTGCAGAATTCCATGATGTTCAGGCCGCGCTGGCCGAGGGCCGGGCCAATGGGGGGGGAAGGATTGGCCTTACCAGCCGGCACTTGCAGCTTGATATAGCCGATGATTTTCTTTGCCATGAATGGCTCCAGATGTGATTGAGTGGTAGCGCAATTTCGACCGAGGCCTACTTTTGCTCCTCTGTCCGGTTAGTTTCGCCAGGCACCGGACTGCCCTATGAACCGGCAACGACTCAGGACTTTTCTACCTGGCCGAATTCCAATTCCACCGGCGTGGCCCGACCAAAGATGGTCACGGACACCCGCAGCTTGTTCTTTTCGTAATTGACGTCTTCCACGGAACCATGGAAGTCGGTAAACGGGCCTTCTTTGACCCGCACGGTTTCGCCGATCTCGAACAGCACCTTGGGACGGGGCTTTTCCACCCCTTCCTGCATCTGCTGCATGATCTTGTCCACTTCCTTTTCGGAAATGGGGGTGGGCTTGGTGGCCGTGCCGCCGACAAAACCAGTCACCTTGGAGGTGTTCTTCACCAAGTGCCAGCTGTCGTCGTTCATTTCCATTTCCACCAGCACATAGCCGGGGAAGAACTTTCGTTCGGAGATGCTTTTCTGACCGCCCTTCATTTCCACCACTTCTTCGACCGGCACCATGATGCGCCCGAACATGTCTTCCATGCCCGAACGAGCAATACGATCGGTCAAAGCCCGCTGCACACTCTTTTCAAAGCCAGAGTAGGCATGGACGACGTACCAGCGTTTGCTCATGATTTTTTCCATCCCAAAACGAGGTCGTACAACACCCACTCAAGACTCTTGTCCGTCAGCCACAGGAACAAGGCCATGACCACCACGAAGGCGAAAACGATACCGGTGGTTTGCAAGGTTTCTTTACGAGAGGGCCAGACGACCTTTTTGGTCTCCGTAATGGCGTCCCGGGTAAACACCACAAAGCGCTGGCCGGGCTCAGTTTGCCAGCCCACCGCCAACGCAGCACCCACGCCCGCCAACACGCACAGCACACGCAGGATCATTGCCTGCTGGCCAAGCAGATAAAAGCCGGCCACGCCGGCAGCAAGAAGCAGTAGTGCCAGCGCAAACTTGATCTTATCGGCCATTTAGATTTGTCTTATAGGATGGCAGGGGCAGAGGGTCTCGAACCCCCAACCTTCGGTTTTGGAGACCGACGCTCTGCCAATTGAGCTATGCCCCTGCAGCAGAGACCACAAAAGCGCCCCGGGGTTACGGGGCGCTTCCTGTACAGCTTATCGAGGGTTACTCGATGATTTTCGCAACAACACCGGCGCCGACGGTCCGGCCACCTTCGCGGATAGCGAAGCGTAGACCTTCTTCCATGGCGATCGGGCAGATCAGCTTCACGGTCATGGCGATGTTGTCGCCAGGCATGACCATTTCAGTACCGGCCGGCAGTTCGATGGTACCGGTCACGTCCGTGGTCCGGAAGTAGAACTGGGGACGGTAGCCGTTGAAGAACGGGGTATGACGACCACCTTCGTCCTTGGACAGCACATACACTTCGGCGCTGAAGTGGGTGTGGGGGTTGATGGAGCCGGGTTTGGCCAGCACTTGGCCCCGTTCCACTTCTTCGCGCTTGGTACCACGCAGCAGCACGCCCACGTTGTCGCCCGCTTGACCTTGGTCCAGCAGCTTGCGGAACATTTCCACGCCGGTGCAGGTGGTCTTGACGGTGGGCTTGATGCCGACGATTTCGATTTCTTCGCCGACCTTCACCACGCCCCGTTCCACACGACCGGTCACCACGGTGCCGCGGCCGGAGATGGAGAATACGTCTTCGATGGGCAGCAGGAAGGGTTGATCCACAGCCCGTTCCGGGGTGGGGATGTAGGAATCCAGAGCAGCGGCCAGTTGGAAGATGGAGGGCTCACCGATTTCGGATTGGTCGCCTTCCAGGGCCTTCAGAGCGGAACCCTTGATGATGGGGATGTCGTCGCCCGGGAAGTCGTACTTGGACAGCAGTTCCCGAACTTCCATTTCCACCAGTTCCAGCAGTTCGGCGTCGTCCACCATGTCGCACTTGTTCAGATAGACGATGATGTAGGGCACGCCCACCTGACGGGCCAGCAGGATGTGTTCCCGGGTTTGGGGCATGGGGCCGTCGGCCGCAGACACCACCAGGATGGCGCCGTCCATCTGGGCGGCACCGGTAATCATGTTCTTTACGTAGTCCGCGTGCCCCGGGCAATCCACGTGGGCGTAGTGGCGGGTTTCCGTTTCGTATTCCACGTGCGCCGTGTTGATCGTGATACCGCGAGCCTTTTCTTCCGGAGCAGCATCAATCTGGTCGTACGCACGGGCTTCGCCGCCCCACTTCCGGGCCAGAACCGTGGTAATCGCCGCCGTCAGCGTCGTCTTACCGTGGTCAACGTGCCCAATCGTACCCACGTTTACGTGCGGCTTCGTACGTTCAAATTTTTCTTTGGCCATTCCGGTACCTCGAAATATAGAAGATTAACAAAACTTCCGGCGCGATATAGATGAGGGTAGTGGTGCCCATGGGCAGGATTGAACTGCCGACCTCTCCCTTACCAAGGGAGTGCTCTACCACTGAGCTACATGGGCATCGCTTACAACTTGTTGCCGCAACCTGGAGCGGGTGAAGGGAATCGAACCCTCGTCTTAAGCTTGGAAGGCTTCAGCTCTACCATTGAGCTACACCCGCAATCTCTTCACCTGCAACAAGTCGTTGCTGCAACAGCAACTGGTGGAGGGGGAAGGATTCGAACCTTCGAAGGCAGAGCCGGCAGATTTACAGTCTGCTCCCTTTGACCGCTCGGGAACCCCTCCGAAACGAAGCCGCGAATTATGGCGATTCAGCACAAAGCTGTCAAGCCGTTTCGCGAAGCGAGGGCGCATTATAGCAAAAGATTTCTCGACGTCCAGCCGCAAGTTGAAAAAAACGCCAGTCTCCGCCCTCGGCCCCCTATCGACCTCGTGTTCGCCCAAAAAATGGGCCAGTAGTAGACTGGCGAACTTCCCGCTGTATGCGGTTACCTATAATTGATCATGGCCTCTTCCCACGTTCTCACCGCCCGCCCCTGCCCTCTGAATTCCTCTCCCAACTCAAAACCCAGTTCGGCCCCCGCTTCTCCCAAGGGGATTCGGTTCGCCTGCAGCACGGCCGGGATGAATCCGTGCACCCAGAGATGCTGCCCGACGGCGTGGTGTTCGCCCAAAGCACCGAAGAAGTCGCCTGGGTAGTGCGCCACTGCAACCAATACCGGGTTCCCCTCATTCCTTTTGGTGTGGGTAGTTCCGTGGAAGGCCATGTGCTGGCCCCTCATGGGGGCTTGAGCCTGGACCTGTCCGGGATGAATCAGGTACTGGCAGTCCATCCGGAAGACCTGGATGCCACAGTACAAGCCGGGGTTACCCGGCTCCAGCTCAATCGGGAGTTGAAGGGCACTGGATTCTTTTTCCCCATCGATCCGGGCGCTGACGCCACCCTGGGGGGCATGGCCAGTACCCGTGCCTCCGGAACCAACGCGGTGCGTTACGGCACCATGCGGGAAAATGTACTGGCCGCCACGGTGGTGACCCCCACCGGAGAAATCGTCAAAACCGGCAGCCGGGCCCGCAAGTCCTCCGCCGGCTACGATCTCACCCGATTGTTCGTTGGCGCGGAAGGCACATTGGGGGTGATTACGGAGTTGACCCTGCGCCTACACCCCGTACCGGAGGCTATGTCCGCCGCCGTCTGCGCCTTCCCGGACGTGGATTCCGCCGTACAGACGGTCATCCAGACCATCCAGATGGGCATTCCCGTGGCCCGCATTGAACTGCTGGACAGCTTCACCCTCCAGGCCGTCAATCGGCACAGTCATACGGAGCTCCCCGAAGCCCCCACCCTGTTTTTTGAATTCCACGGCAGCGAGGCTAGCGTGGAAGAGCAGGCCCAACTCACCCAAGAACTGGCCAGCGGCAACGGCGGCCAGGGGTTCCAGTGGGCGACCCGGCCCGAGGACCGCTCCCGCCTCTGGGAAGCCCGGCATCAGGCCTATTTCGCCTGCTTGCAGATGAAGCCCGGTGGCAAGGTTTTCCCGACCGACGTCTGCGTCCCCATTTCCCGGCTGGCGGAATGTATTCATGCCACCAACCAGGATATCGCCCAGGTTTCCATTCCCATTGCCCTGTTCGGCCACGTGGGAGACGGCAATTTCCACCTGGTGGTGCTGGTGGATACCCAGAATCCCAAGGATGTGGCGGAGGCCCAATGGATCAATGAGCGGGTGGTGGAGCGGGCCATCGCCATGGAAGGCACCTGTACCGGGGAACACGGTGTCGGCATGGGCAAGCGCAAGTTTCTGGAACGGGAACACGGCGCCCCCGCCGTTGCCCTGATGCGCCAGTTAAAAGCCTGCCTGGACCCGGCCAACATCCTGAATCCGGGGAAAATTATTCCGGATTAGGTATTCCGCTCAATTAAAGTAAATAACTCGCTTTTTGACCAACTCGGGATTACCGCCTAAGGGGCTGGGGGCTTTACCGATCCAAAGACAAAATCTAGCTTCCTTTGTTTAACTCAGATCACAGCTCTAATAATAAAAGAGTCGAAAACCCTTAGAAGAGCCGCTCAAAAAACGCGGCCTTTTTTCCGTCCGCTCTTCCATCTTAGCAACTGCTCCTCAATGCAGTAAGTAATGGCAGCTTCGACGCCCCCCTTTGCGCCAACTAGGCATTTCGAAAGTTGCTTTTTGCTTCGGCCAAAACAGCCTCAAAAGCGCCTAGCTCAAAAGACCATACCCCCCCAATCGGGAGCCGCAAAAATTTCAATCTGAATTGCCTGGCCATCTTCACAAGAGATTTCTGCAACTTGGTCATTTCCAAGCCATATGTCGGACACAACATTTTTTTATCAGGAAGACTAGCGATTTGCAATGTTAGCGATTTCATTTTTTGGGGGGTTCCAAGAAGCCAATAAATTTGGCTTTCGCGTTATACCGCACACCTCGATCGTCGGGCACAACAATATCTGTTACCTGTCCGAAGCGTCCTGTATTCCTTTGGGTTGCAGTAATTGCCGAGTTGGTCAAATTTCCTTTAGCAATTTGTTGTGCTTGCTCGTTAACGGTCACAGGGCTTTCTTCTGCACTTGGGAAGCCAATGATCTGTTCTTCGATGAATCGCTTTTTCATGTCCAATCTCCTTGTCGTGGTGGATCGGACTCTAATGTCAGGCGCTACTCAATTTCGGGAGACGTCGAGGGTGACCAGCTAGTACCGGAAAGCCTCCTCCGGATATACCTATCTCCCCTCTCCCCCGCGTTCTGCGTGCTGATCCAAGCACAGTTAAAGTTTCAATTGTTCCAAGATTGAATTTATAGACTCCTCGTCTAACTCAACTTCCCTTAGAAGAATACGTGCATTTTCTACATTTTTTTCTTCGACCGCTTTGTAAAAATCATCAAATAACCCACTGACGTAAAGTCGTTCGTTAACTGTCATTCCAGAATATTTCATTTTCCAATACCTAGCGCTTAAGAACAGAGAAGTCAATTATTTTTACGTTTTTTGGATTAATAATCAACTCTGGAAGACCCCCCCTATTTCCATCCAAAGGTAGAGCCGGCCTTGACTTAATAACATCGACAGCTTTCACTCTTCCCTCAATCAAAAAGTTAGCTGTATTATTCGCCCCACTTGCCCCACCGGATGGCAGGCCAGCTACATCTCTATAATTCTGAACAACGAGAGGATTCTCTGTTGTCCACGAAAACCCTTCCGCTCGCGCATCTCCGCCAAAAACCCGATAAACAGCTACTTTATAAAGTGAATCATTTACTCCTTTATAAATAATTTTCAGGAGTCTTCCGCTCCCAATTAGATATAACTCCGGCGCCACCGCTTCCACACCCTCGCTTGGTGTTTTATAGGCTTGTATAAGCGAATCTGTTCTAAGTTTTAATCCCGCAAGTTCAAAAAAGTTCTTTTGGGCGGTTTCCTGTGCAGAAGCATTTTTCGCCGCCGCTAATGATCCAAATTCTTTTTGCAATACTTGACTATTTTGAACTCGGAACAAATTGGGGTCTTCGTATTGGCTTCTACTAGATTCAAAAGCCCGTAATATATTTCCGTCTGCGACAATCGGATTTCCATCTTTACCTAAGATTTCGGCCCCACTCAGCCCACTGACAATATTTCTTGCATACTGAGCATCCGACAGATATTTATTGATTCCTACCCTATCTCCACTCGCTTCCGCAGCCACCAATCCTGCCAGCTGTTGGTTTCTTATTTCGTTACCTTTTTTGTCAACTTTAGCCAGAGCTTCTGCTTCCAGTTGGTCATACCAATATTGCTCTAGCGCTTTCCTCTGATCAGAATCCAGTGTTTTTCCTGCATAGCGATCAGCCACTATCTTTTTCGCAGAGGCTTTTAGGGCATTTTCTTCCTGAATGTGCAGTTGGCGATTATTGGCATCAATATCAAACGCCATCGCGCCACCCGCATCGCTCTTACTGGCTATGGCCCCCAGGGCCGTAGCCGTTCCAGTCGCCATCAGTTGGCCCAAAGCCTGAGCTACCTCAGAAGAAATTCCTTGGTTTTCCAGGCCTGTTGCTACTCGATCTTGCAAATTACTCAGTAGCGGAGCCGCTGCTGCTGCCGTCCCGGCTCCTACCGCACCGCTTACCCCCCCGGCCAGCCCACCTATCGCCGTATGCAACATGCCCCGGTAGAGCCCACCTTCGCCCCACTTTGCCGCCTCGCTTCGATACCCTTCGGCTTCGTCAGATTTCCCTAATAGCTCTGCATTCTGTGCCAACGTTTTATATTTGCTAGCTTGCACTTCTGCATATTCGGCAATGACCTTGGGCGCTAGCTGTCCAAATATTTGGGTAATCTGTACCTGGGCATCTAGGCTGTCTTCCACCTTCTTGGCATCGAAGATTTTGCCTATCCCGGTTTCTTTGTCCCCGGTCCGGGCATTCTTATTACCGGCAATCCCACTAATGGCTGCCTGGGTCGTGCTGCTGGCAGAGCCGCTCTCACTTCCCACCCCGGCCATGCTTCCAGCCGGTGTCCAGGTACCCTTCTGATTTACCCCCGCACCAATGTTGAAGCCACTGGCATCGCCCTGATAATCCGCTTTGTTTTTCAGGTCCTGGGTACTGAGGGTGCCGCCGGTGCTGAACTGATTAGCGCCATCCTCCACCGCTTTCTGCGTGCTGAGTATGGCCCCCCCTTGTAGGGTCGTATCTCCCGTCACAGCCACCTGGAAGCCGCTATCCCCCGCTTTCAGGCCACTTTGTTCCGTGACACTCCGATAGTCACTATTGACGTTACGGGTGCTGGCACTCACGCTGCCGCTCAAACCCCCCGCGCCCAAGGGGACACTGATACTGAAACCATTGCTATTGAAGTGGCTGTCGTAGGTACTGGTATCTTGCAAGCTGACAATGTTCAGATTGCCACCCACCTGGGCAACCACCTGCCCGCCCTGGGCCACCGCGCCTTGCAGGGTGGTATCTCCCCCAGACTTCAGGGTCAGCTTTTGGCCAGCCTGGATTTCCGTATTGGTCCAGGTGAGGTCGTCCCCATTACTTTTTCCCTTACTACTATTGGCACTGGCTTGGATTGAGAATCCGCTGCTGGTGTTGTAGCCCACCCCCAGGCTGCCACTACTACTGGAACTGCTGCTCCGGGTGGAGTTGGTATTTTGGGCTGCCAACAGGCGAATGGCGTTCTCAGCCTCCAAATCAATGTCCCCCCCCGCCTTCAGGGCGCTGCCCTGTACGGTGACATTGCTGTCCTTACCTCCACCAACGGCTTTCACCGAGATATTGCCCCCGGCCACAATGGTAGAAGCGGAAGCCGTATCGCTATGCTGGGTGGTAGTGCTCTTGCTCTGACTGCTGCCTACACTAACGCTAATGCCAATGCCCCCCACTTTGTCGGCGGCATTAGCATCCCGAGAAGAAACACCCCCCTTTCCATCCTGCTGGGTAACGATCTGGTCGTTCTTAACCGTGCCGTCTTCGCCTGTAACGGTTACCCCTTGACCAGCCATTACCGCTTTTTCTGCATCCCGAGCCGCAAGGGCTGTCCCGGCCAAAGCCAGGGCCTTCATCCGAGGATCCGAAGTCTTGTCGCTGGCGTGAGACAGCTGACTCGCGGTCTGCAAGGCCCCCAGCACCGGGTTACTCACCGCCAGGGTCAAGCCGCTTTGCTCAAACTTGGTGTCTTGCCGGTAATCGTTGGTATTCCGGGCTTCCTGAATCGTGACCGTCTTGCCTTGAATGGCCACATTCCCGCCCGGGGTCTGGATACCACTGCCCGTTTGAGTATAAGCCCCCCCGGCCTGCATCACCACATCCCCAGAGACACTGCCAATCGTGCTCCCCACGGCTGTCGTCGCCGTATCCCGACTATCCGTCGTCAGCTTCTGAGTTCCCAGGGTGACACTGGCTCCGCTACTGAATATGCCTGAACTGGTTTTCTTGTAATAGTGCTGTTCGGTACGCGTCTCTGTCGCCGCATCCACCGTTAGGTCGTTGCCCGCTAACAGCGTCGTCCCTTGAGAAGAGACCACATTGCTGCCCGTCACATGCAGATCACGGCCGCTTTGCAGACTGACCTGATTGGCCGACAGCAGACTACCCGCCACCAACGTTTCATTGAGTTGATCCCGAGAGGTCTCGGTCTTGCTTGACAGGAAGCCTTTGCTTTTCTGTTGGTGGAAATCGTCCACGGAATCACTTCGGTTCGCCGCACTCACCGATATGTCCCGTGCGGCAACCACCGTTAGCTTCCCCTGATTGCTTTGAACTTGGGCTCCCCGAGCACTGACGTCCCGACCAGCGCTTAGCTGAATGTCGCCCCCCGTACTCAGGGTAGTACCCACTTCCGCCGTCTGGCTTTCCTTGTGGTAATTCTTGTCGTTCCAAACAATGGACTGCTGATTACGCTCCGTCACCGTCCCGAAATTGAGGTCCTGACCGGCTACCAGGGTTGTAGTCCCCGTACCATTGCTGACGGACGCCCCGTTGAAATTAGCTGTGCGACCCGCCACTGCTGTCAGGCTGCCTCCATCCCCGGTCACCGCCAGGGTGGCTACCCGGTCAATATTGGTCCGGCTGCCTTGGCTACTCTGACTATTCTGGGTGGTGGACACCACATTCAGGTCTCGCCCGGCACTGACCGCCAATTGCTTGGCCGCATCAATACGTCCCCCCAGGTTGTTGATATCCAACTGAGCGGTTGCCAGAACGTTCTGCCCGGTAATCCGCCCTTTAAGGTTATTCAGGGTGTCAGCCGTCAGAATGGCCGTATTGCTGGCAGCAATCGTGCCGCTGTTGTTCAGGGAGCCTGCCACGTTCAATTGCACATCATTGCCCGCAATCAAGGCCCCATTACCCGTCACCGTAAAGTCTTTGGCCTTGAGATATACCTCCGGCACCAAGGCCTTCACCTGACTGCCATCCGCCAGGGTGACGGTTTTCTCAACCAGCCACACCATGTCGTTAGTCAGCTGGGCCATCTGCTCCGCCGTCAGTGCCACCCCCGGGGTTAAATGCCAGGTGTCCCCATAGCTCACCCCACTGGCCATCAGGGCCTGATATTCCTGTTCCGTGTTGCTATACCCCGCCAGCAGACTTTTGCCGCTCAACTGACGAACCTGATCAGCGACCAGTTTTTGTTCGTAAAAACCATCCCCCAGCCGCTTCACCGCCGTATCCGGATTCACCCCCAGACGAGTCAGCATGTAATCGGAGGTAACCCAGGTCCGGTAATTCGCGAACCGAGGATCGGTTTCCACATAGCTGTGGGCGTTGGAACTGGGATTGACGGTATAAAGGCTGCTATTCGGCACCCAGGTATTGGGCGTGGTGGTCCGGACCTGGCTACCGTCGGTCGCACTGGCCTGAAGCACCGGATTGGCGGAAATGGGACTGACCTGAACGGAAGTGGCAGCGGATGCCGTGTTGGCTTCGTAAAGCGTCGGGGTCAGATCAACACCAGTTATGGTAGGCGCGGGGTTGTAACCGCTGGACTTCGATCCCTGAGCTCTCTTTTTGCCCCCGCCACGATGGCGATACCAGAAATAGGTAGAATCCCCGGAGTCACGCACCACATGCTGGCCATCTACAGCGGTATTAGTCAGCGCCCCAATGGTGCCACCTAAAGTCCCCCCCGCAATAATCTGACTTTTGTCATTCAAAACGGAAGTAGCAGTAAGTTGTATTCCACCCCCTGCCAGAATTTTTCCAGGGTCGGAGGTCATCACACGGTCTTCCGACACCGTCCGTGTGTAGTTATATTCGTAGAATTTTCCCTCGCTGCTGCTGCCCTCTGGGGTATAGAGAGTATGGGTACTCTCGTGGTTGTCCTGCTTCACATAGGCTTGGCCGGGCAGCCAACGTGTTGAATGACCAGGAAGCTGGTATTCCGTAATGTGGGTTTGGGAAAGCACCACGGTTTGGGTCGAGAAATGCTGATTGGTGTTGTTAAGTTGGGATGCACCAATCACCGCATTCCCCAGGGCTTCTATAGTTGCACTGGCGTTATTGATTTGCCCCGCTTGCCCGGTGGCCTGCCGATTGCTATCCAACGCCCCGCCGATTACCAAGTCACCCGCGCTCAGTAAAGTGGCGTGTTCCTGGTTGTTTAGGGTAGTTACCCCCAGGTCCAAGCGATTCCGGGCGGCAATAACCGGCGCACTTCCGTTTTCCGCGCTATTGGTTAGCGTGGTGGCCCCAATGGAAAGATGGTCTCCGTAAATCCGGCCCGTTCCCAGGTTATTCAGTGTCACCGCGTCCAGGGCGACCTCGCCCCCATCGATCAGCCCCCGGTTCGTCAAGGTATGGGTATCGGTAGCGGTCACATGAACCTGGTTTCCGGAAATTTCTCCCGTGCCCTGGTTATCCAGGGTAGCGGCCTTAACCGCCAGCCTCTGGCCGGCTTGAATCGTCCCTGAATTGGTCAGGAGTCCTCCCACTGTCAGGGAGAGATTTCCATTAGCCTGCACCTTGCCGCTTTGCAAATAGTCGCCGGAGAGATTCAAACTACCGTCGCCCCAACTCAGAATCTGCCCATTGCCCGCCAAAGTAGCGGCTTGCACAGTCAAAGAGGCGCCGGTACTACCGCTCTTTCCCACCACGACCGTGCCGTTATCGTTGTTGATAGTGAGACTGGGTACCCCTTGGCCATCCAGGATCGACAGGGTCGTGCCAGCAGACAGTTTCCCTTGGCTGTTGTCCAAGGTCCCGTGACTGAAGAGATCGGTTTCAAGGCCCGCTTGGAGGTTGCCCTGGCGGTTGCTGATTTGGTCCGCCGTAACGGACAGCTTATTCCCGGCCTGAATGCCCTGCCCGTTCCCTTGGGTGTTGGCGTTATCCACGCTACCGGCGGACAGCGTCACATTCCGGTTGGCCTGGATGACCCCGCCTTGGTTGGTCACGCTGCCAGACCCCGCCTCCCAGTGGAGGTCATTCAAAGCCACCACTTGGCCCCCCTGGTTACTCAGGCCCAAGGAGTTCCCGGTGAGGTCCGTAGCGGCGTAGAGCACCCCACCGTCGTTTTTGACCTGGCCCGCCACGGCGGAAAGGCTCAGCTTGCCCTGACCTTGAGTCGTTGCCTGGCGGTGATCAATATCCCCCTGGGTGGCAATCCAGGTAATGTCGCCCCCGGCCTGGGTTTGGGCCCCGGCCAGATTCAGAGCCCCCCCTTGGAAGCTCAGACTGCCCCCGGCCAAATTCCGGCCAACGGCCCGCAGGGTATCCACTGCGGTGACTTGAAGACCGCCTTTGCCCGTCACCGCCCCTTGAGTATCCATCCCGGCGGCAAATACCCCGCTGGCATCCACGGATTGGGCCGTGACCGCCACATCGGCCTGACTGGCGACCAGGCCAGTGTTCTGCAGAGTGCCCCCACTGGAAAGGGACACGCCCTGTTGTCCATACAAGGTTCCGGAATGGACCAGGTCTTCCCCTGCGGAAACAGTGGCCTGGCCGTTACCGATCACCGTCCCGGACAAGGTCACTTTCCCCGCGTTGGTCAGGGAGAAGTCCCCGGCCTGAGCGGCCAGCGTCCCTGCCACATTAACGCCCACCCCGGCTTCTGTTCCCACCAGCCGGATCTTGTTGGCGTACATCCCCCCCAGGGCAGCCACGTCGATCCCCACGGTGGGCTGGCCGGTCTGTCCCGGAATCAGCTGTACGCCCAAACTAGCGTAATCCACCCGATTGGGCCCGGTGATCACATTCAGGTTCTGGGCCCAAAGGTTAGCGTTGACCTGGACGGATCGGGCAATCAAGTCCAGTTGGTCCAGGTTGCTCCCGTTCAGGCCGTTCCCTTGCACGGCAATGTTGCCGCCGGTTACCCGGAAGGCGTCCAGACTGCCGCTCCCCCCAAACACCGGCGTACCGGTGGTCAGTACCCCCCGGCTGGTATTGATGAAGCCGCAGCCGTCACAGGTGATCCCGTTGGGGTTGGCAATCACCACCTCGGCCTTCTGCCCTGCCACTTCCGTATACCCTTTCAGGCTGGAGGGCAGATTGGAGGTGACTTCGTTGAGGATGATCCGGGCCATCCCGTTGTTCAGGTTGGCATTGCCTTCAATCCACCCGGCCTGCTGGGTCTGGGTCAGGGTCCGGCTGTTGTTCAGCACCACCCCCCGCTGGTCCACATTGAACTGTTGGTATTGGTTGTGGGATACCCCGGCCCCGTTGGGCGTGGCGATCTGCACCACCGGCACCCCGTTCTGGGCGGCCCCCACCCGGGTTCCCGGAGTCGATCCAGCGGCAACCACCTGGGCTGCCGCCGCCAGGGGCTGGCCCACAAAGGCGGTGAGCGTCAGCCAAAGGACCCAGCGCTTAAAGGGGGAAACCGGAGAGGTGGTCACCGCCAGGGAAGGAAGGGGAGTGGAGGAGGAAAGGGGTGCCATGGCTGGCCTTCAAGAAATCAGGGATTAAAACTGGTAGCCGATCTGGAATCCCGTGGCGGGATGAGCCGAGGTGAATCCATCGGGCTTTTGAATGGGGACACTCAGGAAGACGTCGTAATAGGCGCCCTGCCAGGCGCCCCGGAGGCCAAGAACGCCTCCGGTGAGGTGTTTGCCGGTCAGGGTTTCCGTACTGGGGCCACCCACCCGGCCATGATCCACCCCCCCATAGAGGGATTGGCCGCTGGCGCCCAGGGCAAATTCCAATTCGTTGCGGAGATACCAGCCCCGCTCTCCCGACAGGGTTTGTTCCCCATCGAAACCCCGCACGGTGTAGCGGTTGCCAATGGCGATCTGGTCCGCCGCGTAGAGAACGTCGTGGGTGGTCTGCCCATGAAAGGCGCCGATCCAGCGCACCGGTTGGCTCCCCAGATGGAAGGCAGCCAGCCCCCCCACATCAACCACGGTCATGGCATAGCGGTAGGTGGGGTTGGCGGAAGTATGGCCAGCGGGGTCGTCATAGCCACCGAACCAGGGAACCCCCTCCCGCCGGGCAAGGCTGGCGTCCAATTGGACGGGGCCCACGTATTGGCGTTGCTGGAGGGCCAGTTCGGCAAAGGCGGCACGACGGTGTTGGACCTGGATTTCCGTATCGGCGACAAAGCTTTGGGACAAGCGTTGGCCGGTACGGAACTGGAGGGTAGTTTTACTGCTTTGGTCCCGGTACATCAGGCGCTGAATTTTCAGTTCCTGGCTACGGGACGCGCCGCTGGAAATGAAGGATTGATTGATCCCTGAAACGGTCTGGTGATAGCGGTACACACTTTCCGAAGCACCAAAGGTCCAATAGCCCCAAGGAAGGGAATACTGCCAACCGTAGCCGGCGGTTCCCCGCCATTCGTCGTCTTGCTGGGCATCGCTGTTGAGATTGAGGGAGAAGAGATCGTTCAAGCCCAGGGGGTTGTCCCAGGCGTAGTTCAGGGACGCCTGCCGCTTGCCCGTGTCTTTCAGCCCGGAGTCGTCCAGGGATACCCCCAGGCGCCAGGCTTTGCTCCGCTTGATCTTCAGGAGGACATCGCTCTCTCCCGGTTTATCCCCCGGCACAATGTCCATTTCCGCATCCTGGGAAGGTACCCGCTTGAGTTGTTCCAGGCCCTGCTCCAGATCCCGAAGGTTGAGTAAATCCCCGGGTTTCATGGGGAAGGCGTTTTGCCAATGGGTATCGGAACTCCCTTCGGCGATACGGATGGCCCGCAGGACGCCGGGGACCAACACCAGTTTCAAGGTGCCAGATGAAAGGTCCTGGGCAGGAATCCCAATCCGGGTGGTGACGTAGCCCTCCGCAAGGAGTTGGGCACCGATCCGTTTGACGATCAGATTGATGCCTCCTTGGCCGATACAACGGCCGGCATAGTGCTGGAGGTAGGGGGCGATCCAGGCGAAGGGGCGGGCTTGGGCCCCGTCCACTTCCAGGGTATGGATGGGGAAACAGGGGCTTTCGTCCGGCAGGCTAAGATCATCCAAACGAGGCGCGACCTCTGCGGGAAGCCGGACATCCGGGGCGGACTGCTGTTGGGCCCGTTCCTGAGCTTGTTGTTGCGCCCGGCGCCGCTGTTCTTCCTGGTCTGTCATGCTTTGGCCCCAGGCATGAAGGGCCACGCTTAAACATCCGACGGTCGCCAATAGCCGGCTAGGAACGGGCGCAATCCGTCCCCAGGCCCGGTTCGGCCTTAGTTTTTGCATGAGTCGTGGAATTCTGGAATAAGGAAAATGACAATGGGCGGTCCCTGCCCGCCCATCTTTTTATGGCCGCATTCTAAAACTCGACAACTTCATATGCTATTAGACTTTATGGATAGCCGTTTCTGGTTATCCGGGCCTGGACTTTGCTTAATTTTCGAAATACCTCAGTGCCAGTTACCATCGATCTGTGTTTTCATCGGCATGCCACAGCACCCGGAATTGATACGCAAACTTTTTTCATCCAGCCTCAGGCTATATTCCAGCCTTCCCCGGAAGGCTTATCAGGAAGCAGACACAGGAAAATCCCATTGGTCTCTGATCTTCACTACGAATGGGGGGACTGGCTCCCTTCCGAAGCGGCCCGGTCCGCCGATAGGGTGATCCTGGCGGGGCATGTGGAACATGGCACCCTAGGTATCCAGTGGGCCAGTCCCCCCTTCCCCGGGCAAACCGTGGTCTATGTGGCCGGGAACCATGCGCTCTACCGAAACAGCCTGGACCTGGTGGAGAAGCTACGGGAACCGGAAAGGAAGGCCTACGGCATCCATTTCCCGGAGCAGCCCATGCTGGCCCCCCGGGGTACGCATCCTGCAGGTAATCACCCAAACACCTGTCTGATTGCCTGCTTTTAACTGTATTTTTCGGCTTTCGACTGTAATTTGTAAGAACATAGGCCCCGTCAAGGAAACTCCGGGAAGATTTAGCACTCTATTCATACGAGTGCTAAAATTGAATCTGTAAGCCCAGGAAGGGCTACGGATGTTAGGAGGTTTCCGGATGTCTCAAGCCATGACCTTATCGCAAGGATTCGCCCTGCCCTCCGCGGCAGGCAATCTGGACGCTTATATTCAAGCCGCCCAACGCTTCCCGGTACTGCGGGAGGAAGAGGAGTTGGCACTGGCCAAGCGTTTTCGGGATAACAACGACCTGGATGCCGCCCGGCAGCTAGTGCTTTCCCATTTGCGCCTGGTCATTGCCATCGCCCGGGGCTACCTGGGTTACGGCCTGCCCCATGCGGACCTGATCCAGGAAGGCAATATCGGCCTGATGAAGGCGGTCAAGCGCTTTGATCCGGATCGGGGGGTGCGTCTGGTGTCCTTCGCCATCCACTGGATCAAGGCGGAAATCCACGAATACATCGTGCGCAACTGGCGTCTGGTGAAGATTGCCACCACCAAGGCCCAACGCAAGCTGTTCTTCAATCTGCGCAGCATGAAAGCGGACACGGACACCCTGAGCCCGGCGGAAGCCGCCCAGATTGCCGCAAAACTGGCGGTGAAGCCGGAAGAAGTGGTGGAAATGGAAACCCGGCTGAGTGGCCGGGACATGGCCCTGGACGGCAATCCGGATGACGAAGAGGGGGAACGGCTGGCCCCCATCACCTATCTGGCGGACGGGGACCATGAGCCCACCCGGGTATTGGAAAACCGGGAGCGGGAACACCAACAAAACGAAGGCCTCCAGTCGGCCCTGGCCAGTCTGGACCCTCGCAGCCGGGAAATTGTGGAATCCCGCTGGCTGCGGGAGGAAGACCCGGCCACCCTGCATGATCTGGCCGCCCGCTTTGGGGTTTCCGCTGAACGTATCCGCCAGATCGAAGCCAAGGCTCTACAAAAAATGCGGGGCGCCCTGGGAGCCCCGGTCTGATTAGACCCGCTCTACCCTCCCAAAGGCCGGATATCTCCGGCCTTTTTTATTGGCACTACTTTTTCCCACCTATGGCAGAATCCTCCCACCTCATTTCCCTGTAGATACCGCCATGGACGCCACTTCCATTGTTCAATTTGGTCCGGAATTTTATGTCGGCGTCGGGGAAATCGATGACCAGCACCAACGCCTCTTTGACATTGTGGCCAAGATTCAGCACGCCCTTCTGGGAGATCCGGAGGCCACCCTGGCTACGGCGACGGAAGCCGTAACCGAACTGCTGGACTACACCCGCTACCACTTTTCCCACGAAGAAGCCCTCATGGCCGCCGCCGCTTATCCCGGTCTGGCGGAACATCAGCGCCTGCACCAGTCCCTGCTGGCCCAGGTCAACGATATGGAGCTGCGGGTAGGGCTGGGGGATGATTCCGCCGCCCTGGATCTTTCTGTCTTTCTTTCCCACTGGCTGATCAATCACATCCAGGCGGTGGACAAGAAGGTGGGGGCCTTCCTGCAGTCCCATAGCTAGACGGTAAAACCCAAAGAAAAAGGCCGGCAATGCCGGCCTTTTTTTGACGCTCGAAAAAGCTTATTCGAACTCGATGATCACTTCGTCCACCGACAGGCTGTCGCCCGCCTTGGCGGTGATCTTCTTCACCTTGCAGTCCTGCTCGGCCTTGAGGATGTTTTCCATCTTCATGGCTTCGATGACCGCCAGCTTTTCCCCGGCCTTCACTTCCTGACCGACCTGGACGGACACTTCCCGCAGTAGCCCAGGCATAGGAGACAGGAGGAACTTGGACAGATCGGGTGCGGGTTTGTCCGGCATCAGGGCCAGCAGTTCGGCGGCCCGGGCCGGCATGACCATCATGTTGGCCTGGGTGCCCCAGTGGAAGAGCCAATAAACCATGCGGTGGCGTTCCACTTGCAGGGTGAATTCCTCACCGTTGCAGGTACCGTTGAAAATGGGTTGGCCAAGGCGCCAGGAGGAAACGATCTCGTAGGTTTCACCCTTGTATTCCACCACGTAACCACCGGTGATGGGACGGGCCACCACGGGATGATGTTCCCCGTTGTAGATCACCACCCATTCGTCACCCACCTTGCGTTCATGGCCCGGCAGTTGGCCGGAGACCTTGGCGGCCCGGTCAATGTAGCGGCGATGGACGAAGGCAGCCACGGAAATCAGCAGGGCCGGATCATCGTGGGGCACCATGGAGGGATCGAAGCCGTTGGGGTATTCCTCCGCCAGGAAGCCAGTGTTGAAATTACCGGCCTGGAAGCGGGGATGCTGCATCAACGCGGCTTGGAACGGAATGTTGGAGCGGATACCACGAATCACGAAGCCGTTCAGGGCATCCCGCATCCGGGCAATGGCTTGTTCCCGGGTAGCGCCATGAACGATCAGCTTGGCGATCATGGAGTCGTAATACATGGAAATTTCGCCGCCGTCATAGACGCCCGTATCTACCCGCACCTGACCATCCACTTCCGCTGGCGGCAGGAAGCGCACCAGACGACCGGTGGAAGGCAGGAAGCCACGGAAGGGGTCTTCCGCGTTGATCCGGCATTCCATGGCCCAGCCTTGACGCTTCACGTCGGCCTGGGTGAGGGGCAGCTTTTCCCCAGCGGCCACGCGGATCATCAGTTCCACCAGATCCAGACCGGTGATGAACTCGGTGACCGGGTGTTCCACCTGGAGACGGGTGTTCATTTCCAGGAAGTAGAAGGACTTGTCCTTGCCCACCACGAATTCCACCGTACCGGCGGATTGGTATTGCACCGCCTTGGCCAGGGACACGGCTTGTTCGCCCATGGCCTTGCGGGTGGCTTCGTCCAGGAAGGGAGACGGGGCTTCTTCCAGCACCTTTTGGTGGCGACGCTGAATGGAGCATTCCCGCTCGTTCAGGTACACCACGTTGCCGTGGGCATCGCCCAGCACCTGGATTTCGATGTGGCGGGGTTCTTCCACGAATTTTTCGATGAAAACCCGGTCATCGCCGAAAGCGTTCTTGGCTTCGTGCTTGCAGGAGGAGAAGCCTTCGTAGGCTTCTTCGTCGTTGTAAGCAACCCGCAGGCCCTTACCACCGCCGCCGGCGGAGGCCTTGATCATCACCGGGTAGCCGATGTTCTTGGCAATTTCCACGGCGTGTTCCGGGGTATCGATGGCATCGTTGTAACCCGGAATGGTATTGACCTTGGCTTCCTTGGCCAGTTTCTTGGAGGCAATCTTGTCCCCCATGGCTTCGATGGCGTGGGTCTTGGGGCCGATGAAGACGATTCCGGCCGCTTCCAGCTTGGCGCAGAACTCGGAATTCTCGGACAGGAAACCGTACCCCGGATGGACCGCTTCGGCGCCCGTTTGCTTGCAGGCGTCGATGATCTTTTCCATCACCAGATAGGATTCCTTGGAAGCGGCCGGGCCGATGCAGACGGATTCGTCGGCCAGCAGCACGTGGCGGGAATCCTTATCGGCTTCGGAATAGACCGCAACGGTCTGAATACCCATCTTGCGGGCGGTCTTGATAACACGGCAGGCGATTTCGCCCCGGTTTGCAATCAGAATCTTCTTGAACATTGTCTGTGTCCTCCCGTCGCTTAAAGCGGAATGTTGCCGTGCTTACGCCACGGGTTTTCCAGTTTCTTTTCACGCAGCATGGCCAGGGAACGGCAAATGCGGCGGCGGGTTTCGTTCGGCATGATGACGTCGTCGATGAAGCCACGGTGACCGGCGATGAACGGATTGGCGAACTTGGCCTTGTATTCCGCTTCCCGGGCGGCAATCTTTTCCGGATCGTTCTTTTCGTCCCGGAAAATGATTTCCACAGCGCCCTTCGGGCCCATCACGGCAATTTCCGCAGAGGGCCAGGCAAAATTCACGTCGCCCCGCAGGTGCTTGGAAGACATCACGTCATAGGCGCCGCCGTAGGCCTTACGGGTAATCACGGTGACCTTGGGCACGGTGCATTCCGCGTAAGCGTAGAGGAGCTTGGCGCCGTGCTTGATGATGCCGCCGTATTCCTGGGCGGTACCGGGCATGAACCCGGGCACATCCACAAAGGTCACCACGGGGATATTGAAAGCATCGCAGAAGCGCACGAAACGGGCTGCCTTGATGGAGGACTTGATATCCAGACAGCCGGCCAGCACCAGGGGCTGGTTGGCCACGATGCCGATGGGGTGGCCGTCCATGCGGGCAAAGCCGGTAATGATGTTCTTGGCGTAATCCGGCTGGATTTCGAAGAAGTCACAGTCATCAACGATCTTGATGATCAGTTCCTTCATGTCGTAAGGCTTGTTGGCGTTGTCCGGCACCAGGGTGTCCAGGGACATGTCGCAACGGCTGGCCGGATCGTTGGTCTTTTGGACCGGAGGCATTTCCTTGTTGTTCGCCGGCAGGAAATTCATCAGGCGACGCAGGTAATGCAGGGCTTCCACATCATTTTCGAAGGCCAGATCGGCCACACCGGACTTGGCGGTGTGGGTCACGGCGCCGCCCAATTCTTCGGCGGTCACTTCTTCGTGGGTCACGGTCTTCACCACATCCGGACCGGTCACGAACATGTAGGAAGAATCCTTGACCATGAAAATGAAGTCGGTCATGGCCGGGGAATACACGGCGCCACCGGCGCAGGGCCCCATGATCATGGAAATCTGGGGAATCACCCCGGAAGCCATGACGTTACGCTGGAACACTTCCGCGTAGCCGCCCAGGGAAGCCACCCCTTCCTGAATCCGGGCGCCGCCCGAGTCGTTCAGGCCGATCACGGGAGCCCCCACCTTCATGGCATGGTCCATGATCTTGCAAATCTTTTCCGCGTGGGCTTCGGACAGGGAACCGCCGAACACGGTGAAATCTTGGGAGAAAACAAAGATCAGACGGCCATTGATAGTGCCGTAGCCAGTCACAACCCCGTCGCTGGGGATGACCTGTTCTTCCATCCCGAAGTCGGCGCAACGGTGGCCTTTAAACATGTCCCATTCCTCGAAGGAGTGGGGATCGAGCAACAGCTCGATGCGTTCACGGGCAGTCAGCTTGCCCTTCTTGTGCTGGCTGTCGATGCGCTTCTGGCCCCCGCCGAGACGCGCCGCCTCCCGCTTTTCTTCCAGCTGGCGGATGATGTCTTGCATGAGAACTTCTCCCTAACGGTCGAATGGTTAAACGTTACGTTTGCAGGTCCGCCAGCAGCTTGTAAGCAGCTGCGGCCGGCGTGGTGCGTCCCTCGGCCACCGCGTGGGTGAGGTCGGGCAGATCCCGGCGCACCGCCGGGTGGTTTCGGAAATATTGCCGCAAACCGGAGTCGATCAGACTCCACATCCAATCAATGGACTGGCGGTGACGGCGAGCCGCGAAATCCCCGCTGGGAACCAGGGCGGCCTGATAGGCCTCCACCTGCTCCCAGAACGCCTCGATGCCTTCCTTGTGCAAGGCCGACAGGGTGAGGACCGGGGGTTCCCAATGGGAACTCGTGTGCCGCAACATGTGCAGGGCATTGCGCCACTGGGCACGCACCACCTGGGCCGCCCGGGGATCAATGTCCGCCTTGTTAATCACCACCATATCCGCAATTTCCACAATGCCTTTTTTGATTGCTTGGAGGTCATCCCCCGCATTGGGCAACTGCAATAAACAGAACATATCCACCATGCCCGCCACCGTGGTTTCCGACTGGCCAACGCCTACGGTCTCCACAATGATGACGTCGAAGC